>NZ_MLFR01000003.1 GCF_002095475.1 Pantoea rwandensis
AGTTATTCGGGGCTGACAAGGGTTTATTACAAAAAATTGACTGAGCGCTACTTTTTTAACCGAACAGGCTAAAAACAGACATTTCTCGATCAATAATCAGTCAAAACCGCCCATTTGGCGGCACAAATCAGCGTCACGCATATAAGCACCAATGCTATTCTGATAGCCCAACGCCGTTTTCTTTGTTGCAGACTGAACAATTATTAAAGAAGGATTTTCAATGATTCGCTCCGCGCGCAGTATGGCCGGCTTGCCCTGGATCGCCGCAATGGCGTTTTTCATGCAAGCCCTCGATGCCACCATCCTCAATACTGCGCTCCCTGCTATCGCCACCAGTCTTGAACGTTCCCCCCTCGCCATGCAATCTGCCATTATCAGCTATACGCTTACCGTAGCGATGCTGATTCCTGTGAGTGGCTGGCTGGCCGATCGCTTTGGCACGCGCAAAGTTTTTATCGTTGCCGTTTCACTGTTTACGCTGGGTTCATTGACGTGTGCGCTGTCTGGCTCGCTGAGCATGCTGGTTGTCTCGCGCATTATTCAGGGCGTTGGCGGCGCGATGATGATGCCGGTCGCACGTCTGGCACTGTTACGTGCTTATCCACGAAGTGAATTGCTGCCGGTACTTAACTTTGTAACCATGCCGGGATTAGTCGGACCGATTCTGGGACCGATGCTTGGTGGCTTGTTGGTCACCTACGCCAGCTGGCACTGGATATTCCTGATCAACATTCCAATCGGCATCGCGGGCATCTTCTATGCACGTAAATTTATGCCGGATTTCACCACGCCTAAGCGTCGCTTTGATTTTGGCGGCTTCATTCTGTTTGGTTTAGGTCTGGTGCTGATATCCGTCGGTATCGAACTTTTTGGCGAGCGTATTGTGTCACCGTGGCAAGCGGTTCTGGTGCTGTTAGCCGGTGTCGCGCTGTTGCTTCTTTATATAGTGCATGCACGCCGCCATCCCGCACCGCTGATTAGCTTACCGATGTTTAAAACCCGCACCTTCTCGGTTGGCATCATCGGTAATATTGCAGCACGCTTAGGCACCGGCTGCATTCCGTTTTTAATGCCATTGATGTTACAAGTCGGTTTTGGTTACCCCGCATTAATTGCAGGCTGCATGATGGGACCCACAGCGATTGGCTCACTGCTGGCTAAATCCACCGTGACGCAAATTTTACGGCGTTTCGGTTATCGCAAAACGTTAGTCGGCATCACTATCATTATTGGTTTTCTGGTCGCCAGCTTCTCGCTGCAAACACCGGGTGAAAGTATATTGATGTTGTTGGCGGCGCTGTTTGTATTAGGAATGGCGATGTCGACGCAGTTCACCGCGATGAACACCATCACTCTGGCCGATTTGAATGATGAGAACGCCAGCGGAGGAAACAGCGTGCTGTCGGTGACACAACAAGTATCGATCAGCTTTGGTGTGGCCGTCAGCGCTGCGGTGTTGCGCTTCTGGCAGGATATTGAAAGCACCACTGTGCAGCAATTCCACGCCACCTTTGTGACGATGGGCGTTATTACCGTGCTGTCGGCGTTTGCTTTCTTGATGTTACGTCCAGGCGATGGCCGTAATCTGATCGCTAACCGCGAGAAAAAGAAAAAAACCGCTTAAACCGAACCGCGCTCCACCAGCTCCGGCGTCAGAACCAGCGTTTGCTGGCTGGCGTCAGGATCGCTCATACGATGAATCAGCGTATCAATCGCCAGCTCGCCCAGCTCATCTTTGGGCTGATGGATAGTGCTGAGCGGCGGCGTGAGATAACGCGACAGTTCTATATTGTCATAGCCCATCACCGCAATATCTTGCGGCACGCTTAATCCCGCCTGGAATAACGCGTGATAAACGCCTACTGCCATCGCATCATTACTGGTGAAAACCGCTTCAGGCAATAACTCTAACGTCAGCAGTTGGTTCATCGCATTAAAGCCACCCTGAAATTCGAAATCACCGTCGACCACATAACCCGGCAACACCGGCAATCCACTGCTGGCCATAGCTTTGTGGAAACCCTCCAGACGCAAACGCGCCGGGGTTTTATCCTGCGGGCCAGCAATACAGGCGATACGTGTGTATCCGCGATCGATCAGATGCTGCGTCGCCAGCTCACCGCCTAACAGCGCGTTATCCTGAATAATGTCGCCACGCCCTTCAAACGGCGCCCAGTCCATCATCACCATCGGTACAGAGGGATAACGATTGAGGATCTCAGCAGAGGGAAGATGCGTTTCAGTGCACATCATGAGCAATCCATCGACGCGTTTTTGCATCAGCGTTTCGAGGCTGCGATTCATACGCTCTTCATCACCTTCGGTGTTACACAAAATCAAGCTATAGCCGCGTTCATAGCAGCTATTCTCCACGCCGCGCACCACTTCAGAATAGAACGGGTTACTGCTGGCTGTTAGCAGCATACCGATGGTGCGCGTCTGATTGATCTTCAAACTGCGCGCCAATGCGGAAGGCGCGTAGTTCAGTTCACGAATCGCTTGCTCAACCTTTTCCCGTACCTGCTCGCTAACAAAGCGATTGTTATTGATGACGTGGGAAACGGTCGATGTTGAGACGCCCGCCAAGCGGGCGACATCTTTCATGGTCGCCAAAGGCTTAACCCTGTTGCTGCAGGAAGGTGTCGATCTCAGCACGCCACGGTACTGAGGGCTGTGCACCTGGGCGCGTCACTGCAATTGCAGCGGCGGCATGAGCAAAACGTACCGCATCATGCATTGCCACACCTTCTAAACGCGCAGTAATAAAAGCGCCATTGAACGTATCACCTGCCGCAATAGTATCGATAGCCTGAACGCTGAAGCCTGGAATGCGTACACCTTTGCCTTGTTCACTTAGCCACACACCGCGACGCCCTAAGGTGATCAGTACAGTGTGAATGCCTTTTTCATGTAACGCCTGTGCTGCACGCGCTGCGTCTTCATCACTTTTCACCGCGATGCCTGTTAAAATTTCGGCTTCGGTTTCATTCGGCGTGATGATATCAATTAAAGCCAGCAACTCGTCAGAGAGCTGGGTCGCAGGAGCAGGGTTCAGGATCACCTGGGTAGCATTGGCACGAGCAATCTCTGCTGCAGCCAACACGCTTTCCAGCGGCGACTCCAGTTGCATCAGCAGTGCGTCCGCCTGGGCAATCACCTGCTGATGGCGCTCCACGCAAGCTGGCGTCAGCGCCGCGTTAGCACCAGAGTAAATGCCGATATTATTCTCACCTTCGCCGTTAACGAAGATCATTGCCACACCGGTGGCTTCATCCGCCACGGTTTCCACTGGCGCGGTATCAATACGGTCCTGCTGTAATTGCTGGCGGATACGCTCGCCAATGTCATCTGCACCGACACAGGCGATAAAAGCGATGTCGGCACCGGCACGCCCCGCAGCCACAGCCTGATTAGCCCCTTTGCCACCAAAAGCAATCTGATACTGTTTTCCGATCACCGTTTCACCCGGACGTGGAAAGTGGGTGAGGTTAAGGATGTGATCGGCATTGATGCTGCCGAGTACCGCCAGTTTTGCACTTGTGTTCATAGGGTTTGATCCAAGAAGTTGCGCCACCGGTAAGGTGGCGCGTTGCCATGCTTTTCTTTATTTTTTATTTGGTTACCAGCTTCAGGTCAACCGGGTTTACTGCCTGTACTTTCTCGCCTTTCAGCACTTTATCTGCAATATCAACACCAATCACGCCAATCTTATCGGGCATCTGCGCGACGGTAGCCGTCAGCTTACCGGCTTCTACCGCTTTCACACCGTCAGCAGTGCCGTCAAAACCCACCACCAGCACATCGGTTTTGCCCGCAGTTTGCAGTGCACGCAGTGCACCCAGCGCCATTTCGTCATTCTGCGCGAATACGGCCTGCACATCTGGATGCGCCTGCAGCAGGTTCTGCATCACGTTCAGACCTTTAGTACGATCAAAATCTGCTGGCTGGCTCGCCAGAATATTAAATTTGTGTGCATCGGCTGCCTGTTTGAAACCTTCGCCACGCTCACGCGCTGCCGATGTACCGGCAATGCCTTGCAGTTCAATAATTTTTGCGCCATCACCCAGTTTCTTCGCGATGAAGTCACCGGCCATTTTGCCGCCGAAACGGTTGTCAGAAGCCACGTGGCTGACTACGGTGCCCTGTGCCGCCATGCGGTCCAAGGTGATCACCGGAATGTTGGCCTGGTTGGCCATTTTCACAGCGTTACCCACAGCATCAGAATCCGTTGGGTTGATCAGCATCAGTTTGGTGCCGCGCACAGTCAGATCCTGTACGTTCGCCAGCTCTTTCGCCGGGTTGTTCTGAGAATCTAACACCACCAGGTTATAACCCAGTTTGTCGGCTTCTTTCTGTGCGCCATCTTTCAGTGACACAAAGAACGGATTATTCAGCGTCGATACAACCAGCGCAATGGTGTCCTTTGCCATCGCGCCAGCACTGAGGGTGGCGCCAAGGATGACGGCCAATGCAGTTAACTTTTTCATTTATATAATCCTGTGTGAAGGTCAGAGTTATTTACTGCTTTTGTTATCCACCAGCACGGCCAGCAGAATGACAACGGCTTTAACAATCATTTGGTAGTAAGAAGACACGCCCATCAGATTCAGCCCGTTGTTCAGGAAACCAAGAATCAGTGCACCAATCAGCGTGCCCATGATGCGACCTTTACCGCCTCCCAGGCTGGTTCCGCCCAGCACCACCGCCGCGATAGCATCCAGTTCATAACCGGTGCCCGCCGTAGGTTGCGCAGAAGAGAGACGCGCCACTTCAATGGTGCCCGCCAGCGCTGCCAGCAGACCACACAATGAATAGACGATGATTTTGACGCGGTTAACATTGATACCTGACAGTCGAGTCGCCGCTTCATTACCGCCCAGCGCATAGATATAACGACCCAAACGCGTGTGGTGCAGCATGTACCAAGCCAGCGCAAACACGACTGCCATCAGCCATACCGGCGTTGGAATACCCAGCGGACGGCCAATACCAAACCAGCCGAACAGATCAGCGTTATCACTGAAACCGGTATTGATCGGGCTACCGTTGGTGTACACCATGGTGACACCACGCAGCAGTAGCATCATGACCAAGGTGGCGATAAAGGCCTGCACCTTGCCGCGTGCCACAATAACCCCAGTAATCCCGCCGATTGCCGCACCGAGTGCCAGTGAAGCGACGACCGCCACCAGCGCATTCACTTCCAGGCCCACAATCGATGCCGCGACAGCACCCGTTAGCGCCAGCAGCGATCCTACGGACAGATCAATACCCGAGGTGAGAATCACCAGCGTCATCCCCACGGCCATAATGGCGTTGACCGAGGTCTGCTGCAGAATGTTGAACATGTTGGCAACGGTGAAGAAGTTCGGGCTTTGGCTTGCTACCACGGCGATCAGCACAATCAGCGCAATCAGCGACTTCTGCTCCAGCAGCCAGGCTTTGCTGAACCAGCGACGGCTGGCGGGTAAGGTTTGGGTGCTCATACAACTAACTCCTCGCTGTGTTGCTTACCGACTGCTGCCGCCATCAGGGATTCCTGGGTAGCCTGCTCACGGGAAAATTCGCCACTCAGATGGCCTTCATGCATCACCAGAATGCGATCGCTCATGCCCAGCACTTCCGGCATTTCCGACGACACCAAAATGATGCTCAGCCCTTCGGCTTTAAACTGGTTAATTAACTGATAAATCTCTTTTTTCGCACCCACGTCGACGCCGCGCGTCGGCTCATCCAGAATCAATACGTTCGGGCGCGTCATTAATCCGCGCGCAATCGCCACTTTCTGCTGATTGCCGCCCGAAAGCAGACCGATTGGCTGCTCCATTGACGGGGTTTTGACGTTAAACAAACGGATGAAGTCACCTACCGCCAGCTGTTCTTCACTGTGTTTGAGGTTACCGGTGGCATGGCTGAAATAGCGCAGCGCGGTTAATGACATGTTCTCTTTCACCGACATGCCGAGCACCAGGCCATCGCGCTTGCGGTCTTCTGAGATATAGACGATGCCGTTGGCCAGACCATCCTGAGGCGAGCGAGTCATAATTTCGCGGCCGTTAAGCGTCACGGTGCCCTTACTGCGCGGCAATGCGCCGTACAGCACTTTCATCAGTTCCGTGCGTCCCGCGCCCATCAAACCGGAAATGCCGAGGATTTCCCCTTTGCGCAGGTTAAAGCTGACGTTATCCACGCCCGGTCCGCTGAGATGCTCAACGGTTAAACGAATGTCACCCGGCGCTTGATCGATATGCGGATATTGATCCTCCAACTTACGACCAACCATCATCTCGATCAGGCTCTCTTCACTGAGATCGCTGACCGCACGCTCGGCAATAAACTGGCCGTCACGGAATACGGTGACGTCATCGCAAATCTCGAAGATCTCTTTCATGCGGTGAGAGATATAAACGATGCCGCAGCCCTGCGCTTTCAGTTCATTAATCACGCGGAACAGCGACAGGGTTTCGGTATCGGTCAGCGCATCGGTCGGTTCATCCATAATGATGACTTGCGACTCGAAGCTGAGCACTTTCGCAATCTCGACCATTTGCTGATCGCCAATAGATAAATCGCCCACCAGCTTGTGGCTGTTGAAGCGCAAGTTCAGGCGATGCAATAAAGCATCCGCCTCGGCGTACATCCTGTTCCATTCGATGCGGCCAAAGCGGTTAACGAATTCACGACCCAGAAAAATATTCTCCGCGACGGTCAGTTGCGGAATCAGGTTGAGTTCCTGATGGATAATACCAATGCCCGCTTCCTGCGACGCTTTCGGTCCAGAAAAAGCCACATCCTTGCCGAGCCACTGCAGCGAACCGGCATCCATGCTGTAAATGCCAGTCAGCACTTTCATCATGGTGGACTTGCCCGCGCCATTTTCACCGACCAGCGCCATCACGCGGCCCGGATAGACAGCAAGCGAAGCGCCGTTCAGCGCCTTGACGCCGGGAAACGACTTTTCAATCCCTTTGAGTTGCAATAACGGTTGCATAACGGCCTCAGAAGGTCACGCCAGCGCTAAGGATGACATTCGCATACGGAGAACACTCTCCGCTGCGAATGACCGCCTGACTACGCTGTGTTTCTTGTTTGAACTGTTCATGACTGGTGTAACTAATGGTGATGACATTCCCCTGGTGCCGTTGCAAGGCATCGAGCACGGCGAGCAGTGCGCTGTGAAGCTGCGGGTTGTGTTGCTTGATCTCCTCCGCCATCAGGGCGCTTTCGACTTGCATCTCCTGGGTGACAACATCAACCACCTGTAAAAATTCGGGCGTTCCCGGCGTCAGTGCTAAATCGATACGCTGTGGGCCGGCCGGAATCGGCAAGCCTGCATCAGCAATCGTCAGCGAGTCGGTGTGTCCCAGGCGGGCAATCACATGAGAGAGTTCAGCGTGTAACAAGCGACCTTTTTTCATTTCTTCCACTCCACAGCGAAACGTTTCGCTGACCGGGAGTGTATTAAATGTACGCGGCAACTCAATGGCATCATCACGGAAGTGTGATCGCCATCGAAACGTTTCGCTTGTACCGGGGGGAATTTGAGTTTGGCCGTAAAAAGGGCCGCATCTGCGGCCCTTAAAAGGAGAGAGGTTAAATCTCGACTTGGGTGCCCAACTCGATCACGCGATTAGGCGGAATTTCAAACTGATCCGGCGCGCGCAGCGCATTGCGTTGCAGCGCGAGGAATAGCTTGCCGCGCAGGCGCAGATACCATGGGCGATCGCCAATAATCAGCGATTCATGCGACATAAAGAATGAGGTTTCCATCATGCGGCAGTTAAGACCTTCCAACCCACAGCGGTGGAAAATCTCTTCCACATTTGGGGTTTCACGCCAGCCGTAACTCGCCACCACACGCCAGAAAGTGGGCGACAACTGTTCGATGGTGACGCGACGCACGTTGTGCACGTAAGGCGCATCTTCCGTACGCAGCGTTAGAAGGACCACGCGCTCATGCAGCACCTTGTTGTGTTTGAGGTTATGCAGCATGGCAAACGGAATCACGTTCAAGGCGCGTGACATGTATACCGCAGTGCCCGGCACACGCACAGGAGGCGATTTCTCCAGTGAGGCGATCATCGCTTCAAGTGAATTACCGTGCTCATGCATACGGCGCAGCAGGCGGAAGCGCTCGCTTTTCCATGTGGTCATCACGATAAACATCATCAGCGCCAACGTCAGCGGCAACCAACCGCCAGAGAACACTTTGACCAGGTTAGCCGAGAACAGCGACACGTCGATACACAGCATGCCGATTAAGATCACAATCACCAGATAACGATTCCAGTGCCAGTTTTGAATCGCCACCGTGGAACAGAGAATCGCGGTCAGTACCATGGTGCCCGTCACCGCGATACCGTAAGCGGCTGCTAGGTTGCTGGAGTGTTCAAAGCCGACAATCACGATCACCACGGAGAAGTAGAGCAGCCAGTTGATCACCGGAATGTAAATCTGGCCCGACTCCTCCTCGGAGGTATGCACAATGCGCATTGGCGGCAAATAGCCCAAACGTACCGCCTGACGCGTTAACGAGAACACGCCAGAAATGACCGCCTGCGAGGCAATGACGGTAGCTAAGGTTGCCAGGATCAGCATCGGAATCAACATCCAGTCCGGCGCGAGCAGGAAGAAGGGGTTTTTGATCGCTTCAGGATGTTTAAGCAGCAGCGCGCCTTGACCAAAGTAGTTAAGCACCAGCGAAGGTAAGACGACGATAAACCAAGCGAGACGAATCGGAAATTTGCCGAAGTGTCCCATGTCCGCATACAGCGCTTCCACGCCCGTGATGGCGAGCACCACGGCGCCCAGTGCAAAAAACGACACTGTTTTGTATTGGATGAAGAAGTGCATCGCCCAGTACGGATTCATTGCATGCAGGACATCAGGATTATCCAAAATACTGCGCGCACCCAATACCGCCAGGATGATAAACCACAACAACATTACCGGGGCGAACAGCTTTCCTACCATGCCGGTACCGTGTTTCTGAATCACAAACAGCAGCGTCAACACCGCAATCGCCAGAGGGACGATATAGGTATCCAAGCTTGGGGCGGCGATTTCCAGACCCTCAATCGCCGATAGCACCGAAACGGCTGGGGTGATCACCACTTCACCATAGAAGAAACTGCCGCCAATCAAACCCATAATGACAAGAATTGCCGTGGCTCTGGCGCCAGTATTGCGGCCCGCCAGTGACATTAGGGTCAGGATACCGCCTTCGCCGGCGTTATCGGCACGCATCACGTAGCTGATGTATTTCAGCGACACGACGAGAATCAACAGCCAGAAGATCAGCGATAAAAAGCCAAAAACGGCTTCACGTTCTACCCCAAAGCCGAACTGGCCAGAGAGACATTCACGTAATGTATAGAGCGGGCTGGTACCGATATCGCCATACACCACGCCAATCGCGGCGAGTGTAACTGCGCCAAGGGACTGCTTCTTATCCGAGCTCATAAGTTGTCTTTTGTTGGAGCCGATAAGGCATTTGCCTACCGCTCAAGCCATCAAAAAGCGCACAGTATGCACATATTCCCAAAAAAACCTACTCTTACAACATGTCATCATGACGTCAGCGACGCGGTTTTTCGCCGAAATTCGACGCCGAAAACCGCCTGAAGCAGCGAGTTCTCTCGCCTCAACCTTCTGAAACAAAAAAGCTGACGGCTATCAACGCAATCAAGCATGATAACCAGTAGAGTATTGCGCTCGCCAGAATATGACGGCTCCAGGATCAGAAGGACAATGATGTGATTATGGCTCAACCCCATCTTTTGGCAGAAAGAATTTCTCGCCTGAGCAACGCCCTGGAGAAAGGGCTGTATGAACGGCATCATGCGATACGCCTGTGCTTACTGGCTGCATTAAGTGGCGAGAGCGTATTTTTGCTGGGGCCGCCGGGCATTGCCAAAAGTCTGATTGCCCGCCGCCTGAAATACGCCTTCCAAAACGCCCGCGCCTTTGAATACCTGATGACCCGTTTTTCCACCCCCGAAGAAGTATTTGGCCCGCTGTCGATTCAGGCGCTGAAAGACGAAGGGCGCTATCAGCGATTAACCAAAGGCTACCTGCCGGATGCCGAAATCGTCTTCCTTGATGAAATCTGGAAAGCCGGCCCGGCTATTCTGAACACCTTACTGACCGCCATCAACGAACGCCGCTTCCGTAATGGAGACAGTGAAGAAAAGATCCCAATGCGCTTGCTGGTGACGGCTTCCAACGAATTGCCGGAAGCGGACAGCGGGCTGGAAGCGCTGTATGACCGCATGTTGATCCGGCTGTGGCTGGACAACGTGCATGAGAAGCAGAACTTCCGCAGCATGCTCACCCACCAGCAAGATGAAAACGATAATCCGGTGACGGAAGCGCTGCGCATCAGTGATGAAGAGTATCACCAGTGGCAGAAAGGCATCAGTCAGGTGAGTTTGCCCGATCATGTGTTTGAGCTGATTTATCAGCTGCGCCAGCAGCTGGAAACGCTGCCTGACGCGCCTTACATTTCCGATCGGCGCTGGAAAAAAGCCATTCACCTGCTGCAAGCCAGTGCGTTTTACAGTGGCCGCGTAACCATTGCGCCCATTGATATCATCTTATTGAAAGATTGCCTGTGGCACGATGTCACCTCGATGAAGCTACTCGATCGTGAAATCGATGTGCTGATGACGCAACACGCCTGGCAGCAGCAGCCTTTGCTGCATAAGCTGCAGCAGATCAAAGGCCGTCGTCTGGCACTGCAACAGCAGCAAAGCGTGGCGCAAGCACTCACTTTGGAAAAACACAGCGGTATGTTCAGCCGCAAACCGCACTACGAACTGCCTGCTGCCATCACCGACGAACAACTGACGCTTATGCTGCAACAGCCGCTAACGCTGCACGATATGCAAGTGACGCATGTGCTGATTGGCCACGAGGCGCTCAATCAGTGGCTGCTCAAAGGCGGTGAAATCCGCGGTAAGCTGAACGGCATCGGCTTCGGTCAGACACTTGATCTGCTGGTCGACGCACATCACTGCCTGACATTGCGTGACGTGAGCCTTCAGTCCACACGATTAACCTTACCGGGTGCCAGCAGCAGCAGCGAAATGCCGCAGGAAATCATGGATGAATACGACGAACTGGATACGCAATTGCGCGCCCAGCGCACGCTCTTCAGCCAACACCAGCGCTGTCTTTTTATTAGCGATGACTGGCTGGCACGCATTGAAACCAGCTTGCAGGACGTGGCAGAACAGCTGAAACAGGCGCGTAAATGATCTCGCTGGAGACGCTAAGCACGCTGTTATCGATTGGCGAAACGGAGTTAATCGAAGAGTTGATTTTGGCCCTGCTCGCGTCGCCACAGCTGGCGCTGTTCTTTGAAAAATTTCCGCGCATGAAACAAGCCTTAATGCGCGATTTACCTCGCTGGCGTTCCGAAATCGCTGAACAGATGAAAGCCACGCCGGTGCCAGAAGCGCTGGCGCAGGAGTTTCAACTGTTTCAGCAGATGCAGTTAATCAGCACACAGGACTTCAGCCGCCAGCTTCCCCTCATCATGTCGCAGCTGAAAAGCTTGCCATCGCCGTTCATTGAAGAAGCCAGCAAACTGCTGCTGCGTAATGAAACTGAGCAACTCAGCAGTGCGCAACACACCCTGTTTTTACAACGCTGGAGACTCAGCCTGACGCTGCAAACCCTGACGCTGAACGAAACCATTCTGGAAGAGCAGCGCGAACGTCTGATGGCCGAGCTGCAACAACGGATGGCGATCAGCGGACAGCTGGCACCGATTCTGACCGACGATGATGAAGCCGCTGCCGGTCGCTTATGGGACATGAGCAAAGCCCCGTTACAGCGCGGTGATTACGAGCTGATCGTGCAATATGGCGATTTCCTCGCACAGCAGCCGGAATTAATGAAACTGGCGCAGCAACTGGGCCGCAGCCGTGAAGCCAAATCGGTGCCGTCGCAGGATGCGCCTTTAGAGGCCTTTCGCCAATTGGTACGCGAGCCGGATCATGTGCCGGAAGAGGTCAGCGGCATCCATCAGAGCGATGACGTACTGCGTCTGTTGCCGCCAGAGTTGGCAGCGCTGAGCATCAGTGAACTGGAACTGGAATTTTATCGCCGCTTGGTGGAAAAACGCCTGCTGACATACCAATTGCAAGGTGATGCATGGCATGAAAAAGTCACACTGCGCCCCGTCAGCCACCAGCAGCACGAAGAGCAGCCGCGTGGTCCCTTTATCGTCTGCGTCGATACTTCTGGTTCAATGGGAGGATTCAACGAACGCTGCGCCAAAGCCTTCTGCCTTGCGCTGTTGAAGGTGGCCTTAGCCGATAAACGTCGCTGCTATATTATGCTCTTCGCCCACGAAGTCATCGGTTATGAACTCACAGCAGAGAGTGGCATTGAGCAGGCCATCCGCTTCCTTAGTCAGCGTTTTCGCGGTGGCACCGACCTCGCGGCCTGTCTTGCCGCAGTGGTGCAGCGTATGGAAGGCAGTCTGTGGCAGGAAGCGGATGCGGTGATCGTGTCAGATTTTATCGCTCAACGCCTGCCTGATGATCTCGTTAGCACCATCAAGCAACGTCAGCGCCAGCATCAACAGCGCTTCCACGCCGTGGCGATGTCGCTGCACGGTAAGCCAGGCATTTTACGCATCTTCGATCACATCTGGCGTTTCGATACGGGTCTGAAAAGCCGCTTGCTGCGCCGCTGGAAGCGCTAATTCATCTGACAGAAATGCTTATTTGCTATAGTGATTAGTTCGCACACTGAGCATTTGGAGCATCTTGTGACTACCGCCCAACTTCCTGCACCGACCCGCACTTTGCAGCTCTCCGGCCAAAACGCCGAACAAAAACGGAGCGAGCTGCTGGCCTATTTCACCCAAACATGGGAACTATACGAAAGCCTGTTTGACTGCCTGGCCGATGAACGCGCTTATTTCGACAAAGCCATCTCATTACGCCATCCGTTAATCTTCTATTTTGGCCACACCGCCACGTTCTACATCAATAAGTTGATGGCCGGCCGCTATCTGGAGCACCGCGTAGACGACCGCATCGAAGCAATGATGGCGATAGGTGTGGATGAAATGAGCTGGGATGATCTTAATGACAGCCACTATGCATGGCCGACCATTGAAGAAGTGCGTGATTATCGCGGCAAAGTGAAAAGCCTGGTGAGTGAAATCATTCGCACCATGCCCTTGGAACTCCCCATTACATGGGAAAGTCCTGCGTGGGTGATCTTAATGGGTATCGAACATGAGCGTATTCATCTGGAGACCTCCAGTGTATTGATGCGCCAACTGCCTATTGCTTGGGTCAAACCGCAGCCGCATTGGCCAATGTGTACGCAGGCGCGACATGACCGAGCATCCGTACCGGTTAACAGCCTGATCAACATGCCAGGAGGCCGCGTACAGCAGGGTAAAACGGACGATACCTACGGCTGGGACAATGAATACGGTCATCAGGTAAGCGAGCTTAAGCCTTTCAAGGCCAGCAAAATGTTGGTCAGCAACGCCGAGTTTTACCGTTTTATCGCTGCCAACGGTTATCAGGACCAACGCTGGTGGGATAACGAAGGCTGGGGCTGGCGCGAATTTTCTGGCGCACAAATGCCGACATTTTGGGTGGGTGAATTATCGCAACCCGATCAGCTAAAACTGCGCTTGATGACCGAAGAAGTGGCCATGCCATGGGATTGGCCAGCTGAAGTCAATCAGCTCGAAGCGGCGGCCTTCTGTCGCTGGTTGGCAGAAGAGACCGGGAAATCCATTCAGCTACCTTGTGAAGCCGAATGGATGCAGTTACGCGAGCAGGTAAGCGGCGATCAACCCGACTGGATCGACGCGCCCGGCAATATCAATTTGGCCTATTGGGCTTCATCAAGCCCGGTGGATCGCTTTGCGCAGGGCGAGTTTTTCGACATCGTCGGCAATGTCTGGCAGTGGACCACCACGCCAACCAACGGGTTCGAAGGTTTCAAAGTGCACCCGTTATACGACGACTTCTCGACGCCGACCTTTGATGGTAAACACGCGCTGATCAAAGGCGGCAGCTGGATTTCCACCGGTAACGAGGCGTTGAAATCGGCTCGCTATGCTTTCCGCCGTCATTTCTTCCAGCATGCCGGTTTCCGCTATGTGGTTTCCTCGCATGAAGAGACCATGGCACTGAATCCGTACGAAACCGATAGCATGGTGTCGCAATATCTCGATTTTCAATATGGGCCAAGCTATTACGACGTGCCGAATTACGCCGCTGCGCTGGTGGAAAAAGTGCTGCCGCACTGTCATGCGCGCAGCACAGCTCTGGATATCGGTTGTGCCACCGGTCGCGCCAGCTTTGAGCTAGCCCGCTATTTCGATACCGTGACCGGTATGGATTACTCCGCGCGTTTCATTGATGTGGCACTGCAACTAACTTCCGGAGAAGACTTCCGTTATGTGATACCGGAAGAGGGTGAGCTGGTGGAGTATCGCCAGGTGCGGTTGAAAGATTTTGATCTCAGCGACGAGCAGGCAAAACGCATTCAATTTTTGCAAGGCGATGCCTGTAATCTTAAACCGCAGCCAGATCGCTACGATCTGGTACTGGCTTCCAACCTGATAGACCGTCTGCGTCAGCCGCAGCGTTTCCTGCAGGACATCACGCCGATGATCAAAGCTGGCGGATTGCTGGTGCTCTCTTCGCCTTATACCTGGCTGGAAGAGTTCACGCCAAAAGAGAACTGGCTGGGCGGCGTGCGCGAGAACGGTGAAGCACTGACCACTTATCAGGCGTTGCAGCGATTACTGCGTGAGGATTTCGAAGAAGTTGCCGCACCGCAGGATGTGCCCTTTGTGATCCGCGAGACGGCACGCAAGTTTCAGCATACTCAAGCACAGCTCACACTCTGGCGTAAGCGTTAAAAAAGCGTGCAGACTGCGGCACCCGCGCAGTCTGCACCTTGCCTGCAATGCTAATTTGCTGCACATTCTCCACTGTTCATAGAAGAAGAACCTTAAGAGGATGGATGATGGCGGAACAACTGCAACTGGATAACCTTGATCGCGGTATTCTCAATGCTCTACTTGAGAATGCGCGAACCGCTTATGCCGAGCTCGCTAAACAGTTCAACGTCAGCCCGGGTACCATTCATGTGCGTGTCGAAAAGATGAGACAGGCGGGCATTATTTTAGGGACGCGCGTTGAAATCGATCCCCGCCAGCTTGGCTTTGATGTGTGCTGCTTTATCGGCATTATCCTGAAAAGTGCGCGCGACTATCCCGCTGCCCTCAGCAAACTGGAAGCGCTGGATGAAGTGGTAGAAGCCTGGTACACCACCGGTCACTACAGCATCTTTATTAAAGTGATGTGCCGATCCATCGATGCGCTACAACAGGTGCTGATCAATAAGATCCAGACCATTGATGAAATCCAGTCCACCGAAACCCTGATCTCATTACAAAATCCAATCATGCGTACGATCAAGCCGTAATTCCCTCCTTCCTGTGCACAATCTTATCCCAGGCGGATCACACGAGTGATGCGCCTTGTCGCCTGATGCTTTCTGTTATTAACCCTGTTTTCCACAGGTGGATCACGGCTTGATCACAGCGTACAATGCTCGCCTTTAGTGCGGGAGAGCATCATGGCCGATATTACCTTAATCAGTGGCAGTACCCTTGGCAGCGCCGAATACGTCGCCGAACATCTGGAAGCAAAACTGCAGGAAGCGGGCTTTTCAACCGAGGTACTGCACGGGCCAGAGCTGGAAGAGCTGCCTCAAGAGGGGATCTGGCTGATTGTGACGTCCACGCACGGTGCGGGTGAACTGCCAGACAACTTGCTTCCTTTATATGAAGCATTGCAAGAGACACAACCGGACCTTTCCGGCGTGCGTTATGGCGCAGTAGGGATTGGCAATCACGAATACGATCTCTTTTGTGGCGCAATCAAGTTAATAGAAGAACAACTCAATCAGCTCGGTGCAAAACGCATTGGCGATCGTCTTGAGATCGACGTTCTCGAGCATGAGATTCCTGAAGATCCCGCAGAAGTGTGGGTTGAGTCTTGGAAAACGCAGATTTAAAACGATCCCAGCCGGTTGGGGATCGGGAAAACAGGGCGATCCCCAGTTTATTTCGCTATTTTTCTCTTTTTTTTTCGCCTTACTCTGTGGATAACATAGCCTTAATCATGCGTATAACCGGTAGTTATCCAAAGAATAACCCTTGATGCTTTTTTCAGCTGTGCATAAGTAGCACTTTTGATCCCAGCTTATACGGATCAGGATCACCGATCATTCACAGTAAGTGATCCTCGCTAATCCTCTGTTTAAGAAATGTTTTTCCGGGTTATCAACAGAAACCTGCGATCCTAATAAGAGATCTAACAGAGAGATCATACAAAAGAATAAAGATCCTTTTTTTTAAACCGTAGGATCCCCGGCTTTCGCAGCAGACAGAATTTCAGTAGAATCCACCGCCCAGGGCAATGATCCCTGTCCGAACACTAACGAGGACCCACTTCATGTTTTATCCAGATCCTTTTGACGTCATCGTAATCGGTGGTGGTCATGCGGGCACAGAAGCCGCTATGGCCGCTGCTCGAATGGGTCAGCAAACGCTGTTACTCACCCATAACATTGATACGCTTGGACAAATGTCCTGCAACCCGGCGATCGGTGGTATCGGCAAGGGACATCTGGTAAAGGAAGTGGATGCCTTAGGCGGCTTGATGGCTACCGCAATTGACCAAGCGGGCATTCAGTTTAGGATACTAAACGCGAGCAAAGGGCCTGCCGTACGAGCAACCCGTGCACAGGCAGACCGCGTGCTGTATCGCCAAGCGGTACGCACTGCGTTAGAGAATCAGCCAAACCTGATGATCTTCCAGCAGGCGGTTGACGATCTGATTGTGGAAAACGATCGCGTCGTCGGTGCTGTGACGCAAATGGGTCTGAAATTCCGAGCTAAAACCGTCGTGTTGACGGTTGGCACTTTCCTCGACGGCAAAATTCATATTGGTCTGGATAATTACAGCGGTGGCCGTGCTGGCGATCCGCCATCTATCCCGCTGGCTAAACGCCTGCGTGCACTGCCGCTGCGCGTCAACCGCCTAAAAACCGGTACGCCACCGCGCATTGATGCGCGCTCAATCGATTTTTCCGTGTTGGCACCACAGCATGGCGATACGCCAATGCCGGTATTTTCGTTCATGGGGAACGTATCTCAGCATCCAAAACAAGTGCCGTGCTGGATCACTTACACCAATGAGCAGACACATGATGTGATCCGCAACAACCTCGATCGTAGCCCAATGTATGCTGGGATCATTGAAGGGATCGGCCCACGTTATTGCCCATCGATCGAAGACAAAGTGATGCGTTTTGCCGATCGTAACGCACATCAGATCTTCCTCGAGCCAGAAGGCTTAACCAGTAACGAAATCTACCCGAACGGCATCTCGACCAGCTTGCCGTTTGATGTGCAGATGCAGATCGTCCGTTCAATGAAAGGCCTGGAGAATGCGAAGATCGTGCGTCCTGGTTATGCCATTGAGTACGACTTCTTCGATCCGCGCGATCTGAAACCCACGCTGGAAAGTAAATTCATTCACGGCTTGTTCTTTGCTGGCCAGATCAATGGTACGACCGGTTACGAAGAAGCTGCAGCACAAGGTCTGCTGGCTGGCTTGAACGCTGCCCGCGCATCAGCGGACAAAGAAGGGTGGGCGCCTCGTCGCGATCAAGCTTATCTGGGGGTGCTGGTGGATGACCTCTGTACTCTGGGCACCAAAGAACCGTATCGCATGTTTACCTCACGTGCAGAATATCGTTTGATGCTGCGCGAAGATAATGCTGACCTGCGCCTGACAGAAACAGGCCGTGAGTTAGGCTTGGTCGATGACGCGCGTTGGGCACGTTATAACCAGAAGCTGGAAGCGATTGAGCTGGAGCGTCAGCGTCTGCGTGATCTTTGGGTGCATCCGAAATCCAGCAACGTTGACGAAGTGAACAGCGTGATCAGTGCGCCACTGACGAAAGAAGCCAGCGCTGAAGATCTTTTGCGTCGTCCAGAAATGACTTACGAGCTTTTGATGACTTTACCGAGTTACGGCCCTGCGCTGGCTGATACTGAATCTGCTGAGCAGGTTGAAATCCAGGTAAAGTATGAAGGCTATATTGCGCGCCAGCAGGAAGAGATTGATCGCCAGCAGCGTAATGAAAACACCTTGCTGCCAGTGGATCTCGACTATCGTCAGGTAAATGGACTTTCCAATGAAGTCATCGCGAAGCTCAACGATCATAAGCCAACATCCATTGGTCAAGCTTCGCGTATTTCTGGCATTACACCTGCTGCGATATCAATTCTGCTGATTTACCTGAAAAAACAGGGTCTGCTGCGTAAAAGCGCCTGATAGACTTAGGGGCGAGTCAACTCGCCCCTGTTAACGGAACTTTCCTTGTGATTAACAAACTCTCCCAGCTGCTCAAAGCGGCAAACATTTCCCTTACCGATCAACAAAAACAGCAGCTGGTCGGCTATGTTGAATTACTGCATAAGTGGAATAAGGCTTATAACCTGACGTCGGTGCGCGATCCGCAACAGATGCTGGTGCGTCATATTCTCGACAGCGTAGTAGTGGAACCCCACTTACAAGGCGAACGCTTTATTGATGTCGGCACTGGGCCGGGTCTGCCTGGTATTCCTCTGGCAATTGTGCGTCCACAGTCGCATTTCACGTTGCTGGATAGCTTAGGAAAACGCGTGCGCTTTTTACGTCAGGTACAGCATGAGTTAGGACTTACTAACATTTCACCTGTGCAAAGCCGCGTTGAGGAATTCCCCGCTGAACCGCCTTTTGATGGGGTGATTAGCCGCGCATTTGCTTCGCTGGAAGATATGCTGAACTGGTGCCATCATCTGCCTGGCCCTTCAGGTCGCTTCTATGCTTTGAAAGGTGTGCGTCCTGATGATGAGATCACGGCCTTGCCAGCAGGCTTTACCCTAGAGAAAATGGAAGCACTGCACGTTCCTGAATTGGATGGTGAGCGTCACTTAGTGATTATACGTCGCGAATAGACATGAAATTAGTGTGGATTTAAGTCAGTCGGTCCCCTTTATCTTTGAAAATGCATTGAATAAAAAAACAGCGGTTGAACACTTTTAGTCAAAAGCTTTTATTCGGCAGGGCAGGGAGAAGGGGTTAACAACCTCAACGGAAATTATCTGAAAAGGTCTGTTACATTTAACGAATAATTCACATTTCATTATCACTTAGATCACTTTATTGGCTTTATTTACCTAACCAAATAGTCACGCCAGAAAATATAACTCTGCAATAAATCGGCGTGCGTAATATCAATTTTACGTTTTTATTGCGACCTACGATGTCAATAGAGTGTTTTTATCGAAAATCATGACAGTATGGTGGGCGAGTAATTCTATCTTTATGATTTAAAATGTTATTAACGGACTTTGAAATCTTAAATTTCATGTTTAATACAAATTCATCTGCCTATGCATTGCTTATAATGTGATCTAAAGCACGCTTTAAAAGCAAGCTAGCACGGCAATTTCAGGCTTTTGGTCAAGCCATCGCGGAAGGTGATGTTTTGAAAAATAGCCCTCCAGAAAGAAATTTAAATAATTGTTCACCTTTTCGCTACTTACCGATTGAAATCGCAGGTGGCGCCCGTATAATTTGCACGGCTTTTGCTGCTTGACTCAAATGAGTAAAGGCAGTCTTATACGACACGCGACATACCCCGTTCGGGGCAGGAGAGTTCAACGCCATGTCAGTGTCACTTTACAGTGTGAAATTAGCCCGGACCTTGCTGGTTATCCAGTTGGTGACTTTTGTCATCATCGGAGCGCTCTTTACGCTGAAAGATGTCACCTGGGGCGCCTCTGCCATCGCGGGTGGTGCGGCAGCCTGGCTGCCAAATGTGTTGTTTATGTTTTTAGCCTGGCGCCTGCAGGATCAAACACCTGCCAAAGGTCGCGTGGCCTGGAGCTTCGCCTTAGGTGAAGTGTTGAAGGTGTTCACGACAGTTATTTTCCTAATGGTGGCGTTAGGTGTGTTTGGAGCGGTCTTTTGGCCTCTCGCAATCACTTGGTTATCGGTGCTGGTGGTGCAGATCGTCGCGCCGGCTGTAATTAACAACAAAGGGTAAGAGGCATCATGGCTGCTGGGGAAATCTCTACTCCGCAAGAATACATAGGTCACCACCTGAATAACCTTCAGCTGGACCTGCGTACTTTCGAGTTGGTGAATCCGCACGACGCTCCTGCGACGTTCTGGGTATTAAATATCGATTCCATGTTTTTCTCTGTGTTACTGGGACTGGTTTTCCTGGTTGTGTTCCGTAAAGTGGCAAAAAGCGCCACCAGCGGTGTGCCAGGGAAACTACAAGCGGCTATCGAACTGGTTGTCGGTTTCGTTGATAACAACGTACGTGACATGTACCACGGTAAAAGCAAACTTATCGCCCCGCTGGCTCTGACAATTTTTGTCTGGGTCTTCCTGATGAACTTCATGGATCTGCTGCCTATTGACCTGCTGCCGTTTATCGGTGAGCACTATTTAGGCCTGCCAGCGCTGCGCGTTGTGCCGTCTGCAGATGTGAACATCACGCTGTCTATGGCGTTGGGCGTCTTTATTTTGATTCTGTTCTACAGCATCAAAATGAAAGGCATTGGCGGCTTCACCAAAGAACTGACGCTGCAGCCTTTTAATCACCCGATCTTCATCCCAATCAACCTGATTCTTGAAGGTGTTAGCCTGCTGTCTAAACCGGTTTCACTCGGTCTGCGACTGTTCGGCAACATGTATGCGGGTGAGCTGATCTTTATCCTGATTGCCGGCTTGCTGCCGTGGTGGTCGCAGTGGTTGTTGAATGTGCCATGGGCCATTTTCCACATCCTGATCATTTCGCTGCAGGCTTTCATTTTCATGGTCCTCACGATTGTCTATCTGTCGATGGCATCTGAAGAACATTGATTTTTTTATCTCAACACTAAGCTTTTAACTGAAACAAACTGGAGACTGTCATGGAAAACCTGAATATGGATCTGCTGTACATGGCTGCCGCTGTGATGATGGGCCTGGCGGCAATCGGTGCTGCGATCGGTATCGGCATCCTCGGGGGCAAATTCCTGGAAGGCGCAGCGCGTCAGCCGGATCTGATTCCTCTGCTGCGTACGCAGTTCTTTGTTGTAATGGGTCTGGTGGATGCAATCCCAATGATCGCTGTAGGTCTGGGTCTGTACGTGATGTTTGCGGTCGCCTAAACCTGGTAGCCTTGTTCACTCATGGCACCCGGTGTGATGAGGAACGGATTCTGCCGTTTATCACTGATAGCGGCAGAGCAAGTTAACTTAATAAGAGGCATTGTGCTGTGAACATTAATGCAACAATCCTCGGCCAGGCCATCGCGTTCATTCTGTTTGTCGCGTTCTGCATGAAGTACGTATGGCCGCCGATTATGGCTGCCATCGAAAAGCGCCAGAAAGAAATTGCTGATGGCCTTGCTTCTGCTGAGCGCGCGAAGAAAGATTTAGATCTCGCGCAGGCCAATGCGACCGACCAGCTGAAAAAAGCCAAAGAAGACGCTCAAGTCATTATCGAGCAGGCGAACAAACGCCGCGCTCAGATTCTGGACGAAGCGAAAACTGAAGCTGAGACTGAACGTAACCGCATCGTGGCACAAGCGCAGGCAGAAATCGAAGCCGAGCGTTCACGTGCCCGTGAAGAGCTGCGTAAGCAAGTCGCGTTGCTGGCATTAGCTGGCGCCGAGAAAATCATCGAACGTTCCGTGGATGAAGCTGCTAACAGCGACATCGTTGATAAACTGGTCGCTGAACTGTAAGGAGGGAGGGGCTGATGTCTGAACTGATTACTGTAGCTCGCCCCTACGCCAAAGCAGCTTTTGACTTTGCTGTTGAGCATCAAAGTATCGATCGCTGGCAGACTATGCTGGCGTTTGCCGCAGAAGTGGCTCGCAACGAACAGATGGCAGATCTTCTTTCCGGTGCTATTGCGCCGGAAGCGTTATCTGCATCTTTCAACGCGGTATGTGGCGATCAACTTGATGAACCCGCTCAAAACCTGATTAAGGTAATGGCGGAAAACGGACGTTTGACAGCGCTTCCAGCGGTACTGGAGCAGTTCATTCAACTACGCGACGCTTATGAAGCGACAGCCGAAGTTGATGTGATTTCTGCCCTTACGCTGAGTGACAGTCAGCTGAATAAAATCAGCGCCGCGATGGAAAAACGTCTGTCACGCAAAGTTAAGCTGAATTGCAAAATTGACAAGTCCGTAATGGCAGGTGTGATCATCCGTACGGGTGATCTGGTTATTGATGGCAGCGTCCGCGGCCGTCTTGACCGTCTGGCAGACGTCTTGCAGTCTTAAGGGGACTGGAGCATATATGCAACTGAATTCCACCGAAATCAGCGAACTGATCAAGCAGCGCATTGCTCAGTTCAATGTGGTGAGCGAAGCTCACAACGAAGGTACTATTGTTTCTGTAAGTGACGGTATCATCCGCGTACACGGCCTGGCCGATGTCATGCAGGGTGAGATGATTGCCCTGCCGGGTAACCGTTACGCTATCGCACTGAACCTCGAGCGTGACTCGGTTGGTGCAGTAGTGATGGGTCCGTACGCTGACCTCGCCGAAGGCATGAAGGTTAAATGTACTGGCCGTATTCTTGAAGTTCCAGTTGGCCGTGGCCTGCTGGGCCGTGTGGTGAACACCCTGGGTGCACCGATCGACGGTAAAGGCGCAATCGAAAACGACGGCTTCTCGCCTGTTGAAATGATTGCACCGGGCGTTATCGACCGTCAGTCAGTAGACCAGCCTGTTCAAACCGGTTACAAATCTGTCGATGCGATGATTCCAATCGGCCGTGGCCAGCGTGAGCTGATCATCGGTGACCGTCAGACCGGTAAAACCGCAATGGCAATCGACGCCATCATCAACCAGCGCGATTCAGGCATCAAGTGTGTCTACGTTGCGATTGGTCAGAAAGCGTCAACCATTTCTAACGTGGTACGTAAGCTGGAAGAGCACGGTGCGCTGTCTAACACCATCGTGGTTGTTGCTTCTGCTTCTGAATCAGCAGCACTGCAGTACCTGTCACCTTACGCCGGTTGTGCGATGGGTGAGTACTTCCGTGACCGCGGTGAAGATGCGCTGATCGTATACGATGACCTGTCTAAGCAGGCTATTGCTTATCGTCAGATTTCACTGCTGCTGCGCCGTCCACCAGGTCGTGAAGCATTCCCAGGCGACGTGTTCTATCTCCACTCTCGTCTGCTGGAGCGTGCATCACGCGTTAGCGCTGACTACGTTGAGCGCTTCACCAAAGGTGAAGTGAAAGGCCAGACCGGTTCTCTGACCGCGCTGCCAATCATCGAAACTCAGGCGGGTGACGTTTCTGCGTTCGTTCCGACCAACGTAATCTCGATTACTGATGGTCAGATCTTCCTGGAATCAAACCTGTTCAACTCCGGTATTCGTCCGGCCGTTAACCCGGGTATCTCTGTATCCCGTGTTGGTGGTGCTGCACAGACCAAGATCATCAAGAAACTGTCCGGTGGTATTCGTACCGCTTTGGCACAGTATCGTGAACTGGCTGCGTTCTCGCAGTTCGCTTCAGATCTGGACGATGCAACGCGTAAACAGCTGAGCCACGGTCAGAAAGTGACCGAGTTGCTGAAACAGAAACAGTATGCGCCGATGTCAGTCGCGCAACAGGGTCTGGTGCTGTTTGCTGCTGAGCGCGGCTTCCTGAACGACGTTGAACTGGCGAAAATCGGCAGCTTCGAAGCCGCTCTGCTGGCGTTCGCGGATCGCGACCACGCTGAGCTGATGGCTGAAATCAACCAAGCGGGCAACTTTAACAACGATATCGAAGCGAAGCTGAAAAGCTTGCTCGAGACGTTTAAAGCAACCCAGTCCTGGTAATGTCTGGCGGCTTGTCTGAAAAGGCAGGCCGCAAGGCTTTGAGGAGAAGCTAATGGCCGGCGCAAAAGAAATACGTAGTAAGATCGGAAGCGTAAAAAATACGCAGAAGATCACCAAAGCGATGGAAATGGTCGCCGCCTCCAAAATGCGTAAAACGCAGGAACGCATGGCGGCCAGCCGTCCGTATGCAGATACCATGCGCAAAGTGATTGGTCACCTTGCACTTGGCAATCTGGAATACAAGCACCCTTACCTGGATGAGCGTGACGTTAAGCGCGTCGGCTACCTGGTCGTTTCGACTGACCGCGGGCTTTGTGGTGGTTTGAACATTAACTTGTTCAAGAAATTGCTGGCAGATATGAAAGGCTGGGCTGATAAAGGCGTGCAGAGCGATCTGGCGATTATCGGTTCTAAAGGCAATTCATTCTTCGGCTCTGTAGGTGGCAACATCGTGGCACAGGTTACCGGTATGGGCGATAAGCCTGCACTGTCTGATCTTATCGGCCCAGTAAAAGTGATGTTGCAGGCCTATGATGAAGGCCGCATCGACAAGCTGTATATCGTCGGCAACAAGTTTAATAACACCATGTCTCAGACTCCGACCATTACCCAACTGCTGCCGTTACCGCCAGCGGAAGGTGAAGAAGAGATGAAGGCGAAGACCTGGGATTACCTGTACGAACCCGATCCGAAAGCGCTGCTGGATACCCTGCTGCGCCGTTATGTCGAATCGCAGGTTTATCAGGGTGTGGTGGAAAACCTGGCCAGTGAGCAGGCCGCACGTATGGTGGCAATGAAAGCTGCAACCGATAACGGCGGAAACCTGATCAAAGAGCTGCAGTTGGTTTACAACAAAGCTCGTCAGGCCAGCATCACCCAGGAACTTACCGAGATCGTCTCGGGAGCCTCCGCGGTTTAACCAGGCATATATCCTGTCGCGCGAGCGCGGCCGGATATTCTCGTATTAGGTAGAGGATTCAAGATGGCAGCTGGAAAGATTGTCCAGATTATCGGCGCCGTAGTTGACGTCGAATTCCCTCAGGACGCGGTACCGCAGGTATATAGCGCGCTTGAGGTTCAAAATGGTGACGCTCGTCTGGTGCTGGAAGTTCAGCAGCAGCTGGGTGGTGGCGTGGTACGTACCATCGCCATGGGTACTTCTGACGGCCTGAAGCGCGGTCTGCAAGTAGCCGACCTGAAAAAACCGATCCAGGTACCGGTTGGTAAACCAACCCTCGGCCGTATCATGAACGTATTGGGTGAACCAATCGACATGAAAGGCGACCTGCAGAATGAAGACGGCAGTGTTGTAGAGGTTTCCTCTATTCACCGTGCAGCGCCTTCTTATGAAGATCAGTCTAACTCGCAAGAGCTGCTGGAAACCGGCATCAAGGTTATCGACCTGATGTGTCCGTTCGCTAAGGGCGGTAAAGTCGGTCTGTTCGGTGGTGCGGGTGTAGGTAAAACCGTAAACATGATGGAGCTGATCCGTAACATCGCGGCTGAGCACTCAGGTTATTCGGTCTTTGCTGGCGTGGGTGAACGTACTCGTGAGGGTAACGACTTCTACCACGAAATGACTGACTCCAACGTTATCGATAAAGTAGCGCTGGTGTATGGCCAGATGAACGAGCCGCCGGGTAACCGTCTGCGCGTAGCACTGACCGGTCTGACCATGGCGGAGAAATTCCGTGATGAAGGCCGTGACGTTCTGCTGTTCATCGACAACATCTATCGTTACACCCTGGCCGGTACTGAAGTATCAGCACTGCTGGGTCGTATGCCATCTGCGGTAGGCTACCAGCCAACGCTGGCAGAAGAGATGGGTGTGTTGCAGGAGCGTATTACCTCCACCAAGACTGGTTCAATCACCTCTGTTCAGGCCGTTTACGTTCCTGCGGATGACTTGACTGACCCGTCACCAGCAACCACCTTTGCTCACTTGGACTCAACCGTTACGCTGAGCCGTCAGATCGCCTCTCTGGGTATCTACCCAGCCGTTGACCCGCTGGATTCAACCAGCCGTCAGCTGGATCCACTCATCGTGGGTCAGGAGCACTATGACGTTGCACGTGGCGTGCAGTCTCTGCTGCAGCGTTACCAGGAACTGAAAGACATCATCGCCATCCTTGGTATGGACGAACTGTCTGAAGAAGACAAACTGTTGGTGGCACGTGCGCGTAAGATTCAGCGCTTCCTGTCTCAGCCGTTCTTCGTTGCTGAAGTCTTCACCGGTTCTCCAGGTAAGTACGTGACCCTGAAAGACACGATTCGTGGCTTCAAAGGCATCATGGAAGGCGAATTCGACCACCTGCCAGAGCAGGCGTTCTACATGGTCGGCGCTATCGAAGAAGCCGTAGAAAAAGCGAAGAAACTGTAATAACGGTTTCCCAGGAGGAATAGTATGGCTATGACTTATCATCTGGATGTTGTCAGCGCGGAGCAGCAAATGTTCTCCGGTCTGGTTCAGCGTATCCAGGTGTCAGGTAGTGAAGGTGAGCTGGGTATTCATCCTGGCCACGCCCCACTGCTGACAGCCATCAAGCCTGGTATGATTCGCATCGTGAAACAGCACGGCGAAGAGGAGTATATCTACCTCTCTGGCGGCGTGCTGGAAGTACAGCCGGGCAGCACGACCGTTCTGGCCGACACTGCGATTCGCGGTGAAGACCTCGACGAAGCGCGCGCGCTGGAAGCGAAACGTAAAGCAGAAGAGCACATGAACAGCAGCCACGGTGACGTGGACTATGCTCAGGCCTCTGCGGAACTGGCGAAAGCTATCGCGAAACTGCGTGTAATCGAGCTGACCAAGAAAGCGATGTAATCAGGCTTTATGCGTCACGAAATGCCAGCCCATTGGGTTGGCATTTTTTTGCGCGCAATTTATTGCTCGACGTCTAAGTCGGCGCGTCGTTTTATCTCCGATCATCCTTTCATCTTTATCCGCTAATTTCGTTCCGAGAAAAATGTAGTAATCTCAGGGGTAAACCTTACACTTTCGAAAGTTAAATTGAGTCTGGATAGTTATGTCTACAAGCGCGATGAGTGTGGTGATCCTGGCCGCTGGCAAAGGCACCCGAATGTATTCCGATCTGCCAAAAGTTCTGCATACCCTGGCATGCAAACCGATGGTTCAGCATGTGATCGATGCAGCGACTGGCCTCGGAGCCCAACAGGTGCATCTGGTGTACGGTCACGGCGGCGATCTGCTGCAAGAGAAACTGGCCCACAACACCCTGAACTGGGTTTTGCAGTCCGAGCAACTGGGTACCGGCCATGCGATGCAGCAGGCGGCACTGTTCTTTGCCGATGACGAAGATATTCTGATGCTGTACGGCGATGTGCCGCTGATCTCCCAACCGACATTGCAACGCCTGCGTGATGCCAAACCGGAAGGCGGAATCGGCCTCCTGACCGTAGTGCTAGACAATCCAACCGGCTATGGTCGCATCGTGCGTGAGAACGGCACCGTGACCGGCATCATCGAGCAGAAAGATGCATCAGCTGAACAGCTGACAATCCCGGAGATCAACACCGGTATTCTGATTGCCAACGGCGGCGATTTGAAACGCTGGCTGGCACAGCTCAACAACAATAATGCGCAGGGTGAATTCTACATCACCGACATCATTGCCATGGCGCACCACGAAGGTCGCGTCATCAACGCGGTGCACCCGGCGCGTAACAGCGAAACCGATGGCGTGAACAATCGTCTGCAGTTGGCCACGCTTGAGCGCGCATATCAGAGCGAGCGGGCAGAACAACTGCTGCTGGCGGGTGTCATGCTGCGCGATCCTGCACGTTTCGACCTGCGCGGTACGCTGCAACATGGACGTGACGTTGAGATCGATACCAACGTTATCATTGAAGGCACGGTGTCATTGGGCAACCGCGTGAAGATAGGCGCTGGTTGCATCATCAAAAACAGCGTGATAGCTGATGATTGTGAAATCAGCCCTTATTCAGTGATCGAAGATGCCACATTGGCTGCAGCTTGTACCGTTGGGCCGTTCGCGCGTCTGCGCCCGGGCAGTGAGCTGGCGGAAGAGGCGCACGTGGGCAATTTCGTTGAGATGAAAAAAGCCACGCTGGGCAAAGGATCTAAAGCCGGCCATCTCTCCTATCTTGGCGATGCTGAAATTGGTGCGGGCGTGAACATAGGAGCGGGCACCATTACCTGCAACTACGATGGCGCCAACAAATTCAAAACTATCATCGGCGATAACGTGTTTGTTGGGTCCGATACGCAATTGGTCGCACCGGTTACGGTCGCGGCGGGCGCCACTATTGCAGCAGGCACCACGGTAATGAAAGACGTCCTGGCTGACGATCTGGTCTATAACCGTAAAGAACAAAATCAGAAGTCTGGCTGGCAACGTCCGGTTAAGAAAAAATAAATTTTAAGGGTCGGCAAAGATCGGCTCGTAGGAAAAAACTACCCAAAATAATTCGAGTTGCAGGAAGGTGGCAGCTACATGAATCCTCAGGAGTTTACTGAAGCAAGTGACTGAGGTGAATGCATGTAGCCCATGTACCTGAAATTTGAAGTATGAAGGGTAGATCCCCCCACTCTCTACAAGGCTCGGGGGAAATCAGGTCAGATGACAACGCAATGGCCGAAAGCCATGAAGTCAGGAAACTATTATGTGTGGAATTGTTGGTGCAGTAGCGCAGCGTGACATCGCAGAAATTCTGCTGGAAGGTCTGCGTCGTCTTGAATATCGCGGTTATGACTCTGCCGGTCTCGCAGTGGTTGACGCGCAGGGCCATATGACGCGTCTGCGTCGTCTGGGGAAAGTGGCAAATCTGGCAGAAGCGGCAGAGCAGCAGCCGCTGGTGGGCGGAACGGGTATTGCTCATACGCGTTGGGCCACTCATGGTGAGCCGTCAGAAGCCAATGCGCACCCGCATATCTCTGAGCACATCATTATTGTGCACAACGGTATTATCGAAAATCATGAGCCATTGCGTGCGCAGATGATCGAACGCGGCTACCGCTTTGCCTCAGAAACCGACACCGAAGTGGTGGCGCATCTGGTGCATTGGGAGCAGAAGCAGGGAGGCACGTTGCGCGAAGTGGTGCTGCGCGTGATCCCGCAACTGCGTGGTGCTTATGGCATGGTGATCATGGACAGTCGCGATCCGTCCGTGCTGGTGGCCGCCCGTTCAGGTAGCCCCTTGGTGATTGGCCGTGGCGTGGGCGAGAACTTTATCGCTTCTGACCAACTGGCGCTATTGCCGGTGACCCGCCGCTTTATGTACCTTGAAGAGGGCGATATTGCGGAGATTACTCGCCGTGAAGTCACCATCATCGATCGTGATGGCAAGCCAGCAAAACGCGCGGAAATCGAGTCAACGGCGCAGTACGATGCCGGTGATAAGGGGACTTATCGCCACTACATGCAGAAAGAGATCTACGAGCAGCCAAACGCGATTAAAAACACCATTAGCGGTCGTTTTAATCATGGGCAAATCGATCTCAGCGAACTGGGTGCCAATGCAGAAGCCTTGCTGAGCAAGGTTGAGCACATCCAGATTATCGCCTGCGGCACTTCGTATAACTCTGGGATGGTGTCACGCTACTGGTTTGAGTCGCTGGCCAACCTTCCTTGCGATGTGGAAATCGCCTCTGAATTCCGCTATCGCAAATCCGCTGTGCGTAAAAACAGCTTGCTGATCACTCTGTCGCAATCGGGTGAAACTGCCGATACGCTGGCCGCGCTGCGTCTGTCAAAAGAACTGGGTTATCTCGGTTCGCTGGCTATCTGTAACGTTGCCGGCTCTTCGCTGGTGCGTGAATCCGATCTGGCGCTGATGACCAAAGCCGGCACCGAAATTGGTGTGGCCTCGACCAAAGCCTTTACCACCCAGTTGGCGGTGTTGCTGATGCTGGTGGCAAAACTCGGCCGTCTGCACGGTATGAAGCCGGAAACAGAGCATGAGATCGTGCATGCGCTGCAGGCATTGCCAAGCCGCATTGAGCAGATGTTGGCGCAGGATAAAGTGATTGAAAGCCTGGCCGAAGGTTTCTCGGACAAGCATCATGCGTTGTTCCTGGGTCGTGGCGATCAGTATCCGATCGCGATGGAAGGCGCGCTGAAGCTGAAGGAGATCTCCTATATCCACGCTGAAGCCTACGCCGCCGGAGAGCTGAAACACGGTCCGCTGGCGCTGATTGATGCCGATATGCCGGTCATCGTGGTGGCGCCAAATAACGAGCTGCTGGAGAAGCTAAAATCCAACATCGAAGAGGTACGTGCACGCGGCGGTCTGCTGTATGTGTTTGCCGACCAGGATGCGGGTTTCACCGACAGCGATGGCATGAAAATCATCTCTCTGCCACACGTTGAAGAAGTCATTGCACCGATCTTCTACACCGTACCGTTACAGCTGCTTTCGTATCACGTTGCGCTGATTAAAGGGACAGATGTTGACCAGCCACGTAACCTGGCAAAATCGGTTACCGTTGAATAATCAGTAAAAATGGCGGGCCTGCAAGGGGCCCGCTTAGATTTTAATCGGTGTCATATAACTGTCATATTTCGTACATTTCACTGTCATCAAACTGTCCTATTTTCCCTCCAGCAGCAATCACTGACTCCTACTAAAAAAGGCAATGAGCCTGATTTTCTTTAAATCCCCTGGAGGGAACATGACACTGATGCGTACATCCGTAGCCCGAATCCTCGCCGCCACCTTCGCAGTAAGCGCGGTATCTGCATTTGCAGCGACCGACCTGACTGGCGCTGGCGGTACATTCCCGGCACCGGTTTATGCCAAGTGGGCAGCAGAATACCAGCAAGCCACCGGTAGCAAAGTGAACTATCAGGGTATTGGTTCTTCAGGCGGCGTTAAGCAGATCATCGCTAAAACCGTTGATTTCGGTGCGTCAGATGCGCCGATGGCTGATGCCGATTTGGAAAAAAATGGCCTGTTCCAGTTCCCTACCGTTATCGGTGGCGTGGTGCTGGCCGTTAACATCCCAGGCGTGAAATCAGGCGAACTGACGCTGGACGGCAAAACCGTTGGCGACATCTACCTGGGTAACATCAAAAAGTGGAACGACCCGGCGATCACTAAACTGAACCCAGGCGTGAAACTGCCAGACACCAACATCAACGTGGTTCGCCGTGCTGATGGTTCAGGTACTTCTTTCGTGTTCACCAGCTACCTGTCTAAAGTAAACGCAGACTGGAACAGCAAAATTGGTAAAGGTAACACCGTTAACTGGCCAACCGGTCTGGGCGGTAAAGGTAACGATGGCGTAGCAGCCTTCGTGCAGCGTCTGCCAGGTTCAATCGGCTACGTAGAGTATGCGTACGCTAAGCAGAACAACCTGACCTACACCAAACTGATGGATGCAGATGGCAAGCCAGTTGCTCCGAGCGAAACCAGCTTCTCAAACTCTGCTAAAGGCGCAGACTGGAGCAAATCTTTCGCTCAAGACCTGACCTTCCAGAAAGGTGCAGATGCATGGCCAATCTCTTCTACCACCTTCATCCTGATCTACAAAGAGCAGGCTGATGCGGCTAAAGGTGCAGAAGTGATGAAGTTCTTCGACTGGGCTTATAAAGGTGGCAGCAAAACTGCAACCGCACTGGATTACGCCGCGCTGCCAGAAAGCGTTGCTAACCAGATTCGTACTGCCTGGAAAGCGAACATCAAAGACAGCGCCGGCAAAGCGATTTACAAGTAAGTGAATAACCCGGTCAGCCTACCTGACTGACCAACCCGATGGGCGGCATTTGATGCCGCCCTGAACTCCCTCTGAGAACCGAGAATTCTATGGCTGCCACTAAGCCGACGTTCAAAGCCCCTGGCAAACAAGGCGACATGATTTTCGGCGCGCTGGTTAAACTGTCCGCGCTTATCGTGTTGTTGTTGATGGGTGGCATTATCGTCTCCCTGATTTTCTCCTCTTGGCCTAGCATCCAGAAATTTGGTTTTTCCTTCTTATGGACCAAAACCTGGGATGCGCCAAACGAACAATTTGGTGCGCTGGTACCGATTTACGGCACCCTCGTCACCTCGATTATTGCTCTGATCATCGCTGTGCCGGTGAGCTTTGGCATTGCGCTGTTCCTGACGGAGCTGTCGCCTAACTGGCTACGTCGCCCGCTGGGTACCGCGATTGAACTGCTGGCTGCGATCCCGAGTATCGTTTACGGCATGTGGGGCCTGTTTATCTTCGCGCCACTGTTTGCAGAGTACTTCCAAACACCGGTCGGCAACGTGATGTCGAACATTCCGATTGTGGGCACCCTGTTCTCAGGCCCGGCATTCGGTATCGGTATCCTGGCCGCGGGCGTTATCCTCGCCATCATGATCATCCCTTACATCGCTTCGGTGATGCGTGATGTGTTTGAGCAGACGCCGGTGATGATGAAAGAGTCCGCTTACGGCATTGGTTGCACCACGTGGGAAGTGATCTGGCGCATCGTACTGCCGTTCACCAAAAACGGTGTGATCGGTGGTGTGATGTTGGGTCTGGGCCGTGCGCTGGGTGAAACCATGGCAGTGACTTTCATCATCGGTAACACCTACCAGCTCGACAGCGCCTCGCTGTTTATGCCGGGCAACAGTATCACTTCTGCGCTGGCGAACGAGTTCGCTGAAGCCGAATCAGGTGTCCATGTGGCGGCGCTGATGGAGCTGGGCCTGATCCTGTTCGTGATTACCTTTATCGTGCTGGCGATCTCTAAACTGATGATCCTGCGCCTGGCGAAGAGTGAAGGAGCCCGTTCATGACAGCTATTGAAATGCAGGCTCGTGCTGAGCTGGAAGCCTCTCGCCGCAAAATGCAGGCGTGGCGCAGTACCAAAAACAAAATCGCGCTGACCTTATCGATGCTGACCATGGCCTTTGGCCTGTTCTGGCTGGTGTGGATTCTGTTCACCACCGTCACCAAAGGCATTGATGGTCTGAGCTGGTCACTGTTCACTGAATCCACGCCGCCGCCGAACACCGCGGGCGGTGGTTTAGCCAACGCCCTGGTGGGCAGTGGATTATTGATTCTGTGGTCAACGGTAATCGGTACGCCGCTGGGCATCATGGCGGGCATTTACCTGGCAGAATATGGTCGTAAGCACTGGCTGGCGGAAGTGATTCGTTTTATCAACGACATCCTGCTTTCTGCACCCTCCATTGTGGTCGGTCTATTTGTCTACACCATTGTGGTCGCACAAATGCAGCACTTCTCTGGCTGGGCCGGGGTAGTGGCGCTGGCACTGTTGCAGATTCCCATCGTGATTCGTACCTCAGAAAACATGCTGCGTCTGGTACCAGACAGCATGCGTGAAGCGGCTTATGCGCTGGGTACGCCGAAATGGAAGATGATTTCGGCCATTACGCTAAAAGCCTCGGTCTCCGGCATCATTACCGGTGTATTGCTGGCTGTGGCACGTATCGCGGGCGAAACCGCACCGCTGCTGTTTACGGCGCTGTCGAACCAGTTCTGGAGCACCGACATGATGCAGCCAATCGCGAACTTGCCGGTGACGATTTTCAAATTCGCCATGAGTCCATTTGCCGAGTGGCAAAGCCTGGCATGGGCGGGTGTGTTGATCATTACCCTGTGCGTGCTGCTGCTGAACATTGTCGCGCGAGTGGTTTTCGCCAAGGGCAAACATTAATTTCCCGGCGCGGCTTCGGCGGCGCTGCACATGAGAGATGAGCAATGAGTATGGCAACGACTTCTGCCGGTAAAATTCAGGTTCGCAATCTGAACTTCTATTACGGAAAGTTTCACGCTCTGAAGAACATTAACCTGGATATCGCTAAGAACCAGGTGACCGCCTTCATCGGACCATCAGGTTGTGGTAAATCCACCCTGCTGCGCACCTTCAACAAAATGTACTCGCTCTATCCAGAGCAGCGTGCTGAAGGTGACATTCTGTTGGATGGCGACAATATTCTGGCTTCCCATCAGGATATCGCCCTGCTGCGCGCGCGCGTTGGCATGGTGTTCCAGAAGCCAACGCCGTTCCCGATGTCGATTTATGACAACATCGCATTCGGCGTGCGTCTGTTTGAAAAACTGTCCCGTGCTGATATGGACGAGCGTGTGCAGTGGGCGCTGACCAAAGCGGCGCTGTGGAATGAAACCAAAGACAAGCTGCATCAGAGCGGTTACAGTCTCTCTGGTGGTCAGCAGCAGCGTCTGTGCATTGCACGCGGCATCGCCATTCGCCCGGAAGTGCTGTTGCTGGATGAGCCATGTTCAGCACTCGACCCGATCTCTACGGGTCGTATCGAAGAGCTGATCACCGAGCTGAAGCAGGATTACACCGTGGTGATCGTGACGCACAACATGCAGCAGGCTGCTCGTTGTTCTGATCATACCGCGTTCATGTATCTGGGTGAGCTGATTGAATTCAGCGATACCGATACACTGTTTACCAAGCCCGCGCAGAAACAGACCGAAGATTACATCACCGGCCGTTACGGCTGATTCAGGAGACGCACATGGACAATTTGAATCTGAATAAACACATCTCCGGTCAGTTCAACGCGGAGCTGGAACACATTCGCACTCAGGTCATGATCATGGGTGGCATGGTGGAGCAGCAGCTCACCGACGCCATTACCGCGATGCATAACCAAGATGGCGAGCTGGCACGTCGCGTGATCGACGGCGACCAGAAGGTCAACATGATGGAAGTGGAGATTGATGAAGCCTGCGTGCGCATCATCGCCAAACGCCAGCCCACCGCGATTGATTTGCGTCTGGTGATGGCGATTATCAAAACCATCTCTGAGCTGGAACGTATCGGTGACGTTGCGGAGAAAATAAGCCGCACCGCACTCGAGAAGTTCAGCCAGCAGCACCTGCCTTTGCTGGTCAGCCTTGAATCTCTCGGCCGCCACACCGTGCAGATGCTGCATGACGTGCTGGATGCCTTCGCGCGTATGGACCTTAATGAAGCGATTAAGATCTACCGCGAAGACAAAAAGGTTGATAAAGAGTACGAAGGCATTGTGCGTCAGCTGATGACCTACATGATGGAAGATCCACGCACCATCCCAAGCGTACTGACGGCCCTGTTCTGTGCTCGCGCCATTGAGCGTATCGGTGACCGCTGCCAAAACATCTGCGAAATTATCTTCTATTTCGTTAAAGGTCAGGATTTCCGTCACGTTGGCGGCGACAAGTTGGATGAACTGCTGTCAGGTGATGACGGCAGCAATAAACCCTCTTAATTGCTGTTTCGGCTGCCTGTTGCCACTGAGGCACACAGGCAGCCATCCTCATTTCTGATTGGTCTCCGCGATTCCCTCTCTTTATACTTGGCGCACTTTTTACTGCCAGGTGCTGTTACATGTCTTCCGCAAAACCTAAAAAAAATGCCGTCACGCCGGCTAAAGCGATGCTGGCCGCCATCAGTGGCTACGCGATGGACGGATTTGATCTGTTAATTCTGGGCTTTATGTTACCGGCAATCAGCGTCTCGCTGGCGCTCGATCCTTCTCAGGCCGGTTCGCTGGTCACCTGGACGCTGATTGGCGCGGTGATCGGTGGCATCGTGTTTGGCCATCTCAGCGATCGCTATGGCCGTATCCGCATTCTCACCGTCACCATCCTGATGTTCTCCATCTTCACCGGACTGTGCGCCGTGGCGCAAGGTTACTGGGATTTATTGGCTTACCGCACCTTAGCGGGTGTGGGTTTGGGCGGTGAATTTGGTATCGGCATGGCGTTGATTGCTGAAGCCTGGCCGAAAGAGAAGCGCAATCGCGCATCGGCATGGGTCGGCATGGGTTGGCAGCTTGGCGTGCTGCTGGCGGCATTTATCACTCCGCCGTTGCTTAGCGTGATCGGCTGGCGCGGCATGTTCCTGGTGGGCCTGCTGCCTGCGCTGGTGTCGTTTGTGATCCGTCGTAGCATGGGCGAACCGGAAGGCTTTACTCAGCATGTGGAAAAAACGCCGCAATTGTCATTTACCGCGCGCATCAAACTGCTGTTCGCTGACCGTGCCACCAGCAAAGCCAGTCTCGGGATTTTCATCCTCTGCTCCGTGCAGAACTTTGGTTATTACGGTCTGATGATTTGGATGCCGAGCTATCTGTCATCGAATTTTGGCTTTAGCCTCACTAAGTCCGGCTTGTGGACAGCCGTCACCGTGGTCGGCATGACCTTTGGTATCTGGTTGTTTGGGGTATTGGCCGATCGCTTCGCGCGCTGGAAGATTTTCCTGCTGTACCAGTTTGGTGCTGTGGTGATGGTGGTGGTGTATGCACAGCTGCGCGATCCCACAGTAATGCTGTTTACCGGGGCGATCATGGGGATGTTTGTGAACGGTATGATTGGTGGCTACGGTGCGCTGATCTCTGACACCTTTCCACCGCAGGCGCGTGCGACCGCGCAGAATGTGTTGTTCAACCTTGGGCGCGGCGTGGGTGGCTTTGGTCCGCTAGTGATCGGCCTGCTGGCGGCGAAAATTTCGTTTACCGCGGCGATCACGCTGCTGGCGCTGATTTATCTACTGGATATCGTTGCGACGCTGTTCCTGTTGCCGAAGAAACAGAGCAACGAGGATTCACTGGGCGCGATTGGTTAAAGCGTTTGGGTTACCTGGTGCGCATAAATGCGCACCCTACGAAAACATGTGTGGATCTTATCTGCGTGCTGATCAAAATCGTACGTCGCTCTCTGTAATGGCGGCATTCATGCCGCCCTGGCACACAGGTAACAGATCAGACCGACCACATAGGTAACACTATTATGGTCAGTCGATTCGGATGATAGATTGTCCGGTCACCATGCCTCGGTTTCTGTAGGGGCGGCATTCATGCCGCCCTGGCACACAGGTAACAGATCAGACCGACCACATAGGTAACACCATTATGGTCAGTCGATTCGGATGATAGATTGTCCGGTCATCATGCGCCGGTTTCTGTAGGGGCGGCATTCATGCCGCCCTGGTTTACACCAAATCCCACCCTCTGGCGCGCCACAGCGCCGGCAGTTGCGCCATATCATCAAAACGCGTCACCAGTGGGTGATCCAATTCTGGATTGTGCGCATCGGCACAGTAGTAAAATACCGGAATACCTGCTGCGATTCCCGCGCGGGCGCCTGCTTCGGAATCATCCACCAGAATGCATTTCTCAATCGGCACCTGCATTTGTTCTGCCGCGTGGTACATCAGCTCGGGATCGGGCTTCCAGTGGTTAATGTCGTAACCGCTGTACAGCCGACCATCAAGATACGGCAGCATGCCGGTTAATCCCAGCGAGTGCTGCATCTTCTTCACTGTACCGTTTGAGACTACGCACATCGGCACTTTCACGCTCTCCACCAGCGCTTTAGCACCGGCAATTGGCTTCAGGTCAAGGTCAAACAGGCGGGCGACATCAGCACGATAGGCGGTTTCGAACTCTTCGATGGGCACCTCTTTCTGATGCTGTGCCAGTACATCCCGCACGATGTCATAAAGCTTTACCCCTTTGTACTGCTCAAACATCTGCTGCAAAGAGAGCTCAATACCGTATTGGGCAAAGGTGTTGACGTAAGATTGCGTACAGATCACTTCACTGTCGACCAGCGTACCGTCGCAATCGAAAAAACACATTCAACTGACATCGCACATCATCCTTTTGTTAAACAACCAGCTGACACTCTAACGCACTGAGCGCAGAAAGCGACCCTGAGCAACCGGTTGCGAATAATCAGTGTTTTGCTGCGCTAAAATCTATAGGATACGCGGCGATAAATTTTTTTCCGGGACAGTTGAATGAACAATCAGGGCTTGTTGCAGCGCATGTTTAAGCTGCAGGAACACGGCACAACCGCGCGCACTGAAGTGATAGCCGGTTTCACGACTTTCCTGACGATGGTGTACATCGTCTTTGTAAACCCGCAGATCCTTGGCGTAGCGGGCATGGATACGCAGGCGGTGTTTGTCACCACCTGTTTGATCGCCGCTTTTGGCAGCATCATGATGGGGCTGGTGGCAAATCTGCCGGTCGCGCTGGCACCGGCGATGGGCTTGAATGCTTTCTTTGCCTTTGTGGTAGTGGGCGCAATGGGTTATTCGTGGCAGATCGGCATGGGCGCGATCTTCTGGGGGGCGCTGGGTCTGCTGATCTTGACCCTGCTGCGTGTCCGCTATTGGATGATTGCCAATATCCCGATGAGTCTGCGTGTCGGCATTACTGCCGGTATCGGTCTGTTTATCGCCATGATGGGACTAAAGAACGCCGGTATTATTGTGCCAAATGCCGATACCATCGTGACGGTGGGCAACCTGACTTCGCATAGCGTATTGCTTGGCGCACTGGGTTTCTTCATCATCGCGATTTTGGCCTCACGTAATATTCATGCCGCAGTGCTGGTGTCGATTGTGGTCACTACGGTGATCGGCTTAGCGATTGGCGATGTAAAGTTCAGTGGCGTGTTTGCCGCTCCGCCCGCCATCACCTCGGTGGTGGGCCAGGTCGATATCAAAGGCGCATTTAACATCGGCATGGCGGGCGTCATCTTCTCCTTTATGCTGGTGAACCTGTTTGACTCCTCCGGCACACTGATCGGCGTCACCGATAAAGCGGGATTAACCGATGAGAAGGGCACTTTCCCGCGCATGAAGCAGGCACTGTATGTGGATAGCATTAGCTCAGTCACCGGCTCGCTGATCGGAACCTCCTCTGTCACGGCATACATTGAGAGTTCGTCGGGAGTAGCCATTGGTGGCCGTACGGGTCTGATGGCGGTGATCACCGGTATTCTCTTCCTGCTGGTGATGTTCCTGTCACCGCTGGCTGCCATGGTGCCTTCTTATGCGGCAGCAGGTGCGCTGATCTATGTGGGTGTACTGATGACGGCGTCGCTGTCGCGCGTGCGTTGGGACGACCTCACCGAAGCGGTACCCGCGTTTGTCACGGCAGCGATGATGCCGTTTAGCTTCTCGATCACCGAAGGGATTGCACTGGGCTTTATCTCTTATTGTGTGATGAAACTCGGCACCGGACGCTGGCGCGAAATCAGCCCGTGCGTAGTGGTCGTCGCACTGCTGTTTGTACTGAAAATCGCGTTTATCGACGCGCACTAAAAGAACAGGCCGCGATTGCGGCCTGTTTTATTACAGATGCCCGATTTCCTGTGGTGCGCTGGCCAGGCTAGTCAGCCGCAGTGAACGTGGGCCAATATTCGGCTTACTCATCTCGACATCGCGCAGCGGCTGCCACTGTTGCTGTGCATCAATCTCCCACAGACATAAGCGTTCGGTGCCGGGTGACAGGGCGCAAGACCATACCAACATAGGCTCCGCATCGCATACTGCTTGAATATCCGGGAATACGCTCGAACGCAGGCGACCTGCGGCTGGGTGCAGCTGCAATGAACCAATGCCACTCGCCTCACCCGTGAGTTTGAGAATGCTTTGGCGTAGCGTCCATATCTGCGTCACGGCTTCCATAAAGTCTTGCTGTGCATTGATCCAGGCTTTCTCTCCAGATGAGAGATCCTGTGTCAGCATATCCTGTGTTTGACGACTATGGGCCCGCACGATCTCCATATCCAACCCTGCACGACCACCCTCTTCTGCCAGCAGTACGCCCACCATATTGCCTGCATAAGCAATGCTGAAATCAGGGAGGTTAGGATCGGCAAAACAGGGGCGTCCACTGCTGGTGGTGACGAGTGGCGGCAGTTCTCGAATGCCGTAGACGCGCAGCAACAGTTGTGCCAGCAACTCACGAGCAGCAAGAAAACGACTGCGGCGCTTATCAGGGAAGTGCTCAGCGCTGTTAATCACATCCTGTGAAACTCGCGGTGACTCTGGAGAGAGCCGCGAATTTCCCATCCAACGTACAAAATGACTAGCCATCTGTCGCTCCGTGAAAATGGTCAGATAATCATCAAGTCTATTGTAAGAATTTTCTCATGGGTTTGCATCCGCCATAACATTGATTGTGAGAAATTTCAGATAACGCCGAAGCGATGTCTTATCCCACTCCGCAACTTTGTATATAACGCTTTTGCGGATTCTGCCCAGAAAGGGTGTCGTGAAGCGTGATGTGGTGTAGGATTTGGGCAGCAAAACAGCACATCGAAGTGCGCAAACAATCCACCTCAAGAAATCGTGCCCATCGCCGTTGCATGCACGTTGGAGTTTCTTATGTCAGTAACCTCACTTACTCGCCAGGAATCGATCTCTCTGGATGAATTTCGTCATGGCATGCGCCGCTTAACTGCAGGTGTTTCATTGGTGACCACTGAGTTCCAGGGCGAAAAGCTGGGGCTGATTGCCACCTCGGTTAGCTCACTGGCTGCTGAGCCGCCAAGCCTGTTGGTGTGCGTCAATCGTAGCGCGTCCAGCCACGATGCTTTCGTTAACGCGGGCCACTTTGCCGTTAACGTCTTGCGTGAGCAGCATGATGATTTATGCGCCCAGTTTAGCCAGTCTGCGCGTCGTGCAGAACGTTTTCAGAGCGGTGAATGGCACACGCTGAATACCGGTGCTCCGGTATTGGCCGATGCACTAGTGAGCTTTGACTGCCAGCTGGAAAAAGTGGTGGAGTGGAATACGCACAGCGTCCTGCTGGCGCGTATTGTCGGTATCGCCTTACCGGGCGAAGCCGCAGAGCCGATGGTGTACTTTAACAGCGGTTTTCACTCGCTGGGTTAAGCGAGAAGAGCAGGCGTCGAGTATTCATCGCGACGCCCGTTTTCAATCAGGCAAATTTGCTGGCTTCGTCGAAGCCTAAACGCGGCAAACGCTCATGCAGTTTGCTGGCTTCACCGTAGCCAAGGTTAATCAGTAAATTCACCTGCCATTTGCTTTCGCTAAAGAAAGCTTCGTTCACTTTTGCTGGATCAAAGCCAGACATTGGACCGGCATCCAGGCCCAATGAGCGTGCTGCCAGGATCAGGTAGCCTGCTTGCAGGCTGCTGTTGCGGAATGCGGTCTCTTTAGCCAAATCTGGACTGCTGGTGAACCAGCTGCGCGCATCACCGTGTGGGAAGAGTTTTGGTAATGCCTCATAAAATTCTGGGTCCCACGCCACAATCACCGTCGCGGGTGCCGCCATGGTTTTATCCACGTTGCCAGAGGAGAGCGCGGGCTTCAGCTTTTCTTTGCCTTCCTGAGAAGTGACAAACACGAAACGTCCCGGTGAGCAGTTGGCTGAAGTTGGGCCGAGTGCGGTCAGGCTGTAGAGCTGCTGCAGCACGTCGTGGGAAAGGGGTTTGTCCTGCCAATAGCTGTGCGTGCGAGCGTCATTAAACAGCGCGTTCAGCGCCACGCTGTCGAGCGGTATACTCATGTGTCTCTCCTGTTCAGGCGGCCAGTCGCGCCTGATTTTTAGCATGAATAGTCGATGTGGCCGGTGCGCTTTAGCACGTGCCAGCGATCGTTATACTGCAAAGGAGAGGGGGTGCCAAATAACAAAGATGCATGTTTACAGCGAACCCAGTGCGCATCAATGCGCACCCTACAGAATCGCGTAGACAGATTGTAGGGGCGCCATTGATGGCGACCAAAGTCGGTACTATTTACCAATGCAGAAGCTGGAGAAAATCCTGCCGAGCAGATCGTCGGAGGTGAACTCCCCAGTGATTTCACTCAGTGCCTGTTGTGCCAGGCGCAACTCTTCCGCCAGCAGTTCACCCGCCCAGGCACCCAGAAGCTGGTCTTTACCCTGCTGTAAGTGAGTGGCCGCCAACTCCAATGCCTGCAGATGGCGTCGACGTGCCAGGAAGCCACCTTCCATATTGCCGGAGAAGCCCATGCTCTGTTTCAGATGATCGCGCAGTGCATCCACGCCTTCGCCGGTACGTGCAGAGAGGCGAATCAGTGAGTGATCATTCACTTCTGTCAGGCCCAGCACTTCGCCGGTCATATCGGCTTTGTTACGCACTACGGTAATCGGCAATTGGTCCGGTAAACGTGCCACGAAATCAGGCCAGATAGCGGCGGCTTCGGTGGCATCGGTGGTGGTACCATCTACCATGAACAGCACCCGGTCAGCCTGTTCGATTTCCTGCCACGCACGTTCAATCCCAATACGTTCGACTTCATCACTGGCTTCACGTAAACCGGCGGTATCAATGATGTGTAGCGGCATGCCGTCGATATGAATGTGCTCGCGCAGCACGTCGCGGGTAGTACCGGCGATATCGGTGACAATCGCGGCTTCACGACCGGCAAGGGCGTTAAGCAAGCTGGATTTACCGGCGTTAGGGCGACCGGCAATCACCACTTTCATTCCTTCACGCAGCAGGCTGCCCTGACGCGCTTCGGCGCGCACGTTATCAAGGTCACCGATCACCACATTCAGCTGGCCTTCGATTTTGCCGTCAGACAGGAAGTCGATCTCCTCATCCGGGAAGTCGATGGCGGCTTCCACATAGATGCGCAGGTGAGTCAGTGCTTCCACAAGCGTATTGATGCGCAGGGAAAATGCGCCTTGTAGTGAGTTCACTGCGGAACGCGCCGCCTGCTCTGAACTGGCATCGATTAGGTCGGCAATAGCTTCTGCCTGCGCCAGATCGAGTTTATCGTTTAGGAAGGCGCGTTCAGAGAATTCACCCGGCTGCGCGATACGCACACCTGAAAGGGCAACAATACGCTTGAGCAGCAGATCAAGAATCACCGGACCGCCGTGACCTTGCAGCTCCAGTACGTCTTCGCCTGTAAAGGAGTTAGGGCCGGGAAACCACAGCGCAATCCCTTGATCCAGTACGCTGCCATCCGCATCGTTGAACGGCAAATAGTCGGCATAGCGCGGTTTCGGCAATTTACCGAGCACGGCTTGCGCGACGTCTGCGGCTTTGGCGCCTGAAATACGCAGAATGCCGACGCCGCCACGACCGGGAGGCGTCGCCTGGGCAACGATGGTATCGCTGTGGCTCATGATTCTCTCTCTTATCCGTCAGACTTCAAGCCGCAGCGGCATTGGCTGCGCTCATTCATCTCAGTTACTTACTTGAGTAAGCTCCTGAAGATTCTTTCGCTTGCCTCGTTGCTGCAGCTCGAATTATTTAGGGTACAAATTTTGAAAAAAAACAGGGCGACATAAATGCCGCCCCTTGAGTATACGCTGCTGCTGTTGCAGTCAGAAGTTACGCTTTCTTCTTGTCGCGGCTGTGCAGGCCACGTTTTTCCAGACCGCGATAAATCAGCTGCTGCTGGAGAATGGTCACCAGGTTACTAACGATGTAGTACAGCACCAGACCCGCAGGGAACCACAGGAAGAACACGGTAAAGATAACCGGCATGTAGGTCATGATCTTCTGCTGCATCGGATCGGTCACGGTGGTCGGTGACATCTTCTGAATGAAGAACATGGTGATACCCATGATAACCGGCAGGATGTAGTACGGGTCCTGCGCGGACAGGTCATGAATCCACAGAATGAACGGTGCATGACGCAGTTCAATCGAACCTGACAGCATGTAGTACAAGGCCAGGAAGATTGGCATCTGGATAACCAGCGGTAAGCAGCCACCCAGTGGGTTCACTTTCTCTGCTTTATACAGCGCCATCATTTCCTGGCTCTGCTTCTGCTTGTCATCGCCCAGACGCTCACGCATCGCCTGAATCTTCGGCTGCAGCATACGCATCTTCGCCATGGAGGTGTACTGCGCTTTAGTCAGCGGGTACATGATGCCACGAACGATGAAGGTGATAACGATAATCGAGAAGCCCCAGTTACCGATAAAGCTGTGAATGAACTTCAGCAGCTTAAACAGTGGCTGAGAGATGAACCACAACCATCCGTAGTCCACGGTCAGATCCAGGTGAGGCGCGATAGCCGCCATTTTGTCCTGGATTTCCGGGCCTAACCACAGGGTCGCGCCGAGATCTTGCTGTGCGCCTGCTGCGACGGTGACCGGTGAAGATTTATAACCGATTGCCGCAATGCCGTTGCCCAGGTTGCTGGTGTACAGGGTGTTGTTGCCCTGAGTACGTGGCACCCAAGCCGTAGCGAAATATTGCTGCAGCATCGCAACCCAACCATTGCTGGTGGTCGCGTTCAGGTTCTCGTTTTCCGCGATAGTATCGAATTTATACTTTTCGTATTTCGCTTCGCTGGTCGAGTACGCTGCGCCACGGAAGGTGTGCAGTGCAAAGTTATTGCTGCCCGTATCACGGTGCTTCGGCAGATCAATAGTCTGCTTCAGCTGACCAAACATCGACACTTCCAGCGGCTGCTGAGAGGCGTTATTGATGTTGTAGTCAACGTTAACCGCGAATTCGCCACGCTTGAAGACGAAGGTTTTGGTGTAAACCACACCTTTTTCGTCAGTCCAGGTGAGCGGCACGCGCAGTTCGGTCTGGCCATCGGCCATCTCGAAATGATCTTGTGTAGTGGTGAACAGCGGACGTGCGCCATTGTTCGGGTTATCCGGACCGTTACGGCCGGTTAAGCCACTTTGCGCCTGATAAACGAAGGCTGGAGTGGTTTCCAGCAGCTGGAACGGTGCGTCAGAACCCAGTTTGTCCGGGTAGGTCAGCAGCAGTGCCTGCTCAATATCGCCACCGCGAGTATTGATGTTGAGTGACAGGACATCAGTCTTAACGGTGATCGTTTGGCCCTGACCGCTAGCCGGCACGCCGGAAGTGGCGGCATCACCCGCTGCGCTGCTTGTGTTCTGCGTGGTCTGAGTCTGCTGTGGCTGCGGAGCGTGGTCCGTCTGCCAAGCTTGCCAGATCATAAAAGACACGAACAGAAAAGCGATGAGAAAGAGATTACGTTGCGAATCCATCGTTAATGTTCTCTGGTATCAAAGGTTTTTGGCGGCACAGGATCGTCACCACCCGGGTTCAAAGGGTGGCATTTTAATACGCGTTTAATCGTCAACCAACTGCCTTTTACAACACCAAAGCGTCGTAAAGCCTCAATCCCATACTGCGAGCAGGTGGGATGGAACCGACAATGAGGTCCCAGCAGTGGGCTGATGGCGCGTTGATAAACGCGTATCAGGGCGATCAGGAGCCGCGAGCCAGGCGACAGTGACGACGCCATAGTTTCTCCAACGCTTCCGTTAACGCACGGTTATCGAGGTCAGCAATCCCTTTTTTCGCCACGATGACAAAATCCATCGCAGGCAGCTCGTGTTGGCGCAGACGAAAGCTTTCGCGGGTCAATCGCTTGATCCGGTTGCGTTCATGGGCGCGTTTCACATGCTTTTTAGCGACGGTAAGACCGATGCGGGGATGCCCCAGCGAATTAAGTCGGCCGAGGATGGTGATTTGCGGCGTACCGGCTCTTTGTGGCTGCTGGAAGACGAAAGTGAAATGAGTGGGAGTTAACAAACGTAACTCCCTGGGAAATGCGAGCTTAACCACTAGGGTTAGCTTTATTACTTAGAAACGGTCAGACGAGAACGGCCTTTAGCACGACGACGTGCCAGAACCTGACGACCATTTTTTGTTGCCATACGAGCACGGAAACCGTGTGAACGGTTGCGCTTCAGTACGGACGGTTGAAAAGTGCGTTTCATGGCGATTTCTACCTAAACTTGAAAATTTTCACTGGGTGACGCGTTTTCGGGCCAGTAAATCGACCAACGCCTCAATGTGTCTTTAATAAAGAGGCGGGATTGTAATAATTGTACAGTCCGGAGTCAATTTACTTCGCAGTTCGCGGCACCTGGAAACCCAGATACAGCCCGCTGATTCCGGGCATCAAGGCTTCACGCAATAATGCCGGGTGGGGAATTATACGGGCTATGGGGTAAAGCGCAAGGATCGCGCAGGATCTTCTTGCGATCAATTTGCAGATTTATTGCGCGGAAACGAGAGGCGACCAGAAAAATTGCAGCTTTCAGCGAGATCACCGCTCGCTTTTTCCGCAGAAAGCGTAAACTCATTAGCGCTTCAGTAGCCTGTGGATAAATTGGATCAAAACTGTGTAGAAAGGGAAGATCTCTGTGCCGCTTTGCGCTATGATCCGCCCTTCCGCTGACGATCCTCAACTGCGATCGCCGGGGATGACTACCGCGCATAGCGGTCGCAGGCGCTTTCTGACCGCCTGTGTCAAAAAAGACAGTTTCTAATATTTTAGCGCCTGAAATTCTTATCGATTTTGTACGAGTGGAGTCCGCCGTGTCACTTACGCTTTGGCAACAGTGTCTTGCCCGTTTGCAGGATGAGCTTCCTGCCACCGAATTCAGCATGTGGATTCGTCCGCTGCAGGCTGAATTAAACGACAATACGCTGACCTTGTATGCACCAAATCGGTTTGTACTCGACTGGGTTCGGGATAAATATCTCAATAGTATCAATGGGCTGCTGAATGAATTCTGCGGTCCGAATGTGCCTTTGCTGCGTTTTGAAGTGGGCACGCGCCCGGCTGCGCAAATGGCAACCACTCAGCCTGTAATGGCGAGCTACAGCACGCCTGCACCGGTTGAAAATCGTCCTGCTCCGGCGCAAATTCTGCGTCCAAGTTGGGATTCGGTGCCAGCACCCGCAGACGTGACTTACCGTTCCAATGTGAATAACCGCCATAACTTCGACAACTTTGTTGAAGGTAAATCTAACCAGTTGGCACGCGCGGCGGCACGTCAGGTGGCGGATAATCCCGGCGGCGCTTATAACCCACTCTTCCTTTATGGCGGCACAGGTTTGGGTAAAACTCACCTATTGCACGCGGTGGGTAATGGCATTATTGCGCGCAAGCCGAATGCCAAAGTGGTTTACATGCACTCCGAGCGCTTTGTGCAGGACATGGTAAAAGCGCTGCAAAACAATGCCATTGAAGAGTTTAAGCGTTACTACCGCTCCGTCGATGCGCTGTTAATCGATGACATTCAATTCTTTGCCAATAAAGAGCGCTCGCAGGAGGAGTTTTTCCATACCTTTAATGCGCTGCTGGAAGGCAACCAACAGATCATTCTGACCTCGGATCGCTACCCGAAAGAGATCAACGGCGTGGAAGATCGCCTGAAGTCCCGCTTTGGCTGGGGCTTAACTGTCGCGATCGAGCCGCCTGAGCTGGAAACGCGCGTGGCGATCCTAATGAAGAAAGCCGACGAAAATGATATTCGTCTGCCAGGTGAAGTCGCCTTCTTTATTGCTAAGCGTCTGCGTTCTAATGTGCGTGAGTTGGAAGGGGCGCTGAACCGCGTTATCGCCAATGCCAATTTTACTGGCCGCGCCATTACCATTGATTTCGTCCGTGAAGCGCTGCGCGATCTGCTGGCGTTACAGGAAAAGCTCGTCACTATCGACAATATTCAGAAAACGGTGGCCGAGTACTACAAGATTAAAGTGGCGGATTTGCTGTCGAAGCGTCGTTCGCGCTCAGTGGCACGTCCGCGTCAGATGGCGATGGCAATGGCAAAAGAGCTAACCAACCATAGTCTGCCTGAAATTGGTGATGCGTTTGGTGGCCGCGACCATACCACCGTGCTCCACGCCTGCCGTAAAATCGAGCAGTTGCGCGAAGAGAGCCACGACATCAAAGAAGATTTTTCTAACCTCATTCGAACCTTATCTTCCTGACGCATATGAAATTTATTGTAGAACGTGAGCAGTTGCTGAAACCACTGCAACAGGTGAGTGGCCCGCTTGGCGGACGACCCACTTTACCCATCCTAGGAAATTTACTGCTGCAGGTCAGTGAAGGTTCGCTGAGGCTGACGGGCACCGACTTGGAAATGGAGATGGTGGCGCGCGTTGCATTGACGCAGCCGCATGAGCCCGGTGCGACAACCGTTCCTGCCCGCAAATTCCTGGATATTTGCCGCGGCCTTCCGGAAGGCGCTGAAATCAGCCTGACGCTGGAAGGTGACAGAATGCTGGTGCGTTCTGGCCGCAGTCGTTTTTCATTATCGACGCTGCCCGCCACTGACTTCCCGAATCTGGATGACTGGCAGAGCGAGGTCGAATTCACCTTGCCGCAGGCCACGCTGAAACGTCTGATCGAAGCGACTCAGTTCTCCATGGCACATCAGGATGTGCGTTATTACCTTAACGGCATGCTGTTTGAGACCGAAGGTGAAGAATTGCGTACCGTCGCCACCGATGGGCACCGCCTGGCCGTGTGTTCTATGCCGATTGGTCAAGCACTGCCTAACCATTCGGTGATCGTGCCACGTAAAGGTGTGATTGAGCTGGTACGTCTGCTAGATGGTGGCGAAACCCCGTTGCAAGTGCAAATTGGCAGCAGCAACATTCGCGCGCACGTCGGTGACTTTATCTTCACGTCTAAGCTGGTTGATGGCCGTTTCCCGGATTATCGTCGCGTATTGCCGAAAAACCCAGACAAAGCGTTGGAAGCTGGTTGCGATTTGCTGAAGCAGGCGTTTGCCCGTGCAGCGATCCTCTCTAATGAGAAGTTCCGCGGTGTTCGCATCTATATCACCGAAAATCAGCTCAAGATCACTGCTAATAACCCTGAACAGGAAGAAGCGGAAGAGATGCTGGATGTATCGTACAGCGGCACCGAGCTGGAGATTGGTTTCAACGTCAGTTACGTGCTGGATGTGCTCAATGCGCTGAAGTGCGAGAACGTGCGTTTGCTGCTGACCGATTCGGTTTCCAGTGTGCAAATTGAAGATGTCGCCAGCCCAGCAGCGGCCTACGTCGTTATGCCTATGAGATTGTAGGGTCGGCATTTATGCGACCTGGCTGATTTTTGCACCACTTCGGGAGCCATTAATGGCTCCCCTACGTTGATCCCCGGAACACGTCATGGCTTTAACCCGCCTCCTGATTAAAGATTTCCGTAATATTGAGCAGGCCGATCTCACGTTGGCACCGGGCTTTAATTTCCTGGTGGGTGCTAACGGCAGCGGTAAAACCAGTGTGCTCGAGGCGATTTACACCCTCGGACATGGTCGTGCGTTTCGCAGTTTGCAGGCCGGGCGCGTGATCCGCCACGATCAGGATGCATTTGTCCTGCACGGCCGTATTGAAGGCAGCGAGCGCGAATTGGCCGTGGGGCTCACCAAAAACCGTGCAGGCGACAGTAAAGTACGCATCGACGGCAGTGATGGCCATAAAGTCGCGGAATTAGCGCAGCTGTTGCCGATGCAGTTGATTACCCCCGAGGGGTTTACTTTGCTCAACGGCGGCCCCAAATACCGTAGGGCCTATGTTGATTGGGGCTGTTTCCACTCTGCGCCAGGTTTTTTCAATGCCTGGAACAATTTGCGACGCTTGATGAAACAGCGCAATGCTGCATTGCGACAAGTTTCGCGCTACAGCCAGATCCGCCCATGGGATCAAGAATTAGTGCCTTTGGCCGAACAAATTAGCCAATGGCGCGCCGAGTACAGTGCGGCGATCTCGAAAGAGATTATCGCCACCTGTGGTCAATTTTTACCAGAGTTTGAGCTGTCGTTTTCGTTCCAACGTGGTTGGGATAAAGAGAGCGACTTTGCCGAACTGCTGGAACGCAATTTCGAGCGCGATCGCGCGCTCACCTATACCGCCAGCGGCCCGCACAAAGCCGATTTTCGCATTCGTGCAGAAGGCACGCCGGTGGAAGATTTACTCTCACGCGGTCAATTAAAGCTGCTGATGTGTGCACTGCGTTTAGCGCAGGGCGAATATCTGACGCGCAGCAGCGGACGTCGCTGTTTGTACCTGATTGATGACTTTGCTTCGGAGCTGGACGATTCACGTCGTCGGCTGCTTGCCGAGCGCCTGAAAGCCACGCAGGCTCAGGTGTTTGTCAGTGCCATTGGTGTCGAACATGTAATCGACATGAGTGACGAAAAGGGCAAGATGTTCCGCGTGGAACAGGGTAAAATAGCGGTTCAACCTGAAGATTAAATGAGCGAGAAACGTTGATGTCGAATTCTTATGACTCCTCAAGTATCAAAGTTCTTAAAGGGCTTGATGCGGTACGCAAACGCCCGGGCATGTACATCGGCGATACGGATGACGGCACCGGTCTGCATCACATGGTATTCGAGGTCGTGGATAACGCAATCGACGAAGCGCTCGCGGGTCACTGTAGTGACATTGTAGTGACCATCCATGCGGACAATTCTGTGTCTGTTCAAGATGATGGCCGTGGTATTCCGACCGGCATTCACCCGGAAGAGGGTGTGTCTGCGGCGGAAGTGATCATGACCGTCCTGCACGCCGGCGGTAAATTCGACGATAACTCGTATAAAGTGTCCGGTGGTCTGCACGGCGTGGGTGTTTCAGTGGTTAACGCCTTGTCGCAGAAACTGGAGCTGACGATTCGCCGCGAAGGTAAAGTGCATCAGCAGATTTACCAGCACGGTGTGCCGCAGGCACCGCTTGCCGTATCCGGTGATACCGAAGCCACCGGTACGCGTGTCCGCTTCTGGCCGAGCTATGAAACCTTCACCAACGTCATCGAATTCGAATACGACATCCTGGCAAAACGCCTGCGTGAACTGTCGTTCCTGAACTCGGGCGTGTCGATTCGTCTGGAAGATAAACGTGATGGCAGGAGCGACCATTATCACTACGAAGGGGGGATTCGTGCGTTTGTTGAGTATCTCAACAAGAACAAAACCCCGATTCACCCAACCGTGTTCTATTTCTCTACCGAGAAAGACGGTATCGGCGTAGAAGTGGCGCTGCAGTGGAACGATGGTTTCCAGGAAAACATTTACTGCTTCACCAACAATATTCCACAGCGCGATGGCGGTACGCACCTGGCCGGTTTCCGTGCGGCAATGACGCGTACGCTGAATGCTTACATGGATAAAGAAGGCTACAGCAAAAAAGCCAAAGTTAGCGCCACCGGTGATGATGCGCGTGAAGGCCTGATTGCCGTGGTTTCGGTGAAAGTGCCGGATCCGAAGTTCTCTTCACAGACCAAAGACAAGCTGGTCTCCTCTGAGGTTAAATCGGCGGTTGAGCAGCAGATGAACGAACTGCTGAGCGAATACCTGCTGGAAAACCCGTCAGACGCGAAAATCGTGGTTGGCAAAATTATTGATGCTGCGCGTGCACGTGAAGCGGCACGCCGCGCACGTGAAATGACTCGCCGTAAAGGCGCACTGGATTTGGCTGGTCTGCCGGGCAAGCTGGCAGATTGCCAGGAACGCGACCCTGCACTGTCTGAAATCTACTTAGTGGAAGGGGACTCAGCGGGCGGCTCTGCGAAGCAGGGACGTAACCGTAAGAACCAGGCGATCCTGCCGTTGAAAGGTAAAATCCTCAACGTTGAGAAAGCGCGTTTCGATAAGATGCTCTCTTCTCAGGAAGTGGCTACGCTTATCACCGCACTCGGTTGTGGTATCGGACGCGACGAATATAACCCGGACAAACTGCGTTATCACAGCATCATCATCATGACCGATGCTGACGTCGATGGTTCGCACATTCGTACGCTGCTGTTGACCTTCTTCTATCGTCAGATGCCGGAAATCGTCGAACGTGGTCATGTTTATATTGCTCAGCCGCCACTGTATAAAGTGAAGAAAGGCAAGCAAGAACAGTACATTAAAGATGACGAAGCGATGGATCAGTACCAGATCGCTATCGCGCTTGATGGTGCAACGCTGCACACCAACGCCAGTGCTCCGGCGCTGGGTGGCCAGCCGCTGGAAAATCTGGTGGGTGATTTCAACAGCACCCAGCGCATGATCAAGCGTATGGAACGCCGTTTCCCAACGGCAATGCTGCGTGGCCTGATCTATCATCCAACCCTGAGCGATCTCAGCAATGAAGCCGCGGTTAAAGGCTGGATTGAAGGTTTAGTTGCATACCTGACCGAGCGTGAAGCGCACGGCAGCAGCTATATGGCGCACGTGCGCACCAATAGCGAACTGAACGTGTTCGAACCGGTATTACGTGTGCGTACGCACGGTGTTGATACCGACTATCCAATGGATAACGAGTTCATCGATGGACCGGAGTATCGCAAAATCTGTGGTCTGGGCGAGCAACTGCGCGGCCTGATTGAAGAAGATGCGTTTATCGAACGTGGTGATCGCCGTCAGCCAGTGACCAGCTTCGAGCAGGCAATTGAGTGGCTGGTGAAAGAGTCGCGTCGTGGTTTGTCAGTCCAGCGTTACAAAGGTCTGGGCGAAATGAACCCAGAGCAGCTGTGGGAAACCACCATGGATCCAGACAGCCGCCGCATGCTGCGCGTCACCATTAAAGATGCCATCGCGGCTGACCAGCTGTTCACCACGCTGATGGGCGATGCGGTTGAACCACGCCGTGCCTTCATTGAAGAGAACGCGCTGAAAGCGGCCAACATCGATATCTAATCTGTTCAACCCTTCCCAACCGGGAAGGGTTTTTAATTCCCCGCATTTTGCTATTCGCCTGACAATCTTCTTTTTCCTTAAAAAACATCTGCGTTAGTTTTTGTTTGCTTCCGTTTTTCCCCGAGTGCTGAGATCCGTATCACTTTCATAAATCGCCGTCTCCCTTACGCTTGCGTGCGAAGCGGAGGAGAGCGCATGTTTTTGGAAGAACGACGTAGCCAGATTTTGCAGTGGCTGGATGAACACGAACGCGTCACGGTGAATGGACTGGCTAGCCAGCTTGGTGTGACACGGGAAACCATTCGCACCGATCTCAGCGCATTGGCGCAACAGGGATTAGTGCAGCGCTGCTATGGCGGTGCTATTGCGTTGCGCCGCAATATGCAGGAAAAACTGATCAGCGAAAGCGGTAATTTTGAAGTGTTATTGCAGCGCCTTCAGTCACGCAAAGCATCGGGAAAGTCGTCAGGAAAGCAGGGGAAAGTCTGCATCCTTGGTGCATTTAACGTTGATATCGTGGCGAAAGTGGCGCGCTTTCCGCAAAGTGGCGAATCGCTGATGGCCCTCGGAAGCACCCTGGGACCGGGCGGCAAAGGGGCAAACCAGGCGATGGCGGCCAGCTGTGCCGGCACTCGCGTCCATTTTGTGGCCAAGGTGGGGACTGACCAGTTCAGCCAGTTCGCGTTCGATCACCTGTCTGCATCCGACATTCACTCTTTCCGTCTTTACCAAACAGACACCGAACCCACTGGCAGCGCCATCATTTATGTCTCGCAGGAAAATGGCGAGAACATGATTGCGATCTACTCGGGTGCCAATAAAACCGTCACTGATGAAGAGATTGCCGAACTCACGCACGAATTAACCGATGCGGATGTGATGTTGCTGCAACTGGAGAACAACTTTGAGGCCACCCGCAGCGCCATCCGTCTCGCGCACACCTTAGGCGTTCGCGTCATCATGAACCCTGCACCGTTTTCCGCTGACGTGGTGAGCTGCTTGGCGATGATTGATGTCCTCACGCCGAACGAAACGGAAGCTTCGCGCCTGTCGGGGATTGAAATCCTTGACCTGCCGAGTGCGCGTGCGGCCGCGCAGGCGATTGTCGCACTGGGTGCCAGGCGCGTGATCATCACCATGGGATCGCGCGGCGCGCTGCTGTTTGATAACCAACAATTCCACCACATTCCGGCTTTTCCAGCGCTCAGTGTTGATACCACGGGCGCAGGGGATGCCTTCAATGGCGCGCTGGCTGCGGCATTAGCCCAGGGACAAAGTCTGCTACAGGCCGCAACCTGGGCATCGGCCTTTGCTTCGCTGGCAGTAGAGCGAGAAGGGGCCAGCAACATGCCCGACCGTCAGCAGGTGCTGACCCGACTTCAACAACGATAAATCCAATAATGAATCACAGCGGTATTCCGCTGGCAGGAGAGATGATGAAAAAGATTGAAGGCATTGTACCGGTCATGTTGACCCCGTTTACCCCGGATAACCAGATTGATTATCCCGGCCTGGAAAAGTTGATCGGCTGGTATTTGCAAGAGGGCGTCGATGCACTGTTCGCGGTGTGTCAGTCGAGTGAGATGCAGTATCTCAGCCTTGAGGAACGCGTTGAGCTGGCACGCTTTGTAGTAGAAAAAGTGCAGGGCCGTGTCCCGGTGATCGCCTCTGGTCATATTAGCGACGACCTGACCGAACAGACTACCGAGCTGCAAGCCATGGCCAAAACGGGCATTGATGCGCTGGTGTTAGTAACCAATCATCTTGATCCGAAGAATCAGGGCAGTGAAACATTTTATGCTCACATCAACCATCTGCTGGAGGCATTGCCAGCCGATTTACCGTTGGGTCTGTATGAGTGCCCGGCACCTTATCGCCGTCTGTTAACCGATGACGAGTTCAGCTTCTGTGCTAACAGCGGTCGTTTCGTGGTTCTGAAAGATGTGAGTTGTGATCTGCCCACCGTTGAGCGTCGCGTCAAGCTGGCAGAGGGCACGCCACTGGCGATCATCAATGCGAATGCCGCGATTGCCTGGCCGGCGATGCAGGCAGGTTCAAAAGGTTTCAGTGGCGTGTTCACCAATTTCCATCCGGGCCTGTATCACTGGCTGTACCACCAAGGTGCACAGCAGCCGGATAAAGCCCATGAGCTGTCTCTGTTCCTGTCACTGAGCGCGGTGACCGAGACCCTCGGCTATCCGAAAAACGCCAAAATCTATCACCAGCGCCTCGGGACTTTTGCTAGCGAGCACTGCCGCGTGAACAAAGATGACGTGCTGGAAAAATTCTGGGGCCTAAGCGTACTGCTCGATCAAATCCGTGATGGCACCGCGTTATGGCAGCCGCGCGTAGCCAAATAAATCCTCTGAAGGGAGGATATTTATCCTCCCGCTGTACCTGAACCCACTAACGATAACGACACGGGAAAACATCATGATTGTATGCGATCGACTGGACTGGCCGCGCGAGCGCCACGCTTTTCATCCCATAGTTGACCAGGCTATTCGCTGGATTGCGGATACTGATTTCAGCCAGCTGGAAGCAGGGAAATACGATTTATTGCCCAACAACCAGATGTTCTGTCTGGTGCAGGAAATGGAGACTGAGCCGGCAAGCGCACGCCGTGCGGAGTCGCATTTTAACTATGTTGATATCCAGTATTTACTGGAAGGGCGTGAGAATATTGGCGTGGCGCGTGCCCATCCGCAGCACGTCATTACTGAAGATCTGCGCAGTGAGCGCGACGTTGTGTTTTATCAGGACACCATTGATGAGTCGATGATTACGCTGACGCCGGGCCAGTTTGCGCTGTTTTTCCCGCACGATGTCCATCGTCCGTGTTGTGCCGCGCCCGAAGTACAGCGGATTCGCAAAGCGGTGATGAAAATCCATCTCGACTTGTTCTCTGCCCCGCAGGAGGCGTCATGAAACCCTCCGCGCATACGTTATCCGATGCGACCCTCGCGCCAACCCCGGTAGTAAGCAAACTGCGTTGGGGCATTGTGTTGCTTTTACTGTTGGCGGCGGTGGTTAACTACCTTGATCGCGCCAACCTCAGTATCGCCAATACCACCATTGCTGCCGAGTTTGGCTTCTCGCAAACCGAAATGGGAATGTTACTGTCGGCGTTTCTCTGGCCTTATGCGCTGGCGAACCTCCCTGCTGGCTGGTTAGTCGATAAGTTTGGCCCGAAAAGAATGTTTTCATGGGCGCTGGGATTATGGTCCACCTTTACCGTGCTGGCATCGTTTGTGAATAGCTACAGCTTCTTCTATGGCTTACGCATGATGTTGGGTATTGCCGAATCACCCTTTTTCACCTCAGGCATCAAGATCACCCATCGCTGGTTTGGTGATAACGAACGCGGATTACCCACGGCAATCATCAATACTGGTTCGCAAATCGCCAATGCGATTGCGCCACCGATTCTCACCGTACTGCTGCTGACATTGGGCTGGCGCGGCATGTTTGTTGCGATTGGTTTAATGGGGATCCCTTTGCTGCTGGCATGGTGGAAGTTTTACCGCGACCCGAATGCGCGTGAAGATGCGCTGTTGCATGCGGGCCATCGCAGCGTGGCCTCGCCGGATGAGAAAGCGCAGTCCAGTTGGGGTGCCTTGTTCCGCCACAGCACCACGTGGTTTATGGTGATCGGCAACTTCTCCATCATGTTTACAATCTGGGTGTATCTCACCTGGCTGCCGGGCTATCTGGAAAAATCCTTGGGCTTCAGTCTGAAGGCAACAGGGTGGATCGCCTCCATTCCCTTCTTCGCCGGGATTTTAGGGGTGCTGGTGGGCGGTATGCTGTCCGATCGCTTGGTGCGCCGCGGTGTCCGTGCGATTACTGCGCGTAAAGTGCCGATTGTCACCGGCGCAGCGCTGGCGGCCTGCTTTGTGGCACCAATTCCGTTTGTGGATAGCACGCCATTAGCCATTGCGTTGCTGGCCATGGGGTACTTCTGCTCGCAGATGCCACAAGGCGCGCTTTGGACGCTGGCCAGTGATATCGCACCCAAATCTCAGGTCGCCTCTCTGGGCGCGATCCAGAACTTTGGCGGTTTCCTTGGCGCGGCAATGGCACCGATCGTCACGGGTATTATTCTCGATACCACCGGCAAATTTACCAATGTATTCTTGCTGGGGGCGGGTTTGCTGATGCTCGGCGCGTTGAGCTATGGCTTGTTTGTGCGTAAGCCACTTGCCGTAAAATAGCCTGAAGTGCCGTCTATCGTCGATTAACTGGTCAATGTGAGCTGAATCGCGCTAGCATTAAACAAACTCTGACTTAACCGAGGATGTTATGGCGATTAAATTGATTGCGATCGATATGGACGGCACGCTGCTCAACCCGCAGCACGAAGTGACGGCGGCAGTAAAATCGGCCATTGGTCGTGCACGCGATAAAGGTGTGTCGATTGTGCTGGCAACCGGTCGCCCGTTGGTCGGCATTGAGCGCTATCTGATGGAACTGGATATGCAGCAGCCCGGCCAGTATTGCATCAGCAACAACGGGGCTTTGGTGCACAACGCGGTTAACGGTGATGTCGTGGCCGAACAGACGCTCAGTTTTGATGACTATCTTTATATTGAGCAGCTGGCGCGCGACCTCGGCGTGCATTTCCAGGCGTTCGACAAATCCTTCCTCTACACGCCAAACAAAGACATCAGCGAATACACCATTCACGAAGCCAGTTTGACCGGCATTCCGGTGCGTTACCGTGCGGTGGAAGAGATGGACCCCGCCACGCGCTTCCCGAAACTGATGATGATCGACAAGCCACATCTGCTGGATAAGGCGATTGCTGATCTGCCTGCGCGCGCCCGTGATAGCTACACCATCCTGAAAAGCGCACCTTATTACCTGGAAATTCTTAATCCGCTGGTCAATAAAGGCTACGGCGTGAAAATGCTGGCCGATAAACTGGGTCTGCAGCAGTCGGAAGTGATGGCGATTGGTGATCAGGAAAACGATCTGGCGATGATTGAATATGCCGGAACCGGCGTAGCGATGGGTAATGCGATTGATTCGGTAAAAAGCATTGCGCAGTTCGTGACGAAAACCAATATGGAAGATGGTGTCGCGCACGCTATTGAAGAGTTAGTGCTGTAATCCTCTACTCTGCGGGCAGCGCACTGCTGTCCGTCTCTCTGAGTTGTGTCCATTGGTCGACATCAACAGCAACACTACGGAATGATCGTTCCCGTTTCCGCGAGTGTTTATTCATACACCCTAAGTGATGCACCACCCCATAATCGGCTCGATTTTGCCGGGTGCGCATTCATGCGCCCACGAATTGTCTATTATGTGATCCAGATTGTAGTACAACTTATATTGTTAGTACTACAATCTGCGTCATGGCGTGAGGTGGCGGTTAGTTTTCACGTGTCGAAAGCAGTAATCTGGTGAGCTACCGTCTTTCACTGAATGGAACATCATGACGCAAGAACAATTAAGCAAAACCGAGCGCATCATCCTTACGCTGGGTGAAGAAATTGTCGCAGGGAAGTATGTGCCAGGTGCTGCGTTGCCCGCCGAAGCGGAGTTGTGTGAGCGCTTTGGCACCTCTCGCAACATTATCCGCGAAGTGTTTCGCTCGCTGATGGCAAAGCGGCTGATGGAGATGAAGCGCTATCGTGGCGCCTTTGTTACCCCGCGCAATCAGTGGAATTACCTCGATAGCGACGTATTGCAGTGGGCACTGGCGCACGATCAAGACCCAAGGCTGATTGCCGCGATGAGCGAAGTGCGCGTGCTGGTGGAGCCCCAAATTGCACGCTGGTCGGCGGAACGCGCGACCTCAACCGATTTGGCGGCGATTGAACAGGCTTATAACGACATGGTTGCTCATCATCTCGATCGTGAAGCGTTCAATGAGGCAGATATCCGCTACCACGAAGCGGTACTGGCCTCGGTGCACAATCCGGTATTGCAGCAGCTTAACGTGGCAATCAGTCAATTGCAGAAAGCGGTGTTTGCGAAAACCTATATGGCTGATTCCGGCAACATGCCGCGCACCTTAGCCGAACACAAAGCGCTATTCGATGCCATTCGTCATCAGGATGGCGATGCGGCGGAACAGGCGGCAAAAGCAATGATCGCCAGCTCCACCGCCCGACTCAAGGAAATTATGTGACCAGCTATATCGCGATTGATTGGGGCTCAACCAATTTACGTGCCTGGCATTATCAGCAGGGCAACTGTATTGAGGAGCGCCGTTCAGAAGCGGGCGTCACGCGTCTTGGCGGACGCACGCCAGCAGAGGTGTTTGCCAGTGTGACTGACGGCTGGCCAGTGAATGAGGTACCGGTAGTGATGGCAGGCATGGTCGGCAGCAATGCAGGCTGGCTTGCGGTGCCTTATTTGGCCTGTCCGGTGGCGCTGGACCAACTCAGCAGCCGCCTGACCCGCGTTGAAGATAAAGCATGGATCGTGCCGGGATTGAGCGTCGAACGTGCTGATAACTACAACGTGATGCGTGGTGAAGAGACACAATTGCTGGGTGCCTTAGCGCTGCAACCTGCAACGCAGTATGTAATGCCTGGCACACATGCTAAGTGGGTGCAGGTGGAGCAGCAGCGAGTACAGGATTTCCGCACGGTGATGACGGGTGAACTGCATCATCTGTTGCTGAAACAGTCGCTGATTGGTGCGGGTTTACCCGAGCAGGAAGAGAATCCCGCCGCTTTCCGTGAGGGCTTAGCGGTCGGCAGCCACGATGCATCAATCCTTTCCCGCCTATTCGAAGTGCGTGCTTCTCATGTGTTGGGCGCACGCAATCGCCACCATATCAGCGATTTTTTATCCGGCCTGTTGATTGGTCATGAAGTGGCGCTGATGACGCAATACGTAGATCGCAGCCAACCGGTCAACATTATTGCCGGAAATGCGCTGGCGCAGCGCTATCAGCAGGCGCTGCAATTTATCGGTGTGGATTCAGTCACATTGGAAGGCGATCGCGCTTTCCAGCATGGAATAAGGAGTATTGCAGATGACCTGGCAAACTAAATTGCCGTTGATCGCCATCTTACGTGGCATCACGCCAGACGAAGCCGAAGCACACGTAGGTGCGCTGATCGAAGCGGGTTTTGACGCCATCGAGATCCCGCTGAATTCCCCTGAATGGCCCAAAAGCATTGGTGCGATGGTGCAGACTTTCGGCGATAAAGCGCTGATTGGTGCGGGCACGGTGCTGAATCCGGCGCAGGTCGATGAGCTGGCCACGCTCAACAGCAAGCTGGTGGTAACGCCGAATACCGATGCGGCAGTAATCCGTCAGGCCGTGGCGAAAGGGATGATTGTTGCTGCGGGTTGCGCCACCGCCACTGAAGCCTTCACCGCACTGCAGGCGGGCGCCCAGGCGCTGAAAATCTTCCCATCGTCGGCGTTTGGACCGGGCTACATCAAGGCGTTGAAAGCGGTGCTGCCGCCGGAAGTGCCAGTGTTTGCGGTGGGCGGCGTGACGCCGGAAAACTTGCATGAATTTATGGCCGCAGGCTGCATTGGCGCAGGTTTGGGCAGCGATCTTTATCGCGCTGGCCAGCCGCTGTCGCGCACTGTGGAGAAAGCTCGCGCATTTATTGCTGCTTATAAGGACGCTGTACGATGAAAATTACCAAACTGACCACCTATCGCCTGCCGCCGCGCTGGATGTTCCTGAAAATCGAAACTGACGAAGGCATTGTCGGCTGGGGCGAGCCGGTGATTGAAGGGCGCGCACGCAGCGTCGAAGCGGCCGTGCATGAGCTGTCGGAATATCTGATTGGTCAGGACCCGGCACGCATCAACGACTTGTGGCAGGTGATGTATCGCGGTGGATTTTATCGCGGCGGTCCGATTCTGATGAGCGCTATTGCCGGTATCGATCAGGCTTTGTGGGATATCAAAGGCAAAGCGCTGGGTGTGCCGGTGTATCAACTGCTGGGTGGTCTGGTGCGTGACAGCATCAAGGCTTACAGTTGGGTGGGGGGCGATCGCCCGGAAGAAGTTGTTGATGGCATCAAGAAACTGCGCAAGATAGGCTTCGACACCTTTAAGCTGAATGGCTGCGAAGAGATGGGCATTATCGATAATGCGCGCAAAGTGGATGCTGCCGTGAACACCGTGGCACAGATTCGCGAAGCCTTTGGCAAAGAGATTGAGTTCGGCCTCGATTTCCACGGCCGCGTCAGTGCGCCAATGGCGAAAGTGCTGATTAAAGAGCTGGAGCCGTATCGCCCGTTGTTTATAGAAGAGCCGGTGCTGGCGGAGCAGGCGGAATACTATCCGCGTCTGGCGGCGCAAACCCATATTCCGATTGCTGCAGGCGAACGCATGTTCTCGCGCTTCGAGTTCAAGCGCGTGCTGGAAGCGGGCGGCTTGGCGATTCTGCAACCGGATCTGTCGCATGCGGGCGGTATCACCGAATGCTATAAAATTGCCGCGATGGCGGAGTCCTATGATGTGGCGCTGGCACCGCACTGTCCGCTCGGCCCAATCGCACTCGCTGCCTGCCTGCACGTCGATTTCGTGTCACGCAACGCGGTGTTCCAGGAGCAGAGTATGGGCATTCACTATAATCAGGGTGCTGAACTGCTGGATTACGTCATCAATAAAGATGATTTCAAAATGGATGATGGTCACTTCTATCCGCTGAATAAACCGGGCCTCGGCGTGGAAATTAACGAAGAGCTGGTGATTGAAAGAAGTAAAAATGCACCGGACTGGCGCAATCCATTGTGGCGCTTCCCAGATGGATCGGTTGCAGAGTGGTAATACCCGTCATACTTCAATCTGTAGATGCGCTGGCTGCGCTCATTCACCTTGAGCAAGCTCTGGGGAATATATTCCCTTGCCGCCTGTCTGCACGTCGAATTATTTAGGGTTTAAGAATTTATAAAATCTTTTAGATAAAGATATGCCGGTGAAATAAGGCATAGGGCCTCGCTCAGCCTTATCCCGGCAGATGACATTTACCGCCTGTGCGGTTTTACCTTCAATATCCTTGCCCTGCATTTGTAGCGGCGTGCTTCGTCACGCCTGAACTACAAACACGATTACGGAGAAACACCATGGATCTCTCTGCTGTTCAGGCCAAACCGACACGGCGTCGTTATATTACGCTGTTGATGATCTTTATTACGGTGGTGATTTGCTATGTCGACCGCGCTAATTTAGCGGTGGCCTCTGCCCATATTCAGGAAGAGTTCGGTATCAGCAAAGCTGAGATGGGATACGTCTTCTCTGCCTTTGCCTGGTTATATACCCTGTGTCAGATCCCCGGTGGCTGGTTCCTCGATCGCGTCGGTTCCCGCCTGACCTATTTTATTGCCATCTTCGGTTGGTCAGTTGCCACCTTATTCCAGGGTTTTGCCAGCGGACTATTATCGCTGATTGGTTTGCGTGCCATCACCGGCATCTTTGAAGCGCCCGCGTTCCCGACCAACAATCGCTTGGTCACCAGCTGGTTCCCCGAGCAGGAGCGCGCCTCCGCCGTCGGCTTTTACACCTCCGGTCAGTTTGTCGGCCTCGCTTTTCTCACGCCGTTGCTGATCTGGATTCAGGAACTGCTGAGCTGGCACTGGGTGTTCATCATCACAGGCGCTATCGGCATCATCTGGTCGCTGGTGTGGATCAAGTTCTATCAGGCGCCAAGCCAGAGCAAAGGCATCAACCAGGCGGAACTGGACTATATCCGTGAAGGTGGAGCGATGGTCGACGGCGATGCGCCGTCGGCGAAAAAAACGCGCACCAAACTCACTGCTGCGGACTGGAAACTGGTGTTCCATCGCAAGCTGTGCGGCGTATACCTTGGGCAATTCGCGGTTACCTCCACGCTGTGGTTCTTCCTGACCTGGTTCCCGAACTACCTGACACAGGAAAAACACATCTCTGCGCTCACGGCCGGTTTTATGACGACCGTGCCGTTCCTGGCCGCCTTCTTTGGCGTGATTCTTTCTGGCATCGTGGCCGATCGTCTGGTGCGCAGCGGGCGTTCCCTTGGTTTTGCGCGTAAAACGCCAATTATCTGCGGATTGCTGATCTCTACCTGCATCATGGGGGCCAACTACACCAACGATCCGGTATGGATTATGACGCTGATGGCCATCGCATTCTTCGGCAACGGTTTTGCCTCCATCACCTGGTCGCTGGTTTCCTCACTGGCACCGGTGCGTTTGATTGGATTGACCGGTGGGATGTTCAACTTTATCGGAGGTTTGGGCGGTATTACTGTGCCGCTGGTGGTGGGCTATCTGGCGCAGGATTATGGCTTTGCCCCGGCTCTGGTGTATATCTCTGCCGTGGCGTTGGTCGGTGCGCTGTCGTATATCCTATTGGTCGGGGATGTAAAACGCGTGGGGTGATTGCCAAACCACATGGGTTATTTGCAGGGTCGCCATTTATGGCGTAATGCTTGTCAGTTAAGCATTAGGTGATAACGCAGTCTGGTGCCGCTCTGGGGCTGGCTGCCCTCGCGCCGCTGACGCGGTACCTTCACTTCACTCGTCCGCCTGACGGACCGGCGCAGACGGGACTTTCCCTGTCCCGGCTGCACCTTTCGCCAGCATCCATGCTGGCTCTCCTGGCTTCCTCATTCTGTTCAGCGCTGCGAAATGCCAGCCCCAGAGCGGCACCAGCCTGCTTGCTGACATCTGTTTACGCTTTTGGAAAGGGCGAGATGTTTCAGGAGGTAGCATTTTTACTGCTATAAAGGGCGCCATTTTAAGAAAATGACAGCCTCACCTGAAGAGCCCCTTAACTGACAAGCATTACGCCATTTATGGCGGCCATTGTGAATGGCAAACTTGCTGCACCCCCTCTCAAAATCGCGTAATTTGTTCGGCAACTGTTGGATGTAAGGTTGCCTCATGTCAGAAAAACAACTCACTTTTGCACAGCGTCACCATCAACTCACCAATATCAACGTCTGGACCGCCGACAGCCAGTGGCTGGCGTTTGATGTTCGCCCGTCGGGGGCTTCTTTTACCAGCTTAACCATCGAGCGCGTCAACGTGGCAAGCGGTGTGGTCGAAGTGCTGTATCAGGCTCGCGATGGCGCGCACGTTGGTGTTGTCACCGTGAGTCCAGACCTGCCGCCGCGCTATGTGTGTATTCATGGCCCCGAACATCCCGATGCGCACTGGCACTACGATTTTCATCATCGCCGTGGCGTGATCGTGCAGCAGAGCCATGCCGAGAATCTCGACGCCTGTGACATCACCGCGCCCTACACGGCGGGTGCTTTACGCGGCGGTTCACATGTTCACGTCTTCAGCCCCGACGGATCGCGCCTCAGCTTTACCTATAATGATCATGTGATGCATGAGAAAGATGTGCATGACGATCTTCGCAACGTGGGTGTGGCCGTACCGCTGCATCCGGTGTGCCCGCCTAAGCAGCATCCGCGTGAATATGATGGCAGCCATTACTGTGTGCTGGTGAGTCAGACCACGCGCGATCCACAGCCGGGCAGCGATCAGATTGACCGTGCCTACGAGGAGTGCTGGATTGGCGATCGTGGTTATCAGAAACCGGATGGCAGCTGGCAGCGTTGGGCGCTGGCCTTTATTGGCGATACGCGCGCCGCGAACGGTGACAAAGTCCCCGAAGTGTTTGTGGTGGATCTGCCAGAGGCAACTGGTGATTACGCGAAAGCGGGCGCATCACCGCTACAGGGCACAGCGGATAAATTGCCTGCGCCGCCGGCCGGTGTGAAGCAGCGTCGCGTCACGCACAGCAAAGGGTTGGCTTTGCAGCCACGACATTGGCTGCGCGCCGCACCAGACGGCAGCGCCATCGCTTTTCTGCTGGCCGACGATCAGGGTGTCGTGCAGCTGTGGAGCGTTTCGCCAAACGGCGGCGTACCGCGTCAGATTACCCAGCTCAGCAGCAGTATTCAGTCGGCCTTGAGCTGGCAGCCAAGCGGTGAAGCCATCACCTTCATTTGTGATAACAGCGTGATGCGTTGTGATGTGGCCACCGGGCACTGTACGCGTTTAACCGATCGCAGCGAACTTCCGCCATCCGGTGATGCGGTGGTGTGGTCGCCAGACGGTAAGCAGATCGCGTATATGCGTGATGTAGACGGCTGGCGTCAGCTGTTTTGCGTCAGTGCGATACCGGCGGCATAGACGCTGCGGTGGCGAGGCTGGCCTCAGTGCCGGCCATCTTTTCGCTCTGCAGAACACGGTCATGCGCCGAATGACTGTCAGAGCGGAAGTAGTCCCACGGCAACAAAATGGTGTCCAGTACTGCGGAGAAGGGCAGGTCGATCGCCGCCAGCGGCTTGATCGCCCAGCTGGTATTATCATCGGCAATGAGATCTGCGCTGGCACGTGTGCCGGGGTAATAGCCTTGGCTGGCGCCGGTGTGAGTCATGACGCTGGAGCAACCCGAAGTAGTCAAAACACCGCAAACCAGAAGACCTGTCAGCGGAAAGCCTTTCATCATTTTCATCATCATCATCCCTACAGCCATGACATGATATCTGGCTGGAGTGTGTCTCTTGCATGCAGCATTGCTCTGTGGCGATGTCTTGCTATACAGGCGAAGAATTCCTGAGTGTATGCTATTTCGTCAAAATTGCTGCAAAAAAATACGTATTGGCCTTGAAAGCGTGGTTCTCGCACCCATTTTTAAGGAACGGTCACGTTGCTGTCGCCGACAGGGACAGCAGTGGGCCGCACAACCTGTCCATGGTGGAAGGTTGCCAAAACTTGCTGATTTTCAGGAGTCTTTTTATGCGTAACTTTGATCTCACTCCGCTTTATCGTTCTGCTATTGGTTTCGACCGTCTGTTCAGCCTGCTTGAGTCCAATCAGAACCAGGCCAATGGTGGCTATCCTCCTTACAATGTCGAGCTGGTGGATGAAAACCACTATCGCATCACCATTGCCGTTGCAGGCTTTGCCCAGAGCGAGTTAGATATCACTTCACACGACAATGTACTGATTATTCGCGGCGCGCATCCTGAAGAGCAACCGGAGCGCAAATACCTTTATCAGGGTATCGCCGAGCGTAATTTTGAGCGCAAATTCCAGCTGGCCGACCACATCGTGGTGCGCGATGCGCGTCTCGAACTGGGCCTGCTGAGCATCGATCTGGAACGTATCGTTCCTGAAGAGGCAAAACCGCGCCGGATTGAAATCCTTAACTAAGGATGTTGTGTCGAGAAGTGAAACGCCGCAGAAATGCGGCGTTTTTGTTTCTGCAGATCAGGTCCGTACCCATAATCGCTGGCTCACCATCCCACCAAACACATTCACTAGCAGGCCGAGAATAATGACCGACGCCCCAATGATTTCTTGTGCAGACAGGGTTTCGTCCAGAACGAGTGCGGCACTCAGGATACCAACGACGGGCACCAGCAGTGACAGCGGTGCCACGCGCCAGGTCTCATAGCGACTGAGCAGATTACCCCAAATCGCGTAACCCACAATGGTGGCCACAAAGGCCAGATAGATCAGCGCCAATACCGTTTGCAACGAGATATTCAGCAGACTGGTGACAATCGCCGCTTCGCCGTCGAACCACCACGAGCAGGCGAAAAACGGCACCACCGGCACCAGTGCACTCCACACCACCAGCGACATCACTGGCACGTTACGGTTACGCAGAATAATCTTGTTGGTGATATTGCCCAAGCCCCATGACAGCGCTGCTGCCAGCGTCAACATCATGGTTGTCAGGGTTATGCCTGCCGTGGTCTGGCCTTCCATGCCCGCACTGGCCAGCATAAACATACCCAGTGTCGCCACCAGAATCCCTGCGATGTGGTTCCAACGCAGCTTCTCTGCCAGAAACAAGGCACCCAGCAACAGGGTAAAGAACGCCTGCGCCTGTAATACCAATGAGGCCAGTCCGGCTGGCATCCCAAGTTTGATGGCAAGGAACAGGAAGGCGAATTGACCAAAGCTAATGGTCATGCCGTACACCACCAGCCAACGCAGGGGGATCTTCGGGCGCTTCACAAAGAAGATCGCCGGGAAGGCCACCAGCGCAAAGCGTAAACCCGCTAACAAAAACGGTGGCATGTCGTGCAAACCCAGTTTGATCACCACAAAGTTCACACCCCACACCACCACCACACACAGCGCTAACATCATATCTTTGACTGACATACTCGTTCCTTACAGCCGCTTCAGGCGGTTGCCGTCACCGGAGTGGCGATATCTGCACAACAGTCATCGCCGACAACACGAAAGAAATCATCCACATTCAGCGCCACAGAGCGCTCCAACGCACCGGCGTTAAACCACAGCGTGCCGACATCGCGTAGACGCGCATCGACGCGCAGCGCCAGCCGATCATCAAAACTAAAAGGAGGCACTGCACCCATTACGCACTGCGTTAACTCCTGCGCTTTCTCAGGTGCAGCAAAGCTCGACTTCTTGCCACCGATGGCGCGCGCGGCGCTTTTGAAGTTAATCTTGCAGTCGCCCGGCACAATCGCCAGCAGGTAACGCGCATCGGCACCGTCAGGCATGGTCACTTCCAGCACCATCGCTTTGGCCGCCTGATTAAGATCGTTGCCGCGAATCGCGCTGATCACGTCGGTCTGGCCGATGGCCTCATGCTCCACCACGCGATATTGCGCGTGGTGTTGATCCAGCAGGGCGGTGATTTTTTCATAGGTATTCATGTTCATCTCCTCATCGAAGGCCCAGCGTTAACTCCAGGCAATGGCGTGCTTCATTTTTTTGTCGGTCAGGCCAAAGAAAAAGCCCATGGTGATGCGCGTGTCGCCTTCCACGCGATCAATCTCGTGATAAAAAGCAGGATTAAACAGATAGATATCGCCGCTGCGGGGGGAGAACTCACAGGCCTCGCTTTGCTCAATCACGCCGGTTTGGTATCCAAGTTCACCCGGCGTTTTAAAGCGCTCATCAATTGGCTCCCACTTCTTATTGAAGATGCGCAGCTCACCGCCGGCGTCGCACTCTTGCAAGCAGACCACGCAGCTCAGTTGATGCAGGATGTTGGTCACGGCCAGACCACTGCCAGCGGCATCGCGCACGATGTTGTCGTTATGCAGTGGGTTGGCAACGCCGTTGGCGTGGAAGCGCACGATCGAACCCGCATAGTTGCCCAGTTCTGGCTCGCTGGCGGTTTGCAGGCTCTCCAGACGCAGAGAATGTTTCACCCAGTTGTAGACCTGATCGCGCAAGCAGTGCAGCGAGGGAGGCAACGCAGGCTGAATATCACGCAGTTCGGTGAAGTAGTTTTCTGGCGCGCGGGTGTGCTTGGCCAGATAGGGGCCGAGTGTGGTCAGCGCCCCGTTAGGGTAGTGTGAGACGCGCACCTCTTGGCGGCACTGTTGCAAATCATCGACCACCGCTTCGCGCACGTCCGGCGTCAGAAAATTGCGCAGCACCAGTAGCGGCACGCGCGCTGTCACGATGTCATCCAGCCAGGCACTTTCGACAAACATCTTAGGATTGATAACGCGTATCTGATTGAAAATGGCCATGCTGATCACTCCCCAAATGGAAATTCATGAAGTTCATGGTTGTTCATACGGTGCCAGTCAGACGCCGTGCCCAGTGCAGCAATAGGTTCAGAAGAGATAATGGTAGTGTTGTTGTTATGCAGACGGTGCAGCGTGAAATAGTTGGGATAAGGGGTATCTTCAGGATGCCACTGCCACGCCCAGGCTTTATCGCGCGTCACAAAAATGGCATTGGCGGCGCTGCCACCCGGTGCCACGCGAGCCATTTTTTCACGCAGATAATCACGCGTGAAATCAGCGGGGGTGGCTTGGTCGACGATATATTCCAGATATTCGGCAGAGTCGAAACGCGATTCGGCCATCCCTAATTGTGCATACACGGTGGGCAAAAAACCGTTATGCATCATGTACCACTGCGTGGCGCCGCTGGTGCGCCACAGCGGATGAGAAAACTCGATTCCTTGATTTTTGCTCAGTGTGGCATGGCGCACATGTACCGCCAGAAAACGGCTGTGGCGTAAACGGTCCACATCAATGCCGGGCAACGCATCGGCGAAGGTGCCGGTGCCGTGCAGGGTGCGAATATGCCCCTGTTCCCGCCACAAACACCCCCAGCCATTAGGGTGTTGCTTAATCGGACCCTCATGCATGGCGGTTTCGCCACAACTCATGGCGCGAGCGGCATCGAGCACCGCCGCGGCATCAAACTGGCCGTGTGCCAGAATCATTCTGCACATAGTAAATCTCTCCGTGAAACTAAAGCAGGAACCTCGAGGATGTGATGGAACACCGCCAGTACTTCGTCGCGGCTATCAGCAGCGAGGCAGAAGGTGGCCAGAATTCCGGCATGGCGAGTGAGGTCGGAATAAAGAGAGGATCGCGGTGATACCTCTAGCTTCGGTAGATTGAGTGGCGGCAGCAATTGACCGCGCTGGTGCTGCTCGATCCAGCGCTCTGCGGCGTCATGCTGCAAACGCTGACGCAGACGCAAGCGCCCAATGGCTTGGGATTGCGGCGAGAAGTGTAGCCGAGGCAATCCGTTCCCCGCTTCAATCTGAAATGCCACATCGGCCCAGTTGATGCCGGTGACTTCCTGTACCAGATTCACCACCCCCATGCCTGATAAGCGGAAGCCCATTTCCAAGAAGTGCGGTTCACCGTTCACCATAATAAAATCGATATGGAATGCGCCTTGGCGATAGCCCAATGTTTCACAACAGAAATTCATCAGGCTGGCAAACGTGGCCGGCAGGTGCTGTGCTGAGGTTGCCACATGGCCAGATTCGTAGAAGCTAATACAGCCGTCACTGTCGATATGGTGCTCAATCACCTTCTGGCAGCAGGTCAGCGCCACCGCGTGGCCGTTGTCCACCACGCCCTGAAGCGAGTATTCATCCCCTGCCAGCCAGCTTTCGACAATAAAGCCACTAAAGCCGCGCCCGCCGTAATTCACTGTTTCTACCAGCTTGGCGATCACCGCATCCAACTGGCTGGCCTCTTCCACCAGCCAGATACCCAGCCCCCCACCGCCATCCACCGGTTTGATGACGCACGGATAGAGCAGGGCATCGCGCGCATCACGGATGCTGAGCGGCGAGGCAAAGAAGCGAAACTCCGGTTGGGGAAAGCGTGGCCAGGCTTTACGCAATGCCATGCGCTGCGCGTACTTATCGGGCGGGATAAAGCACGGCCCCGCATCTGGCCCGGCCAGCAGTTCACGCACGCGACCAGCGCTGGCGTTGTAGGCTTCGAAGCCCGCCAGCACCACATGAGGATGTTCCAGTAACCCGGCGCGCAGGCAAGCTTGCAGCACATCCCACGGATTTTCTGGGCGATCGAGACGCACAATCAGATCGAACGGATGCTGGATGCTTAAGCTTTGATAGTCGACAAAGTCGCCCATCTCCGCCAGCACGGTAAAATAGCCTTCGCGTTTTGCCACCGCGCAGTACGGGTTTTGTCCATCACGCGTGGCGCCAATCTGCAGGAAAATCTTTCTCATCGCGTTGCCTTACCGGGTTAGCGCCCGGAGATCACTTCAGTGACGATGTCTTGCAAGGCACCGTTGTTGACCTGAATCACTGCCTTATGCGGATCAAAACGCAGTACGCGCGAGAGCGCATCGCCGCGCGACCCATCCAGCAGTGAACTGACTTGCGCGCTGCGCCAGCATTGACGCAACTGCGCCACCGTCAGGCCAGATAGCTGCTCCAACTGCTGGGCCAGTAACACGTCATCGCTGTCGCCGCGCAGCAGTGCGCGAATCGCCTGCTCATCGGGCGCCTCGTTTAACTGCTGTAGCCAAGCGTTAAGCTGGTGTCCTTGTGCAATAAACGGCGAGTAGATCATGCAGACCAGCTGGCTTTCGTTGAGGCCAAACGCCTGTTCGGCAAACTGGGCGGCACGCTGGCGCGCCCTCTCAATTGCGGCATCGTCCTGATAACGCGCGGCCATTTCCGCTATCAGCTGGGGTGGAAAATCTTTCTGCTCCATCAGGCCGAGGGCAAAGCGCACATATTCGCGAATGCCTTCGGCGTAGCTGCGCTGCATCAGCGTCTCTGCACGCAGACCGCGAATATGTGCCATTAACGTCGGGTTGCCACAGTCCGATTCAGAGAAGCTGAACATCAGCTCATCGAAGCGGAAGTGCATGAATTCAGTCAGTAACGCCCAGTGCGCACCGGCTTCATAGGCGGTGTCCTGATAGATGTTGAAGAACAGCGGATCGCGCTCCAGCTGCCAGGTGATGCGGTGCGCCGGGGTGACCTGATCGGCACCATAGATATCAGCGAAATAGCGTTCCGCTACACCATCCAGCGTTTGCAGGAAACCGCTAAAGCCGCGTGATTTATCGGCCACAGGGGCATTAAACAGGCGGGAGAGATGGCGAGCCCAGGCCAGATAGGCGGTTTGTTCCTGCGGTGAATCGCCGGTGATGATCACATCGACGCCACCTTCAAAGTGGGCCGCCAGGCCAAAGGAGTTGACCATGCTGAGGTTGCAGGCGTTGCAAAAGGTCGAGCGCGCATCTGCCCGGAAGCGGTGACCATTCATCAGCACATCGTTGCGATTTTGTTGGCGCACGCTGTCGGGCATCGGCAAGTGGCGATCGAAGTGGCGAATTTGCAAGCCGTCGGTCACCAGGCATTCGGTAAAGTCATCGTTGTGGATCTGCAAAGCGCGGTACACGCGATCAATATTTTCCATCACGCTGTCATTCATCGCCGCATGACGGTTGGTGCTGATACGCAGTTGGAAGGTGCTGCCGTGCTGCTGCCAAATCAGCCCCTGAATGTAGCGCACATACGCCACCATATAGCTGCTGTCTTTGCCACCGCCATAAGCGAGCAGGACACGATTTTTAGCGGGGTGTTCGCTATCGGGTAGGGCGGCCAGTAAACGTTGAGAACAGCGTTGAGCAGAATCGATAATTGCAGGGGTGAGATAGCCTTCAATTTCTCTCATCATGGTGGACAGATTATTCATTTTTCACTTCATCCTTTGGCTAATAAAATCGCAGCTGCCGTGCTGGCGGCAACTGTCGGGAAAATGGGCCACGAAGGTGCAACGGAATGAATGTCTGAGGCTGAATTAACAGATGCAGCCTAAAGTACTTTGAATGTAATCTGATGGATACGCACAGATCAGCACGATATGGGGTGGAACAGATGACGGATGGAACGGGTGAACAGGAGAGTCAGAGTAGTCGTTACCGTCAGATCGCAGAGCAGATAAAACAAGCGATTCACAGCGGATCGCTGCCGCCCGATAGCCGTCTACCCTCGGTGCGCACGCTGGCGACGCAGTACAGTGTCAGTATGACCACTGCGTTGAAAACATTACGCACGCTGGAGGATGAGCACTATGCCGTGGCGCGTCCCAAGTCCGGTTTTTTTGTTGCGCCGCGTAAGGTAGAGAAGGCCTTACCCGCCACGACCCATAGCGAGCAGCCGCGTGAAGTGGCGCCGCTGGATGAGCAAACTGAGCTGCATTTGGCGATGCTCGGCTCCGATTGTCGTGTGCGGCTGGACCTGGCGAACGGGGATATCTCGCTCTACCCGGTCAAGAAAATTGGCCTGTTGATGCGCCAGATGGGTTACAGCAAACCGGCGCTGCTGGGTAACACCGTGAAAGGTACGGGCTATGCGCCGCTCAAAGCGGAGATTGCGCGCCGTGCGGTGGATTATGGCTGCAATATCAGCGCTGATGACATCCTGATCACCAACGGCTGTATCGAAGCGATTTCACTCGCACTGCGGGCGACCACGCGTCCCGGCGACATCGTGGCAGTGGAATCGCCCTGCTACTTCGTGCTGTTACAGATGCTGCATAACCTCAACCTGCGCGTGATTGAAGTGGAAGCCGGACCCGAAGGCTACGTCAACGTCACCAAACTCACCACCCTGTTCCAACGCAAAGCCGTGCAGGCTTACCTCACCATCAACAACATCAACAATCCACTGGGAAAAAGCATTCCTAACGAGCAGAAGGCGTACATTGCCCGTCAGGCTGATGAGAACGATGTGGTGATCATTGAAGACGATATTTTTGGTGATACGGCGTTTGGCGATCGCCGACCTTTCCCGATGCGCGCGTTCAGCCCGAATGCCATTCTATGTAGTGGTTTTTCGAAAACGGTAGCACCCGGCATCCGCATTGGCTGGGTGCATAGCAGCAATTACATGCGCAAAATCGCCTCGCTGAAATACACCACCAGCATGGGCACTTCGGTGTTGTCGCAAGCGGCGATTGCCGAGCTGTTACGCAGCGGTGGCTACGACGCGCACCTGCGTAAGTTGCGTCGTGAACTCAAGAATCAAATCCACCATATGCGCCAAGCGGTGCTGCGCTATTTCCCGGCTGGCACGCGGGTGTCAGAGCCAGAAGGCGGTTACGTGCTGTGGGTAGAGATGCCAATGCAGGCATTGAACGTGCGCGCACTGTTTCTGAAGGCGCGTAACGCGGGCATCGGCATCGCGCCGGGGCATATCTTCGCCACCGATCACCGCTACGATCACTGCTTCCGACTGAATGCCGGTTTTGGCTGGAATGCGGAAGTGGAGGAAGCAATCAAACAGTTGGCGCAGTGGTGTCAGTTATCGCTGGTGGCGAATAAATAGAGATTATTTGGAAGTGGTTCACAAAGTTAAATAAATTTCGGCGGTTCATCTTATTATTCGTTACCAGTTAATAGAATCGCTAATTTATTCTTGTTTGGCTTGGTTTATTATTAGAACTATGGAATAGATGACAAGGATAAGTAATGAAGATTTTTGGAAAGGATATCCCTACACGTGGAATCATTATTAGCGCATTGTGGATTTGGACTTTTTTCGCTCTCTCGCATGAATCATCGCCCTATGTTCCGGTGAATAATCCCGGCTGGAAAGGTGTTGTGGCATGGTTATTTATGTTGATCGGAGCCTATGCTTTTTATTCAAGCCTGTTCCGATTTTATGACTGGTACAATAATAAATAATCAATTAACGCCTCCGAAACTTATTCGAGAGGCGTTATTAAGAGATCGGTTTAGCCAATCTTCTCCAGCTCTTCCGCCAATATCTGCACCGCGCGTTCAATCTGCTCCGCATCCGGTACATAGTTCATGCGCATACACTGATGCGTATGCGGCCATTCCTGTTCCAGACCGGGGAAGAAGAAGTGGCCCGGCACCATCAGCACGCCGCGCGCTTTCAGGCGTTGATAGAGTGCTTCAGTGCTGATCGGCAGGTCACGGAACCACAGCCAGAGGAAAATCGCGCCTTCGGGTTTATGAATCAGACAGCGATCTTCTGGCAGATAGCGGCGCAGAATCGCAATCGTCTCGCTCACCTTGGCCTGATAGAACGGTTTGATCACCTCTTCCGACAGACGCAGCAAATCGCCGCGTACAATCATTTCGGTCGCGATGGCAGGCCCAATACTGCCTGGCGCTAAGCTAATAATCCCATTCATGTTGCCAATGGCACTGATGGTGTTCTCATCGGCGACGATAATGCCGCAACGTGCACCAGGCAGGCCGAGTTTCGACAAGCTCATGCACAAGATGGTGTTCGGGTTCCACAGTGGACGTGCTTCGCTAAAGATAATGCCAGGGAAGGGCACACCGTAGGCGTTGTCGATCAACAAAGGCACGCCGTGCTGCTGTGCCAGTGCATCCAACTGCATCAATTCATCATCGGTAATCACATTACCGGTGGGGTTGGTGGGGCGTGACACGCAAATCAGACCCACATCGTCATTCAGCGGCAGGTGATCAAAATCAACGTGATATTTGAACTGGCCTTCAGGTAACAGCTCAATGTTCGGTTTGGCAGAAACGAACAGATCCTCTTCTAACCCTGCATCCGCGTAACCAAGATATTCCGGCGCTAATGGGAACAGCACGCGCTTTTTACTGCCATCTGCGCGACGACCGGCGAACAGGTTAAACAGATAGAAGAACGCACTCTGGCTACCATTGGTGAGCGCAATGTTCTGTGCGGTGACTGACCAGCCCAACTCTTCACGCAGCATCTTCGCCAGCGCATCTAGCAGCAGCGCTTTGCCGCGTGGACCGTCATAATTACATAGCGCTTCGCTTAGTTTGCCGTCCTGATGCATCTGCAGCAGTAACTGGTTGAAGTAGTCATTGATGGCCGGGATCTGCGCCGGATTTCCGCCACCCAGCATAATGGTACCGGGCGTGCGCAGGCCTTCACCCATGTCTTCCATCAGACGTGAGATGCCGGAGTGTTGAGTAAATTTGTCGCCGAACTGAGAAAAGGACATAAGAAGTTAAAACATTGTGAGCAGGGGGAGACCACCATAGCGCCCGCCGGGGGCAGGCGCAATGGGTAAAGCTGTACGCTTAAGCCTGAATCTGCGGGTTAACGCAGTTTTTTTCCACCTTACCGCTTAATGCAGCGATCAGGTTATCGACAGCATCACGCGCCATACCGTAGCGGGTTTCATGGGTCGCAGAACCGATGTGCGGCAGGGCGACCACGTTTGGCAGTGTGAGGATTTCTGCCTCGGCAGGGACAGGCTCCACTTCAAATACGTCCAGACCGGCAGCATGGATGGTGCCGTCTTTCAGTGCGGCGGTCAGCGCTTCTTGATCGACCACGGGACCACGGCCGGCATTAATCAGAATCGCGCTGGGCTTCATCATCTTAAGCTGTGCCGCACCTATCATATGGTGCGTCTGTTCGGTCAGCGGCAGGCTGATGCAAACAAAGTCACTCTCTTTCAGCAGGGTTTCTACATCACAGGCGCGCGCACCGAAGCGGGTTTCCGCCTCCTCATGCTGGCGACGTGCGTTATAGAGTATGTTCATGCCGAAACCGAAGTGCGCACGCTGTGCCAGCGCCAGGCCGATGCGACCCATGCCGAGAATACCGAGGGTTTTGTGATGCACATCCACACCGTAATGTTCTGGCCCGATGCTTTTCTTCCACTCGCCCGCTTTAACCCATTTATCCAACTCAGTGACACGACGCGCGGTGCTCAGTACCAGTGACATCATGGTATCAGCAACGGTTTCTGTCAGTACCGTCGGCGTGTGCATCAGCAGCACTTTGCGCTGATTGAGCGCATCAACGTCAAAGTTGTCGTAACCCACTGACACGGTGGAACAGGCGCGCAGTGCCGGCATGGCCGCCAGCAAGTCGCCATTTACCTTACCGCCAGAACCCAACAGACCCTGCGCTTCTGCAAACTGTGCGGCATGCTGCTGCACGGTTTCGGGTGAGACGTCGCGCACTTCGGTCACGGTAAAATGGGCATCCAGTTTAGCGCGCAGATCGTCTGGCAGGCTCTTATAAAGAATCACAGCAGGTTTCATCGTTTGCTCCCTGTAGAATGTGTGACGGGCGACCAGAGCCGCCCGGAAATGTCATCTTTTACGCTTTCAGGCGTGCTTCGCCCCATGAATCGGTGATGTCTTGTTCTCCGCTGGCTTGACGATTAGCGTCAGCCACACCGATACCAGCAGCGCGGCACCCATAAAGATGTAAGAGGCAGCAGGACTGCCGGTTGCGCCATTAAGATAGCCTACAACCCAGGAACCGAGGAAGGAACCGAGTGCGCCCATGCTGTTGATCAACGCCATGGCACCACCCGCAACATTGCGCGGCAGCATTTCAGTAATTAGGGCGAAGAACGGGCCGTAAGGGGCATACATCGCGCCACCGGCAATCACCAGCAGGGCATATGACAGCCAGAAATGGCTGGAGCCGACCAGATATGAGCCGATGAAAGCCAGCGCCCCAATCAGCAGCAGCGGCCAGACAAACAGCTTACGGTTTTGCTTTTTGTCAGAGGCCCAGGACACGACAATCATCGCGATGGTCGCGACCAGGTACGGCACCGCCGAAAGCCAACCCGCTTCCACCATACCCATCTGCGTACCGTTTCGCAAAATCGAAGGCAGCCACAGCACAAATCCGTAAACGCCAATGCTCCAGGCAAAATATTGCATGCAGAGAATAATCACATTGCGATTGCGGAAGGCTTCACCATAGTTACGTACCGCTTTGATCCCTTCCTGTTCCTTCTGCAACTGGGCCTGTAGGGCAGATTTCTCTTCGTCGCTCATCCATTTGGCCTGCGCGGGTTTATCCTGCACCAGGAACCACCAGGCCACCGCCCAAATCACGGCTGGAATGCCTTCGAAGATGAACATTTCTCGCCAGCCGAAGGCGTTGATCAGATAACCCGACACCACCGACATCCACAGCACCGTCACCGGATTACCCAGGATCAGGAAGGTATTAGCGCGTGAACGCTCGGACTTGGTGAACCAGTTGCTGATGTAAATCAGCATCGCGGGCATGACGGCGGCTTCTACCACGCCGAGCACAAAACGTATGGCGGCCAGCATCGGGATATTGCTGACGATACCCGTTAACGAGGCACAGCCACCCCATAAAATCAGGCACCAGAAAATCAGCTTCTTCACGCTGCGGCGTTCGGCATACACCGCGCCGGGGATCTGGAAGAAGAAATAGCCAAGGAAGAACAGGGCACCCAGTAGCGATGACATGCCTTTGGTGATGCCGAGATCGTCATTAATCCCTGCGGCAGAGGCGAAGCTAAAGTTCGCCCGGTCCAGATACGCCAGACTGTAGGTGATAAACACGATGGGCATGATAAACCACCAGCGTTTTGGCGCGATTGTCTGCGATTTCATGGGTGACTCCTCTGTTTTGAGGTGGGCACATTCAATGGATGCGCCTCGAAATAATAGGTTTGTAGGTACAGTGGTATGGCATTTACTTGTCATCGTAGCGGCGCGATTTATCTCGCCTGTATCAGACGCATAATGTGGTCTGACAGGTGCTATAGCTCGCGCCGCGACGATCAGGTTTCATGATTAATAATCACCCAGCGCCGCGCGCGTCGGCAGCCCTTCGCTGTCGCCCGCGACCTGAATCGCCAGCGAACCGATTTTATTGCCGCGCAGAATCGCCTGCGGCAGCGATTTTCCTTCCAGTAGTGCGCTGATCAGCCCAACCGCAAAGCCATCACCCGCGCCGACGGTATCCACCACGTTATCCACCTGAATCGGTGCGACCTGGCCTTTTTCGCCCTCGGCGGTTTTGTACCAGGCACCGTCGCAGCCGGTTTTGATCACCACTGCGCGTACCCCTTTATCCAGATAGAAATCCGCAATGGCTTCCGGCTGCTGATAACCGGTCAGGATGAAACCCTCTTTCTCACCCGGCAACACCCAATCTGCGTATTCTGCCAGTAAATTCAGCTGCTTACGCATATCTGCTTCGCTACGCCACAGTACTGGGCGCAGGTTAGGATCAAAGGAGATGGTTTTACCGCGCACGCGCATCTCTTTTGCTGCGTGCTGGGTCAAGTCAAGCGAGCTGTCAGAGATCGCAGCAGCGACACCACTCAGATGCAAATGGCGCGCGTTGCCGAAGTAATCGGCGTTGAAATCGTCAGGCGAAAGGTGGCTGGCGGCAGAGCCTTGGCGGAAATATTCCACCTCAGGATCTGAACCGTCATCCACGCGTGACTTGAGCTGAAAACCGGTGCGGTAGCGTGCATCGGTGGTCACGCAGTGATGGTCGACCTGCTCTTTCGCCAGCTGCTGTAGAGTGAAACGACCAAAGCTGTCATCACCCACTCGGCTAACCCAACCCACCTGCAAACCGAGGCGCGCCAGACCGATCGCCACATTGAGTTCGGCACCGGCAATGCGTTTGACGAAGCCCTCTGCTGCGGCGAGATCGCCAGCCTGCTGTGCGATGAACATCGCCATCGCTTCGCCAATCGTCACGACATCCAGCTGCTTCATGATGGATTCCTTACAGCGCACGCAGTACATCAACGTAGTGGCGTGTCACCGCCAACAGGTCTGCGCCTTCCAGCGGAAACTCAATGCCACGCGGCGCATCTTTCGGCAGGGCGCTGAGCAATGCACGCCAGCTGCCATCGGTTTCATCCAGCGCAATCGCACGGAAGGTCTCGCCATGCGGCACGGCCGCTTTAACATGAATGTAGCTGACATAACGGCTGAGCTGAGCGGCGGCTTGCAGTGCGTCTTCTCCCGTCCACTGCCAGTTAGCCATGTCGAACGTCATGTCCAGCGGCAAAGCGGCATCACAGGCGCGATGGAAGAAATTCAGCATCGGAGCCAGTTTGCTGTCCGGCGTTTGATCGTTTTCCACTACCACGGTCACCGGCGATGCGGCCAGCACCTCAACCAGTGAAACGTCGGAGAGATCGACAAAATGACCGAGCGCAATTTTCAAACGTTTTGCGCCAATCTGCTCCGCTTCCAGCAGGAATTGCGCCAGGCGCGGGTTGAGCGCGCCATCTGCCAGCCATAATGCTTCTGGCACGGAGTAGCTGGCGCTGAGCTGTTGCTGCGCAATCGCTTTATTCAGTGTATGTAACCTGAGCAAGTCATCTTCGCTAAATAGCTCACGGCGGATTTCAACGCCATCAGCCCCGGCGGCTTTAATCAGGGGAAGGAGCGCGGTTTGGCCACCTAGCTCGGCAACTTTCTGTGCGCCATAGGCGGCGGCGGTGACGATGATTTCTGGGTTTGCCATTTTTGTCTCTCCTTTTGCCAGGTACGCGTTTGTGCGCATCCTGCAATCATTCATTGATGATAAAAACCTAGATGGAACCGGTTCCAAAAGAAAGCCATAGAGCGTGGAATTATGATCCTGCTCACGAAGTGAGCCAGATAACGGGGGATTAGCGCAGCGGCTGGCTGGAGCCGCGCACAATCAATTCGCCGGAAAAAACCTGTTCACTGATCGGTTGTTCATTGCCATCAATGCGGGCAATGACCTGCTCCAGCGCCGCATAGCCGATTTGCCATGTGGGCTGTTTCAGCGTGGTGATCCCTACGCCTGCTAATGCTGCCCACTCCAGCTCATCAAATCCGAGCAGACCGATGGTTTCTCCCCAGTGCAGATCGAGCCGCTGCAAAGCCCGGGCAACTTGCAACGTCAGTGCGCCGTTGGCGGCCATCACTGCGCAGTGCTTGTCACTGTGGCGTTGCTGGAAATCGCGCAGGATTTTTTCCAATTGCTCTGGCTGGTGCAAAGGGACTTCGGCGTTTTCCGCCATCACGTTTGTACGTGTTTTGCTGGTGTCATAGAAAGCGCCAAGGCGTTCACGACGGGTGTTGACGCTACCCAAGGGTTCGCTGAGGAACAGCAGGGCTTCGTAGCCATTATCCAACAGGTGCTGCGTCGCGATATGTGAGGCTTCCGGGTTATTCAAGCCCACCACATCGCAGGCGAAGTCGGGGATTTTGCGGTCGATCAGTACCATCGGCAGCATCGACTGTTGTAAGCGCTTGAGCACTTCTTCATGCATACCAACCGCATTCACCACAATCCCCTCCACCTGATAACTACTGAGCAGTTGCAGATAATACTGCTCGCGATCGACTTCGTTATTGGTGTTACACATCAGCAGGGTAAAGCCTTGCGCGCGACAGGCTGCTTCAATACCACTCAACACATCGACGGAATAAGGGTTGGTGATATCAGCAATAATCAGGCCTATCAGGCGTGTACGCCCACGTTTTAGGCCGCGCGCCATCTGGCTGGGACGATAATCGAGATCGGCAATGGCCTGTTCAATGCGGGCTTTTAGGTCGGGCGAGAGCAGGTTTACTTCGCCATTAAGATAGCGGGAAACGCTGGTTTTACCGGTTTTTGCCGTGCGGGCAACGTCACTGATTGTGGCTCGTGGCGGCCTTATTTTCATTGCGAACACCTGAATAATTGAATCAGGCGAAGACTATCACAGCGCGAGCGTCACGCAATCATTGTGCATCAGAAGTGAGGCGTAGTGTCGGTTGCCACAATGTCTGTAGCGCATTAAGGGGGGCTCCCTCCAGCAGTTGCAGCACCATCTCTGCCACGCATTCGCCAATGCGCTGTTGTGATAATTGCAGAATGGCATTGACCGGATCTTCAATAATGGTGTCGTGCGGCAGACCATCATAGACATAAAGGGGAATCGCGTGCGGACCGCTCAAGCGTCCGGCCTGCTGGAGCGCAATCGCCGCGCCTTCTCCCAGCGGCGCGCAATCGGTCACGATCGCCTGCGGTGCGATATCCTGCGCCAGCCATAAACGAGTTTGCTGATAGCCAGAACGTCGTGTCATCGGCAATGCTGCCAACATGGTGGGGGCAATAGAAGGATGGTGCTGCATGAGTGCGTCGACGAACCCTTGGCGCCTGTCGATGATGTAGGTGCAAGGTTCATCGCCACCAAGATAAGCAACACGCGTTAGTCCCTGTTGCAGGCAGTGTTCTGCGGCTAACAGGGTTCCAGCATGGTTGTCGTAGTCAAACCAAGCATAGGGCTGCGGCAACTGACTGCGACCCAGCGTGAGAAAGCGAAATCCCTTCTGCTGCAAGCGTTGCAGCCGGGCATCATGTGGCATGGTGTGGGTGAGAATGAGCGCATCAAGCGCGCCACTGCGCAGCATACGCATCAGCGTTCGATGCTGGTCCTGCGGTTTGTCTGGCAAAATAACCAAGTCGATGTCATGTTGAGCGAGGCGGAGATCAAGCGTCTGCAGCATTTCGCTGTAGTAACTGTCGTTAAGGGAAGCTGTACTAACGGGAAAAACTAAGCCAATGGTATTTGCGCGTCCAGTCTTCAAACGCCGCGCGGCATCATTAGGGCGATACCCGCGTGAAGTAGCCTCATCTTCTATGCGCTTACGTGTTGCAGCAGCAACATCATCATAACCATTTAGCGCACGGCTCACGGTGGTGACAGAGAGGCCGAGGGCGGCGGCAATGGCTTTAAGCGACATGATGTTAACTTCCATTGATCAATTTTTGATCACGCTAGCATAAAGTATTCTTCGGCTCTATCGGTTGCCCTTTAATGAGCGATTTCTCATCCAAATAGCGTCAAAAATGGCGTAAAAAAGCGCTGAAAAGCCGATCTGCAGAGGCAGACCGGCAGTCAACGGCTTAGCCCAACGGGCTCAGCGTAATCTCTACGCGACGGTTTTGTGCTTTACCCGCCTCGGTGGTGTTACTGGCAATCGGATTGTCCGGCCCCATGCCCTGAGTGCGCAGGCGATTTTGCGCCACGCCTTGCAGGATCAGGCCGCTGGCCACGCTTTCTGCACGTTGCTGTGACAGACGCATATTCAATGCGCGCGTACCGGTGCTGTCGGTGAAGCCCACCACATTCACTGCGGTTTTCGGGTACTCCTTAAGCACCATCGCCACACCGGTCAGCGTGTTGGCGCCTGCCGGTTTCAGGTTGCTACTATTGGAGTCAAACGTCACATTATTCGGCATATTCAGCACGATATTGTCGCCCTGACGCGTTACGCTAACGCCGGTACCGCGCATTTTGTCGCGCAGTTTGGCTTCCTGCACATCCATGTAATAGCCGACGCCACCACCCAGTGCAGCACCCGATGCGGCACCAATCAGCGCACCTTTACCGCGATCTTTTTTCGATGATGACAACATGCCGACGCCGGCACCCAGCACCGCGCCCAAGCCAGCACCCATACCCGATTTACCCGCTTGCGATTCGCCGGTGTAAGGATTGGTGGTACAACCTGACAGCGCGATGCTGCCACTCACTAACAAGGCCAGCGCTAAAACACGCTTATTCATTGGAAATCCCTCACAATTTTTTACGGGGAAAATGCCCCAAAACGGCACCATTATGCCGTTCAATAATGGGGAAATGCGTGAGGGTGAGTCTTAAAGTGTAAAGAATTGCTTTAAAGATTATCGGGATGACAGAAACAGCTGGTTTGATGATCGTTAATCAGGCCGCAGGCCTGCAAAAATGAGTGGCATGTTGTCGGGCCGACGAATTTAAAACCACGCTTCTTTAACGCCTTCGACAGCGCAATGGCAGGATCAGAGGTGGTCGGTGCCTGTTTGTAATCGGCATAACGATGCAAAATCGGCTGATTATCGACAAATGACCAAATAAAGCGGGAAAAGTCCTCGCCTTCGGCTTCCAGCGCTAACATCGCTCGGGCGTTATTAACAATTGCTTCCAGCTTGCCACGATGGCGGATGATACCGGCATCCTGCAGCAAACGTTGCATATCCGCCTCATCCATCTGAGCAACCGCGTGCGGATCAAATTCATGGAAAGCGCGGCGATAGTTTTCTCGTTTCTTCAACACGGTAATCCACGATAACCCGGCCTGTTGCCCCTCAAGGCACAGCATCTCAAATAAGGCTCGCTTATCGGTTTGCGGCACGCCCCACTCGTTATCGTGGTACGCCAGATAGAGCGGATCCTGTGTTACCCAGCCACAACGTTGCATTGCATCACTCCCTTCGCATGAGGAAAAAACAGTTAATCCCTTGACGTAGAGCAGAATAGATTAATAGTTAATCAATGGGTGCCGATAATATACCTGTCATTCTTTGTGCTGCAGCTACCTGTGCTCGCCTCGGTCACTGAGAGGACTCAGCGTGCAGCGCAAATGATTTAGGGTAGACATAACCTTAACGCCCAATCCCTTTCTGGCTCGTCAGGAGTCTTTCATGTTGCAGAAAAGTCAGCGGACAGGCCAGCAGATTCTCATGCTGGCTTTTGGCGGTTTTTGGCTATTGTTTATGGCCATGCCCGCTAGCGCCTGGGGCCAGGCCAGCGGCGATAATGTGGCAGATTACAACGCGATACTGGCTGAAAAAATATCCAGCAACCGTCTGATGCTGACAGAAGATCGTGATATTAGTCTGATGGATGCGGCGCTCAACTCACCCGATGAGGGCGCCATGGTGCTACACAACGAAACGGCCAGCGTGGGGAATGCCCCGTTCGCCAACCGTTATTCGGCGGGTTGGCAGATGCCGATGAGTGAAACGCTGCGTACGGGTCCGGTGGCACAGTTTGCCGTGGATGATTCGATGATGAGCTGTCCTAAGTGCGAATTTGTTGATGGTAATAACGCCGGTCATATTGCCTCGCTGGGTTGGCGGGTTGATTCCGCACTTGGCTGGATTTCACCGTGGGCACAGGTTAGCTACAGTCATCAATTGAATTACGATAGCCCAGCCGCCACGCGGGATCGTCCGGAAGAGATCAACCATGAAAGCCGCTGGATGGATGTGAGCGTAGGCGCCAACCTACCCATTGGGCAAAATATGGCGGCCTTTGCCTCCTTTTCTCAAACTGGAGCCGTTATCAGCGGCGAACAATTTATTTATAGTCTCGGCGTCAGCGCCAGCTTCTAATTCCTGCGCGATCCGCCGCATTAAAAAAGGTACACTGGCCGCTTAGCGCCTAACCTATCGGCGCTCCGGGTTGGTCAACGTCAGGTTTCTTCATGTCAGTTAAAATCTTATCTTCAACGCTGGTGGGGCTGGATGGCTTTTGCCAGGATCCGCTTGCCGTGTTGCAGCAGGCCGATAACGGCGTGCTGGCGGTGCTGCACAACAATGCACCGGCCTTTTATGCGCTTACGCCACAGCGGCTGGCGCAATTGCTGGCGCTGGAAGCGGCCGCGCAGCAACCGAATGATGTCATGCTGGATGACAGCTTGTTTCACACCGATGCTGCGCCGATGGCCACGCCGGTCGGGAAATTCGCCATGTATTCAGGCTGGCAGCCGGATAATGATTTTCAGCGTCAGGCCGCCATCTGGGGTGTGGCACTGAGCGAGTCGGTGACCGCCGCCGAATTAGCCACTTTTGTGGCTTACTGGCAGGCCGAAGGTCGACTGTTCCACCATGTTCAGTGGCAGCAGAAACTGGCGCGCAGCGTGCAGATGAACCGCGCGGCCAACGGCGGACAGCCGAAGCGCGATGTGACGCAAGTCAGCAAAACCGATTACGATATTCCCGATGGATTCCGAGGTGAATGATGAAAACGCCGAACGATCTTTTCAATCGCCTGAAAAAATTTATGCCTGCGGATGTGCAACCGAAATTCAAAAACGGTGAAGAGCTGCTGGCGTGGAATCAGGAGCAGGGCCGTTTGCGCTCCGAAGCCATTGTGCGAGAAAACCGCGCCATGAAGATGCAACGCATCATGGGGCGCTCCGGCATTCGTGAATTGCACATGAACTGCTCGTTCGACAACTATCGGGTTGAGAATGATGGTCAACGCAAGGCCCTCGCCTTAGCTCGCGAGTATGCCGCCGGTTTCGACAACAGCATTGCCAGCTTCGTTTTTTCTGGCCGTCCTGGCACGGGTAAAAACCACCTTGCTGCGGCGATTGGCAATGACCTCATTCTTCGTGGCAAAAGCGTACTGATTGTGACCGTGGCCGATTTGATGTCGAGCATGAAAGGCACCTTCAGTGGCGGCAGTGATCTTACCGAAGAGCGCCTGTTGCAGGATCTCAGTCATGTTGATCTGCTGGTGATCGACGAGATCGGCATGCAAAGCGAATCGCGCTATGAAAAAGTGATCATTAACCAGATTGTCGATCGCCGCTCCTCGTCGAAACGACCGACGGGTATGTTATCGAACCTTGATCCAGCAGGGATGAATGCGCTGCTGGGCGAACGCGTGATGGACCGTATGCGTCTCGGCACCAGTTTGTGGGTGCGCTTCGACTGGGAAAGCTACCGCAGCCGCGTGCGCGGCGATGAGTATTGAGACAGGTGAGCGTTCGATGAAAGCAGCCGGTAAAGGCCCAGCATTACTTCGACTCAACAACCTCAAACGCGTGATGACGCAATTGCGTACCACCCGTATTACCTCCCGCCAGGATTTGGCGCTCGCGCTCGAACTGAGTAAAAACACCGTTTCCCTGATCGTGGATGATTTACTTGAGCAGGGGCTGATTAACGAACTTGGCCCGGTGAGTGTGGCCGCTGCAGGCCGACCAAAAATTGAAATTACGCTGCGTGCGGAGAAGTTGAAAAGTGCGGGCATCATGGTGGAGCGTAATGCGATTCACTGGCGCGTTTGTGATTACTTCTCGCAGGTGATTGCCGAGCAAACCTGGCATACGAACACCGCCGATCCCGCGCTGCTGCTGCCGGAGTTGGTGGAAGTGTGCCAGACCTTGCAAGCCGCGCATCCCGAGTTATTAGGTTTCGCCGTTGGCTTCCCTGGTATCATCGATCCACAGCGTGGCTGGGTGCATTTTTCGGCCCATCTTGGCTGGCAGGATGTTGATGTTCTCACGCCATTAAAAAATGCCACCGATCTGCCGCTACGTATCATGCACAACGTGAAAGCCGCTGCTTTGCTTTCCGTACAGCAACTCGACCTGAATAAATCGCAAAGCCATTTCTATTTGCGTATTGGTGAAGGTGTTGGGGGCGCGCTGGTGGAAAAGGGTGCAGTGTTCGTCGGCAGCAGTTGGACCGCAGGTGAAATTGGTCATATGCAAGTGCAGCCACAGGGTATGCGTTGCAGCTGCGGTCGATTAGGGTGCCTGGAAACACTGGTGAGTAAGCCTGCTGTTCAACAGCAACTGGGCCAACGTAAACCTGGGCTGCGCTGGCAAAATGCTGCCAGTGAACCGCAGATCGTTAATGAGGTGATGACGTCAATCGGACAGCATTTGGGTTCTGCACTCAGCCCGCTGATGCAGCTCGTGAATCCCGCCAGCATCATCATTGATGGGCCGTGGAATAGCCATCCCGCGTTTGTACAGGCAGTACAACAGGCCGCACAAGCCAGCACCTTAGCCTTTACCTTCACCCATACTCAGCTGCATTTCCTGCCGCAGCGTATCGATCCCGCCAACGGTTTGGCGCTGGCGGTAGTCGAGCAATATGAGCGTGCTATCGCGTAGGGCGAACCCTACGCAATGCTAACGCTGTTAATGCCGTGGAATATCAAATGACTCGCCAGATTTCGTACTGGTGGTGCTCTGCGGCAACTCCGCTTCAACGTTAAACTTCTCCAGCACCAGACCGTGGATTTTCTCCAGTGAGACACCTGCGGTTTCCGGTAGATAACGGAAGGTAAAGAAGTACATCCCCAGTGAGAAAATCGCGAACAACAGCAGTGGGAACCCACCGTGGAACAGGTCCAGCAGCAGCGGGCTACTGTTCATGATCGGGAAGGTGCTACTGATCACGAAGTTCGCCAGTGACATGGCACAGATAGAGATCCCAACGCAAATTGAACGAATCTCAGTGGGGAAGATCTCGCCCAGTACTGTCCAGACGATCTGGCCCCAGGTCATGCCGAAGAAAATCATGTAAGCAAACAGCCCCACCACCGCCAACATGCCCGGCAGATGATAGAAGAAGGCAATAAACGAATACGCAAGGCAGATGCAAGAGGTGATGGCGCCTAACAGCAGCAACTTACGACGCCCAACTTTATCTATCAGCATCATTCCGGCCAGCACGCCGATGAACTGACAAATAGAGAGCCAGAAGGTTTGTAACAGCGCGGAATCGGTACTGCCCGCTACGTTTTTCAGCAATGTAGGACCGAAATACTGAATCACGTTGATGCCGCTGATTTGGTTGCCCACTGCCAGACCAATACCGATGATCAGCAGCGGGATAGTGGTTTTATCCAGACGCAGACGTGATCTGTGCTGCAGTGCGGTTTTGTCAGAGAACGAGTGTTTGATTTCATTAAACACGCTTTCGGCATGCTCACGATTGGAGATTTTTGTCAGCGTATCCAGCGCTTCATCGTATTTACCCTTCAGCACGTTCCAACGCGGTGATTCCGGGATAAAGGCGATGAAGAACATGAAGAGTGCGCACGGCACCAGCGCGGTAGCCAGGATGTAGCGCCAGCCCATGTTAATCATCACCTCGGGCAGCGTTGATTTGGTGATGAAATAGTTGGTCAACAACACCACAGATTGCCCGCCGACGCAGCACACGGCATAAAGTGCCGTGGTGCGACCACGAAATTTCGACGGTGAAAGCTCCGCCAGATAAATCGGTGAAATCACCGAGGCGAGGCCAATCGCCAATCCGCCAATAATGCGGAACAGGACAAACACCGTGAAGTTGTGCGCGATGGCGGTACCGATCACCGAAACGGTGAACAGCAGCGCAGTGATGGCGAGGGATTTTTTGCGCCCTAATTTGTCACTAAGGCGTGGCGCGATAAAACAGCCCACAAGACTGCCCAGCAAGATGTTGGAGACGGCCCAACCGGTTTCAGCGGGTGACAGCTGGAAATATTCACTTAAAGGTTCGATTGCACCGGAAATAATTGAGGAGTCATATCCCATTAACAGCCCGCCAAATGCCGCGACGGTACAGCAGAGAATGACATACTTCATGTTATAGCGATTTTGCCTGGTATCCATTGTTATAGCCCCTTGTCTCTACAGCCTGAACGTTACGTGTCCAGAAAGAGGAGTGGTGTAGGTTATCGATGTTCAGCGTTATTCACTCGAGGTTTGCATATTGGAATATATGTTCTAAATGATGGTTTTTGGATCATTTTTTCCAGGAAGTGTGAAGGAGGTTGCGAAAATTGCGGTAAACGATAATAAGTGCAGGGCCATATTTGGCTGAAAAAAGGGGTTTTTTATCAAATCCTATCTGGTTGACGTCGCAGTTCTTGTTTTTATTTTCATCATTATGAAATTTTTATTCTGATTACTACCGATTATTTTCCGATCTGAGTTATGTTGACTGCTCGTTTCATTTTTCAGCCGGCAACGGGCATAATACGTTGATTGACAGGCCATCTTTGCGGACGTCGCAATGAAAACGCAGCGCATCACTCTGGACGATATTGCTACCCTGGCGGGGGTCACCAAAATGACGGTGAGCCGCTATCTTCGCACCCCGGAAAAGGTCAAAACGGAAACGGCGGAGAAGATCGCCAGCGTGATTGCCGAAATCGGTTATGTTCCCGATCCCGAAAACACCGCGACGGCGAAGCAGAATCAACCGCGCATCGGTGTCTTAATCCCCTCATTCAACAACCAAATTTTTGCCGATTTACTGGCAGGCATTGAATCCGTCACCAGCGCACACGGCTATCAGACGCTGGTGGTCAACTATGACTACAATGCGCAGCGCGAAGAGGAACAGATTGCCACCGTACTCGCGTTCAATATCAAAGGGCTGATTCTCACCGAGTCAGTCCACACTGTCCGCGCCGAAAAATACCTGAATGCCGCTAACATCCCTGTGGCGGAAGTTATGGGGCTGACAGAGGCAAGTGGCCGCATCAACGTCGGGTTTGATAACTATCGCGCAGGCTACGATATGACCTCCATGCTGCTGGCTAGTGGAAAGCAGCGTGTCATCTATTTTGGTTCGATGTCCGATCGCCGTGATGAGCAGCGCTATGCGGGCTATCGTGATGCGGTTGAAGCGGCTGGGTTCCCGGCAGGGCGCATTGTGCCGAATAAAGTCTCTTCGGTCTCGATTGGTACCGGCATGATGACGCTGGCGCGCCAGCTCTACCCGGAAATGGATGCCATTCTTTGCACGAATGACGATTTGGCGGTAGGTGTATTACAGGAGTGCCAAGCTGCGGGCATTGCCGTACCCCAGGCGATGGCGATTGCGGGTTTCCACGGACTGGATATTGGTCAGGCGACCACGCCGCGCTTAGCCAGCGTGATCACGCCACGTTTTGAGATGGGGAAAGTGGCGACGGAGATTGTGCTGAAGAAGATTAACCAGCAGCCCACCATCGAGCAGGTTAACCTCCATTACCGGCTCTCAATGGGTGCCACCATCTGAAATCTATCCGCTGCGTAGAAATGCGCACCCTACGAAAACCGCGTGCGATCGTCGTAGGGTGGTTATGCATGGCAAGCGAAAAGCGCTTAACGGATAAGCTTGACGCCATTCACGGTGAACAGGTCGCTAACTCAGTCGCGTGCGGTGCTGGTCGGCGGCGTAATGGAGGGCTGAGTATGATGCGCACGTTTCAGGAAACGGCTCTCCAGTACATTCCATGAGGTATAGGCCAGAGCCAGCGTAATCACGATGGTTAATCCCAATCCCAGGAAAGCATTGGCATTGAACACCCCAAAGTGCTGCAGAACCTGAATAATCGGCCAGTGATAGAGATACATGCCGTAAGAGAGATCGCCGTACTGGCTGATTTTGACCTCTTTACACAGGTTGGTGCAGAACAGAATCACCACCGATGAGAAGGCAACCGGCTCGATGATAAAGGAGTAGTCGGTATTCTTGAACAGCAAGAACAACACCAGCGACACAATGGTAATCTCTTTGAGGCGATCAAAGGTGGGTTGATGCACCGCCAACAGGCTGCCAAAGAAGAAGAATGAAGAGAGCGAGACAAACTGTTTTGCCAGCGTATCGGCTTTCGGACCCGTATACAGCGATGTGAAATAGAAGAACCAGGCGCAGGAGATAACAAAAATGATACTCCAGACTTTCAGCGGGCTCTTCTTCATCAGTGGAATGATGAACGGCAGCAGGACATAGAGCGTCAGTTCAGCCTTGATTGTCCATAGCGAGCCATCCATCGGCTGATTTGGGTTGCTGGTGAACACACCCGGCAGCGAGGCCTGGATAAAGTTTAGGAAAGAAAAATTAGCGAGTAGATACTTAATGGTCTCTTTATTTTTCAGGAAATCCATTAGTGGCAGCGTAGTCAGACACATGCCGATCACGAAGCAGAGAATCACCACAAATATATAAGCGGGCAAGATACGTTGCGCACGTTTAATAAAATAGGATGTCAGTGATTTACTTCTTAAGTAACTTTTTGCAATAAGGAATCCACTTATTGCAAAAAATCCCCTGACGGCAAAATCACTGTTTAGGAAATGAGACAGGAAACGAATATCGGCGTTTCTTGTTACCTCGGCGGAATGCACCAGCATTACGATAAAGGCGAGAGAGAATCGGACGATGTCAAAATTATTTTTTTCGTTCATATCTGCATTCTTTCATTGAGTGGCTTGGCACCAAAAAGCTCAGGAATTAAATGGCATTAAGCCATTAAGATTATTCCTAACTATTCTGGTGCAGATGTTAGCCTATTAGAGGTTCAATGAAAGCAAAATGCAAGGAATGAGCAGTGCCATAAAAACATTCAGACTTTCCTTATGCGTCTATCAGGTTTATCTGAGATGTAAAATAAAAACGCTAACCGATGGCTAGCGTTTTTGCGGGAGGTTAGCGGAACAGTTTGAAGGTCTGCGAGACTTCGTAGCCGGTAATCGACTGTTTGCTTGAAACAGTATTGTAATAAAGATAATAGAGCACCATTAAAACAGTAATGCCCACAGCAATCACTTTCTTCAGCTTTTGGGTTTCCCAAATACACAGGGAAATAAGCACCGGTTCAACCTGCAACAGGAAGTTTGCCAGACGGCCACCGGAGGCATAATCCTGCAGCGCCATCCTCAATCCCGCACCGAGGGCGAAGGTGATGACCAGGATGTAATAAGTATTGAACTTAGTGGCATCGAAGTTTCTGATTCTGTCGCTCAGCAGCATAAAGCTGAAGATAAAGACGAAGCCGATATTTTTCAGGTTAGAGAGCGTAAGAATCCCTTGGTCCTGGGTCGATTCCTGATTGGCATATCCCATGGCCCTGTCACCTAATCCTCCCAGATGACTGGAAAGCAGGCTAATCAATGCCGAGCTGCCCATAAACGCAAGAGGTAAGCTGGCGACGACAATCAGAATGGGTATGTATTTGTTCTTTCTTACAATCATCGCCAGCGGAATGAGGAGCGCAACAATCCCCGTTGCGTGGCTAATAAAGGAAAGAATAAAGGTGGTAATCATCCCGGATTTACTACGACGGGACAAATGATAAACAAAGCCCATTAAGAAAGCAGAACATAACCCAAATCGGATCTGGTTCATGTCTTTGTTAATAAATAAGTGAGCCGAGTAAACCGCTAACGCAACGATGGGCAATGGGGTGAGCTTGCGGAAATACCATGCGTTGATACCCACCGCGATCACGGTGAAAACATAAATAAAGATATCTGGATTAGCAGTAAATACGCGAGTAATACCGGCTATCGCATATATTGCTGGTTCATAACGGAATTCTTCTGCTGTGCGCCAGAACCCTTCTATGACTATTTTATCGACGAACTGAACAAAGAAATCACGATACTGGAAATCATCGAGACCCGTACCCAGACCACGAATGCCGCCGAAAGTAAAAAGCACTACAACGGCAACAAAATAAACGTATGATCTGATTTGTGCTGTGTTTTCATTTTTACTTAACATAACTTCGACGAGTCCGACGAAAGTCAGGCTAAGACTTATGATCCAGTAAATTCCCATGGTCACAGATTCTTATAGTTTAAAATTTACTTATAACATATGGCCTTGTTAACGTAAACATGAGAAAAGTCTAATTTTTTCTGGTCCGGTATTATAGTGGATGCGGTAAGGTAATATTATTTGTTACTTTACCGGATGTGTTCGTTTATTTGATTTTCTCTGGGGTAATTGTTGCGTAGCAAAGCCTGAGATTGTGTTTCAGCTTTGTCTTTTGTCACTGTTTTTACTCAGAATCTGGAGCCGTATCGATGAAGTTTCCTCGGTTATTCCCTCTGTTTGTTTTGCTATATCTTCCTGCTGCGTTTGCCAATAAGGAAATTCCTATCTGGCCAAATGAAGTGTCAGGGAATAATAAAGTCGTTAATTTTAGTAAAAAACCGACCATCAATAATCGCGCTGTCACAAATGTCGATTCACCTGAAATGATTTATGTTCCTCCTGCAGGAAAAAATAATCACTCGGCTGTGCTAATCATTCCCGGTGGGGGTTTTTCTTATATTATGCAGGATGCTGAAGGGCTCGATGTCGCAAAAGTATTGAGCCAAAAAGGATATTCCTCATTTGTTTTACTTTATCGCATGCCACGCGGTGGATCAGAGATTAACCGCAATAATGCCTTTTCTGATGTTCAGCGCGCGATGCGCCTCATTCGTAGTCAGGCAACGGAGTATCAAATTGCCGCCAATCAGATTGGGGTGATGGGGTTTTCCGCGGGCGCTTTCCTCGCCGCCAATGTGAGTAACAGCCCCGACGCCAACAATTACCCGGCTGTTGATGCGCAGGATCAGATCTCAGCACGGCCTGATTTTACCGCACTGATTTATCCGGTGCTGTCGCTGAAAAATGGCGTGACGCATGTGGGCACACGCACGGCGATGTACGGCAAAGATATCAGCCAGCAAGATATTGATCAGTATTCGCAGGAAGATCGCGTCACGGCCAAAACCCCGCCGACGTTCCTGGCGCAGGCACTGGATGACGGCACGGCATCCCCTAAAAACACGTTACAGATGTTCGACGCGTTGCGTCAGAACCACGTGAAGGTGGAGATGCACCTTTTCCAGCAGGGCGGGCACGGTTTCGGCACCGGGCAGAAAAAGAATATCCCTGCTAAGAACTGGCCAACGCTGTTCAGTGACTGGCAGGCCAGCCTGGTGCAGCAGACGTCATCAACGCATTAGACGTAAGTGGATAAGCGGAAAAGGATTTCCTTGTCCATCGAGCGGCGAACGGCCGATCACCGAAAACCCCTGACTTTGATAAAAGCCTAAAGCCTGTGGGTTCTGTTCATTCACATCCACTTCAGTCACGCCCATTTTATCAATGGCGTAATGCAGCAACTGTTTGCCAATACCTTTGCCACAGGCTTCCGGATGGACAAACAGCATCTCCAGTCGATGTTCTGCCACGCCTAAAAATCCCAGAATGGCACCTTTTTCATCACGACATACGCGCAGGTCAACCATGGGCAGGTATTGATCGCGAACCTGCGGGCGCAGCGACACAATATCCGCATCGGACAGAAAATGATGCGTGGCGCGCACTGAGGCTTCCCACAAAACGGTAATGGCGTCGAAGTCACTCGCCTGTGCCGGATAAATTCCTTTCATTACTTTTTCCTTCCTGTTTGCTTTCTTAGCCAGAAAGTCTGAAACAGTTTCCACTGGCAATCAACCCCAGACTGGCGGGATAAATTGTTGCAGCCGGGCGGCTTTGCTAGAGTGTCGTGAACTTAAGAGGAATGATCCATGCCCCGCGACAACCGAATGTCCCGCTCTCTGCACGCGCTGATTCATCTTGATCGGCACGTCAAACGCGCCACGTCTGAGGCGATGGCCAAGATGCTGGGTACCAATCCGGTGGTGGTGCGCCGCATGATGTCCGGGCTACGCGAAAAAGGCTATGTGGTGTCGGAGAAAGGGCATGGCGGTGGCTGGGAACTGAGTGTTAAGCTCAGCGCCATTACGCTGCTGGATGTTTATCAGGCGATGGGTTCACCGGCGCTGTTCAGCATCGGGCCTGCTGCCGATCCTTCGCCGTGTTTAGTTGAACATGCGGTGGATGAGCGTCTGGATCAGGCGCTCAATGAAGCAGAAGCACTGCTGCTCAAACGCTTTAGCCAAATCACCGTGGCCGATATTGCCGATGATTATCTCCACAAAATGGCAAAACTGGGGCTGGAAGCCGAGCCCCATCCGCTGTGCAGTAACGAGTCTTAATCCTGCTTCTGTAAGGTGATCTGCGCATTGTGTTTCATCACATGCGTGGTCACTGCTGCCTGGAATACCTTGAACATCAGACCGTTGATAAAGGTAGTCAGCGTTAAGGTGATAAACGCCGTCATCACCCAATCAATCACCGCCACATCGCTGTGCAGCAGGTAAGGGCGATAAATCAGCATACCCACCAACACCGTCCAGTGGCTCATGCAGTAAAAGCAGTGGAACAGATGGCCGAGTAGCGCGTGCTTTTTGGCTGTCCATGCACGCAATCCTGCAAACAATTCCGTTTGAGTAATGGTCATTGAGGTACTGGCCGCTGCCAATGCAATCGCCACACATATCCATACGTCCGGGGTGATCAAGCTGTTCATCTTCTCTCCTGCTCTGTGTTTATCATGTAACTTACAATATTACATGATAGGTTAAGCCGCAAGCATCCAACTTGAGCAACCTGTGCGCCACATTGGCGAGATTTCGTTATTTATTGGCTTTAACGCTGAACATAGCCAGTGACGGCTTTTTTATAATGCTGCTGAAGGGTTAAACCGCCATCAGGAGGAAAGATGGATATTCACGCAGCCTGTATGCATCAACTGATGCTGTGGATTGAAGACAATATTGAACAGCGACTGATTCTGGAAACCGTGGCGCGACGCGTGGGTTATTCGCAGTGGCACTTACAACGACTGTTTCGCAGCCATACTGGCATTGCGCTGGGCACCTATATTCGTGAGCGGAAGTTAACGGCATCGGCGATTGCCTTGGTCAACGGTGATCTGCCGCTGATGGAGATCGCGATTAAATACGGTTTTGAGTCGCAGCAGACGTGGTGCCGCACTTTTCGCCGCATGTACGATCTCCCGCCTGGCGCGTTTCGTCGTAAATATCAGCACTGCTTGCCTGATATTGATGGGCCTACGAGTCTTCTGATGTTGCAACCGCAGACCCGCCAGGCGGCATAAAGTATTTACCTGGCGTCGAACCAAAGGCGCTGCGAAAGGCGCTGATGTAGCTGCTGACGCTATCGAAGCCAACCTGCCAGGCTACCTGCTGCACACTTTTACCCGCAGCCAGTCCTTCCAGTGATTTCAGTAAGCGCGACACCTGACGATAGCGCGACAGGCTCATGCCCACCGCACTGGCCCAATGACGGCTCAGGCTACGCGGACTTAATCCCGCCCACTGTGCCAATTCCGGACCCGTGCGCGCATCGGCGGGATCGTCTATCAACAGGCGTGCAATCTGGCGCAGGCGCGGCTCCTCCGGCAGCGGCAATGTCAGAGCATGTTCGGTGGATTCATACAGCTCATCCAGAAACACATCGCACAGCCGGTTATAGCGTTCGCTGCCCCAAGCATCTGGTGACAAACTTGCCAGTCGTTCGGCCAGTGGCTCCAGCACCGAAGGGCAGGAGAGCAGCACAGGATGTGTCGGCAAGGGTGCGCTGAGCGCTTCATCCACCAACACCGTCCAGCCGAGTACGCGACCGGGTCCGATAATCGCGTGTTCAAAGTGTGGTGGAATCCAACCCACCAGGCGTGGCGGATTGGCGAAGATGCCCGACGGCGTGTTGACCGTCATCATTCCCTGCTTCAGGCAATAAAGCTGGCCCGCCGCATGGCTGTGGGTGCGGCTTTCGCGATCCAGCTGTTTCGATAATGACGCCGCAATCACTTTGGGAGCATCAGGCTGCAGCAGCCGTTTACGCAGCTCATCCGCACGCGGATCGCCAGAGAAGGTCAGGTTATCGGTGGGATGGATGAGCATGGGGGTTCCGAAATAGCCAGCGTGAAAGACAGTATAGAATCATGAACAAGCTGATTTTTAAACAGAGCTCAGTTGTTCGGTTTTACCGAATAACTGCATTGTGCAGGCGAGATAAAGAGATTGGAACAAGTGGCGGAGAAGAGTGCAGAAGTAAAGTGCCAACCTTGCTCTACATCCTCAGACTGAAATTTTCCAACTTGTAACGATGACTTACAGGTTGCCTAAGCCAATCATTTAGAAATGAGTAACAGTAAGATGAAGGTGGCGGAAGATCACAGGAGTCGAACCTGCCCGGGACCGCTGGCGGCCCCAACCGGATTTGAAATCCGGCCGCCTCACCGGAGACGACGATCTTCCTTTGAAGAAGCCACGCAATTATAGCGACAACCCAGCGCGAAATCTTGATCTCACCCGTGCGCTACAGCACGTTCTCACCGTGAAGTTGGCGATATTCCTTGGGCGTAGTGGCGTAACTCTTCTTAAACACCGAATAGAAATATTGCAGTGACGGATAGCCGCACATCTGCGAGATCTCATTGATGTTCAGTGATGAAGAGGCCAACAGCTCGCGCGCTTTCTCCAGTTTTTCACGATGGATCATGGCGTGAATGGTGTCACCGGTCTCGTCGCGGAAACGCTTTTCCAGGTTTGAGCGTGACATGCCAATCGCATCCAGCACCTGTTCCACTTTGATGCCTTTGCAGGCATTGAAGCGGATGTAGTGCATGGCCTGAATCACGGCGGGATCGCGCAGCGAGCGGAAATCAGTAGAACGCCGGGCAATTACTTTGACCGGCGGTACCAGAATGCGCTGCAGCGGCAGGGTTTGTTTATCCAGCAAACGATGCAGCAGCTTGGCAGCTTGATAGCCCATCTGCCGCGTGCCTTGGGCGACGGAGGAGAGCGCCACGCGTGATAAATAACGCGTCAGCTCTTCGTTATCGATGCCAATCACCGTGAGCTTTTCCGGCACCGGGATTTTGAGATGCTCGCACGCTTGCAGCAGATGGCGGGCGCGGGCATCGGTGACGGCAATAATGCCGGTTTGCGGCGGCAGCGTCTGTAGCCAGTCGGCGAGACGGTTCTGCGCGTGCTGCCAGTTCTCGGGCGCGGTTTCCATACCTTGGTACACCACGCCCTGATAACGCTCGCGCATCACCAACTGACGAAACGCCTGCTCGCGTTCTTGCGACCAGCGCTTGCCGCTGGACGCGGGCAAACCATAAAAAGCAAAGCGGTTAATGCCTTTCTCTTTCAAGTGCAGGAAGGCACTCTCCACCAGTGCGGCATTGTCAGTGGCGATGTAATGCACCGGCGGATAATCTTGCGGCTGATGATAAGAGCCGCCGACACCGACAATCGGCACCGAGACGTTAGCTAATAACGTTTCATGGTGCTGTCGTCGTAGTCGGCAATCACCCCATCGCCGAGCCACTCGCGGATATTCTCAATGCGGCAGCGAAAATCCTCCTCAATGAAAATATCCCAGTCGGTTTGCGAGGCCTGCAAATATTCGCCGACCCCTTCCACAACCTGGCGGTCATACACCTTGTTGGCGTTGAACAGCAACGTAATGCGGTAACGTTTCTCATGCATGGTGGCGCGTTCCCTTAAACCCTCAGCGCATTGCATAGCACGGCTGCAAGGACAGCAGAAATGGTTTGCACCACAGTGTGATCGCCCACGCGATTACACCCGGCGACGCGTGGCGGTATCCATCCACACCGCCAGCAGCAAAATGGCGCCCTTCACGATATACTGCCAGAACGTTGGGACATCCATCATGCTCATGCCGTTATCCAGTGAGGCCATGATAAATGCGCCCATCACCGCACCGGCTACCGAACCGACACCGCCCGCGAGGCTGGTGCCGCCAATCACACAAGCGGCAATCGCGTCCAATTCAGCGATGTTACCCGCCGAGGGCGATCCGGCACCGAGGCGTGAACTGAGGATCAACCCGGCAATCGCTACCATCACACCGTTGATGGCAAATACCGCCAGCTTGGTGCGCGCCACGTTAATGCCTGAAAGCCGCGCGGCGTCAATGTTGCCGCCAATAGCGTAAATGCGGCGGCCAAAGGCGGTGCGCGTCGCCATAAACATCCCCGCCAGCAACAGCAGCGCCAGCAGCAACACCGGGGTGGGTACGCCACGATAGTCATTCAGCAGCCAGATGGCGCCGAGTACCACAACGGCGGTGATCGCCTGACGCGCCACGGTGCCTGTCGCCGCGGGTTGGCTGAGTCCTAACTGCTGGCGGCGTAACCGTAAGCGCCACTGCCAGAGAATAAACAGTGCCAAGCCAACAAAACCAAAGCCGAAGCCCACGCCGCCGGGCAGGTAACTTTGCCCCATCAGCGACATCGCCGGGCTGGTCGGTGCCACCGTGGTGCCATCGGTGATGCCGACCAAAATGCCGCGAAACGCCAGCATGCCGGCCAGCGTCACGATAAACGAAGGCACTTTGCGGTACGCCACCCACCAACCGTTCCAGGTGCCGAGCAGCAGACCCAGCACCAAGGTCACCACAATGGTGAGCGGCAGAGGCCAACCGAGCCAGACATCGAAAATCGCCGCCGCCCCGCCCAGCAGGCCCATCATCGAACCGACCGAGAGATCAATCTCTGCCGAGATAATCACAAACACCATACCGACCGCGAGGATGCCGGTGATCGCAGTCTGGCGCAGCAGGTTTGAGACATTGCGCGCGCTCAGCCAGGCGCCGTCAGTGGTCCAGGTGAAGAACAGTGCGATCATCACAATCGCCCCCAGCATCACTAAAACTTGCAGATTGAGGCGCGGAAACTTGCTGGGTGTCGGCGTGCTCGGCAGGCGCTGTGTACTCTCAGTTTTAAGCATAATGTTCACTCCGTAGAGCGGCTTCCATCACCTGCTCCTGAGTCAGATTGTTGTTAATCAGATCGGCCTTGATTTGCCCTTCATGCATCACCAAAACGCGATCGCTCAGGCCCAGTACTTCGGGCAGCTCGGACGAAATCACAATCACCGCGATGCCCTGTTGCACCAGCGCGTTAATCAGCAGGTAGATCTCCTGACGTGCGCCCACATCAATACCGCGCGTGGGCTCGTCCAGAATCAGGATTTTGGGGTTAAGCAGCAGACACTTAGCAAGAATGGCTTTTTGTTGATTGCCGCCGCTGAGTCGCCCAATCGCCAGTTCGGGCGAAGAGGTTTTCACCCGCAGGCGGCGAATCGCATCGTTAATGGCCTGCTGTTCGGCGGCTTCATCCACGGTGGAGAGGCGATGGCTGAACTGGTCGAGCGCTGCCAGGGTGATGTTTTTCCCCACGCCCATCAGCGGCACAATACCGTCTTTTTTGCGGTCTTCCGGCACCATGGCGATGCCATGCGCAATCGCTTCTCGGCAGTCGTGGATCTTCACCAGCTTGCCGTTGATGGCGATATCGCCCTGCCAGCGCCCCGGCCAGACGCCAAACAGACACTGTACCGTCTCGGTGCGTCCGGCCCCGACCAACCCGGCAATACCTAAAATCTCACCGCGTTTAAGGCTGAATGAAACGTTATTCACCCGGCGCACGTGGCGATTGACCGGATGCCAGGCGGTGAGGTTTTTCACTTCCAGTATCGTTTCACCAATCTCGTGCGGCTGATGCGGATAGAGCGCGGTGAGCTCACGGCCCACCATCATGGTGATGATGTCATCCTCGCTCAGACCGGCCGCCGGGCGCGTGGCGATGTGCTGCCCATCGCGGATCACGCAGATGGTGTCAGAGATGGCTTTCACTTCATTGAGCTTGTGCGAGATGTAAATGCAGGCGATGCCGTGTTCACGCAGGTTATTGATGATGCTTAACAGCACCTCGGTTTCCTGCTCGGTGAGCGAGGAGGTGGGTTCATCCAGAATCAGCAATCGCACCTGCTTGTTGAGCGCACGCGCAATCTCCACTAACTGCTGCTGACCCAGCCCCAGCTCCCCCACTTTGGTATCGGGTGCTACATCCAGCTTCACCCGTGCCAGCAGCTGCTGGCAGCGCAGCGTCATGGTTTCATCATCCACCAGGCCAAAACGGCCCAACTCGGCACCGAGGAAAATGTTCTCCATCACCGTGAGCTGGCGTACCAGCGCCAGCTCCTGATGAATAATCACAATCCCTTTGCGCTCGGTATCGCGGATGGTCTGCGCCTGAATGCGATCGCCGGCAAATTGGATCTCACCGTCAAAATCACCGTGCGGATAGAGCCCGCACAGGATTTTCATCAAAGTGGATTTGCCCGAGCCATTCTCGCCGCACAGTGACATCACTTCGCCTGCATCCAGACGCAGACTGATATCATCCAGTGCTTTCACCGCGCCAAAACGTTTAGTGATGTGGTTCATTTCCAGCAGCATGGGGTTGCTCCTCGCAGCGGCGCTTAGAGTTCGCTCTGTTTGTGGAAACCGTCTTTCACCACGGTGCTTTCGATATTGTCTTTATTGACGGGGATAGGCGTCAGCAGGCGTGAGGGCACGTCTTTCAGGCCATTATTCAGCTTGCCGTTGCTGGCGGGCGTTTGGTTATCGCCCAGTTCTACCGCAATCTTCGCCGCTTCGGTGGCGAGTTCGGTGATGGGTTTATACACCGTCATGGTTTGGGTGCCGTTCATAATGCGCTTGATGGCGGCCAAGTCGGCATCTTGGCCCGATATCGCCACTTTGCCTGCCAGACCCTGTGCACTCAGCGCCTGAATCGCACCGCCTGCGGTGGCATCATTGGAGGCGACGACCGCATCAATGTGGTTGCCGTTGGCGGTCAGGGCATTTTCCATGATTTTCAGCGCATTTTCGGGCAGCCAGGCATCCACCCACTGATCGCCCACCACTTTGATGCTGCCGTTATCAATATACGGTTTTAACACTTTCATCTGACCGGCACGGAACAGGCGAGCGTTATTGTCCACTGGCGAGCCGCCCATCATAAAATAGTTACCTTTAGGCACCTGTTTCACAATGCTTTCAGCCTGCAATTCCCCGACTTTTTCATTATCAAAGGAAATATAGAAATCGATGTCCGCATTATTAATCATACGGTCATAAGCGAGCACTTTAATGCCCTCGCGTTTGGCTTCCGCGACGACATTACTTAATACCTGTCCGTTGTAAGGAATGATCACCAGCACATCGACACCACGGTTGATCATATTTTCAATTTGCGACATTTGGGTTTCTTCATTGCCGTTGGCCGATTGCACAAATACCGTGGCACCTAACTTTTCGGCTTGTTTAACAAAAATGTCGCGATCTTTCTGCCAACGCTCTAGGCGTAAATCATCGATCGCCATGCCGATTTTGACTTCTTTCGCCATACCCGCATGGCTAAACAGGGCCAGCGCAGCGCAGGCGGCTAACAGCGTGTATTTCATTTTCATCATGGTCATCCTGTAGGTTGAGGCTATTGTCGTTGTAAGGCTATGAACCAAGCGGATGAATTGTTGCCTTGAGTTTCAGGCAACATCAATTACTGATTTTTATCCTGCTATTACGTTTTTTTGTTTATTTCTGATTCTTTGAGCGCGATCGAGAATTCCCGATTTTTGCGAGCGAGTGCACAATTAATAATTATCTTAATTTGAGTGTGAAATATCGTAATTGAGTCTGTCGCTAACCCCTTAGCAAAATAATGATTCACTGCTGACCATTCGGGTCTGATGCTAAGGAGCAACACATGCACGCTTATTTCGACCAGCTCGATCGCGTTCGTTATGAAGGGGCCAAGTCCACCAACCCACTGGCGTTTCGCCATTACAATCCTGATGAAGTGATTCTCGGTAAAACTATGGCGCAGCATCTGCGCTTTGCCGCGTGTTACTGGCACACCTTCTGCTGGAACGGTGCGGATATGTTTGGTGTCGGTGCGTTTGATCGCCCGTGGCAGAAAAATGGCGATGCATTGCAGCTGGCGAAACAGAAGGCGGACGTCGCGTTTGAGTTCTTCCACAAGCTGAATGTGCCGTATTACTGCTTCCATGATGTGGATGTCTCACCGGAAGGCGATTCACTGCACAGCTACCGCGAGAACTTTGCCGCGATGACCGACAAACTGCTGGAGAAACAGCAGGAAACTGGTGTGAAGCTGCTGTGGGGCACGGCCAACTGCTTCACCCATCCACGTTACGGTGCCGGTGCAGCGACCAGTCCTGACCCAGAAATCTTTGCCTGGGCTGCGACGCAGGTGTGCAGCGCGATGCAAGCCACGCAAACGCTGGGCGGTGAAAACTACGTGCTGTGGGGCGGACGCGAAGGGTATGAAACCCTGCTGAATACCGATCTGCGTCAGGAACGTGAACAGATTGGCCGCTTTATGCAGATGGTGGTGGAGCACAAACACAAAATTGGCTTCCAGGGCATGCTGCTGATTGAGCCAAAACCGCAGGAACCGACCAAACATCAATACGACTACGATGTGGCGACGGTATACGGCTTCCTAAAACAATTTGGTCTGGAAAAAGAGATCAAAGTGAACGTCGAAGCCAACCACGCTACGCTGGCGGGCCACTCATTCCATCATGAAATTGCAACGGCCATCGCGCTGGGCATTTTTGGATCGGTGGATGCTAACCGCGGCGATGTGCAATGTGGCTGGGATACCGATCAGTTCCCGACCAGCGTCGAGGAGAATGCGTTGGTGATGTACGAGATCATCAAAGCGGGCGGATTCACTACCGGCGGCTTAAACTTTGATGCCAAAGTGCGCCGCCAAAGCACTGACAAATATGACCTGTTCTACGGCCATATTGGTGCCATGGATACCATGGCGTTGGCGCTCAAAGTCGCGGCGCGCATGGTGCAGGATGGTGAGCTGGATAAACGCGTGGCGCAGCGTTACAGCGGCTGGAATGGTGAGTTCGGCCAGCAAATTTTGAAAGGCGAGTTTTCACTGGCGTCACTGGCAGCGCATGCTCAGCAGCAACAACTGAACCCGCAGCACCGCAGCGGGCGCCAGGAGCAACTGGAAAACCTGGTGAATCACTACCTTTATGATTTTTAACCGCATCGGGAGCTGAACATGGTTATCGGGATCGATTTGGGCACTTCTGGCGTCAAAGTGGTGCTGCTGGATGCGCAAGGGCAGGTTATCGCGGTGGAAACCTCACCGTTGCAGGTGTCGCGTCCGCAGCCGTTATGGAGCGAACAAGATCCCGAAAGCTGGTGGCAGGCCACGGATATTGCTATGCAGGCGCTGGCGCAGCAGCACGATCTCAGCGAGGTGAACGCGATTGGCCTGAGTGGCCAAATGCATGGCGCCACCTTGTTGGATGCCGACCATCAGGTGCTGCGTCCCGCTATTTTGTGGAACGACGGGCGCAGCAGCGAGCAGTGCCGTGAACTGGAGCAGCGTGTGCCCGATTCGCGCCAGATCACCGGTAACCTGATGATGCCGGGCTTTACCGCACCCAAATTGCTGTGGGTGCAGCAACACGAACCAGAGGTTTTCGAGCAGGTAGCGAAAGTCCTGCTGCCGAAAGATTATCTGCGTTGGCGCATGAGCGGTGATTTCGCCAGTGACATGTCTGATGCGGCGGGCACGATGTGGCTGGATGTGGCACAGCGCGACTGGAGTGATGCCATGCTGAGCGCCTGCGATCTCAACCGCAGCCAGATGCCCACGCTGTATGAGGGCAACCAGATCACCGGCACCTTATCGCCAGAGGTCGCCGCGCGTTGGGGGATGAAGGCGGTGCCGCTGGTGGCGGGTGGTGGGGATAATGCTGCGGGCGCAGTCGGCGTGGGTATGGTGTCGCCGGGGCAAGGCATGCTGTCGCTCGGTACTTCCGGCGTCTACTTCCTGGTAAGCGATGGCTATCTTAGTAATCCGCAGCGCGCGGCGCACAGCTTTTGCCATGCATTGCCCAATCGCTGGCATTTGATGTCAGTGATGTTGAGTGCCGCCTCCTGCCTGGATTGGGCGGCGGCGTTAACGGGCTGTGCCGATGTGCCCGAATTGCTGGCGGAAGCCGAGAAAGCGAACCTTGATGCCGCACCCGTTTGGTTCCTGCCGTATCTCTCTGGCGAACGCACGCCGCATAACAACCCGCAGGCGCAGGGCGCCTTTTTTGGCTTAACCCATCAGCATGGCCGGCCAGAGCTGTCACGTGCCGTGCTGGAGGGCGTGGGTTTTGCACTGGCAGAAGGCATGGAAGCGGTGCATGAGTGTGGCGTACAGCCGCAAACGGTGATGTTGATTGGCGGCGGGGCGCGCAGTGCCTATTGGCGGCAGATGCTGGCGGATATCAGCGGATTAACGCTGGATTATTGCCACGGCGGTGAAGTGGGTCCGGCACTGGGCGCGGCGCGGTTGGCACAATGGGCGATTGATCCGCAAAGCAAGTGGCCGGAGCCGGAGTTAGTCCAGCGCCATCAGCCCGATAACGCACGCCATCGCGCCTATCAGCCGCAGCGTGAGAAGTTTGCGCAGCTGTATCAGCAGCTCCAACCGTTGATGTCCTGATTTGGTTAAGTGATGGCCGGATTGGGTCGTGGGTTTTGGTTTTATTCCGCTATGATGGACAAGTTGGGTTGGTTTTTTATGGCCTGAATTGTCCTTAGCGCTCTCCCGTTATCAGGGTGAGAAGATATCCATAAAGGCTGAGGCAGCAGCAAAGCTATGTCGGCTCTCGGCTTGTTCTTCTCTGCCATGAAGAGGCTGTGAGCAAAACACATCACCCAATCTGGAGCCTTTGATGCCGCAGCCTGTTTATTTCCTGGTTCTTCCTGGCGTGATGGCGCTTGATCTCACTGGCCCGGCGGAAACTTTGCAGCTGGCAGATGGCTTCTTTGCACTGCATTACATTGGTCCGCAAGTCAGCGTGCGCTGCTCCACCGGCATGACGATTGCGGATATCGCGCCGCTGCCTGATAGCCTGCCCGATAATAGCTTGCTGGTGGTGCCTGGCGTCTACGATTCCAAAGTCTGGTTCGACACGGCACCCGCCGCCGCCGCGCGCGAGTGGCTTCGCTCACAGCAGTCTGCCATCCATTCTAAGCGTATCACTTTAGTGTGCATCTGTTCCGGGGCGCTGCTTTCGGCGCAGGCCGGACTGCTTAACGGCGTACAGTGCACCACGCATCACGATGTGTTGCCACGACTGAAAGCCGCTGCGCCCGCGGCGTTAGTTAAAGATAACCGCGTGTTCGTGGAAGATCATGGCATCTGGACCAGTGCAGGCATCACGGCGGGTATTGATCTGGCGTTGCATCTGATCAACCGGCTGTGCGGTGCGCCGCAGGCACTGAAGGTGGCGCGGGAGATGGTGGTGTGGTTCCGCCGCTCGGGTGACGATCCACAACTGTCGCCGTGGCTGCGTTATCGCAACCATCTGCACCCTGCTATTCATCGCGCGCAAGATGTCATGATTGCTCATCCTGAAAACGACTGGTCGCTGACGGCACTAGCGGAGCGCGCGCACGTCAGCGAGCGCCATCTCACACGTCTGTTCCGCCAGCATCTCGGCATCAGCGTACGTGAATACCATGAACAGCTACGCCTGGTGATTGCGCGGCAGCGCCAGCAGCAGGGTGAAGCCGCTGAGAAAGCCGCACTGGCGGCCGGATTTTCCTCGGCACGCCAGTTACGGCGCGCGCATCAGCGCTGGGACGATCAGCTCACCAGATGATGTTTATCCACGCGTTTTAGCAACATCGCCAGCAACAAGCTGCCAATTAACGTGACGCCAAATACCCACGGTAAGTCGATCCATGGGCGTGCCATGTTGTCGTAATGGTTGGTGCGCAAGAAATGAATAAACAGTGCATGGAAGCCATAAATCGGCAGCGAGTAGCGCGAGATGGTCGCTAACATCGGTAATGTTCGATGATTGAGCACATTCTTGAACAGCACCAACAAGCTGATGGCGGCGATAAACACCAGCGGGCCGCAGTAGAGATACCAGGTATCGTTGAAGGCGCCGTTGATCTTCAGCATCTGTTTGGTCCCGAGCGTAATCCCCATCCAGCAGACGATAAAGCCCAATCCCGCCAGCCAGCTGATGCCACGTTTATCGGTTTCCATGCAGCCAATCGCCCGCCCCAGTAGTGCATACAGCAGATAATAGATGCTGTCGCCACTGACATAGAGATTCACCGGCAGCCAGTGAAACGGCCCGAGTGACTGGCTAACGGTATTCGGATTGGCCAGCACCGCCAACACCACAACCAACAGTGCCACGTAGCGCGGTTGCACGTTTTTCACCTGAATCAGCGGTGATAACAGATAGATGCCGATAATGGCGAAGAAAAACCACAGGTGATAGAACACCGGTTTTTGCAGCAGCTTCAGCAGCGAGCGGCCTTCGCTGATCGGCGTTAGCCAAGTGATATAGGCCAGTGCGACTGCGCTATAGAACAGTAAACACAGCACGATGCGCAGCAGATGTCGCCCTTGTGCGCTGCGTTCACCGAAGAACAGGTAGCCTGAAATCATGAAGAATAGCGGCACGCAAACGCGTGACGCCGAGTTGAGCAGGTTGGCCACATCCCAACTGATGCCGGTGACCGCCATCGGGCCGGTGATATACCAAGTGGTGGTATGAATAACGATCACCATCAGACAGGCGACCGCACGCAAGTTATCGATCCAGTGTATTTTTTGCGACATGGCTTCCTCGTGCATGAACTGTGCAAAAGGGTAGCCAGTGAGCAGCGCGTCAACAACCTTTGGAACTGAAATTCGGATCACTCTTGGTGAGTTAAGAGTGGTTTTCGTAGGGTGCGCATTTATGCGCACCGGATGACCAGGTCGCCATAAATGGCGACCCTACGACAGTTTGTTTGACTCAATCGCGTACTAAAAACTTCTCGATCACCGCCTCGTCCGGCTCTACACCCAGACCTGGCTCACTTGGCAGCCACGCGTAACCCTCAGCGATGCGCACCGGATTCTTCGCCAGCGAACGGCTGATTTCACCCGGTTCAACGCAATACTCCATCACCAGCGCGTTCTCAATCGCGCACAGGAAATGCAGCGAGGCGGCGGTATTGATGTCGGTGGTGAAGTTGTGGTTACACACTTTACGACCACGGCTGTGCGCGTAGCTGGCGATCTCCATCGCCTGAGTAAAGCCAGTGCGCGTCAGGTCGATTTGCACGATGTCGATGCCGCCTTCATCAATCAGGCGCTGGAAACCCACCACCGAACACTCTTGTTCACCGGCGGCGATATGCTGCTGACACGCGGCAGAGACCTGACCGTAACCGGCATAGTTATCCGGGTGCAGCGGCTCTTCAATCCAGAACAGGTTGAGATGCTCATAGCGCTGGCTGCGGCGCACAGTGGTTTTGGCATCCCAGACGTGACCGACGTCGAGCATCAGATCGACGCTGTCACCCATTGCCTCACGCAGCGCTTCCAGATAGCGCAGATCCATGGCTTCATCGGTGCCAAACGGTTCCCAGCCAAATTTCACGCCAGTGTGTCCGGTGTCGATGGCGTGTTTGGCGCGCGCCACGGTCTCTTCGACGCTGTACTGGAACATGTTGGAAGAGTAAACGCGCATCTTATCGCGCATCGCGCCGCCCAGCAGTTCAACAATCGGTTTGCCGAGCGCTTTACCTTTGATGTCCCACAGGGCGATATCAATCCCAGCCATTGCCTGCAACACGGCGCCGCTGCGACCATAATAGATGGTGGCTTTGTGCATCTTCTTCCACAGGCGACCGATCTCCAGCGGGTTCTCGCCGATCAGCAGCGACTTCAGGCCCGTCACCATAGTGTGGGAATAAGGTGCTTCAATAATGGCTTTGGTGACATACGGGCTGCCATCGACTTCACCCCAACCGGTGATGCCCGCATCGGTGGTGATTTTGATAAGCAGCGCATCCTGGGAGCTATCTGTACGCTGCTCAATAACCGGCAGGCGCAGATAAAACGCCTCAACGTTGGTGATCTTCATCGTGGTTTTCCTGGTGTAAAGGCAATCAATAAAGCATCAGCCCACAGCGGAACGCTGCTGTCGGCGCTGCGTAATCAAAGTCTCGTAGTCCACATCCAGTGCCTGAATGCGGATGTGGTTTTCAATCTCACCGGTCATCTGCGCAATATCGCCCTCGGCGAACACGTTGATCAGCCGCTGGTGTTCTTCAATGATGTCACTCATCGATTTGCCCATGGTGGAGAGGCCGAAAATCACCGTCAGCTGGCGCGCAATCGACTCCCACAAATTGCTCAGGACCGGGTTGTGGGCAAAGCTGCACAGCGTGCGATGAAAATCGGTGTCCGCCGAGGCAAAGCCATACACATCATCGTTTTGCATCATGGTCTGCATCTGCGCCACGCCCTGATAAAGCTGCGTCAGTTGCTCAGTGCCATTACGACCTGCTTCAATGGCGCGGCGACAGGCCAGCGTTTCCAGTGGGATACGCACATCGATAATCTGCTCCAGCCGCTGATGGGAGATCTCCATCAAACGGATGCCTTTATACGGCTCGCTGGTGACGATGCCTTGGCTCTCCAGAATGCGCAGCGCTTCACGAATCGGAACGCGGCTCATGCCGAGCTTGGCGACCAGATCCGGTTCGGCGATGCGGTCACCGGGTAAAATCAACCCGCGTGAGGCGGCGCTGAGAATGGCGTCTACTGCATGATCGACCAGCGTGCGCGGACGCGCGGCCTGCCAGTTGCCGTCGGTAGCGGCTTCCTGCGCCAGCGGTGCGCTGTTTTTACGGCTTGGGGTAGATGATTTTCCTGCCATGGTGATTGTCCTGTTTATACCTGCCGGGTCACGAACTGGCCAAAGCCGGGTTCAACCTGCATCTGGCCATCCTGGAATACCGTGACACCACGAATAAGTGTGCGCACCACTTTACCCTGACAGCGCATCCCTTCAAATGCGCTCCACTTGCCGAGCCCCTGAAATTTTTCCCCCTCAACGGTCCAGCTTTGTTGCGCATCGATAAACACCAAATCGGCATCAAAGCCAGGTGCAATCGCCCCTTTTTTGCCCCACAGCTGGAAGGCTTTGGCGGGGCCGCTGGCGGTCATGCGGGCAAATTCGGTAAGGGCCAGACCGCGATCGATATGCGCTGCGCTGAAGAACATTGGACTCAGCGTTTCCACCCCGGTTAGCCCCATTCCGGCGTCCCAGATGCTGGCTTCACCGGCTTGTTTCTGTGCCGGCGTGTACGGGCAGTGGTCAGAGGCGATCATGTCGACGTCACCGCGCAGCAGCAGCTGCCACAGCGCATCGACCACTGGACGTGGGCGGATCGGCGGGCCGCAGCGCGCATTCGGTCCGATGCGCACCAAATCGTCTTCATCCAGAATCAGATAGTGCGGACAGGTTTCGAAACTGGCGCGCACCTTACTTTTGGCGGCGACGATAGTTTCGGCGGCGCGTGCGGAGCTGACGTGCACGATGTGGCAGCGTGCGCCGGTCTCTTCCGCGACCGCCAAGACACGACCCACGGCTTCGATTTCGGCGATTTCTGGCCCGGCCAGCGCATGCGCGCGGGTATCTTTACGACCGGCGCGGCGCAGTTCGCTACCTGCGCCGATCAGGATGTCGTGGTTCTCGGCGTGAACACCAATCAAGCCATCAAAGGTTGCCAGCTCTCGCATTGCACGCAGCAGGCCATCGTCGTCGAGGCGCGGTAAGCCTTTTTCGTCAGTGGCTTCGCCGTTGGGTGCACCGCTGCACAGGAATGCTTTGAATGCCAGTGCCCCAGCCTGATCCAGCGCCGCTAGCTCGTGCACGTTGCGCCCGTCCAGCCCGGCCCACATGGCGTAATCCACCGAGCTATTTTCAGCCAGCCAGCGCTGCTTGGCGGTGAAGTTGTTCAGCGTGGTCGCGGGCGGTAGTGAGTGCGGCATTTCGACAATGGTGGTGACGCCATGCGCAGCCGCACCGCGCGTGCCTTCGCGCAACTCCTGCTCGGGGAAATCATGCGAACCGGTGAAATGGGTATGTACATCAATGGCACCGGGCACGATAAGTAGCCCCTTCGCATCAATGATCTCATCGGCACCCGCAGTCATGGCACCGGGTGTTAACATGCCGCTGATTTTGCCATTTTCAATCAGTAGATCAGCAGGCGCGGTGCGGGTTTCGGTGACGACCAGTCCATTAATAATTAATGTTTTCATCTCTCTACTCCTGCCTGCGTCACCAGTGCGAGATAGGGCACGGGTTGAGAAGGGTCGAGCCAGCCAATGTCACTCAAGAGCTGGCTGAAGTGGTTGAAGTCGGCTTGTGAAATCTCGCCACTCATCGCAAAGACGTGGGCTTGCTGATAGGCGGCTAAACCGGTGATCAGCGCATCGATCGGATAATGGGGATAAAAGTGCTGCACCTGCGCTGCCAGTGCTTCAGCATCATGCGTGGCGATCCACGCCAGCGCCTGCTGAATGGCGCGTGAGAAGGCAGCAAAGGAAGCGGCTTTCTCAATAAGCACATCGGCACGCGCGATATAGGCACTCCACGGCACATTGCCGCACAGCGAGGCCAGACTGCTGATGCTGGCTAACTGCCCAGCCGCAATCGCGGGTGCCAGCATGTGCATGGCATGCAGCGCGTAATCGGCATCGCCTGCGGCCACGGCGGCGAAATCCTGCACCTGATCGCCACTGCCCGCAATCAACTCAACCTGATCCAGCAAACCGTGCTTTGCCAGCAGCCAGCGAAAGGTCAGTGTCGCGGTGCCAACATTCCCGACATCCAGCACGCGTTTGCCGCACAAATCGTCGAGCTGAAAATCCGGTTGTGCCTGCGCGGCCGCCAGAAACCACGGATTAGCGGCGACCGAGGCGCAAAAGCACTGCAACTCAGCGCCGTGCTGCTGGAAGTGCTTCATCACCACCATCGGGCCGCCCAGCGTGAGATCGGCATCGCGGTTCAACACGGCAGGGACCTGACCACCTTGCACGGTATGACCGCCCGAGGCGCTGGTGGTGAAGGTGACCTGCAACTGCTCAGCAGCAAACAAGCCGAGGCTCTCGGCCAGGTAGTGGGCGCAGTAATAGATGCGCGATTCGCTGGCATCACCCTGATTAAAAATTAACGTCTGCATCAGTTGCGTGCCTCCGTGACAAAACTGCCGTTAAGTGCGGACATGTCGCTGACGCCGCACCAGTGGCTGATGGCGGTGATTTCATTGATCCAGCCGGAAAGCAGATTGAACACTGCGCTTTCGCCACCGGCCACCAATGCACTGATGATCGGTCGCACGCTGAGAGACAGTGAGGCACCCAGACAACGTGCCACTACCGCATCGCTACCGCAGCGCACGCCGCCGTCCAGCAGCAGCGGCAGGCGAGTGACCGCCTGCAAATCGGCGAGCTGGTCGACTGGCGTGGCCCAACGCGCACTTTGGCGCAGGCCAATATTCGACGCGATGATGCCGCTCACACCGTGCTGTGCAGCCGGTGCCGCATCGTCATGATGCAAAATGCCTTTTAGCCACAGTGGCAGTTGACGCGCAGCGCAGTGTGCGGCCACTTTGTCAATTTCCTGCCAGCGCCACACCGGAAAGGCAGGCAAGGGTTCCACGCCCGGTTGCGTGCCGCCGACGGTATGCCAGCCCCGCTGTTTTAATGCATCGCCAATCGAGAATCCGCCCGGCTGTAAGCCCGGCACCGGATGCACCGGTGCCAGCACGGTGAGAACGATATTTTTGAATCCGGCTTGTGCAGCCTGATCAATTAAATCTTTGATACGCCCAACATCACCCGCCGCGCGCAGTTGTAACCAGCAGCGGTCATACTCCTCGCCAATCTGCTCCAGCGGCGTGACGGTCTCTTCGGAGACCACCAGCGGCAGCTGCAGGCGTTTGCAGGCGCGCGCAATCGGCAGCAAACCCTCTTCATGAAAGAGACGGTCACCGGCAAAAGCGCCAACGCCCAGCGGGGCCGACCAGCTTTGATTGAGCAGCGTGGTCTGAGTGCTGATTGCCTCATTACCCTGCAGTACACGCGGCAGCAAGCGAAAACGGCGCAGTGCCTGCTGATTGGCATCGGGTTCGCCCGTTAGCGCATCCGCAGGCTGGCCCTGCATATAGCGGAACAGCGCATCGCCAAGACGTTCACGAGCGGCAAGATCATGCGTTGGCATGCTGGGCCTCCGTGACCTTTTCATGTTCCAGGAAGGTGGCAAAGGCCGGTGTTTTCGGATTCTGCAAAATGGCCGGTGGCCCTTCTTCAATCAGCGTGCCGTTCTGCAGGAACACCACGCGATCGGCCACGCCCGCCGCGAAGGCAATGTCATGGGTGCTGATGATCATGGTGATGCCGGTTTGCGCCAGGCTGCGCATAGTCTGATTCACTTCACGCACCAGCTCAGGGTCGAGCGCTGAGGTCGGTTCATCAAACAGCAGAATTTGCGGTTCTGCTGCCAACGCACGGGCGATGCCGACACGCTGTTTCTGCCCGCCGGACAGCTCATGCGGCAGCGAGGCGGCGAAATCCTGCAATCCGACCATCTTCAGGGCGCGCATTGCTTTAGCACGGGCGATTTCGGGCTGGGCACCTTGCACGCGTAGCAGAATACTCATCACGTTTTCCAACGCGGTGAGGTGATCGAACAGCGCGAAGTGCTGGAACACGATACCGATGCCGGATTTGGCGCGGTTAGCCGGCAGATGACGGGCAGCCAGAGGGCGGCCATTTTCATCGCTACCCATAAAGTGGCCTCGGTCTGGATGGTGCCGCTGCTGCGTGGCGTGAGCGCTAGAATTGATTTAAGCAGAGTACTTTTACCGGAGCCGGAACGACCGAGTAGTACCACCACTTCGCCACGACGCACGGTCAGCGACAGAGATTTCAGTACCGCTTTACCGGCGTATTCGACGCACAGGTTGTCTACTTCCAGCACCGGCGCGGCGGTTTGTTTATCCCAGCGACGTTTCGGCAACTGCATGGCCATCACGTCCGCTTCTGGCGGGAGTTTCGCCAACCGAGCACGGGCACGGCGCGCGCGTTCGTCGAGGTTATAGAACTTCTCCAGCCACCATTGACCGCCCGCCAGCAGCGTAGAGAGAATCAGGTAAATGCCGCCCGAGGCCACTAGCACCGGAATGAACAAGAAGTTCTGCGACACAATCGCCTGGCCGCGCATCGTCAGTTCGTTGACGCCAACCACCGATGCCAGCGAGGTCGATTTCAGCAGGCCGACGGTTTCATTGCCCATGGTTGGCAGGATGGCGCGCAGCGCTTGCGGAATCACCACGTGGATCATCTCTTTGGTGCGCGAATAGCCAAAGGCCTGTGCTGCCATGCTCTGATCGCGATCGGTAGCCATAATGCCGCCGCGAATAATCTCGGCGCAGAAGGCGGTTTCATTAATCATCAACGCCAGCAGAGCGCTGGTGAACGGGCTGAAACGCAGGCCGAACTCTGGCAGCACGTTGTAGAGCAGAATCAGCTGCAGCAGCACCGGCGTGCCGCGCAGCAAATAGATGTACGTTTTCACCGGCACGCGGATAAACCAGTGCTTAGAGGTGCTGGCTAACGCCAGGAAAAAGCCAATCAAAATGCCGCCTGCCAGTGCACCAATCAGCAGCTGGACAGCGATGACGGCTCCTTCCCACAGGTAGGGGAAGGTCAGGTACTTCAGAAAATCATCCAAGGCGTTATCTCCCTCAATGCGATCGCTTGGGTTGCTCGGGTAGCCGCAACCCAATTGATCTGACTGAGTTTATGCATTAACCACGTGCAACAACCGGGCGTTCAGCAGCGCTGCCCTGACCCCAGTAATCCAGCAATTTCTTCTGCGCACCGCTCTCCTGAATCACCTTCATCGCATCCATTACCGCGCCACGCAAAGTGGCGTTGTCTTTGGCAATGGGGAAGCCAACCATGATTGGCAAGTCAACGGTGAAACCGCTTTCCAGCGTTTTGTCGGCTTTGGCGATAGCGATGGCGGAACCGGCTTCAGTCAGGTAGATATCGGCACGACCACTTTTCACGGCCTGAATGCTGTTGTCGGTGTTTTGCACCATCAACATGCTGACTTCGGGCTTACCGGCGGCGGTGCATTTGGCGCTCTGCTCAGGCACCAATTTGTTGGCTTCGTAAGAACCCGCAGCGGCGGCCACGGTTTTGCCACACAGGTCATCAACGGTGGTGATCTTCTTCGGGTTGCCCTTCGCCAGAATCGAGCCATCCTGCACCTGCATTGAGGCGACAAAAGCGATCTGCTTCAGGCGTTCATCCGTGACATACAGCATCGGGCCAATATCCGCACGACCGCTGGTGATCGAGGTCAACAGCACATTGAATGAACCGGTTTGATAGCTATGTTTAGCGCCGAGGCAGCTGCTGATACGCTCGAACAGTGAAGGGTCCAGCCCTTCGATAATGCTCGGATCTTTCTCCGACGGGGCTTCAAAACCTTTGGTGTAGCCGCCAAGGCCGACGACCAGATCTTTGCCTTTCAGCGAAGGATATTTGGTTTGCAGTGCTTTGCACTGTGCCATTGCCGCGAAGTCGCTAGCCGTTGGCGTGATCGGGTCAGTGCTGGCGGCATGGGCGCCGGAAAGCCCAGCCAGTAAGGTGCCGGTAATGCCAGAGATAAGTAATGCGATGCGTGCAAATTTCATAATAAGGTTCCCCTGGTGCTGGTGAATGTGTAAGCGATGACCTTGTGTTTTATGAACGTCTTTACGGCTTTTATAGGTACTGCGACTTCAATAACCTCTTGCAACATCAACCTGGTTGCGCAGTGGATGGCCGCTGCGGAAACGCACCAGGTTGTCGATAAATACTTCAAGACAGCCCTCAAGATAGGCACTGTGATCGTCCAGGCTGCAGTGCGGTGTCATCACCACGCCTGGCGTGCTCCACAGCGCATCGTCCACTGGCAGCGGCTCCTGCGGATAGACATCCAGCACTGCACCGGCCAGTTCACCGGCGCACAGTTTTTCGCGCATCGCGGTGTAGTCGAACACCGCGGCACGACCGACAATCACGATGCCCGCGCGGGCAGGCAACAGGTCGAGCCGGCGACGGTCAAACAGCATTGCTGTCTGTGGCGTCAGCGGCAGCGTCGAGACCAGCACATCCACCTGCGGTAACACTTCGTCGATGGCGTCCATCCGGATACAGCGCGCCACGTCGCATCGCACTGGCCGCTGCGCGTCACGCCAATCACGCGATAGCCTTGAGCGGTCAGCAGTTTGGCCGCCGCCGCACCGATACCGCCGACGCCGAGTAGCATGACGGTTTTGCCACGCGCGCAGCCGCCGAAGGTTGGACGCCACAAGCGCTGGACCTGATCCTGCAGAAAACCGGGAATGCCAAAGTTGAACATCAGCGCCGCCATCAGAATGAACTCGGCACCTTTGTCGCCGTGTACGCCGGAGGCATTGGTGAGCGTCACGTCCTGTGGCAGATGCGCCAGCCACTGCTCAACGCCAGCGGACATCACCTGCACCCACCTGAGGCGCGGTGCGCTGAAGGTGTCGAGCGCCAGTTTGCGTCCGCTCCAAAGCAGATCGCAGTTAGCGAGGAAAGTGGCGGTTTGTTCAGAATCGCTGTTTTCCGTCAGGGTGAAATGGCTGCGTAATATGGGGTGCGCATCAAGATGCTGTTGCAGTACGTCCCGTGACAAATGCAGGGCCTGCGGTGCGCTGGCGTCGTTTTCGATATGGATATGCATTAGCGCATCGCCGTGACTTCCATCTCGACCAGCAGGTCAGGATGGTTGAGTTGAATGCCGACGGTGGCGCGTGCCGGGAACGGGAACTGGAAGAACTCGCTGTAGGCGGCGTTCATCTCACTGAAAGTACTGAGGTCGGTGAGATAGATCGTCACGCGCACTACGTTATCGAAGGTCATCTGTGCTTCGCTCAGCAGGTCGCCGACGTTTTTCAATACCTGACGCGTCTGGCTGGCGATGTCATTGCCCTTGATCTCGCCGCTGTAGGGGTCAATCGCCACCTGGCCGGAGATAAACAGCATCGGTTCGTGCAGTACGGCGGCGGAGAGCGGAGCCGGGCCCATTGGGCGGTCACTGGCATTCATTCTCGGATAAGCAATTGCGGTCTTCATGGTGAAATTCCAAGCAAAACTGTTTCACCGCAATTTCGTATACGATTATACAAGTGTCAATGCGCGATTTTTGACCATTGGGTCGAAAAGGTGATATGTGTCACGTAATAGGATTTGGTTATATTGCGTTTATTTGTATGAAATTTAAGGGTTAATTAAATTATTACAAATGGCGGGATCGTGCTTGGTTGAATCGTATACGATTTTCTTATCTCATGATTTTTGCGGGCGGAATCGCTGAAAAGTCATCCCCGGTCGCACCAGGATTTCCGGCTGCACAATCCGCGGTCAAAGGGTATACTGTCGCACTCTTTTTTAATCGACCCTTATCGCGTACTCAACATGCAAAAGTTTGATACCAAGACCTTTCAGGGCCTGATCCTGACCTTGCAGGATTACTGGGCGCGTCAGGGCTGCACCATCGTCCAGCCGCTGGACATGGAAGTGGGCGCTGGCACTTCACACCCAATGACCTGTCTGCGCGCCATCGGCCCGGAGCCAATGGCGACCGCCTATGTGCAGCCTTCGCGCCGTCCTACCGATGGTCGCTACGGTGAAAACCCGAACCGTTTACAGCACTACTATCAGTTCCAGGTGATGATCAAACCTAACCCGGACAATCTGCAAGAGCTGTACCTGGGTTCACTGCAAGAGCTGGGCCTTGATCCGACCGTGCACGATATTCGCTTCGTGGAAGATAACTGGGAAAACCCAACGCTGGGTGCCTGGGGACTGGGTTGGGAAGTGTGGCTCAACGGCATGGAAGTGACGCAGTTCACCTACTTCCAGCAAGTGGGCGGCATGGAGTGCAAGCCGGTTACCGGTGAGATCACTTACGGCCTGGAGCGTCTGGCGATGTACATCCAGGGCGTCGACAGCGTTTACGATCTGGTGTGGAGCGATGGTCCATTTGGCCAAACCACCTACGGTGAAGTGTTCCATCAGAACGAAGTAGAGCAGTCGACCTACAACTTTGAATACGCGGATGTGGACTTCCTGTTCTCCTGCTTTGAGCAGTACGAGAAAGAAGCCCAGCAGCTGCTGGCGCTGGAAAAACCGCTGCCATTGCCGGCCTATGAGCGCATTCTGAAGGCGGCACACAGCTTTAACCTGCTGGACGCGCGCAAGGCGATCTCGGTGACCGAGCGTCAGCGCTATATCCTGCGTATCCGCACCCTGACGAAAGCCGTGGCAGAAGCCTATTACGCGTCCCGTGAGGCGCTCGGTTTCCCAATGTGCAATAAAAACAAGTAAGAGGCAGCCATGACCGATAAAACTTTCCTGGTGGAAATTGGCACCGAAGAGTTGCCTCCGAAAGCGCTGCGCAGTTTGGCAGAAGCCTTTGCAGCGCACTTTACCGCTGAGCTGGATGGCGCCGGTTTGGCGCACGGCGAAGTCAGCTGGTTTGCCTCTCCACGCCGCCTGGCGCTGAAAGTGGCCCAACTGGCGACGGCGCAGGCCGATCGTGAAGTTGAAAAACGCGGCCCGGCGATTGCTGCCGCGTTTGATGCAGATGGCAAAGCCACCAAAGCGGCCGAAGGTTGGGCGCGCGGTAACGGTATCACTGTGGATCAGGCTGAGCGTCTGAGCACTGATAAAGGCGAATGGCTGGTACATCGCGCATCGGTGAAAGGCGAGAGCGCCCAGGCACTGCTGCCCGCTATGGTGGTTACGGCGCTGAGCAAGCTGCCGATTCCAAAACTGATGCGTTGGGGCGCCAGTGACGTGCAGTTTGTGCGTCCGGTACATACCGTGACGCTGCTGCTGGGTGATGAGCTGATCCCAGCCACCATTCTCGGTATTCAGTCCGATCGTGTGATCCGTGGCCACCGCTTTATGGGTGAGCCGGAGTTCGCGCTCGACAACGCCGATCAGTATCCGCAACTGTTGCTGGAGCGCGGTAAAGTCGTTGCTGATTTCGCCACGCGTAAAGCAAAAATCAAAGCCGATGCGGAAGCGGCGGCACAGCAATTGGGCGGTATCGCCGATCTGAGCGACAGCCTGCTGGAAGAAGTGGCCTCGCTGGTGGAGTGGCCAGTGGTGCTCACTGCGAAATTCGAAGAGAAGTTCCTCGCGGTGCCATCTGAAGCATTGGTTTACACCATGAAGGGCGACCAGAAGTACTTCCCGGTGTACTCCGCTGATGGAAAACTGCTGCCACACTTCATCTTCGTCACTAACATCGAATCGAAAGATCCGCAGCAAATCATCTCCGGTAACGAGAAGGTGGTGCGCCCGCGTCTGGCCGATGCTGAGTTCTTCTTCAACACTGACCGTAAAAAGCGTCTTGAAGATAACCTGCCGCGTCTGGAGACCGTACTGTTCCAGAAAGAGCTGGGTACGCTGCGTGATAAAACGGATCGCATTCAGGCGCTGGCAGGCTGGATTGCTGCACAGATTGGTGCTGATGTGAATCATGCAACCCGCGCGGGCCTGCTGTCGAAGTGTGACTTGATGACCAACATGGTATTCGAGTTCACCGATACCCAAGGCGTGATGGGCATGCACTACGCGCGTCATGACGGCGAAGCGGAAGATGTGGCCGTGGCGCTGAACGAGCAGTATCAGCCGCGCTTTGCCGGTGATGCGCTGCCATCGAACCTCGTGGCTTGTGCTGTGGCGATTGCTGACAAGATGGATACCCTTGCGGGCATCTTCGGCATTGGTCAGCATCCGAAAGGCGATAAAGATCCGTTCGCACTGCGCCGTGCTGCGTTAGGCGTATTGCGTATTATCGTTGAGAAGAACCTGCCGCTCGATCTGCAAACCCTGACCGAAGAAGCGGTGCGTCTGTATGGCAGCAAGCTGAGCAACGGCAAGGTGGTGGATGAGGTGATCGACTTCATGCTGGGTCGTTTCCGTACCTGGTATCAGGAAGAAGGTCACAGCGTCGACACCATTCAGGCGGTGCTGGCACGTCGTCCAACCCGTCCGGCGGATTTCGATGCGCGCATGAAGGCGGTATCCCACTTCCGTACCCTGGAAGCGGCATCGTCGCTGGCTGCGGCCAACAAGCGTGTGTCTAACATCCTTGCGAAAGCCACTGAAACCCTGAACGATAGCGTGCAGGCCTCACTGCTGAAAGAGAACGCTGAGATTCAGTTGGCGACCTTCGTGACGGCGCTGGGTGACAAATTGCAGCCATACTTCGCGGAAGGCCGTTATCAAGATGCGCTGGTGGAACTGGCGCAGCTGCGTGAAGCGGTCGATAACTTCTTCGATAACGTGATGGTGAATGCTGACGAAGCAGAAGTGCGGATTAACCGCCTGACGCTGCTGGCGCAACTGCGCGCGCTGTTCCTGCAGGTGGCGGATATTTCACTGCTGCAGTAAGTGATGTTTTGAAGTGAACCAAAGGGACGAGCGATCGTCCCTTTTTGTTTTAAAAAAAAACGTGTCCCTAATGGATGTGCCACTTCTCTGGAATGGTGAAGCACGCGAACAATGATCAGCTCATCACCCGCTATACGATAAAAAATAATATGTTGGCCGCAGGGAAATGAATTAAGCGCCTTTGCTAGATCGGCTCGTTTACGGCCTATAGGGTGCTCAGCCAGTTTATGAAACATGCTGTAAAGCTGGTGGGAGTAATGTTCTGCCTGCTCTCGACCAAATTTCCAGTATCCATATATCCAAAGCTCCTCAATATCCTGCTCAGCGTCCTGCGTTATCGTGATCGTCCGTTTCATTAATGCCTACCCTGGCTCGTGCTCGTCTCAAGATCGCCTCACCGTCAAAAGGCTTAGGCTCACCGCTTTCGAGACCTTGTTTAATAAGGTGACGCAGCGTTTCTAACTGCGACGCCGCCTGTTTTTCGCGCAGTAAGCGCAGCGAATCGCGCACCACTTCGCTTTGGGTACGGTAGTCACCGGATTCCACCAGAGATTCCACAAATTCGCGAAGTTCATCGCCTAAATCGATTGTCATGGTACGTGCCATCATCGTGTCCCAATGTAAGAAATATTCTTACATCCTGGCACATTTTTGAGCAATGCGGAATCGGCGTTGCAGCGCAGTTACAGTAAAAACTGCGAAGCAACGCGAAGTGTTAAGCGGAAGTGTCGAACAGGCGGGCGTCACGTAGCAGGTGATCGTTGCCCCGGCGGCGGGTGAAGCCGCTGCGGTCAAAGAACTCCAGAATCTGCACGGCAATTTTACGCCCAGTGCCGAGTTGATTACGAAAATCGGCCGCGCTGGTACTGCCACCGTTGGCGGCACGCTGGCGAATCAGATCGGCGAAGATCTGGATCTGGTCACTGCGGTAGTAGCGATCGCGCACGATCGCGGTAATGTGTCCGAGGCGTGCGGCGGTGAGCAACAGGCTGCGAAGGGTTTCTTCATCATGTTGAGTCTTCACTGCGATGTCACGTACCCACAGCGGCTGGTCACTAAAGAGTGGGCCTACCTGCTGCCACAACGCCTCTTCCTGCGGATTAAAACGCGGCTCGAAATCTGGCAGATGCAGCCAACCGTGCTGATGCTGCAAATGGCCTTGCGACAGCAATTGATCAATCAGCGCGATAACCTGTTCTGGCGGCTGGTGCGGCAGAGCCACGCGACGCAAGCGATCGCGTCCGATGCCCGGCACTTCAGGATGTTGCTGGTGAAACGCAGTGAGGGCTTCCAGCAGACGCAACTGCCAAGCCGCAGCCTGTTCAGCAGCCATTAAGGCGCTGCCAAGCCGCACTGGTGCCACCTTGCCCACCAGCGCATGCAGCGCCTCATCGTTAAGCTGGCGCGCCCAGGCAAGCTCGCCCATGTCGACGGGTTGATGAGTAAGATGTGCCTGTAAACTGCTTTCATCGGTTTCTGCCGCTGCCAGCTGTTGCAGCCAGGCAAGATAATCGGGATGGCGCTTGCCGCGTTTCTTGCTGTTGAGCAGCACCACGCGTCCGCCGCCGAGCGTGAGCTGTGCATTGCTGTCGCGGATAATCAGTCGATCGCTCTCGGCCAGCCATAGCGGCTCGTTGAGCACCAGTTCCGCCAGTTCACCGGCAATCAGATTCAGGCGTCCAGTGACATGGCTTGCAGCATGGTGAATGTGTACTGGCTGCGAGGGATTTTTTAACGGCTGTAGCAAACGCAGCGCCACGATAAGTCGCTGTGCGCCCGAGGGTTGCGGTTGCGCCAGCAGCCAGTCACCGCGCGAGATCTGGGCTTTCTCCACATCGCCGACGATATTTAGCGCAATGCGTTCCCCGGCCTGGGCACGCGCCACTGACTGATTCTGCGCATGCAGTGAACGCACGCGCATCGGCAAATTAAGGCTGCTGAGCCACAAGGTATCGCCCACGCTGACGTCACCCGCAAGGGCGGTACCGGTGACGACTAAGCCACTGCCTTTGAGGGTAAATGCACGGTCAATCGCCAGGCGTAATCGGCGGCCCATATCAACATCCGGCGCGCGTAGTTCACTCAAGTGCTGACGCAATGCTTCAATACCCTGTTGCGTCGTGCTGCTGGTGACAAACTGCATGACCGCCGACCAGCCCAGTTGCTGCGTCAACTCTGCCACCTGATGCTGCACTTCAGCGATGCGCACTGCGTCCACGCGATCGGCCTTAGTCAACGCCACGCTGAGGGGCGGTTGTCCGGCCAGACTCAGCAGTTGCAAATGCTCACGCGTTTGCGGCATCACGCCGTCGTCGCACGCCACCACCAGCAGCGCATGGTGAATGCCACCAATACCCGACAGCATATTGGCGAGAAACTTCTCGTGTCCCGGTACATCGATAAAGCCGATCACACGGCCATCCGGTTGCGGCCAATAGGCATAGCCGAGATCGATGGTCATGCCGCGTCGTTTCTCTTCCGGCAGGCGATCGGCGTCAACACCGGTTATCGCCTGAAGTAGCGCGGTTTTACCGTGATCGACGTGTCCAGCGGTAGCGATGATCATGATGTGAGGATCCGAATCAGGGCGGCTTCATCCTCAAGGCAGCGCAAATCCAGCCACAGTTTGCCGTCCTGAAGGCGTCCAATCACTGGGCGTGACAGGGCGCGCCAGCGTTGTGCCAGTGCGGTCAATGCACTGCCGTGACCCGCTTTGGGGCTAAAGGTGAGGGCAAAACTGGGTAAGCGTTCAACGGGTAGCGATCCGCTGCCGATTTGTGACGAACAGGCAGCGATAGCCAGTGAATACTCCGCGCCATAGGTGTGTTCCAGCGCTGGGAGCAGGCGTTCGGCCTGCTGCAGAATGTCGTGTGCAGGACGGGTGAGCAGACGCAGGGCAGGTAAGGCTTCCCGTAATGTCTCTGGCTGACGATAGAGCTGCAAGGTGGCTTCCAGCGCTGCCAGCGTCATTTTATCCACGCGTAGAGCACGCTTAAGCGGGTGTTGTTGCAACTGATCGATAAGCGCCTGTTTGCCGACGATAATCCCTGCTTGTGGGCCGCCCATCAGTTTATCGCCGGAAAAACTCACCAAATCGACACCTGCGGCGATCAGCTGCTGCGGCATCGGCTCGGCGGGCAAGTTAAAAGCGGTCATATCGATGAGCGAACCGCTTCCTAAATCAGTGATCACCGGCAGTTGATGTTCGGCCGCTAACGCTACCAGCTCGGCTTCCGACACCGCATGGGTGAAGCCCTGAATCTGGTAGTTGCTGGTGTGCACCTTCATCAACAAGCCGGTGTTGTCGCTGATGGCGGTACGATAATCTTTCAAATGGGTGCGATTGGTGGTGCCGACTTCCACCAGCTGACAACCTGCCTGACGCATCACATCGGGGATGCGGAATGCGCCGCCAATTTCGACCAGCTCACCGCGAGAGACAATCACTTCGCGACCGGGTGCCAGTGCAGCCAGCATCAGCAACACGGCTGCGGCATTGTTGTTCACGATACAGGCCGCTTCTGCCCCCGTGAGTTCACAAAGCAGTTCACTGACGGCACGGTCGCGATGCCCACGTGCAGCGTCATCCAGCGCATACTCCAGCGTCACTGGTTGGCGCAGGCAGGCGGTAACGGCCTCAATCGCACGTTCACTTAACGGGGCACGACCAAGGTTGGTGTGCAGCACAGTCCCAGTAAGATTGAACACCGGGCGCAGAGCACTTTGCTGCTGTTGCTCGATGCGGCGCTGTGCTTCTTCCGGCCAGTTAGTGTGCCAACTGGGCAGTGACTGATGTTGCTGAATATGGGCTCGCGCTTCTTGCTGCATGTCGCGTAGCTGGCGCGTGGTAAAAGCGGTGCCGGTTTGCATCAACAGCGGCTGCAGAGCGGGATCGCGCAGCAGGCTGTCGATAGCAGGCAGTTGCGTATAGAGGGTTTTCATCAAATCACTTAGCTGGATGGCGGAACGGTGCGGGCAAAACTTTCCCGCTTAAACAGCGTCTCTGCCAGTTTCACCAGCGCGGGGCGATTCACGCACCAGTTTGGCAACACGCGGCGGAAATTGAGATAACCAATCATGCAACCGGTGGCGATATCGGCCAGATTGAGGGTGCCGTTATTGAACACTTCACCCTGTGCGGCGGCTGTCTCCAGGGCATCAAGGCCGCGCTGAATTTTCTCACGGTTGCGCAGCAGCACCTCTTCGGACTGCTGATCGCCGGGACGCATCTGTTCACGCACAATCATCACGGCGGCATCGTTAATGCCATCCGCCAGTTTTTCCAACTGACGGATCTGCAACGAGAGCAGGGCGTCATCGGGCAGCAGAGCCGGCGCGTCACCGCGCAGCTCAATCACCTGGGCGATAATCGAAGAGTCAAACCAGGTAAGGTGGTTGTCATCAACCAATGCGGGGACCTTACCCAACGGGTTGTACTGCGGCACGTGGCTGTCTTCAACCCAAGGCGACTGGTTGACGAATTCGAACACCAGACCTTTCTCTAGCAGGATGACTGAGATTTTGCGTACAAAAGGGCTGGTATAGCTGCCAATCAGTTTCATTGAACGCCTCCGTGTTAAAGGGTGGTGTGCGGCATTGATGACGGTCGCCATAAATGGCGACCCTACGGTTGCCCGGTTGATGCTCGCCGTAAACGGTGATCCTATGGTTGCCCGGTTGATGCTCGCCGTAAACGGTGATCCTACGGTTGCCCGATTGATACTCGCCGTAACGATGATCCTTCAATTGCCCGGTTGATACTCGCTGTAACGATGATCCTTCGATGGCCCGGTGACCCCACGGTTTCGTAGGGTGCGCATTAATGCGCACCGGGAATTCAACGCGCTAATCTCCAGGAAACATGAACGGATTCAAACTGCTGCGTGCGAACCCTTCCTGCTCCATGCGCGCATCTAACACCAAGGAAGCCAAATCATCGGCCACCGGTTCGACGGCCGGATCCTTCTCCTGATACAGCATCTTCAGGTAGGTGCCACAGTCACCACAGCTTTCGGCTTTCACCGCGGCTTTTTCACTGTCGAGTGACCAGTAGTGCAGGTCGCGCGTCTGTTCGCAGTTGGAACACTTACTGCGCACCACGTACCATTCACTTTCGCACAGATTACAGTGTAGATAGCGCAAGCCCTGCTGACCGATATCCATATGCACCACGCTGGTCACCGGCACACTGGCACACACCGGGCAGAACTGGCGATGTTCACCGTATTCCGCGCGGGCTTTGCCAGGAATTAGCGCTGCCATCTGCGCCCAATAGATCGAAAGCGCTGCCCAGATAAACGGCGACTTATCGCTGCTGACCTGTGCAAACTCACCTTCCAGCAACGCGCTGGCCAAGCCTTCCAACTCTGAGACAGAGGCTTTTTCCAGATTCTCCAGTACCGCCAATGCCTGGCCGCTCATCTCTGGCTTTAGCTCAGCAATCAGCGAATGCAGCAGGCGCTGCCAGTGTGCATCGCGTGGGTAGGTATGGATATCGAGTGGCGGTTTGCCCAGCTCGGCGCTTTCTGCCAGACGCTGGCGTAAATCGACCTGTAGCGGGTGATCATACAGCACGATTTCCTGCGCTTGCGCGATCACGGCGGCAAAGCGCAAATAATCGCCGAGCGGGTTCTTCGCTGCCAGCTCACGCAAACGTGCCGCACGGCGGCTGTATAAATTTTTCAGCCGAGGGAAAAGCAACGGCGGAATCTGTGCCGCCGTGTTTTTTTCGCCTTTCTCCAGCTGGTCCTGCGGGATGATGCGAATACTCATCAGGGACGTTTTTCCTGTTGTGTTTGGCGTTGGCGCTGCTCGCGATACCAGCGTGGGTGATGTTTCTTCGCCCACGCAGCCGGAACCCAGCCCTCAACCATGGCGGTAATGGTGCCTTTAACCCACAGGGCCGCGTAGATATGCACCATAATCACCACGATCAGTGCCACAGCTGAGACCGAATGCACCACCAGAGCGGCGCGAATCAGCGGAATGGCAAAGGCACCCGCGAAGTAAGGACGCCAAATGATAATCCCGCTCACCAGCAGCATGACTAAGCTGATGATAGCAGCCCAGAACACACACTTCTGCCCGAAGTTGTATTTGCCGGTATCACCCACCTCTTCATTACGGACGATTTTGTGGATGTTTTTCGCCCACACCAGGTCATCACGCGTGATCAGATTATGCTTCCAATAACGCAGGAACATGATGATAAACGCGGCGAACATCACCACACCGACAAAAGGATGCAGGATACGCGCCAGTTGTGGTGTGCCGAGAATGTGCATCAGCCAGTTAAACGACGGAAAGAAGAAACCCAGCCCACTCAGGGCCGCCAGAACAAAACAGAACGCCACAATCCAGTGATTGATGCGTTCCGGTGCGCTGTAGCGCACCAGACGATCGCGCTTTTTCATTCTTCGCTCTCCTCTTTGTCGTGCAGGTTGTCTTCCTCATCTTCCACTCGGTTCGGGCCAACGCCGACATAGTGGAACACCGAGGCGGCGAAGGTGGCGGCAAAACCGATCGCCGCCAGCGGTTTCCAGATGCCTTTCCAGAAAGTGACCGCCGGGCTGATACTCGGGTTCTCCGGCAAACCGTGATACAGCTGCGGTTTGTTGGCATGGTGCAGCACATATATGACATGTGTGCCGCCCACGCCTTCAGGATCGTACAAACCCGCATTGTCATAGCCGCGCGTATTCAACTCCGCCACGCGTTCTGCCGCCAGCGCCTGCATATCGGTTTTGCTGCCGAAATGGATGGCGCCGGTTGGGCAGGTTTTCACGCACGCCGGTTCCTGACCCACATTGACACGATCGACGCATAACGTGCATTTATACACGCGGTTGTCGTCTTTATTCAGTCGCGGTACGTCAAACGGACAGCCCGCAATGCAGTAGCCGCAGCCAATGCATTGCTCGGACTGAAAATCGACGATGCCGTTGGCGTACTGAATAATCGCGCCTTCTGAAGGACAGGCTTTCAGGCAGCCGGGATCGGCACAGTGCATGCAGCCGTCTTTGCGGATCAGCCACTCTAACTTGCCGTTCTCTTCCACTTCTGAGAAGCGCATCACCGTCCAGGATTTGGCTGTCAGATCCGCTGGATTGTCATACACCCCGACGTTATGACCGATCTCATCGCGAATGTCGTTCCACTCCGAACACGCCACCTGACAGGCTTTGCAGCCGATACAGGTGGTGACGTCGATCAGCTTAGCCACTTCCTGCTGATGATTACGCGCCTGCGGGGCAGGCGTGAAACCATTGGTGGCGGAGCGGCGGATAATATCTTGTGATTGATAAGCCATCTACGTACTCCTACACCTTCTCAACGTTAACCAGGAACGCCTTAAACTCAGGCGTTTGCGTGTTAGCATCACCGACAAACGGCGTCAGGGTATTGGCGATAAAGCCTTTTTTCGCCACACCTTGATAGCCCCAGTGAATCGGAATGCCGATGGTATCGATGACTTTGCCATCGACATTCAGCGAGCGGATGCGTTTGGTAACTACCGCTTTGGCTTTGATAAAGCCGCGATTGGAGCTCACTTTCACCGTGTCGCCCTGCGTGATGCCCAGCTTGTTGGCCAGCTTCTCGCCAATCTCCACAAACTGTTCCGGCTGCGCGATAGCGTTGAGCAACGCGTGTTTGGTCCAGTAATGGAAATGTTCGGTAAGACGATAGGTGGTACCGACATATGGGAACTGCTCCGCTTTGCCCATCGCCGCCAGATCGTCCTTGAACACGCGTGCTGCCGGGTTGGAGATCACGTTCGGGTGCAATGGATTGGTGCCGAGCGGCGTTTCAAACGGCTCGTAGTGTTCCGGGAACGGTCCTTCGGCCATTTTGTCGAGCGCAAACAGGCGGCCAAGGCCTTCTGGCTGCATGATAAATGGCCCCACATTGCTGCCTGGCGCGGCGGTGCTGTAGTCCGGAATATCCATGCCGGCCCACTTGCTGCCATCCCACTTGAGGATTTGCCGTTTTGGATCCCACGGATTGCCCTGCGGGTCGGCCGAGGCGCGGTTATAGAGAATGCGGCGGTTGAGCGGCCAAGCCCAACTCCAGTTCAGTGTGTTACCCAGCCCGCTCGGATCGGTATTGTCACGCCGCGCCATCTGGTTGCCGTCTGGCGTCCAGCTTCCGGCGAAAATCCAGCAGCCGCTACTGGTGCTGCCATCATCTTTCAGCTGCGCAAAACTGCTGATCTGTTGGCCTTTTTTCACCAGAAGCGTGCCTTTGTCATCGAACACATCCGCCAGCGCTTTGCCGTTGCTCTCCATCGCCACTTCTTCTGAGGCCGGATTGTCTGGCGTCAGATAGTTCCAGGTCATATTCAGCACCTGTTCCGGCAAGGCTCCGCCCTCGCTGGCGTACATTTTGCGCAAACGGCTGTAGATGCCAGAGAGGATTTCACCGTCATTCAGCGCTTCGCCCGGCGCATCCTGACCTTTCCAGTGCCATTGCAGCCAGCGTCCTGAGTTGACGATGGAACCGTTCTCCTCCGCGAAGCAGGTGGAGGGCAAGCGGAATACTTCAGTCTGAATTTTCGCCGGATCAACATCGTTAAACTCGCCGTGGTTTTGCCAGAAGGTCGAGGTTTCGGTATTGAGCGGGTCGATGGTGACCAGGAACTTCAGCTTCGACAGCGAATCGACCACTTTACGTTTGTTCGGGAACGACGCTACCGGGTTAAAGCCCTGGCACAAGTAGCCGTTTACTTTGCCCTGCGACATCATCTCGAAGTACTGCAAGACGTCGTAACCTTTGTCCCACTTCGGCAGCCAGTCAAAGCCCCAGCTGTTCTCGGCCTGCGCTTTGTCGCCGTAGAAAGCCTTCATCATGCTGACGAAGAATTTCGGGTAATTGCTCCAGTAATTCACCTGGCCGGGCAGGGTGGCTTTCGGCGTGTTGGCGGTGAGATAGGTTTGAAGATCGGTCTGCTTCTCCGACGGCAGGTTCATGTAACCGGTCAGGCTTTGCGACAGCAGGCCAAGATCGGTCAATCCCTGAATGTTGGAGTGACCACGCAAGGCGTTAACGCCGCCGCCGGCCATGCCCATGTTGCCAAGCAGCAGCTGGATCATCGCCATGGTGCGAATGTTCTGCGCGCCTACTGAGTGCTGTGTCCAGCCGAGTGCATACAGGAACGAGGTGGTGCGATCGCGGGCGCTGGTTTCCCCCAGCAGCTCACACACATGCAGGAAGTCATCTTTCGGTGTACCGCAGATGCGCTCAACCATCTCCGGTGTATAGCGGCTGACGTGCTGTTTCAGCAGGTTCCACACGCAGCGAGGATGTTGCAGGCTGTCATCGCGCTTGGCAAAGCCGTCATCGCCCAGCTCGTAGTTCCAGCTGGTTTTGTCGTATTTACGATTTTCTTCGTCGTAGCCGCTGAACAGGCCATCTTCAAAATGATAATCCTCACGCACGATCAGGCTGGCGTTGGTGTACGCCTGCACATATTCATGCTGGATTTTGTCATTTTGCATCAGCCACAGCAGTACGCCCGACAGGAAAGCGATGTCGGTGCCGGAACGAATCGGCGTATAAAAGTCTGCCACCGATGCCGTACGCGTAAAGCGCGGATCGATAACAATCAATTTGGCTTTGTTGTGAATCTTGGCTTCCATCGCCCAGCGGAATCCCACAGGATGCGCTTCAGCGGCGTTGCCACCCATCACAACGATCAGATTGGCATTACGGATGTCGACCCAGTGGTTGGTCATCGCACCGCGACCAAATGTTGGAGCAAGACTTGCTACCGTTGGTCCGTGTCAAACGCGAGCCTGGTTGTCGACCGCTAACATGCCGAGCGATCGGGTAAATTTCTGGGTTAAGTAGCCAGTTTCATTGCTAGAGGCTGAAGCACACAGCATGCCGGTGCTCAGCCAGCGGTTAACGGTCACGCCTGCAGCATTTTGCGCGATAAAGTTGGCATCGCGGTCGGCCTTCATTAATTTGGCGATGCGATCAAACGCATCATCCCAACTGATGCGCTGCCATTTATCCGAACCTGGCGCGCGGTATTCCGGGTATTTCAGACGGCTGTCGCTATGGATAAAATCAAGCAAGCCCGCACCTTTCGGGCACAATGCACCACGGCTCACCGGATGGTCCGGGTCGCCTTCAATATGGAAAATAGTCTCTTTGGCGTTTCTCGCGCCATCGCCAAGGCTGTACATTAATAAGCCACAGCCCACTGAGCAGTAAGTGCAGGTGTTACGGGTTTCGCGGGCACGCAGCAGTTTGTACTGTCGTGTTTCCGCCAACGCCACTTCCGGCGCGAAGCCGAGCAGTGCTGCCGTTGTTCCTGCCATACCGCCAGCACAAACCTTGAAGAATTTTCTTCGGCTGACGTTCATGGAATATCCTTTCGACATGGCTACACATTTTTATTTTTGCTGAGAGTGGGATCGAGGCTCACAATGACCCAACTAACAGTGAGAGAATAGCAGCGAAATAATACCACTGCATTTGTGGGGTTGTTGGTTGAGGCGAGCAAAGTGAAAGTAAAAGCACAAGAAAGTCACCAGAGTGTGAGTGAGATCAAAGGCGCAGTGCAGGCGCAGGTCAGACAACGACGCGACATCACCTTGGCTGAAACCGATTGGTTGGCGGAGGAGGTGCCCATCGCGCTGGTGTACAACGGTATTTCTCATGTGGTGATGATGGCGACGCCCAATGATTTGGAGGCGTTTGCGCTCGGTTTTTCGCTCTCAGAGGGCATCATTGATAAGCCAGAAGAGATTTTCGGCATGGATGTGGTGCCGGGCTGCAACGGCATTGAAGTGCAGATCGAACTCTCAAGCCGCCGTTTTATGGCACTGAAAGAGCAGCGCCGCGCGATGGCGGGGCGCACCGGTTGTGGCGTGTGCGGCGTAGAACAGCTCGACCAAATCGGTAAACCGCTGCAGCCTCTGCCGTTTACCCAAACCTTTGATCTGGCCAATCTGGATGTAGGCCTGGCACAACTGCGCGATTATCAGCCCATCGGCAATCTCACCGGTTGCACGCACGCGGCGGCCTGGATGTCGCCACAGGGGGAATTGCAGGGGGGCTGTGAAGATGTGGGTCGCCATGTGGCACTGGATAAACTGTTGGGTCATCGTAGCCAGCAACCTTGGCAGCAGGGCGCGGTGCTGGTCTCCAGCCGTGCCAGCTATGAAATGGTGCAGAAGTCAGCGATGTGCGGCGTGGAGATTTTATTTGCGGTATCCGCTGCGACCCAGCTCGCAGTTGAAGTCGCTGAGCGTTGTAATTTAACGCTGATAGGGTTTAGTAAGCCGGGACGCGCCACGGTTTACAGTCATCCGCAGCGCCTGGTTTAACGAATCAGCACTAAGCACAAGGATGTGACGCAATGCGACAATCTCATCGTATTGAAAGCCTGAGCTTGAAAGGCATCGGTGTTTTTGAACATACCCACTTTGATTTTCCACCGCCTGAAAGCGCTGAGCGTGATACTGAAAAAGCAGAAATCCATATTTTTACCGGCCCCAATGGATGTGGCAAAAGCACGGTATTGTATGCGTTAGCGGCAATATTTGACTCTCGAACTCTTGACCCATTAATAAAAAATAGGTTTGTGAGTGACAGCAGCTGCGTAGGATTTAACTTTGCTTCAGCCAACGGGGTTTACACTCTGGGAGAACAGCGTGAAAAAGACGGTGAATACGCGTTAATCTCAAGTGATGGGGGGTTGAGATATTATGGTGATGGAAAGTTTAAAACCTTAACGGAATGCTACTCATGTCACTATGATAAATTCGCCAGATTCAATAAAAACCCATTTACCTTTGCTGCCTTTGCCTATTCAGGCAGTCGAAGTCTTCAAGGGCAGTTTAGAGTCAATGCTATCGTTGATATTAACGATTCACCCTTTGATAAAGCCTTGTCATTTGAAAGCACCTGTCGGGCATCATTGCTGGCACAATGGATTGCCAATAACATTACCAAGGCTGCCTTATCGAAGCTGGATAACTCAGCTGAAGAAGTAAAATATTACCAATTTGCATTACACAAGATAGCCGATTTTATCTTCGAAATTTGTGAAATTTCCATTGAGTTTAAGCTGCATCGCAATCCTTTAGCGGTGGCATTCCTACTGGATGGTTGCGAGATATCATTCGATTCGCTACCAGAAGGATTAAAATCCATTATTCACTGGGTATCAGATCTGGCTTTACGACTGGAGGATATTCCCTTCATTGAAGAGCGAGAGATTTTTTCCCAACCGATTATCCTTTTCCTGGACGAAGTGGATATTCATCTGCACCCAAAATGGCAGCGCCGGATATTACCCGCGATACAAAAGTTACTGCCAAATGCGCAAGTGTTTGTCTCTACTCATTCCCCCTTTGTTGTAGGCTCACTAGAAGATGCCTGGGTGTATCGACTGCCTGATCCTCAGCGCCATATTCTGCGTGATGCTTCGGTGCCTGAAGAGATTGTCCCCACTGAATCGGGAGCAGGAAAAAGCATTCAGCTGATTCTGGAAGAGGTGTTTGATGTGGGTGAACGTTTTGACGTTGAGACCGAAAAATTACTGGCGTCATTTAAGCTTGCACGTAATGACTATTTACAAAACCCCGCAGATGATACCGCGCTAATGTCATTAGCGGACAGGCTACGCGCTCGTGGTGAAGAGTTAGAGATAATTATTGAAATGGAGTTGCGGCAGATCGCACGTCGTTTAAGCAAATAAGAGGAACATGGAATGTTCAAAATAAAACGCGGATCGTGGCCGTGCTGCCTGGAAGTGCATCAACAAGATTGGACAGCACGTTATATTGTTGCGCGTAGTCACAATCCTGCGGCACGATTTCGCTGGTTTTCTGACGGTTGTTATCATGCGGTGCGCAAGGCTTTGTTAGAGATGACGCAGCATCATTGTGCATTTTGTGATGGATTTATTGGCAGTGAAAGCCGTGAAACGCTGGAGCATTTCAAGCCCAAAAGTCAGTTCCCTGAATCTGCATTTGATTGGGAAAACTTATTTCCCTGCTGTGATATGTGCCAAAGCCAGAAGCGTGAGAAGTATCATTCAGCATTAATTAAACCCGATCGGCCCGACTACGATTTTGACGACTACTTCATCTGTAATTTCGATAATGGAGAAGTGGCAGTAGCGCCCGATCGTTCAGCCAATAATCAGCAAGCTGCCGCGATAACGCTGGAAATTTACGGTTTAAACTTGCCCATGCGTAAGAAAGAGCGTCTACGTCAACTGCGTATCTGGCATGTGATGGGCAACAGTGCTGAACTCAACGAATTCGCTTATCGCTATTTTATGAACTGTTAAACCACCTGCACCTGCGGCAGCACCTGTTGAAGCGCGGCTAATGCGCCCGCTTTTGCCGGTCCACTGTCGCAGATCAGCAAATCCACTTCGCCAATCGGTGCGTACACCGTGCGGCTAATCACCCCCAGCTTGCTGTGATCCGCCAATAAAAAGGTGCGTGCAGCCTGCTGCACCATGGCACGAGCAATCGCCGCTTCGTGCGGATGGAAGCTACTGGCACCGTTTTTTGCATCAATGCCCACCGGTGACAGCAATGCCACGTCAGCGCGGTAGCGATAAATCTCTCCGACGGTTATCTCACCGCGCGTTTGCTGTGCGCCCGCCATCATCATACCGCCGAGTAAAATCACCTGATTATTCAGCGTTTCATGCTCTTCCGCGGCGCTCAGTGCCAAAGCTGCCTGCAAACTGTTGGTGATAATGGTGAGACCGGACATGGTGCGCAGTTCTTCAGCCAGCATAGTGGTGGTGGTGCCGGCATCCAGAAACAGCGTCTGTCCCGGCTGCAAATGCTGTGCGGCCGCCATGGCAATCGCGCGTTTCTCTTTTGCTTGGGCACTACGGCGCACTTGCAGCGGTGCTTCCGGCTGGCTATCCACCGCGACTAAACCGCCATGCACCCGTCGTGCTAAGCCCTGCGCTTCCAGTTCAATAATGTCACGCCGTGCCGTTTCCCGCGAAATACCCAATTCCTTGATGATGCGCTCGGTGCTGACTTGATGCTGCGTAGTCAGCAGGGCGCGAATGCGGTGTAAACGGGTTTCCTGCAGCATGACATTTCCCTGTAGCGTAATAATCTGGGCCTAAGCTTACCTGAGTGTCATCACGGCGTCATGTGTATTTGGTTGTATTTGTGTATTTGGTTGCATTTGTCGTTAAAGCAGGCATGATGGTGACAACGGTCACACATCATGCACCCCTCTTACCTTCGCAACGGGAGTTACCATGGCTACACGTTCCACCATCATGGACACCAACAGTTTTCGTGCTGAGCACGCCGACGGTCTGGATGCGGCAACCCGCCAGCTCACAGATAAGCGCAGCAAAGTGTTGGGCGAGTCATATCGCCTGTTTTATCGTAAGCCGGTGCATCTGGTGCGCGGTGAAGGGCAGTACCTGTGGGATGCAGCAGGCCATAAATATCTCGATGTGTACAACAACGTGGCGAGTATTGGTCACTGCCATCCGGCGGTGATTGAAGCGGTGAATCAGCAGATGAAGATGTTGAACACCCACACCCGTTATCTGCACGAACGCATTCTGGATTACACCGAAGAGTTGCTGGCGACCACGCCAGACGCCATCGATCGTGCCATGTATATGTGCACCGGTTCAGAAGCCAATGATCTGGCGATCCGCGTGGCGCGTGCTTATAGCGGCGGTACCGGAATTATCGTGTCGCAGGAAGCCTATCACGGCACCAGCGATCTGACGTCTGGCGTCTCTCCGGCATTGGGCAGCGGCCAGCCTCTGGCAGCGACCACGCGTTTGGTATCACCGCCGGATGCCTATCGCGTTAATGCGCCTGATCTCGGTGAATGGTTTGCCAATGAGATTCAAAAGCAGATCGACGATATGAAAGCGCACGGCATCAAGTTTGCTGGCTTCCTCGCGGATTCGATCTTCTCTTCGGACGGTGTGTTACCTAATCCACGGGGCTTCCTACAGAAGGCGGTGGATGTGGTGCACGCCAACGGCGGTATTTTTATTGCTGATGAAGTGCAGCCAGGCTTTGGTCGTACCGGTGATGCGTTCTGGGGCTTTGCGCGTCATGGCGTAGTGCCGGATGTGATTACCACCGGTAAACCCATGGGTAACGGCATTCCTGTTTCGGGCCTGCTGGCGAAGAGTGATGTGCTGGCCGCCTTTAGTGATGATATCCCTTACTTCAATACCTTTGGTGGCAACCCGGTGGCGATGGCCGCAGCTCAAGCGGTGTTGACGGTAATTAAAGAAGAAGGTTTGCAAGAGCATAGCCGTGTCGTGGGTGCCAAGCTGCTCACCGAATTGCAGAAATTGATGGATCGCCATGACAGTATTGGCGATGTGCGTGGCGCAGGCTTGTTTATCGGCTTCGAGTTGGTGCAGGACCGTGCGAGCAAAACGCCAGACAAAGCGCTGGCACTGGACCTCACTGAGAAGCTGCGCGATCACCGCGTGTTGACATCAGTGGCCGGGCCGTATGGCAACGTTCTGAAACTGCGTCCTCCGTTGGCGTTCCAGGAAGCGGACATCGACTGGCTGGTGGGCGCATTGGACAAATCATTGACCGAATTGGGTCGCTAAAGTACCCCGGTCGCCTCAAGCGTTTTCAGGATGTTGAACCGGGTCGCCATCAATGGCGACCCGGCACACATAAGATGTCACCCTGCGTGCGGTGCTTTTCCCAGATTCATCAAATCCTTATCATTACTAAGGCATTGATAACCCTTTTCCCGATCATGATTTTAACTATAATGATCCGACTGCTTACGCGGCACACTGCTAATGTGATGCTGCAAAACACTAAATGGAGAGGAAGAACATGAGTTATTCACTGCCATCCCTGCCTTACGCGTACGACGCACTGGAACCACACTTCGACAAGCAGACGATGGAAATCCATCACTCTAAACACCACCAGGCTTACGTTAACAACGCTAACGCAGCGCTGGAAGGTACTGAATTCGCAAACCTGCCGGTTGAAGAACTGATTGCTAAACTGGATCAGCTGCCAGCAGACAAAAAAGGCCCACTGCGTAACAACGCAGGCGGCCACGCTAACCATAGCTTCTTCTGGAAAGGCCTGAAACTGGGTACCTCCCTGCAGGGCGAACTGAAAGCGGCTATCGAAAAAGATTTCGGTAGCGTTGAAGCTTTCCAGGCTGAGTTTGAGAAAGCTGCTACCACCCGTTTCGGTTCAGGCTGGGCGTGGCTGGTGAAAAAAGGCGACAAACTGGCTGTGGTTTCAACCGCTAACCAGGATAGCCCGCTGATGGGTGAAGCGATTTCTGGCGCATCTGGTGAGCCAATCATCGGTCTGGATGTGTGGGAACACGCTTACTACCTGAAGTATCAGAACAAACGTCCTGATTACATCAAAGCGTTCTGGAACGTGGTGAACTGGGACGAAGCAGCTGCACGCTTCGCTGCTGCTAAGTAAGTTCAGGTACTAACCAACGTATTCAACCGGTGAACGTGTTTCGCCGGTTTTTTCTTTACGATTTCTAAACACTTCTTAAACCACTTCGATATTACCTCTGCTGACAATACCGTTACGGCCGTTATTAACTTGTCGTTGATAATTTGGGGCATACAGTAGCCGCAGTTGATCACACGAAAGTAAAATAATTATGTCTACTATCACTACCCCTGTGACGAATAAAGATTCGTCGGCTTCACTGTTTTTGCCGTTAATTAGCGGAAAAGTCAGGACTGATAAATTGTGGGACAGCAAAATGTTCCGCCTTAAATTTGCTTTAAGGTCTTTCATTTTTCCGGTTACGACTTTTAATTACCTCAATGAGTTAGCAAAACTGCCATTTTTACCGCAGTTGCTGAAAATGCAGGGGTTGCTGCCCGCAAAACCTCATCGTCCTTATCTACGCGCAGGCTTCAGCGTGGTGCAACGTGCAGAGGCACTCCTTGACCATTACACACTGATGGATCAACTGGATAATGCCAAATTGCGCCAGTTACTGCTGAGTCCAGTGTTAAATGTGATTGCCGCATTTAACGGAAAGAACGATGAGGCGTTTGCCATTAATTGCTGTCCTGGTCATTTTGATCGTGAAGGCGAAATAACCCTGACGCTGCATTATCAAACAATGAATATTGCTTCGCTCTCCTTTTCCATTATTCAGGAAAAGGGCAAGCGCACATTATTGATTGGTGGATTGCAGGGGCCACGTAAACACATTTCTAATGATGTGATTCGTGATGCGACCAAGGCCGCGCACGGTGTCTTCCCGAAACGTCTGTTGATGGAAGCAGTGTTTATTCTGGCAGAGCAGTGCGGTGTGCAAGCGATCAGCGCGGTGGGGGACACCACACATGTCTTCCGTAGCCTGCGTTATCGCCACAGCAAGGGTGATAAGTTCTTTGCCAGCTACAGCGAGTTTTGGCTGTCATTGGGGGGAACCGCGGGTGAGGATGGGATGTTTATGTTGCCACTCTGTATGGAACGCAAAAATCTTGAAGAGATTGCCAGCAAGAAACGCGCAGAGTATCGGCGTCGTTATGCGTTGCTGGATACCCTAAACGCACAGGTACTTCAGGCCGCAGGCATCGAACCGATAGTCGCAATCAACGGTGAACGCGACGTATCACACGCCGCGTAAAGGCTTATCAGAACGGCTGCTTCGCATAGCCGGTCATCACCTTCAAACCCATCTCACGTCCGAGCGCGGTCATTGGATGCACCACCACCAAGCCGCGCACGCTCTTCTTAAATGCGCCCATGTTGGCTTGTTCTTTCTTGGTGATCTCACGGCTGAAGCCAAGCTTCTGCAACTGTTGCGCTTCTTTGCTCAGCTTTTCAACGCGCACGCCACGTAGGCGTTCAATTTCCAGCACCAACTTCTCTTTTTCACGCAGCAGCTCGCCGAGTTTTTCGGCATCGCCAGATTCCAGCAGCTGGGGTTCTTTGCGATTCAATGCGTCCAGTTGGTCACTGAGCAGTTTGATCTCGGCTTTTTCTTGTTCTTTCATCAGGGGAAACTCGTTAAGGAAAACAGGCAAAGGATACATCAAATTGGGGCGAATTTGCAGCAGAGCGGGGATTTGCGATGCTGCAAAGTGTAAGGAGGCAGTGAACAGCGCCTTAAATCGCGGGCTTCTTAAATGCCTGCTTGTGCGAGATACGCGATATCAATTCGGTCAGTGAGAGTACCATCGTGGAGCGGACCATTTGCAGATAGCGCTGTTGTTGCATACTGCGCAACGCATCATCATCACGGGTGAAATCCGGTTGTGGCGGCCAGGCAACCACGCAATGCAATTCACCGAACGGGCCCAGGATCTCATCGTCGGTAAAACGATAATCGTTGGTATCGTGATTTAACTCTTCACGCAGCGCCAGCAATAGCTCGCAATCTTCGTATTCATGGCGATTAATCACGCCTAAACCATAAATAAGCTTCAGGCGTACTGAGAGTTCACCCAATGGACCATTGCCCAGCAACAGTGGTTCAACCGCATATTTCACGGCATAGTCGTCTTTGCGAAAAACCTGTAACACCAGCAGGTTCACCGCTTCGGCGAGTAACTCAACGGCGGCGATCAGGAAGCTTCTCACCGATCGACCGGCGTTCAGGCGCTCAAGCACCCGGTTTTCAAAAGCTTGCTTCTCTTCCATTATTGCCTGCATCGTTCAGATACCGCCGACGGGCACAGAAAATGCCGTGCCCGTGTGTGCTATTAAAGGGCGCGCATTATGCCATAGCGTTGTAAGCACTCACCACTGAGGTGACCACTTCGCTATTGGCTTCCAGCCCAGAGATCTCCGCCAGCGTGTCCTGTGGCCCTTTTTCTGCCAGCAGTGTGGCCAATTCTTGTGCCTGCGGATCGGCTTCGCTGCGATAGTGCATCGCGGCCGCAATACCCTGCACCAAATTCGTGTGTGGCAGGTGGTATTCAATGGTTCCCAGCGTGGGCTTGATCAGACGGTCACCCGCGCTCAGTTTACGCAGCGGCTGGCGGCCCACACGCTCTACATCATCTTTCAGGTACGGATTTTCAAAGCGAGTAAGGATTTTCTGGATGTAAGCAGCATGCTTGTCGGCATCAAAGCCATACCGTTTGATCAGCACCGCGCCACTCTCCTGCATCGCACCTTGAACCACCGCACGAACTTTCTCATCCAGAATCGCATCACGGATGGTGGCGTGGCCGGCTAGCTGGCCGAGGTAAGCGGTAATAGCATGACCGGTGTTCAGCGTGAAGAGTTTGCGCTCCACAAACGCCATCAGATTGTCGGTGAGTTCCATGCCGGGAATGTTCGGCAATGCACCTTTGAACTGGGTTTTATCGACAATCCACTCGCTAAAGGTTTCAACGGTCACTTCCAGCGGATCGCTGCTGCCGGCTTCGGAAGGCGGCACGATACGATCCACAGCAGAGTCCACGAAGCCAACGTGCTCTTCAACCCATGCGTGATACTGCTCTGGCAGCGCTTTCAGCACATGCTGTTTCAGCTGGCTGGTGCCGCGCACCATGTTTTCACAAGCAATGATGTTCAGCGGACGGACATTACCGTTATCGCTGCGTTTGGCCAAACCTTTCGCCACACTGCCAGCGATGCGCTCCAAAATCTGCGGGCCAACCGCCGTGGTAACGATATCAACCTCAGCAATCAGCGTGACGATATCGTCGCTGGTGCTGTTCACTGCGCTTACGCCTGTTACGATTTCGACCTTTGCCTGCTCGCCAACTACATGAACCGGATACTCATGACGGGCGTTAAGGGCATCAAGAACCACCTGATTCACATCCGCGAAGACCAGTTCGATACCGGCATCAGCCAGCAACTTACCGATAAAACCGCGGCCGATGTTACCTGCTCCAAAATGTAACGCTTTCATAAATTTGACCCATATCAAATGACGAAAGGGCGGGCAAATCCGCCCCGGATAAGTGGGACGGGCTTGCCCGCCCCAGGGAAGTTAAAACGCGAGTTACGCTTTAGGTGACAACAATTCCAGCACTTCCTGCACGCTGGTGGTGTTCGCCAGCTTCTCAATCACGCTGTCATCATCCAGCGCGTTAGTCAGGCTGGTAATCACCTGGATGTGTTCGTTATTGCGAGCAGCAATACCGATAACCAGGCGAGCCACGTCATCCGCATCTTCACCAAACAGCACACCCGCTGGATACTGGCAGAACACCACGCCAGTTTTCAGCACACGATCTTTGGCTTCCACGGTACCGTGTGGAACGGCAATAGACTCACCCAGATAGGTTGGGGTCAGCTTTTCACGCTCCAGCATCGCTTCAACATATTCTGGCTGTACGTAACCGCCTTTCACCAACTGCTCACCGGCGAAGCGAATCGCCTGCTCTTTGTTGCTGGCACTCAAGCCGAGGAACACGTTGTCCGCGCCCAGTTTGAACAGATGTGAACTGCCGTCGTCATAGCTGTCAGCCAAAGTGGTCTGCACGGTTTCACGATGTGCTTCGCTGCGATTTGCCGCCACCAGACGCTCGGTCAGGTTGCTGTACAGCGCGCTATCCAGGAAGTTGTTCAGTGAAATGTGCTGAGCCTGTGGCGCCTGACGCATGGCGCGCTCGGTCAGATCGCGGTGGGTAATCACCAAATCGACGTCACCCGGCAGCGAGTTAATTGCGCTGTTGGTGACTGAGATGTTGCTTAGACCGGCATCCTGCACTTTCTTACGCAGCACACCTGCACCCATGGCGCTGGAACCCATACCGGCATCACAGGCCACAATGATTTTACGCACGTGAGTGACGTCAACGCTGTTGGCATCGGCAATAACCGGAGAACCGGCAACGGCCTGGCCTTTTGACTGTGCTTTCATATCACGCATGCGCTGAGTCGCGGCTTCGATATCATCATCTTCTTTTACTTTGCTGGTTTTCAGCAGGATAGAAGAGACCACGAAGGAGACAGCAAACGCGGCGACGATGGCAGCGATGTTAGCGAAGTAAGCGCCTTTAGGCGTCATCGCTAATACTGCCAGGATTGAACCTGGAGAAGCAGGAGACACCAGACCACCGTTCAGTACGGTCAGGGTGAACACGCCTGTCATACCACCGAGGATAACCGCCAACAGCAGACGTGGCGCCATCAGTACGTACGGGAAGTAAATTTCGTGGATACCACCAAGGAAGTGGATGATCGCTGCACCGCCAGCAGACTGTTTGGCGCTTCCGCGACCAAAAATCATGTAGGCAACCAGAACGCCCATACCCGGACCTGGGTTAGCTTCAATCAGGAAGAAGATAGATTTACCGGCTTCGCTGGCCTGCTGGATACCCAGTGGCGAGAAGATACCGTGGTTGATGGCGTTATTAAGGAACAGGATTTTCGCCGGTTCAACAAAGATAGAGGTCAATGGCAGCAGGTTGTTCTGCACCATCAGGTTCACGCCAGCCGCAAGGATGTGTGACAGACCTTCAACCAATGGACCGATGCCGATGAACGCCAGCAGCGCCAACAGCATACCGATGATACCGGCTGAGAAGTTGTTAACCAGCATCTCGAAGCCGCTTTTGATCTTGCCATCAACCATACGGTCAAAGGTTTTGATCGCCCAGCCACCCAGTGGACCGGCAATCATCGCGCCGAGGAACATCGGCATATCCGCACCAACGATCACGCCCATGGTGGTGATTGCACCGACCACGCCGCCACGATCGCCGCCGACCAAGCGACCACCGGTGAAACCGATCAACAAGGGCAGCAGGTAAGTGATCATTGGGCCGACAAGCTTCGCCAGCGTTTCGTTTGGAATCCATCCGGTTGGGATGAACAGTGCTGTGATGATACCCCAGGCGATAAACGCACCGATGTTTGGCATCACCATGTTACTCAGAAAGCGACCAAAGCTTTGGACCTTGACCTTCGCTGATGAGGACATAAACCCACCCCTTATTGAGACGCGCTGCAATAAGAGCGCGGTTGTTTTTGTTAAGACTTTTATTGAGCCGTTCCGGCGCGGGCCGTGGCATCACTGTATGCACGCGGACTCTAGCACTAGTTTATTACGCTGCGTAGCATTCGGGTTAAGTGTGATGCAGATCACTATAAATTGGGGTGATGAGGGGGCTATAAGGTGATGTTGATCACACAATTAGGGTGTAAGAAAAGTACGAAGGCTAATTTTTAAGCAAAACAAGGCGATAAATGTGACTTTAGTCACTATTATGGCTGTTCTATTTGTTCCATAAGTGTGATTTGGATCACAAACAATTTTTGGTTGAAAATGCGCCAGATCACACAACGGTGAGGCAGAAAACCGCTCTGTAAGGAAGTGACGAAAAATCTGAAAAAACAGCAGCGATATTAACGGCTGGAGGGGCGACCTTGTGGCCGCCCGCGAAGTTGTGAAAGCCTGAAGTTACAAACCACCCTGCACGGCATTTTGCGCTTGCGTCAGCGCTTGTGCGTTGCTGGAAAGATTGCTCATCAAGGTATTGTACTGCGTGGCCTGTTCTTGGGTCGGGAACTGCACGCCGCCATCGTTGAAGGTCACGCGGGTACCCTGTGATTGCAGATAGTCACCCGTTTGTACCGCAGTCTGACTCAGCGCTTGCAGCTGTGGCAGAAGCGGAATCAAGGTGCCAGCAGGTTGCGTGACCACTTTGGCATAGAGGCTGTCATAAACTTTCTTCAGATCGTCTGGCTGCTTGAGTGTGGCTTTGCTGCTGTCAGCCTGCATCTTCGCGCTCTGAATCTGCTGTGACAGCACACTCAGATTGCCACTTGCCTGGCGCAGGCTGTCGCGACGGGTCAGATAATCTTGAGGCACGCGAATCGCGGCCAGTTCATCAACCACAGGGCGCATGCCTTGTTCAACCGCTTGATTGGCCTGCTGTGAGAAGCCATACAAAATGGCATAGTCGCTGGCGTAGTTACCGAAGGTCTGCTTCTGGTTTTCGCTCAGGCTTGGCAGATGTTCGCCGCTACGCATCGCGGTGTTCTGCAGGAAATCGGTGAAAGCTTTACGCTGATCGCCTTCCTTATCGCCACAGGCGGTAAGTTGCAGCACAACCAGTGCGCTGATCATAAGCATGCCGGTACGCATCCAGATGCGGGATAATCCTGACGCCATGTTGAACTCCTGTTATGGCTAACTAAATTCGATTCGGTGGGAATGGTCCTAAAGGATAGTGCAATGGCCAGGTGTGTACAACGGGTTGAGGCGGGGCAAACTGTGGGAAAAGGCGCACTCTGGTGCGCCGGATAAGGGTAATAAAAGAAATGGGCGATTGCGGGCAGCCCTAAAAGCCGCCAGCACCCAGCTGCATCAGCCTGATTGCACTGATAAGACGCAGGTGCGGTGGCGATTTAGAACACCAGTGCTTGTCCATCCTTTCGGCTTTCAGTGGCGGCAATGTAGAAGCCCTGCGGGTCACGCACAATGGCCTGTGCACCGCCGAAGTTATAGCTCTGCAGCGGATCTTCCACCGTAATCTGGTGACCCATCTCGCGCAGTTTTGCCAGCACATTACGGTCGATGCCCGGTTCAACCACCACTGCGCGACCTTGCTCAACACGCCAGCGCGGTGCATCTATCGCCGCCTGCGGATTCTGCTTGTGCTGCATGATGCGGAGCGCCAGCTGCAGATGTCCCTGCGCCTGCATTGGGCCACCCATCACGCCAAACGACATCAATGGCTGTCCCGCCGCATCCAGCGCAAACGCCGGAATAATGGTGTGGAACGGGCGTTTGCTTCCGGCCACCATATTCGGATGCTGCGGATCGAGTGAGAAGCCGCAGCCGCGGTTCTGCAAGCTGATGCCCGTGCCCGGCACCACCACGCCCGACCCGAAGCCCATATAGTTGGACTGAATAAACGAGACCATCATGCCGCTGGCATCGGCGGTGGAGAGGTAAACGGTGCCGCTCTGCTGCGGGGAGCCGAAGGTAAAATCACCGGCCTGATCGGGATTGATGAGCTGAGCGCGCTGTTTAAGATAGCTGTCGCTGAGCAGCAGCTCCGCCGGGAATTCCAGATGGTCGTAGTCGGTAACGTAGCGATCCAGATCGACTAACGCCAGCTTCATCGCCTCAATGGATAAGTGTAGCCACGGCACGGAATCCGGCGTGTAGCGGCCGATGTCCCACTGCTCGAGAATTCCGAGCGCAATTAAGGTGGCAATGCCCTGACCGTTGGGCGGCAGCTCCTGCACCGAACCGTTGGCAAACGGGCGTGATAGCAGCTCCACCCAGTCGGCACGATGGTTGTTGAGATCGGCCATGCTCAGCGCTGCTCCATGCTGCTCGGCAAACGCCACCATTTTCTCGGCCAGTTCACCACGATAGAAAGCTTCTCCGTTGGTTTCGGCGATTTTCTGTAACGTCGCGGCCTGCGCCGGATTACGGAAAAGCTCACCGGCACGAGGCGGTCGGCCGTCTGGCGCAAAACACTCGATATAGCCCGGCTGAGATTTCAGTTTGTTATAACCGCGCTGCCACAGATGGGCTATCAGCGGCGAAACCGGGAAGCCGTCACGGGCGTATTCGATGGCCGGTTGTGCCAGCGTGGTCAGCGGCAGCGTGGCGAAGCGCTCGGCCAGCGTGACCCAGGCAGAAACGGCACCCGGCACGGTCACCGCTTCCCAACCGATTTCCGGCATGGTGCTCTGTCCGGCAAAGCGTTCGGCATTCCAGCTGGCAGGGGAACGCCCGGAGGCATTTAAGCCGTGCAGTTCTTTGCCATCCCAGATAATGGCAAACGCATCGCTGCCGATGCCGTTGCCAGTGGGTTCCAGCACGGTGAGTGCCATGGCGCTGGCAATCGCGGCATCTACGGCATTACCGCCCTGCTGCAACATGCGCATCCCCGCCTGCGCCGCCAGCGGCTGAGACGTGGCGACCGCATTGCGGCCCATCATCGGGGCGCGGTGCGAGGCATAGCTAACGTTGAAATCCAAATCGCTCATAACGGTTCCTTAATGTGAGTCATTGCGCGGATCAAGCGCATCGCGCAGTCCGTCACCCAGCAGATTGAAGCCCTGCACAGTGAGAAAAATCGCCAGCCCAGGGAAAATCGACATCCATGGCGCCTGTTCCAGATAGCCCTTAGCGGTGTTCAGCATCGCGCCCCATGAAGGTGACGGTGGCTGCTGGCCGAGACCAAGAAATGACAGGCTGGCTTCAGTGATGATGGCTGAAGCAATGGCCAGCGTGGCCTGCACCAGAATCGGTGACAGCACGTTGGGCAGCACATAACGTAGGATGATCCAGCGGTCCGGCAAACCGATGGCACGTGCGCCGTCGATATACTCTTCATGGCGGATGGCGATCACCTGGCCGCGCGTCAGACGAGCAAAAATCGGCATGGCGGAAAGCCCAATGGCGATCATCGCATTCGACAAGCTCGGCCCGAGGAAGGCACCCAACGCGATCGCCAGAATCAGAAACGGGCAGGCGAGCAGCGCTTCAATAAAGCGTGAGATAATGCCATCGCACCAGCCCTGCCAGTAACCGGCAATTAAGCCCAGCGGCACGCCAATCAAAATGGCAATCATCACGGAGATGCAGCCTGCCAGCAGTGAGGTGCGCGCCCCCCAAATTAGACGCGACAGAATATCGCGGCCCAGCTCGTCGGTCCCCAACCAGAACAGCGCGGAGGGCGCTTTGCGCACGGCAAGGAAGTTTGCCTTGATCGGATCGGCCGGTGCCAGCCAAGGGGCCAGCAACGCCACGGCTACAAACAGCAGCACGATCACTGCGCCGATCAGCGCACTCTTATTACGCAGAAATTTCTTCAGCACCCGGCGGTTGGGCTTTGCAACCGCAGGCACTGCGCCTGCTGTTAACACCTCGCTCATGGTTAGCCTCGCATTTTCGGGTTGATTAACAGATAGAGCACATCTGCCAGCAGGTTCAGCAGCAGGAAGCCGATCGCCACCACCAGCACCACGCCCTGTACCACCGCGTAATCACGGTTAAACACCGCATCGACAATCATCTTGCCGAAACCGGGCAGGGTGAAAACCTGCTCGGTTAACACCGCACCGCCCAGCAGCTCACCAAACAGCAACGTGGTGAGCGTGACGATCGGCATCAGCGCGTTACGGAAGGCATGCTTCAGCACCACTTTGGGGGCCAGCAGACCTTTGGCGCGCGCGGTGCGGATGTAATCGGCCTTTAGCACGCTGATCATCGATGCCCGTGTATGGCGCATCAGTGTGGCGGCGAGGCCAGTCCCCAGCACTAAAGCGGGCAGCAGCAGCGTTTTCAGGTTCTGCGCCACATCTTCACTGATGGGTACAAAGCCGGAGGCCGGTAACCATTGCAGATGCACCGAAAACAGCAGGATCAGCAGAATGCCCAGCCAGAAATGCGGCACCGATATGCCGGAGAGCGCGACAAAATTGGTGGTGTGATCGACCCAGGTGTCTTTGCGCACCGCCGCGATAATGCCCATGCTGATGCCAATCCCCAGCGCAATCACCATCGCCAGCAGCGACAGCTCCAGCGTTACCGGCAATTTGCTGGCAATCAGCGAGGTCACCGGCTCTTTGGTGCGCAGTGACATGCCTAAGTCACCCTTCAGCGCATTGCCGATCCACGAGAAATACTGCGTGGGGATCGGATCATCCAGATGGTATTCCGCCCGCAGCTGCGCGATGACCGCTGGATCGCGCTCCTCACCCGCCATCGCCAGCACCGGATCGCCCGGCAGCAGCTTTTGCAGCGCAAACACCATGATGCTCACCAGCAGCAGCGTGGGGATCGCCAGCAGTAAGCGTTTAACAATCAGTTCCAGCATCATCGCTCCTCAGCGGTTTACTGCGCCATGCTCACACCCGCGAGGCGCACCAGACCATCAGGCCAGGCTTTAAAGCCCTGCAGTTTTTTCGTCATGCCAAAGATGCGCGGCTCGAAGTAGAGATAGGCAATCGGCATATCGGTTTGCAGCTGATTCACAACTTTGGTGTAGAGCGCCTGACGCTGCGCCTGATCGTTGGTGAGGCGTGCGGCGTTCAACCACTCATCAACCTTGGCATTGCTATAGCGACCGTCGTTGAGCGTGCCTTTGCTATTGATAAACGAATAGATGCTGCCATCGGGATCGGGACGGCCGGACCAGCCGGATAAGCTGAGCTGGTAATCGCCGCGCTGCTGGCGATCCAGCAAGCTGGCGAACTCACTCATCTGCAAGTTGAGGTTGATGCCCGCTTCACCGACCATCGCCTGAATCACCTGGCCGACCTGCTGTGCCGTTGGGTTGTTGGTGACCAGCAGCGTCAGAGTGAGCGGCGTGGTCACACCCGCCGCCTTCAGCAGCGCTTTGGCTTTTTCCACATCACGTGTGCCGACTGGCGTGTTGACGTGATAGGCACTGACCGGTGAGAACGCCTGATTGGACGGGGTATACAAGCCTTCAAACGCCACCTGATTCAGCGCGTCGCGGTCAATCGCCAGCGAGAAAGCTTCACGGACGCGCGGATCTTTCAGCGGGCTGTTGGCGTCTACCTTGCCGTTATTGATGTTGAAGGTGATGCCCTGATAACCGAGGCCGGTGACCTTGGCCAGCGCCAGCTTGCTGTCGCCCTCTACGGTTTTCACATCACTTGCCGCCACGCCTTCCGTCAGGTCGAGATCGCCTGCGCGCAGGTTGGCGAGTCGCACCGAGGCATCCGGGATCGGCAGGAAAATCACTTTATCGAAGTGATAAGCGCTCTTATTCCAGTAGTTTTCAAAGCGCGTCAGCACGATACGGTCTTGCTGCACGCGGCTGGCAAACTGATACGGACCAGAACAGACCGGATGAGTGACGAAGTCCGGTTTTTTGGCTGCTTCCGGGGCCAGCATCGCGCCGGCACGGTCGGTGAGCTGGCTGAGCAGCGCGGCATCGGGCGTTTTCAGGTGGAACTTCACCTGCATTGGCCCGCTGACTTCCACGCTATCGATGGAAGAAATTTCACTTTTACGCAGCGAACCCGGCAGCGTTAGCGCGCGCTCAATATTGAATTTCACCGCGTTGGCATCAAACTTTTCGCCATCCTGGAAGGTCACGCCCTCGCGCAGGTTCATGGTCAGGGTTTTGCCGTCATCGCTCCAGGCCCAATCGGTTGCCAGGCCGGGCACCACTTTCAGGTTTTCATCCACATCCACCAGGCGGTCGCACATGGCGGCAAACACAAAACGTCCGTAATAGGTGCGCGCCAGATGCGGATCGAGCATGTCCGGGTCGGCACCCAGGCCAATGCGAATCACGCTTTCCGCCTGACTGTGTGCACTGGCACCAAGCAAGAGCAGGCCGCTTAAGGCCGTGAGTAAGGGTAAACGAGCTTTCTTCACAGGCGAATCTCCAGAGGGTTAGGCTTGTTGCTTGACCGCCTGCTCAAACAGCGCGCGGCGACGTAAAAAGGCGGCAGAAGGCGGTGCGAGGGTAATAACGCTACGATCGCGGTTAATTTCCTGCCAGCGATGGCAGGCAATCTGGCGGCCGCCGCTCAGCACTTGGTTAATCGGTTCAAACTGACGGCAATCCGCTGTCGCCCAAGGGCAGCGGGTGTGAAAACGACAGCCTGCAGGCGGATTGGCAGGATTGGGCAGATCGCCCTGCAGCATCGGAATCTGGCGGCTGACACCGGGTTGCATCTGCGGCGCGGAGGCGATCAGCGCTTGGGTATAGGGGTGCAGCGGTGCGTCAAAAATCTCGTCCACGGTGGCGACTTCAACTATCTGTCCGAGGTACATCACCGCCACGCGATCGCTCATATGGCGAATCACTGCCAGACCGTGTGCCACAATGATCATCGTCAGGCCAAACTGCTGTTTCAGACTCTCCAGCAGATTCACCACCTGCGCCTGTACGGAAACGTCTAAGGCGGAAACCGGCTCATCGCCCAGCAGCAATTTGGGTTGGGAGGCGAGGGCGCGGGCGATGCCAATACGCTGACGTTGACCGCCGGAGAACTCGTGCGGATAACGCTCGGCCCAGGCGGCCGGTAAACCCACGGTGCGCAGCAACTCCGCCACGCGAACATGGCGTGCTTCCCGGCTCAGTTTTTCGTGCAGCCACAAGGGCTCGCCGACAATCTGTTGCACCGTCATGCGTGGATTCAGTGAGGCAAAGGGGTCCTGAAAGATGATTTGCATTTCGCGGCGCAGTTGATTCAGGCGTGCGCCGCTGGCATCGGTAATGCTTTCGCCCTGGTAGAGGACTTCCCCGGCACTGGCCGCCAGCAGGCGTAGCAGTAAACGGCCGAGGGTTGATTTACCCGACCCCGATTCGCCAACAATCGCCAGCGTTTCACCCGGCATGACCTGCAACGACACGCGATCCACTGCGGTGACGCCGCGATTGCGCTTAAACAGGCGATTCGGCCCGGCAAAAGTTTTGCTTAAATCGCGGCACTCCAAAATCGGTTTCATGCGATTTCCCCCGGCGTGACGTGCTGTTCCAGCGGCGCGCGGAAACAGGCGACCTGATGATCGGTAGCCAGCGCACGCAGCGCTGGACGGTGGTGATGACAGCGGAGTTCGGCAAAGGGGCAACGGTTGGCAAAACGACAACCTGCGGGCATGTTTTCCGGTAACGGAACTTGGCCAGGAATGGTGGCCAGTGCGCCGCTGCGTGCGCTCAGGCTGGGAATCGACCCCATCAGACCAATGGTGTACGGATGTTGGGGATCGTTGAAAATCGCTTCCACGCTGCCGGTTTCAACCACCTGACCGGCGTACATCACCGCGACGCGCTGCGCGACTTCGGCCACCACGCCCAGGTCGTGGGTGATCATTAATACGGCGGTGCCGGTTTCCTGCTTCAGGGTATTCAGCAGCGCCAAAATCTGTGCCTGAATGGTGACGTCGAGCGCGGTGGTTGGCTCATCGGCAATCAGCAATTTTGGATTGTTAATCAATGCCATGGCGATCATTACACGCTGGCGCATGCCACCAGACAGTTGATGCGGATAGGCTTTCAGGCGCATCTCTGGCGCGGGGATTTGCACTTTTTGCAGGATGGCCAGTGCCGCTTCCATCGCCGTGCGGCGATTAACATGGCGATGGCGCATCACCGCTTCGCTAAGCTGATCGCCGAGGGTAAAGGCCGGGTTGAGCGAGGTCATTGGCTCCTGGAAAATCATCGCCAGCTGATTGCCGCGCAAACTGGCGTAGTCGCTGGCGCTGAGATCGTGCAGGCTGCGCCCGTCGAACAGCATCTCGCCCTGTAAAATTTCAGCACTGGCGGGTTGCAGGCCCATCAATGTGAGTGAGGTGATGCTTTTGCCGCAGCCCGATTCCCCAACCAGCGCCAGCGTTTCTCCGGCATGCAGCGTCAGAGAGATGTCGTCCAATACCGTGACGGGCGAACCGCGAAACTGCACGCGCAGGTTGCGAACGGTAAGCACCGGGTGATCGTTCATGGCGTCTCCTCTTGATGGCTGTACAGTGCTTCAAGCAGCGCCTGTTGCAGCGCCAGTAAGTGTTCGCGCATCGCGGCAGCGGCTTCATGAGGCTGGCGTTGCGCGATGTGATTCACCAAGCGCTGGTGGTGGTCGTCGTAGTTGTTGAGGCGCGCGGGCGTACGCGCCTGCACGCGCAGATGCTGCCAGCCAGGATCGCGGCGCACGGCATCCACGGCATCGAATAACCCCAGCATCAAGCGATTTCCGGCGGCTTCCGCAATGGCACGATGAAAGGCGCTGTCCCACAGTTCGTGCTGGTCGCCATCCTCCGGGGCTGTGATGCCATTCATGCGTTCCAGCAGGCGCTTCATCAGTGCAATCTGCTCTTTGCTGGCGCGCAGGGCGGCCAGTCGCGCCAATCCGGGTTCCAGCTGCAAGCGGGCTTCCATCACCTCCAGCAGGTTCGACTGCTGCGGTAGATCGTGCAGCGCCAGCGGCTGTACCGGTGCCGCCGGGCCAACAAAGGTGCCTTTGCCCTGCTTGCGCCAGATGCGTCCCTCCTCTTCCAGCACATCAAGCGCGCGACGAATCTCACGGCGTCCGACGCCAAAGCGCTCCGCCAGTTCACGCTCGGTAGGCAACGCGCGATCGGGCTGCTGCTCGTGTTGCTGGATCAGTTGGCGCAGTTGCTCCAGAGCAGAACTGGAGTTGCGAGCGTTATCTGACGTGTGACTCATGATTGGTTCGCCTGTTTAATCATCAGTAAAAGATCGGTAATCCCGGATTAACCAGCACTTTTACTGATGAAAGGCTGAGCAATCGGCTTTCTCAGCTTAGGCAAGAAGTGAACCAATATTGGATTGGTTCAAAGATGACAACCACGTGACAGAAATAACCCTTTGAAGAGTAAGTAAAAGTTTTTTCGGGCTTCGTTTAAATCTGAGAGGTGCATCAATATTCGCCCTGGAATGTGCGCTTCATATTGGTGCGCCCGCGCTGCATGACTGTGCAATGAACAAGAGGGTAAGGAAGCCGTTTAACGAAATAGTGTTTAATTTCATTGCGTTGAAAGATTGGCACTTTTTTTGAATGTGTTTAAGCAGATGCAGGAGCGATAGCGGGTAACCGACGTCGCCAGACAATTTGCAATGGGTCACTAGGGTTCCGGTCGAAAGATGCTGGTCCGAGAGTGACCGACCGTCCTCTGACGGTTACACGGCGGGACAAAAGCCCGGGAGGAAAGCGAGATCGTTGCTCGCCGCCTCCTGCTTTTTTTCGCCCGTTAACGCCAGAGGAACCATCATGATCAAAGCCTGCCTTCGCTTGCTGTTGCTTTGCACCGTCGCACTGTTCAGCGTCAATACGCTGGCCGCCGACAAACCCTCCTTCAAGATCTGCTGGTCCATTTATGCGGGCTGGATGCCATGGGATTACGCCCAACAAAGCGGCATCGTGAAAAAATGGGCTGACAAATACGGCATTGATATCCAGTTTGTGCAGGTCAATGACTACATCGAGTCGGTGAATCAGTACACCGCGGGTGGCTTTGACGGCTGCACCATGACCAACATGGATGCGCTGACTATTCCTGCCACCGGCGGCGTGGACAGCACGGCGCTGATTGTTGGCGACTACTCCAATGGCAATGACGGCATTCTGCTGAAAGGCAAAGGCAACATTGCCTCGCTCAAAGGCAAGCCGATCAATCTGGTCGAACTCTCCGTCTCTCACTATCTGCTGGCGCGTGCACTGGAGAAATCCGGCATGAGTGAGAAGGATGTCAAAGTGGTGAACACCGCCGATGCCGATCTGGTGGCAGCGTTTGGCACCTCGGACGTGCACTCTATCGTGACCTGGAACCCGCTGTTGGCCGAAGCTGAAAAACAGCCGGACAGCCATTTAATTTTCTCTTCAGCACAAATTCCTGGCGAAATTCTCGATTTGCTGGTGGTAAATACCGCCACCTTGAAAAAGTATCCGCAGCTGGGCAAGGCGCTGACCGGTGCCTGGTATGAAACCCTGAAAACCATGTCCGGCGCGAGTGACAGCGCCAAAGCTGCCCGCACGCAAATGGCGCAGGCTTCCGGCACCGATCTGGCGGGCTTCGATCAGCAGCTGGCCGCCACTCACTTGTTCAGCGATGCCAAAACCACCCTCGATTTTGTCGACAGCCCGCAGCTGAAAGCCACCATGCAGTTGGTCGCTGAGTTTTCCTTTAAACACGGTTTACTGGGTGAAGCCGCACCGAGTGCCGATGTAGTGGGCGTGGAAACACCAGCAGGCAACTGGGGTGATACCGGCAACCTGAAACTGCGCTTCACCGATGAGTTCACCAAACTGGCCGCCGCTGGCCAGCTGTAAGCGAGACGATGCCGATGCGTAAATTGATCAACTACCAACCGCTGCCGCTCGGTCGCCTGCTGCTTGGCATCCTGCCGCTGCTGGCGCTGCTGCTGGTCTATCTGTTCGCGTCGGATGCGCGTCTCAGCCTGAACGCCGCAGACAAACTGTTGCCGGGGTTTAACGCCATGGGGGACGCCATCAGTCGCATGGCGTTTCAGCCCAGCCCACGCACCGGTGAATATCTGCTGTGGACTGACACCGTCGCCAGCTTGATACGTCTGCTCAGCGGCGTAGCAATCAGCGCACTGTTGGCGCTGGCGATTGGCCTGTTCACCGGCGCGCTGCCGGTGGTCCGCGCGGTATTAGCACCGCTGGTCACAGTGGTGGCGCTCGTGCCGCCGCTGGCGATTCTGCCCATTCTGTTTATCTGCTTTGGCCTCGGCGAAGTCTCGAAAGTGGTGCTGATTGTCATTGGCATTACCCCGCTGATTGCACGTGATTTGCAGCTGCAGGTGGAGAAAATCCCGCGCGAGCAGCTGGTGAAAGCGCAGACCTTGGGTGGGCACAGCGCGCAGATTTTGTGGCGCGTGATCTTGCCGCAGATGATGCCGCGTCTGCTGGATGCGGTGCGTTTGTCGCTGGCGTCGGCGTGGCTGTTCCTGATTGCTGCTGAAGCGATTGCCGCCACCGAAGGGTTGGGTTACCGCATCTTCCTGATGCGTCGTTACCTGGCGATGGACGTCATTTTACCGTACGTGGCGTGGATCGCGCTGCTGGCCTTTATCCTCGACCTGCTGCTGCGGCTGATTAGCCGTCGCTGCTGGCCGTGGTATCACGCGAAATGATTCAGGAGCGAACCATGCCATTACTGCAACTGAAAAACCTCGAAAAACATTACGGCGATCAGGTGGTGCTGGAGCGTCTCAACATCAACGTCGAGCAGGGCGAGTTTGTGGCGATTGTCGGGGCGTCCGGCTGTGGCAAAACCACCTTCCTTAACATGCTGCTCGGCACCGAATCGCCGACCAAAGGGCAACTTCTGCTGGACGGCGAACCGATTCCCGATGAACCCGATGCTCATCGCGGTGTGGTGTTTCAGCGTTACTCGGTGTTTCCCCATCTGACGGTGCTCGGCAACGTGATGCTAGCGGAAGAATTCAGCACCGCTCGCTGGCTGGGCCGCGTCTGGGGTAAGAAACGACAAGAAATTCGCCAGCGGGCGCAGGCGATGTTGGCACAAGTTGGCCTGGAACATGCGCAGAGTAAGTATCCACACCAGCTCTCGGGCGGCATGCAGCAACGCCTGGCGCTGGCGCAGGCACTGATGAAGCAGCCGCGCATCCTGTTACTCGACGAACCTTTTGGTGCGCTCGATCCCGGCATCCGCAGTGAAATGCACCAGCTGATTACTCAACTGTGGCAGCAGCACAACCTGACCATTTTTATGATCACCCACGACCTGAAAGAGGGCTTCAGCCTGGCTTCACGCCTGCTGGTGTTCGACAAACTGCGTCATGACCCACATGCGCCGGAAGCTTGGGGCGCCACCATTACTTACGACCTGCCGCTCGACCGCGATCAGCCTGCTGCTGGCCTGCCGTCTGAGCCGCAAGTGGCTTAAAGGAGAAGAGTATGAATGCCTATCAAACACGTTTGCCAGCAGGGTCGCACTGGTCACTGGTGATGCGCAGCGGAACTGCCCTGGCGTTAACCGATATCGAAGGGGGGGCCAACGTGGGCCTGTTGTTTTACAACCCCGAAAACCTGCTGGAGCGGTACAACGCACCCGACACCCTGAAATGCCAGCACACGTTTCGCCTTACGGAAGGCCACTGCTTGTATTCCGATATGGGACGTATTTTCTGCGGTATCGAGCAGGACAGCTTTGGTTGGCACGAAACGGTGTGTGGCACGCTAAACGCCCAGCAAACTGCCGCCCGTTTTGGCGTCAGTGATTATCAGGAAGCGCGCAATCTGCGCCACCAAAATGGCTATGACAGCTTCCTGACTGAACTGGCGAAATACGGTCTAGGCCATCGTGATATGGCAGCCTGTCTCAATTTGTTTGCTCAGGTTCGGGCTGATGACAACGGTACGCTACAACTCGAAAAGCAGGGTGCACCCGGTGCAAGTGTGCGTCTGCGCTTCGCCATGGACACGCTGGTGATTCTGCACACCTGTCCACATCCCTTGACCACGGCCAGCGATTATCCGCGTCAGTCCGTGCAGATCGAACTCGATAGCCAGCGCACGCCGCTACCTGAAGTTTGTCTTCAACGCGGTGAAAACCAGCGTGGCCTGCGCAACAACTCGCTGTATCAGCTGCAAGGAGAAGTGTGATGATCAATGAAAGTGTGCTTAATCTTGCCGACGCGCAGTTCCAGCAACAGGTGAACGCCGGTGATTACTGGCTCCAGCGCATTGAAACAGGCCAGACATTGCGTATTACCGACCTGGAAGGTAATCAGGCGGCAGATACCCTGTTCTTTAATGCCGACGACACTGCCGAGCGCTACAGCATGAGCGATACGTTGCGCGGGCAGAAGAACGTTTTTCTCACCGCGGGCAGCGTGCTGCGTTCCAACTTAGATCGCCCGATGTTGACGCTCACCGCAGATACCTGTGGTCGCCACGATACGCTGGGCGGCGCCTGTTCCTGTGAGAGCAACACCGTGCGCTACGACCTGGAAAAACGCCACATGCACTCCTGCCGTGACAGCTGGATGCTGGCAGTAGCAGCGAATCCGGCCTTCGGTCTGACGCGGCGCGACATTACCCACAACATCAACTTCTTTATGAATGTGCCAGTGACGCACGAGGGTGGCTTGACCTTCGCTGACGGGATCTCTGCTCCGGGCAAATATGTCGAGATGGTGGCGGAGATGAATATCCTGGTACTGATCTCCAACTGTCCGCAGCTTAATAATCCCTGTAACGGTTACAACCCGACGCCGATCTTAGTCAGCGTGTGGTGAATCTTTGACGCAACGGGACGACCCGTTTTTAGCCGTCATTGTTCATGCAGGACGACCTGCCGTAATAAGAGATTTCACCCATGATTGATCGCGTATTGATTGCCAACCGTGGCGCGATTGCCGTGCGCATTATCCGGACCCTGCAAGCCATGAATATTCGGGCGATTGCGGTCTATGCCGAAGCCGACCGCCACGCGCGCCATGTGCGGCTGGCCGATGAAGCCTGGTCACTGGGCGAGGGCCAGGTCCGAGATACCTACCTCAACCAGCAAAAAATACTGGAAATTGCCGCGCAGAGTGGGGCGCAGGCTCTGCATCCGGGTTACGGTTTCCTCAGTGAAAATCCTGAGTTTGTCACGCGCTGTGAAGCGGCTGGCGTGCAGTTCCTCGGCCCGAGTGCCGAGCAGATGGCCGCGTTCGGTTTGAAACATCATGCGCGTGCGCTGGCACAGGAAAATCAGGTGCCCCTGTTGCCAGGCAGTGGTTTGCTGACTTCGCTGGACGAAGCACACGTCATGGCGAAACAGATTGGCTACCCGGTGATGCTGAAAAGCACCGCCGGTGGTGGCGGTATTGGCATGCAGCGCTGTGATGATGCCAGACAGTTAAATGCGGCGTTTACGCGTGTTAAACGACTGGCGGGCAATAATTTCGCCGATGATGGTGTATTTTTAGAGAAGTTTATCGCTCGCGCGCGTCACATTGAGGTGCAGATTTTCGGCGATGGGGCCGGCAATGTGATTGCCCTCGGCGAGCGAGATTGTTCCGCCCAGCGCCGCAACCAGAAAGTGCTGGAAGAAACGCCCGCGCCGGGATTGAGCGATGCGGTACGTGCCGAGCTACAGGCTACGGCGGTGCGGCTGGCGTGCGCGGTCAACTACCGCAGCGCGGGTACCGTGGAGTATGTCTACGATGATGCCAGCCAGCAGTTCTGGTTCCTCGAAGTGAACACGCGCTTACAGGTGGAGCACGGCGTAACTGAAATGGTGTACGGCGTGGATTTGGTGCGCTGGATGGTGGAACTGGCGCAGCAAACGTTGCCGTCGCTGCACACCTTAACGACTGAAGCGCAAGGCCATGCTATTCAGGTGCGCCTGTACGCCGAAGATCCGGCCAAACAGTTCCAACCGAGTGCCGGTTTGCTCAGCCACGTACATTTTCCGACGAAGAGTGAAAACGCCACGTTGCGCATCGACAGCAGCGTGGAGACCGGCATGGAGGTGTCGCCGTTCTACGATCCGATGCTGGCAAAAGTGATTGTGCATGCGGCCAGCCGAGAAGGGGCATTGCACAGCATGGCGCAAGTGCTGGATGCTACCGAGCTGTACGGTATCGAAACCAATCTGCTGTGGTTGCGCCATCTCTGTTCGCTGCCAGAAATCCAGCAGGGCCGCATCATCACCGCCACTTTGGGCGGCGTGCAGTGGCAGCCGCCCACGCTGGATATTCTCAGCGGCGGCACCTTAACTACGGTGCAGGATGCGCCTGGCCGCGTCGGGTATTGGCATGTTGGTGTGCCGCCGTCCGGCCCGTTTGACAGCCGTGCGTTCCAGTTAGGTAATCGCCTGCTGAATAACGACGCGCAGGCGGCAGGACTGGAAATCACCCTGCGTGGCCCCACGCTGCGTTTTAACCAGACGTGCAGTTTTGTCATCACCGGGGCACTGATTGCCGCGCAGCTAGATCAGCAGACGCTAACGATGCACCAGATTGTCACCGCACAGGCTGGGCAAACCCTGACGCTGGGCGATATCAGTGAGGGATGCCGCAGCTATCTGCTGCTGGCAGGGGGCTTGAATACCCCGCGCTATCTCGGCAGCCGGAGTACCTTTACGCTGGGTAAATTTGGTGGTCATGCCGGGCGCGCTTTGCGTGCGGGCGACGTGTTGCATCTTGCCGATCCACAGGTGCTGGCAACGGCAGAGTTGCCTGGCGAGCTGGTGCCGGAACTCAATGGTGAGTGGCAATTACGGGTGATTTACGGTCCGCACGGTGCGCCGACTTTCTTTACCGATGAGGACATCACTGAATTCTTTGCCGCTGAGTGGCAGGTGCACTACAACTCCAGCCGTACCGGCATTCGCCTGATCGGACCGAAACCGACCTGGGCACGCAGCGACGGCGGCGAAGCGGGGATGCACCCCTCCAACATTCACGACAATGCTTACGCCTTTGGCACGGTGGATTTTACCGGAGATATGCCGGTTATACTCGGCCCGGACGGCCCCTCACTCGGTGGATTCGTCTGTCCGGCCACGGTGATCGAAGCCGATCTGTGGAAGCTCGGACAGCTCAAAGCTGGGGATCGTGTGCGCTTCTTGCCGATCGATCTTAACAGTGCAGATCAACTGGCGCAGGCAGAGCGTGAAGCGATCATCAAACTGCAATCAGCACCGCTTACAGTGAATGCGTCGCTGCCCCTTATTGATCCGCTATTGCACCATCAGGTGGCAGAAAATGGCCGTCCATCGCTCAGTGTGCGTGCGGCAGGTGACCGCTTCCTGTTGGTGGAGTACGGCGATTTGATGCTGGATATCGCCTTGCGTTTCCGCGTGCACGCGTTAATGCAACAGCTGGAAGCCCATCCGCTGCCGGGTCAGCTGGAATTAACGCCGGGCATTCGTTCGCTGCAGGTGCACTACGATGCACAGCGCTGTGCAAGAAGTGAGCTGTTGGCGCAAATTTTGCAGATTGATAGAGAGCTGGGCGATCTCAGCGAGGCCGCCGTGCCATCGCGCACCGTGTGGTTACCGCTCAGTTGGGATGATGCTGCATGCCGTGAGGCCATTACCCGCTACAGCCAGTCTGTGCGCCCTAATGCGCCCTGGTGCCCCAGCAATATTGAATTTATCCGCCGCATCAATGGCCTTTCCAGCATTGATGAGGTGAAGGAGATCGTGTTCAGCGCCGCTTATCTGGTGATGGGATTGGGCGATGTCTATCTCGGTGCTCCCGTGGCAACGCCGCTCGATCCGCGCCATCGACTGGTGACCACTAAGTACAATCCGGCTCGCACCTGGACAGCGGAAAACTCGGTGGGCATTGGCGGCGCTTACATGTGTGTATATGGGATGGAAGGGCCGGGCGGCTATCAGTTTGTCGGGCGTACCATGCAGATGTGGAACCGCGATCGACAAACCGCTGCATTCACTCAGCCGTGGCTGCTGCGCTTCTTTGATCAAATTCGTTTTTATCCGGTTAGCGCCGAGGAATTGCTCACCATTCGCGAGCGTTTCCCGTGGGGTGACTATCCGCTGCGCAGCGAAGAGGGCGAATTCCGCCTCGCAGATTATCAGGCGATGCTGGTCGAGCAGGCTGAAGATATCGACGCCTTCCAGCAGCAACGTCAGCAGGCATTTGACAGTGAGTTGGCGCGCTGGCGCGCTGAAGGGCAATTCACCTTCGACAGCCAGTTACAAGAACAAAGCGTCGAAGAGATTACGGTGCCTGCAGGGTGTAGCCCGGTAGAGAGCCAGGTGGCGGGCAGCGTGTGGCAATGGTTGGTTGATGAAGGCAGTGAGATTGAAGCGGGCGCCACGGTAGGCATTCTCGAATCAATGAAGATGGAAATCCCGATCGTGGCGCCAGTCAGTGGAAAAATCCATAGTTTCTATCGGCAGGCGGGGCAGCAAGTGCAGGCGGGTCAGTTACTTATGGTGATCGATCCTTCTGCGACATAAGTAAGAACAAAATATAATCAGTAATCAGGCAGCAAAGCCGGGGATCTGACCCATACTAAGAGTCCCGGTTAATTGTTGCATTGCTCTGACATCTTTTCGCAGTGTGCAACAGGCTGTGTCCCGTAACGGTTTGATAAAAATAAAACTAAACCGCTGCGGGATGCAGCCTGATATGGCCGGTTTCAGCGCCCGGTGGCGCTTACCTCTCTACTTTCACGTGCTTCATAGTGAGTTTTAAGGAGTTCTCTATGGATATAAAAGATCCAATGGTCGAGTTGCTCAGTAGCCTTGAGCAGATTGTTTTGACACGTGATGCACAGACTTCCGTATCAGAAATATCGCTCAATCAGGTTTCAGTTCCCGAGCCGCAGCGTTTACGCGAAATGACCGGCATGCAGGTGGATGAATTCGCCCGCGTGATGGGGGTGAGCGTTTCATCTGTAAAAAGCTGGGAGGCGCAACGTACGCGCCCATCCGCTACGGCACGTAAACTGATGAAGTTGTTGCAAGCAAACCCGTATCTGGGGCGGCAACTGCTAGAGTAAGATCGATTATCGGCTCTCTGACCCGCCTGCACGGCGGGTTTTTTTCAACTCAACCCACCGTATTTCGCTGCCTGTTTCACAAACCAACTCTCCGGTACGCTGTGTGGCGGCTGCGCCAGTTGCCCAATACCGTGCTGAATAATCTGCTCGGCTTGAGTCCACAATTGCTTATCACCTTCATTTAACAGCTGAATCTGAATCTGTTTTTCCACCAGGTAGATACGGGCAAAGTGCGGATCAAATTGCACGATGGCGCGGGTATTATCGATAATGTCCGCCAGTTTGATGGTTTGCGCTTCGGGTGAGGCTTCAGCGGTGTGCCGGAAGTGCGCCAGTTTGCGCGCGGCGCGGTTCTTCGCGTCAGGCTGGGCACTGTCAGTGAGCATATCGACCAGTTGGGCGACACGTAAGCCAAAGTGACTTTCAATATCCTGTAACGTACTCGGTGTATCTTCTACCGTGTCATGCAGCCAGGCGGCGGCAATCATCTGTTCATCATCGCTGACGCTGCGCACCAGTTCGGCCACTGCCGCCGGGTGCACAATGTAAGGCTCATCAGTGTATTTGCGACGCTGGCCTGCGGCGGCATGTGCCTGTGTGGCATAACGGCGCGCTTGCTCTTCCAGTGAATCACGCATCATTCATTCTCCTGAAGAAAAGTCGCTTGCAATTATCTAGCGCGCTATCTATATTCAATCACATGAACAGTAATCAAGATGACAAAAAAGTGCAGCAGGCGCCACTCCAGTTAGATCAGCAGCTGTGTTTCGCGCTGTATTCGGCAAATCTTGCGATGCATAAAGTCTATCGCCAGCTTTTAGCTCAGCTGGAAATTACGTATCCACAATATCTGGTGATGTTAGTGTTGTGGCAGCAGGACGATGTCACGGTCTCGGAAATCGGCGAACAGTTGTTTCTCGATTCCGCCACATTGACGCCCTTGCTGAAACGTTTAGAGAGTGCGGGTTTGTTACGCCGTCAACGTTCTCGTCAGGATGAGCGTCAAGTCGTTGTTACGTTAACGGATGAAGGGCGAGCGTTGCGTGAAAAAGCGCAGACGATTCCTGAAGCTGTGCAGTGTGCCACGGCCTGCGACGACGACACCATGGCTGTGCTGAAAAGCCAGTTGGACGGTCTGCGCGCCAATCTCAATCGGGCCAAGTAAAGCATTAAGGGTGTCGCGCAAGCGGCATCCTGGATATCAAAGTAAATACTGCGCATAATTACATAGCGCGCGATTATATAGCGAATAAGGTGAGGTTATCATGTCTTTAGAAAAAGTTGTTTATACCGCAAAAGCCAAAGCCACTGGCGGCCGTGATGGTCGTGCCACTTCTTCTGACAACGTACTGGACGTGAAGCTGGGCGTACCCAAAGAGATGGGCGGCGCAGGCGGCGAAGTGACTAACCCAGAGCAGCTTTTTGCGGCGGGTTACTCAGCCTGTTTCCTTGGTGCGATGAAGTTCGTTGCGGGCCGCGACAAAATCACCATGCCAAAAGATGCGTGGATTGAGGGTGAAGTCGGTATTGGTCCTATCCCAACTGGTTTTGGTATTGAAGCCAAGTTGAATATTCACCTGCCAGCGATGGATGCGGCAGAAGCGCAGAAGTTGGTGGATGCGGCACACATTGTTTGCCCTTACTCTAATGCTACACGCGGTAATATTGATGTGACACTGAACATCATCAGCTAATGTCGCTGTGATGATAAAAGGGGCTCCAGCAGGAGCCCTTTGTCATTTAATGGGGTCGGAACAACAATATTCTGGTCTTACCATTGGTTAAATGTTCTACTGCTGCGCTGCATGCACCCTCATTGCCGTTCCGGTTCAGATTCGTCCCGTTCCTGCTAGTTGCCTGCGCTTTTCTCTCTCACGGACGAACTCTATTGACTTTAGATAGTCACATTTAAGGTTGGTTTATTGACACCGGGTCAGGAATGAATAAGTAAATGAATTATATTAAGAGTTTAACGCAGCAAAAGCTGTCGCTGTTGCTTGCGTTGTATCTCGGCATCTTATTGAATTTGCCGATTTTTTATCGCCGTTTTGACGGCTTCTTAACGAAATCTACCCTCTCTAACTGGCTCTCTGCGGTGGCAGAAGTGACAGCGGCAGTCCTGCTGACCTTCTTCCTGATGCGATTGTTGTCGTTAGGTGGGAAGTGGATTTATCGCATCCTTGCCACTCTCACCGTTGTGATTTCGGTCGCTGCTGCTTATTACATGGCCTTCTTTAATGTGGTGATCGGCTACGGCATCGTCGCGTCGGTGATGACCACTGACGTTGATCTCTCTAAAGAAGTCGTGGGTATGCGTTTCGTGATGTGGATGGTGCTGGTCAGCGCACTGCCGTTGCTGATGATTTGGCGCAATAACCTTAGCCAGACTTTGATTGAGCAATTGAGAACACCGGGCCAGCGCCTGAAGCCTGCATTGATTATGCTGCTGAGTGTGGCGCTGGTGTGGCTGCCGATTCGCTACTTTGACAAGCTGCAAAAGGTGAATGAAGAGATCACCAATATCGACCTGCCGAGCTACGGCGGGGTGGTGGCACATTCGTATCTCCCTTCCAACTGGATCGCGGCGCTAGGGCTGTTTGCTTGGACCAAAGTTGACGAAGAGGTGGATGGCGCGGAGCTGTTGGATCCGGCGAAGAAGTTCACCTACGTAGCGCCAGCGGGCATCGATGACACTTATGTGGTGTTTGTGATTGGTGAAACCACACGCTGGGATCATATGGGCCTGCTGGGCTATGACCGTGATACCACGCCGAAGCTGTCTAAAGAGAAGAACCTGGTGGCGTTCCGTGGTGAATCTTGCGATACCGCCACCAAGCTGTCACTGCGCTGCATGTTTGTGCGCGAAGGCGGCACCATGGATACTCCAGGGCGCACGCTGAAAGAGCAGAACGTTTTTGCGGTGATGAAAGAGCTGGGCTTCACCTCTGAGCTGTTCGCCATGCAGAGTGAAGTGTGGTTCTACGATAATGCCGATGTGAATAACTTCTCGTTCCGTGAGCAGATTGGTTCTGAGAAGCGTAACCAAGGCAAAGCGGTCGATGACATGCTGCTGGTGCCAGAACTGCAAGCTTCGCTGCAACGTTTCCCGAAAGGTAAGCATTTGGTGGTACTGCACACCAAAGGCTCGCATTACCTTTATTCTCAGCGTTATCCGCGCAGCTTCGCGCGTTATCAGCCTGAGTGTATGGGCGTGGATGAGACCTGTAGTAAAGCGCAATTGATTAACGCTTATGACAACTCGATTCTGTATGTCGATACCATGTTGGATAGCGTGCTCGATCAATTGCGTGATAAGAAGGCAATTGTCTTCTATGCCTCTGACCATGGTGAGTCCATCAGCGAGAACATGCATTTGCATGGTACGCCGCGCGAGATGGCGCCACCGGAGCAGTTCCGCGTGCCGATGATGGTGTGGGCTTCTGATAAGTATCTGGAGGATCCGACCAATCGCAGCAACTTCGAACGTTTGCAAGCGCAGCAGCGCGTGGGTAAAACCCATCGCCACGTTGAGCTGTTCGATACCATTTTAGGCTGCCTGGGCTACAGTTCGCCGGATGGCGGGATTAAAGCGGCAAATAACTGGTGTCAGGCACCTGCGGCGACGCCAGCCAAAACGTTGTAAGTGTTTTCTGGAACGCATTGAGCGGCAGGGCTTTTTGCTCTGCTGCTTGCTTTCCAGGCGATCGGGTAGATTTTACGGAAAAGGGATTGACGCTCCCAAGGGGGAGCAGTAATATTCGCCCCCATCGGCGAGTAGCGCAGCTTGGTAGCGCAACTGGTTTGGGACCAGTGGGTCGGAGGTTCGAATCCTCTCTCGCCGACCATATTTGAAGAAACCTGCTTGAAAAAGCAGGTTTTTTTTCGTCTGTAGTTTAAGAGGATGAGAACCTCCGAAGGAGGTTTGAGCCGAGCGCAGCGAGACAACGTTGCTTTAGCAACGGCCCGCAGGGCGCTTCTCGTAGAGAAGCGTAATCCTCTCTCGCCGACCATATTTGAAGAAACCTGCTTGAAAAAGCAGGTTTTTTTTCGTCTGTCGATCGCGGAACGGGTGCTGTCGGGGTGATATTCGATCCTGTGCGTGCTTTCAAAAGCTAAACCGTTGCAGCCAGGATGAAATACGGGGCCGCTGCGTAAAGTCGCTGTCTCGTCCCTGATCGCTCGGCACACGCCATCCCTGGCGTGTGACGCTTTACTCCGCGGCCCCGCATTCCCTCCTTCGTTTGGTTCTGTGCGTGCTGCTTTTCAAAACAGCGGCACCATTGCTGATGAGCGATCGAGCCCCCTTCCCTGAGTAGCGCACCATTTAAAAAGCGATGCTGTTTACACCTAACCTTATAATTCACCCATTCCATCCGACAAATCACATTTACCCATCATTATTCCCACTTTATCGACTCCACCCCACACCCAATCAACCCTGCAAGCTTAATTCGCGACACATTCTTCTTATGACCGCTTTTTGCTTTTTGCTGATTTCTTATGCCATTACACCAGCATATTTCGCTGCCTGAACGTCATAACGCACGGGGAATCGTTCAGATAATCGACATTTACCAACAAGTTTTGTGTGTTTTTTAGCGGTGATAATCACTGTCATTTAGCTACATAGCCAGATAATCACGCGGCATTGAGCGCTTTATCACCTTTTTTAATTTTGGCTCAGCGCAATAACCCTGTTTTTTATCGTTGCTTGCACTTACTCACACTCTGTGTAAATAACCCCACCTTGTATTGACGTTCTTTGCAACTGTTGACAAATTGATGCGTCAATAAGGTGTAGAGACGGCGTTGCTTTACCGGTTCCACGGCGTAAGCGCAGCACATAATAACCGCTCACATTTTGGTCACCTTTAAATGACCTGCCCGAACCGCATAAAAAAATCAGAGGTCGGGCGACGCACACAACATCACATCACAATGGAGCAAAACATGATCAACTCCCTGGCTAAATCCAGGATGCTGAAGGTCGGTCTAAGCCTGATTGCTTTGACCGTTGCCGCGGGTGTCCAGGCGAAAACCCTCGTATATTGTTCAGAAGGTTCGCCGGAAGGCTTCAACCCACAGCTCTTCACATCGGGTACCACCTACGATGCCAGCTCCGTACCGATCTACAACCGTTTGGTTGAGTTCAAAACCGGTACCACTGAGCTGCAGCCGGGTCTGGCAGAAAAATGGGACGTCAGCGCGGACGGTAAAACCTATACCTTCCACCTGCGTAAAGGCGTGAAGTGGCAAACCACCAAAGACTTCAAGCCAACCCGTGAATTCAACGCCGACGATGTCGTGTTCTCCTTCGAGCGTCAGCTCGACAAAAACAACAAGTACCACGGTGTTTCTGGCGGCAGCTACGAATACTTCGAAGGCATGGATATGCCTAAACTGATCTCGAAAATCGAGAAAGTTGACGACAACACCGTACGCTTCACCCTGACTCGTCCAGAAGCGCCATTCATTGCTGACCTCGGCATGGACTTCGCTTCAATCCTGTCAAAAGAGTATGCCGACAACATGCTGAAAGCCGGCACGCCAGAGAAGCTGGACCTCAATCCAGTGGGCACCGGTCCATTCGTGCTGCAGCAATACCAGAAAGACTCGCGCATTTTGTATAAAGCGAACCCAGACTTCTGGGGCACCAAACCGAAGATTGATCGTCTGGTGTTCTCCATCACGCCTGATGCCTCAGTGCGTTACGCCAAAATGCAGAAAGGTGAGTGCCAGGTCATGCCGTATCCAAACCCGGCTGACATCGCGAGCATGAAGAAAGATGACAAAATTAACCTGATGGAACAGCCTGGTCTGAACGTCGGTTACCTGTCATTCAACACCGAGAAAAAACCGCTGGATAACGTGAAAGTGCGTCAGGCACTGACCATGGCGGTGAACAAACAAGCCATCATCGACGCTGTTTATCAGGGCGCTGGCCAGGCCGCGAAAAACCTGATCCCACCCACCATGTGGGGCTACAACGACGATGTGAAAGATTACGCTTACGATCCTGCCAAGGCGAAAGAACTGCTGAAAGAAGCCGCATGCCGGATGGCTTCTCAATCGACCTGTGGGCGATGCCAGTACAGCGTCCTTACAACCCGAATGCCCGTCGTATGGCGGAAATGGTTCAGGCTGACTGGGCGAAAATTGGTGTTAAAGCCAAGATCGTGACCTTCGAGTGGGGCGAGTATCTGAAACGCGCCAAAGCGGGTGAGCATCAGACCGTCATGATGGGTTGGACCGGCGATAATGGGGATCCGGATAACTTCTTCGCGACCCTGTTCAGCTGCGCAGCGGCAAAAGACGGTTCTAACTACTCACGTTGGTGCTACAAGCCGTTTGAAGATCTGATTCAGCCAGCACGTGCAGAAGCCGATCACAACAAACGTATTGAGCTCTACAAACAAGCTCAGGTTGTGATGCATGACCAAGCGCCAGCGCTGATCATTGCTCACTCAACCGTTTATGAGCCAGTGAGTAAGAAAGTTTCAGGTTATGTGGTTGATCCATTAGGTAAACATCACTTCGAAAACGTCGATATCCAAGAATAACCTTTCGGATTATCGCGGTTAGGGTCAGCGCTGCTGACCCTCGGGCGGCCTCTTCGCCGCCCGAACTCCGCACTTTTTTTCCGGCTTAATTCTTATATACCCTAAATAATTCACGCTGCAGCAAGGCGGCAAGTTTGTGAGTCACCTGGAGCTTACTCAAGTAAGTGACTGGGGCGAGCAAATGAAGCCAACGCCGATGCAGCATGAAGTATGACGGGGATTTTGAAGCGCTTCTTGCGTCGCGATCGACTTTGTCGGCTGCGTGTTGTGAGCAATGTAGTCCCTGGCGGCAACGCCACGGGAAAATGACTGAGAACCCGGCTTATGCTGCAATTCATATTCCGACGTCTGGGCCTTGTCATCCCAACGTTTATCGGTATTACCTTACTGACCTTTGCGTTTGTCCATTTGATCCCCGGCGACCCGGTGCTGATCATGGCGGGCGAGCGCGGTATCTCTCCTGAACGTCATGCCCAGCTGATGGCCCAGTTTGGCCTCGACCAGCCAATGTGGAAACAGTACATCACCTACATCAATGGTGTGCTGCACGGCGACCTCGGCATCTCGCTGAAAAGCCGTATTCCGGTCTGGGATGAGTTCGTACCCCGTTTTAAAGCCACGCTGGAACTCGGTATCTGCGCGATGATCTTCGCCATCGCCGTGGGCATCCCAGTGGGCGTGCTGGCTGCGGTGAAGCGCGGCTCGGTGTTCGATCACACGGCGGTGGGTATCTCGCTGACCGGTTACTCAATGCCGATTTTCTGGTGGGGCATCATGCTGATCATGCTGGTATCGGTGCAACTCAACCTCACGCCGGTTTCCGGGCGCATTAGCGACATCATCTTCCTTGACGACAGCCATCCGCTGACCGGCTTTATGCTGATTGATACGCTGATCTGGGGCGAGCCGGGCGACTTCAAAGATGCGGTGATGCACATGATTTTGCCCGCCATCGTGCTTGGCACCATTCCACTGGCGGTGATCGTGCGTATGACGCGCTCCTCAATGCTGGAAGTGCTGGGTGAAGACTACATCCGCACCGCGCGCGCCAAAGGCTTAACGCGCATGCGCGTGATTGTGGTCCATGCCCTGCGCAACGCCATGTTGCCGGTCGTCACCGTTATCGGTCTACAGGTTGGCACCTTGTTGGCTGGTGCAATTCTGACCGAAACCATCTTCTCGTGGCCGGGACTTGGTCGCTGGCTGATCGAAGCGCTACAACGCCGTGACTATCCGGTGGTGCAGGGCGGCGTGCTGCTGGTGGCGATTCTGATCATCGTGGTCAACCTGCTGGTTGATCTGTTGTACGGCGTGGTCAATCCGCGCATTCGACATAAGAAATAAGGGGGAATCATGTCTGCTGTTGATCCCGCAAGCGTAACTGCTGCACCTAAGCCGATGACCCCTATTCAGGAATTCTGGCACTATTTCAAACGTAATAAAGGCGCGGTGATTGGCCTGTTTTACATCATTCTGATGCTGTTAATTGCGCTGTTCGCCAACTTACTGGCACCGCATGCGCCGGCTGAACAGTTCCGTGATGCGCTGCTGCATCCGCCTGTGTGGCAGGACGGCGGTAGCTGGAAGTTTATTCTCGGCACCGATGACGTCGGCCGTGATGTGCTGTCGCGCTTAATGTACGGCGCACGACTGTCGCTGCTGGTCGGCTGCATGGTAGTGGTACTGTCGCTGATCCTCGGCGTGGTATTTGGTCTGATGGCTGGTTACCTCGGTGGTGTGGTGGATGCCGTGATCATGCGCTTGGTCGATATCATGCTGGCGCTGCCAAGTCTGCTGTTAGCGTTGGTGCTGGTGGCCATCTTCGGCCCGTCGATTGTGAATGCCTCGCTGGCGATTACCTTTGTTGCGCTACCACACTACATCCGTTTAACCCGTGCAGCGGTGCTGGTGGAAGTGAACCGTGATTACGTCACCGCATCGAGCGTGGCGGGAGCCGGTACGCTGCGCCAGATGTTCGTCAATATTCTGCCTAACTGCCTGGCACCGCTGATCGTGCAGGCATCACTAGGTTTCTCCAACGCCATTCTTGATATGGCGGCGTTGGGCTTTCTCGGTATGGGGGCGCAACCGCCAACGCCGGAGTGGGGCACCATGCTCTCCGACGTGTTGCAGTATGCGCAAAGTGCCTGGTGGGTGGTCACCTTCCCTGGAGTGACCATTCTGCTGACGGTTCTGGCATTCAACCTCATGGGCGATGGTTTGCGTGATGCACTCGACCCGAAACTCAAGCAGTAAAGAGGCACCGAGATGGCACTATTAAATGTAGAAAAACTGTCGGTGCACTTCGGCGACGAAAAAACACCGTTCCGAGCAGTAGACCGCATCAGTTACCAGGTTGAACAAGGCCAGGTGGTGGGCATTGTCGGTGAATCCGGCTCCGGTAAATCGGTCAGCTCGCTGGCGATTATGGGGCTAATTGATTATCCCGGCCGTGTGATGGCGGAAAAGCTGGAATTTAACCAGCGCGATTTGCAGAAGATCTCAGAAAAAGAGCGCCGCCAACTGGTGGGCGCAGAAGTGGCGATGATCTTCCAGGACCCGATGACCAGCCTCAACCCATGCTACACCGTGGGCTTCCAGATTATGGAAGCGCTGAAGGTGCATCAGGGTGGCAGCAAAAGCACGCGCCGTCAGCGTGCTATCGATCTGCTAGACCAGGTGGGTATTCCCGATCCGGCATCGCGTCTTGATGTCTATCCGCATCAGCTGTCGGGCGGTATGAGCCAGCGTGTGATGATCGCAATGGCCATTGCCTGCAAACCTAAGCTGTTAATTGCTGATGAACCGACGACAGCCCTGGATGTGACCATTCAGGCGCAGATTATCGAGCTACTGCTGGATTTGCAGAAGCAAGAAAACATGGCATTGATCCTGATTACGCACGATCTGGCGCTGGTGGCCGAAGCGGCACAGCACATCATCGTGATGTACGCCGGTCAGGTAGTGGAAACCGGCAAGGCGGTGGATATCTTCAAAGCGCCTCGTCATCCCTATACCCAAGCCATGCTGCGTGCACTACCTGAGTTTGCGGCAGATAAAGCACGGTTAGCTTCGCTGCCAGGCGTGGTACCGGGCAAGTATGACCGCCCAACGGGTTGTCTGCTCAACCCGCGCTGTCCGTATGTCACTGAACGCTGCCGCCGCGAAGAACCTGAACTGCGCGACATTCCGGGCCGCCAGTCTAAATGCCATTTCCCACTGGATGATGCCGGGAGACCGACTTATGAGTCTTGATAACACTAAGCAGGATTACCTGCTGCAGGCGATTGACCTGAAAAAACACTACCCGGTAAAGAAAGGGCTGTTTGGCCAAGAGCGCCTGGTCAAAGCACTGGATGGCGTCTCATTCAACCTCGAACGCGGCAAAACGTTGGCGGTGGTGGGGGAGTCCGGCTGTGGTAAATCCACTTTGGGCCGCCTGTTAACCATGATTGAAACGCCAACCGAAGGCCAGCTGTATTGGCACGGCCAGGACCTGCTGAAGCACGATCCACAGGCGCAAAAACTGCGTCGTCAGAAAATTCAGATTGTGTTCCAGAACCCGTATGGCTCACTCAATCCACGCAAAAAAATCAGCCAGATTCTCGAAGAACCGCTGGTGATCAACACCTCGTTGACCAAAGCAGAACGCCGGGAAAAAACCCTGGAAATGATGGCGAAGGTCGGCTTGAAAACCGAGCACTACGATCGCTATCCGCATATGTTCTCCGGTGGCCAGCGTCAGCGTATTGCGATTGCGCGCGGTTTGATGCTCGATCCTGACGTGCTGATTGCCGATGAGCCCGTATCGGCGTTGGACGTTTCCGTGCGTGCTCAGGTACTGAACCTGATGATGGATTTGCAGCAGGACTTGGGTTTGTCGTATGTGTTCATTTCCCACGACCTGTCTGTGGTAGAGCATATTGCCGACGAAGTGATGGTGATGTATCTCGGCCGCTGTGTGGAGCGGGGCAGTAAAGAGGCGATTTTCAGCAATCCGCGCCATCCTTACACGCAGGCATTATTATCAGCGACACCGCGTCTTAATCCTGATGAACGCCGTGAACGTATCAAACTCACCGGTGAGTTGCCTAGCCCGCTTAATCCGCCGCCGGGCTGTGCTTTTAACGCGCGCTGTCGTCGCCGGTTTGGCACCTGCGTGCAGTTACAGCCCAAACTCAAGCAGTATGGTGAGCAACAAATTGCCTGCTTTGCGGTTGATCAGGATGAGAACCAGCCGGTTGGCACGCCCTAAATTACCGCCAAAAATGATTAAAGACTCCTTCGGGAGTCTTTTTTTTTACTTCAATACACTTCAGTAAAATTAAAGGCTGACCTGTTTCACAGAAAAGGGGTTTGAAATGTATTACGCCGCTGAATCTGTTATTGATTGGTCCTGATAAAGATATAATTTGTTAAGGCAAATTCCGAATAATGTCAGGGTTGTGTGAGCGTTCTCACATTGGAGTAAAATCTGTAACTTGGCCCACTTTGAATACATATCAGTAGCTTAGGTTAATATCCACTGCGTTATTATTTCAGTTAATCGATATTAATTAATCCCCGGCCATAAATAACAGCATGTTTTTTGCATCATCAAATTTTCAATCCTTTAGATAAAACTCTTTTGTCGAGTTTGGTGTTTTAATAATCAGAATTCTCTCACCGTCTTTTAATGTGTGTGCTATATTCCAGGAAAATTCCCTCCCGTTTTTACAGGCTCTGATCATGAAGAATTACGACGATCTGCAGCGTTTTAAAGAAAAGACCAAAACGCTTGATATCGCTTTTAAGGATATGTCTGGGCAATCGCAGGAAGCGGATCACAGTCAATGGGCGATTATCCGCCAATTGGGCACCCATAATGAGCCGGAATTAGGTAGCGGTCAGCGTATTGACCTACCTCAGCCTCAACCTATTCGTGGTGATGAATTTGTGGCGCCTGCCCAGCCTGCGCCTGCAGCGGTCGCGCCACTCTCTGGCACCACACGCGGTTCGATTCTTGATAGTCTGGCCGCCACCGCGCCAGTCGAATCAACGCCTGCTGTGCCACCGACGGGGGTTTCTTCGCTATTCCCACCGGCACCCGCGGCTAAGCCAGCACCTTCTGTGATTGCTCAGGCACCGAAAGCGACACACGTTGAGCGTCAGGCAACCACTTCACTGTTTCCACCGGCGCCCGCCAAACCAGCGGCCGCCAGCGAGCCAGCCCCGGTGACGGCTCCTGTCCCCGTCTCTGCTGCCCCGGCTGCGCCAGTGTTTGCCGCACCCGCAGAGTCAGCACGTATAGCGCCAGTGCTAGCCGCGCCCGCAGAGTCAGTACGTTCAGCACCTGCGCCAACGTTCGCCGCGTCGGCTGAACCGGCGCGACCAGCCGCTACCACACCATCACGCTTTGGTGCGCTGTTCCGCTCACGTCCTGCGGAACCTGCTAATATTTCTAAAGAAACACCATTAAAACCGCTACTGGAGAAGATTGCGCTATGCCGTTAGTTTGTGTGTGCTCGCCAAAAGGGGGAGTAGGGAAAACCACTATGGCGGCCAACCTTGCATGGAGTCTGGCACGTGCCGGCAGCAAGGTGTTGGCAATCGATTTCGATGTCCAGAACGCATTGCGCCTGCATTTTGGGGTACCGCTGCATGATGGTCGTGGTTTTGTCGCGCGCTCTGAAGAGCAGGCGGACTGGAGCCAGTCTATCCTCACCACCGGCGGGAATATTTTCGTCATGCCATACGGTGATGTGACGGAAGAGCAGCGTGAGCGTTTCGAAGAGAACCTGGTAAAAGACCCGCATTTTCTGCGTCGCGGTCTGGACACGGTATTAAATTACCCGGGACTGGTCATTATTGCCGATTTCCCCCCGGCCCAGGCCCAGCGCTTAAAGCTATGCAGGCATTAGCCGATATGCATTTAGTGGTGATGCTCGCGGATACCGCCTCTGTTTCTCTGCTGCCGCAAATTGAAAATGACCGGATGATTGGTCAGCCACTAAATAATAAGCGTGGTCATTATTTCGTATTAAACCAGAGTGACAATCGCCGCAATATTAGCCGTGAGGTCACTGCTTTTATGCAGCAGCGATTGGGCGAGAACTTATTGGGCGTCGTCCACCGTGATGAAAGTGTCGCGGAAGCCAATGCCTCGCAACAGTCAGTATTTGATTTCAGCCCAGCTTCGGCAGCGGCGTTTGATATCGAACTGGTGGCGAAACGGGTGGCAAATATCTTGGATGTAACCGTGGGTAACGGTGAAGTTCAGGCGCCTATTCGCAGCCATTATTAACAGTCTGGCGTTGCCAGACAGAAATAATAACAACACAGCTTCTTCAGGGTGAATCATGAGTAAACTCGGGTTTTACCTGCTGCTGCTGGTGCTCGCACCAGTGGCCGCGGTAGTCATCATCACGCCTATGGACAGCCAGAAACAATATATCTTTGGCTTAATCAGCATCGGGATGATGTTCTTACTGGGCTTCAGCAAAAGCCGCAAAATAACTGTTGTTATGGTTATCCTCTCTGCGCTGATGTCGACCCGATATATCTGGTGGCGCACCACGGAGACGCTGCAGTTTAATTCTGAGGTTGAAGCCATTCTCGGCATCGGCCTATATCTGGCCGAACTGTATGTCTGGCTGATTCTTATTCTTGGCTTCCTGCAGACGACTTGGCCCTTAAAGCGCACCATTGAACCGCTGCCGGAAGATACCAGTCTATGGCCGACGGTCGATATTTACGTACCTTCCTACAACGAAAGCCTTGATGTGGTTCGTGATACGGTGCTGGCCGCGCAGTGTATTGATTACCCGCGCGACAAGTTAAAGGTCTATTTGCTGGATGACGGTAAGCGCAGTGAGTTTGCGGTCTTTGCCGCGGATGTTGGCGTGGGCTATATCACGCGTGATGACAACCGCCACGCGAAAGCCGGTAACCTCAACCATGCAATGAAAATCACCAAAGGTGAGCTGATTTGTATTTTTGACTGTGACCACGTGGCAACGCGCGCCTTCTTGCAGGCGACAGTGGGTCCTTTCCTGAAAGATCCCAAGCTGGCACTGCTGCAGACCCCACACTACTTTTACTCGCCCGATCCGTTTGAGCGTAACCTGCGCGCAGCGCGCAGCATCCCGAACGAAGGTGCACTGTTCTACGGCCCGGTTCAGCAGGGTAACGATAACTGGAATGCGACCTTCTTCTGCGGTTCCTGTGCGGTGATTCGTCGCAGCGCGCTGGAAGAAATTGGCGGCTTCGCGACCGAAACCGTGACTGAAGATGCGCATACCGCATTGAAAATGCAGCGTCTGGGCTGGGGTTCCGCGTTCCTGGCGATCCCACTGGCTGCTGGACTGGCAACAGAGCGTCTGGGCTTGCACGTGGTTCAGCGTAACCGCTGGGCGCGTGGTATGACGCAGATTTTCCGCGTCGATAACCCGCTGTTTGGCCGAGGTCTGAAATGGCAGCAGCGTCTGTGCTACCTCAACGCCATGCTGCACTTCCAGTTTGGTCTACCGCGCGTCGCATTCCTGACGGCGCCGCTGGCGTATCTGTTGTTCAACCTGAACATCATTCATTCGTCGGCGTCGCTGATTTTTGCCTACGTATTGCCACATCTGGTGATGTCGCTCTACGTCAACTCGCGCATGAACGGCAAGTTCCGTTACACCTTCTGGGGAGAAATCTACGAAACCGTCATGTGCTTCCACCTCGTTATTCCCACGCTGTTAACCATGCTGGCGCCTAAGCGCGGTAAATTTAACGTAACGGATAAAGGGGGCTTGCTGGATCAGGGCTTCTTCGATTTCCACATTGTACGTCCGCATGTGATTGTCGCGGTGCTGCTGACGATTGGTATCGTGGCGGGTGTAGTGCGTGCTGTCGCGCATGACTACTTTGGCGTGGATCCTTACGTTATCGCCCTCAACGTAGGTTGGGCGGTGTTCAGCCTGATCATTCTGATGGCCGCGATTGCTGTGGCACGTGAAACTAAGCAGGTGCGTAAAACCATCCGTATCGAAGTGCAGATTCCCGCGGTGATCCATTACGCCAGCGGCATCTCTTCACGCACCCAAACCAGCGACCTGTCGATGGGGGGCGCGCAACTGGATGCACCGGATAATCGCCATGAGCACGATGAAATTGAAGAGATCGATCTGCTGTTGAAATCGGGGGCTATCACCATCCCTGTCAGCAAAATCTCCGGTGATGATGAGAGTATCCGCCTGCGCTTTGGCGATATGCCGCTGGCACGCCGCCGTGAACTGGTGCGCGTTGTGCTGGCACGTGCGGACGCGTGGATTCAGCCGGAATACAAGCAGGACAACCCGCTGGTTTCATTGGGCACCATTATTCGCACCGTATTTGAGCTGTTCTGGCTGACCTGGAAAGATCGCCGTGAGAAGCGTAAGCGTAACAAGCAGGCCGCCGTAAATGAGGACAGCGCAGCATGAAAAATTTGACGCAAACGTTGCTGGCAAGCTCGCTGGCAACGGCGCTGATGCTCGCCCCTGCTTGGGCAGAAACGCCAGCGGTCACGCAGGATAGCTCCGCGCTGTCCAACGTGCCGCCACCGCAAGGTATTCAAAGCGAAGCCGATACCCAGCTGCAACAAGCCGCCGGAGCCACGCCTTATGCGCCTGTGGAAAATGCGCCCGCCGCCGCCCCTGCTGCGACGGATGCACCCGCTGTAACGGATACACCTGCTGTGACCGATGCCCCAGCTGGGATGGATGCCCCCGCACCTGAGATGGTGTTGCCGACGGTAGCTCCCGCGGCACCGGTTGCGATGCCTGCGGCCAGTGCGATGCTGAACCAGCCGGTCAGCAGCACGATTTCAGTGGCGCAAATGGGTCAGCCTCAGGGGATAACCCTGACCGGCGGCCAGTTGCAATCCGGTATTGTCTTCACGTTGCCCAGTGATGAAGTGATCACCAACGCGCACCTCAATCTGTCGCTGCGCGTCTCAGCAGCGCTGGCGGCGCGCAACACCTCACTGCAACTGATGCTGAACGGTCAGCCGTTAGGAACGTTGCCGTTAGGTTCGAGTGACAGCGATGTCAGCGACTATCAGCTGGATATTCCCGCAGCGATGGTGGTGTCGAGCAACAACCTGAGTTTCAAAATCAACGATGCAGACAAACTGCTGTGTGAGAAAGAGAGCGCACAGCAGTATCAGGTCTCCATCCTGCCGAAAACCACGCTGAGCCTTGAAGGCCAGCAGCTGAATATCGGCACCAGCCTGCGCAACTTCCCGCGTCCCTTTATGGATGCACAGCGCATGACACCCGCCAGCGTAACCTTTGGTTTTGCTGCCAACGTTGCGCCTGACAGTGTGAGCGCAGCGGCGTTAGTGGCATCCTGGATGGGTATTCAGTCTGACTATCGTGGCATCCGTTTCCCGGTGGTACGTGGCGACTTGCCTGAGCATAACGGCATTCTGGTCGGCCATCCGGGCGACAAAATTGGCAGTGTCACCCTACCTGCCACCAACGGCCCACTGCTACAGGTGATCGACAACCCGAACAACCCAGTTTACAAGCTGCTATTGGTCGTCGGTGCTGATGATGCGCAGTTACGTCAGGCGGCGAACCGTTTGACCACCCAGCCGCTGGCGACCGATGCCAGTAGCCTCAACGTGCAGCCACAGCAGATTGGCACGCGTAAGCCTTACGACGCACCGCGCTGGATTAATACCAGCCGTCCAGTCCGTCTGAGTGAACTGCTGCGTAAAGATCAGAGCCTGACCACCACTGGTATCTGGCACGATGCACTGAGCGTGAACTTCCGCGCCGCGCCGGATCTGTTTATGTGGGATGGCGACACCATTCCTGTGGAGCTGCACTATCGCTTCCCGTCAGAGAGCTGGATTGATGAGAACAACTCGTTCCTTAACGTGATGATCAACGGCAATTTCTTGCGCAACCTGACGGTGAACAAAGTCGGTCTGCTGGAGAGTGCCTGGCATCGTTTGGGGGGGGACGCACGTCAGGAACACTACACCCTGAAGCTGGAGCCGTATCTGATTTACGGTGACAACCAGCTGGCGCTCTATTTCAACATCAAGCCGAAAGCGGATGCGCCTTGCGGTGTGCTGCTGAACAACAACATCAAGAGCCGCATTGAAGATGATTCGTGGATCGATCTGAGCCACACACGTCACTTCACCATGCTGCCCAACCTGTCCTATTTCGTTGGTGCGTCGTTCCCGTTCTCGCGTCTGGCAGACTTCTCGCAGACCACCTTGCTGCTGCCGGAAAAACCAACGGATGCCGAGATCTCGACGCTGCTGGATATGTCTTCACGTGCGGGTAATGCCACGGGCGTGCCCCTGGTGCAGAACCAGGTGCTGTTTGGCCTGCCGAATGGTGGCACCAATCTGACGCGTCTGCAGCAAAGCGATTTGCTGGCGGTGAGCACCACGCAGAACAGTGAGTTCAATCAGCAGATGTTGGCCAACACGCCGTATGAAACCAGCGGCAACACGCTGGGGGTGAAAGATCCTACTACGTGGGACAAGCTGCGTGGCTGGCTGACCGGTGACTGGTATCGCCAGCAACTGGATGCCGATCGCTACTTCTCCTCCAATGAAGCGTGGCGTGGTTTTGTCAGTTACCGCTCGCCATGGAATGCGGATCGTTTAGTCGTTATGACCGTCGCAACCAGCGATCAGCAACTGTTGCGTCTGCATGAAGACCTGAATTCGCCGCGCATCAACGCAGGTATTCGCGGTGATACCGCCATCATCACTGATGAGAACGGTATTCGTAGCTTCCGCGTGGGACCGCAATTCCCGAGCGGGGAAATGCCGTGGTACATGATGGTGGTGTGGTATGCCAACCAGCACTCCGTGCTGATGGCGCTGGCGGCACTGCTGCTTTCCGCGCTGGTCGGTGGTAGCGCTTGGGCGATGTTGAAACGTCATGCATGGCGACGTCTCAACCCGAAGGCTGATAGCAAGTCCGGCAAGAAGTAAGGATAAAAACAATGAAAAAAATCTGTTAAGTGCCGGTATTCGCCATGCTCTGATTTTGGGTGGGGCGCTGACGCTCTCTCAGCCGCTGTTGGCGGCAGAGAGCACCAATCCTGCGTTACAAGCGCTGTTCGATCAGGCGGCTTACTGGCATCAGAAAGCGCATGACGATTTAGCCAAATCTTCGCTGCAAAAAGTGTTGATGGTGGAGCCGAACAACACTCAGGCTCTCTATCTGCTGGCGCTCTATTCCCAGCAGAGTGGCAGCACGGCGGAAGCGGCACAGTGGCGCGCGCGTCTCAGCGCGGCCTCGCCGAACGATCCGCACCTCAGCGAATTGGATAATGCACGTCAGTTGCAAACCATCCCGCAGGCGCAGCTGTCTCTGGCGCGCCAGCAGGCACGCAGCGGCAATATCGCGGCTTCGCTGCAAACCTGGCGCAATACCTTTAACGGCAATGAGCCACCACCGAGCGTGGCGGCTGAGTACTATCTGACGATGGCGGGTGACCGTTCCCTGCTGCCGCAGGCGGTTGAAGCGTTGCGTCAATTCTCTGCCGATCATCCGCAGGATACTGGCGCAAAACTGGCGCTGGGTAAGGCGATGACTTACCAGGAATCAACCCGTCGTCAAGGGATTGATGTGCTGGCAGGGCTGGCGGATGGCAACAAAGAAGCCGACCGTTCATTGCGTCAGGCGCTGCTGTGGCTCGGTCCACAAGCGTCCGATGCTTCGCTGTATCAAACCTGGCAACAGCGTCATCCGCAAGATAATGCGGTGATGGATTACTACCGCAAAAATGTCGGCGGTGCTGAGAAGGGCGCGGGCTTTACGGCGCTTAACAGTGGTGATGTCAGCAACGCGCAGAACAACTTTGAGAAAGTGCTGCAAGCTAACCCGCAGGATGCGGATGCCTTGGCCGGTATGGGCTATGTGGCACAGCGAGCCGGGCGTTACGCCGAAGCCGCCGATTACCTGACGCGCGCCGCGCAAATGGGCGGCGATCAGAGCGAAGCTCGCCAGAAACAGGCGTCTGATGCACGCTTCTATGCCCAGTTGGCGACCGCGCAGCAGGCACTGAAAAACGGTGATAGCGCACAGGCACTTTCACTGAGTGAGCCACTGACTCAGGCGGAGGGCGAGAAAGGCGTTTCAGCCAAGCTGTTCCGTGCTGATGTGCAGCGCCGCAGTAATCAGCTGGACCAAGCGGAGCAGAGCTATCGCTCTATCCTGCAGAGCGATCCTAATAACCGCAACGCTAAAGAAGGGCTGTTCTACGTACTGCGTCAGCAGAACCGGAGCGCCGAGGCGAATACATTGCTGGCCTCTCTGCCGGACAGTGTGCGTCAAAGTGTGGCCCCGCGCGGTAACAGCACCGACCCGATTCGTGCTCAGGCGAAGCGCGAGCTAGCGGCAGGTAACAACAGTGCGGCGATTGCCACCCTGAACAGTGGAATTCAGCGCTATCCCAACGATGGTTGGCTGCGTCTGGACCTTGCGCGTATTTACCGTGCGCAGGGTGACAACATGATGGCCGCTAATATCATGCAGCCATCAATGCGCACCGGGGCGAGCACCGCTGAACTCTATGCGGGTGCCTTGAACGCCAGCGAAAGTGGTGCCTGGCAGCAGGCGAGTCTGCTGCTGTCGCGCATTCCTAACGGCAGTAAAAGCAGCGATATGCGCGAACTGGCGCAGCGTGTGAACTTCAACCTGCAAATGACCACTGCCGATCAATATCTGGCGCAGGGTTCGAATGCCGCTGCGGCCAACACCCTACGGGCGCTGGCGGCTTCACCCCCATCAAATCCTGTGGATGCGGGTAACCTGGCCCAGAAGCTGGCGAAAGCGGGCGATCTCACCACGGCGGTTTCTGTGGTGCGCAGCAATATGCAACGTGGCATTCAGGGCAACGCCGGTGATTACGCGGCGCAGGTCGCGGTGCTTAATCAGGCGGGTCTGAATAGCGAAGCGCAGAGCTTCCTTAGCAGCCCAGAGTTGCAGTCACGCAGTACGCCAACGCAGTTGGCAGGGATTCGCAACGGCTACGTGATCAACGAAGTGGATCGTCTGCGTGAGCAGAAACAGTATGCCGCCGCTTATGACAAGCTGGTGGGGGCACTGCAGCACGATCCGCAGAACCGTGATTTGATGTTTGCGATGGCGCGACTGTATCAGTCCGGCAAAATGAACAAAGAAGCGGGTGTGGTTTACGACTACCTGATGACACAGGATACGCCGACACAAGATGCGCGTACCGGGGCCATCAACGTGGCGCTGGCCAATAGCGATGTGAACAAAGCGAACACATTAACGCGTGGCCTGAATAGCGAGCAGTCACCGGATCGTCAACTGCTGTTGGCGCGCGTGGCAGAAGCCAATGGTGAGCACGCGCAAGCCATGAGCTATCTACGCAGTGCGCGTGGGCAGCTGATTGGCCTGCAAGGCGCGACCAATGGTAGCACCCCAAGTGTGGGGGGGCTGGCATTGGCAGACAATCCGTTTATCAATCGCGGCAGTTCGCCAGTCGGGCGTTCACCGTCCGCTTATGGTGCCGTGATGCCTTGGCAAAATTCGCCGGATGTGACCAGCAGCGCGTCAGGTGCAACGCTGGCCAGCAACACCCCAGCCATTCAGCAGAGCCAGACGTTACGTCAGATCGACAATATGATGGATGATCTGCAAGAAAAAACCGGTTCATGGGCGATTGGCGGCGTGCAGATTCGTGGACGAGATGGTGAGTCTGGCTTGAGTAAGCTAACCGAAGCGAAAGCACCACTGACATGGTCAACTTCGCCATTTGGTGACTCTCGCTTTGAATTCACCGTGACGCCGGTTTCACTCAGCGCGGGGTCAGCGAGTGGCGATTCATGGCGACGCTTTGGTAGCAATGCTGTGTCGAATGCCGTGCAAAACATGGTCACTACTATCAACAATGAAGGTAATGCCACGACAACCAGCACGACTCTCCAGAATTTACTGACAAAGTATGGTGCCACGACTACCGATTTGGCAGGGATCACCTTTGATGACCTTAATCCTCTGACGTCAACCGGTGCGAGCAACCTTAACTGGCTAAACACCCATCAGGATGTGAAGAATTATTTGATCGCCTCTTCGCTGAAACCGAGTCTGACTCAAGCGGGATCTAACTCGACTGATTCACAGAATGCTTCTGGCGTTGAGCTGAGCATGGCGCTGAAGGGCGACAATTATAAAATTGATTTGGGCAGCACGCCTTTAGGCCAGGATCTCAGTACGCTGGTTGGCGGTGTTCAGTGGGCGCCGAAGCTGACAGATTATTTGACCCTGATCTTGACGGGTGAACGCCGAGCAGTAACAGACAGCTTGCTTTCTTATGTGGGTGTTAAAGATTCACTGACAGGAGAAACATGGGGTCGTGTGACGAAGAACGGCGGTAATGCGTTACTGAGCTATGACAATGGCGATGCAGGTTTCTATGCGGGTGCTGGTGCGTACAGTTACTTGGGTAACAACGTTGCCAGCAATAAAAGTCTGCAAGCGAATGCGGGGGCTTATATTCGACCGCTTCACTCCGAAGATCGTGAGTTGAAAGCCGGCATGAGTGTCTCCTGGATGGACTTCTCCAAAAACCTTAGCTACTACAGCTATGGTCAGGGCGGATATTTCAGCCCCCAGGATTATGCATCTATTTCGTTCCCGGTTGATTACACCCGCAAATATGATGATTTGAGTCTGAAAGTCGGTGGCTCAGTGGGTTATCAATCTTACAGTCAGGATAAGAGTGCTTACTTCCCTAACAATCCTGATTTGCAGGCCTTCATGAATGAGATGGTGACCGACGGTTTTGCTAAAGAAGCTTATTACAGTGGTGGAAGCAAAAACGGTATTGGTTACAACGTACATGCCGGTGCAGATTACAAAATTAACAAAGATGTCATCGTGGGCGGCCAGTTAGGCTACGACACCTTTGGCGATTACAACGAAAGCACAGCGAATCTGTACTTACGTTACATGTTCGGAGACAACTAATGAGTGAGCAAGTAACCGCGCGTATCAGTCATCCGCATCAGCCTGGCTGGTTCGATTTGGTCAGCGTAATGATTGAAAGCATGCTGAATAACGCTGGTGAGGAAGCGGAAGGTTTTCTCATCGACGTGGGCGCATCGCTGGCGGCACGCTATCCTTTAGCGGAAGCACGCACCGTGCAGGATCTGGAGCGCGAAATGAATCTGCAACTGGCGCGCTTCAACTGGGGCTTTGCCCAACTGCAGCCGCAGGAGAACGCTATTCTGATTCAGCATCACGCGCTGCCGCAGGGCGATACGAATGTGGATGCTGAACGCTGGCAGTTGGCGTTGAGTGCCATACTGTCGGGTGTGTATGCACAATGGTTGCAGGCACAAGGCGGCAGTGCTGCCGTACCGGTCACATTTGAGAAACTTGACGGCGGTACGCTGCATTATCGATATCAATAGGATGCTGTGATGAGAGTGATGCGGTTCTGGCGTCAATGGATGCTGTGTTTCATGGTGATATTTTTTAGCGCGCAGGCGGCCGCAGACGGTTGGAGTACTTTTAAAGGCCGTTTTATGAGCAGCGATGGTCGTATCAGTGATACGGCCAACAACAATGTCAGCCATACCGAAGGCCAAGGTTACGGCATGTTATTGGCGGTGGCCAATGATGACCGCACCACTTTCGATCTGCTTTGGAAGTGGACGCGTACGCACTTGCGTAATCCGCAGAATGACCTGTTCTACTGGCGCTACACACCGGGTGCTTCTGACCCGATTGCCGACAAGAATAATGCATCAGATGGTGATGTGCTGATTGCGTGGGCCCTGCAACGCGCAGGGCAGAAGTGGGGCGGTGATTATCAATCCACTTCAGATCGTATTCAGCGAGCCATCGTTAAGCAAAACGTGATCACCTTTGGCGGCCATACGGTGATGTTGCCTGGCGCGCAGGGCTTTAACAAAAACAGCTATGTGGTGCTGAATCCTTCCTACTTCTTGTTTGCGGCATGGCAGGAGTTTGCCGATCGCAGCCATCTGCGTGTGTGGAACGAACTGATTGATAACGGGATGGATCTACTGGGCGACATGCACTTTGGTAAAACGGGTCTGCCGCTGGATTGGGTCGCACTGAACGCCGATGGTTCCGTTGCCCCCGCCGTGGGGTATTCAAACCGTTTCAGCTATGACGCCATTCGTATCCCGCTCAATATCTGGTGGTACGATCCACAAAGTTTGCGTCTGGTGCCGTTCCAGCGCGTCTGGCAGGGCTATGGCCGTCAGACCACACCCGCTTGGTTTGATGTGTTGGGGAATACGCCAGCGCCGTATAATTTAGACGGTGGCCTGCTGGCGATTCGCGATTTAGCGCTGAATCAAACCGGCTATCTCAACGACCAGTTAGCGCCGAATCAGACTACTTCTCTGCTAGTTTGCAGCTGCTGACGTGGCTGGCGTATCAGGAAAAGCGTTAAAAAACTGAACGTCGCGCGATGAATCGCGCCGCTACGGTTTAGCACTATCTTTTACTTAAAAGCGATAAATCACGTAGCTCCCGTTTGACGTTTAAGACGGGAGCTACCCTAAGATGAGACACCCTGAAGCAGGGCAATTCATCGCGCATCTGGAAGCGGCTTGGGTGCAGAAGGGCATTGGCGTGATAAATCACGCGGCTACAGATGATGTGCTATTCGGTTATTTAAAATTCGCATATGGCTCAAGCGGTTGTGGTGGCATATCCATATCGCCGTTCCAGCCGCCCATTGAATAGCGCATATAAATCAGGCCATGGCTGGGGGTGTAATCCTTCGCCTGTTGAATATCCATCGCCAGTCCTACCGACCAGTGTGGCGTGAGACGCCGCTCCACCAGCGCTTGCAGGGTATAACCGAAGCCGTTGCCAGAACTGCTGTCAGAAGTGGGGTTGGAAGCCAGTGTAAATCCAGGATTGACCGGATAACGTTGCTGGCCGTCAGTTTGCGATTGTGACCAGGAAACCGACCCCCCGAGATCAAACGACCAGTTTTCGGTGCGCTGCCGATAGGTGACTGGAACGGATAGCGAGAAATACTGCTGCGGACTGTAATAGCCACCCTGGCCGAAGGTGTAATCGCTGAGGTCTTTTTGGTAGTGCCACAGCATACTATTGAGGCCCACCGTCGCACGGCGATTGTCCTCGTTGATGAGCTTGTAGTAGTAACCGGCCATAAGACGTTCACGGCTGTTATCCGCAACATTTTCACCCGTAATTTGATGAGCGCTGATATCCGCCCACACGCCATTCGCGCCGCCTTGATCATAACTCAACCCAACCGAGCCACCGGTTGCCACCACGCCGCCCCAGGTTTTTCCGCCGTTGGTGGCGGGATCGCGCGCGCCGGCATAGGCCAGCAGCGAGCTGGAGATCGGCCGACGGGAGGCGGTGAAGGTCACGCCAAGATCCTGAACATCGGTTTTCCAGCTTAAGCCACCCACCCAGTTGGTGACTTCAAAGCCAAGTGGGGTGGTGCCAATGTCTCCTGACCAGCGATCGTTATGCCAACCCACGCCAATCGCGGTGCCTTCGTCTCGCTGTTTGAAATCACGGCTACACCCCCCCGAATTATCGTCGTTGCAACTGCCGAAACGTTCGCTGTGGCTGCCATTGCTGGTCGAGAAGGTGCCCGCCGAGACCAATACATGATCAACGCGCACAAAGCTGCGCCCGTCTGCCAGCGGCGTTTCGGCCTGCATCATGGTGGTGTGTGCAGTGAAATCAGACGTGCCGCCGTTACCCTTGTCACGCGAGTAATCCTGTTCCAGCGTGAAGGTGGTGTCCTGCTGACGATAGAGATCGGCCGCATCGCTGCGCAGGCTGCGTTTCAGCCAGTCATCACTGGCGTTGTTACGCGTCAGACGGGTATAGCTGTCATTATCCTGTGGCGCGTCGGTGCTGATGCCGCTGGCCGCCATCGCCAGGCGATAATCCTGCTGCGCCGCCTCAGGCTGTTGCTGTTGCGTTTCCAGCCGCGCGGCATCGCGATAAACCAGTGCTTTGCTTTGGGATGGGGCTTCTTTGGCGGCACGCGTTTTTAAATCATTGAACAGCTGCTGCGCACGCGCTGTGTCGCCACTGTTTTGCCAGGCCAGCGCCACACGGCGACCGCTGTTGATATTTTGCTGCGCCACGCTTGAGGGTAAAGCGTGTAACGCCTGGTGTGCTTGGTCGGTGCGTTTCAGGGCGATGAGGGCTTCGATGCGGCCCAGCGCAGCGTCGTTATTGGTGGCATCCTGCTGCAGCACACGCTGATAACTCGCCAGCGCAGCTTTCGCGTCGCCGCGCTCAAGCGCCCAGTCTGCCAACGTAATATCACGTCGAGTTGAGGCGGGTTGCTGTTGCAGCAGCGCCAGCGCAGCGGATTCGTTGCCATCAGCGCGTAGATCGGTGGCGCGAGCGAACACTTTATCCTGTGTTAAACGATCCGCCAGCTCATGCATATTGCTGTCCCAGCGGGTTTCTGGCAGGCGGTGTAGTGCTGCCAGCGCGGCATCATCCTGATCGCCCGATGAGAGCCACAATGCCCACGCGTAGAGCGCCGCGGGTTCTTGCGGATGCTGGCGTACCATGGCGTCCATCACCTGCGCGCCCTGAGTTTCTTCGCCACTGCTGCGTAGTGCGCCCGCTAAACGATAGGAGAGCCAGATGTCATTGGGATTGTCCTGCGCGGCCTGGCGGTATTTCACCACCGCTTGATGCCACTGACCCTGCTGCGCCAGCGCATCCGCTTCAGCCCGCAGGCTGTCACTGCGCAACGAACGCAACGTATCCGCGAGCGAACGCTGCTGCGCGGCGGGCAATGCATTGATAAACGCCATCGCTCGGGCTGGCGATTGCTGCTGATATAGCGCGGCCAGGCGGCGTATAGCGGTGGTGTTGCCACGATCAAGGCGCAGCGCCTGTTGCCAGTACTGCTCCGCTTGCGTGTCATTTTTGCGCGCCTGAGCGACATCGCCGAGGCCAATCAGTGCCCAGCTGTCACGGTTATCGATGGCCTGCGCACTGCGGTATTGCCGTTCTGCGCCAGCAACATCGCCTTTTTTTAGCGCGTCATCACCCTGGTTGATCGCCAACCAGTAGCGGTTGGTCTGCAGCAGTGACTGCCACTTGCCAATCTGGGTGCTGGCTTGCCCAGCCTGAATAGCTTTCTGCAACCAACTGATGGCTTGCGCGCGATTGTTGGCACGCGCCTGCGCCTGGCCCATAGCCCCCATCAACTCAGCATCATTGGGATTGGCTTTAAGCGCGGCGGCCAGTGCGGCAATCGCATTCGCGCCGCCGCCAGCATCGACCAGTGCCAGACCCCGCATACGCTCGCGATAGGCCGGATCGGCTAACAGCTTTTGCTGCCGTGCCAGCTCTTCTTCACCACGCTGTTGTGCATCACCTGATGTAAACACCTGCAGATATTGCTTCAGGCTGGCCACGCTGGCATCGCTGACCGGCTGATTGTGGATCTGTTGCAACCACAGCTCGGAAGCGGCCTCACGCCCACCATCACGGTTGGCGAGTTGACGCAGCTGCGTTAAGGCTTCGGCAGGTTGGTTATTATCAAACGCCATGCGCGCCAGCTGCAGCTCAACGCCGATATTGCCGGGATAGCGCTGCTCCAGTCCCTGCAACTGACGATAGGCGCTTTGCTGCTGGCCCGGTAAACGTGCGACCAGACGCCAGTACTCCAGTTCGGTGTTCACATCGGGGAACACGCCGTGGAACAGGGCATCCCAGGCAGTTTTGGCTTCTTCTGTGCGCCCCGCTGTCGCCAGCAAGCGCGCTTGCTGCAACTGTTGTCGCCCTTCTGCGCTCATCAAACGCAAACCGGTTTCGGATTCACGGGTGGCGATATCGTTCGGTGCCACGCGTTTCAGTTCATCCAGTAGCTTTTGCGCTTTGGCCTGATCGCCCTGACGCAGTGCCATGCGGATCTGTACCGCCAGCACCTGGGGATTGTCAGGATCGATTTTCTCCAGACGATAAAGCGACTGCTGTACCAAATCATACTTGTTGGTGGATTCACCGGTGCGAATCTGCATTAACAGCCAGGCGACCGGAGAAACCTGCGGGCCATCGGCTGCCACGCCGGGGCCCGCAAGGATGCTAGCAATCAGCAGCCCGAGCGGCAGTTTATTCATCATCTTCCAGCTCGGCCAAGCGGCGACGGCTGACCATCCGCATCAGGCGCCATGCCATCAACGCAAACAGCACCACCACGATGACTGCACAAATCGCCAGCCATACCGGATGTGTCGCCAGCAGGTTCCACAGACGTTCCCACCACGCAGATGGCCCACGAAGTAGGTATCACCGACGCGAACGCTGGTGACGCCTGATTCACGCACAATGGTGGCAGAACCGAATATTGCAGCACGTTTGCCGCTGTCGAGCAGGGCATTGTTGAGCAGGTCCCAGCCACGCGGGCTGTCAGCCAGCAGGGCAACCACGCTCCGCTGGTCATTAAACGGAGACTGGAACCCCACAATGGCGCCCATTGGACCGCGTGAACTGATCTCCGTCTGACTTTCGACTTGGCGGTCACTGGCAGAAACCGGTACGTTTTGCGCCGTGATCGGACGCGATGGCATGTTAATCCAGCTGCGTGCCGCCTCGACTAGCGCATTGATCTTTTTGTCATCCTGCAGATCCTGCGGGATGCTGCCGATCATCAGCACGTCAGCATCGGTGGTTTTGGCTTTGTTCCAGTCATCACTCATTTGCACGCGCAGTGCCGGATAGCCGGTCTGTGCGCCGATGGCCCCCAGCGCATTCAGCATGGTGCTCACTTCGCCGTTGTCGGGCTTCGGCTGCACTAACACCAGTGTCTGCGCCAGATCGGCATAGCGGCTGTAAGGGAAGCCGGCATTGGCATAAGCGTTCAGCGACGGCATCTCGATGTAATGGCGATAGCCAGAGAAATCGATGCTGGAGTTATCGTCGATGACTACATGGTGGCCGACAGCGGTAACGGTCTCACAGCGACCATCAGCCGTGCCGCCAATAAAGGTGTTGGCGTAGTCAAAATTGAAACGCAGTTGGTTCACCACACCGAGACGCAGTGCAGGAATCGTTAACTGGCGACTACTGTCCTGCAAGCCTTGCAGCAAGGGGATATGCATAATCTGCTGTCCGGCGGTATCTTTCGGCGTCAGCGGATAATCTTGCATGAACTGATTATTCAGATGCACTGCCAGGCGCGAACCGTCCTGCTGTATCGGTGAGGTGTAGCGGTAGATCAGATCCATATCGATGCCGCGCGCGCGCACCAGGAACAGGTCAGGCGGCAGGTTCAGGGTCAGGCTGATAGGGTTAGGTTGTAGGCCATCAGCTTGTAGCTGGTTCTGATACTGCGTCAATTCAGCAAAGGTGGTGCGACGATCGGTGCGCACCCAGTTTGGGGCATCATAGGCCTGGCGGGGTTCCAGCAATTTCACGCTGTCGATGGTTGAGGAGTCACCGCGCAACAGCAGTTCGCCCTGCGCGATACCCTCTACCGCCGTCAGCAGGTCGTTATCATCGCGGCCCAAAACCAGCAGCATTTTTTCATACGGGTTATCGGGCTGGCTCACCATCATCACCGTCGGTTTCTCCACCGGTGGCAGGTCTTTCAGGAAGTCTGGACGATGATCGTTGGTGGCGAACACCACCGCATGTTGCTCTTTAGGAAGCTGATTATAGAGCACCGGGAACGACTGACCACGCCATTGCGCTTTGCTGCCGAACCAGGACGCGAGCATACCTGCGGCACGCTGCTGCACCAAGTTTGGCGGGGTGCTAAAGACCATGGGCAATTGCAGTGGGCGGCTGTCACGCGCATCAAAGAAGGGTTCTGGGAAATGCGAAAGATCATTCTTCAGCGGCAGTTTTTGCAGCGTCAGATCGAGTTTGCTCTCTTTACCGATATCCATCCAGATGGTGCTGTTGGCGGGGTTTTCACACACGTTAGCATAGTGCCCAACCAGCTCCAGGCGCACGCGGTTGAAGTCGCCAATGAAGCGCGGATCGATAGCCAGCTGGGTTTGATTCTCTTTGCCGAGTTGGTCCGCCGTGACCGTGACCAGCCCAACCAGTTCGTCGTTGAGATAGACCTTGAGCTGCGACAGCATGGGGATCAGCGCCGGTGAAGGGCGGTAATTGAGCGTTAACAAAGCGCGCGTGACCACTTCATCACTGCGCACCCCAAACTCAATCTGGCTGGTGGGTTCTGTCCCGCGCAGCGTCATACTGCCCGGCGGTGGCGCGACCTGGTTGAACAGCAACTGGCTGTCACGTAGCGGCGCATTGGCATCTAACGGTTGACTGACCACCGGCAACGGCGTCTGTGCGGCGGCGCGAGGTGCTTCGGGCGCAGTAGGTTGCGGTGCAGCAGCCTGCGCCAGCGTTGCAGTACCCAATAGCAGGGCGGTGAACCAGCTCAGTTTTCTCGTCATGGTTATATCATCAACTTAGGTGAAATCGGTTTTGATTGCCGCAGGTGCGCGGCTAATGCCCTGTGGCAGCAGTGAAGCCAGCCAGCTCACCAGCATCGTCAGGGTACGGAAAATACGGCGTAGCGGGGCAGGGCCATACTCCGCCAGGCGCAGATAGCCTTTAAATCCCAGAACCATGATGTCGGCCAGACTCTGTACCGGTTTGTCTTCCGGGAAGCCGTCCTGCCAGAGCGCCCAGGTATCGGCACGGGCGAAGGTGCACTGGATAAATTCGATATGCTGGCGCGTGGAAAGCTGATGCAGGCGAATCCCTGCACGGCGACCAAACACACGCTGTACCTGGCAAGGGAAGCTGAACTCTTGCTGACCACGGCGCAGTAAAAGCCAGACGGGTTCATCTTCCTTTAACGCATCGGCTTCGCGTAGCTCAACGCCAACCCCGCCGTCGGAGTAGTCACGTAACGTGCAGGGCACCATGTGGCCATCCTGACGTGCGATGGCCGCCGGCATGGCGATCTCCACGCGATGGGCTTCTCGAATCTGGCGCGCCTCTACGGAGACCGCCACTGCGCCACCCAGAATAATCATGTTGTAAGCCACCCATACCAGGCTCACCCAGATGGTGAGCATCTCATTGGCGGGGCCGTACGCCATGCGCCAGAAGGCCATGACAATGCCAGCAATGTTCAGCAGCACCAGCATCATATAGGGCTTGGTGATCACCCAATCGAGATGCCGCTCTTCAACCAAGCCGCCTTTCGCGGTGACGTTGAATTTGCCTTTATGTGGGTTGAACAGCGCGACGGTGGTAGGGCGAGCGATATACCACGCCAGTACGGTTTCATACACTTCACTCCAGAACGAGTGACGCCAGCGTCCCTGAATTCGCGAGTTGGTCAGGCTGGTGTGCACCATATGCGGTAAGACGTAAATCGCAATCGCCAGCGCGGGTGCATAGATGATGTAGGCGTGGCACAGCAGAAACGCCAACGGAGCCAGCAGGAAGATCAGTCGAGGAATTCCGGCCAGGAAGTGCAGCATGGCATTGGCGTAGCACAGGCGCTGGACCAGTTTTAAGCCTTTGCCAAACAGCGGGTTATCCAGACGGAAAATTTGCACCATACCGCGCGCCCAGCGAATACGCTGGCCGATGTGCGCCGACAGGCTCTCGGTGGCCAGTCCCGCGGCTTGTGGGATACGGATATAGGCAGAGGTGTAACCCTGGCGATGCAGGCGCAGCGAGGTATGCGCATCTTCAGTGACGGTTTCCACGGCGATGCCGCCAATCTCATCCAGCGCGGTACGGCGCAGCACGGCGCACGAGCCGCAGAAAAACGCCGCATCCCAGGTGTCGTTCCCATCCTGCACCAGACCGTAGAACAGCGAACCCTCGTTAGGCGTCTGACGGAAGCGCCCGAGGTTACGCTCGAACGGATCGGGCGAAAAGAAGTGGTGTGGGGTTTGCAGCATGGCTAACCGGTGATCCTTCAGGAACCAGCCCATGGTCAGCTGCAGGAAAGATCGCGTGGGAACGTGGTCGCAGTCGAAAATCGCCACGTAGTCACTGCGGCAGGCCACTTTCAGCGCATGGTTGATATTGCCCGCTTTGGCATGTTCATGGGTCGGGCGTACCACATAATTAACCCCCACGCTGGCGGCAAACTCGCGGAACTCCTCACGCGATCCGTCATCAAGGATATAAATATTGAGCTTATCCTGCGGCCAGTCGATGCCCATCGCTGCGTAAATGGTGGGTTTCACCACACTGAGCGGCTCATTATAGGTGGGAACCAGAATATCGACGCTCGGCCAAGAGGTCATCTCCGGCGGCATGGAGACCGGTTGGCGGTTAAGTGGCCACAGCGTCTGGAAATACCCTAAAACCAGAACCGTCCACGAATAGGTTTCGGCACCGATCAGCAGCAGGCCAAATGTCAGGCTGAGCGGATCGTCCCAATTCAGGGTTTCGGTGTAGCGCCACCACAAATAACGGCAGGAGATAGTGAGGGATAAGACAATCAGCATGATGGTCGAGAGTCGCCCCGGCACGCGGCGAACCATCATTGCCAGGCCCCACAATAGCAATACAAAAACAAACTGTGTGGTGATCCCAAACGGCTGCGAAATGCAAAGCAGCGCAAGCAAGCTGGCAACAATCGCGGCGGCAATAAACATCAACTGGCGGACGGGTGCGGGCAGCTTTTGCAACTGCTGCTCGGCGCGCTGGTGCAGGCCCGTTTTTGCCAGGTGATCAGGCACACGACCCAGCCACTGATAAAGTTGCTGACGCCAGCGGAACAGCGAACTAAACGCATTGAGGCGCTGACGTTCGCTGCGTGCGCTGTTATCGAGCGGGAGCACCAGCAGTAGCCACAGACTTTGCAGCGCGTATCGCAGCACATCCAATGGGCGCGGGCGCAGCGGTGAAATCTGCGGATAGTAGCGTTGACGCTGCTGCAGAATACGTTGCCAGCCGGGTGTTTCCTGCCGCAGCAGCGACCAGGCGAGAACACACCACAGCAGATGCAGAGTGACGGTGAAAAATCCCGCGCCGTGTTGGCGTGCCAAACGGGCGCGGCGCTGCAACGCAAGCCACGCCTGCGGAACGAACAGCCAGCGCAACGGATTCACGCGATACCGCCAGCAACATTGAGCAGCAACCAATTCGCCAAGGTATTAATCTCTTCACTGGCCAGCGCGTGGGGACGGTATTCACCCACCGGTTGTTTCATCATCAGTGCTTCGGCCAGCGCCTCATCACGATGAATAACCTGTGGGATGAGATTTTTCAGTGTGCGTAGCCAGAGCTGATGCAAATCCTGTTGCAACTGGCTATTGGCATTGAACTGATTGATTAAAAACAGGGTGTGCGGCAAGAAGCGCGGGTGATGCAATCGCAGCTGACAGTTTGCGTCCAACGACAATACCTGCAGCAGACGATCGGCAGCCATTGCGAAGGATCGTTGCCAAGGTAATAGATCCGCAGGGAGGTCGAAGATCAGCCAGCGATACTGTGATTTCAGCGCCGGTAGAGCATGGAGCAGCGGCGCCGCAAACTGTTCGTCAACGGACTGCAGACTTAAGGTTTGCTGATGGCTCAGCGTGCCAAAGGGCAGGAAATCGAGCCCGGATTGATACCGCTGCGCACACTGTGACCACGGCTGCTGTTCCAGCAGTGCCGATACCCAGCCTTGCGGGTGGCTAAGCGGAAGGTTGAAGTGAGCAGCGAGTTGATTAGACGAAGAAAAATCGATAACCAGTACCGATTCCTGCAACGTGTTGAGCGCCCAGCCGAGCGCCGCACTGAGTGATGTCGCGCCACAACCGCCGCGCAAACCCTGTAGGGCGATGACCGGCATTAGCGTTCCTGCTCCTGTGCAGCGGTTAATTCACGCAGCAGCGGCCAGCGCGTCAGTAGGGTATTCAGCCGCTCTTCGCGGGCAATATCAATGTAACGAAAGGCCTTTAGAGAAAAGGCTTCGCTCAAAGCATTAATGTCATCCTGATCTTCACTGGTGGAAGCGATCAGCGAAAAGGCATTTTCAGTTTTCATTACTTTCTTGCCATCAATAACAGCAACGGATGAATTGTGATTTTATTTTTTGTAAAGTCTAAACCTGAAGAAAAGCCAACACCATGTCGAAATCAGTATGATTTGAGATAGCGCAGGTTTTATTTATTTCAACAGTTTCAATTGTCGCCGTCTATATTAAACTAGCCTGGATTGTTCTGATCGCGAAACAAATATGAAAAATCTCTATGCGCTTGGTCTACAACAGGTTCAGCAGGAATTAACCACCCTGCAAAATCCAGGGTTTTATTGGATCACCAGTCAACGTCAGGAAGATGCACGATTGCTGTTGCGTCAGGTGGTTAGCCATCAGCAGGTCGCCACACTGGTCAGCGCAGATGAGAAGCCGCAGTCGCTGCTCACCCCCGACCCGGCCTCTGGTCCGGTGCGTATCCCGCTGTTCTCTTTACCCGCGAACAAAGCCGGTTTACAGCGTCTGGAGAGTGATTTCGCCCGCATACTGAATAGCCGTAGTGGCTTAGTGCTGTTTTACAGTAATGCCGCGCTGTGGAGTAAATTATCCCCGGATGAACTCACAGATTGGGTTAAACGAATGCGGCGTTTGTTAATCAAAAAACAAATCACGTTGCTGTTGATTACGTCTGGTACCTCTATTCTTCACCTCCGTAATCATCTACAACGTTATTTTCGCCAACTTGATGGTGTCGCACATTTAGAGTTCCAACAGGACAGTTGGCAATACCGAATTAACTGGTGGTACTCTGCCGACAAATTACTGGCCGATCGCGCCATCCGATTCAGTTGCAAAGATAATCAATTTATTGCTGCCAACGAGGCGGAACAAAATACCCCTCTTAGCCTGAATGATGAAAATCAGTTCCTTGCGCAGGAAGCTGTGCTGGAAGGTGCGCCGCCACTCTCCAGCCAGTGGCAACTGTTTAGCGACAATGAAGGCGTGTTTTCGCGCGCTCAGCAGGCGAATGCGGCAACCGTCATTTTTAATCTGGCCCATAACCAAGACATCAATACTCTAGCGGGGATGGTCCACAGTTTACGTCGCTCACGAGGTAATGCGCTAAAGATTGTGGTGCGCGAAATTAGTACCAGTCTAAGGTATAGCGATGAGCGCTTGCTGCTGGCGTGTGGGGTGACTGCCATTGTGCCGACGGCGGCAAGTTTGTCCCGCTTCCTCACCACGCTGGAGGGGATTCAGGGGCAGCAATTTACTCGCCATGTGCCGTCTAATCTTGCGGGCTTAATGCAGGCGTTACAGCCACTGCAACAAAAGGGCCTCCTGCCACTGGAAAACTTCTGTGCGGCGGTGCAGCAATTGATGAGTAATACGCTGCTACCGGAAAATGATAAAGGTTTGATGGTGGCGCTGCGCCCGGTGCCGCAGTTAAAGCCCGAACAAATTTTGACGCTCTGCAAGCCACGTCGTTTCGGCGATCTGGTGACGTTAGTCAATGAGCGCATCTATTTATTTCTATCGTCTTGTCGTTTTAACGATCTGGATATTGCGCTGAAGTCGATTTTTTCACTGCCGCACGATGAATTGTTCAGCAACCGGGTGGTGTGGTTTGAGGATAATCAGATCCTGTCGGAAGTGCATAAAATTCGGCAACTGACGCCAGTGGCACAACGTGAAGCACCGATGGTGACAATGCAGGTAGCACAAACCCATCAGACACCTGACGAGACCCTGCGCCGCGCGCAAACCCCGCAGCCGATTACACTCAACGTGGATGGAGATCGCCGCTGATGACACTGATGGATTGGGTGCAGGTGGCGATCCTGCTGTTATTAATTTTACTGTTCCTGAAATCCTTGTTCGTGCGCTGGTTACCGCGCAGCAGCACCCGTTTGCTGATGCGTCTGTTGCCGCTGCGTGCGCTGAAATCGGAAGGGCAGTGGCAACGCAAACCCGCTAAAACGGATACAAAACCGTAATGAGTGATAATAAACCTTCGAGCTGCACGGTTCGTGGTGGCGCGGTCTCGGTGGCTGGAATTTCTACTTCCTGATCAAGTTTGGTCTGTTGTGGTATGGCTATCTTAATTTTCATGCCTTAAGCAATTTGGTGTTTCTGGCGTGGCTACTGTTCCCACTGCCTTCTCGTCGTCTGCATCGCATCCGGCACTGGGTTTCTGTGCCAATAGGTTTTGCCCTGTTTTGGCATGATACCTGGCTGCCGGGGATGGATTCGATTATGAGCCAGGGCAGCCAGCTGGCGGGATTCTCAGCCGCTTACCTGCTCGATCTGCTGGAACGCTTTATTAACTGGGAGATGATCGGTGCGGGTTTTGTGCTACTGGTGCTGTATATGTTCATTGCCCAGTGGATTCGCGTCACCGTTTTGGTGTCGTTGATGCTGATTTGGCTTAATGTTTTGACCATCGCAGGCCCAGAGATGAACCTGCTGCCGAGCAAAACGGCTACGCCGGAAGTGGCGCTGAATGATAAAGCCTCCACCGCAAAAGCGCCGGATGGCCTCGATCAATCGGCTCCCCCCACCAGTGCCAATCTGACTTCCTGGCTTAACCGCTTCTACGACAGCGAGCGACAGCGTGTAACGCATTTCCCGGATGCGCTCCCCGCTGACTCACAGCCGTTTGATATCCTGGTGATCAATATCTGCTCGTTGTCCTGGTCGGATATGGATGTGGCACAGTTGCGTGACCATCCGCTGTGGAAGCACTTTGATATTGTGCTGAACAACTACAACTCTGCCACCGGCTACAGCGGCCCGGCGGGGATCCGTTTATTACGCGCCAGCTGTGGCCAGACCTCACACACCAATCTGTATAAACCCACCGATCAGCGTTGCTATCTGTTTGATAATCTTGCCAAGCTCGGCTTTAAGCAGGAGCTGATGATGGACCATACCGGTGTGTTTGGTAACTATCTTAAAGAGCTGCGTGAAGAGGGTAACTTACAGGCACCGCTGATGTCTCAGGCGGGCATTGCGCCAGAGTTGACGTCATTTGACGGTTCGACGGTGTTCAATGACGGACAGCTTATGCAGCGCTGGCTGGATGATCGCACCAAGAGCAGCGATGCACGCAGTGCCACTTTCTATAATCTCATCCCCTTGCATGATGGTACGCGTGAGTTAGGCAGCACACGCACGGCGGAATGGCAGCCACGCGCTAAAGTGCTATTTGACCAACTGGATACCTTCCTGACTAATCTGGAAAAATCAGGCCGTCGCGTCATGGTGGTGGTGGTGCCGGAGCACGGTGCGGCGCTGCAGGGCGATAAAATGCAAATGTCAGGATTGCGTGATATCCCAAGCCCTAGCATTACCCATGTCCCGGTAGGCATTAAGTTTGTTGGCATGAAGGCGCCTCATCAAGGGCAACCGTTGACCATTGATACGCCGACCAGCTTGCTGGCGATATCGGAGATTGTTTCACGTGTGGTGGATGGCCAAGTCTTTAACGCGCCGAACGTGAATATGTCGGTGCTGGCGGATAATCTGCCGCAATCGCCAGTGGTCTCGGAAAACGACAATGCGGTGGTGATGATGTATCAAGGCAAGCCCTGGATCCGACTTAACGGAGGAGACTGGGTCGCTTATCCGCAGTAGCCCACCGTAGCGGCGCAACTTATCGCGCGATAAATCGCGCCGCTACAACATTGTGCACTTCCTCATTGCTGACTTATCTGGTTCCCAAGGCGATTTTTCGACTTTATCCCGGCGCAAAGCAACACTGACCTGCGATATACTCGCAACGCATTTTATCTAAATACACGGCGTTAGACGCCGGGAGAGGTTTGGTTGCGCGTTAGTCGCTCGTTAACGATAAAACAGATGGCAACGGTGTCCGCTGTGGCCATGGTGACCATCAGTATTTTTATCGTCATTCAACTTTTTCACTTTGTGCAGCAGCGCAGAATTGACTACGCCCAGCAGATGGAGAATATCGCGCACACGGTGCGTCAGCCGCTGTCAGAAGCGGTATTAAAAGGCGATATTCCGCAGGCTGAACACATCCTTAATACGCTGAAACCCGCGGGTATTTTGTCGCGTGCCGATGTGGTGTTGCCCAACGCGTTCCAGGCATTGCACGCGGACTTCGTGCCAGATAAGCCTGTCCCCCTTTTTGTGGCGCGTCTGTTTGAGTTACCGGTACAAATCACCTTACCGCTCTATTCTGTCGAGCGCACAGGCTTACCAAAGCCGATTGCCTATCTGGTGCTGCAAGCCGATTCATCACGCGTCTATCAGTTTCTGCTGAGTACGCTCTCCACCATGATCACCACTTATTTGCTCTTGGCACTGATTCTTTCAGTGGCGGTAAGCTGGTGCATCAACCGGCTGATTGTTCATCCTTTGCGCAACCTGTCGCGTGATTTGCTAGAGCTGCCACCGCAAGCCATTCTTACGCACAAGCTCGATCTACCGCATAACCATCGGGATGATGAAATTGGCATGCTGATCCGCAGTTACAATCGCAATCAGCAGGTGCTGGAGTCGATTCACGATGAAATGAGTCGCATGACCACCCATTTTGCGGTCACTGATTTGCCCAATCGGGCGCTCTTCCTGGCGCTACTGGACCAGCACATCAGCCACCGCCATAGTCACCAGTCTTGGGGCTTGATGGTGATTCGCATTGAAACCCTTCAGGAAGCCAACGGCGTACTGAGTGATGAACAGCGCGACACCCTGATGTTGACGCTGGTAGAGAAAATTCGCAGCACGGTTGACGACCATACGCTGCTGGCGCAAATGGGGACGAGTGACTTCGCACTGTTGATGAAACGCGCGCACAACCCGTTCCGGGCGATGCGGCTGGCGCGTAATTTGATGATTCGTATTAATCAGCCGGTGAATCTCCACCAGTTACAGCTGCGCCCCAATGCCAGTATTGGTCTGGCGTTACATGACGACAGTTTGGTCAGTGCCAGCGAGCAGCTCGATCGTGCCACTTCCGCAATGATGTCAGCGCGTCATCAGGGCAAAAACCAGGTCCTGTTCTTTGACCCTGCCCTGACCGAACGGGCACAAAAACGTTTAACACAGGAGCACGATATCTTGCAGGGACTACAGGATGATCAGTTCGCGCTCTACCTTCAGCCGCAAATCAATATGGAAACCGGAGAATTGGCGGGTGCTGAAGCACTGCTGCGCATGCGGATGCCGGATGGCAGCTATGGGCTATCTGAAGAGTTTATTGCCAGCGCAGAAGAGATTGGTGTGATTTCAGCGATTGGGCGCTGGGTGTTTGAGGAAGCTTGCCGCATCCTTGCCGGGTGGCAGAAACAGGGCATCAATATCCCACTCAGCGTCAACATCTCTGCTGTACAGCTGCGTGATGCCAGCATGGTCACACATTTACAAGGCTTGCTGGAGCGTCATCGTATTGCACCGGGTAACTTCGTGCTGGAGATAACAGAAACCGCGCAGATTGGTGATGCGGAACAGGCAATACAGTTGCTGCGCTCACTGCAGCAAACCGGTGTCGCTGTCGCCCTGGACGATTTCGGTATGGGTTACTCAAATCTCAATTATCTGCATCAGTTTAAGGCGTTGCCGGTGAACAAACTGAAGATGGATCGCAGTTTTGTCGCTGCACTGCCTGACGACGACACCATGGTACGCATCGTGGCCGCGATTGCCGATATCATCCATCTTGATGTCATTGCCGAGGGTGTAGAGACCGAAGAGCAGCGTGATTGGCTACTGGCGCGTGGAATTACCATCGGCCAGGGGTACTTGTATGCAGAGGCTTTACCTTTACCTATCTTTAATCAACGCTGGCTCTCCCGTTGGTCACATCCTGAATAATCACCTGATTAATTGATTTTCCTTGTTAAATCGCCGTCAGACGGGGTGCTGAAGCGTTTCAGTTCATAGTTAGAGTTTTGTAACTTTTGTAAGGAATGTAAGGGTATATTAATCCTGTTAACGGGGTGTTATTTTCCCGCAATCGGTAAGGTTATACGCTTCCAGGCGGCTTGCCGCATGCGTTTTCCATAATAACGACGGTGAATACCGTCTATACCTGGACACCTGTTATGAAACTGTTCAAAAGCCTCTACTTCCAGGTGCTGGTTGCCATTGGCATCGGCGTCCTGTTAGGCCACTACTATCCTGAGTTAGGCGCGCAAATGAAGCCGCTTGGCGATGGCTTCGTTAAGCTGATCAAGATGATCATCGCCCCCGTGATTTTCTGTACGGTGGTGACCGGTATTGCCGGCATGGAGAGCATGAAAGCAGTTGGACGTACGGGCGCTGTCGCGCTGCTCTATTTTGAAATTGTCAGCACCATCGCGCTGATTATCGGTCTGGTAGTGGTTAACGTGGTGCAGCCAGGTGCGGGCATGAACGTCGATCCGGCCACCCTCGATGCCAAAGCCGTGGCGATTTACGCCCAGCAAGCGCAGGATCAGGGCGTTATTGCCTTCTTGCTCGACATCATTCCGAGCAGCGTGATTGGTGCCTTTGCCAGTGGCAACATCCTGCAGGTGCTGCTGTTCGCCATCCTGTTTGGTTTCGCCCTGCACCGCCTGGGTAACGCCGGTACCGTGATGTTTAACGTCATTGAGAGCTTCTCGAAAGTGATCTTCGGCGTGATCAACATGATTATGCGCCTTGCGCCTATCGGTGCCTTCGGTGCGATGGCCTTCACCATCGGTAAATACGGTGTCGGTTCGTTGGTGCAGTTGGGTCAGCTGATTATCTGCTTCTACATCACCTGTGTGCTGTTTGTGGTCGTGGTGCTCGGTTTGATTGCGCGCTGGGCCGGTTTCAACATCTTCAAGTTTGTCGCATACATTAAAGAAGAGCTGTTGATCGTGCTGGGGACTTCTTCATCTGAATCTGCGCTGCCGCGCATGCTGGATAAAATGGAGAAGTTAGGTTGTAAGAAATCGGTGGTGGGTTTGGTTATCCCAACAGGCTACTCCTTTAACCTTGATGGCACCTCAATCTACCTGACCATGGCGGCGGTGTTTATTGCTCAGGCAACCAACGCTCATATGGATATCTTCCATCAGATCACCTTGCTAGTGGTGCTGCTGCTCTCCTCTAAAGGTGCAGCAGGGGTAACGGGCAGTGGCTTTATCGTGCTGGCGGCAACCTTATCTGCGGTAGGTCATCTGCCGGTTGCCGGTCTGGCGTTGATTCTCGGTATTGACCGCTTTATGTCCGAAGCACGTGCACTGACTAACCTGGTCGGTAACGGAGTGGCGACAGTGGTGGTGGCGAAGTGGGTGGGGCAGCTGGATGAAAAGCAGATGAAAGCGACGCTTTCTTCAGCGAAAAAGGTGAATAACGCCTCACAAACCAGCGTCTGATCGTCTATTTACGCTAATTTCCCAAGAAATGCCCGCTGTCACTTGCCCTGACAGCGGGCATTTGCATAATAAACCCCATTGATTTTTTTCCCGATTTTTTACCTCGTTGCGCGACATCCTGACCATCCTGTGGTCAAAGAGTCTGTTCTTCAATAAACGTGGCGGCAAACTGCCGCGTCGGTCATCTCAGAGGTGACCGCACATGTCGCGATAACGAGCGTTGATCTGTTTGAGTAGGGGTTCACATGCAGGGCACCAGAATTCGGCTTTTGGTTGGCGGATTGATCCTTGCGGCATCCGGCTTCGGCGTACACGCCGAAACACTCCAGCCCGATCCCGCGTGGCAGGAAGGCAAACTGGACAATGGTTTTAGCTGGCAGCTACTGACCACGCCACAGCGTCCAAGCGATCGCATTGAGTTGCGTTTAATTGTTAACACCGGTTCGCTGGTGGAGAGCGCGCAGCAAACTGGCTTTAGCCACCTAATACCCCGTCTGGCGATGGTGCATAACGCCACGCTGGATACCAATCAGCAGCGTGCACTCTGGCAGCAGGCCATGGATCCGCAGCGTCCTCTGCCACCGGCTATCTCGTCGTATGATTACACGCAATATAATCTGAGCCTGCCTAATAACCGTCCTGAGTTGCTGAAAGAAGCCTTGAGCTGGCTGGCAGCAACGGCAGGTAAAATGAGCATCAATGAGCAGGTGGTCTCCACCGCGCTCAGCGCATCCGACCCTATCGCGACTTGGCCATCCAACACTCAAGACGTGTGGTGGCGTTATCGCCTGAAAGGCTCAGCTATGCTGGCGCACGACCCAGGTGAACAGCCGCGTGCACCGGTGGATATCGCCCAACTCAGTAGCTTCTATCAGCAGTGGTATACGCCTGATGGGATGACGTTGTATGTGGTGGGGAATGTCGATAGCCGCAGTATCGCGGAACAAATCAATAAAACGTTCTCACCGTTGAAAGGTAAACGCGTCGCGCCGGCTGCACTGCCAACCTTGTCACCTTTGCCGCATCAAGCGGTCAATCTGGTGAATGGGGGGATGAATCAAGATCGCCTGTCATTGGTATGGGATACGCCATGGCAGCCCATTCGTGACTCACAAAATCTTCAGCATTACTGGCAGAGCGATCTGGCGCGTGAAGCGCTGTTCTGGCATGTGCAGCGCGCCCTTGCTGACAGTAAAGCGCAGAACGTCCAGGTGGGCTTTGACTGCCGCGTGCTCTATCAGCGTGCCCAGTGTTCCATCAACATGGACAGCCCAAATGCCTCGCTGCCTCAGAATATGAATCAGGTGGCGAAAGAGCTGGCAGCGGTGCGTGATAAAGGTTTGCCGCAGGATGAGTTCGATGCGTTGATGGCGCAGAAGCTATTAGAGCTGAATAAGTTGTTTGCCACCTACGCACGCACTGACACGGATATCTTGATGGGCCAGCGTTTACGCTCGCAGCAAAACGCGGTAGTGGATATCGCCCCGGAGCAATATCAGAAACTGCGTCAGGCGTTTCTTGGCGAGCTGACGCGTGAGCAGCTTAATCAGGAGCTGCGTCAGCAATTATCGCAGGAGCTGACCATGGTGCTGATTCAGCCGCAGGGTGAAGCCGAAACCAACGTGAAGATGTTGCAAGAAGGCTGGGACAAGGTGATGAAGGTGCCAGATGCGCCTGCCGCTCCAGCAGCCACCGATGATGCCGCGAAAACGGATGGCAGCGCCAGCGCCCCAGCGGAGCAGGCCCCTCCTTCTTCCTGAAGTCTGTGGATCGTCGCGAGCGTCTTGCGCGCCAGCCTTTGTGGGGCGCGCAAGGACCGCGTCTGCAATATGACTTAGCGGTGCGATTTATCGCGCACTCCTGGAGCGATGACGTCGCGGACCGGCGCGCAATAAGTTGCACCGCTACGATTACATCACCTTTCTACGTCTTTGCTCGCAGCCACTCGGTGACCAGCATCGGCCAACTGGCGAGTGGTAAATCCGCCACGCCACGAATGCCAAATCCGTGGCCACCTTTCTGGTAGAAGTGAATTTCAACTGGCACCTTGTGTTCACGTAAAGCACTGAAAAACACCATGCTGTTATTCACGGACACAGCCTCATCATCGCTGGCATGAATCAGCAGCGTAGGGGGTGTTTGCCCATTCACGCGCGTTTCTAGCGAGTAAGCATCAATGATCTTCTGATCTGGCCATGCGCCCAGCAGGCGGGTACGTGAGCTTTCGTGCGCCAAACCATCCCGCATACTGATCACGGGATAGAGCAGGACCATTGCATCCGGTCGCGGTGAGAAGTTGTCAGCATGGTCCTGAACCGGGTAGATTTTTTCGCCAAAGCGGGTGCCGAGGCTGGCAGCCACGTGGCCACCCGCGGAGAAGCCCATCATCACGATGTATTTACCGTTCATGCCGCGCTGAGCCCGTTCACGCAGCACGCGCACCGCGCGCTGTGCATCTGCCAGTGGCGCATCGGGTCCTTCGTGATGGCCATCGTAGGGTAAGCGATAGGTCATTACGGCCAGCGTGTAACCCATGGACGTAAAGAATGTGGACAGTGCACTGCCCTCGCGGTCAATCAGAACGCGTTGATAACCGCCACCGGGAGCAACCAGCAGCGTAATGCCGTTTGAGGTTTCAGGATGCCAAATCGCCATCTCAGGGCAGCGCACGCCGGTGGCTGCGCGGTCATAAGGCTCGTACTCTTTGGCGAGATCGACGATCTGTGGTTGAGCGCGCGAATCACTCGCGCCTGGCGCATCACCGTGCGGCCAGATATTGATGATTTCTGTGTGCATAAATCAGTCCTGAGCGAGTCATGTTGTCGTTTTTTTTGTTCGCGGCCGGTGTCACAGCATCCTGCTGTTATTGATTAAAACATGGTCTGTTTTTGCCCTGGCGTCCAGCCGAAAACCGCCAATTTCGCGAGTTTAAGACTATGCCTGGCGGCGGGTTAAGTTGTCGTAATTGATTGAATTTAAATTGGTGTTATTAATAATGTTGAAGTGAAAGAGGCGAATTGTATCCGGAGAGGCATCACTGGCGATGTTGATGAAAATTAGCAGTGAAATATGCGTGATTAACGCAAATTTTTCTCCTCATTCATTAAGGCGCAATAATGTTTTTATTGTTTATGGCAGAGAGTTTGGTAGCAACACGATTTATGGTGCGCATCTGAAGCGGCAGTGCCACGGACAGATGCGCAAACCATTGCATCGCGACTTTTCAGTGCGGTATTTACTTCAATAGCGGCATTGCTGCCAATGGAATAATTGCACCGCGGTGCTGGATTACCGTACTGGCCGTCAGATGACCGCGTGCGGCGGCATCTTCTGCACTGCCACCGGCCAAACGCACAGCCAGATAGCCGGCGCTGAAAGAATCACCCGCGGCAGTCGTATCAATCACTTTCTCTTTCGGCAGCTTAACCGCAGCGACTTCACGTAGTGGCTCATCGCCAATCGCCACCAGGCAGGAATCTGCGCCGCGCTTGATGGCAATCTCCTGCACGCCGGCTTCACGGGTGCGGGCAATGACGGCTTCCAGTGGCTGCTCGCCCCACAACAGATGTTCATCATCCAGCGTCAGGAATGCCATGTCGGTGTGACGCAGCATCTCGGCATAGGCTTGCTGTGCGCTGGCTTTGTCAGCCCACAGGCGCGGACGATAATTGTTGTCGAAAATCACTTTCCCGCCGTTTTGACGACAGGCGCTGAGCAGCGTCATCAGCTTCTCGCGGCTGTCAGTCGGCAGAATCGCCAGGCTGATGCCACTCAGATAGAGATAATCGTACTGAGCCAGCTGTGCGCAGATCGCATCGGATTCCGGGCTGTCCAGCCAGAAACGTGCCGCAGCGTCATTACGCCAGTACCAGAACGTGCGTTCGCCGTGATCGTCAGTTTCAATGAAGTACAGGCCTGGCATCTTATTATCGAGACGCTGAATCAGCTGGGTTTGTACTTGCTCCTGTTGCCAGGCTGCGATCATCTGGTCACTGAAGCTGTCGGTGCCCAGTGCGGTGACATAGTTTACCTGAAGCTGCTGGCTATCTGACTGACGTGCCAGATAGACCGCCGTGTTCAGCGTATCACCGCCAAAACCGCGTTTGATGTTCTCGCCTTTTTCGGACAACTCAATCATGCATTCGCCAATAATGGCGATGTTCTTCTGCGTCATGGTCTTCGGCCTGTAGTGAATTCTGCCCACGAGTCTCGCGTCTGGTATGGCAGCTGTCAATGGTTTTTAAAACGACGTTTTAATTTAGCTTAAGGGGCGAGTTGGCCACGTCAATGACGATTTAGCGGTCAAAGCGTCGTTTGTTTTGCCGATTAAGCCTGAAACGCGCTGATACACTCAACTGCTCGTGTGGCTGCTGAGACCAATAAAGTTATCCCGTTAATAGCCGATACTTGCCGCTGGGATGCTATTTGCAGGCACCCACCACCAACCAGGAAAAAACCATGGTGATGAATAATTTAAGTCATCGGCTGCCTTTTTCAATTGAACTGGAGCAACAACAGGAAACGCGTCTCTTCTGGCAGCAGTGCCAACGATTCTATACTTTCCAGCCGATCTACCAGGTCTCCGGCCGTTTACTGGCTATTGAATTACTGACTGCGGTGGCCCATCCATCCGCACCAGAAAAAAGGTTGTCGCCCGAAACCTATTTTGAGGCGCTGAATATCGCGCAGCGTCTCGACGTCGTTGAAGAGCAGCTTGAACTGCTTTTACAGTGGTCGCATTTCTTTACTCAGCGTCAGCTGGTGGCCTCGGTCAATATTGATGGCCCTACGCTCATGGCGATACAGCAGCATGCGGAGATCCGTCAGCTCATCACCCAACTGCCTTGGGTGCGCTTCGAACTGACGGAACATCATGCGCTGCCGCAAGAAGAGATGGTAGCGAAGATGCCAGAACTGGGTCCGTTATGGCTGGATGATTTTGGCTCCGGCATGGCGAATTTCTCTGCGCTGACTGAACTCCGTTACGACTACATTAAGCTGTCACGCGAGCTATTTATGCTGCTGCGTTCCACCGATGAAGGCCGTTCACTGTTTTCTATGCTACTGGCCTTAATTAACCGTTATTGCAACGGCGTGATCGTGGAAGGAGTGGAAACGGAAGAGGAGTGGCAACAGGTGTGTAACTCACCCGCGATGGCCGCACAAGGCTATTTCTTCTCTCGTCCGGTGCCCTTCAGTGAGTTGGAATCCATGGCACTTGAGCTTCCCTGACCCCGTTCCCCTACGTCTCGACTACAGTTAATTGAGACGTGGAACGGCAAGGAGGAAGCATAATGTCACGTACAGGAAAAATCCTGAGCTGGGTAATCGGGATTTTCGTATTGCTGATTGTGGTGGTCGTGGTGATTATCGCCACCTTTGACTGGAACCGCCTGAAACCTACGATCAACCAAAAAGTCTCAACTGAACTGAATCGGCCTTTCGCTATTCGCGGCGATCTTGGCGTGTCATGGGTGCGTAACCGCGAAGAACCCGGTTGGCGCAGCTGGGTGCCGTGGCCGCAGGTGCATGCCGACGACGTGATGCTCGGTAATCCGCCTACGATTCCTGATGTCACCATGGTGCATTTGCAGCGTGTCGAAGCCACACTCGCGCCGCTGGCCTTGCTACATAAGCAGGTTTATTTGCCCTGGATTAAGCTGCAGCAGCCAGACGCCCGCTTAGTGCAAACCGCCGACAAAAAGAACAACTGGACCTTTAATCTCGCCAGCAGTGAAAACAGCGATCCCAACGCGGCACCCTCCGCCTGGTCTTTCCGCCTCGACAACATCCTGTTCGACAAGGGGGAAGTGCGTTACCGCGATGCCATTAACAAGGCTGATGTGACGGTGACGATTAACCCACTCGGCAAACCGGTGCCTTATACACAAGTTGCTGGCGGTAATGACCAGCAGAAAGGTGCGGGCGATTTCGTGTTTGGCTGGCAGGCGAGCGGGACCTATAACAATCAGAAACTGGATGGCGATGGCAAGATCGGCGGCATGCTCTCGTTGCGCAGCAAAACCACGCCTTTCCCGTTACAGGTAGATGTGCGCAACGGCACCACACGTGTGCGCGTGGAGGGCACCTTGCAGGATCCGCTCAACCTCGGTGGTCTGGATGTGCGCCTGCGTTTCTCCGGCGATACGCTGGCGAATCTTTATGGCTTAACGGGCGTGCTGTTGCCCGATACGCCGCCGTATGAAACGGATGGCCATCTGATTGCCCGCTTCAATGATGCGAAAGGGCCGCTGTTCCAGTATGAGAAATTCAATGGTCATATCGGTGACAGTGATATTCATGGCTCGCTGACTTATCTTCAGGTAAAACCGCGACCCACCCTGACCGGTGAATTGAGTTCGAACCAGCTGCGTATGGCGGACTTAGGTCCGTTGATTGGGGTGAATTCCGGTAAAGGCAGTGAAAAGACCGAGAAGGCCAAAGCACAGCGTGGTGAAGCCTCAACGCAGCCTGCAGATCGCGTGTTACCGCATGACAAATTCGACACCAAAAGCTGGGACGTGATGGATGCGGATGTAAAGTTTAGCGGCAAGCGCATTGAGCACAGCAGTAAGTTACCGCTCAGCGATCTCTATACTCATCTGCAATTGAAAAATGGCGATTTGCTGTTAGATCCGCTGCGCTTCGGTATGGCCGGGGGCAGCATCAACTCCACCATCCATCTGGAAGGCGATAAAAGCCCGATGCGCGGTCGTGCTGACCTGCATGCACGTAAGTTACAACTGCGTCAGTTGTTCCCAGATGTCACAGCAATGCAGCGTAGCCTGGGTCAGTTGAATGGGGATGCCAGTCTAAGCGGCACCGGCAACTCCGTCGCCGACTTGCTTGGCACCAGCAATGGCGAGCTGAAACTGTTGATGAACGATGGCTTAATTAGCCGCAGCCTAATGGAAATAGCGGGGTTGAACGTCGGTAACTATGTGGTTGGCAAGCTGTTTGGTGATGATGAGGTACGCATCAACTGTGCAGCTACCGATCTCAACATTCGTCAGGGATTGGCCACGCCAAAAGTGTTCGTGTTTGATACCGAGAACGCGGTGATTAACGTCACCGGCAGCGCTAACTTTGCCAACGAACGGCTGGATTTGTCGGTTAACCCAGACAGTAAAGGGATTCGTATCATCACGCTGCGTTCACCGCTCTATGTGCGCGGCACGTTCAAAAATCCGGATGCGGGCGTGAAAGCGGGGCCGCTGATTGCACGTGGTGCTGCAGCCGTCGCGTTGGGTGCTGTTGTGGCACCGGCCGCAGCGCTATTGGCCCTGATTTCACCCAGTGACACCGATGCCAATCAGTGCAGCAACGTGCTGCAGCAGATGAAAAGTAAGAAGTGATCAGTTACGCCACAGCACTTTGATGATGTGGTAACCAAAGGCGGTTTTCACCGGTCCGTAGGGTTGCAGTAGCGGGCAGGAGAAAGCCGCCTTATCAAAGGCTGGCACCATTTGGCCCTTACGAAACTCACCCAAATCGCCACCGTTGCGGCCCGATGGGCAAGTGGAGTGTTTTTTCGCCAGTTGCTGGAAGTTCGCGCCCTTTTCCAGTTGGGCCAGCAGGGATTTGGCCTGTGCTTCATCCTTGACGAGGATGTGTAAAGCCGCCGCGGTTTTCGCCATGATCAAGTCTCAATGTGTATAATTGGCCCGCATTATAGCGTAATGCTTGTTGCCTGATGACGACACATATTGGTAGCGGCACGATTTCTTCTGCGATGAATCGCGCTGCTACCACTAAGTGCGCGCGATGAGCCATGGTATTCAGTGCGCAGCAGCAACGCTCCATCACAACCTTTTTTTGATTTAACTGAGTGAAATTCCGTTATGCGTTTAAACCCCGGCCAACAACGTGCTGTCGAATTTGTCACCGGTCCTTGCCTGGTGCTGGCCGGTGCGGGCTCCGGTAAAACTCGTGTTATCACCAATAAAATCGCCCACCTGATACGCGAGTGCGGCTATCAGGCGCGTCATATCGCTGCGGTGACCTTCACCAACAAAGCCTCACGTGAGATGAAAGAGCGTGTAGCGCAGACGTTAGGGCGCAAAGAGGCACGTGGCCTGATGATTTCCACCTTCCACACGCTGGGGCTGGAGATCATTAAACGCGAATACAAAGCGCTGGGGATGAAAGCGAGTTTCTCGCTGTTTGACGATCAGGATCAGCTGGCGCTGCTCAAAGACTTAACAAAACAGTGGCTGGAAGAGGATAAGACGCTGCTGCAGCAGCTGATCTCCACCATCTCAAACTGGAAAAATGACCTGATCGATCCGCAAGGTGCTGCCGGACTGGCGAAATCGCAACGCGACCAGATCTTCGCCCACTGCTATCAACTGTATGATCAGCATCTGAAATCCTGCAACGTGCTGGATTTTGACGACTTAATTGCATTGCCCACGCTTTTGCTGCAGCGCAATCAAGAAGTCCGTGAACGCTGGCAGCAGCGCATTCGCTATTTGCTGGTGGATGAATACCAGGATACCAACACCAGCCAGTATGAGCTGGTGAAACTGCTGGTGGGCAGCCGAGCACGTTTTACGGTGGTGGGGGATGACGACCAGTCGATCTACTCGTGGCGTGGCGCGCGTCCGCAAAACCTCGTGCTGTTGAAAGAGGATTTCCCCGCGCTGGAAGTGGTGAAGCTGGAGCAGAACTATCGTTCAACGCAGCGTATCCTCAAGTCTGCCAACATCCTCATCGCCAATAATCCTCATGTGTTTGAGAAGCGCCTGTTTTCCGAATTGGGCGAAGGCAGTGAGCTGAAGGTGCTGAGTGCGAACAACGAGGACCATGAGGCCGAGCGTGTGGCGGGTGAGCTGATTGCTCATCACTTCATCAATAAAACAGCCTACAAGGATTATGCGATTCTTTATCGCGGTAACCATCAGTCGCGTGTGTTTGAAAAGCAGCTGATGCAGAACCGTATTCCGTATCGCATTTCGGGTGGCACCTCGTTTTTCTCACGCCCAGAAATTAAAGATCTGCTCGCCTATTTGCGTGTACTGACCAACCAGGAAGATGACAGTGCTTTCCTGCGCATTGTTAACACACCTCGTCGCGAAATTGGTTCTGCAACGCTGCAAAAGCTGGGCGAGTGGGCCACGTTGCGTAACAAAAGTTTGTACCACGCCAGTTTTGATATGGGGCTGGAACAGACACTGAGCGGACGTGGGCTAGAACATCTGCAACGTTTTACCCACTGGCTGAATGAGATCATCCAACTTACCGAACGTGAACCTGTGCATGCCGTTCGTGACCTGATTCGCGGTGTCGATTACGAAAGCTGGTTATTCGAAACTTCACCGAGCCCGAAAGCGGCTGAAATGCGCATGAAAAACGTCAATACGCTGTTCCAGTGGATGACGGAAATGCTCGAAGGTGACGAATTGAACGAGCCGATGACGCTGGCACAGGTGGTCACACGCTTTACCCTGCGCGACATGATGGAACGCGGTGAGAGTGACGAAGAGAGCGATCAGGTGCAGCTGATGACATTGCATGCGTCGAAAGGGCTGGAGTTTCCGTATGTCTATCTGGTCGGCATGGAAGAGGGGCTGCTCCCTCATCAAAGCAGTATCGACGAGAACAACATCGAAGAGGAACGTCGCCTGGCGTATGTGGGTATCACCCGTGCGCAGAAAGAGCTGACGTTTACCTTATGCCGTGAACGCCGCCAATATGGTGAGTTAGTACGCCCAGAACCCAGCCGTTTTCTGCTGGAATTGCCACAAGATGATGTGGTGTGGGAGCGCGAGAAAAAAGTGGTGAGTGCGGAAGAGCGTGCCAAGACTGGGCAAACGCGGGTCGCAGGGTTACGCGCGATGCTCGAAAATGCGAAGAAGGGATAAATCCCAGCCGTTCGCTCAGGCCAAGCCTCAAGTGAGAACCGTTGCTAGCGTAGCGAGGCAAGGCGAAAAGTTCCCGGCAAAGCGGAGTTTACAGGCCGTAAATGAGCCTTTGACGGGAGCTTTTCAACGCAGCATCAGCAAGCGCAGCAGGTTCGATCAAGAGATAGTCAGCAGCCAGTGTACGTATGACTGGTAATGACTTTCCTGCTCCAATAATTCGGCACGCAGCGGATGCGCGTCCAGCCAACCGGCAGGCAGCGTCAGATGTAGCGCATCATCATCCGCCTGTAAACGTACCGCAGGCAGCGTGTCATCACGACGGCGGCTAGAGAAGATCAGCGCCAGACGCAGTAAACGACTAAGGCGCTCCGCCATGCGTGGGGGGACGGCATTCTGCTGTGTCAGTAAACCCAGGTCGATGCTGCCACTTTGGTTTTGCAGCAAGCAAGCCAGCATTTTTTTCTGTGCGGGGGTAAAACCAGGAAGATCGAGATGGCGAATCAAGTAAGCGGCATGCTGAGGGGCCTGACGGAAATCGACGCTGAGGCCAATTTCGTGGATCGAACAGGCGCTGAGCAGCAGATCGCGACATCGGTTATCCAGCTTCCAGACGCTGCTCACCTGACGGAAAAAGCTCTCGGCCAGCTGACGCACACGGCTCGCTTGTTCCACATCAATGGAAAAGCGACGCTGCACGTTTTGCAATGTACGGCTGCGGATATCACGATCGATAGGCAGATGCAGCATGCCATACACCAAACCTTCGCGCAGTGCCCCACCGGCCAACGTCATGCTATCAATGCTGAGTTCCTGGAAGATCGCGATGAGAATCGACAGCCCGCTTGGGAACACCAGCGCGCGCTCTAACGTCAGTCCTTCAATTTCCAGCTCTTCCAGTTTGCCGCACTGAATGGCGCGTTGTTTTAACTGCTGCAGTTTACTCAGGGTGATACGTTCATCCATGCCCTGCGCCACCATAATTTCCTGCAGAGCCTGCACCGTACCGGAGGCACCGACACAAATTTGCCAGCCTTTTTCCCGCAGTGCAGCGGCGACGGGGCGAATCATCTCGCGTGCCGCCAGTTCAGCTTGCTCGAAATTCTCTTTTGCCAGGTGGCGATCGCTAAAGAAACGCTCCAGCCAGGTGACGCACCCCATCGATAAACTAAACAGCGTGGTGGCATGCGACCCTTCACCTGTCACCAATTCGGTGCTACCGCCACCGATATCGACCACTAAACGCTGATCGGAACCCCCAGTGGTGTGAGCAACGCCTTGATAAATCAAGCGAGCTTCTTCTTCACCGCTGATAACGTTCACTGGACAACCCAGGATATCTTCCGCGCTGGTCAGAAAATCCTGCGCATTTTCAGCAAGGCGCAGCGTGGCGGTTGCGACCACGCGGATTTGCTCAGGGGGAATGTCCTGCAATTGTTCGGAAAAGAGTTTCAGACATTGCCAGCCGCGCTGCATCGCCTCTGTAGAGAGATGATTGGCTTTGTCCAGGCCGGCAGCCAGACGGACTTTGCGCTTTATACGCGCAACGGTCTGAATACTGCCGGACACTTCGCGCACCACCAACATATGAAAGCTGTTAGAGCCTAAATCAATCGCAGCATAAAGTGACGATGCGCTTAGCATGGTGTGCTTAACTCGGACGTTTACGGTTGTTATTGCGTGGTGCGCCACTGCGACGATTACTGTTGTTACCGCCACGGCGTGGACCGTTTCCTGAACGGCTGCGTTGCAGACGTTTTGGCGGTGGCAGTTCACTCATCAGTGCGTCGCTGTTGTACTTGCTCACCGGAATCCCGTGGCCAATGTACTCTTCGATTGCAGGCAGATTCAACGCGTACTCTTCACAGGCCAAGCTGATGGAGTGACCACTGGCACCCGCGCGGCCGGTACGGCCAATACGGTGTACATAGTCTTCACGATCGTCAGGCAGATCAAAGTTAAACACGTGGGTCACTGCAGGGATATGCAAACCGCGTGCGGCAACATCCGTGGCGACCAGGATATCCAGATCACCTTTGGTGAAGTCGTCGAGAATGCGTAAACGTTTTTTCTGTGCCACATCACCGGTCAGCAAGCCCACGCGGTGACCATCGGCAGCCAGGTGGCCCCAGATGTCTTCACAACGGTGTTTGGTATTGGCAAAAATGATGGCGCGATCGGGCCACTCTTCTTCCAACAGGGTTTGCAGCAGGCGCATCTTCTCTTCGTTAGAAGGATAGAAAAGTTCTTCTTTGATGCGGTGGCCGGTTTTTTGCTCAGGCTCGACTTCCACATACTCGGCGTTGTTCATGTGTTCGAACGCCAGCTCACGTACACGGTAAGAAAGCGTTGCAGAGAACAACATACTCAGACGCTGGGTGGCCGGCGGCATGCGGCGGAACAGCCAGCGGATGTCTTTAATAAAGCCGAGATCGAACATGCGATCGGCTTCATCCAATACCACGACCTGAATGGCGCCGAGGTTGATATGATTTTGTTTAGCGTAATCGATAAGACGACCGGTGGTGCCCACCAGAATATCGACGCCATCAGCTAACACTTTCAGCTGTTTGTCGTAGCCATCACCGCCATAAGCCAGACCGAGCTTCAGACCGGTCGCTTGCGACAGCGGCTCAGCATCGGCATGAATCTGCACGGCGAGTTCACGCGTCGGGGCCATGATCAGCGCGCGTGGCTGATTAATCTGGCGGCCTTCAGCGGCTGGATGAGAAAGAAGATGATGAAACGTTGACGTCAGAAACGCCATCGTTTTGCCGGTACCGGTTTGCGCCTGACCCGCGACATCACGCCCTGAAAGCGCAAAAGGCAACGCGAGCGCCTGAATAGGCGTGCAATGATGAAAGCCTTTAGTATCAAGGGCTTCCACTACCTGTGGGTGCAGGGCGAAGTCGGAAAACTTCTGTTCAGTTAAGTGTGTTTTGCTCATAGTGTGGTAGAATATCAGCTTACTAGCGCTTTACGAAAGCGTATCCGATGAAATAAAGTCAACCTACGTTGGTATTATTTACGCCAATTCGCCAGGCACAATCTTTGGAGTTAAACATGAGCAGCGATAAAATCGTTCACTTGACCGATGACAGTTTCGAGACTGACGTGCTGAAAGCCGACGGTGTCACTCTGGTAGATTTCTGGGCTGAATGGTGTGGTCCTTGCAAAATGATCGCCCCAATTCTCGACGAAGTCGCAGAAGAGTATGACGGTAAGCTTACCATCGCCAAGTTGAATATTGATGACAACCCGGGCACGGCGCCAAAATACGGCATTCGTGGTATCCCGACACTGCTGCTGTTCAAGGACGGCGAAGTGGCTGCCACTAAAGTTGGCGCACTGTCTAAAGGTCAGTTGAAAGAGTTCCTGAACGCCAACCTGGCCTAAGCTCAGCACGGTGTTGTTCTGCAGTGGTGAATTTTTTCGCCACTGCTGGACGTCTCCTTTCAGGCGTGTTAAGTTGACCTCACTGCATTACGCTCTTACCTTGTAGTTTGCATCTTAAAGTTTTCCCTTGTCAGACCCTGCTCGCATTGAACGTTATCGTGGTTTGGCAATCTGATGACTAGCACATTCGGCATCACCTTTCGACCTTCTCTTCGTTTCCTATCGCCACACCTGACGATAATCGTCGAGCAGAGTTGAAAAAGAGCCATTAACAGGCATGGAATTTTCGCCATACCACCCACGACAATCATTTCGAGAATTACCCCGAGTTTAAGAACCCTCACTATGAATCTTACCGAATTAAAGAACACGCCGGTTTCTGAGCTGATTACCCTCGGCGAAAATATGGGTCTGGAAAACCAGGCACGTATGCGCAAGCAGGATATTATTTTCTCTATCCTCAAGCAGCATGCGAAAAGTGGCGAAGACATCTTCGGTGACGGTGTGTTGGAGATATTACAGGACGGATTTGGTTTCCTCCGTTCTGGAGACAGCTCCTACCTCGCCGGTCCTGATGATATCTACGTTTCCCCTAGCCAAATCCGCCGTTTCAACCTCCGCACTGGTGACACCATCTCTGGCAAAATTCGTCCGCCAAAAGAGGGTGAACGTTACTTTGCGCTGTTGAAAGTTAACGAAGTTAACTACGACAAGCCGGAAAACGCGCGTAATAAGATTCTGTTCGAAAACCTCACGCCGCTGCACGCGAATAATCGTATGCGCATGGAGCGCGGTAATGGCTCAACTGAAGATCTGACAGCTCGCGTATTGGATCTGGCTTCGCCAATTGGTCGTGGTCAGCGTGGTCTGATCGTGGCACCGCCGAAAGCCGGTAAAACGATGTTGCTGCAGAATATCGCGCAGAGCATCGCTTACAATTATCCGGACTGCGTATTGATGGTGCTGCTGATTGACGAACGTCCGGAAGAAGTGACCGAGATGCAGCGTCTGGTAAAAGGCGAAGTGATTGCTTCTACCTTTGACGAACCGGCATCTCGCCACGTTCAGGTTGCAGAGATGGTGATCGAGAAGGCTAAGCGTCTGGTCGAACACAAGAAAGACGTTATCATCTTGCTGGACTCCATTACCCGTCTGGCGCGTGCCTACAACACCGTGGTACCGGCTTCCGGTAAAGTGTTGACCGGTGGTGTGGATGCCAACGCCCTGCATCGTCCGAAGCGTTTCTTCGGTGCAGCACGTAACGTGGAAGAGGGCGGCAGCCTGACCATCATCGCCACCGCGCTGGTTGATACCGGTTCGAAGATGGACGAAGTGATTTACGAAGAATTTAAAGGTACAGGTAACATGGAACTGCACCTGTCACGTAAAATCGCAGAAAAACGTGTGTTCCCAGCGATCGATTACAATCGCTCAGGCACCCGTAAAGAAGAACTCCTCACCACGCAGGAAGAGCTGCAGAAAATGTGGATCCTGCGCAAAATCATCCATCCGATGGGTGAAATTGACGCGATGGAGTTCCTCATCAATAAACTGGCGATGACCAAAACCAACGATGAATTCTTCGATATGATGAAGCGTTCATAAGTTGGCGAAAGTGAATCGCTAAGCGAAGCGATTCGCGCGCACAATTTGCCAGGATTTATTGCTAACGCCACGTCTTAACGTGGCGTTTTTTATTTATGGGCATTACGATTAGCCCAGTCAGGAAGCAATATGATGATTGTGTCGGAGAAGTGCTGATTTTTTCAGCAGTCAGGCTGGTGGCAGACATAATTCGGACAAAGGATATACGGCAATGGCAAGGATCTTGCTAATTGTTGTCGATGATTTTAGCTGAGAGCGTTAACGTGAATTTACTCACTATGAGTACTGAGCTGGGTTTAGTTTTTCTTTTTACCTTAGTGTTCCTATTTTTTGCTCGTAAAGCAGCTAACAAAATTGGGTTGGTAGATACCCCTAATTCAAGAAAACGACACCATGGCGCCATTCCGTTAGTCGGGGGGATTTCCGTCTATGCCGGGATCTGCTTCGCTTTTGCTATTTCAGATTATTATCTACCTCATGCCGAGCTCTATTTGAGCTGTGCGGGTGTGTTAGTGCTGGTAGGCGCGCTGGACGATCGCTTCGATATCAGCGTTAAAATCCGCGCGATAGTTCAGGCCGCTGTCGCCATTGTGATGATGGTTGGCGCGAAGCTGTATCTGTTGAGCCTGGGGTTTATTATCGGCCCTGTTGAGCTCGTTGTCGGCCCCTTCGGCTACGTGTTGACACTGTTTGCCGTCTGGGCCGCGATTAATGCCTTTAACATGGTGGATGGAATTGATGGTCTGCTGGGTGGGCTCGCCAGCGTGACCTTCGCCGCCATGGGTATCATCCTCTATTTCGATGGGCAAACCAGCCTTGCGATGTGGTGTTTCGCCATGATAGCCGCCACCATCCCCTATATTTTGCTCAATCTGGGTCTGATTGGTCGTCGCTACAAAGTGTTTATGGGTGACGCTGGCAGTACCATGATCGGCTTTACCATCATCTGGATTCTGCTGGAAACCACGCAAGGCCTTAGCCATCCAATTACCCCAGTGACCGCGCTGTGGCTGATTGCCATTCCACTGATGGATATGGTGGCCATTATGTATCGCCGCCTGCGTAAAGGTATGAGCCCGTTTTCGGCAGACCGTCAGCACATTCATCATCTCATTATGCGCGCCGGCTTTACCTCTCGTCAGGCTTTTGTCCTGATTACGGTCGCTGCGGCGATTTTGGCGGGTATTGGTGTATTGGGTGAATACCTTGCCTTCATCCCGGAATGGGTGATGTTGGTGTTGTTCCTGATGGCGTTTTTCCTTTACGGCTATTGCCTGAAACACGCCTGGCGCGTGGCACGTAAAATACGTCGCATTAAACGTCGCTGGCAAAGTAGCGTCGAAGATAAAAAATAAATTACCCCATCAGTTCCCGGATAAGGACTTTTGTTATGACCTCTGTGGTTGTGGAGAACGAACTCGATGTGCGCGGCCTGGGCTGCACACTCTGGCGCGGTAAGCGCTGGATTATTGGCTGCGCGTTGGTGTTTGCCGTGCTGGCATGGCTGGCTTCAATGCTAATGAAACAGGCGTGGAGCACCACGGCGGTGACCGATCGCCCCACGGTGAATATGCTGGGCGATTTCTTCGTACAGCAACAATTCCTCAATAATCTTGATGTGCGGACCAACACCCTTAACCTCAACACGCCCGCACCAACGGTGATGGATGAGGTTTATCAGGAGTTCACCATGCAGCTGGCCTCCTGGGATACGCGCCGAGATTTTTGGCAACAGACGGATTACTACAAAAGTCGCAAAAGTGGCAATGCGCATAACGATGCCGCGCTGCTGGATGATTTAATTACCAATATCCAGTTCACGCCAGCCGATCCAGCACACAATACGCTGGATAATATTAAGTTGATTGCCGAAACGGCCAGCGATGCCAATAACCTACTGCGTCAATATATCGCTTACGCCAGTGAACGTGCCGCGCGCCATCTGAATACTGAACTGAAGGGTGCCTGGCAGGCACGCAGTGCGCAATTGCTGGCGCAGGTTAATCGCCAGCAAGAAGTGGCGCAGGCGGTATTTGATCGCCAGCGTCAACGTATTGAGCAGGCACTGAAAGTGGCCAGCGAACAGGGCATCAAAGAGAACCGTGCCCCGGTGACGGGCGCAGCATTACCAGACAGCGATCGCTTCCTGCTGGGACAGCAAATGTTGCAGGCACAGCTCGATACGTTGCAGGCCAGCGGTCCCGCTTATGATTTAAGCTATGATCAAAACAGGGCGATGCTGGGTACGTTACAGGCAGGTGCGCGTCTGGATAAACCCTTCCAGACATATCGATACTTGCGTACACCGGAAGAGCCGGTATCGCGCGACAGTCCGCGCCGTTTGTTTATGATGATTATGTGGGGCGTCATTGGCGCGCTGGTGGGATCAGGCGTCGCGCTGGTTCGCCGTCCGCGTCCAACGTCACCTATCAGCCATTAAGAGAAGCCACGTGAAAGTTCTGACCGTATTTGGCACGCGTCCTGAGGCGATCAAAATGGCTCCGCTGGTGCAAGCGCTGGCACAGGATGACGCGTTTGAAGCACGCTTATGTGTTACCGCACAGCACCGTGAAATGCTCGATCAGGTATTGCGCCTGTTTAAACTGCAGCCTGATTATGATCTCAACATCATGCGCCCGGAGCAGGGGCTGACGGAGATCACCAGCCGTATTCTGCAGGGAATGAAAACGGTGCTCGCCGATTTTCAGCCTGACCTGGTCCTGGTGCATGGTGATACGACCACGACGTTCGCTGCTAGCCTCGCTGCGTTCTATCATCAGATTCCGGTGGGGCACGTGGAAGCGGGATTACGCACCGGGAACCTGATGTCGCCGTGGCCGGAAGAGGCCAACCGCACGTTAACCGGCCATCTGGCCAGCTACCACTTTACGCCAACCGAAAATTCGCGTCAGAACCTGCTACGCGAGAATCTGCCCGATGCGCGCATTTTTGTCACCGGCAACACAGTAATTGATGCGCTGCTGTGGGTGCGCGATCGCGTGTTAGATGATGTCGATCTCAATGCACGCTTAGCGGCACGTTATCCATTTCTGGACGCTGATAAGAAACTGATCCTGGTGACGGGCCATCGTCGGGAGAGCTTCGGCGGAGGGTTCGAGCGTATTTGCAGCGCACTGGCGCAGATTGCGCGTCAGCATCCACAGACACAGATTGTTTATCCGGTGCACCTCAACCCGAATGTCAGCGAGCCGGTAAATCGTATTCTCAGCGGGATCGACAACATCATTCTAATTGAGCCGCAAGAGTACTTGCCGTTTGTCTGGTTGATGAACCGATCCTGGTTAATCCTGACCGATTCGGGTGGTATTCAGGAAGAGGCGCCATCTCTGGGCAAACCGGTTCTGGTGATGCGTGACACCACCGAACGTCCAGAAGCGGTTGATGCAGGTACGGTGAAACTGGTGGGTACTGACGTGAGCAAAATCGTCGCTGAAGTCAGCCTGCTGCTACAGGATGATGAGGCCTGGCAGGTGATGAGCCGTGCGCATAATCCTTATGGCGATGGCCAAGCCTGTGCGCGCATCTTGCAGGCATTAAAACAATACAGAGTATAAAGATGAGTTTTGAAACCATTTCCGTTATCGGACTGGGCTACATTGGGCTGCCAACGGCAGCTGTTTTTGCCTCAAAGGGAAAGAACGTGATCGGCGTGGACATCAATGTTCACGCGGTTGAAACCATTAATCGCGGCGATATCCACATTGTCGAACCCGAATTAGGGGATGTGGTGCGTGAAGCCGTAAAAGCGGGTCATTTGCGTGCCACCACGCAAGCGGAAGCCGCAGATGCCTTTCTGATCGCGGTGCCAACGCCCTTCATGGGCGATCACCAACCGGATCTCAGCTACGTCAAAGCGGCGGCACTGTCGATTGCGCCTGTGCTCAAAGCGGGCGATTTAGTGATTCTGGAGTCCACTTCACCCGTCGGCGCGACGGAGCAAATGGCCGAATGGCTGGCTGAAGCGCGTCATGATCTGCGCTTCCCTCAGCATGGTGACGACTGCAACGTGCATATCGCTTATTGCCCTGAGCGCGTACTGCCCGGGAAAGTGATGGTTGAGTTGCTGGAAAATGATCGGGTGATCGGCGGCATGACGCCAGCCTGCTCGGCCCGCGCCAGCGATCTCTACCGCATTTTCTTGCGCGGCGAATGTGTTGAAACCAACGCGCGCACGGCTGAGATGTGCAAACTCACCGAAAATAGCTTCCGTGACGTCAACATTGCTTTCGCCAATGAGCTGTCGCTGATCTGTGCTGAGCAAGGGATTAACGTATGGGAACTGATTGCGCTGGCAAACCGCCATCCACGCGTCAACATCCTACAGCCTGGTCCTGGTGTCGGTGGGCACTGTATCGCCGTCGATCCCTGGTTTATCGTGGCGCAAAACCCAGACTTGGCACGTTTGATTCGCGTCGCGCGTGAAGTCAATGATGCAAAACCCGCGTGGGTGCTGGATCAGGTCAAACAACAGCTGGCGGAGTGCCTGACCGCCTCGGGTAAACGAGCCAACGAGGTGACCATCGCCTGCTTTGGTCTGGCCTTTAAGCCTAACATCGACGACTTACGTGAAAGCCCAGCCATGACGGTGGCCCACCTGATTGCCGAATGGCACAGTGGTTGTACGCTGGTGGCGGAGCCACATGTGTCGAAAATCCCCACTCGGCTGGCTGATGAAGCGACCCTGGTTTCCATTGAAGATGCGCTACAGCAGGCAGATATCCTGGTCATGCTGGTTGATCACGCGCAGTTCCGTGCGATTCCGATGAGCCAAATCACACAGCCGTGGATCGTCGATACTAAAGGTGTCTGGCGATAATTTCACAGGAGCTTCTCCATGCCCGTCCGCGTCAGTATTGATCCCCTTGCGTGGGAGAGCGATTTCTTTGGCGTAAACAGTGCACGTGTGGCGCTGGATGGCGAGATGACTTTGCAAGATGCGTTACAGCAGCCTTATACGTTATGGCAGGCTAAAGTGCCGGCTGAACGCATTGAGGTGATTGATGCCTGAGTCAGCAGGGTTTTCAGTTGGTCGAAGGTGAAGCTGACCTCGCGATCAATATTAAGCGGACTGAACGGCAGGTGGGTGTGCGTATTGCGCGTGAGGCGCAAATTCCGGCGTTGCGCGATGTCGCCTCTCAGGCATTTCGCCAGAGCCGCTTCCGTGCACCTTGGTTCCATCCAGATGACAGCGGGCGTTTCTACGCGCAATGGATTGAGAATGCCGTTCGCGGCACCTTTGATCATCAATGCTTAGTCGCATGCGATGAAACCGGCGTCTTGCAGGGATTCGTCTCGATGCGTGAAGTGGAAGGTGATGCACGTATTGGTTTGCTGGCAGTGCAGCCTGAAGCACAAGGCAAAGGCATAGGTCAGCGTTTACTGCTGGCGGCGGCAGACTGGGGCCGTGTACGTCAGCTCGAATGCCTGCGTGTGGCCACTCAGCTTAGCAACCTTACAGCCATGCGCCTCTATTTACGCAGCGGTGCCCGGCTCGAAAGCACCGCTTACTGGTTCTACAGGAAAGCCTCATGATCCCATTTAATGCGCCTCCGATTGTAGGCAGCGAAGTTGAATATATGCAGTCGGCCATGGCCAGCGGCAAGCTGTGCGGCGATGGGGGGTTTACCCGTCGCTGTCAGCAGTGGATGGAACAGCACTTTGGCAGCAAGAAAGTCTTGTTGACGCCATCCTGCACCGCTTCGCTCGAAATGGCCGCGCTGCTCATTGATATCCAGCCTGGCGATGAAGTGATCATGCCAAGCTACACCTTCGTCTCAACCGCTAATGCCTTCGTGCTGCGTGGCGCGACCATCGTTTTTGTTGATGTGCGCCCTGATACCCTCAACATAGATGAAACGCTGACCGAAGCCGCTATTACGGCGAAAACCCGCGCTATTGTGCCGGTACATTACGCGGGCGTCGCCTGCGAAATGGACAGCATTATGGCGCTGGCAGCGAAGCATAAGTTGTTTGTGATTGAGGATGCGGCTCAAGGCGTGATGTCGCAGTACAAAGGCCGCGCGTTGGGCACCATTGGTCATATTGGCTGCTTTAGTTTCCATGAAACCAAAAACTACACCGCGGGTGGTGAAGGCGGTGCGACGTTGATTAACGACGCAAAGCTGGTGGAACGTGCAGAGATCATCCGAGAGAAAGGCACCAATCGCAGCCAGTTCTTTCGCGGACAAGTGGATAAATACACCTGGCGTGATATCGGCTCCAGCTATCTCATGGCGGATCTGCAAGCGGCCTACTTATGGGCACAGCTGGAGGCGGCAGAGCGGATTAACCAGCAGCGTCTGCGCTTGTGGCAACGTTATTATGATGCGCTACAGCCGCTGGCGGCGGCCGGACGTATCGAATTACCCGTGGTGCCGAAAGATTGCCGCCACAACGCACACATGTTCTACATCAAACTGCGCGACAGTGACGATCGCCAGGCGCTGATCAACTGGATGAAAGAAGCTGAGATCCTCACGGTATTCCACTATATCCCGCTGCACTCATCGCCAGCAGGCGAACGTTTTGGCCGCTTCCACGGTGATGATGTGTTCACTACCCCGGAGAGTGAACGTCTACTTCGCCTGCCGTTGTTCTACAACCTGACAGACAATAACCAGCGCACAGTCATCAGTTCGCTATTGAGCTTTTTCGCCTGATGTCGCTCGCGAAAGCTTCAGTCTGGACGGCCTCTTCAACACTGGTAAAAATCATCGCCGGTTTGTTAGTGGTGAAATTGTTAGCCGTCAGCTTTGGCCCAGAAGGTGTCGGACAGGCGGGTAACTTTCGCCAATTGATTACCGTATTAGGCGTGCTGGCCGGTGCGGGTATTTTCAATGGCGTGACGACGTACGTCGCACAGTTTCAGCAGCAGCCAGCGCAATTGCGCGCTGTAGCAGGCACGGCATCAGCCATGGTGCTGGCCTTTTCAACCTTGGTGGCCTTGGTATTCTTGCTGGCCGCCGGACCTATCAGCCATGCACTTTTTGGCCATGAGCACTATGCCAATGTGGTGCGTATTGTCGCGTTTCTGCAATTGGGTATCGCTTGGGCTAATTTGACGCTGGCATTGCTAAAGGGCTTTCGTGATGCGCGCGGCAATGCGCTGGCGTTGATTGCGGGCAGCCTGGTTGGCGTGCTGGGCTATGTCTTGTGTTGGTGGCTGGGCGGATATGCTGGGGCGTTAGTGGGCTTAGCCTTAGTTCCGGCCTTATTGGTGTTTCCGGCTCTCCTGATGCTGCGTCGCCATCACCAGGTGTTGCCATTGAGCTGGCTTAAACCTTCATGGCAGCCTGAGTTGGCGCGTAATCTGGCGAAATTTACGCTGATGGCGCTGATCACCTCCGTCACCTTACCGGTGGCGTGGGTAATGATGCGTAATTTGCTGGCACAACAGCAAGGCTGGGCGCAGGTGGGATTGTGGCAGGGCGTGACCAGCATTTCTGATGCTTACCTGCAGTTTATCACCGCGACCTTTAGCGTCTGGTTATTACCCACGCTGGCGCGATTAGAGCATAAGCCGCAGATTGCGCGTGAGATTTGGCGTGCACTGCGTTTTGTACTGCCCGCCGTTGCCGCCGCCAGTTTTTGTGTGTGGCTGCTGCGTGATGTGGCTATCTGGCTGCTGTTCTCACCGCAATTTGCCGCGATGCGGGACCTTTTTGTCTGGCAGTTGTGCGGTGACGTCTTTAAAGTAGGCGCCTATGTTTTTGGATACCTGGTGATCGCTAAAGCATCGCTACGTTTCTATATTCTGACGGAAATCAGCCAGTTCGCGCTGTTGACCGCGTTCTCTCATTGGCTGATCCCATTACATGGTACGGCCGGAGCCGCACAAGCCTATATGGCGACCTACGTGCTCTACTTCGCCCTTTGCTGTGGCGCTTTTTTGATTTATTGCCGGAAAAAATGACTTTATTTCACGTGCTGGGATCGGATATCCCGCATCACAATCATACCGTGTTGCGCTTCTTTAATGAGGTGATTAACCGCGAGCTGCCGGGCGATGCGCCGCGTCAGTTTATGGTAGTGACCTCTGCACCAGAGGCACTTCAGGCATACACGGCGTTGCATATCGAAACTTTCACCAGTAAGCGTGCGTTGGCGCAGGCGGTCATCGCACGGGCTGCCGACCGCTCGCAACGTTTCTTCTTTCATGGGCAGTTTAATCCGCAAATCTGGCTGGCATTGCTGAGCGGTAAACTTCGCCGTCAGCAGGCGTTCTGGCATATCTGGGGCGCCGATTTCTATGAAGAAGGGCGTGGGCTGAAGTATCAGTTGTTTTATCTGCTGAGACGTCTGGCGCAGAACCGAATCGCACAGGTGTTCGCGACGCGTGGAGATTTGCACGAGTTCCAGCAGCACCATCCCCGAGTGCCAACCTCGCTGCTCTATTTCCCCACGCGTATGCCAGAGGCTGCGGTGCCTGGCAGTATGGTGAGCGACGATTTTACGGTTCTGCTGGGCAACTCAGGCGATCGGAGTAATCGCCACATTGAGGGTTTGCAGGCTATCCACGCTCAGTTTGGTGGCAAGGTGAAGGTGTTGGTGCCGCTCGGCTACCCGGAAAACAATCAGGTTTATATCGACGAGATCAGTGCGGCGGCGCAGCGTTTGTTTCCGCAAGGTCAGGTGACGTTGCTGCGCGATAAGATAGATTTTGACACCTATCTGCAATTGCTCAGTCGCTGCCAGCTCGGTTATTTTATGTTCGAACGTCAGCAGGGTATTGGCACGCTGTGTTTACTGATTCAAGCCAATATCCCGTTTGTCCTGAATCGAAAAAACCCGTTTTGGCGCGATCTGAGCGAGCAAGGATTACCGGTGCTGTTTAGTGAAGATGAACTGGATGCGGCACGTGTCGCCGAAGCGCAGCGTCAATTGGCGCACTGCGATAAATCCTCGATTGCCTTTTTTTCCCCAGGTTACCTGGCTGGCTGGCGCCACGCGCTGAGCCAGTGTGAAAGGGAGAGAACATGAGCCTGATGCAGTTTAGTGGTCTGCTGGTGGTTTACCTGCTTTCGTTGGGCTTTATTTTGACCCTGACCTGGCGGGAATTTAAACGGGTGCGTTTCAACTTCCACCTGTTCTTTACCATTCTGTTTTTACTGACTTTTTACTTTGGCTTCCCACTGACCAGCGTGCTGGTTTTCCGTTTCAACGTCGAAGTGGTTCCGCCGGAATTTTTGCTGCAAGCCCTGCTTGCCGCCACCAGTTTCTACGCGATTTATTACGTCAGCTACAAAGTCCGTCTCAGGCCGGTTAACGCGCCGCCGCGTAAACCGTGGCTGCAAATGAACCGGGTGGAAACGCATCTTACGTGTGTGCTGCTGGCACTGGTCGCGATTGGCACGGTCGCGGTGTTCTTTATGCACAATGGCCTGTTGCTGTTTAGGCTTTCTGCGTACAACCAGATCTTCTCCAGTGAAGTGTCAGGCGTGGCGCTGAAACGCTTCTTCTATTTCTTCATTCCTGCAATGTTGATTCGCTATTTCCTCAATCCGACACAGCGTCAGTGGCTGTGGTTTTTGCTGGTATCGGTCGCGTTCGGATTGCTGACCTACGCTCTGGTGGGCGGGACGCGCGCCAACATCATCATTGCCTTCGCTCTGTTCTTGTTTATCGGTATTACGCGCGGCTGGATAACGCTATGGATGCTGGTGGGTGCGGGTGTGATGGCGGTTGCTGGCATGTTCTGGTTGGCGCTGCGCCGCTATAACCTTGATGTGGTGGGTGATGAAGCGTTCTATACCTTCCTTTATTTGACCCGAGACACGTTCTCACCGTGGGAAAACCTGGCGCTATTACTGCAAAACTACGACAAGATTGATTTTCAGGGGTTGGCACCGATCTGGCGTGACTTTTACGTCTTTATCCCAAGCTGGCTATGGCCTGGGCGCCCGTCAATCGTGTTAAACAGCGCCAACTATTTTACCTGGGAAGTGCTGAACAACCATTCTGGACTCGCGATTTCACCCACGCTATTGGGCTCGCTATTGGTGATGGGCGGCGTTTGGTTTATTCCGCTGGGCGCGATTGCGGTCGGTTGGCTGATGAAAGGATTTGATAACCTTTACCTGCATGGCCGCGATGCGGAGAACCGTTACAGCGGCGCCATTTTGCAAAGCTTCTGTTTTGGCGCGGTGTTTAACATGATCGTGCTGGCACGTGAAGGGCTGGATGCGTTTGGCTCTCGTGTGGTGTTCTTTTGCGTAATTTTTGCTGCCTGCATGGTAGCGGCTAAATTGCTGTACTGGCTATTCGCTCGCGCGGGACTGATTCGCCCGCGCAGCAAACCGGTGTTTAACAGCCTTTCATCACCTTTGGGAAAATGATTAATGGAAACCGATAAGCCGCGCCATTCGTTGCGCGGCGTCGATCTTCACGCGTTTAACGATATGGATAGCTTCCTGCATTTCCTCCTGCCAGATGGCCAGCCACGTAATGGTACGCTGGTGGCGATGAATGCCGAGAAAATGCTTACGCTCGAAGAAGATGCTCAGCTGCGTGCGCTGATTGCCGAGGCGGAATTCAAGTATCCAGATGGCATCAGCATCGTGCGTTCATTACGTAAAAAGTATCCTGAATTACAGGTGAGCCGCATTGCTGGGGCTGATTTGTGGGAAGCCCTAATGGAGCGCGCAGGCCGAACTGGCATTCCTGTGTTTCTGATTGGTGGCCGCCAGGCTGTGCTGGATGAAACCTGCGACAAGCTGCGTCGTCAGTGGAATGTGAACATTGTGGGCAGTCAGGATGGTTATTTTGCGCCAGCCGAACGTGATGAGCTGTTCGCCCGCATTGCAGCAAGTGGCGCGAAGATAGTCACCGTGGCGCAGGGCTCGCCGCGTCAGGAGCTGTTGATGCGTGATTGTCGCGAACACTGGCCCCAGGCCCTCTACATGGGCGTGGGTGGAACTTACGATGTTTTCACGGGACATGTCACCCGCGCGCCACGTATCTGGCAGAATTTAGGCCTTGAGTGGCTGTATCGTCTTATTCGTCAGCCCTCACGTTTGCGTCGTCAGTTAAAACTGCTGAAATATTTGCGCTATCACTGGCGTGGCGATCTCTGATATCGCTGATTTATTCAGCAATTCCCGGGCGCCAGACAATGAAACTGCCTCATTTATCGACGGAATGCACAAAGCGTAAGCAAACGCGTTTTTTTTATAAAAAAGGGCTGGACAGTATGAGGGCAAGCCCGTAGTATGCCCATCCGCAACGGCGCTACGCGCCCGTAGCTCAGCTGGATAGAGCGCTGCCCTCCGGAGGCAGAGGTCTCAGGTTCGAATCCTGTCGGGCGCGCCATTTAGTTTGTGCGCAAGAGCTTCGGTGGTTGGTTAACCGCGTTATGCAGTGAAAAGTAAGCAGGAATGCTTACGCACCAGAATTATGGTGGCTATAGCTCAGTTGGTAGAGCCCTGGATTGTGATTCCAGTTGTCGTGGGTTCGAGTCCCATTAGCCACCCCAGATTTTGCTCGGACACGCGATGGTGGCGGAATTGGTAGACGCGCTAGCTTCAGGTGTTAGTGTTCTTACGGACGTGAGGGTTCAAGTCCCTCCCTTCGCACCAAGCAAAATTACGCAGTAGCGTGAAGAAGTAGAGAAGTAAAAAATCGGCGAGTAGCGCAGCTTGGTAGCGCAACTGGTTTGGGACCAGTGGGTCGGAGGTTCGAATCCTCTCTCGCCGACCATATTTGAAGAAACCTGTTTGAAAAAACAGGTTTTTTTTCGTCTGTAGTTTAAGAGGATGAGAACCTCCGAAGGAGGTTTGAGCCGAGCGCAGCGAGACAACGTTGCTTTAGCAACGGCCCGCAGGGCGCTTATCGCAGAGAAGCGTAATCCTCTCTCGTCGACCCTATTCGAAAAGCCTGCTTGAAAAAGCAGGCTTTTTCGTTTGTATCTTTCTAAATCATTTCATCATGTATGTCGTCGGATACGCAAAAGTAACACTCGCTATTGTCGCTTTTATGAGACGTCTATCTCATTGATATTAAACATGCTTACAGTTCCTTGCATAGCTTGTCGCTCTGGGGAGACATCTCTCAGCAGGAATGTCGCGAGATTACGACAGGGCACAGTAATCATGATGCCGGATCAATGCTATCCCGCTGATTTAAAATAACTTATCCCGTCATCTGCAATTTTGGCACGGCTTGTGCAATAATTAGCGTGTAGATGCTCATTCCACCTCTTATGTTTGCTGATGCTACATAAACCTGGGAATGATGCAGAGCCCCTTACGGTATCCGTTGTCCAGCCTGGCAGTATTTGCGCACGCTTTACTGCAGTAAGAAGGACATTACGTTGAGTCGGATACCATCAGTTGTCTGAACGACCTGATCTTACACCTGCTTATGGCAGGTGTTTTTTTATCTGCACTTTACTGGCATTCAGGCAAAAAACAGGCAAAAAAAAGCCGGGACAAGCCCGGCGTGCACAAAAGTAACAATCGTAAAATCAGTTGCCTGGATTGGTCTTCAACGTTAGTAACAGGCCTTCACGGCGCATTTTTGCCGCGTCTTCCGGACGGTGCAGACGGTCATACACATCGGCCAGCCAAGCGTAATCAAACGCATCAGGACGCTGTGCTAACGCCTGTTCGAAAGCTTCTGCTGCCTGTTGCCATTCACCATGACGCATCAACATCTGACCCAGCGTGCTGTGCAGCAGCGGCGTCGCACCATGTTGTTTCATTTGCTGGCGTAGCGCTTTCTCCAGTGATTGCGGATCGCCGCTTTTGATGCGTGGCATCAGCAGCACCAGGCGATCGTCATACTGGCGTTTCAAGCCTTCCAGCACGATGTTTTGTGCCGTATCGGGATCGTCACACTCAATCAGATGCTCAACCATAGCGACCTGCAACGCCGTTTCTTGGCGCGTTTTACGGCTCTGGTTTTGCCACCATTTCTTCAGGCCTTCACTGCCCTGGTCGGCCATTGCCTGATTCATCAGGCCCAGCCAGGCCTGCTGCTGCAATGCTTCACGGTGTACTTCGTCGTTCACCTGAGATTTTTGCATCGACGGCAAAATATCGAGCAATGCGCCCCAGGCGCCGGTACGAATATAAGCCTGTTCAGCCAGGCGCAGCACTTCTGGATGACGCGGTGCCACTTCCAGCAAACGGTCAATGCCGTGGCGCGCCGCATGGTCTTCATTACGTGCTAGCTGTAAGCGTACGCGGGTGATTTCAACCGGAATAGTGTCGTTCTCAGAAAGCTCAGACGCACGTTCCAAATGTTGGTTGGCACGCACCTCGTCACCGCGCTGTTGCGCCGCTTCGGCCGCCAGTAAATAGTTGGCGACGGGCTGATCGGCGTGATCGGCATTCTTCGAAAGCAGTTTTTCTGCCTGTTTATAGTCACCTTCCGCCAGTTTCATCAGTGCACTTTGCGTATGGCGCTGGGCACTGCGGCGCTTGCGGCCTGTAAACCAACCACGGGTACGGGCGCCGGTACGTAACAGGCGGCGTAAAATCCATTCAATGCACAGAATGACCAGTAGGCTGAGAATCAGGATAATGACCAGACCGGTCACACTGGTCTCAATATTCCAGTTGTCTGTCTGGATCAATACATAGCCCTGATGGCCCGCGATCATCGGCCCCAACACCACCCCTGCAATCAGCAGGAGGAAAAGCACTAATACTTTTAGCATGCTTAGCCTCCCTGTTGAGTAGCCGGAACGGATGGCTGCGCCAGTAGATTTCTCACGCGGGTTTGCATCAGTTTTTCCAGCAGTGCCTGGCTCTCCAGCGTATCGGGCACATCCATTGAGATGTTTTGCTGGCTGAGTTCATCTAACTGAGCAAGAAACGCTTTAGTCGCGGCATCATTGGTGTCGTACCAGGCGCGGACCCAGGTAGATACCGCATCAATCGACTGTTTGTAGATCTCATCCTGATGACGCGGCACTGCTTGTGCCGCAATCAGCAGGCGAGAACGAATGTTTTCACGTAGATAGACGTCTTGATTCGGTGCCAACAACGGCTGTGCCGTGTTGTCGCGGCGGCGAATGGTAATGAAATCATCCATGAAATTGTGCCAGCTTTTCACCAGGTTTTGACGCCATTCATGCAGCGAGCTGGATAGCTCACCGCCGTCCGCATCCATCGGCGAATCATCACTGTCATTGTCGGCCAGGCGCAGATTATCGACGCCATTCGACAGCTGATTGAGTTTGAGGATGATGCCGTCGTAATCCACCTGGCTGACGGTTGACAGTGAACTGATGTCCTGCGTCAGCGCGCGGCGCACATTCATGACGCTGGGGTCATTCATGTCAGCCAAGCTGGTGTCTGCGCTTTTTAGCAGCGCAGCGGCGGTGGTGACATCCTGGTCGCTCCACAGTTTGCGACCTGCCAGTTTCACCAGGTAGTCAGCTTGCGCCACCAGCCAGGTGCGCGTGTCGTTGCCGGAAATAGTGGCGACTTTATCACGCAGGGTTTCCAGCTCTTTGGCGCTGTTGTCCTGCTGAGTACGCGCTTCCTTTAAAGCCGTATTGGCTGCATCCAGCTGTTGCGTGAGCTGTTGTTTGTCGCTGCCCAGTTGCTGTTGCAACGCGCTGAGCTGCTCGCTGAGGTTCTGGTTAGTTTGAGCCTGTAAGTCGGCCTGGTGTTTCCCATTCAGGTAAAGTCCTGCGCCAATCGCTAGCGCAATCACAATCGCCACCGCACTCAGCACTTTGCCATCGTTTTTTTTATCACGAGGCTTTTTATTGTCTGGCTTGGGGGAAATGTCCGCTGGGGTGGTTTCTTCAACCATGGCGGAGGGGGCTTTTTGTTCCGTCATTATGGCTCATCCCATTGTTAAGTTCAGCGTAACGCACGCAGCAGCGCATCGTTATCGGCACCATCGGCTACGTCAACGTCCTGCCAGCCTAATTCGGCGGCTTGCGTAGCCAAACGTTCACTGACGACCACCAGCCGACAGTGTAATAACCATTCCCGACGATCGATTGGCGGAAACAGTGCAAACAGTTGTTGTAACATCTCACCGCTGGTGACCACCAGTGTAGTGATACCCCGGTCGCGCCAGCGTCGGCCCTCAATGGCACCCTCATAATGCTTTTCACAGCGCTGATAGCACTCGCAATACTCAACGCTGGCACCCCGTGCGATCAGCGTCTCTGCCAGTAATTCCCGGCCCGGACTGCCACGCAAAATTAATGCCCGCCTGCCCGCGACCTGCTGCAAACGATTGAGACGCACCAGTTCTTCACTGGTCTCCCGCGCATGAGGGTAGTCTACTTTTAGATGACTGACGGTATGCAATGCCAACGCAGTGCTGCGGCCTATCGCATAATAGTCAAGCGCATCGGGCCAGACGAGGGCGTGACGTTGCAGGGCGGGGTGCGCAAAAAGCACCACTTGCTGCGACAGCAAAAATACCATATCGCCTGGCTGCAATACCGCGAGCTTTTGTGGCAGATGTTCTAAATCGCGACCCGGCGTGAATTCAATCAGCGGTAAGGTCCACGCCAGCTTGCCTTGGGTTCGCAAACGCGAAACCAATTCACTGGCGGCGGGCTCTGGGCGGGTCACGAGGATGGTCATGCGGGAGGTTGTCCTTGATAGACGTCACGCAGAATGTCACGGGCACCGCCATCCAGCAACTCTTCTGCCAGAGAAATACCCATCTGTTCAGCCTGCTCGCGCGGGCCACGACGTTCACCCACCACCATTTGATGGCCATCCGGCGAACCGACCAGGCCGCGCAGCCATAACTGGTCATCTTCCAGTACCGCAAAGCTACCGATCGGCACTTGGCAACCGCCTTCCAGGCGGGTATTCATGGCGCGTTCAGCACGGACACAGACTGCGGTATCGCTGTGATTTAAGGCTTCCAGCAGGGTAATCAGTGCGTGATCGTCAAGACGGCACTCAATACCCACCGCCCCTTGGCCCACAGCCGGCAAGGAGATTTCAGCCGGCATTGCCTGACGAATACGCTCTTCCAGCCCTAAACGCTTGAGCCCCGCCGCAGCAAGGATAATGGCGTCATATTCACCGGCGTCCAGCTTACCCAGGCGGGTGCCAACGTTGCCGCGCAGCGAGCGAATCACCAAATCGGGACGACGTGCACTGAGCTGGCATTGACGACGCAGGCTGGATGTACCGACCACCGCACCCTGCGGCAGTTCATCAATCGAGTGGTAATGATTAGAGACAAACGCATCACGCGGATCTTCACGTTCGCAGATGGTCACTAATCCTAAACCTTCGGGGAAATCCACAGGGACATCTTTCATGGAGTGCACCGCAAGATCGGCGCGATTTTCTAACATAGCCAGTTCGAGTTCTTTGACAAACAGCCCTTTACCCCCCACTTTAGCCAGCGGCGTGTCGAGGATAATATCGCCCTTGGTCACCATCGGAACCAGCTCAACGCGCAGCCCCGGATGTGCCGCCATCAGGCGCTGTTGGACATATTGTGCCTGCCACAAGGCAAGAGGACTTTGCCTGGTAGCAATTCTGAAAATTTTGTTTAACATACTGTTAACCATTTTGATCGTTCATCGATTATCCTATCATTGATAGGGGAATGCTGTCAGTTTCAACGGATTGAAAAGGCCCCGATGTCAGATTTGGTCACTTAGGGCGACGTAATCTGAGGTCGAAGTCCGAAAAAGCAGGGCTACCAACGGAACGTGCTAAACTGTTAGGTAGCGCAACTTTCTTTACGGTCAATCCTCCAGGTGTTAGATTGATCACGTTTCCAGCAATAATTTGCCCAACATCTTTATTATTAAGCGGCAGGTTTTGGAAACAGGGTGCTTAACACTGGGACAATCAGGCGAAACGTCTTGTACCTCTACATTGAGACACTGAAACAGAGACTGGATGCAATTAACCAGCTGCGTGTTGATCGCGCACTGGCTGCCATGGGGCCTGCTTTCCAGCAAGTCTACAGTCTGCTGCCAACATTACTGCACTATCATCATCCGCTGATGCCGGGCTACCTTGAAGGTAACGTTCCCCACGGTGTCTGCATCTTCACGCCTGATGAAAATCAACAGCTGCTGCTGCAAGATCTCGCAGGCGATCAGCCACTGGATCTCAGTACGGCCGTCAAAGGCGAACGTCCTATCACCGGCATTTACTCAATGGGCAGCACGTCGTCCGTTGGGCAGAACAGCGTGTCGGATCTCGATATCTGGGTGTGCCACCAATCCTGGCTAGATAATGAAGAGCGCCTCAATCTGCAGCGCAAGTGTACGCTGTTGCAGAAATGGTGTGTGTCAATGGGTGTGGAAGTCAGTTTCTTCCTGATTGACGAGAACCGTTTCCGTCATAATGAGAGCGGCAGTCTTGGTGGTGAGGACTGTGGTTCAACCCAACATATTTTGCTGCTGGATGAGTTTTACCGTACCGCTGTACGTATGGCGGGCAAACGCATCCTGTGGAATATGGTGCCCGGCGAAGAAGAACACCATTACGACGAATACGTGATGTCACTCTATTCTCAAGGTGTGTTAACGCCGAATGAGTGGCTGGATCTCGGCGGCCTCGGCACGCTGTCCGCGGAAGAGTATTTTGGTGCCAGCCTGTGGCAACTGTATAAAAGCATCGACTCTCCTTATAAAGCCGTGTTGAAAACGCTGCTGCTGGAAGCCTACAGCTGGGAATATCCCAATACGCAGTTGCTGGCCATGGATATCAAACAGCGCCTGCACGATGGCGAAATCATCTGCTTTGGTCTCGATCCCTACTGCATGATGCTGGAACGTGTAACGCGTTATTTGACCAGTGTCGACGACATGGCGCGTCTCGATCTGGTGCGTCGATGTTTCTACTTAAAAGTGTGTGAAAAGCTCTCGAGCGAAGATCACCATCATCAACGCTCAGGCTGGCGTCGCGAGATTCTGTCGCAGCTGGTGAAAGAGTGGGGCTGGGATGATGAGAAATTAGCGGTATTAGACAACCGCGCGCAGTGGAAAATCGAACGTGTGCGTGAAGCGCACAACGAACTGCTGGATGCGATGATGCAGAGTTATCGCAACCTGATCCGTTTTGCCCGCCGTAACAATTTAAGCGTCAGTGCCAGCCCGCAAGATATCGGCGTGCTGACGCGTAAACTGTATGCCGCGTTTGAGGCACTGCCGGGTAAAGTGACGCTGGTGAACCCGCAGATTTCGCCGGATCTCTCGGAAGAAAATCTGACCTTTATTCATGTGCCGGAAGGCCGCGCCAATCGCGCCGGTTGGTATCTTTACAACCAGTCGCCGGACATGAGTTCGATCATCAGCCATCAGCCGCTGGAATATAACCGTTACCTGAACAAGTTAGTGGCATGGGCGTGGTTTAACGGGTTGCTGACCAGCAAAACCCGTCTGCACATGAAAGGTAATGAGTTCTGCGATCTGCCGCGCTTGCAGGAGTTGGTCAACGATGTGTCGAGCCACTTCCCGCTGCGTGTACCGGCACCGACGCCGAAAGCGTTGTATAGCCCGTGTGAAATCCGTCATTTGGCGATTATTGTCAATCTTGAGCACGATCCGACCTCGGCATTCCGCAATCAGGTGGTGCATTTTGATTTCCGCAAGCTGGATGTGTTCAGCTTCGGCCAGCAGCAACAGTGCCTGATTGGCAGCATCGACCTGCTGTATCGCAACTCGTGGAATGAGGTGCGTACGCTGCACTTCAGTGGCGAGCAGGCGATGATTGAAGCGCTGAAAACCATTCTGGGCAAAATGCATCAGGACGCTGCGCCGCCCGATACGGTAGAAGTGTTCTGCTACAGCCAGCATTTGCGCGGTTTGATCAGAACGCGAGTGCAGCAGCTGGTTTCTGAATGCATTGAACTGCGTCTGTCGAGTACGCGTCAGGAGCCAGGCCGCTTTAAAGCACTACGTATGGCGGGACAAACCTGGGGTCTGTTCTTTGAACGTATGAGTGTATCGGTGCAGAAGCTGGAAAATGCGGTGGAGTTTTATGGTGCGATTTCCAATAACAAACTGCACGGTTTGTCGATCAAAGTAGAATCGAACCAGACGCCGTTACCGCCGGTGGTCAACGGCTACGCCAGCGAAGGCATCATCCAGTTCTTCTTTGAAGACACCACGAACGATCGTGGCTTTAATATTTATATCCTCGACGAGAGCAACCGCGTTGAGGTGTATCACCATTGCGAAGGCAGCAAGGAAGAGTTGGTGCGCGACGTGAGCCGTTTTTACTCGTCCTCGCACGACCGTTTTACGTACGGCTCCAGCTTTATCAATTTCAACTTGCCGCAGTTCTATCAGATTGTGAACACGGGCGATCGCTACCAGGTGATTCCGTTCCGCAGCCAGACGCTGGCGCAACTCTGCGCCACGCAACCCGATAACGACAACGGCGACTTCCAGCCGCGCTACCAAATGCACTGATCCCGCCAGCGTTCGCGCGGTGGGATTGGCTTTTCCTCTGACATGCTCCCGGATTTGCGGGTATTTCCTGTTGCTTTTACAACGTCAACTGCGATGATAAGCAGCCAAGGCTTAAGGACAGAAAGAGCAGACAGAATGAGACGAATAATAAGTCAGCTGGGTATGGGGCTGGCGCTGGTCAGCCTGGTAGGCTGTGGCCTGAAAGGACCGCTGTATTTCCCGCCGAAAGATCAGCCAACCAAGAGCAATCAGCAAGTGACTGAGCAGCAGCAAAAAGCCGCTCAAAACGCTGACGTGAATGGGTTGGTCACCACTAAACCTGGTGTGCAGGCGAACTAATCTCTATGAGTAATCCGGCGGAGCAGAAAATGCAGTTCTCGAAAATGCACGGTCTCGGCAACGATTTCATGGTTGTGGATGCCGTGACGCAAAACGTCTTTTTTTCGCCGGAGCTGATTCGCCGTCTGGCGGACAGGCATCTGGGGATCGGTTTCGATCAGCTGTTGATCGTCGAACCGCCTTACGATCCGGATCTCGATTTTCACTACCGAATTTTCAACGCCGATGGCAGTGAAGTGGCACAGTGCGGCAATGGCGCACGCTGCTTCGCGCGCTTTGTGCGTCTGAAAGGATTGACCAACAAAAGCGACATTCGCGTCAGCACACAAACCGGCCGCATGGTCCTTAGCGTGACCAGCGATGAGTTAGTGCGCGTGAATATGGGCGAGCCGAATTTCGACCCGCAGCAGGTGCCATTACGTGCCAATAAAGCCGAAAACCTTTATCTGCAACGTGTAGCGGACCAAACGGTGATGTTTGGTGCGGTATCAATGGGCAATCCGCATTGCGTGATTCAGGTGGAGAGTGTGAAAACCGCGCCCGTTGAGACGCTCGGCCCGGAGTTGGAAAGCCATGAGCGCTTCCCAGAACGGGTGAATGTCGGTTTTATGGAAGTGGTCAATCCCGAACATATCCGTCTGCGCGTGTATGAACGTGGCGCAGGCGAAACCCAGGCGTGTGGCAGCGGCGCATGTGCGGCGGTGGCCTGTGGGATTCAGCAAGGCATTCTGGCGGAGAAAGTCCGCGTTGATTTGCCTGGTGGAACTCTGCATATCGCCTGGAAAGGGGCAGGTCAGCCGCTGTTTATGACCGGTCCAGCCACACACGTCTACGATGGGTTTATTCATCTATGAAAAATATCGAAGAGCAAACCGACAGCGCGGTTTTGCTGGACGATCAGTCGGTTAGCACCTTCCTGCGCCAGAATCCCGATTTCTTTATACGCAATGCGCGTCAGGTCGAACAGATGATGGTGCCGCATCCGGTGCGCGGCAGTGTTTCGCTGGTGGAGTGGCATATGGCCCGTCAGCGCAACCACATCCAGCAGTTGGAAGAGGAGATCACCCTGTTGATGGAGCAGGCTACGGCTAACCATCAGCTGTTTGATCGCCTGCTGTCGTTGCAGAGCCACCTTGCTTCCGCTGACAGCCTGCAAGAGATGCTCACGCGTTTGCATCGCTGGGCACGCGAACTTGGCCTCGCCGGTGCGCATGTGCGCGTATTCAACGACCATTGGCACATTGGTGCGCCTTCTGATTTCACCCAACTCGGTCTGTCGCGTCAGGCCTTTGAGCCGCTGCGCATCCAACGTTTTGGTCACGAACACCATTACCTTGGTAGCCTCAACGGTCCTGAGCTGCTGCTGTTATTACCGCAGGCCAAAGCGATTGGTTCTGTCGCGATGTCGTTGATGGGGGAACGCGGTGAGCTGGGTGTGCTGATATTTAGTAGCCGCGATAATCAACACTATCAGGCGGGTATGGGGACACTGCTGTTGCAGCATCTGGCGCAAATGTTGCCCGAGCTGCTGTCACGTTGGATTGAACGTGCATGAGCCCGTTGCTGCCCGCCGTTGAAGGCTTTCTGCGTTATCTGAAAGTCGAACGCCAGCTTAGCCCGCTCACGCAAAAAATTATACTCGCCAATTGCAGGCGATAATGGCCATGGCCGATGAGATGAAAATTACCGCTTGGGCCCAGCTGGAACCTGCGCAGGTTCGCCAACTGGCGGCGCGCAGTCGTCGCGGGGGTTTGGGTCCTAGCAGCCTGGCGTTACGCATGTCGGCGCTGCGTAGTTTTCTCGACTGGCAGGTCAGTCAGGGCATGTTAAGTGCCAATCCCGCCAAAGGTATCTCAACACCCCGCAATGCTCGCCACCTGCCAAAAAATATGGACGTCGATGAGGTCAACCAATTACTGGAAATCGATCTTAACGATCCGCTGGCCGTGCGCGATCGCGCCATGTTGGAAACCATGTACGGCGGCGGGCTGCGCCTGTCTGAGCTGGTCGGTATGGATTGCCGTCATGTTGATTTAGAAGCCGGTGAAGTGTGGGTGCTGGGTAAAGGCAGCAAAGAGCGCCGTGTTCCCATCGGCGGTACTGCTGTGACTTGGCTTAAGCACTGGTTACCGCTGCGTGAAAGCTTTGCGCCACAGGATGATGCCATGTTTGTCTCCAGCCGAGGCAGCCGCATTTCCGCGCGTAACGTGCAGAAACGTTTTGCCGAGTGGGGTATTAAGCAGGGTGTGGCCAGTCATATCCATCCGCATAAGTTGCGTCACTCATTTGCCACCCATTTGCTGGAGTCGAGCGGCGATCTGCGCGCAGTGCAGGAGTTGCTGGGGCACGCGAATCTTTCCACCACGCAAATCTATACCCATCTTGATTTCCAGCACTTGGCGACCGTATACGATGCAGCACATCCACGTGCTAAACGAGGAAAGTCTGAATGAAGTTCTACCGTCCGCTGGGGACGATCAAAGCGATCACCTTTGATCTCGACGATACCCTTTATGACAACCATCCGGTGATCCGCAAAACCACGGCTGAATCCCATGCCGCTTTGCAGGCCTATCATCCGGCGCTGCGTGAATTTACCCCAGCTGATTACCAGGCGCTGCGTGACGAATTGTTAGTGCAAGAGCCTGAGATTTATCACGATGTTTCTGAGTGGCGCCGTCGTTCGGTTGAACGGGCGATGCTTAATATCGGTTTATCCGCCACTGAAGCCACTGCGGGTGCCAGCGAAGTGATGAGTGTGTTCCATCAGTGGCGCAGCGAAGTGGAGATGCCAGAAGAGACGCATCAAACGCTGACGTGGCTCGGGGAGCGCGTGCCGCTGGTGGCGATCACCAATGGCAATGCCTGCCCAGAAAAGCTGGGTATTGATCACTACTTCCAGTTCGCCCTGCGCGCCGGTCCCCATGGCCGCGCGAAACCCTGGCAGGATATGTATCAACTGGCATCCGATCGTTTGGGCATCGCGCCTGAGCATATTTTGCATGTGGGCGACGATCTCACTACCGACGTGGTGGGTTCACTACGCGCGGGCATGCAGGCCTGCTGGATTAACCTGCGCGGCGGTAATTTGATGAAGATTGACGATGCGCGTTTGGTTCCGCATGTGGAAATTCATCAGTTGGCATCGCTGACCTCGCTGCTATAATGCTGTATGTTCATCCAGCTAATGGCTGGGTGAGGACAGGCATTTCCTGACGCACCATTTGTAGCGGCGTAATTTATTGCACGTTAAATCACTCCGCTACAATGGTGCGTTGCTTAAATGCTGGGAAACCGCATTTCTCAATTCTCCTTTTATTACTTTGGCAAAACGGTGCTTATGGACGTTTCTGATCTGCTTAACGGCTTGAATGACAAACAGCGCGAGGCGGTCGCCGCACCGCGCAGCAACCTGCTGGTGCTGGCCGGAGCAGGCAGTGGCAAAACCCGTGTGTTGGTACATCGCATTGCCTGGCTGCTGTCGGTAGAAAACTGCTCACCCTATTCGATTATGGCGGTGACCTTTACCAATAAAGCCGCGGCGGAAATGCGTCATCGTATCGATCAGTTGATCGGCACCAGCCAAGGCGGTATGTGGATTGGCACTTTCCACGGCCTGGCGCACCGTTTACTGCGCGCGCATCACCTTGATGCCAATTTGCCGCAAGACTTCCAGATTCTCGATAGCGATGACCAGCTGCGCCTGCTTAAGCGGTTGATCAAAGCCATGAACCTTGATGAGAAACAATGGCCTGCCCGTCAGGGCATGTGGTACATCAACGGCAAGAAAGATGAAGGTTTGCGGCCGAAGCATATTGAGAGCTACAACAATCCGATTGAGCAAACCTGGCTGCGCATTTACCAGGCGTATCAGGAAGCCTGCGATCGTGCAGGCTTAGTGGATTTCGCTGAACTGCTGCTGCGCGCCCATGAGCTGTGGCTCAATAAACCGCACATTCTCAATCATTACCGTGAGCGTTTCAGTAACGTACTGGTGGATGAATTCCAGGATACTAACAACATTCAATATGCCTGGATTCGCATGCTGGCGGGTGATACCGGTCGCGTCATTATCGTCGGCGATGACGATCAGTCGATTTACGGCTGGCGCGGTGCGCAGGTGGAGAACATCCAGCGTTTCCTGCAGGATTTCCCTGGCGCGGAAACCATTCGCCTGGAGCAGAACTACCGTTCGACCAATAATATCCTGAAAGCCGCCAACACCTTGATCGCCAATAACAATGGCCGCCTCGGTAAAGAGCTGTGGACCGATGGCAGCGATGGCGAAAAGATTTCCCTCTACTGCGCGTTTAACGAATTAGACGAAGCGCGCTTCGTGGTAAACCGCATTAAAACCTGGCATGAGAACGGCAACGCGCTGCAGGATTGCGCCATTCTCTATCGCAGTAACGCCCAGTCACGCGTGCTGGAAGAAGCGCTGCTGCAAGGCAGCATGCCATACCGTATTTACGGTGGTATGCGCTTCTTTGAACGCCAGGAGATCAAAGACGCATTGGCCTATCTGCGTCTGATGGCCAACCGCAATGACGATGCCGCCTTTGAGCGTGTAGTGAACACGCCGGTACGTGGCGTGGGCGATCGCACATTGGATGTGGTGCGCCAAACCGCGCGCGATCAGCAATTGACCCTGTGGCAAGCCACACGTGAGCTTCTGCAAAACAAAGCGTTAGCTGGCCGCGCCGCCTCTGCATTGCAACGTTTCTGCGAACTGGTGGATTCGCTGGCAGCAGAAACCGCCGACATGCCGCTGCATGTGCAAACCGATCGGGTGATTAAAGATTCCGGTCTATGGATCATGTACGAGCAGGAAAAGGGCGAAAAAGGCCAGGCTCGTATCGAAAACTTAGAAGAACTGGTGACGGCCACGCGCCAGTTCAGCTATCAAGACGAAGATGAAGATTTGATGCCGCTGCAGGCGTTCTTGTCGCATGCCGCGCTGGAAGCCGGTGAAGGCCAGGCCGATAAATGGCAGGATGCGGTGCAGTTAATGACGATGCACTCGGCTAAAGGGCTGGAGTTTACTCAGGTATTTATCGTCGGCATGGAAGAGGGCATGTTCCCGAGTCAGATGTCGCTGGATGAAGGTGGCCGTCTGGAAGAAGAGCGTCGTCTTGCTTACGTTGGTGTTACGCGCGCGATGGAAAAGCTCACGCTGACCTACGCCGAAACCCGCCGTCTTTATGGTAAAGAAGTGTATCACCGCCCATCGCGCTTTATTGGCGAATTGCCGGAAGAGTGCGTTGAGGAAGTACGTCTGCGCGCCAGCGTGAGCCGGCCGGTGAGCCATCAGCGCATGGGCACGCCGCTCGCGGAAAACGACAGTGGTTTCGCGCTGGGACAGCGTGTACGCCATGCCAAATTCGGTGAAGGCACCATCATTAATCTCGAAGGCAGTGGTGAACACAGCCGTCTGCAAGTGGCGTTTCAGGGGCAGGGGATCAAGTGGTTGGTGGCGGCTTATGCCCGCCTGGAAACGGTGTAGCGCGGTTGCGCTACCTTGACGACTTTTTCGTCTCAGCGTAACATGCGCGCACTATTATCATGAGAGGACAATGCCTTGGACGCGCCCAGTCGATGCTGGCTCAACCGCCTGTTTAACAGGAATAACTTCTAAGGTTACCTCTCATTGCGGATAGCCTTAGTGGTTATCAGCGACCTCCCTCAACACTCTCGTCGCACGAGTCAGCACTGATTTACCCTTGAAGCGAAAGTTTCCGCGTTCAGGCTTTGCCGTGCCCGTTTTGCCTCTGGCATGACGGTGTGCCGCCTTGTCCCATTTAGTCTGCAATGGGGAGTATTGCTATGCTGAGCGCCTTTAAACTCGAACGTGATCGCTTGACGCGTATCGAGCTGGAAGACAACAACGACAAACTGAACACGTCGGTATGGGTCGATCTTATCGAACCTGACGACAGTGAGCGTGATCGTGTGCAAACAGAGCTGGGCCAAAGCTTGGCGACGCGTCCGGAGCTTGAAGATATCGAGGCCTCCGCACGTTTCTTCGAAGACGAAGACGGTCTGCACATCCACTCCTTCTTCTTCTTTGAAGATGCGGAAGATCACGCCGGTAACTCCACGGTGGCGTTTACCATTCGTGAAGATCGCCTCTATACACTACGTGAGCGTGAGCTACCCGCTTTCCGTCTTTACCGCATGCGAGCGCGTAACCAGACACTGACCGATGGCAATGCCTACGAGCTGCTTCTGGACCTGTTCGAAACCAAAATCGAACAGCTGGCGGATGAGATCGAGAACATCTACAGCGCGCTGGAAAAACTGAGCCGCGTGATCATGGAAGGCCAGCAGGGCGAAGAGTACGACCAGGCGCTGTCACGTTTGGCGGAGCTGGAAGATATCGGCTGGAAGGTGCGCCTGTGCTTGATGGATACGCAGCGTGCGCTTAACTTCCTGGTGCGTAAAGCGCGCCTACCAGGCAATCAGCTGGAGCAGGCTCGTGAAATCCTGCGCGATATCGAGTCGCTGCTGCCGCACAACGAATCCCTGTTCCAAAAGGTTAACTTCCTGATGCAGGCGGCGATGGGCTTTATCAACATCGAACAGAACCGCATCATCAAGATCTTCTCGGTGGTTTCAGTGGTATTCCTGCCGCCGACGCTGGTGGCTTCCAGCTATGGTATGAACTTTGAGTTTATGCCTGAGCTGAAGTGGAGCTTTGGTTATCCTGGTGCAATTTCGTTGATGATCCTCGCCGGCCTGGCGCCGTACCTCTATTTCAAACGGAAAAATTGGTTGTAATTACACGACCTGAAAATGTTTTACCGTTTTCGTAGCGGCGCGATTTATCGCGCTTATCTGAAGCGACAATGTCGCTAACAGATGAGTAACAAATTGCGCCGCGACAAAACTGGCATGGTTTAACTTTTCTGCGTAGGCTGTTGTCACTTCTCACTTTCTGATTTCCACCCTATGGCGCGTCTCTCTTTGCGACAGCAGTGGACCATTCTGCTGGTTGCTTCATTAGTACTGGGGATCATTCTCCAGTTGTTTCACCTTCCTGCTGCACTGCTTTTGGGTCCGATGATCGTCGGAACCGTCATGGGCCTATCAGGCGCCACCGTACGCATCGACAAACGTTTATTTGTGCTCGCGCAAGCGGTGTTGGGCTGCATGATCGGACAAACGCTGTCACCGGCGATTCTCTCACCGCTGTTAGCGGATTGGCCGGTGGTGCTGGCGGTGCTGGTGCTCACGCTGGCGGCCAGCGGTTTATCGGGTTTTCTGCTGGTACGCTTTAGCAACCTCCCAGGACCAACCGGTGCGTGGGGATCGTCGCCCGGCGGCGCTTCTGCGATGGTGGCGATGGCCGGAGACTTTGGCGCGGACGTGCGTTTAGTGGCTTTCATGCAGTATCTGCGCGTGCTGTTTGTGGCGACCGCAGCCGCGGTGGTCGCCCGTATTGGCCTTGGCACCAACGGTGGCACAGTGGATCTGGTATGGTTCCCTGCCTTACAAAGCAGCTTCATCCTGACATGGGTGGTGATGTTTGCGGGTGCGTGGCTGGGACAAAAGCTGCGTATCCCTTCGGGTGCGCTGCTGCTGCCCGCTCTGATTGGCGCCACGCTGCACGGCACCGACGTCGCGACTTTGCAGGTGCCGGAATGGTTGCTGGCGCTGGCTTATGCGTTGATTGGCTGGAGCGTGGGCTTGCGTTTCACGCGTCCCATTTTCCTGCTGGCGCTGCGCACGCTGCCACAAATGCTGGTGTCGATTTTTGGTCTGATGCTGCTGTGCGGAGGGTTGGCGTGGATGTTAACGCGCGTGCTGCACGTCGATCTGATGACAGCGTACCTGGCAACCAGCCCGGGCGGGCTGGATACCGTGGCGATCATTGCTGCTGGCAGCCGAGTCGATATCGCCTTTGTGATGGCGTTGCAGACGCTACGCCTGTTCACCATCCTGCTGACCGGCCCGGCTATCGCGCGCTTTATTTCACGCTATGCGCACGCGAGTGCGAGCTGAAAAGGCAATCGCATCAATGATAAACACGGCGAGTGCCAGCCAGATAAAACCGAAGGTGACCATTTTATCCGGTGTCAGGCTCTCGCCATAGAACAGTACCGCCAACAGGAACATCAGCGTGGGGCCCAGATACTGGAAGAAGCCCACGGTTGACAGGCGCAGGCGCGCGCAGGCGGCGGCAAACAGCATCAATGGAATGGTGGTGACGATGCCCGCAGCGATCAGTTTAAGATTGAGACTCAGTGGGTTAGCACTGAGATGACTGGTCGCACTGTCAGCAAATCCAAACAGATAAATGGCCGCGAGCGGGAAAAGCCAGGCGGTCTCGATCAGCATGCCGCTTTGCGCATCCACTTGAATCTTTTTCCTCACTAGGCCATAGAGCGCAAAACTCAGCGCCAGGCCCAAGCCGATGATCGGCAGCGAACCAAATTGCCATAACTGTACTAGCACGCCAGTGGTGGCCAGTGCGACCGCCACCCACTGCAAACGACGGAAGCGCTCGCGCAGAAACAGCATACCAAACACCACGTTGATCAACGGGTTGATGAAATAGCCCAGGCTGGCTTCCAGCATATGCTGATTATTCACGGCCCAGATAAACAGCAACCAGTTTCCGCCAATGGTCACGGCAGTCAGTGCCAGCAGCAGCACTTTTTTCGGTTGGGCGAGTACCGTTCTCACCTGTTTCCAGCTGCGACTCAGGGTAATCAGCACTAGCATAAACAGCGCGGACCAAATCACGCGATGCGTCATGATTTCTGTGGGCGGTACCTCTTTCACCAGCTTGAAATAGGCGGGTGCAATGCCCCAAATAAAGTAAGCGCCGAGTGCATAACCAATGCCCTGGCGCGTTTGTTGCGTATCCATCATCACTGTCCAAAAGTCTTTGATAAGCTCACGCCATCAAAGTTATCCAATTAAATAGGTTGCTGTTGCGGTGGCGATATAATCACCCTGCTGATTGTGCAGCTCAACACGTGCAACCGCCACCTTATTGCCTGCGCGCAGCAGACTGCTGGTGGCAACAAATCGTTCCCCACGTCCTGGGCGCAGATAATCCACGCGCATATCAATGGTGCCCATGCGCGACAGGCGCTGGCGCAGCTCCTCTTCACTGATGCTCTCTTGACGAGACAGCGCATGGCTGACGCAGACCAGCCCGGCTGCGACATCCAGCACTGACGCGATGACACCACCATGCAGAATGTGCTGTGCGGCATTGCCCACCAGCATAGTTTTGTTCGCAAATCCTAATTCGGCGTAATCCGCCTCCAGCCGATCAAGTTCCAGTCCCAAAGCCTGATTGAAGGGCATGTGATAAACAAAAATTTCGCCAATCAGACGGCGAGCTTCCTGCTGCGTCAACAACGGGGATGACATAGTTTCTGCCTTAAGATGTTAAAGAGTTGTGTATATTATGCCGCGTTCGCGCTGCTTTCCAGTTTCAGAAATCGGCACTGATCAACCTTTGGCTTTGCGTGTAGAATGGCCTGCTTTTTGAACGTCGCCCTAATAATGACAACATGCCGTTTTCTGGAGAATTTTATGCGTAAGCAATACGCGTTGCTGGCTGCAGCTTTGATGATTCCTGCACTGGCACAGGCTGATGAAGCCACAATAAAAGAGGTGCATGACGCCCCAGCGGTCAAGGGCAGTATTATCGCCAACCTGTTGGAAAAACACGATAACCCGTTCGTGCTTTATCCCTACGAAAACAACTACCTGCTTTACACTTACACCAGTAGCATGAATAAAAGTGCGATTTCCTCCTATAACTGGGCTGACAAAGCAAAAAACGATGAAGTAAAATTCCAGCTCAGCCTGGCGTTCCCGTTATGGCGCGGTATTTTAGGCGACAACTCGGTGTTGGCTGCATCTTACACCCAGCGCTCCTGGTGGCAGCTTTCAAACCGTGGTGCTTCATCGCCGTTCCGTGAAACCAACTATGAGCCGCAGATTTTCCTCGGCTGGGCCACCGATTACACGTTGGGTGGATGGACACTGCGCGACATTGAAACCGGTCTGAACCACGAGTCGAACGGACGTAGCGATCCGACTTCACGTAGCTGGAACCGCGTTTACGCGCGCCTGATGGCGCAGAATGGCAACTTCCTCGCGGAAATCAAACCCTGGTATCGCATTCCAGAAAATGAAAATAACGATGATAACCCCGACATCACCAAGTACATGGGCTACTATCGCGCGAAACTCGGTTATGAGATGGGCGAGAGCATCTTCAGCGTGGAAGGCAACTATAACTGGAACAGCGGCTACGGCGGTGCCACTTTCGCCTGGAGCTATCCGATCACCGAACATGTGCGCTTTTACACTCAGCTGTTCAGCGGGTATGGTGAATCGCTCATCGACTATAACCACCGTCAAACCCGTTTTGGCGTGGGTGTAACGCTTAACGATTTATTCTAATCAGTTAGAAAACAGGATTACCGTGGCAACATCGGCAGTGCTTAATCAGGAAATGCTGGCGCAGCAGGTATTACAAGATACCTTCGGCTACCAGCAATTTCGTCCCGGCCAGCAGAACATCATCGAAACCGCGCTTGCAGGGCGGGATTGCCTGGTCGTGATGCCAACCGGCGGCGGCAAATCGCTGTGCTATCAGATCCCCGCGCTGGTGCGTGAAGGATTGACGCTGGTGGTCTCGCCGCTGATTTCACTGATGAAAGATCAGGTTGATCAGCTGTTGGCCAACGGCGTGGCAGCAGCGTGCCTTAACTCCACCCAGACGCGTGAGCAACAGCAACAGGTGTTTGCGGATTGCCGCACGGGCAAGCTGAAGCTGCTGTATATCGCCCCTGAGCGCCTGATGATGGACAACTTCCTCGACAGTCTGCATCAGTGGAACCCCGTGATGCTGGCGGTGGATGAAGCGCACTGTATCTCGCAATGGGGCCATGATTTCCGCCCGGAATATGGCTCGATTGGCCAGCTGCGTCAGCACTTCCCGGAGCTGCCGGTGATGGCGCTGACCGCTACCGCCGATGAAACCACGCGTAATGACATCGCACATCTGTTGCAGATGGACGATCCGCTGATTCAAATCAGCAGCTTTGACCGTCCTAACATTCGCTATACGCTGGTAGAGAAATTTAAACCCACCGATCAGCTGCTGCGCTATGTGCAGGAACAGCGTGGCAAAAGCGGGATTATTTACTGTAACAGCCGCGCCAAGGTAGAAGACACCGCCGCACGTCTGCAAAGCCGCGGGCTGAGCGTTGGCGCCTATCATGCCGGTATCGAAAGCACGCAACGTGCCCATGTGCAGGAAGCCTTTCAGCGTGATGACCTGCAAATCGTGGTCGCCACCGTGGCGTTTGGTATGGGCATCAACAAACCGAATGTGCGCTTCGTGGTGCATTTCGACATTCCGCGCAATATCGAATCCTACTATCAGGAAACCGGTCGCGCAGGGCGTGATGGGCTGCCTGCCGAAGCCATGATGCTGTACGACCCAGCGGATATGGCGTGGCTGCGTAAATGCCTGGAAGAGAAAGCACCTGGCCCGCTGCAAGATATCGAACGCCACAAGCTCAATGCTATGGGTGCCTTCGCCGAAGCGCAAACTTGCCGTCGTCTGGTGCTGCTCAACTACTTCGGTGAAGGTCGCCAGCAGCCGTGTGGTAACTGCGATATCTGTTTGGATCCGCCGCGTCGCTATGATGGTTTAGTGGAGGCGCAGAAGGCGCTGTCCAGCATCTATCGCACTGGTCAGCGCTTTGGCATGGGCTATATTGTCGACGTACTGCGCGGCTCCACCAACCACCGTATCCGCGACAATGGACACGACAAATTGCCGGTATACGGCATTGGCCGTGAGCAAAGCCAGGAACATTGGGTCAGCGTACTACGCCAGTTGATTCACCTTGGCATGGTGACGCAAAACATCGCCATGCACTCGGCATTACAGCTGACGGAAGCGGCGCGTCCTGTGTTACGTGCTGAAGTGCCACTGATGCTGGCGGTGCCGCGTATCGTAGCGGTCAAAAGCCGCAGCAGCTCACCAAAAGTACACAGTGGCAATTACGATCGCACGCTGTTTGGCAAGCTGCGTAAATTACGGAAAGCGATTGCCGACGAAGAGAACATTCCACCGTATGTGGTATTTAACGATGCCACGTTGATTGAAATGGCGGAACAAATGCCGATTACCGCCTCAGAAATGCTGAGTGTAAACGGTGTCGGTCATCGCAAGCTGGAACGTTTTGGTAAACCGTTCCTGGTGATGATCAAAGAACATGTCGATGAAGAGTAAAGGAAATAAATCATGTTGATGTTATTTGCTACCGTTGCGCTGGTGCATCTGGTTGCGCTGATGAGCCCAGGCCCCGATTTCTTCTTTGTTTCGCAAACTGCCGCCAGCCGTTCGCGCAAAGAGGCGATGATGGGCGTATTGGGCATTACGCTGGGGATCGTGATTTGGGCAGGCGTGGCGCTGATGGGTCTGCATCTGATCCTGCAAAAAATGGCGTGGTTGCATGAAATCATCATGGTGGGCGGTGGTCTGTATCTGCTGTGGATGGGCTGGCAGTTGCTGCGCTCAGCACGTCAGCAGCATAAAGCCCCGCAGGTTAATGCGCCGGTGGTGGAACTGCCGAAGAGAGGCATGAGCTTCCTGAAAGGTTTCCTGACCAATCTGTCGAACCCGAAAGCCATTATCTACTTCGGCAGCGTGTTCTCACTGTTTGTGGGTAATGATGTTGGCGCGATGGAGCGTTGGGGTTTGTTCTTGCTGATTATCGGTGAAACTTTTGCCTGGTTTACGCTGGTGGCCGCCATCTTTGCGCTGCCGTGGATGCGTGACAAGTATCAGCGTATGGCGAAGTGGGTTGATGGGATGGCGGGCGTGCTATTCGCCGGATTCGGCATCCACCTGATTATCTCTCGTTAAATCGGGTTCGGCACCGGGCATTGCTGGCCCTCCTCACGTACTGCGTTTACGCTCCGAGGACTGTGCGGCTTGCCGGCACCCAACTGACTGCGCACCGACGGGTTTCCCCTCGGTGCGACACGTTTCAAAGCGTCTCACGCCATTCGACGCGCACTCGCCAACAACGCACCCACTGCCATAAACAATCCGCCGAAAGTCCGGTTTAGCACCTTCATCTGCTTTGGCCCCTTAATCCAGCCTGCGATGCGGGTTGCCAGCGTGGCATAACCAATCATCACAATAATATCGACCACAATGGTGGTGACGCCGAGCACCAGATACTGTATGAGCTGCGGCTGGTGTGGCTGAATAAACTGCGGGAACAGCGCGGCCAGAAACACGATGCTTTTCGGGTTGGTGAGGTTCACCAGTATTGCGCGCTTAAATAAACGACGGCGCGGCATGGCTTTCGCGACTGCATCCAGATCAATGCCACCTGCGGAACGCCACTGCTGAATGCCCAGCCACACCAGATAAGCGGCACCCGCCCATTTCAGCACTTCGAACGCCATAAGCGATTGTGAAAACAGCGCGCCGAGACCCGCACCCACCAGCACGATGTGAATCGCCAGGCCAAGTTGTAATCCGGTGATTGAAGCGGCCGCGCCGCGATAACCGTGGCTGATACCGGTGCTCATGGTGTTTATCGCACCGGAACCGGGTGAAAGGCTGAGGATAGTTGTCGTCAGCAGATAGGTTAACCACCATTCAATGGTCATGTGTGACATTCCCTGAAGTGAACGAAGTGTGACACAATACGCCAGAACATCGCGGTACGCTATGGCGCACAAAGGCGCGATGAGGCTTTTTTTCTGGGGGACGGATGCAGCATCATAAACAGAGTTGGCTCGGGCGTGAGAGAGGCTTTTCTGCCTTTGCCACCGGACCGCTGCTCGACTTCTGGCGTCGACGTGAAGAGTGTGAATTCACCGGCGTTGGCAACCTGAAAATTCGCTATGTTCGTTTCACTTCACCGCAACATCGCCGTGTCATCCTGATTGTTCCTGGCCGCATCGAAAGCTATATCAAATACCCGGAACTGGCTTACGATCTGTTTCACTGCGGTTATGACGTGGTCATCCTCGATCATCGCGGGCAAGGGCGCTCCGATCGCCTATTGGCCGATTCACATCGGGGACATGTGGTGGAGTTCAGCCACTACGTTGACGACTTAGAAACGCTGTATCTGAAAGAGATCGTCAGCAACCATTACCAGAAAAGGTATGTGCTGGCGCACTCAATGGGCGGCGCGATTTTAGCGCTGTTTCTGGCGCGTCAGCCGCAGGCGTTCCATGCCGCGGTGTTTTCGGCACCGATGTTCGGCATTGTGCTGCCGCTGCCCGACTGGATGGCGCACCCGATTTTGGACTGGGCGGAAAAATTGCCTGCGATTCGTGAGCGCTATGCGCTCGGCACCGGCCGCTGGCGCGCCAGTCCGTTTGGTATTAATCGCCTGACTCACAGCCGGGAACGCTATCGGCGCAACCTGCGTTTTTACGCGGACGATCCCGGATTGCGTGTGGGCGGCCCAACTTACCATTGGGTACGTGAGGGCGTGTATGCCGGACGCAGTATCATTAGCCAGGCGGCGAAAATCACCACGCCTGCGCTCGTGTTACAAGCCAGCGAAGACGATGTGGTGGATAACCGCTCACAAGATATTTTTTGTACGGCGATGGCCGACGCAGGCCACCCCTGTGAAGGAACAAAGCCTTACGTGATTCAAGGCGCGCGTCACGAGATTTTGTTTGAAACAGACGCCATGCGCGCTGAAGCGCTCAACCTGGTGGTCGATTTCTTCGAACGCCACGTTTAATTTTTATCCGATATCAATACCAGAGGTTTACATGTACCAGATCGTTGCATCCGACTTGGATGGCACGCTGCTCTCGCCGGAACACCGCTTAACGCCGTTTGCTCGCACCACGCTGCAAGAGCTGGTCGCGCGTGATGTTCATTTTGTTTTTGCCACTGGGCGTCATTACATCGATGTCGGCCAGATGCGCGATAACCTTGGCATTCCGGCCTACATGATCACCTCCAACGGTGCCCGCGTACACAATGCCGAAGGTGAGTTGGTGTTTAGCCATAACCTTGACGGTGATATCGCCAGCGAACTGTATGGCCTGCAGTATCACGATGAGCATATCCTGACGCACGTTTATCGCGACGATGAGTGGTACATGAGCCGCCACCGTCCCGAGGAGCAGGACTATTTCCGTGAATCGGTGTTCAACTATCAGGTTTATCAGCCGGGTATGCTGGAAACAGACGGTATCAGCAAGGTGTTCTTTACCTGTGAAGATCCTGAACGTCTGGCGCCGTTGGAACTGGCGATTGAAGCGCGCTGGGGCGATCGCGTAAACGTGAGTTTCTCGCTGCCAACGTGTCTCGAAGTGATGGCGGGCGGTGTATCGAAAGGGCATGCGCTGGAAGCGGTTTCTAAACAGCTCGGACACTCGCTTAAAGCCTGCATCGCCTTTGGTGATGGCATGAATGATGTTGAGATGCTGAGTATGGCGGGGAAGGGCTGCATTATGCGTAATGCGCAGCAGCGCTTGAAAGACACCTTGCCCACGCTGGAAGTGATTGGCAGCAACGCCGAAGACGCGGTACCCAACACATTACGTAAGCTGTTTCTTGCTTAAACGAATGGGCCGGTTAATCCGGCCCATTTTTGTTATGCCATCTGCTTCTTATGCTTGTGCTCACTGACCATAGTGAGCAGCAGCAGAACTACCGCTAACACCGATCCCGCAATCATCACCATGAAACCGCCATCCCAGCCGAAGTAATCCACGGTATAACCGACAATCGCACTGGCCGCCACCGATCCACCGAGATAGCCAAACAGGCCGGTAAAACCTGCTGCCGTGCCGGCCGCTTTCTTCGGCGCCAGCTCCAGCGCATGCAGGCCAATCAACATCACCGGACCATAGATCAGGAAGCCGATCACGATCATGCACAGCATATCGATGCCAGGATTGCCCGGCGGGTTGAGCCAGTAAACGATGGTAGCGATGGTCACCAACGTCATAAAGAACACGCCGGTCGCACCGCGATTGCCCCTGAACACTTTGTCCGACATCCAACCGCACAGCAAGGTGCCAGGAATGCCTGCATATTCATAGAAGAAGTAAGCCCAGGAAGATTTATCCAGCGTGAAGTGCTTCACCTCTTTCAGGTAGGTCGGTGACCAGTCGAGGATGCCGTAACGCAGCAAGTAAACAAACACGTTTGCCAGCGCGATATACCACAGCAGCTTATTAGGCAGGATGTACTGCATGAAAATCTGCTTCGCCGTCAGCTCTTCTTCGTGATTCTCGCTGTAATCCGGCGGATAGTCGTTCTTATAGGCCTCAATCGGCGGTAAGCCACAGGACTGCGGCGTATCGCGCATCAGCGCAAACGCAATGATAGCGATGACGATGGCACCGAACGCTGGCATGTAGAGTGCCGCTTTCCAGTCGTTAAACCACGCCATGCCCAGCAGGAACAGCAAGGGGGGAATGCCACCACCGACGTTATGCGCGCAGTTCCACACCGAGACAATCCCGCCGCGCTCTTTCTGCGACCACCAGTGCACCATGGTGCGTCCACATGGCGGCCAGCCCATGCCTTGGAACCAACCACACAAAAACAGCAGTACAAACATCACCATGATGCTGGAGGTGGCCCACGGCACAAAGCCCATAAAGAGCATGACGGCGGCGGCCAGAATCAGTCCAGCAGGTAAAAAGACGCGCGGATTTGAACGGTCAGAGACGGATCCCATGATGAACTTGGAGAAACCGTAAGCGATGGATATCCCTGAAAGTGCAAAGCCCAGATCGCCACGTGAGAAACCCTGTTCAACTAAATAAGGTATCGCCAGGGCGAAGTTCTTGCGTACCAGGTAGTAAGCGGCATAGCCGAAGAAGATGCCGATGAAGATTTGCCAGCGTAGCCGACGATAGAGCGGATCAACACGATCATCAGCGACTTGCGGCTGATGAGGTGCCGGTTTGAAGATACTTAACATGAAGGTGGCCCTCCAGGGCGCAATATTTTTATTCATTCCCAGCAGGTTGGGTCAAAGCCATCTGGCGTAAAAACAGAAAATCAAAGTTCCTTTTCGCGCACAGAATAGGGATAGTCACGCTGCGTTACTGTGATGTGTGACACATTTGTTACAGATTAATGACATTAAAGAGCGATATAAACCAGAAAATGTTGGAATTCGCGCATTAAGCGTCGGGGCTTTTGCATTTGAAAGGGTAATTCATTGCGCCGCTGAAATAGATTTACTCCATCAGCAATGAACCACCCGGTTTTGAAAGCGAGCGATACAGCGTTGGCTTAGGAGTTAAATTGATTCGTTTGAATTTATTTTGACCACTTGTCAACCAGATATTTAAGCCCGCTCACGACAGTTTGTTTACACTAACGCCACTGTTCATTTTGGGATCGATGCCGTGCCGTTACTGATCGTTACCACCATTTTGTGGGCTTTTTCCTTTAGTTTGATAGGGGAATACCTTGCGGGCCAAGTTGACTCCTGGTTCTCTGTACTGATGCGCCTTGGGTTGGCTGCGCTCGTCTTTTTGCCCTTCCTGCGCTGGAAGGGATATCGCGCCTCAACCCTCCTGCTGTATATGCTGGTGGGGATGCTGCAACTCGGCGTCATGTACCTGCTGAGTTTTGAGGCTTATACCTACCTCAGCGTGACAGAATTCCTGTTGTTTACCGTGATGACGCCGCTCTACGTCACGCTGATTTACGATTTGCTCAGCAGACGTCGGCTGCGGGTTGGCTATGCCTTCAGCGCGCTGTTGGCGGTGGCCGGTGCGGCCATCATTCGCTATGACAAAGTCAGCGATCACTTCTGGTTCGGTTTACTGCTGGTTCAGGCGGCTAACATCTGCTTCGCCATTGGTATGGTCGGTTACAAGCGCCTGCAGGAAACCCGCCCGATGCCGCAACACACGGCATTCTCGTGGTTCTATTTAGGCGCGGTGATCATTGCCATCATTGCGTGGAGCCTGTGGGGTAATCCGAACAAACTGCCGACCACAAACCTCCAATGGGGCATTCTGGTGTGGCTGGGCGTGGCGGCATCAGGTTTAGGTTACTTTATGTGGAACTACGGTGCGACGCAGGTCGATGCGGGTACGCTGGGCATCATGAACAACATGCACGTGCCAGCGGGTTTGTTGGTCAATCTGGCGATCTGGCAGGAGAAACCGCACTGGCCGAGCTTTATTGCCGGGGCGATTGTCATTTTCGCTTCACTTTACGTGCACAAGCGTTGGGTGGTAGGGCGTGTCGCTAAAAGCGATGCCTAATGAGCTGAACTGCTAAGGCGCTCTATGCTCTCGGTATCTGACCTGATATCAAAGCGACGCTCAAAGCTTAAGGGAAGGGATAGCGTGGCAGAGGAGCAAAGCGTCCGAGCCATGGATGGCGAGGCCGATCCACAGGGATGTGGGTTCCCTTTGCGATCTGCCACGCTATCCCTGACTGAGCACTAACAAAAAGCAATCAGCCCTTTCCCGACTGAGCACTAACACAAAGCACTCAGCCCTTTTTCGCGGGCGCCGCTGGACGATTCATCATCGTCAATCCCTTCAAAAAGTTACGCAGAATCTGGTCGCCGCACTCGCGGTAATTCTTATGATCAGGATTGCGGAAAATCGCACCGACCTCAGCCTGTGAAATCTTAAAGTTTGCCTTCTCCAGCACCACCGGAATATCCGTGGTCTTCAACGCAAACGCGATACGCAGTTTCTTGATGAAAATATTGTTATTCATGCGACGCTCTACCGAGGGTGCAGGCGCGTCTTCGCTCTTACCACGACGGTAAAAAATCAAACCGTTGAGGAAGTAACCCATCAATACGTCGGGCAGTTTACGAAACGCCGCATCTTCATCTTTCTTCATCCATGCCTGTACATCTTCCAATGGCACTTCGCTGCCCGCTAAGGCAAAAATCTCCACCACTTTGCTATCGCTCAAATCAAGCATATAGCGCACGCTGCGCAGAACATCGTTACTCGTCATGGTGAAACTCTCTTGGTCGCGGGTTGAGGCGGCGCATTATAGAGCAGGCAGGGCAGGGATAACAGCATGGGCGACACAGGTCGCCCGCAAGATCATGAAGAAATCGACTGAAGTGAACCTGGACGAGCAGCATCACGGACAAACGGCAGATGATCACACGCATGTTGACGAGCGAAACGCACAAAGGCTTCCAGAATCGGCTGACGCTGCTCGCCATCACGAACTGCGGCGTATAAGCGGCTCCACAAACCCTCACCCAGCGTCTTCGTCACCACCAGGCCCTGCTTTTCAAAGCTCTCTACGACCCAATGCGGCAGCGCGGCAATCCCCATTTGTGCCGACACCATCTGAATCAGCAGCAGAGTGTTATCGACATTCTTCAACGCCGGAGTGACGCCAGCGGGTTGCAAGAAATGACGCCACACATCAAGGCGCTGACGCTGCACAGGGTAAATCATCAACACTTCGTCGGCTAAATCTTCCGGTGAAATATGATCGAGCTTGGCCAGCGGATGATCGGGCGCCAACACCAGTCGCACCTCGAAATCAAACATCGGCGTATAAAAAAGTCCGCTGCGCGGCAGAATATCTGAAGTGAGCACCACATCCAGTTCGCCCTGCTGTAAAGCAGGTTGCGGATCAAAGGTCACGCCCGATTTGAAATCCATCACCACCTGCGGCCAGCTCTGGCGGAAATTATTCAACGCAGGCGTCAACCACTGAATGCAGCTATGACACTCAATCGCGATGCGCAACGTGGTTTGATGCGGCTCGTGGCAATCCTGCAGGGCTTGCTGAATCTGCGGCAAAATCTGCTCGGCCAACTGCAGCAAAATCTCCCCCTGCGGCGTAAACCGCAACGGCTGGCTCTTGCGCACAAACAGGCGAAAGCCCAGCCGCTGTTCCAGGTCGCTGAACTGATGAGATAACGCCGATTGTGTCTGATGAAGCTGGGTAGCAGCAGCGGCTAAGGAGCCGGTGTTCTGCAATGCCTGCAGCGTTCTCAGGTGTTTGAGTTCGATCATGAGAGTCCTTCACATCGAGATTGAACAAATTGCGCTTGAGGAACATACAGTACCCGCAGATTATGGCGGTGTAAACATCTGGACGGCTAAACATCTCAGGCAAGCGTTGCGGCCGCTTTACTTTTATCGCGTGAATGCGCTCAGCGAAAGGCAAATCCGCCTGCTGGATGAACGTAAATCGGTTTTGGTGCGTGCTTTACGGTTAAGAATATCTGGAGAACATGACATGACCATTCTGAATCACACACTTGGTTTTCCTCGCGTAGGCCTACGTCGCGAACTGAAAAAGGCCCAAGAAAGTTACTGGGCAGGTAATAGCTCACAGGAAGACTTACTGGCAGTTGGGCGAGAGCTGCGTGCTCGCCACTGGCAACAACAGAAAGAAGCCGGTGTCGATCTGCTGCCAGTGGGTGATTTTGCCTGGTACGATCACGTGTTGAGCACCAGCTTACTGTTGGGCAACGTACCGGCACGGCATCAGAACAAAGATGGCTCTGTGGATCTGGATACGCTGTTCCGTCTGGGCCGAGGCCGGGCGCCAAGTGGAGAACCCGCCGCCGCCGCTGAGATGACCAAATGGTTTAACACCAATTATCACTATATGGTGCCGGAATTTACCCAAGGCCATCAGTTCAAACTCACCTGGACTCAACTGCTGGATGAAGTGGACGAAGCACTCGCGCTAGGCCACAACATCAAACCGATCTTGTTAGGCCCGATCACCTACCTGTGGTTGGGTAAAGTGAAGGGCGAGCAGTTTGACCGTCTCTCCTTGCTGAATGACATCTTGCCCGTCTACAAGCAGGTTCTGGCTGAGTTGAAAAAGCGCAATATTGAGTGGGTGCAGATTGATGAGCCCGCTCTGGCGCTGGAATTGCCGCAGCCATGGCGTGATGCGTTCAAGCCCGCTTACGCTGCACTACAAGGTGAAGTCAAACTGCTGCTCACTACCTACTTCGACAGCATTGGCCAAAATCTTGATGTCATTAAAGCGCTACCGATACAGGGGCTACATATCGATCTGGTCCACGGTAAAGACGACATCCAACATGTTCATCAACAACTTCCTGCTGAGTGGCTGTTGTCGCTGGGGGTGATTAATGGCCGTAACGTCTGGCGTGCTGACCTCAGCCGCTGGTTCGAGCGTCTGCAGCCGCTGGTTAGCCAGCGCAAACAGCTATGGTTGGGTTCTTCCTGCTCACTGCTGCACAGCCCGATTGATCTCAGCGTGGAAACCCGACTGGATGCGGAAGTCAAAAGCTGGTTTGCGTTTGCTTTGCAGAAGTGTGCGGAGCTGTCTTTATTAAGTCACGCACTCAACAATAATGATGCGGTATCGCTGGAAGCCTGGAGTGCGCCAATTCGCGCCCGCGTTCACTCAGCACGTGTGCACAACGCGGCGGTGGGCCAGCGACTGGCAAAAATCCAATCCAAGGACGTTGAGCGCCGTAGCCCCTACACCGAACGCGCTAAAACCCAGCGCAACCGTTTTAATCTGCCGGCATGGCCAACCACAACCATCGGGTCCTTCCCGCAAACCACTGAGATTCGCGGTCTGCGCCTCGATTTTAAAAAAGGCAATATTGACGGCGGCCACTATCGCACGGGGATTGCCGAACACATCAAACAAGCCATTGCTGAGCAAGAACGTCTGGGCCTGGATGTGCTGGTGCATGGCGAAGCTGAGCGCAACGACATGGTGGAATACTTCGGTGAGAACCTCGACGGATTTGTGTTCACTCAAAACGGGTGGGTGCAGAGTTATGGTTCTCGCTGTGTGAAACCGCCCGTGATCATCGGTGATATCAGCCGTCCGCAGGCGATTACCGTTGAGTGGGCAAAGTACGCGCAGTCGCTGACTGACAAACCGGTCAAAGGCATGCTCACTGGCCCGGTCACTATCCTTTGCTGGTCATTCCCACGTGAAGATGTGACGCGGGAAACCATTGCCAAGCAAATTGCCTTGGCATTGCGTGATGAAGTGGAAGATCTCGAGAGCGCCGGTATCGGCATTATTCAAATTGATGAGCCCGCCCTGCGTGAGGGGTTGCCGTTGCACCAGTCTGAGTGGGCTGCTTACCTGACATGGGCCGTGGATGCCTTCCGCCTTAACGCTGCGGTGGCAAACGATGAGACCCAGATCCACACGCATATGTGCTACTGCGAGTTCAATGACATCATGGCGTCAATCGCCGCGCTCGATGCTGACGTGATCACCATCGAAACATCACGCTCAGATATGGAACTGCTGGATGCGTTTAAAGCGTTTGAGTACCCCAACGAAATCGGCCCTGGCGTGTACGACATTCACTCGCCCAATGTGCCAAGCGTAGAGTGGATGGAAGCCTTGCTGTGTAAAGCGGCACAAAGTATCCCGCCGGAGCGTCTGTGGGTGAACCCGGATTGCGGTCTGAAAACGCGCGGCTGGAGCGAAACACGGCAGGCATTGGCGAACATGGTGAAGGCGGCGCAGAAGCTGAGGGGTGAAGGAGTTTAAGGGGAGTGGGGCGCCACTGCGCCCCTCTTTATTATTACGCGTTCGGCGCAACGCCATACTGTTTAAACCACGCCAGCATACGCGACCAGCCATCAGCAGCAGAATCAGCATGATAGCTCGGGCGATAATCGGCGTTGAAAGCGTGCCCTGCTTCTGGGTAAACAACAATCTCTGCCTTGGCGTTCGCTGCGTGCAGTGCCTGACGCATCTTATCGATACTCTCAAGCGGAATGCTTTCATCCTGACCGCCATACAAACCCAGTACCGGTGCGGTAAGATCGACGGCGATATCAATCGGGTGCTTCTGCTGCTTCAGCGTTTTATCACCCTCTAAACGGCCATACCATGCTGCAGCAGCACGCACTTGTGGATTGTGCGCGGCAAACAGCCAGCTAATACGACCGCCCCAACAGAAACCGGTCACCGCCATACGACGAATATCACCGTCATGACGGGCAGCCCAGTTGGCAACATGATCGAGGTCGGACAGGACCTGCGAATCCGGTACTTTGCTCACTAACTCTTTAAACAATGTAGGGATATCACTGTATTCGCTGGGATCGCCCTCTCGGAAATAGAGTTCCGGTGCAACCGCCAGATAACCTTCCTGCGCTAAACGGCGGCATAAATCGCGAATATGCTCGTGAACGCCAAATATCTCCTGTACGACCAACACAACTGGCAACGTGCCTTCATACTCTTTGGGGCGTGCATAATAAGCCGGCAGGTTTTCCCCTTGGCTTGGCACCGATGTCTCCCCGGTATGAATGTTGTCGCTGGATGTGGTAATGGTGCTGCTGGCGATGGGCTGAACGGCGGGAGCAAAGCCGCCGATTGCTGATTTTTGTGCCATATTGTCTTCGGTTTTCATTGTTCTCTCCGTGCTAGCAAGTGCGCAATCACGTAACTATAGCCTGGCTCAGGAGCGAGGCTGATGTAGGGTGCAGAGGGACTTTTTCAGATGTTCTCCCTCTCTATTAACACTGCCACCCGTACTTACACAGTACCGCTTGTAGCAATTCAGATTTACCGACCGCCATTGTGTGATTCATGTCACATAATAATTTTATTAAAATGTAACTTTCATTGTTGATAGTGAAATTAATCACATATTTATGCCGCTCACTGACGTAGAGTGGCGCGCACATCCCTTATCTATCAGGAGTCTGATATGGCCCAGTCTGACGTTTTCCACCTTGGTATCACTAAAGCCGACCTCAAAGGAGCCACGCTGGCGATTGTGCCTGGCGATCCTGAGCGTGTGAAAAAAATTGCGGCGCTGATGGATAATCCACAACATCTCGCTTCACATCGTGAGTTCACCACCTATCTGGCGGAAGTGGACGGTAAGCCGGTCGTGGTGTGTTCAACCGGTATCGGTGGCCCCTCAACCTCTATTGCCGTAGAAGAGCTGGCCCAGTTGGGCGTGCGCACTTTCCTGCGCGTCGGAACCACGGGTGCGATCCAGCCGAATATCAATGTGGGCGATGTGCTGGTCACCACCGCTTCTGTACGCCTTGACGGTGCCAGCCTGCACTTTGCGCCGATGGAATTCCCAGCAGTGGCCGATTTCACCTGCACCACCGCGCTGGTGGCCGCAGCAGAAGCCTGTGGCGCCAAAACGCACATCGGTATTACCGCCTCTTCAGACACCTTTTATCCTGGCCAAGAGCGTTACGATACCTTCTCAGGACGTGTGGTGAATCGCTTCCAGGGCTCAATGCAAGAGTGGCAGCAAATGGGCGTGCTTAACTATGAGATGGAATCCGCTACACTGTTAACCATGTGCGCCAGTCAGGGGCTGAGAGCGGGCATGGTGGCGGGTGTTATCGTTAACCGTACGCAAAAAGAGATCCCGGATGCGGTGACCATGAAACAGACCGAAAGTGATGCGGTGAAGATTGTGGTTGAAGCAGCGCGTCGCTTAATTTAGTGCGCAAGGCGGAAGGGAATTTACGGATAGGAAATCACCTTTCTGCCGCTTAATTGCGCACTTTTTTCAGCTGATACTGAGAAAATAACTATGCGCAAAACGGTTACTGCTCCTCGTCCTGCCTTTGTTAAAAACCCTGCTGCTACGCAATCTCATATTGAGGGCGTGGCAGCGCGTTTTCGCCACGCGATGGCGGCCTCTGATTTCCCTGTGGCTTGCCAGTGCTGTGAAGAAGTCCTGCGCGTGATGCCCCACAACATGCAGGTGCTCAGCGACTATGCACTGACGCTGATGCGGATCGGCGAATACAAAAAATCCTACAAAACCTACCAAAAGATCTACCAGGCACCTGCGGCGCAGCGTGCGCAGGCATCTGACACTTGGCTGGATGGCTTAACAGAAGTGTGTGGCTGGCTGGAAAAACACGATGAAGTGGCGCGTTATGGCCGTGAATCGCTGGAAAAATCAGATGCGATTTTTCGTCAGGGTCACAAGGTGGCTTTTCCCACTGAGACGCCACCGCCGTTCAATCCTGTGAATCCCAACGAAAACGTCATCTCTTTTAGTTTGTACGGTGGTCAGCCGCGCTACTGTGAAACGCTGATTAAAAATATTGAAGTCGCGCGCGAGCTTTACCCCAACTGGATCTGCCGTATCTATCTTGACGACAGCGTACCTCAGCATGTCTGGCAGCGCTTGCAACAGTCGAACACGCAGCTGGTGGATATGTCGCATGAGAAGAGCATCTTCCCAACGCTATGGCGCTTTCTGGTAATGGATGATGCCAACGTGAAGCGCTATATCGTACGTGACGCGGATTCGTTGCTCTCTGAGCGTGAGGTCAGCGCGGTGGATGCCTGGCTCGATTCGCCATACTGGTTCCACCACATGCGCGACTACTTTACGCACACTGAACTACTACTGGCAGGGATGTGGGGTGGCTGCCATGGCGTGTTCCACAACGTTGAGCAGCAGATGCGAGATTTCATTGCGAAGTACAGCGGTAGTGAGCGTTTCACCGACCAATACTTCCTCAAGGTGGCGCTGTGGCCGACCGTGCGCGAGAGCGTGCTGAATCATGACAATCTCTTCCATTTCCATCACGCGCAGGCATGGCCCGCACACCCGCCGATTCGCTGGCAAACCGATCGCTTCCACGTTGGCAGTAATGCGGGTTTCTCCAGCATGGCGGGAAAAGTCGAAAATGAAGATAACGGATGGCAGCAGGTTGAACTTACCTGCAATGGCCAAAGTTGGCATTACCCTGCCAAAGTGAAAGGCGCCGAATGGATGCTGCCGATGCCGTTTTTCCTGATCGATGCATGGAGGGCAGGGGAGTTGACGGTGAAAGCGCTGTAAATCACCCGAAGTTACACAACAATCTGGACATTCATACAGTAGCATCTTACCTTTTCCCTCAGCGAAACGATCCGCGGGGGAATTATGGATCAGCAACTTATCATTAGCGGCGCGCTGGCGCTGGCCGGATTGGGCATTGGTTGGATACTTGCCCAATTGCGCGCCGGACACCAGCACGCCAGTTTCACCACCGAGCGGCGCCTGCTGGAAGAGGCGCAGCAGCGTCAACAGCAGCAGCTTGAACAGCTGCAACAGCAAATCCAACAGCGTGAACAAGAGCTGCGTCAGCTACATGGTGCACTGAGCGCTGCGCAGGAAAGATTACAGCAGCTTGATTACTGGCGCGGCGAGAGCGAGCAGCTAAACCGTGAACTGCGCAATCAGCTGGAAGTGAACAGTGCGCAGGAAGCCGAGTTGCGTGAAGTCACTATTCGTCTTGAAGAAACGCGTTTTGGTGCTGAAGAGAAGCAACGTTTGCTGACTAACAGTGAACAGCGCCTCAGCGCGCAGTTTGAAAACCTGGCAAACCGCATCTTCGAAAACAGCGGACGCCGTGTTGATGAACAGAACCGCCAGAGCCTGAATAGCCTGATTGGACCGTTGCGAGAGCAGTTGGATGGTTTTCGCCGCCAGGTCAACGACAGCTTTGGTCTGGAAGCGCGCGAACGCCACACGCTGGCGCACGAGATCCGTCAGTTGCAGCAACTCAATGTGCAAATGGCACAGGAAGCGGTGAACCTGACTAAAGCATTGAAGGGCGACAACAAAATCCAGGGTAACTGGGGTGAAGTGGTGTTAACTCGTGTGTTGGAAGCCTCGGGTTTGCGCGAAGGCTATGAGTATGAAACACAAGTCAGCGTGCGGTTAGAGCAGCAAGGCAGAATGCAACCTGATGTGATCGTGCGGCTACCTCAAGGCAAAGACGTGGTGATTGATGCCAAAATGACGTTAATTGCCTATGAGCGTTACTTTAACGCCGAAGACGAAGCCACGCGTGAGCAAGCCATTCAGGAACACATCAGCGCGATGCGTGGGCATATCCGCTTGCTGGGGCGAAAAGATTATCAACAATTACCGGGTTTACGCTCTCTGGATTATGTGTTGATGTTTATTCCGGTCGAACCGGCATTTCTGTTAGCTATTGATCGCCAACCCGAGCTGATCAGCGAAGCGTTGCAACAGAACATCATGTTGGTCAGTCCAACAACATTGCTGGTGGCGCTGCGCACTATCAACAATTTGTGGCGCTATGAGCATCAGAGCCGCAATGCGCAACGTATCGCAGACCGTGCGGCACGGCTGTATGACAAAATGCGCCTGTTTGTTGATGACATGAGCGGTATAGGCCATAACCTCGACAAAGCGCAGCAGAGCTATCAGCAGGCGATGAAAAAACTGGCGGAAGGGCGCGGCAACTTAATCGCGCAAAGCGAATCTTTTCGCGCACTGGGCGTGGAGATCAAGCGGCCCATCAATCCTCAACTCGTTGAGCAGGCGCAGCCAGAGGAGGCAGATGAACATTGGGCCGACGACATTGAGCCCGATGAAAAGCCAACAGATTCTTCCACCGCTTCGCTGCGCCGTATCAATGAATAGCACGGTGGTCACGTGCTCGCGTAGCGCGACTCTGATACACTTCGGCAAGAATTGTTTGTGGAACAGGTAAACCCGATGGCAGATGAATCACAGCAGGAAACTACCCATTTTGGCTTTAAGACCGTCGCGAAAAGCGAAAAGGCCGATAAAGTCGCGGACGTGTTTCATTCCGTAGCGGCAAAATATGACCTGATGAACGATCTGATGTCGTTTGGCATCCATCGTGTCTGGAAGCGTTTTACTATCGATAGCAGCGGCGTGCGCCGCGGGCAGCGTGTATTGGATCTCGCAGGTGGTACGGGTGATTTAACCGCAAAATTCTCTCGCTTGGTCGGCGAAACAGGCCAGGTGGTTTTGGCTGATATCAACAGCTCTATGCTGAAGATGGGTCGCGAGAAGCTGCGCAATATGGGCGTTTCAGGCAACGTCAGCTATGTGCAGGCCAATGCCGAAGCCCTGCCGTTCCCCGATAACTATTTCGATTGCATCACCATCTCATTCGGCCTGCGTAACGTGACCGAAAAAGAGAAGGCGCTGGCATCGATGTTCCGCGTGCTTAAGCCGGGTGGACGTCTGCTGGTGCTGGAATTTTCTAAACCGCTGCTGGAACCGTTGAGCAAAGCTTACGATACCTACTCATTCCACATCTTGCCGCGTATTGGCCAGCTCGTGGCGCAGGATGCGGAAAGCTATCGCTATCTGGCAGAATCGATTCGTATGCATCCCGATCAGGAAACCCTGAAAGCGATGATGAACGACGCCGGTTTCGAAAATACCACTTACTTCAATATGACTGGCGGTATTGTGGCGCTGCATCGCGGCTTCAAGTTCTGATTTATCATGACTTTTACCCCGCTTATTACCGGCGGTTTTGAGACCGCCCTCAATCGTGTTCTCTATCGCGACCGCAGTCTGAAAGCTTCGCGCCAGCGTCTGGCCGGTAAAGTGTTAACGCTGCGCTTGCAGGAGCTGGATTTCCCGCTGGTGCTGGTGTTCAGCGAGTCACAACTGGATGTGCTGAGTGACTGGCAGGACAGCAGCGATTGCAGTGTCAGCCTTCGCCTGAGCACCTTGCCAAAATTGCGCGATCGCCAGCAGCTCACCAGCCTGATTCGCAGCGGTGAGCTAGATGTGGAAGGCGATCTGCAGGTTGTGCAGCAGTTCTCTGCGCTCATGGATCTCGCCGAACTCGACCCGGCCGAATACCTCGCGCCGTGGATTGGCGATATCGCAGCGCAAGGCGTAAGCCAGGCAGCACAGCATGCGTTGAAATTTGTGCAGAAGCAGGTCACTCGTCGACAAGACTATCTTGGTCAGGTTCTGACGGAAGAGTGGCGTGTCGCACCGGGTGCACTGGAACTGGCGTGGTTCTGCGAAGAGGTAGAGGCGATGGAACGTTCGCTCAATGCGTTTGAAGCGCGTTTAGCACAGCTGGAGGCGAAATGACGCTGGGAGAAATTCGGCGCTTATACTTCATCATCAAGATCTTTCTGACCTATGGTCTTGATGAATTGATCCCCCACATGCGCATCACATTGCCGCTGCGACTCTGGCGGCGTTGTATTTTCTGGATCCCTAACAAGCACAAAAACGAATCGACGGGCGTGCGCATTCGTCTGGCGATGGAGCAGCTGGGTCCGGTGTGGATTAAGTTTGGCCAAATGCTGTCGACGCGTCGTGATCTCTTCCCACCGGCCATTGCCGATGAGCTCGCTGTGTTGCAAGACCGCGTCGCGCCTTTTGATGGCCTCAAAGCCCAACAGCAGATTGAACAAGCGATTGGTGGCCCGGTCGATACGTGGTTTGACGACTTTGATATCAAGCCGCTGGCTTCTGCGTCTATTGCGCAGGTGCATACGGCGACGCTGAAATCCAACGGCCGTGACGTGGTGATCAAAGTGATTCGCCCGGACATCCTGCCGGTGATCAAAGCGGATATGAAGCTGATCTACCGCATGGCGCGCTGGGTTCCTCGCTTACTGCCGGATGGTCGTCGTCTGCGCCCGGTTGAAGTGGTGCGCGATTACGAAAAGACCTTGATTGATGAACTCAATCTGCTGCGCGAGTCGGCGAATGCCATTCAGCTGCGTCGTAACTTCGAGCAGAGCCCGATGTTGTATGTGCCGGAAGTGTTCTCGGATTACTGCAGCGAATCGATGATGGTGATGGAGCGCATTTACGGTATTCCTATTTCCGATGTGGCGACGTTGGAGAAGCATGGTGTCAATATGAAGTTGCTGGCAGAACGCGGCGTGCAGGTGTTCTTCACCCAAGTGTTCCGTGACAGCTTCTTCCATGCTGATATGCATCCCGGCAATATCTTCGTCAGCTACGACCATCCAGAAGATCCGCAATACATCGCGATTGACTGCGGCATTGTCGGCTCGTTGAATAAAGAAGATAAGCGCTATCTGGCAGAAAACTTTATCGCCTTCTTTAACCGCGATTACCGCAAAGTCGCGGAATTGCACGTGGATTCTGGCTGGGTACCGCCGGATACCAATGTTGAAGATTTTGAGTTTGCTATTCGCACCGTGTGTGAACCGATTTTCGAGAAGCCGCTGGCAGAGATCTCTTTTGGTCACGTGCTGCTGAATCTGTTCAACACCGCGCGCCGCTTCAATATGGAAGTGCAGCCGCAGCTGGTGTTATTGCAAAAAACGCTGTTGTATATCGAAGGCATTGGCCGTCAGCTCTATCCGCAACTCGATTTATGGAAAACCGCGAAACCTTTCCTTGAGGATTGGATCAAGGATCAAGTAGGGATTCCCGCAATCCTGCGCGCAGTTAAAGAGAAAGCGCCGTTCTGGGCTGAGAAGTTGCCAGAGCTGCCCGAGTTGTTCTACGACAGCATGCGCCAGCATAAATTATTGCGCCACAGTGTCGATAAACTGGTGAGTGATATGAATGCGCAGCGGACTCGCCATCATCAGGCACGCTACCTGTTCGGGGTAGGAGCTACACTATTAATCAGTGGCACCGCAGTGCTGTTGAGTCGACCCGACTGGGATTTCTTCCCGGCACTATTAATGGCCGCTGGCATCGTGACCTGGCTTATCGGCTGGCGTAAGACAAACTGATTGTCTGCCTGGTGCAAATCGCGTAATGTCGCAAGCTAAAGCCCGAATTCATACGGGCTTTCTGTGCGTTACATTCAATAGTTTTTCACAGAATATTAGAGGCATATCTCATGGGCGGTATCAGTATTTGGCAATTGTTAATCATTGCCGTCATTGTTGTACTTCTGTTCGGTACCAATAAACTTCGCAACCTGGGTTCGGATTTGGGTTCTTCCATTCGCGGCTTCAAAAAGGCCATGGGTGATGAAGACGATAAAAAGGATCAACCGAAAGAGCAGGACGCTGACTTCAGCGCCAAAACTCTGGCAGACAAACAGCAAACCTCGGCGAGCAAAGACGACGCCCGGGATAAGTAAGGGTTAACTGTGTTCGATATTGGTTTTAGTGAACTGTTATTGGTGTTCGTTATTGGGTTGATCGTACTGGGCCCACAACGATTACCGGTTGCGGTGAAAACCGTCGTGGGCTGGATTCGGGCGATTCGTTCGCTGGCTGCTAACGTTCAAAATGAACTGGCACAGGAGCTGAAACTGCAGGAGTTGCAGGACAGCCTGAAAAAGGTGGAAGAGGCGGGTCGTGGTTCGCTATCGCCTGAGCTGAAAGAGTCAATGGAAGAGCTGCGTAAAACTGCTGATTCCATGAAACGTTCTGTGCAGCAGAGTATCGATATCGAGAAAGCGGAAGATGAAGCCAACACGATTCATCAGCCGCATCCTGCTCCAGCTCAGCCGACTCAACCCGCGGTAACACCTGCGACGGCCGAGCATCAGGCTAGCGCACCGGCGCAGGCACCACAGCCAGCGGCGGCCGAGCATCAGGCCAGCGCACC
>NZ_MLFR01000004.1 GCF_002095475.1 Pantoea rwandensis
TGACTGCAGCAGACTTTAATCGTCGCCGTTCAATCCTGCGCGGTTCAACAGGAACTGCGACAGCAGCGGAACCGGGCGGCCGGTGGCGCCTTTGGCCTTGCCAGAACGCCATGCGGTGCCCGCGATGTCCAGATGCGCCCAGTTAAACTTACGCGCAAAACGCGCCAGGAAACAGGCTGCAGTGATGGCACCGCCGGGACGACCGCCAATATTTGCCATGTCGGCAAAATTGGATTCGAGCTGCTCTTGATACTCATCCGCCATCGGCAGACGCCAGGCGCGGTCACCCGCTTGCTCGGAGGCGCTGATTAGCTCGTGCGCCAGCGGATTATGGTTCGACATCAAACCACTCACGTGATGGCCCAGCGCAATCACGCAGGCACCGGTCAGCGTCGCGACGTCAATCACCACTTCTGGCTCGAAACGCTCAACGTAAGTCAAGGCATCACACAGCACCAGGCGCCCTTCGGCGTCGGTATTCAGCACTTCAACAGTTTGCCCCGACATCGTGGTCAGCACATCGCCTGGACGCATCGAACGGCCATCCGGCATGTTCTCGCAGCCTACCAGGACGCCGACAACGTTCAGCGGCAGATTGAGTTCTGCCACCATGCGCATCACACCGTACACTGACGCCGCGCCGCACATGTCGTACTTCATCTCGTCCATCGAATCGGCCGGTTTAATCGAGATACCGCCCGAATCGAAGGTCAGGCCTTTACCGACCAGCACAATCGGACGCGCTTCTGGATCGGTGCTGCCTTTGTATTCAATCACTGACATCAGCGATTCATTGTGCGAACCGGCACCCACCGCAAGATAGGCGTTCATGCCCAGCTCTTTCATCTGCTGCTCGCCGATGACACGGGTGGTAACATTTTTGCTGTACGCGTCCGCCAGCTGACGCGCTTGCGACGCCAGATACGCGGCGTTACAAATATTTGGCGGCATATTGCTGAGGTCTTTAGCGGCTCTGACACCCGCTGCCACTGCTAAACCATGCTGAATGGCGCGCTCACCGCTGGTGAGTTCACGACGCGTGGGTACGTTGAATACCAGCTTACGCAGTGGGCGACGCGGCTCAACTTTATTGCTTTTCAGCTGATCAAAGTTGTAGAGCGCTTCTTTTGAAGTTTCGACCGCCTGACGCACTTTCCAGTAGGTATTGCGCCCTTTAACGTGCAGTTCCGTCAGGAAACAGACGGCTTCCATTGAGCCAGTATCATTCAGAGTATTGATCGTCTTCTGAATCACTTGCTTATACTGACGCTCATCCAGCTCACGCTCTTTACCGCAGCCGATCAACAGGATACGTTCAGACAGAATGTTTGGCACATGGTGCAGGAGTAGCGTCTGGCCGACTTTGCCTTCCAGTTCACCACGGCGCAGCAGGGCGCTGATGTAGCCGTCGCTGATTTTATCCAGCTGTTCAGCAATGGGTGATAAACGGCGCGGTTCGAAAACGCCCACTACGATGCAGGCGCTCCGCTGTTTTTCCGGACTACCGCTTTTTACACTGAACTCCATGCACTCTCCTGAATCTTAAAGACAACGGCCTAAGCTGTCGTTAGAATGTAGCGCGTTCGTAACCCATTATTTTGTTGCGGCGCCATGACAATTCAACGCCGGCGGTCATAATGAGATGGGTGGCAATGTGTTGTTTTTTCACCGCCCTAACGCGTTCGTCATACTATTTTAGCTACGATGACGGCCATTGATGAAGAAAAATGGCTGATAAGCGTTGAAACTAGCGATTTTCCTGCAAAAAGACAAGTTATCACAGGCGTACTAAGCGTGATCATCATTAGATATCTGGTTCGGGAAACGCTCAAAAGCCAGCTGGCTATCCTGTTCATCCTGCTACTGATCTTCTTTTGCCAGAAGTTAGTCAGGATTTTGGGTGCAGCGGTGGATGGCGAGATCCCAACAAATCTGGTTCTGACATTGTTAGGACTTGGCGTGCCTGAAATGGCACAACTTATCCTGCCCCTAAGCTTGTTTCTAGCGATTCTGATGACCCTTGGGCGGCTGTACACCGAAAGTGAGATCACGGTGATGCATGCCTGCGGCTTGGGCAAAAGCGTGCTGGTGAAGGCGGCGATGATTCTGATGCTGCTGACTTCAGCGGTCGCAGCGGTCAACGTCCTCTGGTTAGGGCCATGGTCATCGCGTTACCAGGATGAAGTGACACAAAATGCCAAAGCCAACCCAGGCGCAGCGGCGCTGGCAGCGGGCCAGTTCCAGACCTCCAGCGACGGTAATTCCGTGCTGTTTGTGGAAAATGTGAAGGGCAATCACTTTGGTAGCGTATTCCTGGCGCAGTTGCGTCCGAAAGGCAATGCGCGTCCATCCGTGGTGTTGGCTGACAGTGGCCATATGGAGCAGCGTAAAGACGGCTCTCAGGTGGTGACGCTGGATAAAGGCTCGCGCTTTGAAGGCACGGCGATGCTACGTGATTTCCGCATTACGGATTTCACTAACTATCAGGCATTGGTGGGCTACAAAGAGGCGACGCTCGATCCGAATGATGCCGATCAGGCGAGCATCAGCACGCTGTATCAAAACAAAACGCCGCAGTTCCAGGCCGAGTTCCACTGGCGTTTAACGCTAGTGTTTGCGGTACTGGTGATGGCGCTGATGGTGGTGCCGCTCAGTGTGGTGAACCCCCGCCAGGGCCGCGTGCTGTCGATGCTCCCTGCGATGCTGCTGTATCTGATCTTCTTCCTGTTACAGAGTTCGTTACGCTCTAACGCAGCGAAAGGCAGGTTCGATCCTGCTATCTGGATGTGGGTAGTGAACTTCGCTTATCTGGCGCTGGCGGTGTTGCTGAACCTGTGGGATACGGTGCCGATGCGCCGTATTCGTGGCCGTTTTAGCCGTGGAGGATCGGTGTGATGTTTAAGGTCCTTGATCGCTATATCGGTAAGACCATCTTCAATACCATCATGCTGACGCTGTTCATGCTGGTGTCGCTGTCGGGCATTATTAAGTTTGTCGATCAGCTGCGCAAAACCGGGCAGGGTGCTTACACCGCGCTAGACGCCGGTTATTACACCTTGCTCAGCGTCCCCAAGGATATTGAGATCTTCTTCCCGATGGCGGCCCTGCTGGGCGCGCTATTGGGCTTGGGTACGCTGGCTCAGCGCAGTGAATTGGTGGTGATGCAGGCATCGGGCTTTACCCGCATGCAAGTGGCGCTGGCGGTGATGAAAACCGCGATTCCACTGGTGCTGCTGACCATGGCTGTGGGTGAGTTTGTCGCACCACAGGGCGAACAAATGGCACGTAATTATCGTGCGCAGCAGCTTTACGGCGGCTCGCTGATGTCGACGCAAAGTGGACTGTGGGCGAAGGATGGCCATGACTTCATCTATATCGAGCGTATCAAAAACGATAACGAGATCGATGGCGTCAGCATTTACAGCTTCACCGATCAGCGTCGTTTACTCAGCGTGCGTTATGCCGCCAGTGCGGCCTGGAATAAGGACAAGAAGCTTTGGGTGCTGTCGCAGGTGGATGAATCTAACCTCAGCGATGCGAAACAGATCACCGGCTCACAAAGTCTTGGCGGGGAATGGAAAACCAACCTGACGCCAGACAAACTCGGCGTGGTGGCGTTAGACCCGGATGCGTTGTCAATCAGCGGCCTCTACAACTACAGCAAATACCTCAAGCAGAGCGGCCAGGTTTCAGGACGTTATCAGCTGAATATGTGGGGTAAAATCTTCCAGCCACTTTCAGTGGCGGTGATGATGCTGATGGCGCTGTCGTTTATCTTCGGCCCGCTGCGCAGTGTGTCGATGGGCGTGCGCGTAGTGACGGGGATCAGCTTTGGCTTCCTGTTCTACGTGCTGGACCAGATCTTTGGCCCATTGAGCCTCGTGTATGGCATACCGCCGATTCTGGGTGCGCTGTTGCCGAGTGCCGCGTTCTTTGCCATCAGCTTCTATTTGCTGATAAAACGCAGTTGATAGGTCGATGGGCAGCATAAACGCTGCCGCCAGAGAGAATTACTCAGGTCGCCATTTATGGCGACCTTTTTTTATTACCGATGTTGACTAACGAAGGGTCTGCACCAGAACCGGCAGCTGTGATAGCAGATATAGCACTAATCCAATGGTGCCCCCCACCAAGGTCCCGTTAATACGAATAAACTGCAAATCGCGGCCAATATTCAGCTCAATCTGTTGTGACATATCGCGGGCATCCCAGCTTTTCACCGTATCGCTGATGTGACGCGTCAGGAACTGTGCAAACTCTGGCGCCACGCTACGCGCGGCATCTTCCAGATGCTGATTCATGGAGCTACGTAGCGCTTCATCGGCCGCTAAGGTTTCACCTAACCACAGCGCCGCCAGACGCACGCGCTCCTGCACGCGGGAATCCTCGCTGCTGAGATCGGCTTTGAGCCAGTTGCGCAGGTCCTGCCACAGTTCACCGATATAACGATTCAGTGACTCATCCTCTTTCAGCCAGCTCTTAATCACTTCGGCACGTTCGGCCATCTCAGGATCGGTTTTTAGCCTCTCAATCAGCCGTTGCACGGCACGGTCAAAGCTCAGACGTAACTCGTGACCCTGATCGAGTGCAACCTGATCGAGAATCGAATCGACGGCATTCGCCACCATATCGGCGCTGTGCTCACCGAGCCATTCGGTGGGGAGCATTTTGGCTTTGATGGGATGTTCACGCTTCAGCCAGCGCACAATTTGTCCGGCTATGAACTCCCGTGTTCCTGGCTTGTGCAGGAGGCGCAGCAGCTGTTGTACTGCGGCATCAAGCAACTCTTGATGGCGGTTGTTTTTGGTCAGGCTGTCGAGCAACAGTGCGCTGGATTGGGTGAGGTCGACCTTATCCAGCGCACGGTGCACGGCACGCCGGATGAAACGCTGGATGCGTTCATCATCAGTGAGATCGAGGAAGCCGCGCATCACCTGCAACAGATGGCGGCCAATGCGGTCGGCATTACCGGGCGTGTTGAGCCATTGCGCCAGCATCTGCGAGGGATCGTGGCGACGAATCAACGCCAGCAGCGAATCGGTATCGAGGAATTTTTCCTGCACAAAACGCCCCAAATTCTCGCCTATACGGTCTTTATTACGTGGAATAATCGCCGTGTGCCTTGAGATAAAGGGCACTGGTACGCGGCGAAACAGCGCGACCACGGCAAACCAGTCTGCCAGTGCACCGACCATCGCCGCTTCCGCGATAGCCTTCAGACCAAGCACCCAGAAATTAGGTGGCAGAAACAGCGTCACGACAAATGTCGCTGCCGCAATCAGCAGCAGCGACAGCGCCAGACGCTTACTCCGTTTGAGTTGTTGATGTTTATCCATAGAAAGATCTTAGCAGAGCACACCTTTTGGTCGCGGCGCGAATGATTGCACCTATTCAATTAGCGTCATTATGGTAGCGGCACGACTCATCGCGCGTATGTGATTTAGCAACATTTCTGAAAACAGCGCGGCTACGAAATGCCATTTATTTCATGAGATTATCGACGGCGGCCGCCCATCAAACTCCCCAGCACTCCGCGAATGATCTGGTTGGTGACCTGTCGCGCTGCGCTTTTTGCCACGCTCTGCACCACACCATCGCGCTTGCCACCGCGCGGTCCGGTTGACCCAAACAAAATGTCTTTCAACCCACCGAGTATGCCATCGTCGACCTCGACATTATTCCCTTTGGCTTCAGGCGCATTCGCTTGTTGCGGCGCGGTCTGAACGCCTTTTTGCAACATCTCAAATGCGGATTCGCGATCCACTTCGGTGTCGTATTTACCGTACAGCGGCGAGTTGTTGATTAAGCCGTTGCGTTCATCTTGATTGATCGGCCCCATTCGCGAACCGGGCGCAATCACCATCGCTCGCTGCACCATTGATGGACTGCCTTTCTCATCGAGGAAGGAAATCAACGCTTCGCCGGTGCCTAACGCCTGAATGGCTTCCACAGTATTGAATGCCGGATTGGCGCGCATGGTTTCAGCGGCGCTTTTGACAGCCTTCTGATCTTTTGGCGTGAAGGCACGCAGCGCATGTTGCACGCGGTTGCCCAACTGACCGAGCACGTTGTCAGGAATATCAGAAGGATTTTGCGTCACGAAGTAGACGCCGACGCCTTTGGAGCGGATCAGGCGAATCACCTGTTCGACTTTCTCTAACAGCACCGGCGGCGCATCGGTAAACAGCAGGTGCGCTTCATCAAAGAAGAACACCATCTTCGGCTTGTCGAGATCGCCCGCTTCCGGCAACTGCTCGTAAAGCTCAGCCAGCAGCCACAATAGGCTGGTGGCATAGAGTTTTGGCATCTGATACAGCTTCTCAGCGGAAAGGATGTTGATGAAGCCTTTGCCTTCACTGTCGCAGCGCATCCAGTCACGGATATCTAACATCGGCTCGCCAAAGAAGTGCTCAGCACCTTGCTGTTCCAGTGCCAGCAAACCGCGCTGAATAGCCCCCACCGAGGCGCTGTTGATATTGCCGTACTGCGTCTGGAACGATTTGGCGTTATCACCGATGTACTGCGTCATGGCGCGCAGATCCTTGAAATCCAGCAGCAGCAAACCTTGGTCGTCCGCGATGCGGAAGATGATTTGCAGCACGCCGGATTGCACCTCATTGAGGTTCAGCAAACGCGCTAACAGCAGCGGACCCAGGTCGGACACCGTGGCGCGCACCGGATGGCCTTTCTCGGCAAAAATATCCCACACCATCACCGGATTTTTCTGTGCTTGCCAGTCGGTGACGCCAATTTTCTCCAGTCGTGCTAACAGCTTTTCAGAGCCTTCGCCTGCGGCGGCAACGCCAGTGAGATCGCCTTTTACGTCGGCCATAAACACCGGAACACCAATATTAGAGAAGGATTCTGCCAATTTTTGCAGCGTCACGGTTTTACCCGTGCCGGTCGCGCCGGTGATCAGGCCGTGGCGGTTAGCCATGTTGGATAGCAGTGATAACTGGATGTCAGGCGTTTGAGCAATCAGCAGCGGGGTGGTCATGTTTTTTTCACTCGCAGGCAACAGGTTATGCCTGAAAGAATAGCAAGCGATGCGGTCAGGAGGATGAAGATTGCACTGAAATACACAAAGGGGGGAGCAATTCCCCCCGATGGTTTGCTTTACTGTTTCTCCACCGCATCAAAATAGAGCAAGCTCACACCAATCCCTTGCTGCACATGGTTAACGTTGTTCCGCACCGCCACCTGCTGCGCACCCTGTAGCATCACCACAAACGGCGAGCTCTGCTGCACGGTTTGCTGCAAATCGGTATACAGTGCACGGCGCTTAGCCGCATCACTTTCACCCGCCGCCGCACGTGTCTTAGCACTCAGCTCAGGGATTTCCCAGCCGACACGCCATGCGAGGGTTTTGGAACCGCCGGGCACGTTATACACAAAGGCACTGGCGTTGGTATTGGGGTCGATGTAGTCCGCGCCCCAATAGATAAAGATCGACTGGAAGTCACGCCCGCGCATTTTGCTCCACAACTCGGATTCCGCTACCGGCTGCAATTCAATCTGCACATCGGCTTTCGCAAAGCTGGCCTGTAACGCCTGCGCCACATCGATGTAGGGTGGCTGATTAATTACCGTCAGCGCAAACTTGCTGCCCGGCTTAATCCCGCCTTTCGCCAGAATGGCCTTAGCCTTGGCCACATCGTAATGGAAAGGCTGATCCTCTAACGCGCCATCGAAACCCTGCGGCAGAAAACTCTGATGAATACGGTACTGACCTTTCAGCAAATCTTGTGAGATAGACTGATAATCAACCAACCAGCGCGCCGCTTCCCACAGCGCCGGATTACCCAGCGCGGGTTGAGCTTTGTTCTGGGTATTAAAGCCAAGGTAATACACCAGACTTGAAGGGAACGCTTCGATGCGCAGGTTTTTATCACTTTTCAGCGCATCGATTTGGTCAGGACCGAGTTGGTACGCCACATCGACATCGCCTTGCTGAATCAACAGGCGACGCGCCCCAGCATCGGCCACGCCTTTCAACAAAATACGTTTCAGATGCGGCTGAGGATTAGCTTGCGGATTGGCGCTCAGTACCAGCGCCTGCTGTGGCACATATTGTTGGATAGTAAATGCGCCGCTGCCTGCCGTGTTGGTGTGCAGCCAACCATTACCGAGATCGTTATTCAGCGCGTGTTGCTGAACCGTTTTGCTATCTACCACCGAGGCGACCGGTGCGGTGAGCAAACGCAGTGCCAAATCCTGACCGATTGCTGCGGGCCATTGAATTTCCAGCTGATGGTCATTCAGCACTTTGAACTGGCTCGCGATATTGGCGGTAGTCCAACCAAATTCAGCCAGGATAAACGAAGGGGCTTTGTTCAGTTGTACAGCACGGGTAAGCGAGAAGATCACATCCTGAGGCGTGACCGGATTGCCACTGGAGAAGTGCGCACCCGATTTGAGATTAAACACCAAGCTGTGTGGTGTGCTGCCAGACTGCCACGAGGTCGCCAGCAGCGGTGCCAGTTTCTGTGGTGTATCGCGATCGGCTTGTACCAGCGTCTGGTAGATGTTGCGCTGTACGCTGTTACTGACCGTTTCAAAACTTTCTGCGGGGTCGAAACTGATGATGCCATCCAGCGGCACGGCAACCACCAGCGTGTCTTTTGGTGTTACCGCCAGCGAGGCAAAAGCACTGCTCCATAAAGCCAAGAACAAAATCAATGAGCGCATTTATTGTTATCCTGAGTGATTGATAAATTGACTCTATCGCTGCTGCTGCTCAGGCAAAATGCCGGTTTGTTCTGAGCTGTGCCAGAAATTAACAATTGATAACACTCGGCGATTATTACGCTTATTTTGTGCGCTGCTTGTCATTTTGAGGAAATAGATCGTTCACAGGCTGGTCAAATAAGTAAATAAAATGTTATTAATGAGAATAATTCTCTTGTATGGAAGTATGATTTATTTTCATCGATTGATTTGCGCGATTATTTCTTTGCGCGATTAAAATTGGACAAATGCCCAGCGCTATTTGCTAAAAACACAGCATTTGTACGGTTAAAAGTGAAATTCCCGCCTCGAAAGCCCTTTACCTGCCTGTAACCGAAATTCAACATCATGATGGTTTCTCATCAAAACACATCTTTAATTTAATTTTTACATTCAGAAATATCTGTATCCCTAAGATTGCCAGGTTCTTTACCGATTTATAAAGCCATTAACAAAAATAATTATCTTTCTTAGCAAGTGAGAGTCGTCGCGCCATGCTTCTAAATAAACCGACCACCAGACGTAAGTTTTTACTTGGGTCGTTATTGGCTTTGCCATTAAGCGACCTGGTATTGAAGGGATTGACTGCAGCGCAAGCTGCGGAAATGGCAGCACCAGAACTTGCCGACTATAAACCGATCTTTTTCAGCGCAGAGGAGTGGCAGTTCATTCTGGCTGCAACCGACCGTTTGATTCCGGCCGGTGGTAATGGCAAAGCACCTGGCGCGCTGGAAACCAATGTGCCGATCTTTATCGATCAGCAGCTGCACAGCCCAGAGTTTGGTGGCGAAATTTACATGCAAGGTCCGTTTGATGTGCATGCGCCAGCCACCATGGGTTATCAGATTCCGTTCACCCCGCAAGAGATCTATCACACCAGTATCAAACTGGTGAATCAGTGGACACAGAGCACCTACCAGAAGGCGTTCCACGAGTTATCTCTGGAAGAAAAAGATGCGGTACTGACCAAGGTGAACAAAAACGACGGTATCGACTTTGCCACACTGGGCGAACCGAACCTGAAAGCCTCGCAGTTCTTCGGCCAACTGCTTGCAGATACCAAACACGGCTACCTCGCCGACCCAATGTACGGCGGCAACAAAGGCATGAAAGCCTGGATTGCAATCGGCTTCCCTGGCGCACGTGCCAGCTTCACCGAATGGGTGAAGCAGCACAACGTGCCGTACCCGCTGGGACCGGTCAGCCTCTTGGGTGAGCGCGCTTAAGCCCACCCCCGTATTTGGTATGTGAGACAGGATTTAACATGGCACAGATTACAAAGAAAGAAGTCGACGTCGTTGTTTGCGGCCTCGGCTGGGCCGGCTCGTTGATGAGTATCGAACTGGCGATGGCCGGGCTGGAAGTGCGCGCGTTAGAGCGCGGCGGCGAGCGTGATTACCCGGATTTCGCTTACCCGAAACCAGCGGATGAATACGCCTATAACGTGCGTAACAAAGTGTTCGCCACGCCGAAAGAAGTGGCGGTTACCGTGCGTTACAACATGGATCAAACAGCGCTGCCAACCCGTAAATGGGGCGCATTCGCACCGGGTACCGGTGTGGGTGGTGCAGGTATGCACTGGACGGCGGTACTGATTCGTCCGACACCTACCGATATCAAACTGAAGACCTACGTCGATCAGGCTTATAAGCCAGGCGTGCTTCAGGAAGATATGCGCGTGATGGACTTCCCGTTCACCTGGGAAGAGATCGAGCCGTATTACTACAAATTTGAGCTGATCTGCGGTCAGTCGGGCAACACCGGCAACCTGCGCGGCCAGATTCTGGAAGGCGGTGACCCGTTTGAAGGTCCGCGTTCTGAGCCTTATCCGTTGCCTGCGCTGGAAGACACGCTGAACAACGTGATGTTCAAAGAAGCGGCGACCAAGCTGGGTTATCACCCGTTCCCGAACCCGTCTGCATGCGTCTCACGCGCGTGGAAAAACCCGTACGGTAACCAGATCGCGCCTTGTAACTATTGCGGTTACTGCTCGAAGTATCCGTGCCTGAACTACTCGAAAGCCTCGCCGCAAACTGCGGTAATGGATTCACTGAAGCGTATGCCGAACTTCTCTTATGAAGTGCATGCGGAAGTGGTGAAAGTCGTGCTGCACGACGACAAGAAAACCGCTAAAGGCGTGATTTATTTCGACGTGGACGGCAACGAAGTGTTCCAGCCAGCCAAAATCGTCGTACTGTCCAGCTTCCAGCTGTACAACGTCCGTCTGATGCTGCTGTCGGGTATCGGTAAGCCGTACAACCCAATCACCGAAGAAGGTGTGGTCGGCCGTAACTATGCGTTCCTGTCGAACGGTGGCGCAACCCTGTTCTTCAAAGACAAAAACTTCAACTCTTACGCTACTGCAGGCGCTACCGGCCAGATGTTTAACGACATCTCACCCGGTAACTTTGATGGCCCAGGCCTCGGTTTCCTCGGCGGCGCGAAGATCCACAGCTCACAGGCAACCGGTACACCGATGGCCGCTGCACTGCCGAAAGGCACGCCAAGCTGGGGGATGGGTTACAAGGAAGGTCTGGAGCAGTGGTACAACCATTCCATGAAGATCAGCATTACGACCACCTGTCAGTCGTATCGCGATATCTATCTGGATCTGGACCCACACTACACCGACCATCGCGGTCAGCCGCTGCTGCGCATGACGTTCAACTGGAAAGAGAATGAACTCAAGCTGCAACAGCATCTGAAAGGCATCGTTGGCAACATCGCGAAAGAGTTGAACCCAGACAACATGAGCATGAGCTTCCTGCCAATGGGTGCGGACTTTGACCTGACCAAATACGTTTCTACTCACAACGTGGGCGGCGCGGTAATGGGCGATAACCCACGAACTTCAGCGCTGAACAAATACCTGCAGAGCTGGGATGTGCATAACGTGTTTGTACCGGGCGGCAACGCCTTCCCGCAAAACTTCCAGGCGAACCCGACCGATACCATCGGCGCGATTACCCTGATGGCGGCGCAGGCGATCAAAGAACACTATCTGAAAAACCCAGGTCCATTGGTACAGGCATAAGCACATGAAATTAAAATCATTGTTAATCGCTAACGCCGTGCTGCTGGGAAGCTTTGCGGTACAGGCACACGCGGCAGATGACGCCGCACTCATCAAGCAGGGCGAGTATCTGTCACGTCTCGGCGACTGTATGGCGTGCCATAGCGTCGCGGGCAAGGCCGATTATGCGGGTGGTTTAGCGATTGAGTCGAACCTCGGCACCATCTACTCCACCAATATCACGCCGGATAAAGAGCACGGCATCGGCAATTACAGCGAGCAGCAGTTCTCGGATGCGGTGCGCAAAGGCGTGCTGCCGGACGGTTCACGCCTCTATCCTGCGATGCCGTATCCGGATTACGCCAAAATCAGTGATGAAGATATGCACGCGCTGTATGTCTACTTCATGAAAGGCGTGAAGCCGAGCAGTGAGCAGCCAGAAGAGACCAAACTGAGCTTCCCGTTCAGTCAGCGTTGGGGCATGCGCTTCTGGAACTGGGCGTTCACCTCTGATAAGCCGTTCCAGCCGATTGGCGGTGCGTCTGAAGAAGTGAATCGCGGTGCTTATATCGTGGAAAGTCTTGGCCACTGCGGCAGTTGCCATACGCCGCGCGGTTTGGGTATGAACGAGAAGGCGCTGGACAGCGGTGACGACAAGTTCCTTGCTGGTGGCAGCCTGAACAACTGGGACGTGCCTTCACTGCGTGGTTTACCGCGCTGGAGCGAGCAGGAGATTGTTGATTACCTGCAAACTGGCCGTAACGATAAAGCGGCAGTGGGCGGTGAGATGAAGTCCGTGATTGAGCACTCCAGCTCGCACATGACCGATGCTGACCTGAAAGCGATTGCTGCATACCTGAAGTTTATCGGTGGCAATCCGCCGCTGCAGGCCTACAACGTGCAGAAGCAGCAGGCAACCGAAGCGAAACTGACCGCCGCGAAGAATCTGTCGGAAGGTGAGCGTCTGTATATCGATAACTGCGGTGCTTGTCACTTCGTAACGGGTAAAGGCGCGCCGGGGATCTTCCCAGAACTGGATCAGGCCACGATTGTTAACGCCAAAGATCCAACCGGGTTAATCCACACCATTCTCGCCGGTGCGCAGCAGCCATCGACCGAGAAAGCGCCTTCAACCTTGGCGATGCCTGGCTTTGGCCAACGTCTGACTGACGATGAAGTGGCGCAACTGGCGACCTTTATCCGTCAGGGTTGGAGCAACAATGCCCCAGCCGTGACCAAAGATCAGGTCGCAGATGTACGTAAGTCTATGAAGTAAAATGTTTAAATCCAGGTGCGCATTAATGCGCACCCTACCATCTGCACGCCGTAATGATGGAACTACGCACCGCGCAATCTGGGTGCACCATTTATGGAATTAGGCACCGCGCAATATGGGTGCGCTATTTATGGAATTTAGGCACTGTGCAATCTGGGTGCGCCATTTATGGAATTAAGCACTGTGCAATATGGGTGCGCTATTCATGGAATTAGGCACTGTGCAATATGGGTGCGCTATTCATGGAATTAGGCACTGTGCAATGTAGGGGCGCCATTAATGGCGCCCTGGGTTTAATGATAAGTCCGCACCACTTCCAGCACGCCATTAATCACGAACTGCACGCCCATACACACCAGCAAGAACCCCATCAGACGCGAAATCGCCTCAATACCGCCTTTGCCCACCAGCTTCATAATGGCGCCTGAGCTACGCAGTGAAATCCACAAAATCACCGCCACCGCCAGGAAGGTCAACACCGGCGCGACTGCGATAACCCAAGCAGAGAAGTCCACGCCCGATTTCACCGTTGATGCCGAGCTAATGATCATCGCAATGGTGCCCGGCCCCGCTGTGCTGGGCATCGCCAGCGGCACGAAGGCAATATTCACCGTTTCGCGCTGTACGCTAGCGTCAATCTCATCCTGTTTATGCTCGGCTTCCACGGAGTGTCCCACGGGTTTAGCGGGGAACAGCATGCGAAAACCAATAAAGGCGACGATCAAGCCGCCAGCCATCCGCAGGCCCGGAATCGAGATGCCAAAGGTGTGCAGCACCGCGTTACCGGCATACCATGCCACCATCATAATTAGGAATACATAGATCGACGCCTGCAGAGCCTGCCGATTGCGCTCCTGGAAGTTCATGTCTCCCGCGAGGCCGAGAAACAGCGCCACGGTGGTCAGCGGGTTGGCCAGTGGCAAAATCACCACTAATCCCAGCCCGATGGCTTTAAACAGTTCCAACATGCTTATTTCCCACTGAAAACAACGCAATGACCAAACACTTCGGTAGCGGCGCAACTTATTGCGCATTGCCAGCGTCGGCACATTGCCACATCAGACAAAACCGCGCGATAAATCGCGCCGCGACCCAATATGCACTTGGAAAAATCAGTGTTTCGGTGTTTCCAGCGCTTCCAGCAGCTCAGGGAAGAAATCCTCCAACAGCTCTGGCGTCATCAGCTCAGGGTAACTGATCAGATGCTCGCGAATGCGCTCATTCACCTCTGGCAGCAGACGCTGTGCTGCGTCATTGGCGGTGATTTTTTTCTGCTTCATTAAACGCAGAACGTCGTCCGGCAGGTTGTCTTCATCTTCGACTTCATCCACGCCTTCGAGATCGTCCAGCTCATCGAGCAAATCCATCAGCGCCTCGATTTGCGGCGTACGCGATTGATATTCGGCAGGCTTTTCGTTCTCCAGATAGCGCAGCAGTGCGCGCACCGGTGAACCATCAGGTGTGGTGGGTGGTTCGCTGGCAAACCAGGTCAGAAGATCGTGTTGGCTGACCTGATGGACGTGATAGCCGTTATCGACCAGCTCATCGGCAAGGATGTCGGCGGTGTCGTGCTCAATCAGGCAAATATGGGTGCGATTCGGGGTGAACTGCTCAAGCCACTGATATATCTCTTCAATCACGCTGTCGTCGTAATTAAAGGTCTGGATAAGATAGCTGTCATCTTGCTGGTGAACGCAGATGTGAATCAGGTCGGGATCGAAGTAAATCGCAATGTTGATGCCTTTCATGTGCGCTGTCCTGTGTGGTGCAAAATCTCACTATAGCTTCAGGCAGCGCAGATGAACATGACAACGCCAGCAGCTGTTGCTACTGGCGGGAAAAATTAACGCAAATCAGCACGATCCAAGCCATAAGCGCTATCCAGTGAACCGGGCACCATCTGTGACAAAATCATCAGTCGGTTCCAGGTATTGATCGCTGCAATCTTGAAAGTCAGTTCACTGATCTCATTCTCCGAGAAGTGCTCACGCAGCTCAGCGTAGAGCGCTTCATCCACGCCGTGCTCACCAATTCGCGTGAGTGCCTCAGTCAGCGCAAAGGCCACTTTCTCACGGGCGCTAAAAAGTGGGGATTCACGCCAGATCGAAACATGGTGCAGACGCAGTTCGCGCTCGCCGTCAATTTTTGCCTGTTTGACATGCATATCGAGGCAGAAGGCACAGTGATTCAGCTGTGAAGCACGAATGTCGATCAGATGCTTCAGTGACTTTTCCAGCGCCGTATTGGCCACCGTGTTGGAGAAATCAGACATCGCTTTGGCCAGTGCTGGCGCAGTTTTAAAGTGGTTAACGCGTGAAGTCATGATGCTTTCCTCATTCAGAATAAACGGTCAATAGTTTGCAGAGCTTGGGGTAATGCGGTGTCACGGCTGATGGGATCGTGGGTGCCATCAACGCGAATAAATTGCACATCGGTGATGCCGACGTACTCGAGCGCCACACGGATATAGGGTGTGAACTGGTCATCCTGCACAAAGGGGCCGTGAGCAAACACGCTGCCACTCGCGACCACGCTGTAGACTTTTTTACCGTTAACCAGCCCGACTTTGTTGCCCTCCGGGGTAAAGGCGAAGGTTCTTCCAGCGCGGGTAATATGGTCGAACCAGGCTTTCAACACCGACGGCAGACCGAGATTCCACATTGGCGATGAGATAACCAATGTGTCGCAGGCAAACAGCTGATCCACCAGGGTTTCGGAAGTCTGAATGGCGGCACGCTGTGCATCGCTGCGATCCTCAGGACGGGTAAAAAAGGCGCCAATCGTGAAGGCATCGAGGTGCGGCAGCGGATGCTGCGCCAGATCCAAAACGGTTTCTTCTAAATCGGCATGCTGTGCGCGCAGTTTTTCCACTAAGCGCGCCGAAGCGATACGTGAGGCCGATCCGGCGAGATCCGGGCTGACCTGAACGTGCAGCAATTTCATAAAGTTTCTCCCTCAGCGAGATCGCGATAAAAGTGCAGTCCCAACGCGCTATAGCCGACGCGTTGATAAAATTTTTGTGCCCGCTGGTTACTCAGCGCCGTGTCGAGCACGATGCGGCCACAGCCTTGTTCTAAAGCCCGTTCAGCCAAGCCGTTGAGTAGCACAGCACCCAAGCCCTGGCTGCGGGTGGTGGCGCTGGTGACCAAATCATCGACGTAACAAAAACGGCCATGAATAAAATTTTCCAGCAGGCGATAGCCTGCCAACGCCACCGGTCTGCCATCCTGCTCAATACCCGCCAGACGATAACCCTGTGCTTGCTGACGCTGCGCCTGCGTGATAAACGCGGCTTCATCGGCCAGCCTGAAACGCAGTTCGCGCATCAACGGATAGCAGCGCGCCAGTTCGGTGGGCGTATCGTAATGAACAATTTTCATGGCGACCTGTATGCAGTAGTGGGGTTGATGGATGCATCTTAAACTTCTATGTCTGAGGGAAAAGGGTCAATATGGGTGAAAACAGGTAGGACATAGCTTTATTGCATCATCGCGCATTCACTTTGTCGTGAGCGCATTGGTGCGAACCTCATCGTGATGAAGGAAAACAGATGGGTTACAAAGAAATCTACGCTCGTTATCGTCAGCAGATCCTGGAAGGGCGCTTAAAGCCGGGCGATCGGGTGCCCGCGATTCGCGTGTTAGCCAGTGAACTGCAGGTGGCGCGCAAAACCGTGGAGGCCGCCTACGAGATCCTGATTGGAGAAGGATACTTTGTCAGCCAGGGAGCCAAGGGTACGCGCGTGAACCCTGCACTGAATCTTGGCGAAGCCGCACAGGTCACCACCGCGCCACCTTCCACACGGCTGGAACATCCTGTGATTGAAAGCAAAGGCGAGTTGCGGTTGGGCATCCCCGCACTGGATGAGTTCCCGCACAAGAAGTGGCTGCTGATCTCAGGCAAAGCGGCGCGCACGCTGCGGCCAGATGAGATGATCATGCCCGCCATCATGGGCTACCAGCCACTGCGCGAGGCCATTGCCAGCTACCTCAATATTTCACGCGGACTTAACTGCCAGCCAGAGCAGATCTTCATCACCACCGGCTATCGCGCGAATCTGCGGCTGATCCTGGCAGTATTGGCACATCCTCATGACAAGGTTTTGTTTGAAGATCCCGGCTATTTCTTCGGACAAAAACTGCTGAAGCGAATAGCGCCAAATCTGCACTACGTGCCGGTGGATCGTGACGGTGTTGATGTGGATTTCCTCCAGCGTTACCACGCAGACGCAGGCTTCGCGGTCGTGACGCCCACTCATCATAGTCCTCTGGCCGTGACGCTATCGCTGCCGCGTAAACATCAGTTGCTGGAGTGGGCGCAGCAGAATAACAGCTGGATTATTGAGGATGATTACGACGGCGAGTTTCACTACACGCGCAAAGTGATTCCGGCGCTGAAAAGCCTCGATGTGCATGACCGGGTGATCTACACCGGCACCTTCAGTAAAACCATCATGCCCGCCATGCGCGTGGGCTACTTGGTGATGCCGCAAGAGACCGTGGAACGTTTCCGTGAACTGGGCGAGATACTTGAAACCGGTATGCCGCTGCTGCCGCAAAAGATTCTGGCGCAGTTTCTCAGTGAGGGGCATTTCTACCGCCATATCAAGAAGATGCGCATTCTTTATCAGCAACGCCGCCGCATGATGTTGGATGCCCTACAGCACTGTTTTCCCCAGCTGTTTGAGTTTGAACTCACGGACGGTGGCATGCACATTGTGGCCTTCTTGCGGCAGGGCATACAGGACGTCGCATTGGCGGAGATATGGCAGCGTCATCAACTGCGTGTATTGCCGCTTTCTGGTTGGTATACGCAAACGCAAAAACGTTATGGGCTGGTGATGAGTTACACCAATATCCGTTCGTATGAGCACGCGGTCGGCCTACTGCAGCCAGTGGTGGAGGAAACCAGTGCCTTGATGCGGTAGTGGTGCAATTTAATGCGTCGTGCTTGTCACTTAAGTGCGTTTCGGTCGTAATGAATGACGCCCCTACATTGTTCGGTGCGGTTTTCGGCATTCATGCGTACCGGGTTAAATACGCACTCATTGGCTTAAGTGAGCGGCATTATGCAATTGATTACGCGGATAAAAAAAGGCGCGAGGGACAGCTCGCGCCTTGCTATCGACAATCCTGGCTCAAATATTTCGCGTTGCAGGAAGGTGGGTATTACATGCCGATATATTTCTTGCCCTGTTTCAGGACCACATCACAGGCTTTGGTCTTCACTTTCTCACCCATTGGTGAGTTGCTCAGGCTCTGCAGATTGAGCTGCTGACCGTTGCCGGTGTTCAACAATCCTTGCAGACCCTGCTGGTAATCCGTCTTTTGCTCCTGCGCGGCGGGGCTGCTCAGGCCGAGCTTGCTCAGCACTTGATCCTTCACCGATGCCACATTGTTATCCACCACGTTGTGCTGCACACAGTAGGACATCACACCCGCGGCGTTAGTCATACTGTTAGAACTGACTGCTTTATCGCCGCCATTGAGCAAACCAGTCAGCGAAGAGAGCGACAAACCGCCGTTCTGAGTGCTGCTGCTGGTGGTGCCAGTGCTGTTGTTTTGCTGCGACAGCTGCGACGCTGCGCTGCTTAACTGATCCTGCCAACTCGCCGCGGATGCGCTTCCTGCTACCAGTGCTGCAGCGATACCCAATCCCAAAATGATGCGTTGTGATGCTTTGTTCATGTCAACCTCGTTGTCTTTATACATCTGACGTCGTCAGTTTTGGTTAAGAGGGACGTAAGCACAGAAAGTTCCTAAGAGCGGGGAGTTTGGGAATGTTCTGCATTTGAAGGCGCCGTGGGCAATGAAACTGGCAGGTTTTTGACCGTTTGTCAGCGGAATGCTGTTTTTTTCAACGGTCAGTGCACAACCCTGTCGATTACAGTTGCGCACTCCGTTTGTAACGGTATAATCCCCAACGTTTTCCGCATCCTCTTCAGTGCCGAAGTGGCGAAATCGGTAGACGCAGTTGATTCAAAATCAACCGTAGAGATACGTGCCGGTTCGAGTCCGGCCTTCGGCACCATCGATTGATGCAAAAATTAAGTCGCTCACGAGCGGCTTTTTTTGCGTCTGTACCCCGTCCCTGACAGTGTTAATTAAACCTTTCCATGCTAAAAATTCATTCAAAAAACCTGTAACAAAAACGAGTAACGTGTTGTTTTTTTTATTAATTATCTATGGAGTGAATGAGGTTTAAGCAGTAGGATTTACTCTATCGTTACCGAGAGAAAAAGGGTGGCGTAATCATCCTCAGCAGATCGGTAAATCGAAGTGGCAAAGTATCAAATTGATTCCATTCAGTATTGGCCTCCTTTTGAACATGGTGGTACCCAATTTTCTTTATCCCATCTCAATGTGCATGAAATCACCTTCGAAGGCTTGAAGCACTCCTACACTTTTGTGGTCACATACGGCCTGCATTGTTTTGCCAAAGACGACACCTCTTACAACATCCCCTTAATCTATGAAGATGGCCGTGAAAAGATAAGGGTTTGTATGGAACGCTATGAGGCTTCTAAGCAAATTAAGAATATCTTGCAAAAGCTGCCAACAATGGCTTTGTACCATACTGCTGCTGAGAGATTTTTCACTTTAGACATGATGAATAGCGCTACGGGGCAAGTTGAGCCTTACAAGATTTGCGTTGCTTTCTATAAGGAAAAACGCCTACTGCGTATGCATATTCTTTCTGCATTTTTTGCCCGGACCGGGCCTGGAGCATTTGGTGTGGCTATACCCAATAAATCGATGAGCATCTTCAAGATCGCTTTGGATACGGCGGCAAGCCCGCGTTATGCAATGGGTCCGAAAGAGGCGAGAAACAGAATTAAAAAGTAATGGGTGGGGCTACAAAAAGTAGCGACCCCCTTGCGGGGGTCTCAGCTGCCTTGCGGCAGGTCAGGACACTTTACCGTCGTGGACGAACCTGTTTCCAGGAAGTGGGATGCGATTTTGTTGCCAAAATCCCTGTAACCATCCGAAGCTCAAATAATACCCGCCAAGCGAGAGATTTTCAACTGAACCAGAATGTATGATCTCAAATGCTTAACTCGCGGGCATTATGTCTTAGTAAGGCGACTTAAACTCTTCGCAAAGTTAATCTGCCCAACCGGACTTTGTTTCCGTGTTCGACTCTGACATCGTATATTTTTCAACGATGTCATTTTTGAAGAGAATTACCAGTTGCTTAACGTGCGCTTTAGAACCGTTATGGAACAATCCATAGAATGGGATAAATGTGCTGCCGTTAAGTTTTACGTTCGCTAACGAGTATGTCCAGACTTCGTTACCGCCATCAGTAAAACTTACACCAATGGGATCGCCAAATTGAGCTTTAACTTGCTGCTTAGTAGTAATACCTTTCTGAATCTTAGACTGAACAGTGACTTGATTTTCTTGTTCTAACGCACGGTTACCAGAAGAGGCGCATCCCGCTAAAAGTAAAGCCACCATCCCGGCAGCAAAAACCTTTTTCATTTAGTTATTTTCCTATAGACGATTAATATTCACTTACAGATTATCACGATAACCTTTCAATGCAATAAAGTTTGGCGTAAGGGATGTTCACTAGGTATTCAATTCTCATTAATATTTCACACTTGAAATTACTTGCTTTTAGTAAGGTTACTTTGATCATCGATAGCGACTTTTACTGATTTTTTAAATACCAGTTTCGTCATCAAGGCCATCTATTAATTGAAATTTTCAGGCTAAAATTGGAAGATTAAAGAGCCGTAAATACATCGTCACAGGGAGCGTGTTTATAATGAAAAGATTCATATTGCTATTCTTGGTACCCTTGCTGGCTTCGTGCGTAGGTCCGGGAGATAAAGGCATTATCAACGAACCTGCACATGCCACTTTTCGAGACAACCAACTTTGTGTCATAGTTCCAATCCAGGATCCCATTTATCTCTCGACCGTCCAGTTTGCTGGCAGTGATGATAGTGCATTCAGAAAAATACTCCCCCCACATTCTGTAATGGTCCAAAAGGGTGATTGCCTGCCTAATTTTGATTTTAAATTTAATGAAAATATCAATTACACGCTTTACTACTCTTTGGTTGAGGTGGGTACTGAAAATATTCAACATTACTCAGTCGGCTTTTCACTAAAAGGGCAGCATGTCTTACTGATGAATGGCGCTAAATAGCGACGCCTAATACCGCCATAGCTTTGTCTGCTCGGTCGTTCAATGTGGTTTAACGGCGTGCCGCCTTGCGATACGTCAGCCAGGTCGTATCTTTATGCTGTCTCAGTATCACCTCTCAATATCCACAAACTCCGCAAGATCCATCAGGCCCACGCCTGCACTTCTGGGCATACTCACCTTCAAGGAGAATGCCATGCCAATCGACAAACACAGCACCTTCAATACCCATAGCTATCAGCATCGTTTCATCAAGGTTTTCAATTATATCGATCAGCATCTTGATGAACCTTTGCTGCTTGAGCAACTGAGCGAAGTGGCGCACTTTTCGCCATACCATTTCCACCGTCAGTTCAGCGCGTTTTGTGGTGTTCCGCCGGGGCGCTACATTCAGTTGATGCGGCTAAAACGGGCGTCGTATCGGCTGGCATTCAATCCTCATGAGAAAGTGATCGATATTGCGTTAGATGCCGGATTTCAGCATGCCGAGTCATTCAGCCGCGCCTTTAAACAGCTTTTTAAGCTTACGCCGAGTGAATTTCGCCATCAGCCGGTGTGGATAGACTGGCATCAACGCATGATTCAACCCCAACATAAATGGAGAGAAGATATGTCAGTCGAAATTCACGATTTCCCTACTACAAGCGTCGCGATGTTGGTGCATCGCGGTGAGCCGCACCGCATCAATGAAACCGCCGCGCAGTTTATTGCGTGGCGCAAAGCTAGCGGTTATTCACCGGTACGCAGCAGCCAGACATTTGGTGTCGCTCCGCACGATCCCACCATGCCACCGCCAGATGGCTTCGAGTTTCATCTATGTGGTTCTGTCACTGAACCGATTCCAGAAGATAACGCGTTCGGCATCATCAATAGCGCTATTGCCGGTGGGCGCTGTGCAGTACTTCGCCATCAAGGTTCTCATGACGCATTAACAGCATTGGCCCAGAGCTTGTATCGCGATTGGCTGCCAACCAGCGGTGAGGAGTTACGCGATTTTCCACTGTTTTTTCATTATCACAACTTCGTGCATGAAGTAGCAGAACATGAATTGGTAACGGATATCTTTTTGCCAATGAAATAGCATTATCCTGGCCGATGTTAGGCCAAGATAATGCTCACCTCACCCGATACCCCAGCGTCACCTGATTGCTCAATATCGTCACTGATGGCGCAATCGCGCCGCGCACTGTTGAAACATATTCAAACCACAGCGGCCCACCCGCCGGGAAGCCGACGGGCAGGGCCATTTCACCGTTTAATCCCGACAAACGCACACAGCGATTGCCGCCGCATACCTGCACCCGAAATCCCATCGGTACGTTTCCATCTGTCGTGATGCGCCATGCCAGTGTGGCTGCGATAGCGCCTTGCGGCGGTGCGACATCGGGCTGCACCGGGCGGCTTTTGAGGGTCTGCTTACCTTGTGACAGCATGCCGCCGAAACTGCTGCTGCTCCATGAACCGTCTGCGGCCAATGCCAGCGGGGAGAGCATCAGCAACCCGCACCACATCCAGCTTCGCATCAGGCTTTACCGCCAATCAGCCATGTCATCCGCACATTGCGCTGGCTGCTGATCTCCTGACTTGAGAGCACCGCCATTTGCGGGAACATTCGCCTGAGATAACGAGACAGCATCAGACGCAGCGCCGGATTGACTAACAGCACCGGCGGCGCACCCAATCCGTCTTGGTGCATCAGTGCCTGCTCAGTCTGCTTCATCAGGCTCTCGGCAATACCCGGCTCAATGGCGCTACCACTTTGCGTGGCTTGCACCAACAGCTGCTCCAGTGACAGGTCCAAACCGATAACCTGTATATCCACGTCACCGGGGAACCATTGCTGGGTGATAGCACGTGACAAGCGGGCGCGCACACGTGCCGTCAGCTCATCGGCATCGCTATTCGCGGTGGCAAATTCCGCCAGCGTATCGATGATGGTGCGCATATCGCGGATCGCCACACGCTCCGATAACAGGTTTTGCAGCACCTTATGCAGCGTAGTCAGGCTGATCACTGCTGGGATCAGATCTTCCACCAGTTTTGGCGCATGCTTGGTAAGTTGATCCAGCAACTGCTGCGCTTCCTGGCGACCAAACAGCTCTTCAATGTGGCTGGCGATCAGATGATTAAGATGGGTGGCGACCACTGAACTGGGATCGACCACCGTATAGCCCAACGTCTGGGCCAGCTCACGTTGTACTTCATCGATCCACAATGCGGGTAGGCCAAAGGTCGGTTCTTTGCAGGGCGTGCCTGGCACATCACCTTCGGCGCAGCCGGGATCGATCGCCATCCAACGATCGGGTTGGATCTCGCCATGGCCGATCTCCACGCCTTTTAACAGAATCCGGTAATGCGTGGGCGCCAGATCGAGGTTATCGCGGATATGCACCGCAGGCGGCAAGAAGCCCATCTGCTGCGCGAATTTTTTGCGAATACCCCGCACGCGGTTGAGCAACTGGCCTTGCTGCTCTTGATCGACCATCGGAATCAACCGATAGCCCACTTCCAGCCCCAGTTCATCTTCCATCTGTACGTCAGACCAACTGGCCTCATTCACCTGCGCAGTTTCCGACTCAACGCGCGCGTGAACGGCGCCCGTCGAGGATTTTTGTGCATCTTCACGGCCTCGCAACCACCAAGCCAGTCCGAGCAATAGGGTAGTGAACAGCAGAAAGACCAGGTTCGGCATGCCGGGAATCAGGCCCAACAAGCCAATGACGGCGGCCGAAAGCAGCAACACGCGTGAAGAGGTGAACAGCTGGTCCACCATCTGTTCGCCAACATCTTGGTCGTTAACTACGCGGGTCACCACCACACCTGCCGCAGTGGAGATCACCAGGCTCGGGATCTGCGCCACTAAACCATCGCCAATGGTCAGCAGGGTGTAGGTTTCACCCGCCATACCCACTGACATGTCGTGCTGCATGACGCCGATGATCAAGCCACCGATGATATTGATCGCCATGATCATCAATCCGGCAATCGCATCACCACGAACAAATTTACTGGCACCATCCATCGAACCGTAGAAATCCGCCTCCTGCGTCACCTCTTTACGGCGTCGCTTGGCTTCCTCTTCACCGATCAGGCCCGCATTGAGATCGGCGTCGATCGCCATCTGCTTGCCGGGCATCCCATCGAGGGTGAAACGCGCGCCTACCTCCGCGATACGCCCCGCGCCTTTGGTGATAACCATAAAGTTTATGATGATCAAAATGATAAATACGATGATGCCAATCGCGAAGTTGCCACCCACCAAGAAGTGACCAAAGGCTTCGACTACTTGGCCTGCCGCATCGGCACCGGTATGGCCCTGCATCAGGATCACGCGCGTAGAGGCCACATTTAACGCCAGCCGCAGCAGCGTTGAGAACAGCAACACCGTCGGAAACGCTGAGAACTCCAGCGTCTTTTGCGTGAACATCGCGACCAGCAGGATCATGATCGACAGCACGATATTGAAGGTAAACAGCAGGTCCAGCACAAAAGTCGGAAGTGGCAGGATCATCATCGCCAGGATGGTCATGATCAATACTGGCCCAGCCAGCAGCTGCCACTGCGTCTCTCTCAAGGTGGGCAAACGTAGTTTTGTGGCGATATTAGCCATCACTCTCACTCTCTTGGGCAAAATCCAGCGTTACGGGAACCGGCAGATGGGTCGGGCTTGATGGACGGGTGCCATACCCCTTGCGCCAGCGGCGCAGGCCATAAACCCAGGCCAGCACTTCTGCCACGGCGTTATACAGTTCGATGGGGACCGGCGCGCCGGTCTCACAGTGGCGATACAGGCGCGCGCCAGCGGTGGGGCATCCAGCATGGGAACGCCATTCTCGGCGGCCAGCTCGCGAATGCGCAGGGCAATCAGGCCGCTGCCTTTCGCGACTACTACGGGCGCGCCCATGCTGCCTTCCTGATATTTGAGTGCCACCGAATAGTGCGTGGGGTTATTGACCACCACATCAGCGGTTGGGACGTCAATCATCATGCGGCGTTGGGCCATCTGACGCTGCAATTGACGGATACGACCTTTCAACAGCGGGTCGCCTTCCTGCTTTTTAAATTCGTCTTTAACGTCCTGTCGGCTCATGCGGAGCTTTTTCCAGTTGCTCCATAATTGATAAATCACGTCAAACATCACCATCGGGATCAGCGACAGGATGATGGCGAGCATGCAGAACATCAGTAATTGACTGATGTCTCGCAACGCCATGTTCAGCGGTTCATCGATCAAGCCGATCAGCTGATGTTTGCTCAGCATCAGGAACAGACCGCCGCCGACCGCGGCCAGCAGCACTTTGAGAATGGCTTTCACCATCTCTGAGATCATTTGTGAAGAGAACAGACGTTTAAGGCCCGACAGGGGGTTCAGTTTTTTGGCATTGAACTTGAGCGCTTTACTGCTGAGGTTCAGGCCGCCGATGATCACTGGCGCCGTCAGCGCAGTGAGATAGAGGCCGGCGACCAGCGGCAGCAACGCCAGAAAAGCGATACCGAGCAGCGATCCGGCTTGATCCAGCATATGCTGTGGATCGCGGACCAGCAGGCGATCAAACGCCAGGCCGTTATGCAGCAGATGCTGCAACGAGCGCGCCAGATGATGACCTCCCACCACCATCATTCCCCAACCCACCAGCAGCATGGCAAGGGTCGTCAGCTCGCGGGATCGCGGAACCTGGCCCTCTTCACGCGACTTTTTGATACGTTCGGGTGTGGGGTCTTCTGTTTTCTCGTTATCACTTTGCTCAGACATGGCGCATCAGAAACCCAATGATTGCAGCAGATCGTCAACCTGCTCCTGCGAAGCCGCAATGCCTTGCGCGGTGGTGTCGATCTGTGGGCCATTCTTCAGCTGCACTTCTCCCTGATCCTCAATGGGTTCGCGATCGCCCATGTTTTCCACCAGGACGCTGATCAGCTCTTTTTCAATGGTGTCGATCAGCTGCATCAGACTTTGCAGCACCTGACCGGTGAGATCCTGAAAATCCTGCGCCATCATGATCTCAGTGAGCTGAGCGTTGGTCTGCTGGGTCATCTCTGGCACGCCCTGCAAATATGCGCGCGTGTCCTGCACCAGTTCACGCGCCCGATCAAGAGGCTGGGGATCGGCAAACCAGCCATCCCAGCGATGGCTGAGCACCGCGGCATTCTCACTCAACGCCAATTGAAGCGGACGGGCGGCCTCTACGCTGGTCAAGGCGCGGTCGGCTGCCTGAGAGGTTTTACTCACCACGTAACGCAGACGATCGCGCGTGTTGGGAAAGGTATCCGCCACCTCAATGATGGTCTGCTCCAGACCCATGCTGGCCATGCTATTGCGCAGCAGGCGGGTAAGCTGGCCAATGCGTATAAACAGGTCTTTCGGGTTATCACTCTGTATATCCGGTGGTGAGCTCATGGCAGTTACCCCAACTTTTCAAAGATTTTGCCGAGCTTCTCTTCCAGCGTGGCAGCGGTGAAAGGCTTCACGATGTAGCCATTGGCACCGGCTTGCGCGGCAGCAATGATGTTTTCGCGCTTGGCTTCGGCAGTCACCATTAACACCGGCAGCTTGGCCATCACTGCATCGCTGCGAATCGCTTTTAACAGTTCCAGCCCATCCAGATTTGGCATGTTCCAGTCACTGACCACGAAGTCGAACTCGGCGGCGCGCAGTTTGTTGAGGGCGTCGTGACCGTCTTCTGCCTCTTCAATATTGTGATAGCCGAGGTCTTGCAGCAGGTTACGGACAATGCGTCGCATGGTGGCAAAGTCATCCACCACCAGAAAACGCAGGTTTTTATCTGACATCTGAGTGCTCTCCTGAACCGGCTTAATCGGCTCGCTTTCGTTGTAGGTTGTTGTTGAAACTGTCGAGTAGGCGCTGGCTCACCACGTCCAAATCCACCACCTCGCAAGCGGCATCCAGCGCAATAGCTTCACGTGGCATACCGAACACCACGCAGCTCGCTTCGTTCTGTGCCAGTGTCCAGGCTCCGGCCTGGCGCAGGGTGAGTAAACCGCGTGCACCGTCGTTACCCATGCCGGTCAGGATGGCAGCGCTGGCGAATTTCCCTGCCTGCTGTGCGACGGAATCGAACAGCACATCGACAGAAGGGCGATGGCGATTAACGGGCGCGTTTTCGTCGATATGCACCTCATAACCTCTGCTGCGTCGCACCAAGGTCATGTGGCGATCGCCGGGAGCGATCAGGGCATTTCCGGGCATCAGCGGTTCGCCATGCTCGGCTTCTCGTACGGCTATCTGGCACAGCGTATCCATGCGCTGGGCGAACGAACGGGTAAAACCGGCGGGCATATGCTGCGCGATAACGATGCCAGGGCTGCTCACGGGCATCTGTGTCAGCACGCAGCGCAGCGCTTCGGTGCCGCCAGTGGAAGCACCGATGGCGATCACTTGGGTGATATCGGTTTTAATGCCAGGTAACACGGCTCCCAAGGTGGGGCTGTTCAGGTAGCGATTGGGATTGGCTTTCGCAGCACCGCGGATTTTGTCGGCCAGCAGTCCACCCCATACCGCCAGATCGCCGGGGATCTGGTTGCCCGGTTTTGGAATAAAATCGACAGCGCCCTGCTCCAAAGCATTCAGCGTGGCGCTCGAACCGCGCGTGGTCATGCTGGAAATCATGATCACCGGCATCGGGCGTAACCGCATCAACCGGCTGAGAAAGTCCAGTCCATCCATTCGCGGCATATCGATATCCAGCGTCAGCACGTCTGGGTTGAGCTGTTTGATCAGGTCGCGAGCAATTAACGGATCGGGCGCGGTGGCAACCATCTCCATATCGGCCTGCTGGTTAACGATGGCATTAAGCATGTTGCGCATTAATGCCGAATCATCCACTGCCATCACGCGTATCCGTTTCAACGTAAATCCTCCATGCGTTCGTATACTGATTGCCCACGCAGCCTGAGCGGCAGCGCGGGATGATTGAAATGTTCGGAATGGCCGACAAACAGCAAACCGCCGGGTTTCAGCAAACGGGCGAAGCGTTCGAGCAAGCGCAACTGGGTTGTGGCATCGAAATAAATCATCACGTTGCGGCAAAAGATGGCATCGAACGGCTGCGACAGCGGCCAGTGCTCATCCAGCAGGTTAATCTGCTGATACTGAATACTTGCCAGCAGTGCCGGCTTCACTTTGACGTTCGCGTAATGCTCACCCGCGCCGCGCAGGAAATAGTGACGCTTCTGCGCTTGGGTGAGCATTTGAATGTCACGCAGCCGATAAATGCCTGTCTGTGCTTTCGCTAACACTTCGGTGTCGATGTCAGAGGCCCAGACGCGCGTTCCAGCGCCGAGTACCTCATCCAACGTCATCGCAATCGAGCAGGGCTCTTCGCCTGTCGCGGCAGCGGTACACCACACGCGGTAATCCTTTGGGCGTAGACGGGCATGCTCCGCCAGGATCGGAAAATGATGTGACTCGCGAAAAAACGACGTCAGATTGGTGGTCAAGGCATTGATAAAGACTTGCCACTCCGGGTGCTCAGGATGGGATTCCAGCAGAGCCGCATACTGCGAGAACGTCGTCAGGTTGAGTTCTCGCACCCGTCGAGAGAGGCGATTGAATATCATCTCTTTTTTTTGCACATTAACGACGATGCCCGCTCGCGCATAAATAAGCTTTGCCAGTCGCGCTAATTCGCACTCATTTAAACATAACATTCCCGGTAATAAGCGTGCAGTGATGGGGGTAATTTCACGCATAGCCATCTGGCCTTATACCGGGGTGTTCATTATTTCCTGATAAGCGCCCACTATTTTATTTTTCATTTGCATACCAAAACTAAAAGAAATAGACGATTTTTGCATGGATAACATCACATCGTTTAATCCGATGTCGCTACTGCCAGACATCCACTGCTGGGTTTTATTTTTGGCCTCTATTTGCGTTTTATTTATCTCATTGATGCTGTTCATTAAGGTATCAGAGAACGAAGTGGCGTCTTGGCGAATTGAGGGCTGCCCAGCAACCTGTTGTGCCTGGGATTGAATTTGATCGAGTACGCCGCGCAATAAAGTCACTGACATGTGGCACATCCTGATATAAGTCATGGTCGATGTTGGCAGAATATCATTTGCATCGGGATGAGATAAAATCCAATAAGCCCGCACAACTTTTACCTTATTGCGCATTAAAATAAATTTATTTCAGTTAATAATGTTGGCCTGAATATTCCTGATGACTCAATACTCTTTTTACAGGAAGGCGGCATGAGTGCCACATTAAAGGATTTAAACCACCATCCGGCCGCACAAATAAAGTCCGCGCTATTATCGTTGCGTACCAGCCCGAAGCTGCTTTTTGTTATTGCAGCTGCGGCAACGCTCTCGGTGATCATCGCGCTGGTTCTGTGGGCCAACCAACAAAATTACCGCATTTTATTCAGCAGCGTCAGTGATGAAGACGGCGGTGCCATCGTGGCACAGCTGACTCAACTCAATGTGCCTTACCGCATTGATGTGTCGAGTGGCGTGATTCGCGTGCCGGATGGGCTGGTACATGAGGCGCGCATGAAGCTGGCCCAGCTTGGCTTACCCAAGGGGGGCGCGGTGGGTTTTGAACTGCTGGATCAGGAAAAGTTTGGTATCAGCCAGTTTAGCGAGCAGGTGAATTTCCAGCGGGCATTAGAGGGCGAACTCTCGCGGACCATTGAGAATCTTGGTCCGATCCAGTCAGCGCGTGTGCATTTGGCGGTGCCCAAACCGTCGATGTTCGTGCGAGACAAGAAACAGCCGACGGCGTCTGTCAGCGTCAATCTGGTCAAAGGACGCACACTCGATGACGCCCAGGTGGTGGCGATTACCCACCTGGTTGCCAGCGCGGTCACGGATCTGGCCGCTGAAAACGTCACGATAGTCGATCAGCGCGGCAATCTACTGACCCAGAGCGGCATGCGGGGTTTGCAAACCTCACAGCTTAAATACACCAACGACATTGAGCGTGACTATCAGCAGCGCATTCAACGCATGCTGGCCCCGTTGGTGGGGGAAAACAATGTGCGTGCCCAGGTCACGGCGCAGATTGATTTTACCCAGCTTGAGCAAACGCAAGAGCAGTATCAGCCGAATGCCGATCCACAAAAAATGGCGATCCGCAGCCGTCAGGCCAGCCAGACGGAGCAGGGCAATCAGCGCGGCGTGGGCGGCGTCCCTGGCGCGCTCAGCCATCAACCACCGACGCCCGCTACCGCGCCGATAACCCAGCCCTTGGGTTCAGGAGAAGCACAACGCCCCGCAGGCCAGCCGTATAACAACCGCAGCGATGAGACCACCAACTTTGAACTCGATCGTACGCTCATTCACAGCAAATCCAGTCTGGGTCGTATTGAGCGCCTCTCCGTTGCGGTGGTGATTAATCATCTGCCACAGGGCGATGAGGGCAGTGTTACCGCCATGAGCGAAGAGCAGCTGTCACGTATCAACACCTTAGTGCAGGAGGCGATTGGCTATCGCGCGGCACGTGGTGACAGCATCAACATCATGCACGCGCCCTTCAATGGTGTGGTTGAAGAGTCTGCGCCTCCTCTTTGGCAGCAGGCCAGCTTCCATACGCTGCTGATGAACCTGTTCCGCTATCTGGTGATTGCGATCATCGCTTGGGTGATGTGGCGCAAGCTGGTGCAACCCAGCTGGGAACGCCACCAGCAGACCCGACTGCGTGAGATGGAAATGGAAAAAGAGGCGCGAGAAGACGCGCTGGCAGCCAAAAAGCACGCGGCTGAAAACGATGCTCGCTCTCGCGCCCAGCAGCGCATCAACACGGAACTCAGCACGCAGCAGCTGCGTGAAATGGCACAGCAGGAACCACGGGTGATTGCGCTGGTGATTCGACAGTGGATGAACAAGGAGGTGCGGCAGTGAATGCGGCAGAAAAGAGCGCCATTGTGATGCTGACGCTGGGTGATGAGCTGGCGGCAGAAGTTTTCAAGCATTTGAATGCGCATGAAGTGAAGCAGATCGGCGGTTCCATGGTCAACATGGCCGGTTTTACCCATAACCAGATGGCCGCCGTGTTGCAGGAGTTTGAAAATGACTCCAGTGAATACGCGGCGCTCAGCCTTAATACCAATGAATATCTGCGCAGTGTGCTGGTGAAAGCGTTGGGGGAAGATCGTGCCAGTTCCTTGCTGGAAGACCTGCTGGATACACAGCAGGGCAGCAATGGGATGGAGACGCTCAACTTTATGGAGCCGCAATCGGTGTTTGATCTGATTCGCGAAGAGCACCCGCAGATCATCGCCACCATCCTGGTGCACCTCAAGCGCAATCAGGCCGCCGACGTATTGGGTAAGTTCGAAGATCGCGAGCGCAACGACATTATGTTGCGTATCGCCACCTTTGGCGGGGTGCAGCCCGCAGCTTTGCAGGAGCTGACTGAAGTGCTGAATAACCTGCTCAATGGGCAAAATATTAAACGCAGCAAAATGGGTGGCGTGCGCCCTGCGGCAGAAATCCTCAATCTGATGAAGACACAGCAGGAGACGTCCGCCATTGAAGCGGTGCGTGAGTATGATCAGGAGCTGGCACAGAAACTGATCGACGAGATGTTCCTGTTTGAAAATCTTATTGAGATGGAAGATCGCCATATCCAGCGCTTGCTGCAAGAGATTGAAAACGAAACGCTGCTGATTGCGCTGAAAGGGGCGGATGAAGCACTGCGCACCAAGTTCCTTGCCAATATGTCGCGCCGTCAGGCGGAGCTGATCCTCGACGATCTTGCCTCGCGTGGGCCGGTGCGTTTGTCACAAGTGGAAGCCGAGCAGAAAACCATTCTTAACATCGTGCGTAAGCTGGCGGAAGCGGGTGAGATTGTGATTGGAGGCAGCGACGATGCCTACGTCTGATCGCACACCTTGGCGCAGCTGGCAGCCAGACAACTTGCTGCATGAAACGCCAGAAGTCCCACCTGAGACCGACAACACGTCCAATGATGCACAGCAACAAGCTGAATGGGCACGGCTGCGCAAACAGGCGGAGCAGCAGGGCTTTAACCAAGGGGTAAAGCAGGGTGAAGAAGCAGGTCATCAGCAAGGTTATGAGGCCGGCTGGCGCGAAGGTCATGAAGCAGGGATCGCGCAGGGAATGGAACAGGCCAGCACACAGCAGCAGGCCAAGCTGCGCGAGGCGGAGAGCTGGCTGCAGAACTTCACGCTGGCGATGGCAAACCTCGATAGCCTGATTCCTGGCCGCCTGGTGCAACTGGCGCTCACCGCCGTGCAGCAACTTTACGGCAGCAATTCCCTGGTGGATCACCACAGGCTGCTGCAACAGATCCGCGATTTACTGCAGCAGGATGCCTTACTGCACGGCAATCTCCAGCTGTATGTGCATCCCGATGATTTTGCCGTGGTTGAGCAAGCACTGACCGAAGGACTGATGCAGGCGGGATGGCAATTGCACAGCGATGCACAACTCTCTCCCGGAGGTTGCCGGATAACATCGGCAGACAGCGAGTTTGATGCCAGCGTGGAAACACGCTGGCAGGCGCTGTGCCAACTGATGCGCAAGGAGATCAACTCGTGAGCCAGCAACTGCGGCAGTGGCTCAACGCCTTGGATGATATTGAAAGCAAAATCGCGTCGGTGCCGGTGTTTCGGCAATACGGCAAACTGACGCGAGCCACTGGTCTGGTGATGGAAGCGGTCGGGCTGGTTTTACCGATCGGCGCACTGTGCCGGGTGGAACGGCAAACTCTGCAGGGTAAAGCGGCTGTTGACAGCGAAGTGGTGGGGTTCAACGGGCATACGCTCTACCTGATGCCGCTGGAGCAGGTGGATGGCATGGTGCCCGGCGCACGCGTATACGCGCCTGATGGCGACAGCTGTGGCGGTAAACAGCTCCCGCTCGGGCCGCAGTTACTGGGACGTGTGCTGGATGCTCAAGGACATCCGCTTGATGGGGGCGCCATGCTGGGTAAACCGCTGGCGAATTTAGTCACGACCTCACTCAATCCGCTGCATCGCGATCCGATCAAAACCGTGCTGGATGTCGGCGTACAGGCGATTAACGGCCTGCTGACCGTGGGGCGTGGGCAGCGTATGGGACTGTTTGCGGGTTCGGGCGCGGTAAAAGTGTGCTGCTGGGCATGATGGCGCGTTTCACCAATGCTGATGTGATTGTGGTCGGCCTGATTGGTGAACGTGGGCGTGAAGTGAAAGATTTTATTGAAAATATTCTCGGTGAAGCGGGGCGCGAGCGGGCAGTTGTCGTCGCCGCACCTGCTGATGTTTCCCCTATTCTGCGTATGCAGGGCGCGGTGTATGCCACGCGGATTGCAGAAGATTTCCGCGATCGCGGTTTAAACGTTTTGCTGATCATGGATTCCCTGACGCGCTATGCCATGGCTCAGCGAGAAATTGCGTTAGCCATCGGTGAACCTCCCGCCACCAAAGGCTACCCGCCTTCGGTGTTTGCACGCCTTCCTGCGCTGGTCGAACGTGCCGGTAACGGCGTGGCGGGAGGAGGATCGATCACCGCGTTCTATACCGTTTTGACGGAAGGCGACGATCAACAAGATCCCATCGCGGATGCAGCACGCGCGATTCTTGACGGCCATATCGTGTTATCGCGCCGTCTGGCGGAGGGCGGCCACTATCCCGCGATCGACATTGAGGCATCGATCAGCCGCGCCATGACTGAGCTGATCCCGCATGTGCAGTTCCGCAAGATTCAACGCTTCAGACAACTTCTGGCCTGCTATCAACGTAACCGCGATTTGGTCAGCGTGGGCGCGTACGTAAAGGGCAGTGATGCCTTGCTCGACCAGGCAATCGAACGCTTTCCCGCCCTGGAGGCATTTTTGCTACAGGCCATCCACCAACGCAACCGTTATGACGATGCGACAGCAGCGCTGACGAAGTTATTTCCTGACATCACGGAGTGACGATGAGCAACCCCAATCCGATGGTTATGCTGCGCGACAGAGCAGAAGAGACACTCAGCGCAACGACGCAAGCGCTGGGGACAGTGCAGCAGAGCCTGCAGCAGGCGATGGCGCAGCATCAGCAGCTACAAAGCTATCAGTGTGAATACCAGCAGTCATTGCGTCAGGGGATGACGGGGGAAGGCATGTCGGTGGCACATCTGATCAATCATCAGGCGTTTATTGTGTCGCTGGGTCAGGTGGTTAAACAGCATGAGAGCCAGATTGATCGCTGTGAACAAGCGGTTGATCGGGCTAAGCGGCGCTGGGTCGATGACAAACAGCGGCTGAATGCCTTCGACACGCTACTGGAACGGCGGCAAGGTGTGCAGGCGTTACAGGAAATACGCCGTGAGCAGAAGTTGATGGATGAGTGTGCCCAGCGAGTGAGTCAAAGGCGTGTGCGCCCATGAAAATCGATCTTACGGCACTTTTTAGCGGGAAACTGCTTACCTTACTGCACCCCCAGGTGCCGAACGGCAGAGGGTTTACTGAACTCATGCAGGAAAAACAGCAGGCTAACGAGCTGGGGAGTGACGTGCCGATGATAACGCAAGATCTGCCCCTGGCACTCCCGCTGCCACCACCGGCTATCGAGTTGTCACCCGCTATCCAGTCGGCGCTGATATCTGCCATCCAGCCGCTGCCGGCCTCCGCGCCCGATACTGCGTCAGTGCAGCCAGTCACTGAACCGCGTCAACACAATCCGCAGTGGCAGCTACAGCAGTTAGTGATCCAGCACGCCGCCGCACCTGAATCGTCTCCCCAAGTGCCCGTCACCTCTGGTGTGCCACCATTGACGGCAGCCGTTCACCCAGAGCCGCCGCCCGTCACTGCTGTAGTAGCTGAAGGGATGCCAGTCGCTAGCATCGAAGGGGGTGCTGAGCCGGTTCAGTCAGTCCCGAGTAGTCTGCTGGCGAGCACGTCCGGTTTGCGCCCCTCGCCAACCCCATCGCTGATTGCCACCGCCGTCATCCATCAGCCACCGCAGTCACCGCAATGGCCGCAGGAGGTCAGCCAGCACATCGTTACGTTGAGTCGCAACGGTGTGCACAATGCGGAAATCCGCCTGCATCCCGAGAGCTTAGGTTCACTGCAGATTTCCCTGCGCGTGCAGCATGAGCAGGCGCAAATTCACATTGTGAGCGAACATGCGGTGGTGCGCCATGCGATGGAACAGGCATTGCCGCAGCTGCGAGCGGCGTTGGCCGAGACGGGTATGCAGCTGGCGCAGGCAAACATCAGTGGGGATAGCGCGAATGCGCATACTGGCGATCGGCGGGGTACGCCTCAGCCACAACAGCCCCCGTCTGAAACCCAAGATCATCATGGTGATGAAGATGAATCCGTGAATACCGTATTAACGCCACTACCAGGTAATAGCAGTGCAATTAATACCTTTGTATAAAGAGGTTAATTAGCGTCAGAAGTGAATCGACATTGGTTAATTTAATTAACATTGAAAGCGTTATAATAAAAACGATTCGTGGCGGCGTCATTATTGTTCGTATTTTTATATGACCAATAGATAGCAAGGTTGCGGGAACACTCTATTTTAAAAGTACCTCTGAGCATATTCATTATGGATGAAGAAAATAATCATAAGACAAAGCGTAACCGCCTGCGATCAATCCTTATTATTCTGCTGGTTCTGGCGGTCATTGCTGGAGCAGGTGTAGCGGGGTATCTGTTTTGGCAAAGTAAAATGGCGCAGCCTCCTGAAGAGGGTGAGCAAGTGGTGGTAGCAAAAGTCGAACCCGTTTATGTGCCTTTTAATACTTTCACAGTGAGTTTAAAACCGACCGATGATGAATTCGATCGCGTGCTGTATTTGGGTATCACGGTGAGTTTTACGGAATCGGATTCCGTCGCGACGTTGACAAAATTTATGCCGGAATATCGCAGTCGCCTGTTTATGTTATTTACGCAGCAGACTTATGAAGGCTTATCGACGGATGAAGGAAAAAGTCAGCTGATTAGCCGTATTCAACATGAACTCAGTCAGCCCTTGGCACATCAGCAGATGATTATGCCCGCTGAGGTGTTAATTAATGAATTTATTCTGCGGTAATCATTATGTCTGATAGCTTTTTGTCTCAGGATGAAATTGATCGCTTGCTGAATGCCGACAGTGACAACAGCGAAGCGCAGCAGGGCGAAGCCGAAGCGCCGGGTATCACGCCCTATGATCCCCACACGCAGCGCCGCGTGATCCGTGAGCGTCTGCATTCGCTGGAGATCATCAACGAACGCTTCGCCCGTCAGTTCCGCATGGGGCTGTTTAATCTGCTGCGCCGTGGCCCAGACGTTACTGCCGGGAATATTCAGATTCAGTCATACCACGAGTTTGCGCGCAATTTACCGGTGCCAACCAACCTGAATTTGATCCATTTACACCCGTTACGCGGCACGTCGTTGATGGCGTTTTCACCGGGGCTGGTATTTATGGCCGTCGATAATCTGTTTGGCGGCGATGGACGGTTTCCCACCAAAGCCGATGGTCGCGAATTCACGCCAACTGAACAGCGCGTGATTCATCGCATGCTCAGTATGGCGCGCGAAGCCTATGAGTTCGCCTGGAGCACCATCTTCAGCATCAAAACCGAATACATCCGCTCCGAGATGCAAGTGAAGTTTACCAATATCACCTCATCGCCCAATGATGTGGTGGTCACCACGCCGTTTTCGATTGAGATCGGCTCGCATCGTGGTGAATTCAATATTTGTATCCCCTTCAGCACCATCGAGCCGCTGCGTGAGCTGTTAAGTAATCCACCGATGAGCCACACCCGCAGCGAAGATGCCAACTGGCGCGGCATGCTGGCGAGCCAAATGCGTGAAACCCAGCTTGAGGTCGTGGCAACGATGACCGAAATGGAAACCCGGCTTTCCCGCGTCATGAGCATGAAGCAAGGCGATGTGCTGACCTTCGACAAACAAGAACGTATTACCGCCAGCGCGGGCGGCGTGCCGATTTTTACCGCGCAGTATGGCGCCGTTAACAACCAATATGCACTCAAGGTTGAGCAGATGGTTCAGCCCGCATTGTCATCATTAAGCAAGGAGCCACTTCCCCATGAGCGATAACCCTACATCGACGAATGCCGAAGACCCGTCTATCGACAATCTTTGGGGAGACGCACTGAACGAGCAGCAAACCTCCACTAGCGCGATGGCACCAGAAGTTGAAGATCTCAGCCTTATCATGGATATCCCGGTCAAAATGAGCGTGGAGCTGGGGCGCACGAAAATGACCATCAAAGAGCTGCTGCGTTTAAGCCAGGGCTCGGTGGTGGCGCTGGATGGCCTGGCCGGTGAGCCGCTGGATATTCTGATCAATGGCTATTTGATTGCCCAAGGTGAAGTGGTGGTGGTGTCGGACAAATTCGGTATACGCATCACTGAGATCATCACGCCCTCTGAACGCATGCATCGCCTGAGCCGCTAATGAAGGCACTCCTTCCAGATGAATCAGGGTTGATGACGCTGATCGGTGCGCTGGCCTGCGTGCTGCTGCTGATGGTGGCGCTTGCCTGGTGTGCCCGGCGCAGTGGCTGGGTACAGCGTTTCCAGCGCAGTCAACAAAGCATCCATGTACTGACCAGCGTTTCGCTTGGCGCGCGTGCAAAGGTGGTGCTGGTGGATGTGGGTGAACATCGGTTTTTGTTGGGGGTCACCGCCAGCCAGATTACGTGCCTCAGTCGGGAAAAAGTCGAGGGCGATGCATGACGGGCCGGATCTTGTTCGCGCTGCTGCTGTGGCTTGTCGCGAGCAGTGCAGGTGCCGCAAACAGTGACATCGTGCTGGCACGCCCCACCGAGGCGGCCGGATGGACGTTACCGCTGCAAACCCTGGTGCTGCTGAGTAGCTTCGCCTTTATTCCCGGCATCTTGCTGATGATGACCGGGTTCACCCGCATCGTGATCGTGCTGGGGTTACTGCGCAATGCACTGGGCACGCCAACTGCACCGCCGAATCAGGTGCTGATAGGCTTGGCGCTGTTTCTCACCTTTTATGTGATGTCGCCAGTGTTGAGCCAAATCTACCAGACGGCGTGGCAGCCGCTGCAAAGCAACAGCATCACCATGGAACAGGCGTTGACTGAAGGGGTTAAGCCGCTGCGTGCGTTTATGCTCGATCAGACGCGGGAAAGTGACCTGGCGCTGTTTGCCGGTATCGCCAAAATCGACATGATCGAGGGGCCGGAAGCGGTGCCGCTGCGCATCCTGGTGCCCGCGTTTGTCACCAGCGAACTGAAAACCGCCTTCCAGATCGGCTTCACCATTTTTATCCCGTTTTTAATCATAGACTTAGTTGTCGCCAGCATTCTGATGGCGCTGGGGATGATGATGGTACCGCCCACCACTATCGCACTACCGTTCAAGCTGATGCTCTTTGTGCTGGTGGATGGTTGGCAGCTGCTGTTGGGTTCACTGGCACAGAGTTTCTATAGCTAAGGGATAAGTGATGACACCAGAAAGCGTCATGATGCTAGGGATGCAGGCGATTAAGGTCGGCTTGATGATCGCGGGCCCGTTGTTACTCGCCGCACTGGTGACGGGACTGGCTATCAGCATTATGCAGGCCGCGACTCAGATCAATGAAATGACCATGACCTTTATCCCCAAAATCCTGATGATCGTCGGCGTGGCGGTCCTGCTTGGCCCCTGGATGCTGAAAATTTTCATTGAGTATGTGCGCACGGTATTTATTAGTCTTCCTTACGTGATCGGCTAATCATGCTGGCGTTGGCTCCCGAGTTGCTTGCTGCACATCTCAGCCACACTTTTTTTATTATGGTGCGTGTGGGGGTACTGCTGTTTGTCGCCCCCATCTTTAGCGAGAAAGTAATCAGTAAACGGTTACGCGCGGGGCTGGCCTTGCTGATTGCCTTACTGATTGCTCCCTCTGTTCCTGAGAGCCAGGTGTCACTGATGTCGTGGAGCGCAGTCTGGCTGCTGGTCAAACAAGCCATGATTGGCGCCGCGCTCGGACTCACGCTGCAGCTGCTGTTCGCCGCAGTGCGACTGTGCGGGGAGATCGTTGGCATGCAGATGGGACTCTCTTTCGCCACCTTCTTTGATCCCAATAGCGGTAACACGCCGGTGATTTCGCGCTTTCTCAACCTTCTGGCGATGCTGCTGTTTCTCAGCGTTAATGGGCACCTGTGGCTGTTGGCCTTACTGGCAGAGAGCTTTGTCACCTTACCTGTGAATGCCGATCCATTGCATGCTGGAGGTTTGCTGAATGTGGTGAGTCTGGCGGGGATAATTTTCAGCCAGGGGCTGATAATGGGATTGCCCATCATCACACTTCTGCTGTGCATCAATATGGCGCTGGGGTTATTGAATCGTTTAACGCCTCAGCTCTCGATCTTTGTGGTGGGTTTTCCTCTGACGCTGGGCGTTGGCATGCTGGCGCTGTTTCTCATCGCGGATACGTTACCGCCATTCTTTATGCGGCTGATGGCAAGCATGTTTGCCGAGATGGAACAGTTGCTGGTGGCGCTGTGGTAACGGCGCCATCCCGTCCATGCTGTCGCAGCGCAATTTATTTCGCATTGGCCTTTCCAGCACGCGCTATTAAACGCGTCGCTATCTGATGCAAATGTTTCGCATCACGCTTTCTGTGCCGGTGGCCAGCACCTTGCCGTTAAGCAGGAACAAGGCAATCACGCTGACATCACCCACTCGGAGATGCGGAAAAACATACTCCTGAACGACGTCATCGCTACTTCTGTCGCCCAAGCCACGGCTATGGTGGGTGACATAAAGCTTTAACAGGTTGTGATGAGACAAGCCACTAAACCAGACGGCCCGATGAATCGGGGTGATGGGCGCGATACGCTCCCCTTCAACAAAGTGGGACAGCGTGCCGAGATAGCTCATATGCCCAGAATGGACGCCATCACGGTAACTGCGATACACCCCTTTGATCAGTATCCACTCGCGCTCACTTTTGATGTCATAAAACGTCAGCGGAAAACTGCACTGCGCATACTGCGAAGTGATGACCCACCAGCGTCCAAATACGCTTATCAGCGCCAGCAAAACACCACAGAAAAATAGCCCGAGGGGCGGTAATTTAATTAACGCGGAAATAGTAGGATTCACAGGCATTGTTGTCTTCCTGTAACGGTTGTTGGCAGGCAATCACGCCCTGATGGTGTTGGGAACTGGCGACACCCAGCGTGATATACAACTCTTTGGCGGCAGGCTGATCGGGACCTAAAACATAGCGGGTGTAGGTTCGCAGCGTGGCTTCAATCAGCTCATGTTGGGTTTGCTTGTTTTTGGGTACCCATACCCGGCTCTCAGCAGGGGTGGCCTCACCTTGCCAAGTCACAAAGTCTATTTTTTAGGCGTGAGCAGAAAAAGATGTTGTGCGATTAACGCGGTGACCACACCGGCGGCAATACCGCCTGCGGTGATCAACCCGGCGCGTTTCCAACGATAAGGCTGAGGTTCGGGCGCGAGCAGGGAAAGTGGCAAAGGAAAAGGAATGGGCACGGCAGGGACAGCATCGCGCACCATCAAGCGATATCCGCTGCGTGTCACGGCCAGCAACGTGACCTGTTGATCAAGCTCCAGTGCCGCCAGCGCACGACGCAGTTTACTGATCATCACACGGACGCTGTTTTCGGTGGCAGCAAAACCCACATGGCGCCAGCCGATATCCATGAGCTGTTCTTGGGACAGGACTTCACCCTGTGCTTCAACCAGGGCATACAGACAGAGCGCGGCGCTGGCCGGAAGCACCACAGACATCCCATCATCATTGCGTATCAGGAGACGCGTACGCCGGTTGACAGTAGCCGATAAACCGAGAGGGATCGTATTGTTCATGTCGGATTTTTTTATTCAGGGTAATGTTTGGGTCGATCGTTAATCTTTTAAATGCAAGTGATCGATCCCCTGTAAGGCGGCTTAAGAGTGCCAGATTTTGTTTGTGAATCAGGCTTTATTTTTCACTTAACGCGCCAAAAGCCTTCTAATCATTAAGGTTATTTATTCGATGGATTCTCATTGATTGAGAAAGATATTTTCTATCAACAATTAACAAAGTCTGCATCACGCATTGGCTGCTTCTGATGCGAATAATGGTTAGAACTTTTCATGTAAAGGTGCGGTGATGGCATGGGAAAAAGCCCTCCAGAGGAGGGCAAAAAAGCACATGGAAGATATAACAGTAAAAATTAACGCAGCAGGCTCAGTACATTCTGTGGTACCTGATTTGCCTGAGACAGCACGGAAACCCCCGCTTGTTGCAAGATGTTGGCGCGGCTCATTGCAGAGACTTCGACCGAGAAGTCAGCATCCTGAATACGTGAACGGGCTTCACTGGTGTTGATCACCGTGGTATTCAGGTTGGCAATAATCGAACCGAAACGGTTTTGAATAGCACCCAAATCAGAGCGGAAGCTACTGACATCATTGATGGCGCTGTCCAGGCGAGCGAGCAGGTGGTTCGCGACTTTTTGCACTTCATGGCTGTCACGTGCAGTCGCATCGGCGATGCCCGTTGCCTGGCCTGCTGCATCATCCCAGGTAAAGGACTTCACTTCGCCCTCTTTGTTGACCGCAAAGTAGCTACCGTTGTCGGCCTTGAAGATCTGCATCTCTGAATCGGCCATATCTTTGCCGAAGATGTCATTAGACATCTGGTTCAGCGTGGCTTCATCAATCAGCTTGCTGCCGATTTGTGCGCCAATTCCCTGACTCTTCAGGTTTTTCAGATCGCTTGGACCATTTTTCAGGATATCGAAGTCCAGATCGGTGATTTTTTCCTTCACGCTGACGGTATCTATTTCAGAAGGATCGCCTGGGGTGGCATTCGCCTGGAAGGTGATGTCCAGCTCAACCGCGCTGCCAGGGTTGGCACTGTCCATCGCAAAGAAGCGCATATTGCCTTTGCTGTCTTCCTGCGTCACGACTTCAGTGGTTGCCGTGGTACCGCCAACCAGCGCGGTGATTTTCGCACGCTCAACATCGTTCAGTTCAAAGGGTTCGGCCATACCCGGTACGGCAAACTGCTCATCGACCGCACGCAGATTCCCCGCCGTGGTAAATTTCGAATCCACTGGCAGGCTGTCCAATACCTTCTCGAAGTCCTTGGCAAAGGTTTCCAGGCTGAGCGAGCCCAGATCCATTTTCGGCAGGTTGATATCGATGGTCTGGCCATCTTTGTCACCGATCTGGATCGAGAGTTTTTGCTGCGAGCCATCAAGCATTTTCACGCCGTTGAAATTGGTGGATTCCGCAATACGGCCAATTTCATCCAGACGCGCGGTGATCTCTTTCTTGATCGACTCGCGGTCCTCTTTTGAGTTCGTGCCGTTTTTAGCCTGTACCGTCAGGCGACGGATATGCTGCAGGTTTTCATTCACTTCTTCTAACGCGCCTTCGGTGGTTTGCGCCAGGGAGATACCGTCATTGGCGTTGCGGCTGGCTTGAGTCAGACCCTGTACCGAAGAGGTAAAGCGGTTGGCGATAGACATGCCAGCAGCATCATCTTTGGCACTGTTAATACGCAGGCCGGAAGAGAGGCGCTCAATCGCCGTACCCAGTGAGTTTTGTGATTTGTTCAGATTATTTTGAGCCATCAGACTCAGTGCGTTGGTATTAATGACCTGGGCCATAATCAATATCCTTTTTACCAGTGAATGCTGCATAACAGTGGCAGCTGGAGTATGCGTTTAGGCTACGCATACCTTATTCATCGGGGCGGGTGAGTACCGCTAAAATATTTTTATGGATATTTAGTTAAACGCATAATATAGCCGTGAAGATGAAGGCTATTCATGCTTTCCAGTATGCTGATGTAAATAATTAAGCTTAATGAAAAAGGCTCCGATGTGAATGTTTGATACCTTTATAAGCCGCAAGGAGTACGATAATGACCACACCTGTTACAGGACTTGGTTCTGGATTAGATATTCAGGCGTTAATGGAGCAGATCAAAAATGCAGAGGGTAAAAAACTCAATCCGTATTTGAATAAACAAAACAAGTTTAATGGACAGGTCTCTTCGTGGGGTAAAATTTCCAGTTCATTGTCTACCCTCAAATCAAACCTCGATAAACTCAAAACTGAAGGCTTTAATGGCGTCAGTATCGGTGACAATAAAGCGTTTAAAGCCACTGCAGGTGAAGGGGCCATTCCAGACAGCTATTCCATTATTGTAGAGCGCCTGGCAAAAGCGCATAAAATCGGCTCGCCTGCACAAGACAGCAACAGTGAGCAGTTGGGTGATGGGTCAGATTCCCGCACCTTGACGATCAGCATTGGCAGTGGCAAGTCCCTCGAAGTGGAATTAACGGATGATGAAACTTCACTGGTGCAAATTGCCAAAAAGATTAATGCCAAAAATGGGGATGTCAGTGCCTCGGTTATGCCAGCGGAGGGCGGTAAGTTTCAGCTGGTGGTGACCTCAAAGAAAACCGGCAGCGATGGCGAAATTAAGATGAGCGTCAGCGGTGATAGCCAACTGGCAGATGTGCTGAATTACGATCCTAAAGCCGCCAATATTCCGGGTGAACCCGGTTACGACCCCAATCGTATGAAGCAAGTCTCCGCCGCGCAAAATGCCGTGATGAAAATTGATGGTATTACGGTAGAACGCAGCACCAATACCATCAGCGATGCGATTGAAGGCATTACCTTCGAGCTGCGCGAAGTCTCTGAAAAAGATAAGGACGATCCGACACAATTTAAGCCAGAAACCCTTTCAGTGACGGCGGACACGTCAAAGGTAAAGGGGCTGATCGAGGAGTTCGTTAAAAACTACAACAGCTTCCTCAGTACCTCGGCCAGCGCCAGCGCGTATAAACCACCAGAGAAAGATTCGCTAGAGCAAAACAAACAGAATGGCCCGTTATTCAGCGATGGCACATTACGCCGCCTGAATAGCCAATTGAAATCCGCTGCAGGTGGAAATTTTGGCGATGCCAGTGAGGTTTACACGTCGCTGGCCAGTATCGGTATTACGGTAAAATTCGATGAGGTCAAACCCGGAGAGGAGCGCACTGGCTTGCTGGGTACACTGACCATCGATAATAAAAAACTCGATGCCGCGCTAAAAGAACAGCCAAAAGAAGTCGAGGCGCTGTTCCTCGGGAAAGAGGGGGCGCTGGGCATCAAGGGCGAAATGGGGGAAGTGTTCAAAAACTATCTGGGCGATAGCGATGCCATTCCGAAAAAAGAGGGAGCGATTGCTGAAACGATAAAAGGCCTCAAAGAGCAAGAGAAGCGCGTGGCAAAGCAGATTGAACGCATGGAACAGCGTATCGAGGAGAGTCTAAAGCGCCAGCAAAGTGAGTTTATCCGGCTCGATAAAGCGCTTAACAGCATCAATGCCATGAGTCAGCAATTGCAAGGTGCGCTGGCGGGATTAGGCTAAGGGAGCCACCATGAACCACAAGAGTGCTTATTCAACGGTGTTTCTTGAGAGCCAAATCACCGGCGCTTCGCCGCATCAACTGATCGTGTTGCTGTTTGATGGCGCGATTAACGCCATGCGACGCGCCGAAATCTATTTTCAGACCGGCAATGTGGCACGGCGTGGGGAGATGATCTCCCGCGCCATCAACATCATCGATAACGGTTTGCGTGCCGGGCTGGATCATCAGGTGGGGGGAGAAATTCCGGCGGATTTGGAGCGATTATATGAGTATGTGTCGCGCAATTTGCTGCTGGCTAACTTGAATCAGTCGGCGGCGTCATTACCGCCGCTGATCGCGTTAATGGTGGAGATGGCCGACACCTGGAAAGCGATCGACCCGCAATGTCAGCAGGTGAAACATGTGCAATGAGCTCGTGGTGCAGATTGATCAAATGCTGGAACGTCAGCAGCAGCTGTTATCACTGGCAGAACAGCAAGTTTGGGATGCTTTCAGCGAGGGCATCGAGCACTACCGACAGCAGATGATCCTATTGATAGAGGTGGATATTCACCCGTTAGAGGAAACGTGCCGTCGCGAGGTGACGGCGCGTCTGGCGCATCTCCTGACAGAGAATGCACGGCTGATGCAGCACATTCCTGTGCGTCTGGCCGCGCTGGGCAGTGAGATTACCGCATTGCAAAAGTCTCGCCATTCTGCGCGAGCCTATAACGAGATTTCACTCGGTTAAACACTGATATCGTATTTCCCCCCGCCAGGTTCCTGGCGGGATTCACCGCTGGGGCCGTATAACCGGTGTTGCCCTCCCACCCGTTCAACCACCTTTTGCACCTGCTGGGTTTTACGCAGATGGCCCTGTAGCTGAACATCAACCTCAGCATTCAGCGCCTGCGTGCGGCGAACGCGTTCGGCAATCTGCTGCCAGATGACGAACAACCGCACCTGATGCGGATAAGGTGCGGCAGTGGCTAAGCGCGTTTCCTGCTGTAATCGCTGTTCATCATAATGCTGTAGCGTGGCAAGCAGCCTGCTTTTGCTGTCGGTCAGCACTTGTAACGCCACTGGATTAATCTGGGTGCGGCTGAGCTGATTTACTTCCGCCACCATGATGGCGTCCAGCTCTTCCAGCGCAGTTTTCATTTCTGCCAGTATGGCATGCAGTGTCTCCATCGCGTCAGATACCCGTTACTGCTGTACCGAGACCATGTGCTGCACCATGCTCTGTGCCACGGTATCGGCTGCAAGGGGTAATTCGCCGGCTTCCAGTGCCGCCCGCAGTTCAGCGACGCGAGCGGAATTGACATCGCGGCTGTCGTCGCGCTTCATCTGGGTGATGATGTTGCTTAACGTCACGGAGGTTTTGCTTTCCGAGTCGGGAGAAGAAGTATTGCGCTGCGATTGCTCCGAACGTGAGTGCAGCTCATGGCTGACCACGGCAACGGGAGCGATGGGTGGGGTGCGATTAATCATGATGTCCTCAATGATCACAGGTGATAGTTAACCTTTACATCGGGGAGTGGCGAAAAAACTAAAATTATTGTGCCAGAGGAATCTTCACGTGCCCGTCTGCTGCCACTGTTCCGCTTAGGGTGTGTCCATTGCGCGTTTGCACCCGCACTCTGCCATTGGCTGCGGCATGATCCAGCACCTTACCTTGGCTGCGGATGTGGAAACCCTCGCCAGAGGTGACAATGTCCACTGTCTGACCTGCACGCAGCAGCCATTGCTGACGCAGCAGGCCAGGCAGTAGCGGTTTGCCAGCTTCAAGATCACGCGTCAGGCGTTGCCCCAAAATATCGCTGGCGCGAAACATCACCCCTGCGGGTTGTGCGGCAAGATCGCCCCGTTGTACCACGATATCCGCAGGCTCAATGAGCTGGCCTGCCGACAAGGCGTGACGCGCTACCCACCAGCTGGCTTCGGCATGAATGCGGATGGGTAAGAAATGCTGACGCGCACCACAGCGTGCGATGAGTGTGCGCCGTCCAACTAAACGTACATCTTTTCCGGCCAGGCGCAGCACCGGTTGATCGCACAGTGCGACAACCTGTTGGGGGGTGGCAAGCAGGGTGGCGTAGCGTACGATTTCACCGTCGTGGCTGGGGGGTGTCAGTAAGGCATCCAGCCGCCGCATAAGCTGCTGCTCTGTAGAAATCGCGGAGGCCATGCTGGAGGGTATGGACGCAATATATCCAGCCAGTATGCAGAGGGTCAGCTTTATCCAATCACGTCTCATGGTGATGCCTTATTTCGCTATTCTGCAACAATGATAAATCGACTCAGTATTATTTTAATGTGAAAAATGAAAGCGCTTTTGTCGCTTATTAAATGCTTGTGAGTTTAAGTCGTTAATAGCGATTATTTTCGTGCATTCCTCGCGTTGTGAGATTTATTTTTTCCTGTCTACACTGCTTGCGTTTGATAATGCGATATGGGTTTTTCTGTTATGAATAACAAACTTGATGATGCATTTCATTTCCAACAGCAGGCGCTAAGTTTATTGTCTCGTCGTCAGGATGTGCTGGCCGCCAACATTGCGAACGCCGATACGCCGGGGTATCTGGCGCGCGATATGGATTTCTCTCAGCAGCTAAAAAACGCCACAGCAACTCCTGCTTTCAACCGGCAATCCGTTTCTCTGTCATTGACCGCCGATAAACATATTTCTGGGCAAGGGAAAACGGTAGTCGATGAGGGCTTGTTATATCGCATCCCCGACCAACCCAGTGCGGATGGCAATAGCGTAGACATGGATCGTGAGCGGGTTAATTTTGCTGACAACGCAGTGAAATATCAATCGGGCCTCACTTTCCTGGGTGCGGATATTAAAAAAATGATGACGGTGCTGAGTCAGGGATAAAACATGGCGCTATTTAGCATATTTGATATCGCCGGTTCGGCGATGGCTGCGCAATCGCAGCGTTTGAACGTCAGTGCCAGCAATATGGCGAATGCCGACAGCATCGCCGGTCCTGATGGACAGCCTTATCGCGCGCGCCAGGTCATGTTTACCCTGGATGCGGCCGCGGGCAGTGAAGTCGGTGGGGTAAAGGTCAGTGAAGTGGTCGAGAGCAGTGCGCCTGCGCGTCTGGTGTATGAACCGGGCCATCCGCTCGCTGATGAGCAGGGCTATGTGCGCATGCCGAACGTCAATGTGGTGCACGAGATGGTCAACACGCTCTCGGCCTCACGCAGCTATCAGGCCAACGTGGAAGTGATGAACTCTGCGAAGTCTCTGATGTTGAAAACCCTCACCCTCGGTCAGTAAGGATAGTTGACCATGATTCCTAACGTGAATAACGACAGCGGCAATAAGGACGAGGGGCAAGGTAATAGCGCCTCGGACCTCAGTGCCAGCTTTTTGAACCTGCTGGTGGCACAGATGCAGAACCAGGATCCCACCAATCCAATGGATAACAACCAACTTACGGCACAGCTGGCGCAGTTTTCCACGGCAGCAGGGGTAGAAAAGTTGAATAGCGCGATGGGCAATATGCAGGCGCTGATGGCACAGCTCGGTGGGATGGGCACGGCGGCATGGGTGGGGCGCAGCATCCTGATTGAGGGCGATCCTCAGGTCTCGTTTAGCGACGGTGAAGAGGAGAGCGATACCTTCAGCTTCTTACTGGGCGAAGACGCGGAAACGGTGACGGTCACGCTGACGGATGCCGAAGGCAATGCCTACACCGCCCAATTAAAAGGGGTGAAGTCGGGGGTGAAGACTTTCAGCCTCGATGATTTACAGAATTTCCAGCCAGAACCCGGACCGCCACAGGACAGGGAATACACCCTGACTTTTGACGCCAAAAATCCTGAGGGTGATCCCCCCAAAATTTCCGGGCTGATGCAGGAACAGGTGCAGGGCGTCACCATCACGCCTGATGGCGCGGTCTTGCATCTGCTCAACCATGAACCTATCCGCATCGGTGATGTGGTGGTGATTCAGAAATAGTCCTTCATTTACTCTCTGGGATTTCAATATGAGCTTTTCACAAGGTCTTAGCGGTCTCAACGCCGCCTCTAAAGCCCTCGATGTTGTGGGCAATAACATCGCCAACTCGCAGACCAGTGGTTTCAAAGGCGGTTCGATCGCGTTCTCTGACATGTTCTCTGGCTCAACCGGACTGGGCGTGCAGGTGGCAGGCGTGAAGCAGAACTTCGCCAATGGCGGCGTCAATTTTACCGGTCGTAATCTCGATATAGCCCTGCAGGACAGAGGTTTCTTCCGTATGGAAAGCGAAGTCGGCGGGGTATTTTATGGACGTAATGGCCAGTTCGATCTGGATGTGAATGGCAATATTATTAATCAGACCAACGGCCTGTTTCTGACCGGCTATCAGGCCACGGGGACACCACCCACTATTGAACCCGGTGCGCCAGTGGGCAAGATTCGCATTCCCACCGATGATATGCCGCCTGAAGCGTCTGCGAAAGGATCGCTGAGTGGCAACCTGAAGGCCGATGACAAAAATATCATCACCAATCCGTTCAATCACGACGATCCCGCAACCTACAACTACAGCAGCCAGATTGAAGCAACCGACAGCCTCGGAAATAAGCACACCATCAAACTCTATTTCGTGCAGACCGCTGAAGGCGAGTGGAAAGCCTATGCGCGCGATGAAACCGCACCCGATCCCGCAGGTTACAGCGAGCTGGAACTCAAGTTCGACTCCAGCGGCAATATCGACATGCCGAACGCCAACATTAACGTTAAAGGGTTGTCGCTAAATGGTTCTGAACCGCTGGATCTGTCTGGTATCACCAAGTACAGCGGTGACAGCAGCATCAAGTTGAAAGAGATCGACGGGCAGGCGCCAGGAAAATATCAGAATTTTGTTATTGGCGATAACGGCGAGGTGGTGGCGACTTACAGCAATGGCAAACGCCAGATCGTGGCGCAGATTGTTTTGGCTGATTTCCCTAACAGCGGCGGTCTCTCTCCGCAAGGCAGTAACTTGTGGGCTGAATCCCCCGGCTCGGGCCAGCCGTTCCTCGGCCTCTCTGGCTCCGGCAGTTTTGGCTCCTTAAAGGGCAGTTCTCTGGAAGGCTCTAACGTCGATATGGGGCAGGAGATGGTCAACATGATCATCTACCAGCGCAATTACCAGTCGAACTCGCAGACCATCAAGACCCAGTCTGAGCTGCTGCAAACGCTGACTAACCTGCGCTGAGGATAATTGTCGATGGACCGTGCCATTTATACCGCTATGACGGCGGCAGAGGCGTCAATGCATCGCCAGGCGGTGACTGCCAACAATCTGGCTAACAGTTCCACCGCGGGGTTTCGTGCCCAGCTAGCCGCCTTCCGTGCCGTGCCTGTCAACGGTGACAGCATGGCCACCCGTGCGCTGGTGGCAGCCTCTACCCCACAGCATGACAACAGCATAGGGCCGATTAGCCATACCGGACGCAGTCTGGATGTGGCACTGCCACAAAACGGCTGGCTGACTTTGGGCTTAGCCGATGGCAGTGAAGGTTATACGCGTAACGGTGCCATTGAGGTCGACAGCGAAGGGGGCTTGCACATCCACGGCCGACCACTGATGGGGGATGGCGCACCGCTCTCCATCCCGCCTCAGGCCGAGGTGACGATAGCCGCGGATGGCACCGTGTCGGCATTGGGTGCAGGCGATGATGCCACCGCCGTGGTACCGGTTGGTCGCATCAAGCTGGTGAGTGCCGCGATGGGTGATTTGGTGCATGGCGATGACGGATTATTCCGCGCCGTTGGCGGCAATGCGTTGGCGCAGGACGATGCGCTGCGCCTGAGTCCGCAGGCACTGGAAGGCAGCAATGTCAGCCCGGTGCAAACCATGGCCGAGATGATCGCCAACTCACGCGGGTTCGATATGAACATGAAAGTGATCCGCAGCGCGGATGAAAACGCGCAGAAAGCCAATCAGTTACTCAATGTGGGCTAACGGCCTGCCAGGGAGAGAGGATGATCCGATCGTTATGGATTGCAAAAACCGGTCTGGAAGCACAGCAGACCAATATGGACGTCATTTCCAACAACCTTGCCAACGTCAATACCAACGGCTTTAAGCGTCAGCGTGCGGTCTTTCAGGATCTGCTGTACCAAACGTTGCGCCAGCCAGGGGCACAGGCTTCCGAACAGAACACCTTACCGAGTGGCTTGCAGTTAGGCACCGGTGTACGCCCGGTCTCCACGCAACGCATCCACACGCAGGGCGGCTATAACGAAACCGGCAATGAAACGGACGTCGCGATTGAGGGGAAAGGTTTTTTCCAGCTGCAGATGCCAGACGGCAGCACGGCTTACACCCGCGATGGTCATTTCGATAAGAATGAAAACGGTCAGTTGGTTAATGCAGAAGGCCATCCGGTACAGCCCGGTATTGTGATCCCACCGGATGCCAAAACGCTGTCGATTAGCGCTGACGGCATTGTCAGCGTCACGCAAGCAGGGCAAGCCCAACCGCAGCAAATTGGTCAACTCACGTTGGCAACCTTTGTTAACGAAGCGGGGCTGGAAAGTGTTGGCGGCAACCTGTATCGCGAAACCCAGTCCTCAGGCGCACCTAATGAGCTTAATCCGGGCATGGAAGATGCGGGTTCGCTGAAGCAGAAGTATGTGGAGACCTCTAACGTCAACGTGGCGGAGGAACTGGTGACCATGATCCAGGTGCAGCGTGCTTACGAGATCAACAGTAAAGCGGTCTCAGCATCGGACCAGATGCTGCAACGCCTCACCCAGCTGTAAGGTGACAATGAACATGCCAGGGATACGCATGATGGTGGTGAGCATGGCGCTGCTAGTCAGCGGTTGTGCGCACATCTTACAGCAGCCGCTGGTGGCCGGACCGACCTCCGCCACACCGCTGCCGATGGCGGCGTTAGCCAGCGGCGGCTCGCTGTTTATCGCCGGACAGGGGATGAACTATGGCTATCAGCCGATGTTTGAGGATCGTCGCCCGCGCAATGTTGGCGACACCTTAACCATTCTGCTGCAAGAGAATGTCAGCGCCAGCAAAAGTGCCTCCGCCAGCGCCAACCGCAATGGCTCTGCGGGTATGGAGCTGTTATCCGTGCCCGACAAACTGAACCGCTGGTTGGGTGACGGCAAATGGGATCTGGAGGCCAATGGCAAAAATGACTTCGCCGGAAAAGGCGGAGCCGCAGCGCGTAACACCTTCACCGGCACCATTACCGTCACCGTGAATCAGCTGTTGCCGAATGGCAATCTCAGCGTGGTGGGTGAGAAGCAGATCGCTATTAACCAAGGTACTGAATTCATTCGATTCTCTGGTGTGGTGAATCCACGCACCATCAGCGCTAGCAACACGGTGCCCTCCACGCAGGTGGCAGATGCCCGCATTGAGTACGTCGGTGATGGCTATATCAATGAAGCCCAAACCATGGGGTGGTTGCAGCGTCTGTTCCTGAACCTTTCACCTTTCTGAGAACATCATGAACAAAGCCTTTGTTGTTTTTATGGTCAGTATGGCGCTGTTTAGCCTGCAGGCGCAGGCAGAGCGCATCCGCGATCTGGTCACAGTGCAAGGCGTACGTTCGAACGCGCTGATGGGCTACGGCTTGGTCGTGGGTTTAGATGGCACCGGCGATCAGACGATGCAGGCGCCGTTTACCGGCCAGAGCCTGAGCAACATGCTGTCTCAGCTTGGTGTCACCGTCCCGCCAGGCACCAACATGCAGTTAAAGAATATCGCTGCCGTGATGGTGACGGCGGAACTTCCGCCCTTTGCCCGCTCCGGCGATAAGCTGGATATTTTGGTCTCCTCCCTCGGTAATGCGAAGAGCCTGCGTGGTGGCACGTTGCTGATGACGCCGCTGAAAGCCGCCGACAACCAGATCTATGCCATGGCGCAGGGCAATGTGCTGATCTCAGGGGCGGGTGCGCAGTCTGGTGGTAGCCGTGTGCAGGTCAACCAGCTTAATGGCGGGCGGATCAATGCCGGGGCTACGGTTGAACGCGAAGTGCCGAATGATTTTGCCAGTCAGAGCGTGGTGCGGTTGCAGTTGGTGCGATCAGATTTCTCTCTGGCGCAGCAGATCAGTGACGCGATCAACCAGCGCTTCAGCGGTGGGGCTGCCTTAGCGGAAGATGCACGCACCGTGCGCCTGTTTGCCCCGGCAGATGGACCGTCACGCGTGCGCTTTCTCGCTAACATTCAGGACATCCCCCTGCGCGTTGCCGTGCAGGACGCTAAGGTGATCGTCAACTCGCGCACCGGCTCGGTGGTGATGAATCGCCATGTGTCGCTTGAGAGCTGCGCGGTGGCGCATGGATCGCTGTCGGTGGAAGTGGTGCAAAACGCGGTAGTCAACCAGCCCACCACGCCGTTTGCGGGGGGTGAAACCGTGGTCACGCCACAAACCGATATCTCGGTACGCGACAGTGGCGGCTCGCTACAGCATGTGCGCAGCAGCACCGACCTCAACAATGTGGTGCGGGCGCTGAACACGCTAGGCGCCACGCCGAATGAGTTGATGTCGATTCTGCAAGCGATGAAGAATGCCGGCTGTCTGCGCGCCCGGTTGGAGATTGACTGATGACGATTCAAAATCAGCCCGCCTTTGATCTGCGTTCACTGGATGCCCTCAAGCGTGAAGCGAAACGTGCCTCGCCTGAAGCGCTGCGCGCCGCAGCGCAGCAAATGGAGGGCATTTTTGTGCAGATGATGATGAAAAGTATGCGTGATGCCACCTTTAAGGATGAACTCATGCACAGTGCCTCTTCTGAAATGTTTACGGCGATGCACGATCAGCAAGTGGCGCAAGAGGTCGCCCGCAGCGGTCAGTTAGGGTTTGCCGAACTGATTGTGCAGCAAGCAGGGGGCTGGATTGGGGGGCAAGGGGGAGCGTATCGCCACGGCACAGTGCCAGTGGCCCTTTTCGTTTACCTGCGCCCTTCGCCTCGCCGCTCGCGACTGAGAGCAACCATCCTTTTATCGCGCGCCTGTTGCCGTCCGCGCAAAAGATCGCGCAGCAAACCGGTTTACATCCCCATTTGATTGTCGCGCAAGCCGCGCTGGAGTCCGGCTGGGGAGTGCGCGAAATCCCCGCTGCGGATGGCTCACCCAGCCATAACCTGTTTGGCATTAAAGCCACTGCAGGGTGGCGAGGTAAAACCAGTGAAATTACCACCAGCGAATACATCAATGGCGTCAAACAGCAGGTGAAAGCGGTGTTTCGCGTCTATGACTCTTACGAACAGGGGCTAAAGGATTACGCTGCGCTGTTGCTCAACAATCCACGCTACCGATCGGTGGTGGGTGCAAGCTCAGCAGAACAGGGTGCGAGCGCCTTACAAGCGGGAGGCTATGCCACCGATCCCGCTTATGCCGACAAGCTCATCTCTCTGATCAGAAAAGTCAAAGCCACGCTACAACAGCGCTCTTCCGCCTATCAAAGCGATCTCACGAAAATATTTTAATCAGGGTGTTTTAGAGAATTTTCTAATCACCGATGAAAGTTATAACGCAAACAATGACACCAGCGGTGAGAAGAGATGAAAAACCTGTTTAATTTAGCCAGAAGTGGCCTAAGTACCGGGCAAGCGGCCCTGAGCGTGGTGGGCAGCAATCTCACCAACGGTATGTCCGACAACTACAGCCGCCGCAATATTTTAATCGGCGAATCGGGAGGACTTAACACCTCCCTGGGATTCTTCGGTTATGGTGCCCGGGTCAATGGGGTGGATCGCGCTTATGATGCTTTCGCCAATTCGCAACTGCGAGGCTCTATCAGCCAGTGGGCCGGGCTGAAAGGCCGCCATGAGCAGTTGTCGGAAATTGACAATATGCTGGGCGATGAATCGGATAACGTGTCGATTTCACTCAACAACCTGTTTAAAGCGATGGCCACCCTGAGCGGAGATGCTTCTGATGGCCCAGCTCGTTCTTCTCTGTTTAGCGCCCTCGGCGTGTTAACACAGCGCTTCAACGACAGCGGCAAAAAACTGGATGGACTGGAGAAGAGTACCAACACGCAAATCGAACAGAGCGTGAAGGACATCAACAACACCACCGAACAGTTAGCCAACATCAATAAGCAGTTGGAACGTGTCCATGCGCAGGGCGGGACCCCGCCAGCCGATTTGCTGGACCAACGTGACGGACTGCTGGAAAAACTCAGTGAGCAGGTCGGTATCGAGGTCACTGAAGACAGAGCCTCTGGTCGCGTGGATGTCATGCTGGCTGATGGTCGTCCGCTGGTCGCCGGTGACAGTGCCTATAAATTAACGGCCTCTCCCTCCGCTAGCGATCCCGGCAAAATGGTGGTTTCTTATATGGGCAGCGATGGCAAGCCCTCTTTAATCAGCGAAACCAGCATCACTAAAGGGCGATTGGCCGGATTATTTAAATTCCGCAATGAAGACCTGGCCGTGGCGCGCAACGAGCTGAACCAGATCGCCTTTATGATGGCAAACCGTTTAAATGAGCAGCATCACGCCGGTTTCGATGCTGACGGCAATCCCGGTCAGGATCTGTTTTCATTACCCGACATCAAAGCACTCGCCAACAGCAAAAATACCGGTAGTGGCCGGTTGGATTCGATACGGGTGACGGATTATCAAGCGGTTAATGCGGAGGATTACAGGGTCAGTTTTGATGGTGCGAACTGGAATGTGACGGGCGCGGATGGCCGCACGGTGCCCGCTACGGTGACGGGCGGCGTGCTGGCTTTTGACGGTATTGAGATTGATTTGCCCAGCGGCGTCAATGCCGGTGACAGCTTTAATCTCAACCCGATGGCGGGAGCCGCAACGGGGATTGGCCGTGCGCTCGACAGCGCCAGCAAATTTGCCGCATCGGACGATCCTGCTGGCGGCAGTTCGAATAATAAAAACCTGGAACTGATGCTGAAAATTCAGGATGAAAAACTGATCGGTAAAAATACTTTGAACGACGCCTATACCCAACTGGTCGGCACCATCGGTTCGAATGCCCGCGCGGTGAATACCGGTCTTGAATCCGCAAAAATTGATCTCGATGACAAATTTAATACTCAGCAGTCGTTAAGTGGCGTGGATATGAATGAAGAGATGGTCAATATGCAGATGTTTATGCAGTACTACCAAGCCAATAGCCAGATTTTAAAAACAGCCACCACATTATTTGACACGCTGCTGGCGATTAAATAAAGGAGTCAGATATGCGCTTAAGCACAATGTATATGTTTAAACAAAATGCAGAAAGTATGTCTAAGCGGGTCAGCGATAATAATGAAATTTATTTGCGACTCTCGGCGGGTAAATCATTGCTACGCGCATCGGATGATCCGCAAGGCGCCACAGATGCGGTCAAGCATCAGGACGCGCTGGCAAAACTTGAACTCTATCGCAGCGTACGGACCAGCGCGCGTAGTGCCATGGAACATGAAGAGGGTATTCTCACTGGCGTGGGTACGGTGCAAACCAACCTGAAAGAGAAAGTGATTGCGGCACAAAGTGGGACCTATAACGATGACGACCGCAAGGCGCTCGCCAAGGAAATGTCTGGCCTGCGCGCCTCCCTTTTTAATCTCGCCAACACGCGTGACAGCCAAGGGCGTTATATTTTCTCCGGTTATCATAGCGATACAGCGCCCTTTGATGCTGCAGGTCACTACCTGGGCGGGAATGAAGCGCGGCAGCAAACCGTGGCGGATGGCACCACGATGCAGGTCAGCCGGTTAGGGGATGCGGTATTTGGCGATATCTTTGCGCACCTGGATAAAGCGGTAGCAGAGTTAGAACGCGATCCCATCGACAAAGACGAGCTGGAAAAGGCGTTAAGTGCTGCCAGCCTGGCGCTGGATAGCGGTATTGATCGGCTGGGCAAGGCCCAGGCTGAGCTGGGGACCCATTTGCAGCAGTTGGACAGTCTGGATCTCAACGGCGATAGCCTGATCATCGACACCATCGCGAAAGTGCAGAATGCGATTGGTGCCGACTACGGCACCATGACGTCTCTGATTATGGATTCGAAAATGTCGGAATATGCTCTGAGTGCATCAATGATGGTTTTCCAGTCGATGCAAAAAATGAACCTGTTTAATAAATTCTAAAATACCCCCTTTGTGAATAATTATCGTGTAGCGCGAGAGTGAACCCTATGTTGAATAAATTAAAAATATACACAGCAATCAGCATGATTATCGTTTTATTTGCGGTAGTGCTGTTTTCCACTATTTCATTTTCGGTTTTTAATTCTTGGGCGAATAACGAGAATTTTAAAAAGACCCAAATATCCTCTTACAGTAATAACCAGATGCGCGATGCTGCCTACAATATCAGCGCAGCGCTGGCGAACACCAATGGCATTATGCTACTGCTGGCCCAAGGTGAAACCGCCTCAACGGATCTTCTGCAAACCACAGGCAGAATTCTGCAAGGTGCCGGTGAGGATATGGAGCAGTTCATGAGCTCCCCATTTAATAGCCAGGAAGAGACGAAAGCGGCAGAAGAGGTGAATGCAGCTTTTAAAGCGGTTTACGATGTGGTTCAGATGAAAATGGACCATCTACAACGCAATGAAAGCTATCGCGGTTCGTTAGAAGGTGAACTGAAGCTGCGGACAACACTGAATCAGCGTATCGAAGCGTATAACCAAATAAACTTTTCACAAAATCAGGGCTATATCAGCGATGCGGCCGCCAATTACCGCTACATGATCGCCATTGGCATCATCGTGACGGTGCTGGCGGTTGTGCTGCTGATTACGGTGCGTATCTGGTTGCGCCATACGCTGGTGCGTCGGATGGAAAGTACGGTGGAGGTGCTGAAACGCGTTTCGGCGGGCGATCTCAGTCGTCGTGTGGAGATTGGCAGCGCGAACGAAATTGGCACCATGCTGGGCGAACTGGAGCAGATGCGGGTATCACTGACAGGTACGATTCTCAGCATCCGCGAAAGCGTGCTGCATATTCACACCAATGCGCAGGAAATTGCGCAGGGTAACAGTGATTTGTCAGCACGTACGGAAGAGCAGGCCGCTTCCTTGCAACAGACCGCCGCCAGTATGGAGGAGATCAAAACCACGGTGCGACAAAATGCTGACAATGCTCATACCGCGCGTCAGTTGGCAGAAAGCGCCAGTGATAATGCCCAGCAAGGCGGCAATGTGATGCTGAGTCTGGAACAGATTATGGCGCAGATTATCGTCAGTTCGCGTCAGATTGCCGATATCAATGGCGTGATCGACAGTATCGCCAACCAAACCAATATCCTGGCGCTGAATGCTGCTGTAGAAGCGGCGCGTGCTGGCGAACAGGGGCGCGGTTTTGCGGTAGTGGCAGAAGAAGTGCGTAACCTCGCGAAACGCAGTGCCGATGCGGCAAAAGAGATTAATCAACTCATTCAGACCTGCGTCAGTAATATGGATACCGGCTCACGTCAGGTCAATCAGGCCAGTGTGGTGATGCAGGATATTGTGAGCTCAGTGGCGCAGGTCAGACAGATTATGGGGGAGATCACTTCCGCATCGGATGAGCAAAGTACCGGTATTAACCAGATTTCTCAGGCAGTGAATGAGATGGATTTGGTGACGCAACAAAATGCGGCCATGGTTGAAGAAGCGGCGATGGCCGCGGGGGGCTTAGAGGCCCAATCTGATGCCCTGGAAAAACTGGTGGCACAATTTGTATTGAGCAGTGAAGGCACGGCCCAACACACCCGCTCGGACGCAAAAACCGCCAGTAAACGACAGGAATCCTTACCGAAAAAAGAGAATGTGCAGTGGGAGACATTTTAAATAAGATGCAGTTCTTTATGCACGCTCTCTTTATATTTTTTGTTTTTATTTATGCAATGAATTAAATAGCTTGTTTTTGTTCCGTCTTATTGCGCTATGCAATTGTTGACTTTCATTTGATACTTTATGTAAATAATGTCGGATGGGTAACAATATGGATGGGCTCTATACGGATGTCGGACTAGATAATAAAGAGGTACTGTGGTTTAAATATAAAAATTTAGTCAGGCAGGAAGTGTTACGACTACAAAAACGTTTGCCTGCCAGTGTCGAATTTGATGATTTAATCCAAGCGGGTGCAATAGGGTTTATTGCGGCAGTAGACAGTTTCGATGCCAATAAAGGTGTGACCATCAGCGCATGGATTACCCAGCGTGTAAGATGGGCATTAATGGATGAACTCCGCGAGCGTGATTGGGTACCCAGACGTGTCAGGACCCACTCACGCGAAATCGCGGCCATTATTAATCGAATTGAACAAGAAAAAGGAAGTAGCGCGAGTGAAATAGATATCGCGGAACGCATGGGGGTATCCCTTCAGACGTTTCAGCAGATGCTGGCTGATAGCAACAACAGTCAAATTTACTCGATTGATGAGTTGCAAGAAAGTTATGACGATCTCTGGGAGCACCCTGATGATGAGCATGAGTTACTGAATCCGGTACACCAGTCAATACAAAAGGATTTAGTTGCACGTATTTCCGAGCATATTGGATTTATCCCAGAACGTGAGCAGAGAATACTTCAGTTCTATTATCAGTACGATCTGAATATGCGGGAGATATCTTTGATTATGAATATCACTGAAACTCGAGTGAGCCAGATTCACAGTCTGGCAATAAAGAGATTGCGTAGCCGTATGGATTGTGATTGCCCAGTTTGAATTATCCTCTTGCTTTCGGGTGCTGCAGTGGATTGATGAGTATTAATAACATTTAATAATATTATTATTGATATTTATCATGTTGTTATGTTGTAAGGGTTTTCGGGCGTATTGTTGTGAAAATTCTGATTGATATCATTTTTCTATTGCTGGATGCGGCTCGATCGCGCATTTATACCGCTCTCAATTCAATATGAGTAGCGTTGGCGATTATCAGCATCAACCGAGGAATCACTATTTCTCTTTTAATGAACCCTGTTAAGAATGATAAAGGTTAAGGTGTTATCAATGTCTAACTTTGATGAGTATCTACAACATATCCATGATATGAATTTATCTTACCTTCTACTGGCACAACAGTTAATTAGACAAGACAAGTATGCCGCGGGTTTTCGTTTGGGATTATCGGAAGCCACTACCGATAATATTAAGGCACTGACGTTACCACAGTTGATGAAACTTTCTTCCACTAACCAGTTTATCTGCCGATTACGCATTGATGATGAAGTCCTGATTGATAATCTGACAAAGGACTCTCGCATTGAGGCGCTGCAAAAAATTCACACCGGTATTATTTTATCCACCGACTTGCTTAATTCACTCAATAAAGAACCTGCAACAGCAGGTTGAGGAGGGCTAAATGTGTGAGAAAAATTTGTTGCAGGAAGTGCATGAAGTTCATGTGGCAATGGAATTGATCTCTTTGGGCGCACGCATGCAGATTCTGGAATCTGAAACCTCATTGAGTCGGCGTCGATTATTACGCTTATATAAGGAGTTGCGCGGCTGCCCACCGCCTAAAGGGATGCTGCCCTTTTCTGAGGATTGGTTTATGTCGTGGGAGCAAAATATTCACTCTTCCATGTTTTATAACATCTACCTCTATTTAGTGAAGACGGAAAAAGGGCCTTCAATCAATGTACTCATGAAAACCTATCGTCTCTATCTTGAACAGTGCTATGCACAAAGCCATGAAAAGCCGGTGCTGGACCTGACGCGCGCATGGACATTATTGCGCTTCATTGACTGTGGAATTGTTTCACGCAAAGCATGCCGTATTTGCCAGGGGGGATTTGTCGTCATCACCGAAAATATTAAGAATCCCTTTACCTGCAGTTTGTGCAGCCCACCCTCACGCGCGTTAAAGAAATCACAGGTGAGTACACAACAGAGCTTAACCGCCGCCTTTATGCCTATACCCGCCTGAGGTGGCGAGGCTTTCCCGGTGACAAGAAAGTCATATGCCCGCGTCGATAGTTACGCGCGGGCTATAAAATAAAAAGGAGCAACTGTGTTAGTGATATTTGGCTATCTCATTGTTATTTCTACTGTGTTTGGTGGTTTTATGCTGGCCGGCGGGCAAATGGCTGCCCTGTTTCAGCCCATAGAGCTGCTGATTATTGGCGGGGCTGGTATTGGCGCGTTTTTAGTGGGCAACAACCTGAAAGCGTTAAAGGCGACCGGAAAAGCGCTGGTGAAGTTATTTGTAGGGCGCAGTTATAACAAAGCCGTGTATATGGATTTAATGGCATTGCTCTTTCTACTGCTGTCGAAAAGCCGGGTTCAGGGGCTGATGTCACTGGAGAAGGATATTGAAGAGCCGGAGAGCAGTGACATTTTCAGTGCCTATCCGCGTTTGATGACCGACCCTATGCTGCGAAATTTTGTGCTGGATTATTTTCGTTTAATGATTGCGGGCAGCATGAACGCGCATGAAATCGAAGCGTTAATGGATGAAGAGATCGAGACCTGCGAAGAGGAGTTGGAGGTCCCCGCCAATAGTTTAAATACCTTGGGAGATGGCTTCCCGGCCTTTGGTATCGTTGCAGCCGTGATGGGGGTGGTCAATGCGCTTGCCGCGGCCGATCGCCCGGCATCAGAACTGGGGGTACTGATCGCCCATGCCATGGTGGGAACCTTTCTTGGCATCCTGCTGGCCTACGGTTTCGTCTTGCCATTGGCCACGCTGTTGCGACAAAAAAGCGGCGATCAGGTGAAAATTTTGCAGTGCATCAAGGTCACGCTGCTCTCAAGCCTCAATGGCTATGCGCCACAAATTGCGGTGGAGTTTGGCCGTAAAACCATCTTTACCTGCGAACGCCCCTCCTTTGAAGAGCTTGAAGAACACGTGCGCAGCGTAAAATCCAACGCCAGCAACAAAATGAAACCGTCGGATGCCAGCACATGAAAGAGGGCACGCCGGTCATCATTGTGCGACGTCGCAAAAAGCACAAGCACGCCCATCACAGCGGCACCTGGAAGATCGCCTACGCCGATTTTATTACCGCCATGATGGCGTTCTTTTTGGTGATGTGGCTGCTGTCGCAATCCACCGCACAGCAGCGCGAAATGATCGCGGATTATTTTCGCACCCCGTTAAAAACCACCCTGGCGCAAGGGAATAAAGCCAGCCTCAGCGATAGCGTTATCCCCGGAGGCGGTGACGATCTGATGAAGCAGCAGGGTGAAGTGTTTAAAACCAAGTTAGATGCCCTGAAGCGGCAACTGGAGAGTTTGAAGCGCGCTAAACACAAACTGCAGCAGATGATTGAGAGCGATCCGCGTCTGAATAATTTCAAATCCAATTTGCTGCTGACACTGACTCAGGATGGCCTGCTGATCCAAATTACCGATTCGCAGCAGCGGCCAATGTTTAAGTTGGGCAGTGAACACCCCGAACCCTACATGTTTGGCATCCTGGAGGCACTGGTGCCGCTGCTCAATGAGTTAACCAATGCGATCAGCCTGACCGGTCATACCGACTCGTTACCCTATGCGGGTGGTGTGAATGGCTATAGCAATTGGGAACTCTCGGCAGGGCGTGCGAACGCGACGCGACGCGTGTTAGTGAGTGGGGGATTAGCCGACGATCGCTTTTTGCGGGTGATTGGCACTGCCCACCGTATGCCACTGGAAGAGAGCACACCGGCGGATCCCCGTAATCGACGCATCAGTATTTTGGTACTGAGCCAGATGAAAGAGCAGGAAATACAGATGGAAAACACCCTCGCGCAGCAGCCTGACGCGTTGCTTCAGGATGTCTCAATGCAGCCCGTTCAAGGATACTCTGATGGAATTGAATGATTTTTCTCAGATTTTTTTTAGTGAAGCGGAAGAACTTCTGGCTGAAATGGAGCAGCAGCTCTTGCAGTTGGATGTGGCTGCACCGGATATCGAGCAGCTCAATGCCATATTCCGTGCCGCACATTCTCTTAAAGGGGGAGCGGGCACTTTTGGTTTTGATGCGTTGCAGGAAACCACGCACTTGCTGGAAAACCTGTTGGATGAAGCGCGCAGCGGCGGACGTCAGCTCAACCGAGCGGTCATCCACTTATTGTTGGAAAGTAAGGATATTATGCAAAACCAGCTTGCCGCCTATCAGGCTTCGCAACGCCCGATGAAGCTCGCTTTCGCTACATTTGTGATGCTCTGCGCCAAATTGCCCTGCAAGCCTCTGAACCCCAGACCCTGGTCACCCATGCGGCTGAAGCCGAGTGGGATATCACCTTGAGCGAGGTGGATGAAAAGGCGCAGTCGCTGCTGCTGCAAGAGCTGCAAAACCTTGGCACGGTGCGCGACCCTCAGCAGGCGGTAGACAGCTTGCGCGTGGGACTCCTTACCCCTACCTCCGTGGATGATATTCGTGCTGTGCTGGGTTTTGTGCTGGATGACGCACAGATAACGATTCAGCCGAGGGTCATGGCCGCACCGCCATCACCATCACCATCACCATCACCATCACCATCACTGCCATCGCCACCATCACCGCCATCGACACCACGTCCCGCCAGCCAGGAATCCAGCAGTATTCGTGTTGCAGTCAGTAAGGTGGATCAAATCATCAATCATGTCGGTGAGTTGATCATCACTCAGGCGATGCTCTCCCAGTTGACCCAAGCACATGAAGCCGCCAGCCACGATATGTTGCTGAACTGCGTGGCGCAGATGGAGCGCAATACTCGCGAGTTGCAGGAGTCGGTGATGTCGATTCGCATGATGCCAATGGACTACGTTTTTAGTCGCTTTCCGCGTCTGGTGCATGACCTTGGCACGCGGCTGAATAAAGACATTGAGCTGACGCTAAAAGGGGGCTCTGCTGAACTGGATAAGAGCCTGATCGAGCGCATCATCGATCCCTTAACCCATCTGGTTCGTAACAGCCTCGATCACGGCATTGAAGAGAAAGCACAGCGTGTGGCGCAGGGGAAACCGGCTCAGGGCAATTTGACGCTGTCTGCGGAGCACCACGGCGGCAATATTGTGATTGAGGTGAGAGATGACGGTGCGGGCTTAAACCGGGAAAAGATTCTGGCGAAAGCCCATTCCCAGGGCATGAGCATCAGTGACACCCTGAGCGATGATGAAGTGTGGATGCTGATTTTCGCCGCCGGTTTCTCCACTGCAGAAAGTGTCACCGACGTGTCTGGACGCGGGGTGGGTATGGATGTGGTGCGACGTAACATTTTAGCGATGGGCGGGCATGTTGAGGTGCTGTCGCAGCAAGGGAAAGGCACCACGGTTCGCATTCTGTTGCCGCTCACGCTGGCGATCCTGGACGGTATGTTGGTGAGAGTGGCTGATGAAATTTATGTGCTGCCATTGGGGGCGGTCATGGAGTCACTCATGCCACGCGAGGAGATGCTGTATCGCTTTGTGGGGGAAGATCGTCTGCTACAGGTGCGTGGCGAATATTTACCGCTGGTGATGCTGCGTCAATGTTTTGGGGTGAACGGACAAGCACCGAGCGACAGCGGAATTGTGGTCATTGTCCAAAGCGCGGGATGTCGCTATGCGCTTTGGGTCGACCAACTTATTGGCCAGCAGCAGGTGGTGGTGAAGAACCTTGAACAAAACTATCGCAAAGTGCCCGGTGTCTCTGGCGCCACCATTCTCGGGGATGGCAGTGTGGCGTTGATTCTTGATGTCATCGAACTGGCTAACGTCACCCATCCTCCGGCCAAAATTGACCCCACATGCATCAGTGAACAGGAGGTGACAGCATGACAACTACAACATTAGTCAGTGGCGAGAAGGGAGCACAGGAATATCTGATCTTTTGCCTGGGCAATGAAGAGTACGGCATCGATATTCTCAACGTGCAGGAGATTCGTGGCTGCGACAAAGTCACGCGTGTCCCCAATGCACCGGATTTTCTCCTCGGCGTGACCAACCTGCGTGGTGTGATTGTCCCGATTGTGGATTTACGCGTGCGCTTCAACTTGCCTGTTGGCGCCCAAGAGCAGGATACGGTGGTGATCGTGCTGAATTTAAACACGCGCATTGTCGGGATGGTGGTGGATGGGGTGGCCGATGTGTTGTCGCTGAGTCGCGAGCAGATCAAGCCGACGCCGGATATCACCTCGGCGCTCTCCAGCCGTTATTTGCTGGGTTTGGGGGTGATCGACCATCGCATGATGATCTTGGTGAATATTGAAAAGTTGCTCAGCCGCGAAGAGCTGGATGAGATGGACGCGTTGACGGATGCGCTATGGTAATTTGACGCCAGAACGCATAGGAATATTGTGCGCAGCGCTTGCCTGACGCACAGTTTTTTCACCCGACAGAGCGGATTGCATGGCAGAATAGCCCCCTTGTTTTGCAGGAGGGTAGGTCATGACTGACCAAATCGATCAGCGTATCTTCGACCTGGTGCGACGCTACGATGGGGTATATCTGTTTAAGCAGAAAACGCTGACGCCACAGATTGATATCGATAGCGATCTCAATTTTGAGCGCGAGGAGGCACAGGCGCTGATGGCGGAGTTCTTTGCCGAGTTTGCGGTGGAGCCCGGTGGTTTTGCTATCGAGACCTACTATCCAAATGAACCGTCGCTGGTTCAGATTCTAAATCCGTTTCATAAGCGCGAAGTCCCGGTGGTGCCAGACTTCACGCTCGGTATGTTAATTGAGTCAGCGAAAGCAGGGCGTTGGCTGTACGAATAAGCCAACGGCTTACAATGACTCTACATGCACGCTCATCCCCGTCTCACCGGCCGCCAGCGTGGTTTTTAGCGTTAAGGCTGGAATGTCATAGTCGCCGCCATTCTGCTGACGATAGGCAATGGGTGTCGTGTCAGCCAGCGTATCCAACCGAGTCGCTAACGCATCGCACCAACCGGCAAATCGCTCCTCTGCTGATTTCTGTACTCGATAAAATACCAGCGGGGGTAAGACGCTAAAGCCCGGATAGAACAGCATGCCGTGTTGAATGGGGAACAGCAGTTGGTCTATCGGACCGTTGATCCCTCGTGGGCTGTAGTGGGACTCCCAGCCGCCCGTAGTGACCACCAACATGGCACGTTTGCCTGCCATATTGCCTTCGCCATAGCGATCTCCCCAGTGCTGTTCATTGTGTTCTCCCACACCATAAGCGAAACCGTTGGCGTAGACGCGGTCAAACCAACCTTTCATGATGGCTGGCATAGTGAACCACCACAGCGGGAATTGAAAAATGACTGTGTCGGCCCAGCGCAGCTTTTCCTGCTCTGCGGTGATATCGGCAGGCTGTTGGTGGTGGTCAAACGCATAGCGTGAATCCAGCGTCGCATCATAGTGGGTGCCGACCAGCGGTGCCAGGGTATCTGAGGCATCAAGCTGGGCTTTCCATTGCATCGCGTAGAGATCTGATACCTGGACCTGATGACCCGCTTTTTGCAGATGATCGACGGCGAAATCTTTCAGTGAACCACTGAGCGAACGCGGTTCGGGGTGAGCATACACAATCAGTACATTCATGGCTGAGTCCTGTGAGATGAAATCAGCTGCAGATTAAGTGGTGACTGGCTATAGTTGAAATCAATTGCTTGTATTTCAGGTATAGCCAGAATGAATATCAACTCACTGGATTTAAATCTTTTACAGACGCTGGATATTTTGCTGGAGGAGTTGAACGTCACGCGTGCAGCGCAACGGCTTAACCTGTCGCAACCTTCGGTCAGCGCTCAGCTTGCCCGACTGCGTACTGAATTTAACGATGTGCTGCTACTCCCCGGACCTCGTGGCATGCTGCCCACGGCGCGGGCTGAAGCACTGCGCGAACCGTTGCGACTGGCGCTGGAGGCGCTAACCTTGGCGGTAGCACCCCCCGATGTTTTCAATCCCGCTAAATCGACCCACATCTGGCGCATCGCCGCGACGGATTACATGTCCTCGGCATTGGTGCTGCCTGCACTCAAAATGATTCGTGATGCTGCACCGCAGAGTCGTATGGCGGTGTTTGCATTGCATCCACCGCAAGTAACGCAGCAGTTGGAAAAAAATGAGTTAGATGTGGTATTCCACACGGGTGACAATGCGCCGCCGACCTTGCATCAGCGCAAGCTGTTCAGTGAGCGCTACGTGCTGGTTGGGCGATATGACCATCCGCAGCTACAACAACCGCCCACGCTGGATCACTTTTGTCAGTTAGAGTTTGTCATGGTCTCACCGGATGGCGGCGGCTTCAGCGCGGCAACGGACAACGCATTGGCAAAACTGGGCCGAGAGCGACGGGTCGTATTATCGGTGCCACATTTCCTGTTTATGTTGGAGGTGCTGGCAAACAGCGATTTAGTCGCGGTATTACCTGAGCGGCTGGTGCGCCATACGCCACATCTTCTCGTTCTCACGCCGCCGCTGGACATACCGGGCTTTGATATTTTAATGCTGTGGCACCCCCGGCTGCATCGTGATCCCGCCCAACAGTGGTTAAGGCAGCAAATAGCCGCGTCGTTGTAGACCCGTATACCTTTCGCCATTAGCGCAAAAAATTCACTTCTCCCGCGCGTGAAAAGTCATCACACTAGCCACCTTTACCATTATGGAGAGATGGCATGAAAACCCGATTGCTGCTGGCATTAGCGCTGCTCGCCAGCCTGAGTGCGCCGCTGCTGGCAGACGAAGACGGCGTCTCCTTTAGCCATAAAGACTGGGAGCTCGCCTGCGATAACACGCTAACCTGCCGGGCAGCCGGTTACAGCGCTGAAGAGGGCGCAGGGGGTTCGGTATTACTCACGCGTGAAGGGGGGCCAGACGCGCCAACCCATGGCCGTGTGGTGCTGGCTGATACGGGCGATGATGACTCAAAACAGGTGGATACGCTGGCTCTGTGGATTGATGATCATGCCCAAGGCGAGGTGGTAAAAGCCGACAATGACGAGTGGACGCTGACCGATGCACAAACTCAGGCACTGGTTAATGCGATTAAAGGCACAGGCAAAGTGGAGTTTCGCGGCGGTGAGGAACCCTTCGAACTCTCCAGTAATGGCGCGTTTGCCACACTGGTGAAAATGGATGATGCACAGGGGCGACTTAACACACCCGGCGCACTGGTGCGTAAAGGCAACAAACCTGAGAGTAGCGTACCAGTAGCAGTGACGATGCCCGTTATCCAGCAGGTTAAAGTAGAGAAAGCCACTCCCCGTCCATTGAGCGATGATGAGCTGGCATTGCTTAAGCCGAAGCTGATTGCTTCACTGACTGACGATGACAGCTGTGACAATCTCGACCCTACGGACGACCAACCGGAAGAGGGGGCTGAGCCGCTGACGCTAACACCAGTGGATAGCGCACATGTCCTGATTGCCGCACTCTGCTGGCGCGGTGCGTATAACGAAGGGTATGGCTATTGGCTCATGGATAAAGCGTTGCAGGGTAAACCTGAGCTGATCACCGATTCTGGATCAGATTACAGCGAAGGGGTCATTTCTGAGGCGCAGAAAGGGCGCGGTATCGGCGACTGCTGGAGTACCGCAGCTTGGGTGTGGGATGGTAAAGATTTTGTGCAGAGTAGTGATGCCACTACCGGCATGTGCCGCGCCATTCGGGCTGGCGGCGCCTGGCAATTACCCACGCTGGTCACTGATGTGAAACCCGCACAGCAGTAACATCGCGGTTCTACCGTAGCGGCCGCCCGCTGAGAATGGCGGGCGCGTCGCTACGGGTAGTGCGATTTATTGCGTCATGGTAAATCGCCGCGTTTTATTTCCCGCAGCACTGTTTGTACTTCTTACCACTGCCGCATGGGCAAGGATCGTTACGGCCTGTTTTATCACCGGCAAAATGGGGCAATTGCGGTTCAGGATCGGGCTGCGCCATACGCTGTTCCTGCCAGTATTCATGCAGCTCCAGTGCGGCAGGGCGGATCGCTTCGATACTGGCTTCAAACTCATCAGGTGAAAAGGCTTCACGCTTCGCCAGTTGGTCTTCACTGCCGTGCAACTTGATGGCATCCAAGGCAGGTTGCAGCGCTTCCGGTAACAGTGACCAGTCTTGATCCAGTGCGACACCGCGCAAATAGCCATAGCACCAGTCTTCCACCACGGTGAACTCTTGTCCTTCCATCTCCTGAAAGCCAAACAGCGGATCAAATTGCTCTGGGAATTCCGCCAGACGTTCGGCGATATCATTGAAGTGTTGGAAAATCAGCGCCATAAAGCGGTCCATTTCACGTTCATTGGCCCACTTTGGAATATGTTTCTGTCCACCCCACATCGCCACCAGCCACTCGCTCGGTTCAATGTCGTTCGGCCCAGAAAGCAGAGCGGTTAATAAACCGTCCAGTTCGGACGTATCCACCACCGACTGTTCATTGCCGTATTTTTCCAGCATATCTTCGAGCCAGTTCAGCTCTTTTTCGGTTAATGGGCCCTGATTCATATGACATCTCCTGTGCGGGGCGTGGCGGCAAAATAAGTGGGCGCGATTATAGCGGCAAGTGGCCGCAATTTACCGCTTTTTGCATAACGATTGCAGAAGCTTTCCTAAAAATCATTCGCCATAACTTATTGCCCAACAATATTGGCTGGAATTCACGGCAGATGTCAGCGTAAAAGCAGAACTTCTTCGTAAAAGGACGCATGAGTATGGCTGGAACTTTGCCGGTGTTGGATTTAGCGCTGCTGGAATTACCTGATGCTGAGCAGTCTCCGTATCTCGCTGAGTTGCGCACCACCGCGCGTGATGTTGGTTTTTTCTACCTGATAAATCATGGCATCAATTCGCAATTGTTGCAGAACGTGCAGAGTATCACTCAAGCCTTCTTTGCCTTGCCGGATGAAAAGAAGCAGCAGGTTTCAATGATCCATTCACCGCATTTCCGTGGTTATAACCGAGCGGGCGTCGAATATACGCGTGAGCAACGCGATCAGCGCGAGCAGTTTGATATTGGAGCAGAGCGTACGGCATTAGCGTTGCAGGTTGGCGATCCGGCTTGGAAGCGATTACAGGGGCCAAATCTGTGGCCGGATGCCTTACCTCAATTGCGTCCAGTGATTCATGCCTGGCAGCAAGCCATGACGGGCGTGGCGCTCCGGCTGTTACGTGCTTTCGCGCGATCGCTCTCGCTGCCATCCGATGCCTTTGATGCGCTCTATGGCACCCATCCGAATGAACATGTGAAGCTCATCCGCTATCCCGGCCAAGCCGCCAGCGCCAGTCAACAGGGGGTGGGTGCGCATAAAGACTCCGGTTTTTTGACCTTTCTACTGCAGGATGACCAGCCAGGTTTGCAAGTGGAAGTCACGCCAGATAACTGGGTTGATGCGCTGCCGAAACCCGGTGCGTTTGTGGTGAACATCGGTGAGTTGCTGGAGATTGCCACCAACGGCTACCTGCGGGCCACGGTGCATCGCGTAGTGTCACCCCCGGCGCAACAAGAGAGGGTCTCGATTGCCTTTTTCCTCGGCGCACAGCTGGACGCCGAAGTACCGCTTTACCAGCTACCTCCGCAACTGGCAGCTGAAGCTCGCGGGCCAACCAGTGATCCTACCAATCCTCTATTGCGGGAAGTGGGCTGGAACTATCTCAAAGGGCGTCTGCGCTCGCATCGCGATGTAGCTGCGCGCTACTACGCCGACACTCTGACAACCGTTAAATCATAATAAAAGTAAGGGATGCACATGACTAAAAAGGTGATAGCAACACTGGTACTGCTCTCGGCAGTGAGCACTTATGCTTCGGCGGCCGCTCTACGCGTGGCTGCTGATGCGGTGCCGCACAGCGAAATCCTCAATCACATCAAAGAGACTGACAAGCATCTCGATTTAAAAGTGATTGAACTCAATGGAAATCTAAACGCTAACGAGCTGCTGGCACGTGGCGATGTCGATGCCAACTACTTCCAGCACGTGCCATATCTGCGCGATCAGGAAAAAGCGCTGGGTGAAAAATTTGCTGTCGTTGCAACGGTGCATATTGAGCCGTTGGGTATTTATTCGCATAAAGTAAAATCATTGAAAGATCTGCCTGATGGCGCGCAGGTCGCGGTGCCGAATAATGTCACCAACTTAAGCCGTGCGCTCTATCTGTTACAAGCCAACGGATTGATAAAACTTAAGAGCAGCAGTGCCACTACGCTGGTGACCGTTGCGGATATCAGCGCCAACCCACAGCATCTGAAAATCATTGAAGTAGACGCAGCCCAACTGCCGCGTGCGCTGGATGATGCACAGTTGGCCATCATTAACGGCAACTATGCCTTGCAAGCCGGTTTAACGCCGTCTAAGGATGCCTTAGCGCTGGAGCAGGCGAAGGATAATCCTTACGCCAATGTCCTGGTTACCACGCCAAAGCTGGCACATGACCCACGCATTATTGAATTAGCCAAAGATCTGGAATCAAAGCAAACTGCTGAATTTATCAACCAGCATTACAAAGGTTCGGTTATTCCGGTGCATCAGTAATCCCTCGCCGCCACTTGTTTCTGGCAGGTGGCGATGACTCTCTTCTGTGTTATATTTCGCCACAAACACCTATCGCACGTTTTACTAAAATAAAAAATACTTTATAAATCAATTGCTATGAAAACCTTCACCAGGACTCTTGGATGATGCGCCGCATCATTCTTCCGCTGTTGCTGTTGTGCTTTAGTTTGCTGCTGAGCGCCTGTGGCACGCTGTCGCAAACTTCTGCACCGGTTGGCGATAAAGTCTATCTCTCCCATGCCACCTTCCATGAAAATGTTGATGACATCGTGCAGCACTACATGCATGAGAAACAGGTGACGGGTATCAGTATCGCGATCATCCATCAACGCCATCAGCCTAAGTTTTACAGCTTTGGTGTGACGGATGCGGTGCATCGTTATCCCATTACGCCGGATACGCTGTTTGCTCTGGGCTCGCTGAGTAAGGGAATGACGGCAGAGGTGATCATTGAGTTAGTGGATCGCGGTGAACTGCACTGGGATGACACATTGGCCACATTGTTACCCGCTAATGTGCCGCTCAGTGAGGATGCGAAGCGTATCACGCTACTGCAACTGGTGACCCATACCTCAGGCTTACCGCGACAAGACATGGATTTGCCGATGTTTATCAAATTTATGGCTTACTTGCGTAGCGGTGAGAATTTTTACGGTAACCTGGACAGTGATGCGGTGCTGGGGTATCTGGCCGATTTTACTGCACCTGCCACACCTGCAGCGCAATACTCTAACCTTGGGTATGCGCTGCTGGGTTATATCCTCAAACATCGATTGCATCAGGACATCGAAACCCTGGCGCAGCGTAATCTGTTTCAACCGCTTGGCATGACCAGCAGCAGTTTCAAACCGCAAACCTTACCGGGCTATCCCTGGCGCGCGCTGGGACACGCGGGCGATCAGCCCAAATTGATCCCGCGTGGCGATCTGACGCCGGACTGGGCATTCAGCAACAATATGGTGGCGGCGGCCAGCCTCTACAGCAATGCGCGCGACTTGATTCGCTATCTGGATGCCCATTTGCAGGCGGGAACTCATGCCTCGCTAAATAAGGCTTTCGCCCAGGTTAACCGCGGTTACGAGCAGCACGGCAATCAGTCGCAGAATATCGCTTGGGTCACCGATACTTATGGTGAACAGAAGATTACCTATCAAGTGGGCTACATTGGTGGTTACGCCAGTTTTATCGGTTTTGATAAGCAAAACGGTAATGCGATTGTGGTGCTGCAGAATGCTTTCAACTGGAGCAACTATCTGGGCATCGCTTTGCTGATGGACCTTGCGCAGAAGAAACCTGTGCAAGAGTGAACATGGTTGCTTGCAATTTTGCTGCGCCAAAAAACGTGCCGGCTGAGTTATGCTGTGCAGCGAAATTTGACGCGCAAAGCGCGCCGGGGGAACCTTCTGCGTGCTGCACTTGTCAGTAAATTAGACAGTTAATAATTAACCAGAGTGGAAATCACCAATGCGCAGGACACACGTCACCCTTCTTTCTGCAGGAATTTTTCTGGGCGCTTTAAGCCTGACTCCAGCCGCACTGGCTGAAGGCGAGCAAACGGATAACGTACCACCGCCACCACAGGTTCAGCAGGTCGCTCCTGATGCACAAAATCAGGCACCGGCAGCAGATGCACCCGCGAGTACCGAACCGGCTGAATCTTCCGGTGATGTGGCGCCAATTCGTCCATCACAAAATGGCATGCAGGATGCCCCTGCAGGTCAAAATAATTACGACCTGAATACCATTATCATCGACTATAAAGAGTACAAAGTCGGTGATGTGGTGCCCGATGAGTACCGTAAAAAGCAGTACACCATCGTTGAGTGGCAGCCACGCCACCTGTCAGCCCCTCAGCCTGGTACACACTGGGCTTATATCAATGCGAACTACATCCTGATCACCGACGACAGCGGCAAGATCGTGATGGGCAAATCAGGCGATATCTTCTTTAAAGGCTAATCCCTTGTCGCGGCGGCTTACGGGCCGCCGTTATTGCATCGATAAATACTGTGCGATATGGGCAACGCCAGCCATAATCTGGCTGGTACTGGTATTGCCGTATCCCAGCACCAATCCTTGTTGTTTCTCTTCCCCTAAATAAAACCCCGAGAGTGCACCCGGTGCATAGCCACAGGTGTTCAAACGATCGATCAGTCTCCCGTCCTGTTGTTTATCAGACAGAGATAGCACCAGATGCATGCCACATTCGCCTCCTAATAATGAAACCTGTGCTCCAAACGTTTGCTGTAGGGCTTGACGCAGACTGGCCTGGCGCTGGCGATAGAGGCGACGCATTTTACTGAGGTGACGGCTGAAATCGCCGTTGCGTATAAACAGAGCCAGTGCCTGCTGTTCGGGGCGATTTCCCCCGCGCAGCAACTCATGTAATGCGGGACGCAGCAGCGGTAATAGCTGTGAGGGCAGCACCATAAAACCGATTCGCAGTGCCGGAAACAGCGTTTTACTGAATGAACCTACGTAAATCACCGGTGAGGGTTGCAGCATCCCTTGCATCGCAGCAATCGGTTCGCCGCTGTAGCGGAAATCGCTGTCGTAATCATCTTCAATAATCCATGTCTGGTGCCGTTGCGCGGCGGCCAGGAGGGCTAGACGGCGCGGCGCACTCATCACCACACCAGTAGGATATTGATGGGTGGGGGTGGTGTAGATCAGTCGCGGTGGGCATTGTTGCCAGTCGCTGGATCGGGGCGCTAAACCCTGCGCATCCACTGGAATGGGTTCTATCTGCATATCTCCCAGTCGCATCGCCGCTTTTGCTCCGCGATAACCTGGTTCCTCTATCCAACCGATATCGCCACGCTGACTCAGCAGTGAAACGCATAATGTCAGCGCTTGCTGTGCCCCTTCGGTGATAACGATTTGCTCAGGTGAGCAACGCACGCCGCGCGCCATAGCCAGGTGCTGGGCAAGCGCCTCGCGAAGCGAACGCTCACCCAGTGGATCGCCATAACCTAACAGCTGTTGTGGCGAGTGCTGCATCACACGATTGAGTGCGCGTCGCCACTGTGCCAGCGGGAAATGTGCCAACGATGGAACGCCAGGGCGTAATGCCATCTCTTGGACCAAGACGCGATGGGATGAGCGAAGTGCGTTAACGCGTGGTGAGAGCAGAATATCGCCATGGCTGGTTTCAGCATCAGGAGTCAGGGGCAATTGTGCGATGGGGCTAATGTAGCTTCCCTGACGATCGCTGATCAAAAAGCCCTCAGCCTGGAGCTGTGCCCAAACCGCGGTAACCGTATTGCGTGACACCTGCAAATCCGTAGCCAATTGGCGCGTCGCGGGTAAACGTGTCCCTGCTGAGAGGGTACCTGCCAAAATGGCTTGTTTAATGCGCTGAAATAGCTGCTGTTGTAGCGTCAGATTCTGGTGGATATTCAATGGCGCTAACAAGAACGTATGCAGTTCACTTTCATTCATGGCGATATGTCGTGGCTCTATGAATTTCATCGAATGTGGTGCTTTTTAACATGCCAGTAAAGTGGCACGCTGTGCAACAAGCTTTCACTGACGGGGAATGGAACGATGACGCAACACATCAATGAGTACGGACAACCTATCGGCGCACCACTACCAGAATGGCAACCTCGCCAGTGGCCCGGCTATGAGGTTTTCACGGGGCAATACTGTCGTCTTGAGCCGTTAAGTGCGGAACGTCATGGTCGGGAGCTTTATGCCGCTTATTCACAGGCGAACGATGGACGGGACTGGACCTATATGTTTGCTGCGCCGTTTGCCGATGAGGAGGCCTATCTGGCTTATGCCAAAAACATCGAGCAAGGACGCGATCCGATGCATTTCGCGGTGATTGATGTGCAAAGCCAGCGTGCAGTGGGGACGCTGGCGTTGATGCGAATTGATGCCAAGAATGGTGCAGTTGAAGTTGGCCATGTGGCTTTCTCGCCGTTACTTAAGCAAACCTGTATGGCAACAGAGGCGCATTATCTGCTGATGCGGTATGCCTTTGACCAGCTCGGTTATCGCCGCTACGAATGGAAATGTGACAGCTGTAACCAGCCTTCACGTAAAGCAGCACTACGACTGGGCTTCCAGTTAGAAGGCATTTTCCGCCAAGCCGTTGTTTACAAAGGCCGTAACCGTGATACCTGTTGGTTCTCTATGATTGACGCTGAATGGCCGCAATTGAAGCAGGCATTTGAACGCTGGCTGGCGGTGGAGAATTTTCATGCGGATGGAACGCAGCGCGCGAAATTGGAGGCGCTGCGATAAATACGCTTTGAAAGCCGGGCGCGTGCCCGGCTCTTGATTCATTGGCTTAAAATATATTTGGTCGTCATCGCGATTAAGGCAGTCGCAATGGTCAACAGGATGCGTCGTATCCAGACATTATCTTGCTTCAACTCAGTAAAACCAATCTGCATACGTTGATCTAAGTCGCTCAGCTTAACGTCCTGCTTATTGAGCCTTTCGTCTACTTTTTCAAATCTATGGTCGATCTTATCGAATTTTTCATCGATTTTATCAAACTTCTCATCGATTTTAACGAACTTCTCATCAATTTTATCGAACTTCTCATCGATTTTAATGAATCTCTCATCGATTTTATCGAATCTTTCATCAATCTTAATGAATTTCTCGTCGATTTTGTCAAATCGTTGATTCACGTTCTTTTCAAACTTATCGAAGCGCCCTTCCAGGGAATCGAGACGATGGGTCGTCGCGCTTTGTACTCGCGCCATGCCTTCCATGGCTTGTGATAAATCGAATTTAGTTAGGGCGTTTTCTTGCTGCATATCTGCAAAAATCTCAACCAACACTTCAGCCTGCTTGTCGGCTACGCCCGCATCTTGCAGTGCTTTATAAGCCTTATGCGTGTTCATCATCGTGAGTATCATCCTTATTACCTCTGGTATCGTTCCGTGAAAACGCAGCGTATCCAGAGGGTGATAGTTTCTCAATGGTATGATTTGGATTTTGCGCGCCGTCTCGATAAAAATCAATGCTTACAATGAGTAACGTGATTTGCTAATAAAAAAGGCCTGCGCGTTGGCAGGCCTGTGATGACGACAAAAAAGTTAGTCTTGCGGCTGTGGAATAATTTTTATATCCACCATGCCAATACCCAATTTACGCGGATCCTGCCCGGTGATATTGCCCACGTTGGAGAGTTGCGGTTCTGGCGGTGTGATCATCAGGTTATGGCTGCCCTGAGGATTGCTGAAATGCAATGTGGTGGTCGAAAAGTCATCGCCCAGATTCAGCATCTGCTCTTCATCTCCTACGCGAACTGGGATGGGCCGATGCGCATTTGGGCCGAAGGCGCGCGCAGTAATCACCACATCAAAACGAGCGGGCAGGGGATCGACATATTCGATGTTCACTTCCGGTGCCAAATTTGCATTAGACCAGCGTCCCCAGCTTTCGGGGCGAGAAATGCCTGTAAAACTCTTCACACTCTCCGGTGCGCCCGGCACAGTAAGCAGGAAACTGGCGGCTTGATAGCGGATCGCGTTGTCTTCCACGCGTATTTGCTGCTCATTCAATTGATAAGTGGCTGCGCTCACTTCAGTTTGTGGGAAATTGACTTTGCCTTTCCATAATGGCTTATCAATGCGCGTCACTGCAGGTTTTGCTCCCATCTGGCCCATCGCCAGGCAAAGATCGGTTGAGAGTGCCAAATCAGGCTGCCACAACCGTCCCATTTTGAAACAGCGATCGACCCACACGAATTTATCTGATGAGGTGAAATCCGCAAGCTGGTAACGGAGCGGCGCTGAGTATTCCCCTTCGGGCAGCGGTTCAACGTGGTCTTTATTAATACGGAACAGAATGGGCAACTTGAAGGTTGAGCCCGAGAAGTTAAAGGTATTCTTCTGTTGATCGATGGTAAACGCATCCAGCTTTTTGGGGAAATTCCATAACTGAATGATATCCGCCTTCCACGCCGTGACTTTCTGCGCCATGTCGGCAAACTGTGTCGATAACGAGTTTGAGGACAACCCGCTGCGTCCCAAACCTATGGCGTTATCCCCGCCAAGAATATCCAGCACCGTTGCCCCGTTATCCAGCGTACTGCGCTTGCTCTCCAGCACTTCAGCCTGTGGTTGATCACCACGGATCACCATAAACAGATCGCGACGTGGCTGCTTAATCAGATACTGATGCGCGGTATTATTCATCGCGAGATGATCAGAACTCACTACGATGATGGTGTTTTTAAACCACGGGGAGGCTTTGATGCGTTCAATCAGTCGTGCCACATGTTCCTGCGAGCAGGCCACTGCGCTAAAGGATTGGTTAGGTTTGCCGTCATAGCTGTAACTTTTTCGTTGGCAGGTACGCGAAATAAAACCATCAGGATGATGGGTGTCCACTGTCAGCGTGAATAAGGCAAAACGCTTCTGCTGACGCGACAGCTCCTCATATTTCTCAAACACCTCATCCATGACCGTGTCATCGTAATAGCCCCAGTTATTGCGATAGCTGGGATCGGCCACGCGGCTTTGCAGCTCTTGGGAACCGTACATCTGCGTTGGCGAGAAACCATGAGAGAGCAGGAACGTATCTTTGCCGGCAAAGCGCAAGTCGGCACCTTGAATAAACCAGTTTTCATAGCCTGAGTTTTTCAGAATGTCGCCCAGACAGATATTCTGCGGATAGAAGCTGGAGAGCGAGGCCGAGGCATTGCCATCGAAAGGAGCAAATAAAGGAATACCGCACTGTGAAGCGACCATACCTGCAATGGTGTAGTCGGTGCCGGGCAGCTGCTCGGTCTCGCTGAAGTCGATGCTTTGATCCTTTTCACGACTCAGCTCCGGCGCTAATCCTGGAAAGGCTTGCTGGTCGAAATAAGTGCGTTCAAGACTTTCACCGTAGATGTAGACCAGATTGAGTTTCGGATTGGCAATCACCTTATTGGGTGTTTTGTAATAGTTCTCAAAATCGGAGTCGGCGAGCTGTGCATGTGAGGCAATAAGATCTTTCACCTGGCGGAAGGCTGGGGTGGTTTGCACCGAACCGGCGGCGCAAGCCATCGCCAGTAAACTCCAACCTAAATGATGTGGCCGTTTACGACGGCGCAGTAGCCAGGAAAGCAGGTAGAACAATAAAAACAGGCCAATGATTAATCCAATGGCAGGCACCACATATTTACTGACTCCCGCACCGGTCAAACTGTTGGTGAGTGTATAGAGCACAGCATCATTAATGCCATCACCGGTGAAATAGTTGCTGGCGAAGAGCGTGGCGTTAAGAATGATAAAGAGAGAGAGCAGCAGCAGAATCAGGCTAAACCAGAATTTATTTCGCCCGGCTTTGTAAGAGTAAACGGCAATCGCAGCCAAAAAGAGTACAACCGAAACTATCTCGGACAAGGTCAGATCCTCACATTGAAGAGTGACGCAATCCTTGCGCCCACGGCCCTCTTTGGGGGTTATGCGTCAATTTATCTGGGCTGTCACAGTGCTGCAACATAACAACACAGATTTGTGCGACACATTCCGATTCGTTTAATGCGGGTTTAGGCTGACTATGGTTTGAGCTGGCAGCACTGCAATCGCGCTACCAGCGAGGGGGGAGGGAGATTAGAGTTTGCCAGTGAGATACTGTGCTTCACCGTCAGCAAAGCTCCAGTCGCCTTTGCTGTTGGTGATAAAACTAATCATCAGATCGGTGCCCTTTACGCCACAATTTTCTAAAAGCTCGCGTGCCAACTCTGCCATGAAAAGTGTCTTTTGTTCTTCACTTCTTGGGCTGGTGTAGACGCGCACCATCACCAGGTTATCGGTACGCTCAAAGCCCAAGCCAGTATCCTGAAAAACCATTTGATAGCCTTTGTTTTCATGAACAATCTGGTAACGATCACGTTCTGGAACTTTAAAGGCGGTGAGTACGGCACGATGTGCGGCATCCAGCAATGTGCGGATTTCTGATTCAGAACGGCCCTGAATAACGTCAAATGTCAGTAACGGCATAAATAAACCCTCGTTTTTGCTCACAAGATAAGAGTAGGATGTGGCTCTATGCTGCCGCTTGCTGCAGGAAAGAAAAAGCGCGCTGGTTGAAATGATTATTTATTATTTTGAACAATCCATATGAAAGAAATGAAAACTGATGCGCTCTGGGTGCATTTGCATTGGCTTACGGTCCTGGCTGAACTGGGCAGTTTTACCCGTGCAGCTGAACGATTAGATGTCAGCAAAGCCGCCATGAGCCAAAAAATTAAAGAGCTGGAAGAGATGGCGGGGGTTTCGCTGGTGCAGCGCACCACGCGCAGTGTGCGCTTAACCTCGGCTGGGGAAAAGTTGGTGGATGAGTTGCGAGATCCCTTTGCGCGCATCGCACAGAGCTTTTTCAGCGTACGTGATGAAGCCGGTCCAGTGCGCGGCATGGTAAGAGTGAGTGCGCCAGTGGCCTTTGCACGCCAGCAACTGGTGCCGATCATTGGCGATTTTTTGCGGGAATACCCGCAGGTGCGTCTGCAGTTGGATGTCACTGATCGTCTGGTCTCTCTCGGCAGCGAAGGATTTGATCTGGTTATTCGTCACAGCCAGACGCTACCGGAAACGCATGTTGCATTGCCGCTGTGTGAGACGCATGCGTTATTAGTCGCCTCGCCGGCCTATCTGGCCCAAAACGGTGTACCCCAAACGCCTGAAGCACTCCAGCAGCACAACTGTTTGTACTATCCGCGCGGGCTTGAGTCGCCACAATGGCGCTTCCGTGCAGTAAGCGGAGGCCAGGAAACGGTTCAGGTCAAAATTCTGGGCAATTTTGCGACCAACAACAGCGAGTCAATCCGTGATGCCGCGTTGCAAGGCTTAGGGATTGCCATGCTGCCGGATTTCAGCGCCACGGCGGCGTTGGCGGCAGGGACGTTGCAACAGGTTTTACCCCAGTGGCAAGCCGTTGATGCCTTTGCCGATCGATTATGGGTGGTGCGCCCGTATGCCGCACAAGTCCCTCGGGCGGTCACCACCTTTATTCACTGGCTACGCGCGCGCTTTGTTGATGGATGAGGCCAACGCTGGAGGTGTATGAGGTTGCATCATTTCACCCAGCAGGCTGCTGCGATTGTAGTTGCCCAGGCGCAGGTTGAAATCGAGGTGCAATTGCTCATTTCCGCTCAGTTTTATCACCGGCGGTGGCGTCATGGGCCGCTGGTTGAATAATACCGTGTGAGCAAAGGTTTCACTTTTCCAGCCGCTCAGGCGTTGATAGTAGTAAGCATTGGCCTCGCACTTACGTAAGAACAGATTCACGCGGCGATATTCACGCATTGCCGCTTGCTGTGCCAGCGAGCCTAACTGCTGCTGGGGGTGCTCAATTTTCTGCGTCAACAGCGCATAGTCATCACGCTTTTTAAGTTCATTAAAATAATTCTGCTCACCCAGATGTTTGATTGGCGCATACTGTTTCTGCCACTCACGAATAAACGGATTATTGGGTGCGGCGGCGAGGAACCAGTTTTCAATCACCGGGGCCAGGTAATTGACGGTGGAAATTTCACGATAATAACCAATCACATCCATACGACGTTCTTGATGTGCGCGATGTACCCATGAAAGGTCTTCAAATAACAGTGTACTGCAATCAATCGCAATGCCGCCGTAACGTAATAAAAGCTCCAGACGAATCACTTCACTTTTTTGTTGTTCTGTTAATTGGGTAGAAGTAAAAACAAAGTCAGGCAGAACTTCTTTCACCGTTAAACGATTTAATAAATAAATATCGTGATCGGGATTATCTTTTCGCAACTTTTGAATATTTAGCATCATTGATTTGGGTAAATACTCATTGTCCCAATACAACCAGACTTTTTTTGGGATTTCTGGTAAAGCTTTCTCGCCAGAAAACAACAAGATATTATCCTCTTCGTTAGGATCGTATTCCGGCGCGCAGAGCGAAGTATGCTGTTTTTTTGCAGTAATGTCTGGCTAATAAAAGCAATTCTTTTCCAGTTATGCCACAGCGCACGCGCTGGCTGGAGGCGTTTTGTATTCATGATGCACCTAATTATTGTGATTATGGTAGCAAGGATTTCCCTGATGCTGGCGGCTTAAGCGCTCTTATGTTTCCTCAAGGCTGTGTGTAAAAAGTACTCACACCAGCTTAATAAAACATTCTGGCCGTTGAGGCTACCACTTTCTTTTGCTTTCAGATAAACCGGAAAATGAAGAAACCGTTAAGCATAAAATTCCTGATAAATAATTGACTGAAATACTGATTCTTTAATTAATGGTGATTAGGACTATTCCTAATAAAATATCCCGATCGCCGCGATGGCTGCGGCCTGGATTAAAAGTACCCTAGTGACAGATCGGTTAGGGTGACTACATTTTTCACTGGTCCGGTCTGGATTTTCCCCTCGTTGATGCAGGTTAGCTACGCTTAAACGAGGTGGTATAAACAAAGGAGGCATTATGCAGTCACACAACCGTGGGTTACTGGCGGTGGATAAGCAGGGAAATCGTGTCCTGTTTCTCGATCCCGACACCTTTGCCGTGCAGCAAGAGTTGAATGCGTTTCCACCCCGTCCACATGAATTGTTAATGCTGCCCGAGCAGGCGAAAGCCTATGTGCCCATCTATGGCGATGGCATTCATGGTGATAACCCACATCCCGGCCATAAGGTGGCCGTTATCGATCTCCGCGAGCGGCTCATCCGTGGTTTTATTGATTTATCACCTTTGCAGTCGCCCCACAGTGGCCAACTGGGCCGCGATGGCAAAGTGTATCTGTGTTGCGAGAACAGTGCGGCTGTGGCTGTCATCGATCCAGTGAGTGATACGGTAGAGAAAATTATCAAGTTGCCGTCTCACAATGCTCACCGTCTAACGTTGTCTCCTAGCGGGCGTAAGTTGTTTACTGAAAATGAAGAGGACGCCAGCATCACCGTCGTTGATTTGTGTGAGGCGGAAGGGCGCATCATCGACAACATTCTGCTTCCCGGCCCTATTTCAGGGATCGCGGCTTCACCGAAACACCCTTATCTGGTGGCCAGCGCAGCGGATGCGCCGCTGCTCTATGTGGTCGATCGCCAAAGCCATCGCATTCGTCAGCGCATCAAATTAGCAGGGCACCAGCAGCCCTGCCAGGTGGTGCGCTTCAGTGCCAACGGTGAACGTCTGGTCGCCATTGGCGATCAAGAGCCGGTGATCACCCTGTTTGATGACCTGCTCAACCCGCTGGGCGATATTCAGGTCGGTAATAAACCGATGGATGGTTGTTTTAGTGCTGACAATCGTACCTTGCTAATTGCCAATGAGGGGGATGGCACGCTGAGTGTGATTGATCTGCAGAAGATGCAGGTGGTTGCCACACCGACGGCGGGCACCGGATGTGAAGTCTTAAGCTATTTCCATATTAAATAAACGGGCGATGATAAATCGCACTGCTCCAGTGGCGGCTGCTGGCATGTTTCTCGGCTTGCCAGCCGCGCTGACGTAATTCACGGGCAATGATTTTGTTCATGATGCCGTGTCCAACCAATAAGACTGTGCCTTGATTCGACAGCGCCACCAGCTTATCCGCCGCCTGACTGGCGCGGGCCCGCGCATGTTTAACCGACTCAACATGTCCCGCATAGCCGCACAACCACAGTAGGCGCAACAACGCCAGCCATACGGTGAGGGGGAGATGCAGACGTTCAAACGGGAGTATTGGCATCGCGACCTCACTGAAAAGATCATCGACATCATGTGGTTGCAGACCAAGACGCGCTAAGGACGAACGTGCTCGTGGCAACGGGCTGGAGGCGATCACATGGGCTTTTCGCGCAATTGCCATGCTGCGCGGAGGAGGCGAGTCGCAAATATCCGCCAAATCGTAACCCTCGCACCAGTCAGCCAGCGCGCTTGCGGAGAAGCGGCCGCTCACAGGATGGTCAGGTTTTCCGTGTCGCATGAGGATGATGGTCATAAAGATCCTGATTGATTTTTGTTCAGTGTAATGCAGGCGTAGAACAAACCGCACGCAAAGCCCGGTTTTAAGATTAATTCGCAATTGTCATCAAAGCTTAACTGAATTGTGCGAAAAAAAGCGCGATGAAGGATCAGCCACCACGTCGTTAATGATAAGCAATAATCGTTAGTTACACGCGGTATGACGATTTTTTGGTTACGCGCATTAGATGTAATGTCATGAATTGACGCCATTTTTGTCTTTTTCACCCGAGCCATAGTGAAGATAAATTAATTGTTTTCACTTTTATCACTTGATTTATCTACGCGCGTAGATAGACTGTATCCACAGTGATAACTCACGGTGCCAGTGACGAAGTTGGCCTTGAGATGACCCAGTTACATTTGCCTTACTAATGCGATCGATGAAAATTACATCGGCGAGAACAGGCGAAGAAGCGAATTCCAACACCAGGGGAATTCTTTAACTTTCATCCAGGTATGCCCACTGAACGTCGCCACCGGGGAGTTCCGCTTGTTGCAAGGGAGCCGACCCACGGAAGGGCGTTTGCTGTTTTCACCTATTTCAGGGAAATGGTTATGACGGTACATCAGTCCGTTTCGCAACAAACTTCACTGACCTCCTCTTCAGCCGCCGATATGCGGTTGGAAACCTCTTCAGGCCGCAAAGATTTCTGGCGTGCCACTTTCTCATGTTGGCTTGGCACAGCAATGGAATACGCGGATTTCGCGCTCTATGGCCTGGCTGCCGGTATTATTTTTGGCGATGTGTTTTTCCCTAACGCCACCCCGACCATGGCTCTGCTTTCAAGTTTTGCGACCTGGTCTGTGGGGTTTATCGCCCGTCCGATTGGCGCTCTGCTGTTTGGTTGGATAGGCGATCGCAAAGGCCGTAAAACAGTCATGATCGCCACCATCATCCTGATGGGCGCTTCCACCACCCTCATCGGTCTGATTCCTTCCTATGCCAGCATTGGCGTCTGGGCACCTGCTTGCTTGGTATTACTTCGCTTTACTCAAGGTTTGGGTGCGGGTGCCGAACTCTCTGGCGGCACCGTTATGCTGGGTGAATACGCACCGGTAGAACGCCGTGGCTTGGTTTCCTCGGTGATTGCCTTGGGTTCTAACAGCGGTACGTTGATCGCCTCGCTGGTATGGCTGGCGGTGATTCAAATGGATAAAGAGAGCCTGCTTGCTTGGGGCTGGCGCATTCCATTCCTCAGTAGTGTATTGATTGCAGCGGTCGCGCTGTGGATTCGTCGTCATCTGCGCGAGACACCGGTCTTCGAACGTCAGCAAGCGGAGCTGCAAGCCGAGCGTAATACCACCCTGCAGCATGCTGCCGCTGAAACTGATACCCGCAGCTTCTGGCAGCGTAGCCGTGCATTCTGGACCATGGTCGGCCTGCGTATCGGAGAGAACGGCCCATCCTATCTGGCGCAGGGCTTTATAGTCGGCTATGTCGCTAAAGTGCTCATGCTTGATAAATCTGTCCCTACGAAAGCGGTGTTTATTGCCTCATTGCTAGGCTTCTTGATCATACCTTTCGCCGGTTGGCTGTCTGACCGTTTTGGGCGTCGCATCACCTATCGTGTTTTTTGCCTGCTACTCATGGTCTACGCCTGGCCCGCCTTCAGTCTGATGGACAGCCACGACCCGGCGATTGTGATCCCCGTGATTGTGGTGGGAATGGCATTAGCTTCGCTGGGCATCTTTGGCGTACAGGCCGCGTGGGGTGTTGAGCTGTTCGGTGTAAAACACCGTTACACCAAGATGGCAGTTGCGAAAGAGCTGGGGTCTATCCTTTCTGGTGGGACCGCACCTTTAGTGGCTGCAGCGTTGTTGTCCTTTACCGGTCACTGGTGGGCGATTGCGGTGTACTTCTCCGCGATGGCGACTATTGGTTTCCTGACCACGTTTGTGGCGCCGGAAACGCGTGGACGCGATCTCAATCTGCCAGAAGATGCGATCTAGCGCGTAGCGGGATGTGAATTAAACGTTGCTATTGGCCGGGGTTCCGGCCAATAGCATTTATGCAGAGGCAAGAGCATTGGCGAAATCTCCAAGCGGGAATGTGACACGCAGTGATGTGGCAAAAGTCGCCGGAACCTCAGTGGCGGTGGTGAGTTACGTCATAAACAACGGTCCGCGTCCGGTGGCAGAAGCTACGCGCCAGCGCGTACTGGAGGCGATAAAACAAACGGGCTATCGGCCCAATGCCGTGGCGCGTGCGCTAGCCTCCGGCAGCACCAAAACCTTTGGTTTAGTGGTGCCAAACATCAGCAACCCCTTCGTTGCCTCAATGGCGCATGTGCTGTTGCAGGAGTCGCTTAACCACGGTCACGTCATGTTGCTGGGCGATGCCGGGGATGATCGCAAACGTGAACTGGAACTGATTCAGGGGTTATTAAATCGTCAGGTTGATGGCCTGTTTTATAACAGCGTCGATCGCCATCCCTATATTGATGTGATTCAGGCCAGTGGAACCCCCTTTGTGATGCTGGATCGCGTAGAGCCGCGTCCCGGCGTCAGTATGTTGCGCGTTAATGAACGTGAAGCCTCGCGACAGGTGACGGCGCATCTCCTTAGCCACGGCTATCAGCAGGTGGGCATGATCAGTGGTCCGCTGGATATGCTTAACGCCCAGGATCGTATTCAGGGCTGGCGCGAAGCCATGGCAGAAGCAGGCTTACAGATTGATGAAGCCCAGATTTTTCCAGCCAGCTATACGCGGCAAGGCGGCTATGACGCCGCTAAACAGATGATTGCCAGCGGACGCGTTCCGCGTGCGCTGTTTACCAGTAATGAAGGCCAGGCGATTGGCTGCATTCGCGCACTCTCAGAGCATGGATTGCGCGTGCCGCATGATGTTGCGCTGGTGTGTTTCAACGGTACTGATCAGTCGGCGTTTCATGTCCCAACGTTGACCACCGTACGTCAACCGCTGCGTGAAATGGCACGCAGCGCTATAGCCATGCTGAAAAATTGGGATGGCGACGCGCAACTGGCGGAATTCCCTCACTATCTCGAAATCGGTGAGTCCTGTGGCTGCCAGCTTACTCCACTAAAATAAACTTATAATGATATGAAAAGACTGATTATTGATTGTGATCCAGGGAATGGCATTGCCGGTGCCAATACAGATGACGGCCTTGCGCTGGCATTGGCGTTGCTTCGCCATCGTTGTCGGTTGAGCTTATTACAACCGTCACCGGCAATACGCCCAGCGCGTTAGGTGCGCGTGTTGCCAAGGACCTGCTACAGCGTCTCGGCCTGAATATTCCCGTGGTACAGGGTGCATTGCAGGCGCTGCGGGAAGATCCTGCACCGTGGCGTGCACGGCTTGATGGGGTTCAGGATGAAAAACTAGGGGAGCTGTGGCGTGGGGTGCGTCAGCCACAGATGCTGGCGGCCGATGGCAATGATGCAGCAGGCGTGATGGGGCAGCTGATTTGCGATAACCCCGGTGAGTTTACTCTGGTTGCGATCGGTCCGTTGACCAACGTCGCACAGGCGTTGCAGCGTTATCCGCAGATGGCTGAATCCGTGGCAGAGATTGTGATCATGGGCGGGGTGTTTTCACTGGATGATTACATCAAAGACACCAACTTTGGCCTCGACCCTGAGGCCGCGCATCAGGTGCTGCACAGCGGTGCGACCATCACGCTGGTGCCAATGGATGCCACGACGCAGACGCTCATGACACACCAGGATCTCAATCGTCTCACCGCCAACGATCATCCTTTGCCTCAGTTTGTGCGTGAAACCCTGCGCCCATGGATTGATTACTCCATTCGCACCCGCCATTTGCCGGGCTGTTGGATCCATGATGCATTGGTCATTGCCTGGTTACTGAATCAGCGCGTAGCCGATGGAGTAGACTACTTTGTCGATATTGAACTGCGTGCCGGTGCAACACGGGGTAAAAGCTGGCGTTATCGCACGCCACTGCGTTTGGATATCGGTGTCCCCCAGCAGGCTGGTGCGCTGGTGCATGTGATGCAAACGGTGAACAACGCATTGCTGCTGGAGATGATTGAAAAAGCGTTTAATGGGATGCAGCGCTGATGAAAGGATGTTCAGCGGCGGCGGGATTTATTCCGTAAATTGACCTCTCTCGCCGTTTAATCTTGGCACAAAACATTGCGCCGCAGCCCTGCGGTGCATTGCTCTAACCCCCGACACGCCTGCTTACAAGCCGAATTACTCCCTGACAATTCCCTGCCGCAGCCTGCCTTTCTGACATGCTATATACAAATGGTTAACACAATAATAACCAGTGAAATCATTCGCTGGATAACGTTCCAATAAATTTCGGTCAATGAACCGGAAATAATCAGACAGGATACCCCTATGTTTAACTGGACTGCGACCCAGCGAAACGTGGCTTTTGCCAGTTTCGCTAGCTGGACGTTGGATGCGTTCGACTTCTTTATTCTGGTGTTTGTACTCAGCGATCTTGCCCAGTATTTCAACACCAGCGTCTCCGATGTTTCTATTGCCATTATGCTTACGCTGGCGGTTCGACCGATCGGCGCATTAATCTTTGGTCGTTTGGCCGAAAAATATGGCCGCCGGCCGATTTTGATGCTCAATATCGTGATGTTCTCATTATTTGAGCTGCTCTCTGCGTGGTCACCCAATTTCACCGCATTCCTGGCGTTCCGCGTGATCTACGGTGTCGCGATGGGCGGTATCTGGGGTGTGGCATCGTCACTGGCGCTGGAAACCATCCCTGATCGCTCGCGCGGTCTGATGTCTGGCATCTTTCAGGCGGGTTATCCGTGCGGCTATCTGCTGGCATCGATTATCTTTGGACTGTTTTTCGAAACGGTCGGTTGGCGCGGTATGTTCCTGATTGGGGCATTGCCGATTCTGTTGCTGCCGTTTATTTACTTCAAAGTACCGGAATCACCGGTGTGGTTGGCCGCGCGCGAACGTAAAGAGAGCACGGCACTGCTGCCGATTATCCGTCAGCACTGGAAGCTCTGTATCTATATGGTGCTGCTGATGGCCTGCTTTAACTTCTTTAGCCATGGTACCCAGGATCTCTATCCCACCTTCCTGAAAGTGCAACATCAGTTTGATCCGCACACCGTGAGCATTATCGCCATCAGCTACAATATTGCGGCGATGCTCGGCGGTATCACCTTTGGTGCGTTGTCAGAGCGTATTGGCCGTAAGAAAGCGATTATACTGGCGTCCTTCCTTGCACTGCCGGTATTGCCATTGTGGGCGTTTTCAAGCGGATCCTGGATGATTGGGATTGGCGCATTCCTGATGCAGTTTATGGTGCAAGGCGCGTGGGGCGTCGTGCCAACGTATTTGACCGAACTGGTGCCTGCGAATGCTCGCGCCGTGCTGCCGGGCTTTGTCTATCAGCTGGGGAATTTGATTGCCTCAGTCAATGCCACCTTGCAGGCTCGTATTGCTGAGGCGCACGGCGGCAACTATGGACTAGGAATGGCGATTGTCGCGGGTACAGTGGCGGTGCTCATTTGCGTGTTTGTGGCTTTTGGTCGGGAGACGCGTGGCATTGAGATCTCCGGTACTGTCGCCCGTCAGGAACGTTAAAGCGTTTCGCAAACATCGACCCATTTCGCTGCAGTGAGATCTGCCATCCGCTGCGGCGAAATGCGTACCGCGCTGTGAATCGACCCCGCCGCCGGTAAAACTTCATCAAAGCTACGCAGTGTGACATCACAATAGACGGTCAGTGGATTTTCTAACCCAAACGGACAGACGCCACCGACCGGATGACCGGTCCAGTTCACCACTTCATCCACGCTTAGCATGCGTGCTTTGGCCCCCAGTGTGGCTTTCAGCTTGCGGTTGTCGAGGCGGGCATCACCACGCGTGACAATCAGCACAATGGCATCTTTTACTTTTAACGACAGCGTCTTGGCGATTTGTCCCGGCACCACGCCATGAACGCGTGCGGCCAGTTCTACCGTGGCGGTGCTTTCTGGCATCTCGATGATATCGATATCCGGTGCATGTTCGGCAAAGAAGTGTTGTACCGATTCCAGGCTCATTTTTTTCTCCGTCAAAAACAGAGAGTAAAAGCTGCCATAAGGGCGGAAAAGTGTAAACGAGATAAAAAGAGAATCTGTAACAGAATGCGCGAGGGTTACACCACTTTTAACGTGCAGTTACCGCAGCGTTCAACATCCGGGATACGGTAACGCTGGCAGCAGCTGCGTCGTTCCATCTCACCGTTACGCGGGATCATGGTGCGATACAGGGGATTATCGCTGCCATCCAGCAGGGTTAGGGTAAAGAACAGCGCCTGCTCCAACTGTGCGACAAGGGCTTCAGATAGCTGGCTTTTTAACTCACCGAGGAACCAGTAAAACGAAAAGCCCATATTGTTCCAGATGAGTTTTGCGTTGATATCGCCGTGCTGCGTCATGCCATTCACAGCAGGAATCAGGCATTGCTGGATCAAGCGATCGATGCGTTGCTGGGCACTGAGATAGCGTGCTTCTTCATCTTCCTGCACATCAATCCAGAAGGCGCAAGGGTGACCATTTTCATGGAATTCCACATGAATCAGCGGCGGTGTGCATTTCAGCGCTCGGGGTTCTTGTAACAGCATCAGCATCAGCGGAGGCAACAATAAACCAAAATACCACTGTGCCCACAGCGATTGTAGCGGCTTGGCTTCCTGCTGTGCATCAGGGTGATTGCGGTAGAGGTAGTCGCTGTAATGCTGCGTCAGACGGCGGTAATGAACGGGTGTTGACCACTCAGCCAGCGTCAACGTGCCTGCAGGGGCGGATTGCCCCAGCTTGACGTTGTCCAGCATATAACTGCGTTGATCACGCATCAGATCTTCCAGCGCGCTCGCTAAGTTGCGATCGCTCTGTATAAAGATCAGGGGATGCTCGCTACAGCGATGATCCTGACGCGTGATGATGGGCATGCCGGTCCTGAGTGATAACGGGAATCGAGGAGAAAATGATAATCGTTACTGTCTTTCTGGACAAGATCACCTCAAATCAAATCGTTACTCACCTGCGTCAATTTCGGTAAATCTTCCCACGCCAGAATGGTATTACGTCCCTGATTTTTCGCCACATACAGTGCGCGGTCTGCGTTTGAAACGGCCTGATCGAAATCTTCAGCAAAAATCGGCGCGATACCGGCGCTGATGGTAACGTGGGTGGAAACTTTTTCATTAAAGCGATGCGGAATCTCCAAATCCACCACATATTGACGAATGCGCTCGGCGAGTTTCATGGCAATCGAGGCGTTGACGTTCGTCATCAGCACCAGAAACTCTTCACCGCCATAGCGTGTCACAACATCGCGTGAACGTACTGCATCACGAATCGCCACTGAGACACGGGCCAGCGCCTGATCGCCCATCGCATGGCCGTAATTGTCGTTGTAAGCCTTGAAGTGATCGATATCGAGCAGCAGCACATAATGGCTGCCCGCATGGTTTTCCAGAATGTTATCCAGTCGGTTTTTCAACCCGCGTCGGTTATACAAACCGGTTAGCGGATCGAGCATACTTAAATCACTGAAACTCTCTTTTTCTTCATACAGTTGACTCACTAAACGACGCGTAAAGGAATCAAAGCGACGGCGCATTAAATGATGCAGAGAAAAACCGATTAAAGGCAGGGTAATGGTGAATATAATCATCATTAAATGCTGCCCATCATCTAATAACAGTACGGTTAATACGGGGGGCGTGATGTGTAAACAGAATGCAATCAAATAATCACTTAGCGCAATAGCACTGATAAAGAATACGCTTAACAGGCTGATTATTAAAAAGCTGCCATCGAAATAGAAAACCAGATGGTATCTGTGGTTTATATGCCATGCCCATAGTGCACCTAATATCAGCGCGACAGGATTTAATAGCGGGAATTTTTGTTTAGGCATGACTAAACAAAGGGTGAGCAAAGTCAGGCTAAAAGCCGCGACCAACCCCACGGGTAGCGATCTTACCGGGCTATCTGTACCTAAAAACGGTAACAGACAAAAAAGCGAAACGGCGACATTTAAAAACAAAAAGAGCATCAGCGAGAGCCGATATTTGCTGTGTTTCAACTCATCATAAGATTGTAATTTCATTATTATTACTCGTGACAGCCCTGAAATATCAAAGCGCTACCCGAGGGAATTAATCCCCTAAACCGGATAGTGAGCACGTTATTGTTGTGTTTTCAAAATAGTTATCGGCGGCAATCTAGCATTTTTGAGTAAATCTGTCATCCGGCGTGACTTATAAGAAAAAATTCGCTGCAAGATGAGAAATATTGTCATATGATAATACGAATATTTATCATTTGAGGGTTGCGCGATGATCATGGCGATGATGGCTGCCTGCGGCTTATGGGGCGTGAGCTGGATGATGGGTAAGCGCCTGGACAGCGGCTGGGGGGTGTTACTTCCCTGCGCGGCATTGCCGATCTTTGCGCTGTGGGAACCGAGTTTTAGCCAATGGCGTGTGGTGATGATAGTCGCGCTGTTGCTCACCATTGTGATGTTGTTCCATCATCGGCTGCGTCACTATCTGCTGCTCCCTTCATGCCTGGCACTCGCGGGCGGTGCCGCAGCAATTACAGTGAACTTCCATATTGTTTAATGCGGTTTGCTAAACGGCAGAAACGACAACATCACGCCAAGTGCGTGATATTTTCAAATTGCTAGATTTGGGGATTTTACTGCCAGGAAGGTAAGACAACGTGGTGCGAAGGGAGGGACTTGAACCCTCACGTCCGTAAGAACACTAACACCTGAAGCTAGCGCGTCTACCAATTCCGCCACCATCGCGTACCGTGTAATACCTTTCAGTATTACTAACCACGGAGGCGCATTTTAGAGATTTTACTCAATGCGTCAACAGATATTTCGCGACGATAAAACGATTGCTGAAAAAAACAACGCTTTCACCGCCGCGCGGCGAAAAATCCGTCACTTACGCGCTTTGGCACCGCGACCGTATACCGCACGGTACACTTTGAAACGTCCAGTCTGTGCCAGCACTTCGTGGTTGCCGAAGGTTTCATCGAGAATCTGCGGATAAGGCAAGAAGGCGTTCGCCACGATACGCAGTTCGCCGCCGCTGTTCAGATGCTTGAGTGCCCCGCGGATCAGCGTGTTTGCCGCATCCAGACTGGTTTGCAAGCCATCATGGAACGGTGGGTTAGAGATGATCATATCAAAACGACCGGTGACATCTGAGAAGACGTTACTGGCGAACACTTCACCTTCCAGTTCGTTGGCGGCCAGCGTCAGTTTACTGGCTTCGATGGCTGCCGCATGCACATCACACAGCCACAAACGTATGCGTGGGGAGATCTGTGCCATCACGGTGGCGAGCACGCCGCTACCACAGCCGATATCCAGTACTTTGCCACGGAAGTGCGGCTCCAGCGTGGAGAGCAGCAGATCGCTACCAATATCCAGCCCATCGCGGCTGAATACACCCGGCAGCGTGTGAATGGTGAGGTGTTCGATCATGTAAGTGTTGCCGTAGTTGCTGGCATCAAAGGTTGGCTGCGTATCCAGACGACCATGATAGAGCCCGCAACGACGCGCACTGTCGACTTTTTCCAGCTTTGCCCAATCTTCCAGCATGCCTTCTGCGCTACGCACGCCAGCACGGTTCTCACCGATGACAAAAATGTCGCAGCCAACGGGCAGCAGAGACAGCAGGTTCTGCAACTGGTATTGCGCTTCCGGCTTGTTCTTCGTCCAGTAGTAAACCAGCGTATCGCAGCCTTCAACATCGGCAGCCGTTGCCACCATGCTGTACACCGCACGTTCACCGAGGCGACGGCTCAGGTTCTGCCAGTGATGGTATTGCTGAGTATGTACACGCGTTGAAGCGGTTTCTAGCTGGGCGGGCAGGTCATCCTGCAGGTCACCAGCAAACAGCACATTGCGGGCGGTAAATTCATCACTGTGGCGCAGAATGACTTCGCTGGCCGGGGTAAAAGCAGACATGGAACGCTCCTGTTAAATCAGAGCGGGGATTATAGTGCTTTGTTGGCGCATGTTCGATGGGTTTGCTAGCATAGCGTCGCATTCTGGCAGCATAACGGGTAATAGCATGAGCACAAGGCGCGACTGGCTTCTACAGCAAATAGGGATTACGCAGTATCAATTGCGGCGTCCACGCGTATTGCAGGGCGAAATTGCCGTCACGCTTTTGCCCGGCACACGTCTGGTCATGGTGGCTGAACATGCGCCGACGCTGCAGGAACCCTTAATTCGCGATGTGCTGCACGCGCTGAATATTCAGCCTGCGCAAGTCATGACGCTGACGCCAGAACAACTGCCTATGCTCCCTGAGCAGGTCGATTGTGCCGGCTGGCTGATGGGCGTAACGAGCGAATATCCCTTTAACGGCATCACCTTCAACACTGCCGTTTTCAACGAATTGATCAGCAGCGGCGCAGCCAAACGCGCCCTGTGGCAACAGATGTGTAACCATGACAGCCATCTCTTTAGTCACCCCTGAAGACCAGCCGCAACTGCTGGCAATTGAGCGCCGGGCGCATGCCTTTCCCTGGAGCGAGCAGACCTTCAACAGCAACCAAGGCGAACGTTTTGTTAATCTTCGCTTGGAAACCGAGGGTAAGCTGGCGGGATTCGCCATTACCCAAGTGGTATTGGATGAAGCATCGCTGTTCAACATTGCGATTGATCCCGACTTTCAGCGTCGAGGTTACGCACGCCAGTTATTGCAGCATTTGATTGCTGAACTGGAAACGCGTGACGTGATGACGTTGTGGCTGGAAGTGCGTGCTTCCAACCACCCGGCAATTGCTCTTTATGAACAGCTCGATTTCCATCAGGTCAGCGTACGGCCTAACTACTATCCCACTGCCAACGGGCGTGAAGATGCCATCATCATGGCGCTAACTCTGTAAGAAGGGACACTATGTTAAATGACTGGGACTGCATCCTGTTTGATGCGGATGACACACTTTTCCATTTTGACGCCTATGCCGGTTTGCAGCGCATGTTTGCCAGCTATGACGTGCATTTTAGCGATCAAGATTACGCTGATTATCAAGCTGTTAACAAACCATTGTGGGTAGATTACCAGAACGGCACCATCTCAGCCTTGCAGTTGCAAACGCGCCGTTTCACCTTATGGGGTGAGAAGCTTAGCGTTGCGCCAGAAGTTCTCAACAGCGATTTCCTCAGCGCGATGGCCGACATTTGTCTGCCACTCGACGGCGCAGCTGAGTTGCTCAACGCGCTGAAGGGTCAAGTGAAGATCGCCATCATCACCAACGGCTTCACCGCTTTGCAGCAGGCGCGTCTGGAGCGCACGGGGTTCCGTGACTTCTTTGACGAGCTGGTGATCTCCGAACAAGTGGGGGTGCCAAAGCCGGATGTGGCGATTTTCGATCATACGCTGGCATTGCTTGGCAACCCGGATCGCCGCCGCGTGTTGATGGTGGGTGATACGCCTGAATCCGACATTCTGGGCGGGATAAATGCGGGAGTGAAAACCTGCTGGATCGATCATGGCACGCGTCCGTTGCCAGAAAATATTATCCCCACCTGGCAGGTCAAAACCTTGGCTGAGCTTGAATCCATTCTTATCTCTTAACAATTTCAACTCCCGTTTAGAAAGTAAAAAAACCAGGCTTCTACAGTGAGTCTGGTTTTTTTATCGCTATTTCCCATCCTCTTGGTTTATTTCGCTACACGACCCTGCTTTCTTCGCGTTTCTGATTTTGAGGTAAAAATCAGATCCATCTGAATGATGACTATTTTTAATAGTAAAAAGAGACAAATCTTTCCTCTTGTTAACATCCATTCATACAATTAAACGTTTACTAAGGTTATTCTTAGCTTTTCGAACAAAAAATGTTCTAATTTGCGATAAGCATATTTATTAAGATTTGCTAAAGTTAATTTTCTCTACTACAGCTGCGTTGTAATTTTGTCAGGGTTATGTAAACTTCAGCTCAGCTTGTCAATGGATTGATTGTTTTTACGCCAACGGGATGGTTTTACCACGCTCGTGCGGTAGCTATGTTGCTATCATCAATTCATATCTTATTGATATGCATACAATAAATTCATTGCACCCCATTAAACTTATCTTGCAATGCTTTTGTCCCCGAAGTTGCAGTCAATGATTTAGTCTCATCAGGCATGATGATTTTCTGACTATGGATGTCATAAGAGGAAGACGTAATTATCGTTCTTTACCGTTTCGCTTACAAAGATCCGATCATATTTCTGATCAATCTGTAACGTAATGGCATCTCTTTGCCGACTTTTTTATCAATTTTGTCGCGCTAAAAATACTTTATGCAAACTGATCAATATTTAACTTTCCCTGCGGTAGTCTTACCGCGCGGTGAGTGCGGTTATTTTTTAAACTGGCACTGAAGTGTGATTTTTGACTCCTTGCATCTTCAGTTCGCCATGCTCACAACCGGCCGTTGGCCATTTTTTAAGCATCGATGGAACTAAACATGAACAAAATGGTGAATCTTCGTATCGCACTGGGCTTGATGTTTGTTTTTGCTGTGGTGGGCTGTAAGGCACCACCAAAGATGACGGATGACACGATGGTCAGCAGCACTGTGGAAGGTGTGACGTTTACACACCGCTTCGCTGTCCAACCTCCGGCGCAATTTAGTCCTGTCAATGAAACGTATCGCGCGCTCTATCCTGCCTCGGTCATGACTCGCCCGGATTTCAGCGGCAAAGTCGTCAGTACACTGCAGAGTGGTGAAACCTATACCGTCATCGGACAGGTGGAAAACAACTGGCTGGCATTAGGCGAAATCCCGCAAGGGGATGAACCTCAGGCGGAAGACAAAAAGGCGACGGAACAAACCACCAAGCCAAATCAATTGATTGGCTACGTTCCTTTCCGCGCTGTAGTGAAAAGCGAGCTGTATGACCAAACCATCAAAGCCGATCAGCCAAAACGTCGCGCACGTGTAGCCAGCAAGAAAAAAACCTGTGTCTCTGTCGATGGTGATAGCAAAGCCTGCCAGAACACCAATAGCGGCACGTGGATCATCAATTAATCGGCTGAGCAGGGAGGGCTGATTGATGGCCATGAGGCGAATAAAGCAAGGATTTTGGTTGCTGCTGGTCATGACGTTGGTGGCATGTAGCAGTAGCGAACCGACTAAGGTGGCGCGTTTTAACCTGAATTTCCAGGCACATCCCCAGATTAACGCAGGGGCGCCACTGAAAGTGCGGGTGATGTTACTCACCTCGGATGCGGAGTTCATGTCCGCGGATTTTTATTCGCTGCAGAATCAGCCCGCCACGGCGCTGGGCAGTACGTTGCTCAATAACCAGCAATTCTTCCTGATGTCGGGTCAGCTCAGTAAAACGTTGAGTGCCAAAAGCCTGCCAGAAGCGCGTTATATCGGCGTGATGGCGGAGTATCAGGCACTGGATGGAAAAGTCTGGCGCCTTGCGCTGCCCTTCCCTGATGGTGAGAACAGCGCTTTCTGGCAGTTCTGGAAAAGTAACGACGGCGAATTGAATGCTCGCATTGTTGCAGACGTCAATGGTCTTCGCTTGGTTAAGCAGTAAAGGATGAGTATGAACAGAGCCGAAAAAGTGGTCTGGACTGAGGGAATGTTTCTGCGACCACACCATTTCCAGCAATCAGAAAACTATCTCCACAATACTTTGCGTGATTGGGGACAGTCGCAGCGCGCCTATACGTGGGGATTTTTTGACCTTGAGTTTGACGAAGCACTGCTGCGTCAAGGCAAGCTGGCACTCAGTGCAGCCAGCGGGTGTTTACCCGACGGCACCTTTTTCTCATTTAGCCAGCCGCAGCATGGCCCGGCACCCCTGGCGCTTGCCAGTCATGTCGATCGCGCCAAAGTGGTATTAGCCATCCCTGCACGACGTAACGGTCAGGAGTCCGTCGCTTTTCAGGATACTCAGGATTCTCTGGCGCGCTATCTGGCCTGGGAAGCTGAAGTGGAAGATGATAATGCGATGGCGGTGGGCGCGGCGACCGTACAATTTGGCAAATTGCGCTTACGGCTCATGCTGGAGCAGGATCTCACTGCGGAATGGACGGCCATGGGCGTGGCGCAGGTGATTGAAAAGCGCAGTGATAACCAGCTCCAGCTCGACAGCCACTACATCCCGCCGATGCTGACGCTCACCGCTAGCCGCCCACTTCAAAGTATGCTCAATGATGTGAATGGGTTACTGACGCAGCGTAGCCAGTTATTAGGGCAGCGCGCACCGAGTTCTGGCCGTTTGAACAGCGCCGACATGGTTGATTTCATGTTGTTGGCATTGCTGAATCGTCAGCTTGGCCTGCATGCGCATTTACAACATCTTCCACAATTGCATCCTGAAGTGCTCTATAGCCATTGGCTGCAACTTGCCGCAGAACTCAGTACGTGGATGCCCTCGCGCACGCCCGATGCCTTGCCCCTTTACGATCATGATGATCTGCAGGGCTGTTTCAGCCGCCTCACGCTGATGCTTCGTCAAGGGTTGTCGCAGGTCATGGAGGAGAGTGCGATTCAGCTACCGCTGACGCAACGTTCCCATGGACTCAATGTGGCTACCGTGCCGGAAAGTAGTATGGTCCACGAGTTCGGCTTTGTACTGGCGGTTAAAGCCAGTATCCCCGCAGAGACATTAAAAACCCATTTCCCCGCGCAGATGAAAGTGGCACCGGTCACCAAGATCCGCGATTTGGTTCAGCTGCAACTACCTGGGTTAGCGCTTAAAGCTATGCCTGGTGCGCCACCGCAAATCCCTTGGCACGCGGGTTACAGCTACTTCGAACTCGATAAAAACAGTGAGTTGTGGCAGGAGATGGAGCGCTCCGGTGCGTTCGCCCTCCACCTTGCCGGTGATTTTCCGGGCCTGAACATGGAGTTTTGGGCCGTTCGCAGTCAGTCAGAATAATCAAAACTGAGCACGCAGCATGATGCAGGAACAACAGAAACCTAACAGTGATGTAAGCCACCAAAACGTTCTGGTGGCCGCTGCCAATCCGCTGATCAATGCCATCCCTCAAATTCGTCACTCGGTATCCCATGACGATCCCGCGCGTTTGCGTCAGCAGCTAATCGACCAAATTCGCCGCTTTGAATTGAGCTGCCAACAGTCTGGGCTGAGCTACGAAGTCATCGTCGGGGCTCGCTATTGTCTGTGTACGGCGCTAGATGAAGCCGCAGCGCTGACACCTTGGGGGAGCCGTGGTGTCTGGACCAGTAATGGCCTGCTCGTGACGTTTCATAATGAAACCTGGGGCGGCGAAAAGTTTTTCCAACTGCTGGCTAAGCTGTCGCAAAATCCGCGGCAGCATATATTAATGCTGGAGTTGATCTATTTTTGCCTGGTACTGGGTTTTGAAGGGCGCTATCGCGTGCTGGATAACGGTCGCTCACAGCTGGAAACCATTAAACAGCGCTTGCTGCAGATGATCAAAAGCGTGCGTGGCAGTTACGCGGCGGCATTCTCTCCGCACCCTACCGATCAGCCCGTGTTGCGTAAGCTTTGGCGCCCCATGATCCCATTGTGGGCCTGTGCCGCAGTTGCCGGATTCGCTGCCTGCCTGTTCTACATCATCCTTAACTGGCGTTTAGGTGACTACACCTCACCTGTCTGGCGAACATCTATCAGACGTCGTTACCGGAAGTACAAATTCGCAATCCTGCACCGCCGCCGCCTGCCTCGCTAAATCTTAAAGCTTTCCTCAAGCCAGAAATTGATGCTGGCCTGGTCGCCGTACGAGATGAGGCCGATCAAAGCGTGGTGACACTAAAAGGCGATGGCCTGTTTACCTCTGCGTCTACGGAGGTGCGTGGCCGCTATGAGGCGGTGATCCAGCGTATTGCAGCAGCAATGAACAACGTCAGTGGGAAGATTCTGGTGATTGGCTACAGCGATAACGTGCCCATCCGCAGCGCGCGTTTTGCATCCAACTATGAACTTTCGCTGGCCCGTGCGCAGTCGGTACAAACCCTGCTGCAACAACAGCTGGCACAACCTGCACGCGTAAAAGCTGAAGGGCGCGGGGAAAGCCATCCGCTGGTGCCCAATACCAGCGCTGAGAATCGTGCCCGAAACCGCCGTGTAGAGATCACGCTGTTGGTCGCACCGGATGCAACACAGTCTGAAATCAACGGCTTGGCGAGAGGGAACTGATCCATGCTGAATATGCTATTTGCGGTGTTAACCAGCCGACTCGCTTGGGGCTTTGTCGGTATCACCGCGCTCTCCTTTATCATTTGGGTGATTGGCCCAGTCTTTTCGATTGTTGATTCGCGTCCATTAGAACCAGAACAGAATCGCATGATCAGTATTGCGCTGCTGTATCTAGTGTGGGGACTGAGCCAGGCGATTCCTCGATTATACAACTTCTGGTTAAACCGCAAATTGATGTCGAGTCTTGAAACTTCCAAGACAGATATGCCTGACCAGGATCGCAAACGCCTGACGAATGAAGAGCAGGTTCTGGCAAGTCGTTTTTCTGAAGCCACCGACATGCTGAAAAAGGCGCATTTCCAGCGCCATAGCAGTAAAAGTGCTCCCTTCTGGGCACAACGCTTTAGCCATCAATACCTCTATCAATTGCCTTGGTACATGATCATTGGTGCACCAGGTGCGGGTAAAACCACCGCGCTGGTGAATTCAGGTCTGCAATTTCCGCTCGCAGATAAGTTTGGTAAAGCCGCGTTGCGTGGAATTGGCGGTACGCGTGACTGTGATTGGTGGTTTACCAACGAAGCGGTGCTGTTGGATACCGCAGGCCGCTACAGTACACAAGAGAGCCAACAGGAGCGTGATGCCAGCGAATGGCACCATTTTCTTGGGCTATTGCGTCAGTATCGTGGCCGTCAGCCGATCAATGGTGTCATTGTCACGTTAAGCGTGTCCGATCTCATGACCCAATCAACAGAAGCATTGCAAAATCAAGCTATTGCGCTGCGTCAGCGCCTGATGGAGTTGCATGACCGTCTCGGCATTCGCTTTCCGGTCTATGTGTTAGTCACGAAAACGGATTTGCTCAAAGGCTTTCGTAGCTACTTTGGTGCGCTGGATAAAGCGCAGCGTGAGCAAATCTGGGGCTTTACCTTCCCTTGGGCACAATCGTCCACTGCGGATTTCGAACTCAACACTCAGTTTCAACAGGAGTATTCGCTGCTGCAACAGCGGCTGGATGCGGGGCTGGCGGATACGCTTTTAGCCGAGAGTGATGCGCAGGCGCGCGCTGAAAGCTATCTGTTCCCACAGGAATTTGCCGCATTACGTCCGGTGCTGGCAGAGGCGCTCGATACGCTGTTTGCCCGTTCGGATTTTGAAACCCAATTCTCCCCACGCGGTATCTACTTCGCCAGTGGTACCCAAGAAGGATTGCCGTTTGACCGTGTCATGGGTGAATTGACGCGCGCCTTACATTTGCCAGGCCAACGGGAAGGGGAGTCTGATCGTTGGGACCAGGTTGATAAAGAGGCGCCAATTCCACCGAATAAGGGGCAAAGTTTCTTCCTTAAAGGTGTGCTGGAAAATGTGATTTTCCAGGAGTCAGGATTAGCCGGTAGCAACCGCTGGTGGGAGCTACGAAACCGTGCAGGGCTATGGTCAGGGTATCTGGCATTGCTGGTGTTGGTGTTAATCGCGTGTGCGCTATGGCTGACCAGTTTCAACAAAAACAAATCCTATCTTCAGGAGATGGCGAGCAAAACCCCGCAGGTTGAGCAGTTGGGCCAGCAGTTGCAAAATCAAGGCAGCGGCGATTTGTTTGCCTTGGTGCCTTACCTCAATACCTTGCTACATCTGCCTGAGAGTGCCGAGTTCTCGCTACAGGATCCCCCTTTAACCCGCCGCATGGGATTGTATCGCGGTACTGAAGTCAGTGATGCAACGCAAACGCTGTATGACAAAGCGTTGAAGCAACTGCTGCTACCCCAAGTGGCGCAAAACATCACTCGCTGGCTGCGCAATGATAATGGCAGTGATGCTGACTACAGCTACGAAGCGCTTAAAGCGTATCAGATGCTTTATCAGCCGAAGCATTACGACGGCAAATTCCTTCAGGCATGGCTGATGCTGAACATTGCACGTGAGCTGCCACAAAGTGTTACGCAACAGGAGGTTGAGCAACTCGCCGGGCACCTGCGCCAGCTGCTGGAAACGCAGATTCAGTCTTCTCCGTATGCTAAGGATGATGCGCTGGTAAAGCGCGAGCAGGCGCTTATTAATCAAATGCCGCTATCACAGCGCGTCTACGGACGGCTGAAGCGCCTGCTACAGCATGATGGCTCGCTGCAACCTGTCACGCTCGCGGCCTTGGGCGGCCCTCAAAGTGAACTGGTCTTCTCGCGTAAAAGTGGCAAATCAGTCAATGAAGGTGTGCCGGGACTCTTTACGCCAGAGGGCTACTGGCAGCACGTGGATAAGCAAATCGCTCCCGTGACGCAAGCGTTGTATCAGGATGATGTGTGGGTGCTGGATAGCGCGACCAATCCAGTGAGCAGCCAGCAGGTTGATTTAGCGGTACGTCAGCTCTATGTGCAGGACTATATCCGCCAGTGGGAACAATTCCTCAGCGATATCCAGCTCAATAACAGCGCAGACCTGGCGCAGCGTATTAACAGTGCCCGCTTGTTATCAGGCGCGCATTCACCGCTGCGTCAGATGATCATCAAACTTTCAACGCTACTGACGCTGACGCCAGCGGTCGACGACAAAGCAAAATCAACGCCGGCTGCACCATCAGGCAACAGTGCGACGCGCGCGCTGGAAAACTTATTCAGTGGCTCTCGGGCGAATGCAGCGCAAGGACAAGGGGCATTACAGCAGGCTCCTGAAACGGCAGTCGCGACCCATTTTGCCCCGATTCTGGAGCTGGCGCAGCCGTTGCAGCAGGGCAGCAAAGTGCTAGCGGTGGATGACTTCCTGCATCAGATCGACGACCTCTACCGTTATCTCACTGCCGTGCAGGATGCTGCCAACAGTGGCATGCCACCGCCTGCCAGCGATGCGATCAGCCGACTGCAAGCCAGTGCTGGACGATTGCCAGGATCGTTACAAAACATGGTATCCAGCATGGCGGTTGGAGCCAGCAGTGATGCGCAGCGTCGTGACATGGATAACGTGCGTAAGCGTATCAATATGGAAGTCGGCAGCTTCTGCCGCCAAGCCATTGGGGGGCGCTACCCGCTGGTACGCAGTGCTCGCAGTGAAGTGACGCCAGATGATTTGGCCCGGATGTTTGCCCCAGGCAGCGGGTTAATGGATAGCTTCTTCCGCGAAAACCTGGCCAGCAAAGTGGATACCACTAACGCATCCTGGCGCTTCACGCCGGGCATTGATGGCAAAAGCTTGCCAGGTGGCGAAGCGCTGCTGCGTCCATTCCAGCAGGCGCAGTCTATTCGGGATGCGTTCTTTACCAATGGCGCAACCACGCCTTCATTCCGCGTCACGATGCGTACCGTGAAGATGGACAACGACATCCTTAACCTGACGCTGGATGTGGACGGGCAAATTCTGCGTTACAGCCATGGCCCGCAAGCGGTGCAGATGGTGAACTGGCCGGGGCCGGGCGGTACCAGCCAGGTACGTATGCAGCTGGGTTTAACCAACGGTACGACCTCGACGCTGGTAACCAGCGGCCCTTGGGCACTGAATCGCTTCTTTGATCGCGCCCGATTGACCTCTGTGGGAGGCTTAACGCGCGAAGCCAGTTTCAATATCGATGGCCACCAGGTCACGCTGTCATTTACGCCTGGCAGTATCCGAAATCCGTTCCAGCTTACCGGCTTTAGCTGCCCCTGAAACAGGACCTGAAAATGACTCATTACGCCGCCCCCGGCTGGTACGGCAAATTGCCCAGTGCTGGTGACTTTGTGAAGCGCCGCTTCCCCGATGTGCTTTATCGGCAATGGTCCAACTGGTTTCAGGTCGGGCTTCATCACTGGCAAAACAACGAAGAGAGCCATAACGCACCGTCGCGTGCTTTTCTCAAAGCGCCCGTGTGGAATTTTGTCGTTCCGCCAATGTTGGGGAGCCAGTTGATTCAAATGGGATGTCTGATTGCCGCACGTGACAGCGTTGGTCGTCACTATCCGCTGTGTGCTTTGCGCCACTTTACGCCCACGGAGTGGACGCCCGCTTTACTGACGCGCTCCGGGGAATGGTATCAGCAGGTGGGGAACACCTTACTGCGAGTGGTGCAGAACGGCGGTACGCCAGAACAATTGGATCAGGCGCTGCTCAGCATTCCGCAGCCACAGCAGCCGTTAGTCGGCGATGAGCCTTCGGATATTCTCGATGTCATCGGCACCGGTGAGCACGCCTCTACATTGAACTGGAAACTGCCGGGTGAAAGCTTTGATCCGCAGTTTTACACCAGCTTTTGGTGGACAAATCAAAGTGACGGCTTCCCGCTTTATACCCAGGTACACAGCGGCAACTTTACCGCTCAGCTGTTTTCACTGCTGTTTGATCCTGCAGGTGGCGCCAAACCTGGACGAAATGGACTTTATCCCCCGATGTTTGAATCCTGAGGTGATACCGCATGACGATCAATCTTGATGCCTTACTGTCTCCGGTCAGCAGCGATAACCCTTGCGGCGATAACCTGGAATATCACGCAGATTTTCAGGCGATGGAACAAGCCAGTGCTGGCAAAGCAGAGCAGCAATTTGGCACCACCATCATTCCCGCCGAGCCGGCTGACTGGAATAAGGTCGAGAAGCTTGCCATCGATTTACTAGGCCGCAGTAAAGACCTGCGAGTGATGTTAGCACTCACTCACGCGTGGACGCAGTTAAAAGGCCTGCCGGGATATGCGCAGGGCCTGAAACTGATTGAACAATCTTTGCTGCTTTATTGGGAACCCCTGTGGCCCAGGCTGGAGGAGTTTGGCGAGGCCGATCCTTTCTATCGTATCAATGCCGTTGCGCTGCTGGGTGATAAATCTGCCTTAAGCGCGGCGGTGCGCCAATCTTGGCTTCTGCGTAACGCTTCTGACGGCATCACGCTGCGAGATGCGGCAGCGCTGTGCGATGGTAGTAAAACGGAGGTGGCTGAGTACCCCGGTGGTTTATCGCGCCTCACCGATGAGCTAACCCGTGCCGATCAGCCCGGAGCAGAAGCCGTCATCCAGATAAGTGAGCGTTTACAAACAATCTGTGAAACCCTGGCGGAAAGGTTAGATGATTCTGCTGTCCCGGAACTGATTCAGTTGCGTAAACAGATTGCGATAGTTGCTGAGCGCTGCCAGGCAACCGACCTCCGGGCGTTGCAGCCCGCAGTTGCCGTGGCGCAAACGATGGATTCCGCGCCCGCAGCGACACCCGTTGCGGTACGACCCCAGGCTGACTGGCGCAGCGTACAGCTGACCTCACGGGCTGATGCACAACTGATGCTGGAAAAGGTAAAGCAGTATTTCTCGCAACACGAACCTAGCCATCCCGCACCCTTAATGATTGACCGTGTGCAAAGGCTGATCGAACTCGATTTTATGGACATCATCCGCGATCTCGCGCCGGATGGCGTCAATCAGTTAGAAAACATCTTCGGACGTCGCGACTAAGCCTCCGTCCACTTCTATACGCAGCGAGACCTGCGCGCCTCCTGCGAGCCGTTACCCGCGCAATTTTATGGAGAAAACCATGGCACCTACGAAATCCAGTGGGCAGAAGTTTATTGCTCGCAATCGCGCGCCCCGCGTGCAGATCGAATATGACGTGGAAATTTATGGCGCGGAACGCAAAATCCAGCTGCCGTTTGTGATGGGGGTATTGGCCGATCTGGTGGGTAAGCCCCTGGAGCCGCAGCCGAGCGTCGACGAACGTAAATTCCTTGAAATCGACATCGATAACTTCGATGAACGCATGAAAGCGCTAAAACCCCGCGCTGCATTCCAGGTGGATAACACGCTGAATGGTGAGGGCAAGCTCAATATTGATTTGACCTTTGAGAGCATGGATGACTTTTCACCTGATGCCATCGCCCGTAACGTTGAGCCGCTAAGCAAGTTACTGGAAGCGCGCACGCAGTTGGCCAATTTGCTGACCTACATGGACGGTAAAAACGGTGCGGAAGAACTGATTGGTAAGATTCTGCAGGATCCTACGCTGTTGCAAGCCTTAACCCATCTGCCTAAGCAGAGCGAAGCATCAGACGGTAAGGAGGAGCAATAATGAGCGAAACATCTCAACAGCAGCAACCGCAGGGGGCTGTTAGCTTTTCTCAGGATGAGTTCAGCGCACTGCTTAACAAAGAGTTTCGTCCAACCAGCGATCAGGCACGTGAAGCCGTCGAGAACGCGGTGAAAACGCTGGCGCATCAGGCGCTGGAGAACACGGTCACCGTCTCTAACGATGCGTATCGCACCATCCAGGATCTGATTGCTGAGATCGATGAAAAGCTGTCCCAGCAGGTTAATCAAATCATTCATCATCAGGATTTTCAGCAGGTTGAGAGCGCATGGCGCGGCCTGAATTATCTGGTGAATAACACTGAAACAGATGAGATGCTGAAAATTCGCTTTATGAGCATCTCCAAGCAGGAATTGAGTCGTAGCCTGAAGCGCTTTAAGGGCGCAGGCTGGGATCAAAGCCCACTGTTCAAGAAAATCTATGAGCAGGAATACGGCCAGTTTGGTGGTGAGCCGTTTGGCTGCCTGGTGGGCGATTATTACTTCGACCACGGTCCACAAGATGTTGAACTGTTGGGTGAAATGGCGCGTATTGGTGCCGCAGCACACTGCCCGTTCATTACTGGTACAGCACCGACGGTGATGCAGATGGAGTCCTGGCAGGAGCTGGCAAATCCACGCGACTTGACCAAGATCTTTCAGAACACGGAATACGCGGCATGGCGCAGCCTGCGTGAATCAGAAGATGCACGCTACCTTGGATTGGTAATGCCGCGATTCCTTGCCCGTCTGCCTTATGGTATTCGCACTAACCCGGTCGATAGCTTCGATTTTGAAGAGCAGACCGACGGTTCCGATCACAACAACTACAGCTGGAGCAACGCGGCATACGCCATGGCAGCCAACATTAACCGCTCCTTTAAAGAGTACGGCTGGTGTACGGCGATTCGCGGTGTGGAGTCTGGCGGTGCGGTAGAAGATTTGCCCTGCCACACATTCCCAAGCGATGACGGCGGCGTGGATATGAAGTGCCCAACCGAGATCGCTATCAGCGATCGTCGTGAAGCCGAACTCGCCAAAAATGGCTTTATGCCGCTGGTGCATCGTAAGAACTCTGATTTCGCGGCCTTTATCGGTGCCCAGTCGCTGCAAAAGCCAACCGAATATCATGACCCTGATGCAACGGCAAATGCACGTCTGGCCGCGCGTTTGCCTTACCTGTTCGCCTGCTGCCGTTTCGCGCACTACTTGAAGTGCATCGTGCGCGACAAGATCGGCTCCTTCCGCGAGCGTGACGAGATGGAGCGCTGGTTAAATGATTGGGTCATGAACTACGTCGATGGCGATCCAGCTAACTCATCGCAGGAAACCAAATCCCGTAAACCTCTGGCCGCCGCTGAAGTTAGCGTGGAAGAGCAAGAAGATAACCCTGGCTACTACGCTGCGAAGTTCTTCCTGCGTCCGCACTATCAATTGGAAGGGTTAACGGTTTCATTGCGACTGGTATCCAAATTGCCATCACTGAAATCGAATGAAAGCTAATATTGAATTTTTTTAAACGAGTTTATTAACTGTATTTACAATATTACGTAAATGGATTCACGACTTTTTATTGCCGCAGGAGATGTGGCAATAAAAACACCCTCTGGATATCACCTGTAGCGTTATTCAGAAACCGAGGCAGAGGTAAAATATGGACTGTTTTATTCAGCCCCATGCTTTCCTGTTTGCCATAACGATGCTTTCTTTAAAGCAAAACGTAAATCAAGCAAGAGAAGATAATTATGGCTATTGATATGTTTTTAAAAGTTGACGGTGTAACTGGCGAATCAAAAGATTCAAACCACACCGGATGGACCGATATCACTTCATTTAACTGGGGTGCGAATCAGCCTGGTAATATGTCTGTTGGCGGCGGCGGTGGTGCGGGTAAAGTCAACTTCAATGACTTACATATTACCGCATTAATTGACAAATCTACGACAGCTATTTTGAAGGCTTGCGCAAGTGGTAAGCATGTTACTAAAGTTGAAGTGTCTGTGTGTAAAGCAGGCGGTCAACAAGTAGAATACACCCGCATTACTCTGGAAGATGTATTAGTCACTTCTGTGCAATACACAGGTTCTGATAATGGAGATACCGTTGGTATTTCCTACGCTTTCCAGGCAGCAAAAGTTAAACAACAATACTGGGAGCAGAGCACTTCTGGTGGAAAAGGTGCAGAAAGTAGCGCTGGTTGGGATATAAAGAGCAATAAAGAAGCTTAATATAATGCGCCCCGTTAGGGGCGCATTATCATTCACTTAAATTGACTTTAAAGGGAATTTACATGAGTACAATAAGAATAAGTCAAGGAGTTGGTGTTAGACAGCCAAATAAACATCGTGATGTTAAGACCGTTCAATTATTGTTAAATGAAAACAAAGATATCACTTCATCCAGTGATGAACTCAAAGTTGATGGCTACATTGGCGAAAAAACTATTACCAAAATTAAAATATTCCAAGAGAAAGTTGTTAAGCTGAGTAATCCGGATGGAATTATCTCGCCACATGGACCAACCATGCGTCGATTGCATGGAAATATTGTACCTACAAAGAATGTTAATATCAGTCTGGATACCACTGCTTCCCAGGTAACAGACGAAATGTATGTAAGCATGGCAAAAGCTTTGAACTGCGAACCCGCCGCTATCAAAGCTGTTGTTATGTCAGAAACAAAACAAAGTCCCTTTGATGCATCTGGCAGGCCAACGATCTTGTATGAAAGGCACTATTTCAGCAAATTGACAGATCAAAAGTACGATAAAAGTCACCCTGACATATCTGGTAAACCATATGAACACTACGGTAAATTCAGTGAACAATATGACAAATTGAATAAAGCGATTGCTTTAGATAGGTCTGCCGCACTTCAATCGGCTTCATGGGGGGCTTTCCAGATTATGGGTAGCAATTATTCGACCTCAGGTTATGCAAATATTGAGGCTTTTGTTCAAGGAATGAACACCATTTCTGGGCAAGTGTATGCCTTTGTGAATCACGTATCTCATACACCAACGCTTTTAAACGCTATCCGCACTAAAAATTGGGCAAGCTTTGCCAGGTACTATAATGGTAAAGACTACAAAAAGAACAATTATGATGTTAAATTATCTAGAAATTATGATTATGCGTTGCATCAATGATTGAGGAATCTATGAAAAAGTTTTTTTCTTATTCAGCTTTGGCCTTAATGATGTTTAGCCCCTTGGCATTAGCATCTGTCTCACTGTCTCAACCGAAGTCTACAGAATTTGATAAAACCATCATTACTGAAGCTGAACATCATGGTTTGAGTAGAATTGAACTGGATAAAAGTCAAACATTTACTGTTTTAAATAATGGTAAAGTGCTAGGCACCCTTATACAAGGTAAGGGGTGGGTAAGAGAAGTTCAGCCTGTGTGTTTTGTTGGTTGGAGTAAAGATGGTAAGAAAATTGACCAATTTATGCCAACAATTGGACAGGGCGACTGGGAAACTGTGGGGTGTCACAAAGTTGAATCAGTTGGTTTGATATCAAAGAAAGATGATGAAAACGCCAAACTCGCTGTTATTTATACCATTGAAGCTTCAGATCATTATGGTAATGATTATTATGTTGTTGGCTTTAATAAATCAAATGACATTTTCTATGATGAAAGTACAACTGAGAAATTCCAAAACTCTTATCTGAAGACCATAGCTGATCTACGTAAGGTTTATCAGAAGTAACACGATGAAGACCCTTATGATGGTTTTATAATTGTAATTCATTAGGGTCATTATTCTTCCTCCCATGTTTCTTTTTTAATACCCTTCCTGATAAGTAATTTTATGATTTTTCTTTTATATGGGTAAAATGATGGGTGTCATGAGCTTGGTTAGAATTTTAATAGCGGTGTTTTTATGTTTTTGTGTGAGCTTGCCAGCTTTAGCCGACAATGTTTGCACTAACTCACATTTCGATGGCGAACTTTATCAATGCACCGTTCAAAAGAAGAAGCTTGCTGAAGAAAATTTAAACCAAGAATATGCCATCGCCAAAAAACGTATTGTGCAAATGTATGGTGCCGCGCAACAACAAGCGAATGAATATATTTCCAACGTTGTTGAGACTCAGCGCAGTTGGCTTAAATACCGCAACGGACAGTGTGATTTAGAAGCGTCGGCCGCTGAGAAGGGGAGCAGTGTCCATGAAGTTGCCAGTAACCTCTGCATAATAAGAATGGATAAAGAACGAACTTCCATGCTTAAGCAACTCCCCTATTAAAACGACTGCCCCGCAACCTTATTTATCATCATAACTTAAAAACTAAATCACCAAATTAGTTCGTTAAAACTCAACTCTCTGCCCCGGACATTAAGAAGCCCAATTTAGCTTCTATATCCCGCACTTCTCTTCGAGTGGTGCGCAGTATAGATGCCGAACCGCTAACCGCAGGAACCCGTTATGCGCTTTACAATAATAACGACTAAACCCGGCCACCAGCCGCCGCAAACTCAGTGTGATTTTTTACCCCCTGGCGGCACCATTGGTCGCGGGGTCGATAACAATTTGGTGCTTCCTGATGATGATCGCACCATCTCTCGCTTACAGGCGATCGTTCATATCACGGCAGAGGGAGAATACCGTCTGACTAATCGCGGTAATGTCACACGCGTGCTGCTTAACGATATTCCGTTGGAACGCGGTCGTCAGGTTGAGCTGCAGGATGGCGACGTGCTGGGCATTGATGACTACCAGTTACTGGTCAACGAACTCAATACCACTCAGCAAACCAAAGCCGCTCCGCTTGCTGCCCCCTCTGTCGTTATGGCTGATGAGCTGCCGGTAGAGAAAGAGAGCAGTACCGCAGCCATCCCTAGTGAAATCTGGGATAGCCTCGCCAAAGAGTTTTCAATCTCGGATGATTTGTCGAAGCGTAAAAAACCGCTGTCAGAGCAAACGACGTCACACCCGCTGATGGCCCCCGCGGCGAAAGAACGCAATCCTGAAGATCCGCTGGCGCAGCTGCTAAGCGATGCACCTTTAGATATTGGACAGCAACAGAAAGTCACCGGCCTGTTCGATGAAGACGATGCCTTATTCTCCCAAGAAAGCATCTTTGAGGATCGCACGCCAAGCACGCTGTCGGCGCAGCAAAACGCCACCGCGCAGCCTCAACTGGAGGCACCCTCAACCGAACTCGATCCTCTGAGCCTGTTTGGCAACCAGAGTAGCGCTGATGCACGCAATCATGATGATCCACTAGGACTGATGATGGGCAATGCCGTACCGCTGGCGCAGCCTGAACTGCCCATCGTTGAACCTGCTCCGCCCATCGCTGAACCTGAACCGTTGCCGCAACATGCGAAACCTGAACCGTTGCAACAGCATGCTGATGAGCAGCCTGAAGCTGCCTCGGTGGAGCTAGCGGATCTCAACAGCTCGCCACTGTTTGAAAATACCGAAACCCAAGCCACCACAGAACCACAGCCCCTCGTTGAACCTGAGTTGGAACCCGTCGAAGTATTGAGTTCGCAGCTCGATTACGGTGGCATCACGCTACCGACGCCGCAAGCGGTTCAACGCACCCCATCGCCGACACCAAAAGGGCGCTTGCGTATTGATCCCGTCGCCTCCAGCAGCCAAAGCCGTGCGGCAGAGTCGAGCGGCAACGCCAGTTCTGCGAATGGTGATGCGCTTAAAGGTGAATTGTTGGATGCGTTGTTGGAAGGCATGGGCCTGCGCGATTTACAGCCGACGCCGCAGTTTGACCGCGACCAGATGCTGCAATTTGGTCAGATGCTCAGCATGTTCTCACAAGGCACGGTGGCGTTACTCTCCTCACGCTCAATCCTCAAGCGCGGTGTAAAAGCCGACATGACGGTGATCCTGGATGATGCCAACAACCCCTTCAAATTATTGCCATCAGGTAAGACGGTATTAATGCAGATGTTCGGCAGTCGTATGCCGGGCTTTATGCCACCGCGCCAGGCGGTGCGTGATGCATTGATCGATCTGCAAGCTCACCAGCTCGGCATGATCGCCGGGATCCGCGCCATCATCGCTTCGATGCTGCAATCCTTTAATCCAGACCAGTTAGAGGAAGAGGCGCGTCAGGCGGGATCAGTTTCTCGTCTGGGGTTGCCCGGTAGCCGTAAAGCTGCCCTGTGGGAACACTTCGTTGAGCGCTATGGCGAAACCGCAGGCGAAATTGAAGACGATTTCCACACCCTGTTTGGTGAAGCTTTCCTTCACGCCTATGACCTGGAAGTCAATCAGTACAAAGACTCACAAACCCACACGGATGAGACATGAATATCACTATTGCTTCCACGTCGAATCAGGGCGACCGCGCCAGCAATCAAGATCAAACCGGTGACATCATCGGTGAACGTTCAGCCTGTTTTGTCGTCTGCGATGGCGTGGCCGGATTCCCGGGCGGTGATGTTGCGGCAGAGATTGCTCGCACCAGTTTGATGGAGGCGTTCGATGGCAACGCTCACCTGAATGCCCAGTCCATCCGGGACTATGTGAATCACGCTAACCACTCGATTCGTCAGCAGCAGAAAGCCAATAGCCAACACAGCCGTATGGGCACGACGTTGGTGAGCTTGTTTATCGACCGTGATTACGAACTGGCTTATTGGGCGCATGCGGGCGATAGCCGTTTATACCTGTTTCGTCGCGGATATCTGTATCACGTCACCACCGATCACAGCCTGGTGCAGCAAATGAAAGATGCCGGTCACCAGACCGAAGGAATCAACAGCAATCTGCTCTATTTTGCTTTGGGGATGGGCGATGAGCAGCGAGATGCCAGTTACAGCGATGTGATTGCGATTGAAGATGGTGATGCGTTTTTGCTGTGCACCGATGGTTTTTGGCATGGCGTGACACTGGAACAGATGCAGCAGTCATTGCACATGGTGAATACGCCAGAGGAGTGGCTCACCCTGATGCAGCAAATCATTAAAAACAGCCAACCGGAACAAGGCCAGCAGGATAACTTCAGCGCGCTGGCTGTCTGGGTTGGCTCACCGCAGGACACCACCTTACTGCATTCGCTCTCCGAAGCGGCGCAGTTTTTCCCTCTTAGAGATTGAGAACGCCAACATGAAATATGGATTATTGGGATTGGCTGCGCTTCTGCTCAGCTCACAGGCTGTTGCTAAGAACTATCGCATTGTGCAGTCTCCGGCACAGAAGCTGGATATCTGGATTGATGATGTAAAAGATAATCAAGTCGCGAGCTGGTGTCAGAGTAACGTGGATTTACGTATCGTCACTAAAGGCGACAAAAACGCATCAGTGCTAGATGACTTTTTACCCCGTGTTGCCGGGTTGATGGCCTCGCAGTGTAAATCCTTACAGCAGCTGCACTGGCAGTTAACTGATGACGAGGGTGCGAAGTTAGCGACAGGTAGCGCGACCAAAGCACAGCAGTGGGCTTCAGTGGTCACGCCCCCGCCCGTCGAACAGCCCGCTGCCGTCACTACCCCAGTCTTAAATTCTCCCCCCGCTGACACGACGCCATGGCTGCAATTCAGCTTGTTGGATGGCTGTCATTTCCGCACCTGGTGGCAACACCCTGCGCAAACTAGCGCGCTGTTTGTTCCGGCTAAACAGGGATTAGTGTGTGGTAAAGAGGGTTGGTTAAGTGGCCACAGTAGCCTGACCCAAATGGGCCACGGTGCGGCGAAAACCGTAGCGGTCACCTTTCTGCAAGGCTTCCCGGTGGCGGGGCTCAATACAAAATCTCCGAGTAGTGAACTGACTATCACCACCGTCAACAGTGAACGCATGGTGTTGAGTAATGAGAAATCCCCTGACAGCTGGCTGGTGTTACCTTTCAGCACGCAATTCAACGGATGGCAGGCGATAAACCAGGTTGTCGTTCAGATGCCAGCCAGCGAGGCCGCTGATGAGAGTGCACTCCACGCACGCCTGCAAGAAGTACGCAAAGTCTGGTCACCGTGGATCGACAGCGATACCGCTCTCAAAGTGTTACTGGTGGATCAGCTTCATCCGGAGTTGAAAGACCCGGCAGCAGCGGTCTACCGCACGCTTAACTAACGCAAAAGGAGATTGCATGGAGACGTTACAACAGCGCCTGGCGAACAGCCCATTAGCGGACAATCTGGCCGATATTACCCGTCAAATTCAGGCCAATCCGGCAAATGCAGATCTGCGTGCCGCCTTTGTGCAAATGTTGTGTCTTGCAGGCAACTGGTCACGTGCACAGACGCAGTTGCAATCCTGGTTAGCGATGACACCGCAGGCTCAGCCCACCGTCACCTTATTACAACAGGCGATTGCCGGTGAGCAGCTACGTGAAGCGGTGCTGAAAGGCGAAGCTGAACCACAATTGCCCGGCAGCAGTTGGTCATGGTGTGAAACGTTGCTGGCGGCACTGCGCGCAGACATTGCAGGCCAACCCGCACAGGCCGCTGCGATGCGCATGGAAGCTTTGGATCAGGCTGAAGCCAATCCCGGTTCGCTTCAGCAGCAGGCGCACGCCACTGATTTTGCCTGGCTGATGGACGGCGACAGTCGCTTTGGCCCGGTATGCGAAGTTATCGCCAATGGCCGCTATTACTGGATCCCGTTTGCCGCCATCCGCGAAATGCAGTTTCAGGCACCCAGTGGCGTCACCGATCTGGTGTGGCGTCACACGCGTGTGCAGCTGGTCGATGGCAGCGAACAAGTGTGCCAAATTCCAGCGCGCTATCCGTTGCAAGCAGGTGCTGATGAGCGCTATCTGCGCGCCAGCGTGACGGAGTGGCAAGCACTGGACGAGGATAACAGCCAGTTTATCGGTTACGGCCAGAAAGTATGGTTGAGCGACAGTGCGGAGCACCCGTTATTGACGTTGCAACATCTCACTTTCGATAACATCGAGCCAGCTGATGAGCAGTGATTACAGTACGCAGGATGATGGTTACGCCCAATTACACGGTGGCTATCGTTCACGTAAAAATCGCGACAGCTTAACCGCACGCGACAAGCTGCAGTCATCGCTGCTGGATCGCCTGACTGACCATTCGCCTGACAAAACCCATGAACCCAACAACAGCATGTTAATCACGCATAACACGCTCCGCCGCAATGTATTGCGTGATTTGCAGTGGCTGTTTAACACCATCAACAACGAAGCGCAGCAAGACCTCAGTGCGTATGGCGATGTGCAGCGGTCGGTATGGAACTTTGGCGTGGCGCCGCTGGCAGGGCAGAACATCTCGGATATTGAATGGCAGGATATGCAGCGCAAAATGACCGATGCCATCCTGCATTACGAACCGCGCATTCTGCCGCAAGGCTTACAGGTGAGGTGCGTTAGCGACCTGAAATCACTCAGTTTGCACAACATGTTGTCGATTGAGATTAAAGGGCGGCTGTGGTGCGTGCCTTATCCGCTGGAGTTTCTCTTCCGTACGCAAGTTGATCTGGAAAGCGGTCATTTCGAACTACTGGATGCAGGCTAATCATGGACAGCAAACTGCTCGATTATTACAACCGTGAACTCGCTTATCTGCGTGAGATGGGCGCGGAGTTTGCTGCGCATTATCCCAAAGTGGCTGGGCGTTTGGGGATGCGCGGTATTGAGGTCGCTGACCCATACGTTGAACGCATGATGGAAGGGTTTGCCTTTCTGACCTCACGCGTGCAGCTGAAAATGGATGCCGAGTTTCCGCGTTTTTCACAGCGTATGCTGGAAATGATTGCGCCAGGCTACCTTTCGCCCACGCCTTCGATGGCTATCGCGCAACTGACGCCTGACACGCAAAAAGGGGATATCAGCAATGGCTTCATGGTACCGCGCGGCACCATGATGGAGAGCCAGCATCTGAAGAAAAGCGGCGTCACCTGCAGCTACACCACGGCGCACGATGTGATGCTGCAACCCCTGCACATCAGCGAGGTTTCGCTTGGCGGCGTCCCAGCGGATATTCCACTCAGCGAACTCAAACTCAGTGGCATTGGCGCAGCTAGCGCGCTGCGTATCCGCATCGAGTGCGAAGGCATCTCCTCTCTGGACCAGCTGAAGCTGGATGATGTGATGTTCTACTTGAGCGGCCCGGATATTCAGGCGCTGAAGCTGCTGGAGCTGCTGATGCAGCATCGCGTTGCCATTCTGGTGCAGTCCGTGGAGAAAAAGCCGATTCGTCGCGTGTTGGGCGATGACGCCTTGCAGCAAGAAGGGTTTGCAGCTGAGCAAGCGTTGCTGCCAGACGATTTACGTAACTTCGACGGCTATCGTTTGCTGCAAGAGTATTTTGCTTTCCCGGCGCGTTTTCAATTCATCAGCTTACGTCAGCTATCGCCCTTTATTCGCCAGTGCGACAATGCTCAGGCTTTTGAAATCATTGTGTTATTGGATGTGGCGGATAGCGCGCTGGAGAGCGTGGTAGATACCAGCCATTTAGCACTGCATTGCACGCCAGTGATCAATCTGTTCCCGAAGACCGCGGAACGATTAAAAGTCAGTGACAGCCAGCATGAATACCATCTGGTGGTCGATAACATTCGCCCGCTGGATTATGAAGTCCACTCAGTTAAGCGTCTGTTTGCCACTGTTGAAGGCAAGCGTGAAGAACAAATCTTCCGCCCTTTTTGGAGCACTTTCAGCGGTGATGGCGGTGATTACGGAGCCTATTTCTCACTGCGCCGCGAACAACGTACGCTGTCCGAGCATGCGCAGCGCTACGGCACGCGCACCGGCTATATCGGTTCGGAAGTCTTTCTCTCGCTGGTGGATGAGCAGCACACACCGTGGCGCGATGACTTGCGCTATCTCTCCGCCGATGTGATGTGTACCAGCCGTGATTTGCCGCTAATGTTGCTGCAGCAAGAGCAGGGCAATTTTGTCATGCCAGATTCAATCCCGGTTGGCCAGTTACGGCTGCGTAAGGGGCCGACGCCGCCGCGTCCAGCTCTGGCCGAAGGTCTCTCTTCGTGGCGCTTGATTAGCCATCTGCAAATGAACTATCTCAGCCTGATGGACAGTGACGAAGGTGAGGGCGCTGCCGCACTGCGCCAGCTCCTCAGTCTGTACGCCAATTTAGCCGATGCGCCCGTTTCGCGTCAGATTGAAGGCATTCGCCATTGCCAGCTGAGTGCGGTCAATCGCCGCGTTCCTGAACCGGGCCCGGTGGTGTTTGCGCGCGGTGTCAGCATTACGCTGGAGGTGGATGAGCAGGCATTCTCAGGGGCCAGTCCTTGGTTACTGGGCAGTGTGCTGGAACGTGTCTTTGCACGACTGGTGGCGTTAAACAGTTTCACGGAGTTCACCCTGAACAGCCAGCAGCGTGGCGAAGTCGGTTACTGGCCGCCGCGCATGGGCAAGAAGGCGCTGATATGAGTGAAACTGCGCAAGTGATCCCATTGCAGCGTGCCACGCACTTGCCAGATGATTTCTGGCAGGCCGTGATGGCCGCACCCTGGCGCTACGATCTCTTTCAGTTACTGCGCAAAGTGGATGCGCAGAGTGGTCAGCGTTATGCGTTAGGCCGCGCGCCGCTGCCAAAATTTGAAGCGGTGCGCATTGGGCAAACGCCTTCGCTGGCTTTCGCGCCCGCGGCGCTGGCAAAAGTCAGCCAGCGCGAAAAGGACGGTCGCCATCAGATATCCCTTTACAGTTTTGGCTTATTTGGCCCCAACGGGCCGCTGCCGACGCACCTGACCGAGTATGTGTACGAACGTATTGTGCACCATCAGGACCACAGCTTCGCGGCCTTTGCCGATCTGTTCCATCATCGCGCTGCCTTGCTGTTTTATCGCGCCTGGGCCGATGCACAGCCGACGGCATCGCTGGATCGCAGTGATGACAGTCGCTTCCGCAACTACCTGGCATGCCTTTCTGGTCTTGGATTGCCTGCTCAGCAGCAGGGCAGTTCACTCAGCCTGCATGCGCGATTGATGTTGGTCGGTCATCTAAGCCGTCATGGTCACGATGCGGAAGGGTTAGTCCGTATTCTACGCCTCTATTTTGGCGTGCCAGTGGCGCTTGAGGAGAACGTACCGCAATGGCTCTCTCTGGATAAGCGCGATCAGGCGCGTTTGGGCGCGGGAAGGCACATGCCGCGCTTGGGGCAATCCGGGTTTCTGGGCATTGCCGTGCGCGATGTTCAACACCGGTTTCGTTTACGGCTGGGGCCGCTCACTGCGGAACAATATGCCCACTTCCTGCCGGATGCACCGGGCGCACGTGAAGTCCGCGACTGGGTTCGTCACTACCTTGGCATTGAGATGCAATGGGATCTCACGCTCGTTCTGGCTGCGGACGCGGTGCAGGGCGTGAAGCTGAGCGGCAACAGTCGGCTCGGTTACACCAGTTGGCTGGGGCAACGTCCACAGCCGCAAGATCGCGACGATTTTGTTTTTGAGGTTGAGGCAGCAGCACGCTAGCCCATCCCCTTTTCTGCTTTACCGCCTGCTTCTTACATCAAAGAGACTCACTATGTCTGAAATCAGCCGTGCCGTATTGTTCGGCAAATTGGATACGCTGTTATTTACCTCGCTGGAAAGCGCGACCGCTTTTTGTAAGTTGCGCGGCAACCCTTATGTTGAATTGGTGCATTGGTTACATCAGCTGATGCAGCAGCAAGAGGGTGACCTGCAGCGGGTAATCAGCCATTTTTCACTGGATGAAAACGCGCTGACGCGAGATGTCGTTGCCGCCCTTGACCGCCTGCCACGTGGTGCAAGTGCCGTTTCCGATCTCGCTGAACACATTGATAGTGCAGTGGAGCGAGCCTGGGTTTACGCCTCGCTCAAATACGGTGCCACGCGCATACGTGGCGGTCATCTGCTAATCGGAATGCTAAAAACCTTCAACCTCGCCAGTGTGTTAAAGGGCATCTCACCGCAATTTGCCCGCATCAATGCCGATGCGTTGTTGGAGCAGTTCGATCACGTGCTGGGCAGCAGCAAAGAAGCGCAGCAGTCTGCGGTTCAGCCCAATGCTGAAAACGTCGCGCCGCCTGCCGGTACAAATACCCTGGCGCAGTACGGTCAGGACCTCACCGCTCGTGCCCGTGAAGGCCGCATCGATCCTGTGACCGGACGCGATGAAGAGATCCGTCAGATGGTGGATATCTTGATGCGTCGCCGTCAAAACAACCCGCTGCTGACGGGGGAAGCCGGTGTGGGTAAAACCGCGGTGGTGGAAGGTCTGGCCTTGCGTATTGCCGCTGGCGATGTCCCTGCATCACTGCGTGATGTGCAGTTGTGGCTGCTGGATATCGGCATGCTACAGGCGGGGGCCGGAATGAAAGGCGAGTTCGAGGCGCGTTTGCAGGCACTGATCAATGACGTGCAATCCAGCCCCACGCCGATTGTGCTGTTTGTGGATGAGATCCACACGCTGGTGGGTGCGGGTGGACAGCAGGGCACCGGTGATGCCGCCAACCTGCTGAAACCGGCGCTGGCGCGCGGGCAACTGCGCACCATCGGGGCCACCACCTGGGCAGAATATAAAAAATATATCGAGAAAGATCCGGCACTGACGCGCCGATTCCAGACCGTGCAGGTGCAGGAGCCGGATGAAGCCAAAGCGATTCTGATGCTGCGCAGTACTGTGAGTGCTTTGGAGAAACATCATCAGGTATTACTGCTGGATGAAGCAGTTAGCGCGGCAGTCAAGCTGTCGCATCGCTATATTCCAGCCCGCCAGTTGCCAGATAAAGCGGTGGCGTTGCTGGATACGGCCTGTGCGCGTGTGGCGGTGAGTCAGGGCGCACAGCCTGCGGCACTGGAAGATTGTTTACATCGTCTGGCGGCGCTCGACATCGAAGCGGAAATCATCGCGCGCGAAATCACCGTCGGTTTGGGCGACGTGGCGCGTCAGCAAGAGATGGCAGCACAGCGTGTGGCGCTGGAAGCTGAACGTGATGCACTTGAGCAACGCTGGCAACAAGAGCGTGAGCTGGTAGAGCAGCTGATAGCTCTACGCGCACGTTGTGTGGTGGAAGGTGAAGCTGTGCTGCGCGAGGCATTGGATAGCACGCAGCAGCAGTTGCGTGAAGTGCAGGGTGAAACGCCCCTGCTGTTTGCCGCCGTGGATGCCAGCGTGGTGGCTGCCGTGGTCTCAGACTGGACCGGGATCCCACTGGGGCGCATGGTGAAAAATGAGATCGACGCGGTGTTGAACCTCGCCGATACCCTGAATCAGCGCGTGATCGGCCAGCACCACGGTTTGGATTTGATCGCGAAACGTGTGCGTACCTCGCGCGCGCGTCTCGACAATCCCAACAAGCCCGTGGGCGTCTTCATGCTGTGTGGTCCTTCCGGCGTGGGTAAAACTGAGACCGCGCTGGCACTGGCCGAGTCTTTGTATGGCGGTGAGCAGAACATCATCACCATCAACATGAGTGAATTCCAGGAAGCGCACACGGTTTCGACCTTAAAAGGAGCGCCTCCGGGCTACGTTGGTTACGGCGAGGGCGGTGTGCTGACCGAAGCCGTGCGCCGTCGGCCTTACAGCGTTGTCTTGCTGGATGAGATCGAGAAAGCCCACCCCGATGTGCATGAGCTGTTCTTCCAGGTATTTGATAAAGGCTGGATGGAGGATGGCGAAGGCCGCCACATCGATTTCCGCAACACCATCATCATTCTCACCTCCAACGTTGGAACACAGTTGATCAGTGCGCTTTGCGCCGATCCTGAGCTGATGCCCGATTCTGAAGCGCTCAGCACCGCCCTGCGCAAACCCCTGCTGGAGGTATTCCCGCCTGCGCTGCTTGGCCGTCTGCTGGTCGTGCCGTATTACCCCCTGAGCGATGCCATGCTGGCTGAAATTGTGCAGTTGCAGTTGGCGCGCATTGTTCGTCGTCTGGCAGACAACCACAACATTGAGGCCGAGATTGATGCCTCTGTCGTGAGCCAGATCGTTCAACGTTGCACTGAGGTGGAATCAGGCGGCCGCATGGTCGATGCCATCCTCACGAATACCCTGTTGCCGCAGATGAGCCAGATGTTGCTCAGCGCCCACGCCCGCGATGAACGCTATCGCCGAGTGCAGGTGCGTTGTGAGCAAGGCGAGTTTGTTTGCCAGTTCGATGTTTAAAGCCGTTAGTTCTCAGAGAGTTTTCGAATATGTCGGAACACGATAATACCCTGAATGTACCCAATGCTTTGCCACTGGGATACCGTTTCAATGAGTTTGAAATTAAAGAAGTTATCGGTGGTGGCGGCTTTGGCATTGTCTATCGAGCCTGGGACCATCAACTCGAACGCGATATCGCCATCAAAGAGTTTATGCCTGCCTCACTTGCGGTGCGCAGTGACGATCTCAACCTGGTGCTGCGCAGTGAGCGTCTCAGCAAAACCTTCCACGCCGGTTTGAACAGTTTTATTCAGGAAGCGCGTTTGCTGGCGCGGTTTAACCATCCCAACTTGCTGCATGTGCTGCGTTTCTGGGTACAGAACGATACCGCCTATATGGGCACGGTGTTTTACAGCGGCACCACGCTGTCGAACTTTCGTGAACGTAATCCGCGGTTGGTTGATGAAACCTGGATTCGTCGCCTACTGCCGCCATTATTGGGTGCCATCAAAACCATTCATGAAGCCGGTTATCTGCATCGTGACATCTCGTTAGATAACATTCAGATCCAGAGCAACGGCGAGCCCGTGCTGCTCGATTTTGGTTCCGCACGTAAAACCATCGGCAATCTGTCCGATGAGAGCGAAACCATGTTGCGGCCGGGTTATGCGCCGATTGAGCAGTACAGCGATAACGATGAAAGTGAGCAAGGTGCCTGGACGGATATCTACGCACTGGGTGCCGTTCTGCATACCCTGATTACTGGTGCACCGCCGCCAGTCAGTGTGGTGCGCAGCATCGAGGATAACTACCTGCCACTGGCGCCGCGTCGCCTACCCGGCTTCTCACCTGCGTTGTTGAGTGCGGTCGATCACGCATTGGCGCTTAAGCCTGAAGATCGCCCGCAGAGTATTGATGCTTTTGCCGAGTTGATGGCGCTGCCAGAGCGTGAGTCTGAGCCTGTACTGAGTGCCAAAATCAGCGGACCAGGCACTATGCTGGTGCCGATTGAGGAAGCAGAAGAGGAAGCTGCCGTCTCGCCTGTCAAAGCGTTACTGCGCCATCGATTCGCGTTGCCGGGCTTAGTCGCTGCCGGTGTGCTGGTGGGACTCTGTGTCGGCCTGATGATGTCTGGCGGCAGTGAAGATGCGCCAGCTGTTGAAACGGCTCAAGTTAGCGCACCCTCCACGACGCCAGCACCCGTCGAATCTACTCCCGTTGCGCCTGCCGCGCCACCGAAGGCCGAACCTGCGCCTGTGCCAGCCGAACCGGTTGCGCAGGTGTATATCAAGCTTCAGCAAGGCGAGCATGTGCAGGTCAATGGCAAGCCTCAGGCACTGGTACCGGCGACCAATGGCTTCGCCTCGTTACAGTTGGCACCCGGTTCTTACACCTTCGCCATCAGCGGCCAAGCTGGCACGCGTGAGCAAACCTTGCAGATTAGCCAGGAAGGCGTCTGGTTGCTCGATCCACAAAGTTAATTGTTAGGGACTTACATATGTTCTCACGCATCACCGCACAGCTGCCGATGGACGGCCTGCTGTTCTGGAAACTGAAGGGCACCGAGGCGCTCTCCCACTCATTTACGCTGGAGGCGGAGCTGCTGTCCACCGACGCGCGGGTAGACCGCCACGCGCTGCTGGGGCAGCCGGTGACGTTCACGCTGCCGACGCAGAGCCTGCTGAACCCGCGCTACCTCAACGGCAAAATCACCCGGGTATCGGTGCGCAGCGAGGAGCTGAACGGCACGCGCTACGCGGTATACGCGCTGACGGTGGAGCCGGACCTGTGGCCGATGAAGCGGGACCGCAACCTGCGCATCTTCCAGGGGCAGACGGTGCCGCAGATAGTACAGACGCTGCTGAAGGAGTACGGGGTGAACGTGGAGTCGCGGCTGAGCGGCAGCTACCGGGTGTGGGAATACTGCGTGCAGTACCAGGAGAGCAGCTTTGACTTCATCAGCCGGCTGATGGAGCTGGAGGGGATTTACTACGGCTTTCGGCACGAGGCGGAGCGTCACGTGATGGTGCTGTGCGACGCGGCGGACCAGCACCAGCCGTTCCCGGGCTACGAGACGATTGCGTACCATGTGACGCCGTCGGGCGGGAGCGTGACGGAGGAGGGCATCAGCCAGTGGTCGCTGGAGGAGAGCGTGACGCCGGGGATGTACAGCACGGACGACTACGACTTCCGCAAGCCGAACGCGTGGATGCTGCAGGCGCGGCAGAACCCGGCGTCGCCGGTGCCGGGCTCGGTGGACGTGTATGACTGGCCGGGTCACTTTGTGGACCACAGCCACGGCGAGTTTTACACGCGCATCCGCCAGGAGGTGTGGCAGGTGGAGCACCACAGCGTGAGCGGTTCGGGCACGGCCACGGGCATCGCGCCGGGCTTTACCTTTTCGATTCTCAACGCGCCACACTTCAGCGACAACGGGGAGTACCTGGTGACGTCGGCGCAGTATGACTTCGCGGAGAACAGCTACGCCAGCGGCGACGGGGAAGGCTCAACGCACAACATTGCGTTCACGGTTTTGCCGGCAGGGGTGACGTACCGCGCGGCGCCGGCGACGCGGTGGCCGAAGACGCACGGCCCGCAGACGGCGAAGGTGGTGGGTCCGAAGGGGGAGTCCATCTGGACGGACCGCTACGGGCGGGTGAAGGTGAAGTTCCACTGGGACCGGCTGGCGAAGGGCGACGACACCAGCTCGTGCTGGGTGCGCGTCTCAAGCGCGTGGGCGGGCCAGGGCTTCGGCGGGGTTCAGATCCCGAGGGTGAACGACGAGGTGGTGGTGGACTTCATCAACGGCGACCCGGACCGTCCGCTGATAATCGGCAGGGTGTACAACGAGGCGAGCATGCCGCCGTGGGCGCTGCCGGCGGCGGCGACGCAGATGGGGTTTTTAAGCCGTTCAAAGGACGGGAATGCGGACACGGCAAACGCGCTGCGCTTCGAGGATAAGGCGGGTGAGGAGCAGGTGTGGATTCAGGCCGAAAGAAATATGGATACACACGTTAAGAATGATGAAACTCACAGCGTGATGAATAACCAGACGGTGGCAGTTGGGGCTAATCATGAAACCCGTGTACAGGGCGATCATACCATTGGCACACAGGGAAACAGCAAGACTCTGACAACCGGAAACCGCATAGAAAGAACTTTAGCCTCCTATGTCATAGCCGCGGGTGAAAGTATCCGTATTGAATGCGGACTCAGTGCGATTGAATTGACCAAAGAAGGTGAAATCAATTTTATCGGCAAGAATTTTAATCTTACGGTGGACAGTAAAGGTGAGATTAATACGAAAAGTGGTGAGCTCAATTTAAATCCTTCTGGCGGAACCGCTGCAATTGTCTCTCCTGGCGGGGGGCATAAAGATACCATTAAAAACGAGATTGAAAATTATTTCTCTTCTTCAGAGTAATGTTAAGGAATAACTATGGCTATTTATACTCTTCAGGAAGCCTCGCTAGAGTTGCCCGATATATTTAAAGACCGCACTATGAATTTGTTCACACTCAGCGAGAATAATGCCAGCGAGTTCACTTTTGTGGTATCACGGGCTTCGGCATCCCATGATGATACTGTGCAGAAAGTTGCTGCAAGAATCCTAAAAGAAATGGGCACGACTGTAGAGGCATTCGCCAGCATTACATCAAAAGTTATCACGGTTGATGGCTTATCCGCTGTTGAGCTTTTTTATCATTTTGAAAATGGTGGCGTTCAGATATGGCAGAAGCAGACCGTAATTCTGCTCGATGAAGAGCTGAGTGGGAAGAAGGTGGTCTGTTATATCGGAACCTGCCCAGGGAAATTCGGTGAATATTATCAAAAACAGTATCAGACGATCATCAACAGTATCCGTTTCAATCATTCTGAAAGTGATATTGAACCCCTCCCCATATCACCCGACTCTACCGATACTTTTTTCTCTCTCGATAATGACACCAAAATCCTCACTGCTCATGAAACGGTCAACTCACTCTATCAGCATGTTGATTTAAAGAGAGCACTGAATGGACATTACTTATTTTTTAATTCAGCGGGTCAGTCACTACATATTGCGGCGCTGAATGATCAAGAACCACTACGTTACGCGTTGTGGACGTCACCGGGAAGGCACAATTCATCTCTATCTGGCGTGATTGACGTTGTTAAGCAATTTGAAGGGCCTGAGGAGTTAAACAGCGAAGAGCAAATCAGGGCTTTTTTACAGAGGCATAAGGATGTGTAAGCTATGGCGGAATTCAATGCTGCGCGAGAGCAGGATGACATAGCGCATACTGCATCCAAGGGATGGATGATAGCAGGCCTGATCGGTGGAGCAATACTGGGTGCTGCAGCAGTTGTTGTAACCGGAGGTGCGGCGTTGATAGCCGTATCAGCCGCTGCGGCAGGTGCCTGTGCAGCAGGAGGGATAGGTGAGGTGCTGGGTAGTATGTCCTGGGCACCACGACACAACACCGGTAAGCTCTTGTCTGGCTCCCCTAATGTTTTTATTAACAGCAGACCTGCAATACGTGCCCATTTATCGAAAGGGAACTGTGATGAACACAGTGGTTCGCTGCAACTGGTAGCAGAAGGTTCAGACAAGGTTTTTATCAATAATTACCCGGCAGCGCGTATCGGTGACCGTCTAACCTGTAGTGCAGAGATTGCCAGCGGATCCTCGAATGTTTTTATCGGCGGAGGGAAGTACCAGACCGACGACATTAACCCGGAAATTCCCGACTGGGTTAACTGGATAATGATGGGTATAGGTACGGCCGCTGTGGGCGTACTGGCTTCGCCAGCTATAGCTTTGCTTGGATTGGCAGGTGCGCTGGGTGGTGGCTATGCCGGTAACTGGGTCGGTGGAAAACTCTTCGGTGAGGGCTCGGATGGTCAGAAATGGTCTATGCTGGCGGGAAGCTTCATCGGCGGAGCCGCTGGCAGCAAAGGTGGAATGAAGTTTGATGGCTGGCGAGTTGAAAATTCAAAAATCATCGTTGAGAATTTCACAGAACCTAAAATGACCTTAGCAGAAGCTGTAGGTAAAGATACCGCTGATGCTTGGATTGCTCAAGGTAAAGCAAACGCACTCAAAAATGCACCTAAATTGTTGAAAAATTTATCAGATGATCAAATTGGTGCACTCTATGGTTATACTACCAATGAAGGTTATTCGGCAATTAATCCAGCTTTACGTGGCACAACTGAATTAACTCCAAACTTAGAAGCATTTGCTGATCATGCAACCGAAGGCCTTCTAAAACTTCCAGCGTATGCCGGAGAAACATCCAGAGGCATATCGGAATTACCCTCATCAGTGTTGAACCAAAATCAAATTGGAAATGTTGTATCTGATCCTGCCTTCATGAGTACATCTGCTAAAGAGCCATTTTCTGGAAATATCAACATTAACATCAAAGGAACTTCTGGAAAAGACATAAACTTTCTTTCACAATATCCCAATGAAGCTGAAGTTTTATACCCACCCGGTACTAAATTTAAAGTAGTAAATCGTGTGGATGTAGATGGGCAGATTTTCTTGAATTATGAGGAGTTATAATGATCGACTTAAGAATTTCAGATTTTGAACTTAAGATTTATGCCAGAAAATATGCTGATTTGGTTCCAGAGGCCTCACGGCAAATGAAAAATAGAATGTCTTATGATCCACAGCCAATGTCTGACGAGGTGCAGAGTAAACCTGAGTGGATGCAGACATTAAAGCAAAAGAACTCTGACCATGATGCATTAGATAAAGCAAAAGGGTTGCTTTTGGGGCTTGCTGTAGGCGACGCAGTAGGAACAACTCTCGAATTCCAGCCTCGAGATAAATACAAAATTAATGATATGATCGGAGGAGGGCCTTTTAATCTTAATGCAGGGGAGTGGACAGATGATACTTCAATGGCGCTATGCTTGGCTGAAACTTACATAAATAAAGGATTTTGTGATACCGATTTTTTTAGAGCGAAATTGATTGATTGGTATAAAAATGGACACAATAGTTCAAATGGGACCTGTTTTGATATAGGAAATGCAACTCGTTTTGCTTTGGAACAGGTAATATCTAATGGCCCTGATTGGGTAGGTAATACATCTCCAGATTCAGCGGGTAATGCAGCTCTGATACGTCATGCTCCAGTAGCTATTTTTAGAAGGAAATCTTTTGTTGATGGATGGCGAGATGCGGGTATTCAGAGCATGGCGACCCATTCTGCACCGGAATCAATTAATGCATGTCAGTTTTTAAATGTTGTTCTGCATTATCTACTCAATGGGTATAGTAAGGAAGAGGCTTTTTCTTCTCATAAAATGTCAGCGCTAGTTCGCATATTAATAATTAACGCTGGTGAGTATAAACTGAAATCTCGCGATCAAATTAGATCAACAGGTTACGTCATTGATACTTTAGAAGCGGCATTATGGGCTGTTTGGAATACTGATACCTTTAAGGATGCCGTTTTGCTGGCTGCAAATCTGGCTGACGACGCAGACAGCGTTGCTGCTACTGCAGGTCAACTCGCTGGTGCATTATATGGTTTCTCAGGTATTCCGAAAGAATGGATTGATAAAATAGTCTATAAAGATAAAATCATCGACTTTGCCGAAAAAATTTTCATGTTGTCACCAGATGAAGCGGACTAGTTTAAATTTTATTTTTTGAATTTTTTATTGTGATTCTGCACTTTTTCTTGTGGTGGTGAATGATCTTGAGTGAAGTGGCGTGGAATTAAATGTGAGTGCGAAAGAGTTTACTTGTTTGGAGTGTATAAAAGATTCCATTCACATAATACAGGACGATGTTGTGGGTGAAATAGGTTTTACTATTTATTAAATGGTGATCGAGTAACTTAATCAAGTGAAATGCATGGGGCGAATTTTATTGTAATTGAGCAAGATAAATCTCACTATTCAAAAGTGAACTTTGGATACCAAGTAACAAAAGAGTTCGATACAACAGATTTTGAGATGGCTAAGTATTTTATTAATGCAAATTACACAGCATCCCAAACAGGCGAGGGACTTAAATTATTCCGCCTCCATCAGGCAGACCCCGACTATGAATAAAAAATCGTTGTAAGATCAGGAGCTAACTTTCATTCAACGTTTTCTGTGCTGCAATTCAAACCCGCACGTTTAACCTCCCATCGTGACTTAACCTCTTAAATAAGTTACGGAATCTACTTATGTTCTCACGCATCACCGCACAGCTGCCGATGGACGGCATGCTGTACTGGAAACTGAAGGGCGCCGAGGCGCCCTTCCACTCATTTACGCTGTAGGAGCGCGGGCTGATGTCCGCGCAGCAGATAAGTCTGCTGGTGCTGGAAGGCTGGCATCGTCACCTGCGCGCGTACCGGAAGGCCGACGGCAACAATCCCTTTAACGGCATCACTTTACCACTGCCGTTTTCAATGAACTAATCAGCAGCGGTGCGGCAAAACTCGCCCTGTGATTTCCTCAGCGCGATGGCCGACATTTGTCTGCCACTTGACGGCACAGCTGAGTTGCTCAACGCGCTGAAGGGTCAAGTGAAGATCGCCATCATCACCAACGGCTTCACCGCTTTGCAGCAGGCGCGTCTGGAGCGCACGGGGTTCCGTGACTTCTTTGACGAGCTGGTGATCTCCGAACAAGTGGGGGTGCCAAAGCCGGATGTGGCGATTTTCGACCACACGCTGGCGTTGCTCGGCAACCCGGATCGCAGCCGCGTGTTGATGGTCGGGGATACGCCAGAATCTGACATTCTGGGCGGGATGAATACTGGGCTAAAAACCTGCTGGATCGATCACGGCACGCGTCCGTTCCCGGAAAATATCAAACCGACCTGGCAGGTGAAGACGCTGGCTGAGCTGCAAGCGTTGCTGACACAACGCTAAAAATATCTATTCACGTAAACGTTGTGATGATGTGAAGAAGCCCGCTGTGCGGGCTTTGTTTATTGTAGAATCTATTCATGTATCCATGCACGAATCTATTCATGAGCACATTATCAGTGCTCTTTCTCTTTCTCTTTCTCTTTCTCTTTTTCTGGTGTCAGGTCACTGGCCGTTTCTTCTTCCTCTCGTTCCTTATCTTCTTTCACCGCACGGCTGGCGGTGAGCAGGAACGGTGATTGTTGCCAGCGGGTGCGACGGTCGCGCAGCAGCGTACGGGTGAGGATGATGCCAATCGCCAGCGCCAGCAGCATCATCAAACGCAGAATGTTGGTGGTGTTGTCCACCTGACGTGATTCGGTGACCAGCACGTGGGTATCCAGCGTCACGCGCAAGAAACCTTGCGGTCCCTCTTTGCCTTCCAGCGGCTGCACGATTTGGTGGTTAAAATAGCTGCCAGCGCGTTTACCATCCAACGCCAGGCGATCGCGCACATTAATGCTTTCGCCGCTGTGCGCCACCAGACTGCCGTCATCGGCATACACGGAGGCATCCAGAATGCGGCTGTTATCGGTCATCTGATTAAGGATGGCTTCGATTTGCGTGCGGTTGTCGTCGCTGTTGTCCATCAGCGGTTTCAGGCTAAACGCCACCTGACGCGTCAGCGTATGCGCCAGTTCTTCCACTTGCTCAGAGCGTGCCATTTGATGGCCGAGACTGAACCAGGATGCCCCTTGCATCAGCACCACTAACAGTGCCAGCGAGATAAGAACAATCACCGTGCGATGCAGGCGAAATTTCAGTGCGGTTTTAACCATCAGAAACCCGTGTGACGTAACAGCAGAAAGGCTGGCAATTATGTTGCCAGAACCCGCGCAGACAAGGTAGCCTCTTGCGTGGTTTTGTTGTCCCTACAGGAGCTGTAATGCCAAATCGTCTTACCTGGTGCGATCTGCCCGCCGATGTTTCACTTTGGCCGGGTTTACCCCTTTCCCTCAGCGGTGATGAAGTGATGCCGCTGGATTACCGTGCCGGTCGAACAGGCTGGTTGCTGTATGGGCGTGGACTCGATAAACAAAAACTGACCGATTATCAGCATCTGCTGGGCGCGGCGATGGTGATCGTCAGCGCCTGGAATGTCGATGAGTATCAGGTGGTTCGTCTGGCCGGCTCGCTGACGCCGCGTGCTGCTAAGCTGGCGCATGACGCCGGTTTTGATGTCGCGCCGCTCGGCAAGATCCCGCACTTGAAAACCCCAGGCTTGTTAGTGATGGATATGGATTCCACCGCGATCGAGATCGAATGCATTGACGAAATCGCCAAACTGGCGGGCTGCGGTGATCAGGTGTCTGAAGTGACCGAACGCGCGATGCGTGGCGAACTGGATTTCAAAGCCAGCCTGCGTGAACGCGTGGCGAAACTGGCGGGTGCCGACGCCAATATCCTCAAGCAGGTGCGTGATACCCTGCCGCTGATGCCGGGCCTGACCACGCTGGTGCAAAAACTGCAGGCGCTGGGCTGGCAGGTGGCGATTGCCTCCGGTGGATTTACCTACTATGCCGACTATCTGCGCCAGACGCTGCATTTAACGGCGGCCGTCGCCAATGAACTGGAAATGCGTGATGGCAAGCTGACCGGCGAAGTGGTGGGGCAGATTGTCGATGCGCAATTTAAAGCCGATACCCTGAAAAATCTCGCTGAGCGTTATGAAATCTCGCCAGAACAGACCGTGGCGATTGGCGACGGTGCTAACGATCTGCCAATGATCAAAGCGGCGGGGCTAGGGATTGCTTACCATGCTAAACCAAAAGTGAATGAGCAGGCGTCGATCATTATCCGCCATGCCGACCTGATGGGTGTGTTCTGCATCCTGACCGGCAGCCTGATTCACGAAGAGCGTTAACTGAGGATTTGATTTGGCCAAAGCGGCAAAACGCGCCTTCGTTTGTAACGAGTGCGGCGCAGATTATCCACGCTGGCAGGGGCAGTGCAGCGCCTGCAACGCGTGGAACACCATCACCGAGGTGCGTATTGCCGCCTCGCCTGCGGCAGCGCGTAACGAGCGTCTGAGTGGCTATGCCGGGAGCGCTGGACCCAGCCGGGTGCAGAAGCTGTCAGAGATCAGCCTCGAAGCCGTGCCGCGTTTCTCCACTAGCTTCAAAGAGTTTGATCGCGTACTGGGCGGCGGCGTAGTGCCAGGCAGTGCGATTTTGATCGGTGGTAATCCGGGAGCCGGTAAATCGACGCTGCTGTTGCAGGTGATGTGCAAGCTGTCCGAAGGGATGAAAACCCTGTACGTCACTGGTGAGGAATCGCTGCAACAGGTCGCGATGCGCGCCCATCGTCTGGGATTACCCACTGATAACCTGAATATGTTGTCGGAAACCAGTATCGAGCAGATCTGTCTGATCGCCGAGCAGGAGCAGCCGAAACTGATGGTCATCGACTCCATCCAGGTGATGCACATGGCGGATATTCAGTCTTCGCCCGGTAGCGTAGCGCAGGTGCGTGAAACCGCTGCTTACCTGACGCGCTTCGCTAAAACGCGCGGCGTGGCGATTGTGATGGTAGGCCACGTCACCAAAGATGGTTCGCTGGCCGGGCCAAAAGTGCTGGAGCACTGTATCGACTGTTCAGTGATGCTGGATGGCGATGCCGATTCCCGTTTCCGCACGCTACGCAGTCACAAAAACCGCTTCGGTGCGGTGAACGAGTTGGGCGTGTTCGCCATGACCGAGCAGGGCATGCGTGAAATCAGCAACCCGTCAGCTATTTTCCTGTCACGCGGCGATGAAGTCACCTCTGGCAGTTCGGTGATGGTGGTGTGGGAAGGTTCGCGTCCGCTTCTGGTGGAGATTCAGGCGCTGGTGGATCACTCGATGATGGGCAACCCGCGTCGTGTCGCGGTCGGCCTTGAGCAAAACCGTCTGGCGATTTTGCTGGCGGTGCTGCACCGGCACGGCGGTTTACAAATGGCGGACCAGGATGTGTTCGTCAATGTGGTCGGTGGTGTGAAAGTCACCGAAACCAGTGCTGACCTCGCGCTGCTGCTGGCGATGGTATCGAGCTTGCGTGACCGTCCACTGCCGCAGGATTTAGTGATCTTCGGTGAAGTGGGGCTGGCCGGTGAAATTCGTCCGGTGCCGAGTGGTCAGGAGCGCATTTCCGAAGCCGCTAAGCACGGTTTCAAGCGTGCGATTGTGCCGGCGGGCAATGCACCGAAAAAGGCCATCGACGGCATGAAAGTGTACAGCGCCAAGAAGCTGGCGGATGCGCTGGCGATATTGGACGAGCTGTAATTTCACTGGGCGACATACATGCCGCCCCTACAGTTAGCAGCCAAGTCGTTTAATTTTTGGAATGATCCACAATAAGCACTTATCCGTAGCGGCGCGATTTATCGCGCGAACCTGAAAGCAACCATGTTGCTGGCAGGTGCGCAATAGATTGCGCCGCTAAAGCCGATGCAGGAGGCACCAAATGTCATCGTTCGACTACCTGAAAACCGCCATACGCCAGCAGGGCCATACGCTGCAGCAGGTTGCAGATGCCAGCGGGATGACCAAAGGCTACTTGAGCCAGTTGCTGAATGCCAAAATCAAAAGCCCCAGCGCGCAAAAGCTGGAAGCACTGCACCGATTTCTTGGGCTGGAATTCCCTCGTCGTGACAAAACCGTTGGCGTGGTGTTCGGTAAGTTCTACCCGCTGCACACCGGCCACATCTATCTGATCCAGCGCGCCTGCAGCCAGGTGGATGAGCTGCACATCATTATGGGACACGACGATCCGCGCGATCGCGAGCTGTTTGAAAACAGTGCCATGTCGCAGCAGCCGACCGTCAGCGATCGTCTGCGCTGGTTATTGCAGACCTTCAAATACCAGAAGAACATCCGCATCCACTCGTTTGATGAAGAGGGGATCGAACCCTATCCACACGGCTGGGATGTATGGAGCGAAGGGGTGAAGAAATTCCTCTCCGAGCAGGGTATTGAGCCGGATTGCATCTACACCAGCGAAGAGCCTGATGCGGCGATGTACCAACAGCACCTCGGTATTCCTACCGTAGTGATCGATCCTAACCGATCTTTTATGAGCATTAGCGGCGGGCAGATTCGTCAGGATCCATTCCGCTACTGGGAATACATTCCGACCGAAGTGAAGCCGTTCTTTGTGCGCACCGTGGCGATCCTCGGTGGTGAATCCAGCGGCAAATCGACGCTGGTCAACAAGCTGGCGAACATCTTCAATACCACCAGTGCGTGGGAATATGGCCGCGATTATGTCTTCTCGCACCTCGGTGGCGATGAGATGGCGCTGCAGTATTCCGACTACGACAAGATTGCCTTAGGGCAGGCGCAGTACATTGATTTCGCAGTCAAATACGCCAGTAAAGTGGCGTTTATCGATACCGACTTTGTCACCACGCAGGCGTTTTGCCTCAAGTATGAAGGGCGCGAGCACCCGTTTGTGCAGGCGCTAATCGATGAGTACCGTTTCGATCTGGTGATTCTGCTGGAAAACAACGTGCCGTGGGTGGCAGATGGTTTGCGAAGCTTGGGCAGTTCGATGGATCGCCGCGAGTTTCAGTCGATGCTGGTGACTATGCTGCGTGAGAACAACATCGATTTCGTCCATGTGAAAGAGGATGACTACGATACGCGCTTCCTGCGCTGCGTTGAGCTGGTGAAGCAGATGCTGGGGGCTTAATCCTACAGCAATAAAAAAGGCGCCAATCGGCGCCTTTTTCACATCATGACAATTACTTCGTCATACGCTTGTACTTGATACGCTTTGGCTCCAGCGCGTCAGCGCCCAAGGTGCGTTTTTTGTACTCTTCGTACTCGGTAAAGTTACCTTCGAAGAACTCCACCTTACCTTCATCCTGATAATCGATGATGTGGGTGGCGATACGGTCGAGGAACCAACGGTCATGCGAGATCACCATGGCACAGCCCGGGAACTCCAGCAGGGCGTTTTCCAGCGCGCGCAGGGTTTCGATGTCCAGGTCGTTGGTCGGTTCATCGAGCAGCAACAGGTTGCCGCCAACTTGCAGCAGTTTCGCGAGGTGCAGACGGCCGCGCTCACCACCGGACAGCTCGCCAACGCGTTTGCCCTGATCGGTGCCTTTGAAGTTGAAGCGACCAACATAGGCGCGGCTTGGCATCTCAGTGTTGCCCACGCGCATGATGTCCTGACCGCCAGACACTTCTTCGAACACGGTTTTCGAGTTGTCCATCGCGTCACGGAACTGATCCACTGACGCCAGCTTGACGGTTTCGCCCAGCTCGATAGTGCCAGAATCTGGCTGCTCTTGACCGGACATCATACGGAACAGGGTAGATTTACCCGCACCGTTTGGACCGATGATGCCGACAATCGCGCCTTTCGGCACCGAGAAGGTCAGATCATCAATCAGGACACGGTCGCCATACGATTTGCTCAGGTTGGTGACTTCCAGCACTTTGTCGCCAAGGCGCGCACCTGGTGGAATGAACAATTCGTTGGTTTCATTACGTTTCTGATAATCGGTGCTGTTCAGCTCTTCGAAGCGTGCCAGACGGGCTTTGCCCTTAGACTGACGGCCTTTCGCGCCCTGACGTACCCATTCCAGCTCTTTCTCAATCGACTTGCGACGAGCTGCTTCAGAAGACGCTTCCTGTGCCAGACGCTGATCTTTCTGCTCCAGCCAGGAAGAGTAGTTACCTTCCCAAGGAATACCTTCACCGCGGTCCAGCTCCAGAATCCAACCCGCTACGTTATCAAGGAAGTAACGGTCGTGCGTGATCGCCACAACGGTGCCTTCAAAGTCGTGCAGGAAGCGTTCCAGCCATGCCACAGATTCTGCATCCAAGTGGTTGGTGGGTTCGTCGAGCAGCAGCATGTCTGGCTTTTCCAGCAACAAGCGGCACAGCGCGACGCGGCGGCGTTCACCACCGGACAGCGTAGCGATTTTGGCATCCCAATCTGGCAGACGCATCGCATCTGCGGCACGGTTCAGCTGCGTATCGAGGTTATGACCATCGTGTGCCTGAATCACTTCTTCCAGACGGCCTTGTTCAGCGGCCAGCTTGTCGAAATCGGCATCGGGATCGGCATACAGCGCATAGACTTCGTCGAGGCGTTTCAGTGCGCCAACCACTTCAGAAACGGCTTCTTCCACGGACTCACGCACGGTGTGCTCCGGGTTCAGCTGCGGTTCCTGTGGCAGATAGCCAACATTAATGCCGGGTTGTGGGCGTGCTTCCCCTTCGATATCGGTATCAATACCGGCCATGATGCGCAGTAAGGTGGATTTACCTGAGCCGTTGAGGCCAAGAACACCGATTTTTGCACCCGGGAAGAAGCTAAGAGAAATATTCTTCAGGATGTGACGCTTCGGCGGAACGACCTTACCGACGCGATGCATGCTATAGACGAATTGAGCCACGTTGTAATGAGCCTTTTGGTCTGTGAGTGGTGGACATCTGATGCAGAAGTTTAGCCGTTTTCACCCTGCAATCACAGCCACATGGCGTTGAATATTCTGGAGTGCATGCCAGAAATGGATAACTGATTGATTCTCACCCACCAGCCGCTATGCTGAATTTTTGCCTAAAAACGGAGCAGGTGTGATGCGAGTGCTGATTGCAGCGGATGAAAATGCATGGGGCGGGTTAATTCCTGCCATTCGTCAGACATTACCGGATATGGAAATTATCGCCTCGGCGGGGCATGCCGCCGAGAGTCTGGCCGGTTTTGATGCGCTGATCCCCGGCATGTGCCGCGTGGATGCTCGGCTGATCGCCACCGCCGATCGCCTGAAGCTGGTCCAGCAGGCGGGCGTGGGATTAGAAGGCGTAGACCTCGATGCGGCGAAGCAAGCCGGCATTATGGTGGCGAACGTGCCTTCCGACGATTCAGGCAATGCGGATTCGGTGGCGGAATTGGGGATCTGGATGATGATTGGCCTGGCACGCCGTCAGCATGAGATTGCCGATTGTCTGGCGCAGCAGAAGCTTGGTCAGCCCATCGGTATGGGATTAATGGGCAAAACCGTCGGGCTGGTGGGTTTGGGCGGAATTGGTAAAGCCCTGGCGAAACGACTGGCTCCGTTTGGTATGCGCATGATTGGCGTAAAACGTGAAGCGGATGAAGCTTTTGCGCGACAGCATCAACTCGATTGGGTTGGCAATATGGCGCAGTTGCCGGAGCTACTGCAACAGGCAGACTTCGTGGTGCTCAGCCTGCCTGACAATGCTGCGACGCACAACATCATCAATGCCGATGCGTTGGCGCAGATGAAACCAGACAGCTTCCTGATCAACCTGGGACGCGGTGGCCTGATAGAGAAGCAGGCGTTTCTGGCAGCACTGGAGACGAAAAGATTGGCTGGCGCCGGTCTGGACGTGTTCTGGCAGGAGCCACCCAATCCACAAGATCCGGTGTTCCGCTATAACGTGATCGCAACGCCGCATATTGGCGGCGTCACCGATGTCTCAATGAAGGGAATTATCAAAGGGATCTGCGATAACCTGCGCCGACTGCGCGACGGCGACGCGGTGATCGACCGCAAGGCATAATTTTAAGGCAGGCGCAGCGGGATGTTCTGTTGCGCCAACCAGTTCTTCAGCGCCGATTCTGGCGCGCTGTCACTCACCATTAAATCAAAACGGCGCAGCTCACCAATGCGCGCAGGCAGCACTTTGCCAAATTTGCTGCTGTCTGCCACCAACACGCGCGTGCGCGAACGCAACATGGCGTGATGTTTCATGGCTAACTCATTGATATTATAGCAGGTTGCTCCCTGTTCCTGATCGATCCCCGCGGCGGAGATAAAGGCCAGTGTTGGGCAGAGATCGTCGAGAATTGAATGGGCACCAATCGGCGTGAACAGCGCATTATCAGCATGGAACTCTCCGCCACTCAGAATCACATTACAGGCGGGTTTCTCTTTCAGCGCGAGGAAGGTATTCATGGCACAGCAAATGGCAGTGAAGGTTAGCGTGTCGGGTATCGCATCCACGATGTAAGGCAAGGTGGTGCCACAGTCAAAAAACACCGTGTCGTTTTCACTGATCAACCCGGCCGCGGCCTGCGCCAGACGCTGTTTACGCGCGGCATTTTGCCCATGTTGATCGGAGATGAAATAGTGCCCGGCATGGCTTTTCGGATCGCTGACAATGTAACCGCCCAGCAAGACCACCGTTGAAGCGGGTTCGGTAAGATCGCGGCGGATAGTCATCTCGGAGACGCCCAAGAGTTGTGCCGCATCTTTCAGATGCAACTTATCGGTGCGCTTCAGTGCTTGCGCCAGCTTGTGAATGCGTTCGTCGCGCCGGGTTTCCATGAGCATCTCTGTGTAAGGGTTTTCCTGAAGTTAAGAGGCCTGACCGGTGAACGCTTTCACGCAGCCAACTGCGAATCACGATAAATCTCACAGATTTTAATGATTTGCACCACATCCAGCAGGCAGATTTTCAATCTTACCTGTAATGAGATCGCGCCGTAAACTCCCGCAGCGTACCTCATGCCTACCTTACCATGATGTTGGTTTGTTAAAATAATAACATCATCATTTTCTGAATTCCCCACAAAACGTTCTTATTACCCCATCAGGATGTGAATTTTGTCACACCATTAACTTTTATAACCTGCTAGTGTGATTTAAATAACATTTTAAAGCTAAAAATTCACCGGGGAGTTAACAATGGATATCGCGGTTATTGGGTCGAATATGGTGGACCTTATTACCTATACCAATCAGATGCCGAAAGCGGGCGAAACACTGGAAGCGCCTGATTTCGCTATTGGCTGTGGTGGCAAAGGGGCGAATCAGGCGGTAGCTGCCGCGAAAATGGGTGGCAGCGTGATGATGGTCAGCAAAGTGGGCGACGACCTGTTTGCGCCAAATACGGTAGCGAACCTCAAGCAGCAAGGCGTCGACACCGAATTTGTCACCATCGCGCCGGGCACCTCCAGCGGCGTGGCACCGATCTTTGTTGATGACCAATCGCAGAACCGCATTCTGATCATCAAAGGCGCCAACCAGCAGCTCAAACCCGCCGATATCGATGCGGCTGCCGAGGCACTGAAAGCCTGCCAACTGATCATCCTGCAGTTAGAGATCCCGCTCGAAACTGTCTACTACGCGATTGATTTTGCGCGCCAGCACGACATCAAAGTGATTCTCAATCCGGCACCGGCGGTGGCGAATCTGGATATCGACTACGCCTGCAAATGTGACTTCTTTATGCCCAATGAAACCGAACTGGAGATTCTCACCAGCATGCCGGTGGGAACGGATGATGAGGTGAAACGGGCGGGGCAAGTGCTACTCAAGCGCGGTCTGAAGAACCTGATTATCACTCTGGGTGGACGCGGTTCACTGTGGATGTCAGGCGACCATCTGCATCATGTTGCGCCAACGACGGTGCAGGCGGTGGATACCAGTGGTGCCGGCGATGCCTTTATCGGTTGTTTTGCCCACGAGCTGGTAAAAACCGGCGATATCGCAGCCTCGATGGCGCAAGCCTCGGCTTATGCCGCCTGCAGCGTGACCGGCCGTGGCACGCAGCGCTCCTATCCTGACGCGGAAACCTTCCAGCGTTTTCTCAACCTAAACTGAGGTCGAGTCATGCAACAGAACATTGTTCAGCAATCTGACGGCTATCTGAATAAGACGCCACTGTTCCAGTTCATTTTGCTTTCGTGCCTGTTCCCGCTGTGGGGCTGCGCCGCAAGCTTAAACGACATCCTGATTACGCAATTCAAAAGCGTGTTTGCGTTGAGCGATTTTGCCAGTGCGCTGGTACAGAGTGCCTTTTACGGTGGCTATTTCCTGATAGCGATTCCTGCCTCGCTGGTGATCCGTAAAGCCACCTACAAGCTGGCGATCCTGATGGGACTGGTGTTGTACATCGTCGGTTGTGTGCTGTTCTATCCCGCTTCGCACATGGCGACCTATACCATGTTCCTGGCGGCCATTTTTGCCATCGCCATTGGTTTGAGCTTCCTCGAAACGGCGGCGAATACCTATAGCTCGATGATTGGCCATCGCGATCACGCCACGCTGCGCCTTAATATCAGCCAGACGTTCTACCCGATCGGCGCGCTGATGGGCATCGTGCTGGGCAAATATCTGGTGTTCCAGGACGGTGACAGTCTGCATACGCAAATGGCGGGCATGAATGCGGAGCAGGCCCATGCTTTCCGTCTCACCATGCTGGAGCACACGCTGGAGCCGTACAAATATCTGGTGATGGTGTTAGTGGTCGTGATGTTGCTGTTCCTGTTTACCCGCTATCCACGTTGCAAACCGGAATCAAGTGAGAAGTCGCTGCCCTCGCTGGGTGAAACCTTCCGCTATCTGGCGGGTAATCGCCACTTCAAACGCGGTATCGTGGCGCAATTCCTCTATGTCGGGATGCAGGTGGCGGTGTGGTCCTTTACCATCCGCCTGGCATTGACGCTAGGGGCTACTAACGAACGCCACGCCTCTAACTTTATGATTTACAGCTTTATCTGCTTCTTCATTGGTAAATTTGTCGCCAACTTCCTGATGACGCGCTTCCGCGCGGAAAAAGTGCTAATTGTCTATTCGGTTCTGGGTGTAATCACCCTCGCGTGGGTGATGTTTGTGCCAAACTTCACCGCAGTGTACGCGGCGGTGTTTGTGAGTGTGCTGTTCGGACCCTGCTGGGCGACGATTTACGCGGGCACGCTGGCCACGGTGGATAACAAGTACACCGAAGTGGCAGGCGCGTTTATCGTCATGTCGATTGTCGGCGCTGCCTTTATCCCGGCGATTCAGGGCTTCGTCTCCGATCATCTGGGATCGATGCAGCTGGCGTTTGGCGTCTCGCTGTTGTGCTTCGCCTGGGTCGGATTCTACTTCTGGGGCGAGCTGCGTCATAAAAACCAGGCCATGCAGGCGGGTCGTCTGGTTGAGGATATGCCATGAAAACCCGATTACCGCTACGTCGCGAACAGTTCCATGAAACACCCAGTACGCTGCTGCACAATGACTATTTTCACGTCGAACTGTTTCGTTATCCGGCGGGTGTGGAGGCGGTACGTATCAGCAACCAGCGCGGCACGGTGATCGTGCTGCCGTTTTACGGTCAGATGGTGTGGGAGGCGACTTTCGATGGTCATTCGCTGACTATGGGACACAGCTTTAAACAGCCGCTGCCAGGCAACTCGATTATCGATACTTACGGCTGTTTTGCCTTCCACTCCGGCTTGCTGGCGAACGGTTGTCCGGCACCCGATGACGATCATCCACTACACGGTGAAATGGCCTGCGCCCGCATGGACAGCGCGTGGCTCGTGCTGGAGCAGGATCGCGTGTCGCTGGAAGGGGAAACCGAGTATGTGAAAGGCTTCGGGCATCACTATCTAGCGGCACCTGCCGTGCGCGTGCAGGCCAACGCGCCACGTCTGCACATTGATATGAACGTCACCAATCTGGCGGGCGCACCGATGCCACTGCAGTATATGTGCCATTTGAACAGTGCCTGGCTGACGCATGGACGTTTTAAGCAGTCGATCCCGCAGGATGCGTTCAAGCTACGCACCTCGATCCCGGCACATGTGAAACCAACGCCGCAGTGGACCGCGTATACCGATCGGCTGGCGCACGATCCACAGGCATTTCAGCCCTTAGATCAACCCGAGATGTGCGATCCGGAGATCGTGTTCTTTGCTGATAATCTGCAGCAATACGGCAATGAGGTGCAGTTCGAGCTGCATGCCCCGGAGGGTTATGCCTTGATGACGCGCTTCGACAGCCGGCAGTTCCCCCACGCCACACGCTGGCTGTTGCACAATCACGATCAGCAAGTGGCGGCTTACGTGTTGCCCTCCACCTGCCGACCGGAAGGGTTTAATGCAGCACAGCGTGCCGGAACTTTGATCGAGCTGGCACCGGGCGAGAAACGCCACTTCAGCGTGGAGACCGGCATTCTCTAATCACAGGCGGCCTTAGTGCCGCCTGTATTTCTACCGCTTCGCTATTCACAAAACTGTCACGCAATCTCCTCGCCAATCGTATAAAGCTCATTGCCCTGTTGGACGATAACCCCTGTGACATTCGTCACATTGGTTCTCCTTTCTTTATCATCAGGGTTCAGATTTATGAAGCTCAACCAGTTTAAAATTGGCCAGCGGCTGGGGTTTCTCGCCACGTTGCTGCTGTTCGCTACGTTGTTGATGGGACTGCACGGACTGCAAGTCAATATGCAGGCGCTGGAAAACAATCAGGATGTGATGGCACGCGAAGTGCTGATTGCTGACAGCATCGACACCGCGCGCAGTGCGCAGGTGCAGTTCAAGATACAAGTACAGGAGTGGAAAAATACCCTGTTGCGCGGTACCCAAGGGCAGGAGACCTTCGATAAGTACAAAAAGGCGTTTTTGAAAGAGAGCCAGCAAACCCAAGCGCTGCTGAGCAAACTGAGTCAGATCCAGACGTCGCTGGGCTTGCCGAATGCACCGGTTGAACAGGCACGCGCCGTTCATGCCGGGCTAGAGAGTAAGTACCTGGCGGCACTGGAAAACTACAGTATCAGCGATAGCAATAGTGCGAATCGGGTGGACCATCTGGTTACGGGTATTGACCGCGCACCGACGCAGCAAATCGATGATCTGGTGGCTGCCACGCTAAAACGCGCGCAGCAGATGCATCAAGAGATCGAAGCCAATAACCTCGCGCATTACCAGAAAACCCGCCTGCTACTGCTGATTGCGATGGGCTGTATTTTGCTGGTCGGCGTGTGCATTACGGCCTGGCTGGTGCAGAGCATCACGCGTCCGCTTAAGCAGGCGATCAACGTGGCGAAAACCGTAGCTGCGGGGGATCTGCGCGCCCACATTGAAGTCTCAGGACGCGACGAAACCGCACAGTTGATGGCAGCGCTGCGTGATATGAACCATAACCTGACGCGTATTGTGACCGGCGTGCGTTCGGGGACTGAGGCAATAGCCGATACCACCGATCAGGTCGCACACGGCAGCCGCGAGTTGTCGGCGCGCAACGAAGCGCAGGCCAGTGCGTTGGAACAGACAGCTGCCTCTATGGAGCAGCTGACCTCGGTGGTGAAAAACAATGCCGAGAACGCACGTCATGCCAGTGATATCGCACGTGATACCCGCCAGCGTGCCGGAGATGGCGGTGAAGTGGTGGAAAAAGTGGTGGTGGCGATGGGCGAAATTCATCAGTTCTCACGTGAGATCAATGAGATTGTCACGGTGATTGATGGTATCGCTTTCCAGACCAATATTCTGGCACTTAACGCGGCGGTGGAAGCGGCGCGTGCGGGTAATGATGGCCGTGGCTTTGCGGTGGTGGCGTCGGAAGTGCGTGCGCTGGCACAGCGATCGGCTTCCGCAGCGCGTGACATTCGTGGTTTGACCGATCGTTCAGTGAGTTTGATTGCGCAGGGCAACACGCTGGTGAAAGGCGCGGGCTCGTCCATGCAGGAGATTGTTGAGAGCGTTAAGCAGCTGTGTGAGCTGATGGAGAACATCTCCTCCGCCAGCGCAGAACAGAGCGTGGGTATCGAGCAGGTGAATCTGGCGGTGACGCACATGGATGCCGCAACGCAGCAAAACGCCACGCTGTCGCAGCAGTCAGCTCAGTCGGCACGCGCGCTGAATCAGCAGGTTGGTTCGCTGGTGGAGAATATCAGCGTGTTCCAGTTGGATAACGAGCCAGCGCGTTAATTATCAACCGCACGAATACGTAGCGGCGCGATTCATCGCGCGATGTTGACCTTGCCTGATGTGGCATCGCGCCCATCCAAGCAATGCGCAATAAATTGCGCGGCTACGGCATGTGCATGCCTTTAAATCGCCACCAAGCCACGCACGCCTTCTGCTTCCATATTCGCGCCCGCGCCGCGCTGCACGATCTCACCGCGCGACATCACCAGATATTGATCCGCCAACTCCGCCGCAAAATCGTAAAACTGCTCCACCAGCAGGATCGCCATATCACCGCGCTGGGCTAACTGACGGATCACTGCGCCGATCTCCTTGATCACCGACGGCTGGATCCCTTCGGTCGGCTCGTCAAGGATCAACAGCTGCGGCTTACAGGCCAACGCACGGCCGATCGCTAGCTGCTGCTGTTGCCCGCCGGACAGATCGCCGCCGCGGCGGGCTTTCATTTCGCGCAGTACCGGGAACAGCTGGTAGATCTCTTCGGGCACGGATTTGGCCTGAGATCCAGAGAAGCGCGCCAGACCCATCAACAGATTTTCTTCCACCGTCAGACGAGGGAAGATTTCACGACCCTGCGGCACATAGGCAATGCCCGCCTGCACACGCTGGTGGGGTTTACGGCTGTTGATCACCTTATCCTGCCAGCGAATCTCGCCGGATTTGGCGGGAATCAGGCCCATCAGGCATTTCAGCAGCGTGGTTTTGCCCACGCCGTTACGTCCCAGCAGACAGGTGATCTCGCCTGGTTTCGTCTCAAACGAAAGACCGCGCAGAATATGGCTACCACCGTAATACTGATTCAATTCGGATACTTGCAGCATCTTAGCGCCCCAGATAAACATCGATGACCCGATCGTCCGCCTGTACTTGGCGTAACGATCCCTCAGCCAGTACCTGGCCCTGATGCAGCACCGTGACGTGATCGGCAATGGTCTCGACAAAACCCATGTCGTGTTCCACCACCATCAGCGAATGCTTGCCCGCCAGACTGCGGAACAGCTCGGCGGTATATTCGGTTTCCGCATCGGTCATACCCGCCGCCGGTTCGTCGAGCAGCAAGAGATGCGGGTCCTGTACTAACAACATACCGATTTCGAGAAACTGCTTCTGTCCGTGTGACAGCAGTCCGGCTTTGCGCTGGCGTTCACCGCCGAGACGCAGCAGTTTTAACACCTCATCGATGCGATCCTGCTGTTCGCCGTTGAGTCGCGCGCGCAGGCTGGCCCACACCGACTTGTCATTTTTCAGCGCAATCTCCAGATTTTCGGACACCGTTAAGGCTTCAAACACCGTGGGTTTCTGGAACTTGCGACCGATGCCGGCCCGCGCGATCTCCACCGGCGACATGCGGGTCAGATCGGTGTCCTGGTCATAGATCACTTGCCCGTTGTCGGGACGGGTTTTGCCGGTGATCACATCCATCAGCGTGGTTTTGCCCGCGCCGTTGGGACCGATCACACAACGTAATTCTCCAACGCCGATCTTCAGTGAAAGATCGGTGAGCGCGCGGAAGCCATCGAATGAGACGTTGATCTTCTCCAGCTGCAGCACCGGATCGCTCTGATCGCGGTGACGGTCTGCCGGGTGGGGTTGGGTAAACAGTTGCTCAGTCATCACGCCTCCGGCGCAGCAGGCCAATCACACCACGCGGCAGGAACAGCGTGACGAGGATAAACATCAGGCCAAGGAAGAACAGCCAGTATTCGGGGAAGGCTACGGTGAACCAGCTTTTGGCACCATTCACAATCGCAGCGCCTAAAAGTGGACCAATTAAGGTGCCGCGCCCGCCTAGCGCCACCCAAATGGCAGCTCAATCGAGTTGGTCGGCGACATTTCACTGGGGTTAATAATGCCAACCTGCGGCACATACAGCGCGCCAGCCAAACCACACAGCACCGCCGACAGCGTCCAGACAAACAGCTTGAAGCCTTTGGGGTCATAACCGATAAACATCAGGCGGTTCTCCGCATCACGCACCGCGGTGAGCACCCGACCAAACTTACTGCGCGCCAGCGCGAAGCCAATCCCCAGACTGATCAGCAGCAACAGTACGGTGGCGATAAACAGTCCAATGCGCGTGCCGGTGGCGGTGACGTTGAAGCCCAGCAAAGTGGTGAAGCCGGTAAAGCCGTTGTTGCCGCCAAAGCCGGTTTCATTACGGAAAAACAGCAGCATGCCCGCGTAGGTCAGCGCTTGCGTCATGATCGAGAAATAGACGCCTTTGATCTTTGAGCGGAAGGCGAAGAAGCCAAACACCAGCGCCAGCAAACCGGGCACCAGCATGATCAGACACAGCGCCCAGGCAAAATGTTGGGTGCCGGCCCAGAACCACGGCAGTTCGTTCCATGAGAGGAACGACATAAAGGCCGGTAAGCCCTCGCCGGATGCCTGACGCATGAGGTACATGCCCATGGCGTAGCCGCCCAGCGCAAAGAACAGACCATGTCCGAGTGATAACAACCCGGCATAGCCCCACACCAAATCTAATGCCACGGCGACGACGGCGTAGCAGAGAATTTTGCCCACCAGTGTCAGCGTGTAGGTGGAGATCGCCAGTGGATGCGTCGCCGGTAACAGGGCACAGAAAGGCAGCACCAACAGCAGGGCGGTAATCACGATGCCGAGGCTGATGCTGAGACACGGTGCTTTGCGCGTCAGGGTTAAGGTTAGGGGTTGGCTCATTAGTCTATTACCCTCCCTTTGAAGGCAAACAGGCCCTGTGGACGTTTCTGAATGAACAAGATGATCAGCACCAGGATGAGGATTTTACCCAGCACCGCACCAATCTGCGGTTCCAGCACTTTATTGAGGATGCCCAGTCCGAAGGCGGCAACCACGGTGCCTGCCAGCTGACCGACGCCACCGAGCACCACCACCAGGAAGGAGTCGATGATGTAACCCTGTCCCAGTTCTGGTCCAACGTTACCGAGTTGCGACAGCGCCACGCCGCCCAGTCCGGCAATGCCAGAACCCAGACCAAATGCCAGCATATCGATGCGCCCGGTTGGCACGCCGCAGCAATCGGCCATGGCGCGATTTTGTGTTACGGCGCGCACGCTCAGGCCTAAACGCGTTTTATTGAGCAGTAGCCAGGTCAGGCCCAGCACGGCAAACACAAACAGAATCACCGCAATACGGTTGTACGGCAGTACCAGATTGGGCAGCACTTGCCAGCCGCCAGAGAGCCAGCTCGGGTTAGCCACTTCCAGGTTCTGCGCACCAAACAGCATACGCACCAGTTGAATGAGCATCAGGCTGATGCCCCAGGTGGCGAGCAGCGTTTCCAGTGGTCGCCCGTATAAATGGCGAATGATGGTGCGCTCCAGCAACATGCCTATACCGGCAGTGACCAGAAATGCCACCGGCAGCGCCAACAGCGGATACCATGCCAGCCACTGTGGCGCGAACTGCTGGAAAAGGTTCTGCACGAACCAAGTGGCGTAAGCGCCCAGCATCAACATCTCGCCGTGCGCCATGTTGATCACGCCGAGCAGGCCGTAAGTGATCGCCAGACCCAGCGCAGCCAGCAGCAGGATCGAGCCAAGAGAGAGGCCGGTAAAGGCTTGGCCAAACAGGTCGCCCCACATCAGGCGATGTTTGATCTGTTGTAGGCTGGCGACGGCAGCGGCGCGCACCTGCGCATCGGGTTCATTGCTGGCCTGCGTGAGGTGATTGAGGCTGGCCTGCATATTGGGATCGCTGGACTCCCCGAGTAAGGTGACGGCTTTAAGACGCACGGCGGCATCCGGACTGGCAAGTTGCAGGTTGGCGGCGGCCATGGTGAGTACGGCGTGCACCTGCGAGTCCTTCTCTACCGTGAGGCGCTGTTCGATCAGCGGCAACTGGTCAGCCGCACCGTCATTTTGCAACTGTTGCGCGGCGCGCAGGCGGAGAGCTGGATCGTCGCTCACTAACTGGTGGGCAGCAAGGGCGCTGGCGATTAACACGCGCAGTCGGTTGTTCATAAACAGCTTTTTAGTTTCACCCGTCGGCTGTTGCGCGCTGTCCAGCGGGATGAGTTTGTCACCCTGCTTGCTGAACGGCTGTTTGTTCTGGTCGATGACCATGCTTTCGTTGCGCAGTGCCTGTAACAGCGGCAAGCGGCTGGCATGCGGTGCAGCGGCCCATTGCTGCAGCAAGGTCGCCTGATCAGTGCGGCTGGCGGCAGTGAAATCAGCGCCATCGCCCGCTTGGGCGAGCCACGGCAGGAGCAGCAGCAGACAGCAAAGATAACGGCGGAGGGTCATGGTTATCGTCCTGTTGACGGTGGTGCAGCGTTGAAAACGGTCGCCATGAATGACGACCCTACGTTGTCCGAGCTAGGTTTGCAGGGCCGCCATGAATGACGCCCCTACATTGTCCGAGCTAAGTTTGCAGGGCCGCCATGAATGACGCCCCTAAACTGTCCGGTGCGTTTTTCGTAGGGTACGCATTCATGCGTACCGGATTAAATACGCACTCATTCATTGGCTTGAGTGAGCGCCTTTACGCCATGAATGACGACCCTACGTTGTCCAAGCGAGGTCTGTGGGCGACCACGGCATTACTTCGTCGATTTCACCGGATAATCAGGCTTCTTATCATTACCGGCGATGTACGGGCTCCATGGCTGGGCACGCACCGTTTTATCGGTCTGCCACACCACGTTGAACTGGCCGTTATCTTCTACTTCACCGATCATCACCGGCTTGTGCAGATGGTGGTTGGTGTTATCCATGGTCAGCGTAAAACCGTCCGGCGCTTTAAAGGTTTGTCCGGCCATCGCTGCACGCACTTTGTCCACATCGGTGGTGCCGGCTTTTTCTACCGCCTGCGCCCACATATGAATGCCAACATAGGTCGCCTCCATCGGATCGTTGGTCACCACGGTGTTGGCGTTCGGTAGGTTGTGCGCTTTAGCGTAGGCACGGTAATCCGCGACAAACTTGGCGTTGGTTGGATTATCCACCGACTCAAAGTAGTTCCATGCCGCCAGTTGGCCGACCAGCGGTTTGGTATCAATCCCGCGTAGTTCTTCCTCGCCGACAGAGAAGGCGATCACCGGAATATCCGTGGCTTTGATGCCCTGGTTCGCCAGCTCTTTGTAGAACGGCACGTTGGAGTCACCGTTGATGGTGGAAATCACTGCGGTTTTGCCACCGGCGGAGAACTTCTTGATGTTAGAAACGATGGTCTGGTAATCGCTGTAACCAAACGGCGTATACACTTCTTCGATGTCTTTATCCTGAATGCCTTTGGTGTGCAGGAAGGCGCGCAGGATTTTGTTGGTGGTACGTGGATAGACGTAATCGGTACCCAGCAGGAAGAAGCGTTTGGCGCTGCCGCCGTCTTCGCTCATCAGGTACTCCACCGCCGGAATTGCCTGTTGGTTCGGCGCGGCGCCGGTGTAGAACACGTTCGGTGACATCTCTTCGCCTTCATACTGCACCGGATAGAACAGCAGGCCGTTGAGCTCTTCAAACACCGGCAATACTGACTTACGCGACACCGAAGTCCAGCAGCCGAATACCGCTGCGACTTTATCCTGCGTCAACAGCTGACGCGCTTTCTCAGCGAACAGCGGCCAGTTTGAGGCCGGATCCACTACCACTGGCTCCAGCTTTTTGCCCAGCACGCCGCCTTTGGCGTTGATCTCATCAATGGTCATCAGGGCCACGTCTTTCAGCGGCGTCTCGGAGATCGCCATGGTGCCGGAAAGTGACGACATGATGCCGACTTTAATGGTATCAGCGGCCTGGGCACCAAAGGTAAAGCCCAAACTCGCCACGGTGGCGGAGAGCGCAAAAGCTTTTAGCAACGAACGTCTTTTCATCGTTAACCCTCTACATGTATTGGTATTGTTATTCAATGGGTTGGAGCCGGGCCTGCTGTAACATATGCAATGTGATCTTTCTGACCTCTGCCTTACTGACGGCGATGTGGTCGGTTAAAATGTGCTGTGCCTCCTCGGTGTGTTGCTGGAAAATCGCCCGTAAAATCTGAGCGTGTTCGCGGTATGTCGCATCCACCCGGTCGTCACGCGTAAAGTCGAGACGGCGGATAATGCGGATCTTTTCGGTCAGTTCGGCGTGAATGCGCGCCATTTCCTGATTGCCAGCAGCGGCCACCAGCGCCATGTGAAAGGCTTCGTCGTGCGCTGACACCGCTTTGCCATCCTCCAGGCGAGGCGCATCGATCCAGAAGCTTTTCAATTCAGTCAGGATCTCCGCACAGGCCAGCGGTGGCAGCGCGCACAAGCGGCGCACCGCTTCGCGCTCCAACACGGTGCGGAAGTCGTACAGCTCTTCGAAGTATTCGAAGTCGAACGGCTTTACCTGCCAGCCACTGCGAAACCACACGTCGACATAGCCCTCGCGCTCCAGCCAGAACAGCGCCTGACGCACCGGCGTGCGGCTCACTTCTAGCCGATCGGCGATTTCGTTTTCGCTAAAGCGGTCACCGGGCATGAGACGGAACTCAAAAATGTCCTGTTTCAATGCCTGATAAACCTTCTCCGCCAGCGCTTCCGGACGGCCTTTGCTACGTGGGCTTTGATTCATGCGTGCTCCTTATTCCAGCCACAGCAGGGTGTCGCCGGGACTCACCGGACGTCCTGCCTGGCAGGCAATGCGTTTTACCTGACCTGCCTGCGGCGCGACAATCGCCAGTTCCATCTTCATTGCTTCAACGATAATCAGCGTCTGACCGGCTTCTACTGCGTCACCCGGCTGCACCAGCACTTTCCAGATGTTGCCGTTCATATCGGCGCACACCGCCAGCGCATCCTCATCGGCTTCTGCCACCACCAACGTCTCTTCACTGGTCAGCGGCGCGTTTTGTTCTTCCTGCGCCCACAGCGTGACTTCCTGCTCAAAGGCGGCTGCCTGGCGCTGACGGAAGGTGGCAATGGAGTCGGCGTGTTCCGCGAGGAACTGCTGATGGGCGGCGAAATCAAACAGCGTCTCTTCGATACGCACCTTGGCGCGGCCTTCACGGAAGTCATCACGCAGTAGGGTGAGTTCATCTTCCGTCACCGGATAGAAGCGCACCTGATCGAAGAAGTGCAGCAGCCACGGCTCATCCGCCGCGAACTGATCGTTTTTGAGGAATTTGTTCCAGATCGGCAGCGTGCGGCCCACCAGCTGATAACCGCCGGGGGAATCCATGCCGTAGATGCACATGTACATGCCGCCAATGCCGACTGTGCCCTCGGCGGTGAAGGTACGTGCCGGGCTGTATTTGGAACTGAGCAGGCGATGGCGCGGATCGATGGGCACCGCACAAGGTGCACCGAGATAGACATCGCCCAGACCGAGGATCAGATAGCTGGCGTCGAAGATCGTGTCGCGTACCGCTTCACGACTCTCCAGACCGTTGATGCGCTGGATAAAATCGACGTTGTTGGGCAGCCATGGCGCAGTGGCTCGCACGGTTTCCTGGTAACGTTCAACGGCACCCAGCGTGGCGCTGTCTTCGAACGCCATTGGCATCCAGACAATGCGTGACGGCACTTTTAACTGGCTGACATCGCCCAATCCGGCTTCCAGTTCCAGCAGCAGAGCCATCAGCTGTTTTTGGCTGAGGATCAGGCTGTCATAGCGCACCTGCAATGAACGCACGCCGGGCGATAACTCTTCTACGCCGGGCACCGCGCGTTCGCGTAGCGCATTCATCAACAGGTGCACACGCAGACGCAGCGCCAGATCCAGCACGTTATCGCCATACTCAATCAGCACATATTTGTCACCGGCCTGGCGATACACCGCCGCAGGTGTGGCAGCCGTAGCAGGTAAGGCGGCGAGCAAGGTGGCAGAGCCAATATCGCTGGCGGCCAGTGATGGCATCTCGAAGGCTGGCGCATGGGTGCTGCGCAGGGTTTCCACGCTGTGCGCCTGGGCTTTCTCCAGCGCCACTGCTTCGTCAGCACAGATCGGATGGAAGCGAATGCTGTCGCCTGGTTTCACCTGGCCGACTTTCCACAATTCCGCTTTTGCAATCGTCACCGGACAGACGAAGCCACCGAGGCTTGGGCCGTCATGGGTGAGGATCACCGGGAAGTCACCGGTGAAGTTCACCGCGCCAATCGCGTATTCGCAGTCGTGGACGTTAGAAGGGTGCAGCCCGGCTTCGCCGCCGTTGGCGCGCGTCCAGGTCGGTTTGGGTCCCACTAAGCGCACGCCGAGGCGGTTGGAGTTGTAGTGCACCTGCCAGTCGCTGGCGAAGAACTCGTCGATGGCAGCCTGAGTAAAGAAGTCCGGCGCGCCGTGCGGGCCATACAGCACGCCGATGCGCCACTCGGTGCCATAGTGCGGCACCAGCGCATGATCCAGCGCTTGTGGCTCACTGACCGGCGCGGGCGTGGTGCAGGCAGCTAGCAGTGGCTGCGAGATCGGCAGCATATCGGCGACGCGCAGGGTACGTCCGGCATGACCACCAAACTGGCCGAGCGAGAAGGTCGAACGGCTGCCAAGGTATTCCGGTACATCGAAACCGTTGCGCACCGCTAAATAGGTGCGACATCCACTCTGGGCGCGGCCTAACGTTAGCGTCTGGCCTGCTTTCACGCTGACTGGCTGCCAGTAATCGAGGCTTGCGCCATCCAGTTCGGCCGGGCAATCGGCCCCGGTCAGCGCAATCACCGCATCGTTGTGGAAGCGCAACGTTGGCCCTTGCAGCGTAAACTCCAGCCCGGCGGCGCTGTCGTGGTTACCCACAATGCGGTTAGCGAGGCGGAAGGCGTAATCATCCATTGGCCCTGAAGGCGGCACGCCGATATCCCAATAGCCAAGGCGGCCAGGGAAATCCTGAATGCTGCTGAAGGTGCCCGGATGCAGCACTTCAATCACGCTGGCAGACGGGGTGAAGCTGTCGAGGAAACGCGTCCAGACTTGGCCGCTGCTGAACGCTTCGGTGGCAACAATCTGGCGCAGATAATCGAGGTTGGTTGCGATACCGTGCAGCTGCGTGGCATCGAGCGCCTGCTGCATTTTCGCCAGCGCCGCTTCGCGCGTGTCCGCATGAACGATCAGTTTGGCGATCATCGGATCGTAGAACGCTGAGACTTCGGTACCGGTATCGATCCAGCCGTCTACGCGCACGTCATCCGGGAAACAGACGCCGGTCAGCGTGCCGGGGCTCGGCTGGAAGTTTTTCAGCGGGTCTTCGGCGTAGATACGCACTTCGATCGAGGCACCTTTAGGTGCCTGTTGCAGACGCGCCCAGTCAATGACATCACCTGCGGCGACTTTCAGCATGCACTCGACCAGATCAAGCCCGGTCACGCACTCCGTTACGGGATGTTCCACCTGCAAGCGGGTGTTCACTTCGAGGAAGTAGAAGGCATCCTTTGCCGCGTCGTAGATGTATTCCACGGTGCCGGCACTGCGGTAATTCACTAATTCACCGAGACGCACGGCAGATGACAGCAGCGCTTCACGCGTGGCCTGTGGCAGATTCGGTGCCGGGGTTTCTTCCACCACTTTCTGGTTGCGACGCTGGAGTGAACAGTCACGCTCACCGAGGGCAATCACCTTGCCGGTGCCATCGCCAAAAATCTGCACTTCGACGTGGCGCGCGCGGTCAATAAAGCGCTCCAGGAACACGCCGGCATCACTGAAAAATTGTTCGCCGAGACGGCGCACGCTTTCCCACGCATTGCGCAACGTATCGGCGTCGTCACAGCGGGTTAAACCAATGCCGCCGCCGCCCGCCGTGCTTTTCAGCATCACCGGATAACCAATGCTTTCTGCGGCACTGAGTGCCTCTTCCAGTGAATTGAGCAGCGGCGTGCCGGGTGTCATCGGCACACCTGCGCTGGCGGCCAGTTCACGCGCGCGGTGTTTCAGGCCAAATTCGCCAATCTGCTGTGCCGTCGGGCCGACAAACGCAATGCCCGCCTCTTCACAGGCGGCGGCAAACGGCAGGCTCTCGGAGAGGAAACCGTAGCCCGGCCAGATAGCTTCCGCGCCGGTCTCTTTGGCCGCGGCCAGAATTTTATCGATGCGCATATAGCTATCGCTGGCTTTATCGCCACCAAGGGCAACCGCCACATCGGCTTCTTTGACATGGCGCGCGTTGCGGTCGGCATCGGAGTAAACGGCGACACTTTTCACGCCAAGGCGTTTCAGGGTGCGAATCGCGCGGCAGGCAATTTCGCCACGGTTAGCGATCAGTACGGTGCTGAACATGGTTATTTACTCCCCTGAGAGGCCAGCCAGTTACGCCAGCCGCCGAATTCGGTAATTTCCAGTGCCTGCGACAGCACCGCCGGTTCACAGATAAAGCCTTTCACTACCCGACCATCGGCCAGCGTCAGTGAGCCAATACCGAGCGGTGCCGGGATTTCAGCCACGAACTCACCAAAGCGCGCCAGCGGGATATCCCACAGCTCTACGGTGATGGCTGAGCCGCTGTCGCCACGCAGCAGGCCCGGTTTTTTAATCGGGCCATCAAGCAGGGCGAACAGACGGTAGTGGCTGGCGGTCTGTGTTTCTTCCACCAGCACCGCACTGCGGGTGGTGAGCTGGAAATTCAGCGGCATGCCGGTGAGATGCGCGCCGACCACCGCCACGCGCACGTGATCGGCGGAGAGCGGGAATGCGGTGTGTTGCGTCGGCTGCGTTTTGCCGGTGGCGCCTAACGCCAGTGCCATCTGCTGCTGCCACTTGATGCCGAAGCCTGCCAGTGCGCGATCCTGCCAGGCAGGCGCAATCAGCGTGATGCCCGCAGGCAGGCCATCAGTACGGAATGGGCCAGGCAGCGCCAGTGCGCTGAGATCGGCGAGGTTGGTGAAGTTGGTGTAAGTGCCAAAGTGCGAGTTGTAGTGCACCGGCTCCTGTTTCATCTCTTCAAGCGTATGAATGGTCGGCGAGGTCGGCACCACCACGGCATCGAACTGCGCCAGGGTATGCTGAATTTGGCGCGTTAGCTCAGCGCGCAGGTATTCGGCCTGGTAAGCTTCCACGGCGGTGTATTTCAGGCCGCTGCTGACAATGCCGTACACCACCGGGTCCATCTCTTCCGGGCGGTTGATCATTTCGCCGACCGCCACGGTGCGTTCAGCGACCCATGGGCCGTAATAGAGTTGTTCAGCGAGCTGGTGGAACGCGGTGAAATCGATCGGGTGCAGCGTGGCACCGCCTGCTTGCAGTTGCTCCAGTGCACTCAACCAGGCTGCTTCGGCCTGCTTATCACCATAAAACTCGGGTGAGGCGGGGATCGCGAAGTCTGGCTGTGCTTTTAAGCTGGCAGGCGCGGTGTGTGGGTTACTGCGCGAGTAGGCATCTCCCGCATCGTAACCGCCTGCGGCAGTTGCCACCGCGAAGGCATCTTCCACCGTCAGGGCAAATACCGAGATGGTGTCATTGAGGCGGCAGGCCGGAACGACGCCGCTGGCGGAGAACCAGCCCTTGGTCGGTTTAAGCCCGACGATATTGTTAAAGCCTGCTGGAACGCGACCGGAACCGGCGGTATCGGTGCCCAGAGAGAAGCCCACCAGCCCGCGCGCCAGCACCGAAGCTGAACCCGAGCTGGAACCCCCGCTGACATAGTCGGGATTAAAGGTGTTGCTCACGGCACCAAACGGGGAACGCGTGCCGACTAAACCCGTGGCGTATTGATCGAGGTTGGTTTTGCCGATCACCACCGCACCCGCTGCTTTCAGCTGTGCCACCACAAAGGCATCGGCTTCGGCAGTGTAAGTAAATGCCGGGCAGGCGGCGCTGGTGGGCCAGCCTGCGACATCAATGTTGTCTTTCACCGCAAACGGCACGCCAAACAGCGGCAGCGCAGCGGGATTGCGCAAGTAGCTGGCCAGCAAGGGTTCGATTTGCGCCTGCAATTGTGCGGGCGTCGCCACATACAGCCAAGCGTTATCCTGCTGGTCGATGGCGTCGAGATGCGCCGCCAATAGTGCGGTGATGCACTGCGGGTCCTGCTGGTAGCGGTGTTGCCAATCCTGAAGCGTGTATCCGAAGGTTGCTGCCATGAGTGAATTCCAACTGGTATACAAGATGGAATTCAACAGAGCAAAGCACGTGCCATTTTTATAAGTGAATGAATAGATGTAGCTAATTGATATGCCATAAGTTTTTGTGATGATATTTTGCACAACCACGGCGCAGACGGTGTGCAATCACGGTGCGCCTGCGTAAATTTTGTGAAGAACATGGCAAGAGACCGTTGGCCTGGTTAGCATGAGTTAAGTCTGGCATGAGCTGGATCGCAGCGAAGAGGAGAGCAGAGTGGAGAAGTGGCGTAACTGGATGATAGGGATCTGTCTGGTCAGCACGGCCAGCAGCGTGTGGGCCGACTCGCTGGATCAACAACGACAGCGCTATGCGCAAATCAAACAGGCCTGGGATAACAATCAGATGGACCAGGTCTCGCAGCTGATGCCAACGCTGCAGGATTATCCGCTCTATCCGTATCTGCAATACCGTTTGCTGGCGCAGGATCTCGATCAAGAGACGCCGCTGGCGGTGAAGAACTTTATTCAGCAATACCCGACGCTGCCACCGGCGCGTTCGCTTTCAACCCGCTTCGTCAATGTGCTGGCACATCGTCAGGACTGGCAGGGTGTACTGAGCTTCAGCCCGGATGAACCGAAACCGGTGCAGGCGCGCTGTAACTGGTATTACGCTAAGTGGGCCACCGGCCAGCAGCAGGCGGCATTTGATGGCGCGAAATCGATCTGGCTGCGCGGTTCAGCGCTGCCGAACGACTGCGATCAGCTGTTCTCGGTGTGGCAAGCCTCCGGGCAAATGTCACCGATCACCATCCTCGAACGTATTCGTCTGGCAATGAAAGCCGGGAATGACAGCCTGGTGAATTATCTGGCCAAAACGCTGCCCGTGGATTACCAAACCACCGCCAGCGCGCTGGTGGCGCTGCAGCAGAATCCACAAACCGTCACCACTTTTGCCAGCAGCCTCGGTCCGACCGATTTCACCCGCATGGCCACCAGCTATGCCTTTGCCCGCGTCGCGCGTGAAGACATGGATAACGCGCGCATGATGATCCCGCAGCTGGTGCAGGCGCAGAAAATGAGCCAGGCGGAAGAGCAGGATCTGAAGGAAACCGTGGTGTGGCGCATGATGGGCGCGGACCTGACCTCCGAGCAGGCGCGCTGGCGTGATGCGGTGGTGATGAACAGTGAGTCTACCGCGCTGGTGGAGCGTCGTGTGCGTCTGGCGCTGAGTCAGAACGACCGTCGTGGACTGAACACTTGGATCGCTCGCTTGCCGGTGGAAGCCAAAGAGAAAGATGAATGGCAATACTGGCAGGCTGATTTGCTGATTTCTCAGGGGCGTAAAGACGAGGCCGATGAGATCCTGCGTAAGCTGATGCAGGCACGTGGCTTCTATCCGATGGTAGCGGCACAGCGTCTCGGCGTGGAGTATCCATTGCAGGTCGACCAAGCCCCAGCTGCAGACAGCTCGGTAGTACAGGGACCTGAGCTGGCGCGCGTGCGTGAGCTGATGTATTGGGGGTTGGATAACCTGGCACGCAGCGAGTGGGCCAATCTGATTTCCAGTAAAAGTCATGTGCAGCAGCAGATGCTGGCGCGTTATGCCAATGAACAGGACTGGTGGGATCTCAGCGTGCAGGCCACCATTACCGCAAAAATGTGGGATAGCCTGAAAGAGCGCTTCCCGCTGGCGTGGCGCAATCTGTATCAGCAATACACCAGTGACAAAGGTATTCCGCAGAGCTATGCCATGGCGATCTCCCGTCAGGAAAGTGCGTGGAATCCGAAAGCACGTTCACCGGTCGGTGCCAGTGGTTTGATGCAGGTGATGCCCGGCACGGCCACGCATACTGTGAAGATGTATAACATCCCAGGCTACGTGAACAGCAGCCAGTTGCTGGATCCGCAGACCAATATTCAAATTGGTACGCAGTATTTGGAGTATGTTTATCAGCAGTTCGACCAGAACCGTATCTTCTCCTCGGCAGCTTATAATGCCGGGCCGGGACGGGTTCGCAGTTGGTTGAACAACAGCGGCGGCAAACTGGATGCGGTGGCGTTTATCGAAACCATTCCGTTCTCCGAAACGCGCGGCTACGTGAAAAACGTACTGGCCTATGATGCGTACTACCGTTATTTCATGGGCAAGCCGGATAAGATTCTCGCTGATGGTGAGTGGAATCGTCGTTACTAGCTGTGCTATGCTTCCGTACTCGTCAATGAGTACGGAAGCCCTTCATGAGCCAACCCCTTTCCTCCCAGCCAGATTCGGCTGAGCCTGTTGAAGATAACTGGCTGCGTTTTATCGATTTGATGCAGAACGCTTTCGCGGACGGCGTGTCGTTGCCATTGTTGCAACTGATGATGACGCCCGATGAACGTGAAGCGTTTGGCACACGCCTGCGCATTATCGAAGAGCTGATGAACGGCGACATGAGTCAGCGCGAGCTGAAGAATGAGTTGGGCGTCGGTATCGCCACGATCACGCGGGGTTCTAACAGTCTAAAAGAAGCTCCTCCTGAGCTGAAACGCTGGCTGGAAGCGCGCTTAGGCCGCCATTAACTACTGCTGATACAGTGGATGGGTGAACGGACAGAGTGCCAGAATCAGTGCCTGATGATAGACGCTAGAGCGGCTGAGTAGGCCGTTGGTGAAGGCACCAATGGCTCCGCCTTTCTGCTTGATGTTTTCCACGCCGGTTAAGCGTGCCATCTCGTGACCGAGTTCGTGTCCGGCGGCTAATCCCTCCATGACAATCAATGGCAAGGTGAAGCTGGCGGAGCGTGATTCACCGCGCTGCTGGGCGTTTTCAATCACCATCCATGCAAAGGCACAATCGCCTTCAATGCCAGCTTCAATCGCGACCCAATAGTCAGATTCAGGGCGTTGCTGACGGGCGTTCGCCACGCGGGTACGTGCGCCAGTTCGCGTTTCGACATCGCTTAACGGTTGAGCAGCAACGCCGCTCTCGACCTCGACCCCTTCAATATGGCAGGATCCTTCACCAAAGACGTCGTTGAACGCCTGAGCAATCGCGCGAATTTTTGCCGGGTTGATGGTGGCTGCGACAACGTGGTACATAATTGTTTGAACCCTCAAGGCAAATTTGTCGCAGTATAACGGAAATTAAGCATGCTACAGGTCTATCTTGTTCGTCACGGCGAAACGGTATGGAATGCGGCCCGACGCATTCAAGGGCAGTCCGACAGTCCGCTGACGGAAAAAGGTGAGCAACAGGCTCAGCAAGTCGGTGAACGGATGAAAGCGCAGGGCATCACGCATGTGATTGCCAGCGATTTAGGCCGTACGCGCCGCACCGCAGAGATTATCGCGGATGCCTGCGGTTGTACGGTCACGGTTGATGCACGTTTGCGTGAACTGAATATGGGCTGTCTGGAACAGCGTCCCCTTGATGGCTTAACGCCGGAAGAGGAGAGCTGGCGTAAAACGCTGGTGGATGGCACCGAAGGCGGTCGCATACCGGGCGGTGAATCGATGCTGGAGATGGCGACGCGCATGCATGAAGCGCTGAACGCGTTGCTGGAACTGCCGGCGGGTAGCCGTCCATTGATTGTCAGCCACGGTATGGCGCTGGGTGTGTTGGTTAGTACGCTGCTCGGATTGCCAGCGCATGCCGAACGGCGCTTACGTCTGCGCAACTGCTCTATCTCACGCGTGGATCATCAACAGAGCGCGTGGTTGGCAGCGGGATGGGTGGTCGAGACGGCAGGCGATGTGTCGCATCTGGATGCCCCTGCGCTGGATGAGTTACAGCGTTAATCGTCATCCGGTTTCGGTGCGCATGAATGCGCACCCTAAAAATTCGTAGGGCCGCAATGAATGCAATGCACACCCTGTGAAATCGTAGGGCCGCTATGAATGTGCACTCTGCGAAAATCGCACCGAACGTTGTAGGGTCGTCATTTATGGCGACCGGCGGGTAATGAAGCCAAAAAAAATGCCGTCATCATGACGGCATTTTCATATCAGCGGCTCTGCTGCGGACGAATCGGAATCAGATACTCGCAACGGATTTCCGTTGGCGGCTCGCTGCGTTTCTTACCGCCGTGGGTAAAGAAGCGCTCGATATCTTGACCCTGACGGCGCACCAGACCCAGTGTTGGCATGCAGGTGCCATACAGCAGCAAAATGAACTCCTGCAAAGCGCTGCGCGGGCCGTTGTAAGTGAACTGTACGTAGTCACCCGCTTCCAGAATCACGCTCTGATTCGACTGCATACTCAGTGCCTGTTGATCGGAAGGGACCGCAGTGGTGTACAGAATCTCCTGCTCATCATCCTTCTCATGGCTGGCTCGCACCTGATGCAGACCGTACAACACCGGGGGTACGGTGTCGGTTTCCAACAAGAACTGTTTCCAGAAATGAATGCGCATCTCATCGCGGTAGCTAGATATTTGTTCCAGCGTGCAGGTGTAACTCTGAGTTTGTCCGACCAACACCGTTTCCGGCAGCGTGACAAATTGGGCTTCCGGCATGTGGTGATCGTCAAGACGGATCGGCGGGCGAATGCCGAACGAATTCCACTCCGATGAGCGACGATACCAAGCAGGCGTTTGATTAAACTGTTTTTTAAACGCGCGGGTGAAGGTCTGCTGCGAATCGAAGCGATATTGCAAAGCGATGTCGAGGATTGGGCGGCTGGTGAGGCGCAGTGCCACAGCGGCTTTCGACAGTCGACGCGCGCGGATGTAAGCACCGATGGCGTGGCTCGTCACTTCCTTGAACATACGCTGTAAGTGCCACTTGGAATAGCCCGCTTTCAACGCAACATTATCGAGTGAAAGGGGTTGGTCCAGATGGCTCTCCAGCCAGACAAGCAAATCGCGAATGATACCGGCTTGGTCCATAAAACATCCTCATAACTCTCTGGTGGCGCAACTATGAAGTCGTCGAATAATAGCACGAAATGCACAAAAGCGTGGGGGCGGTTTGTCAATCGGCTGTGCTAAATCAATGCGGGTTACAACCCGTTTAGGTTTGGTTCCGGGTTCGATTGACAGTACATTACAGTTTCATCTATTCGATTGCCAATGGTAACTCAATGACAATAACTCGCATTCTTATAATCACGCTTGCAACTTGTATCTTCAGCGCGGGCGTCCAGGCCGAGGAAGTTGGCTCGGTTGACACGGTATTCAAGATGTTTGGTCCCGACCATAAGATCGTGGTGGAAGCCTTCGATGACCCCGACGTAAAAAATGTAACCTGTTATATCAGCCGGGCAAAAACCGGTGGGATTAAGGGCGGATTAGGCTTGGCGGAAGACACTTCCGACGCGGCCATCTCTTGCCAGCAGGTTGGGCCTGTAGAGCTTAGCGATAAAATCTCGCAAGGCAAGGCGCAGGGTGAAGTGGTGTTCCAAAAACGCACTTCTTTGGTGTTTAAGAAGCTGCAAGTGGTGCGCTTCTTTGACCAGAAACGTCATGCTCTGGTGTATCTGAGCTATTCAGACAAAGTGGTAGATGGGTCGCCGAAGAACGCACTCAGTGCCGTGCCGATTATGCCGTGGCATTGAGGCATAAAAAAACGCCCTGATGGGCGTTTTTCTTTTACTGCAGCGAACTTAATCCTGCAATTCACCGCAGAAGCGGTAACCTTCGCCGTGAATGGTGGCGATAATTTCTGGCGTGTCCGGAGTGGACTCAAAATGCTTACGGATGCGGCGGATAGTGACATCCACCGTACGGTCATGTGGCTTAAGCTCACGACCCGTCATCTTCTTAAGCAAGTCCCCACGGGTTTGGATTTTGCCCGGGTTTTCGCAGAAGTGCAGCATCGCGCGGAACTCACTGCGCGGAAGCTTGTACTGCTCGCCGTTCGGGCTGATCAGTGAGCGGCTGTTGATATCCAGCTCCCAGCCGTTAAAGCGATAGCTCTCCACTGTGCGGCGCTCTTCACTTGGCATGGCCAGATTCATAGTACGCGACAATAAGTTGCGCGCACGGATTGTCAGCTCACGAGGATTGAACGGCTTGGTGATGTAATCATCGGCACCGATTTCCAGACCGAGGATTTTGTCCACTTCGTTATCACGACCCGTCAGGAACATAAGCGCAACGTTTGCTTGTTCACGCAATTCGCGCGCCAGCAGCAAACCGTTTTTACCTGGCAGGTTGATGTCCATGATGACCAGGTTGACGTCATTTTCCGTCAGAACCTGGTGCATCTCGGCACCGTCGGTGGCTTCATAGACCACGTAACCTTCCGCTTCAAAAATACTTTTGAGGGTGTTACGCGTGACCAGTTCGTCTTCAACGATAAGAATGTGCGGGGTCTGCATGTTTCGCTACCTAAAATTTGCCAACAAATCGAAAACAGGGCGTACGGTGGCTGCTAAACCTGTTCACGCAGAACAGTGTGCCTTGTGCAACCGGTGTACGAAATAATCTTCGGAATACACCATCCATCAACGTCAACTTCAGTGTTAGCTCAGCCAGTCAGGATGAATATTTGCGTGCCCCGTGGGTATCGGATTGGCACTTATCCTAACCGTATTAACAGCAACCTAACAGCACCAACAACAACCGATAAGCATAAAAACAACGCTTCGTTGACTTATATCAAATGCAAGTGTAGCACGTTAACACTTTTATGAAAAACTTCTCCAGGATTGCCAGCTTAGCTCACAAAAAGCAGCATTTTTGCTACATTTTGGCTGCATATTAGTAAAACTAAAAGCTGCAGGAAATAATATTTCAATGATATGAAAAATAATAGTTTTATATTAATTAAGCATGGAAATTTAGCTTATATCTGAAAAACTTATCTACTCATAACTTTTATACGCTTTTAACATCCTTAACATCTTATTTTCTCTTTACCCTGCGGTTGGTATTTTTGTCCCTGCATGCCAACATAGGGCGAGTTGTTAACAGTTCGATGGAAAAATCATGCATTTCCCCCTGATCCTTGTTTCACCTGCCCGCCCAGAAAATATCGGAGCGGCAGCCCGCGCGATGAAAACGATGGGTTTTAGTGAATTGCGCATCGTTGCCAGTGACGCCTGGCAAGATCCGGCCGCACGTCGTGTGGCGCACGGTGCTGGAGAAATCCTCGATAACGTTAAACCCTATGCCACATTGAGTGAGGCATTGGCGGACGTGGATTTCTCCGTGGCGACGACCGCACGCAGTCGCGCCAAGTTTCGCTACTACGCGACACCGACGCAGGTCGAAAGTATTTTGCAGGAGAAGCGCCAGTGGCTGAGTCGTATTGCGCTGGTATTTGGCCGTGAAGACAGTGGTTTGACCAATGAGGAGTTGGAGCAGGTGGACTTGCTCACCGGCATCCCGATGGCCAATGACTATCCTTCACTCAATCTGGGTCAGGCTGTGATGGTCTATTGCTATCAGCTTTCGGCGTTAAACCAGGTGGCGGTTGAGCAGCATGAAGTGGCCAATGAACATCAGTTGCAGGCGCTACGTGAACGCTTCCATCAGTTATTAGTGAAGCTGGATGTCAGCGATGATGCCAAAATGGCGGACTGGATTGACCAACGTATTGGGCTGTTGGAGCAGCGCGATAGCGCCATGCTGCATCGCCTACTGCACGATGTAGAAAAAAAACTTATAGATAAATAGTCGGTGAATATCGGTTTTAATAGTGGCAGATCGGGAAATAGGGCGATCTGTCGAACGATCCCGATATGGTTTACCCGCAGAAACCGAACTCTGCGCAGCCGCCCTCAAACCGCGGCTAAGACAAATTCGTTGACTTAACGTGCGCTTTGCTTTACTTCTGGAAGGCAGACGGACAAGACAAAGACAGACAGAAAAAATCTCAATGCGTAATCACAGCCTGAACATCACAATTATTATTACCACCACCATTACCACAGGTAACGGTGCGGGCTGACGCATACAGGAAAAACAAAGAAAAAAGCCCGCACCTAAACAGTGCGGGCTTTTTTTTCGGCAAAAATTCAGGAGAGCTTCAATCATGCGAGTGCTGAAATTCGGCGGAACCTCAGTAGCCAATGCGGAACGTTTTCTCCGCGTGGCAGATATTCTGGAAAGCAACGCGCAACAGGGACAGGTTGCCACCGTGCTCTCTGCGCCAGCGAAAATCACCAATCATCTGGTGGCGATGATTGAGAAAACCATTAGCGGCCAGGACGCACTGCCGAATATTAGCGATGCCGAACGTATTTTTGCCGACCTGCTGCAGGGACTGGCGGACGCACAACCGGGCTTCGATTACGATGGACTGAAAACCCGCATTGAGCTGGAGTTTGCCCAGCTCAAGCAGGTACTGCACGGCATCAGCTTGCTGGGCCAGTGCCCGGATGCGGTGAATGCCGCCATTATCTGCCGTGGTGAGAAGCTCTCTATCGCCATCATGGAAGCGCTACTGCAGGCGCGCGGACATAAAGTGACGGTGATTGACCCGGTGGAGAAACTGCTGGCTGTCGGACACTACCTCGAATCCACTGTCGATATCGGCGAATCCACCCGCCGCATCGCGGCCAGCCAGATCCCTACCGATCACATGATCCTGATGGCCGGTTTCACTGCCGGTAACGAGAAGGGAGAATTAGTGGTGCTGGGCCGTAATGGCTCCGACTACTCGGCAGCGGTGCTGGCAGCTTGCTTGCGTGCCGACTGTTGCGAGATCTGGACTGACGTAGACGGCGTCTATACTTGTGACCCGCGTCAGGTACCGGATGCGCGACTGTTGAAGTCGATGTCCTACCAGGAAGCGATGGAGCTCTCTTACTTCGGCGCAAAAGTGCTGCATCCTCGCACGATCGCGCCGATTGCCCAGTTCCAAATTCCTTGCCTGATCAAAAATACCGCCAACCCGCAAGCGCCTGGCACCTTAATCGGTGGTGAAGGCGAGTTGGATGAGAACCCGGTGAAAGGCATCACCAACCTGAATAACATGGCGATGTTTAACGTCTCTGGCCCTGGCATGAAAGGCATGGTCGGCATGGCGGCGCGCGTGTTTGCGGCGATGTCACGTACCGGTATCTCTGTGGTGCTGATCACCCAATCCTCCTCTGAATACAGCATCAGCTTCTGCGTACCGCAGAGCGAGCAGGCGCGTGCGCGCCGCGTATTAGAAGAAGAGTTCTATCTGGAGTTGAAAGATGGCCTGCTGGATCCGCTCGATGTACTGGAGCAGTTGGCCGTGATCTCGGTGGTCGGCGATGGTATGCGCACCTTGCGCGGCATCTCGGCCAAATTCTTTTCCGCGCTGGCTCGCGCCAACATCAACATCGTCGCGATTGCGCAGGGCTCCTCTGAGCGCTCCATCTCGGTGGTGGTAAGCAATGATGAAGTCACCACTGGCGTTCGCGTGGTGCATCAAATGTTGTTCGCCACCGACCAGGTCATCGAAGTGTTTGTGGTGGGTGTGGGCGGTGTCGGCGCGGCGTTGCTGGAGCAGCTGCATCGTCAGCAGGCGTGGCTGAAAGAGAAACATATCGACCTGCGCGTGTGCGGCATCGCCAATTCGCGCGCGCTGTTAACCAACGTGCACGGCATCGATCTCAGCAACTGGAAAGGCGCACTGAGCGAAGCCAAAGAGCCGTTCAATCTTGGTCGTCTGATGCGTCTGGTGAAGGAGTATCACCTGTTGAACCCGGTGATTGTGGACTGTACCTCAAGCCAGGCGGTGGCCGATCAGTATGCTGACTTCCTTGCTGAAGGTTTCCACGTGGTGACGCCTAACAAGAAGGCCAACACCTCATCCTGGAACTATTACCAGCAGATGCGTGCGGCAGCCGCCAAGTCGCGCCGCAAGTTCCTGTACGACACCAACGTCGGTGCCGGTTTGCCAGTGATCGAAAACCTGCAAAACCTGATGAACGCCGGTGATGAGCTGATCAAATTCTCCGGTATCCTTTCAGGTTCTCTCTCCTTTATCTTTGGCAAACTGGATGAAGGTGTCTCGCTGTCAGAAGCGACCAAAATGGCGCGTGAGATGGGCTTTACCGAGCCAGACCCGCGTGACGACCTGTCAGGCACTGATGTGGCGCGTAAGCTGTTGATTTTGGCGCGTGAAGCGGGCCATCAGTTGGAGCTGAGCGATATCGAGATCGAGCCACTGCTGCCGGCTGAGCTGACCGACATCGCTGACGTTGAACAATTTATGGCGCGTCTGCCGGAACTGGATGATGCCTTTGCCGCCCGCGTTGCGAAAGCACGTGATGAAGGTAAAGTGTTACGCTTCGTCGGCGCCATTGAAGAAGGCGGCGTTTGCAAAGTGAAAATTGATGCGGTGGACGGCAACGATCCGCTGTACAAAGTGAAGAACGGCGAGAACGCGCTGGCGTTTTACAGCCGCTATTATCAGCCGATCCCGCTGGTTCTGCGTGGATACGGTGCAGGGAATGATGTCACAGCGGCCGGCGTCTTCGCCGATCTGCTGCGTACACTGTCGTGGAAGTTGGGAGTTTGATGATGGTAAAAATTTATGCACCGGCCTCGATTGGTAACGTCAGCGTCGGCTTTGATGTGCTGGGCGCGGCGGTTTCGCCGGTGGATGGCACCCTGCTGGGTGACTGCGTATCCGTGGAAGCGGCAGACAGCTTCAGCCTGGTGAATACCGGGCGCTTCGTCAGCAAGCTGCCGACCAATCCGCAAGAGAACATTGTTTATCAGTGCTGGGAACGTTTCTGCCAGGCGATTGGTAAAGAAGTGCCTGTCGCTATGACGCTGGAAAAGAACATGCCGATTGGTTCAGGCTTGGGTTCCAGCGCCTGTTCAGTGGTCGCGGGTTTGATGGCGATGAACGAGTTCTGCGGCAAGCCCTTAAATGATACTGAACTGCTGGCACTGATGGGCGAGCTGGAAGGGCGAATCTCTGGCAGCGTGCACTATGACAACGTTGCGCCTTGCTTCCTCGGCGGTGTACAGCTGATGATTGAAGAGAACGGTATCATCTCACAGGATGTGCCGTGCTTTGACGACTGGCTGTGGGTGATGGCCTACCCAGGCATTAAAGTCTCAACTGCTGAAGCACGCGCGATTCTGCCTGCGCAGTACCGCAAAGAGGATGCCATCAAACATGGTCGCCTGTTAGCGGGCTTTATTCACGCCTGCCATACCCGTCAGCCGCTGCTGGCAGCTAAACTGATGCAGGACGTGATTGCAGAACCTTACCGCACCAAGCTGCTGCCGGGCTTCGCCGAAGCGCGCCAGGCGGCTGCCGATATCGGCGCGTTGGCTTGTGGTATTTCGGGCTCCGGTCCGACACTTTTCGCCGTTTGCAACGAGATGGCAACGGCACAGCGGATGGCAGACTGGCTGAGCCAGCACTATCTGCAGAACGATGAAGGCTTCGTCCATATCTGCCGTCTTGATACGGCTGGCGCACGTAACTTGGGATAACGCATGAAACTCTACAACCTTAAGGATCACAACGAGCAGGTTAGTTTTGCTCAGGCCGTTAAACAGGGCCTCGGCTCGCAGCAAGGGCTGTTCTTCCCGCTCGAACTGCCGGAATTTGAACTGACCGACATCGATGCGATGCTGGAGATGGATTTCGTCAGCCGCAGCAGCAAAATTCTCTCTGCTTACATTGGCGATGAGATTGCCGCGCACCAGCTGGCTGAGCGCGTGAAAAACGCCTTTGCCTTCCCAGCGCCAGTGGCGAAAGTCAGTGACGATGTGGCGTGTCTTGAACTATTCCACGGCCCAACGCTGGCGTTCAAAGACTTCGGCGGCCGTTTTATGGCGCAGATGCTCTCTTATGTTTCGGGTGCTGATGAGCAAATCACCATTCTGACCGCAACCTCAGGCGACACCGGTGCCGCTGTGGCGCATGCCTTCTACGGCATGGAAAACGTGCGTGTGGTGATTCTGTATCCGCAGGGCAAAATCAGCCCGTTGCAGGAAAAGCTGTTCTGTACGCTGGGCGGCAACATTGAAACCATCGCGGTGGAAGGCGACTTCGACGCCTGCCAGGCACTGGTGAAGCAGGCGTTTGATGATGAAGAGCTGAAGAAGGCGATTGGCCTGAACTCGGCTAACTCGATCAACATCAGCCGTTTACTGGCGCAGATTTGCTACTACTTCGAAGCGGTAGCGCAACTGCCGCAAGAGAAGCGTAACCAGTTGGTGGTTTCCGTACCAAGCGGTAACTTCGGCGACCTGACCGCAGGTTTACTGGCTAAATCACTCGGTTTGCCGATCAAGCGTTTCATTGCGGCAACTAACGCCAACGACACCGTGCCACGTTTCTTGGGCAACGGCGAATGGCAGCCAAATGCCACTGTGGCAACCTTGTCGAATGCGATGGATGTTAGCCAGCCAAACAACTGGCCGCGCGTAGAAGAGTTGTTCCGCCGCAAAACCTGGCGCCTGACCGATCTGGCTTACGGTGCGGTATCGGATGAAACCACTAAATCTACCATGCGCGAGCTGGCAGAGATTGGCTACATTTCAGAGCCGCATGCGGCGATTGCTTACCGTCTGCTGCGCGATAACTTGCAGGAAGGCGAATATGGCCTGTTCCTTGGCACCGCGCATCCTGCCAAGTTCAAAGAGAGCGTGGATGAGATTCTGGGTCAGGAACTGCCGCTGCCACCAGAACTGGCAGAGCGCGCTGAGCTGCCGCTGTTGTCGCACAATCAGAAAGCCGATTTTGCTGAACTGCGTAAGTTTTTGCTGAAATAAAAATAGATTGGCTGGCATCTCCAGCCAATGCTCTCATGTGGCGGTGCGATTTATCGCGCGTTTTGCTAAGGCAGAAGCGCGATGGATCGCGCAGCTACAGATTTCGTTAACCTTATTGCTCGCGGCGCTTAAACACCAACTCGTTACCCTTGCTCTCGTCAGCCGCAAAGAAGTAGCCATCCACATCAAACTGTTTCAGTTGCTCTGGCTTGCTTAGGCGGTTCTGAATCACATAGCGACTCATTAATCCCCGCGCTTTCTTAGCATAGAAACTGATCACCTTAAATTTGCCGTTCTTTTCATCGAGGAATACTGGCTTGATCAACTCACCGTTCAGCTGCTTCGGCTTAATCGCTTTGAAGTACTCATCGGACGCGAGGTTGATCAGTACCTCATCGCCTTGCTCGGCCATCGCCTCATTCAGCTTCTGCGTCAGTAAATCGCCCCAGAAACCGTAAAGATCTTTCGCCGCTGGATTGGTCAGCTTGATGCCCATTTCCAGACGGTAAGGCTGCATCAAATCCAGCGGACGCAGCACGCCGTATAAACCTGACAGCATGCGCAGGTGCTGTTGGGCAAAATCGAAATCCGCTTCACTGAAGGTTTCGGCCTGTAAGCCGGTATAAACATCGCCTTTAAAGGCCAGAATCGCCTGACGTGCATTATCCAGCGTGAAGGGCGGCTGCCATTGGTTAAAACGCTCAGCGTTCAGGTGGGCAAGTTTGTCGCTAATGCTCATCAGCGAACCAATCTGCGCCGGTGAGAGATCGCGCGCAACATCGATAAGCTGTTGTGACTTTTCTAACAGAGTTGACTGCGTAAAGCGCTGTGTCGCCAGCGGGCTTTCAAAATCCAGTGTCTTCGCTGGCGAGATAACCATCAGCATCGTGTTTGTCCTTGTTGACCCGCCTGTTTACAGGGGAATAGTGGGAATTAAGCTGCGACGAGTGTAGCAAAAAAGCTGTGCGGATCGGCAAATCGCTCCCATTTGTTGACGCTATCGTAATGGGGCACTTCGTGATGTTGCGCACGGACTCGTGCGTGATATTATCGCAACAGCCTTTTACACCCTGACAGTCAACCTAAGAGAAAGAGAACCATGACGGACAAACTTACTTCCTTGCGTCAGCTGACTACTGTGGTCGCCGACACCGGTGATATCGCGGCCATGAAGCTTTACCAGCCGCAAGATGCGACCACCAACCCTTCTTTGATCCTCAACGCCGCTCAAATCCCTGAATACCGCAAACTGATTGACGAAGCCATTACATGGGCACGTCAGCAGAGCAGCAACAAAGAAGAGCAGCTGGCACTGGTTTCTGACAAGCTGGCCGTCAACATTGGTCTGGAAATTCTGAAACTGATCCCAGGCCGCATCTCCACCGAAGTTGACGCACGTCTCTCTTACGACACCGAAGCGAGCATCGCTAAGGCACGTAGCCTGATCAAACTGTACAACGATGCGGGCATCAGCAACGACCGTATTCTGATCAAACTGGCTTCAACCTGGCAGGGTATCCGTGCTGCTGAGCAGCTGGAAAAAGAAGGCATCAACTGTAACCTGACTCTGCTGTTCTCCTTCGCGCAGGCACGTGCTTGTGCTGAAGCGGGCGTGTTCCTGATCTCGCCATTCGTGGGCCGTATCCTCGACTGGTACAAGCAGAACACCGATAAGAAAGAGTACGCGGCACACGAAGATCCAGGCGTGGTGTCTGTGGCGGAAATCTACAATTATTACAAACAGCACGGTTATGAAACTGTAGTAATGGGTGCGAGCTTCCGTAACGTCGGCGAAATCATTGAGCTGGCTGGTTGTGACCGTCTGACCATCTCTCCAAACCTGCTGAAAGAGCTGGCTGAAAGCGAAGGTGCGGTTGAGCGTAAGCTGAGCTACACCGGTGAAGTGAAAGCGCGTCCTGCGAAAATGACCGAAGCTGAGTTCTTCTGGCAGCACAACCAGGACCCTATGGCCGTGACCAAACTGGCTGAAGGTATCCGCAATTTTGCCATCGATCAGGGCAAACTTGAGAAGATGATCGCCGAACTGCTGTAAGGTGATTGACCGTGGCGGCAGCTGTCGCCACGGTTTTACGCTTTTCCCTCGACTCCGCTTTGTATTATCCTCTTTGCATCCCCCTTAATTTGCCGCCTTGCGGTCAACCACAGCGATAACTCAATGGATACTTTGCGTATTGGATTAATTTCCGTTTCCGATCGTGCTGCTAACGGCATCTATCAAGATCAGGGCATTCCGGCACTGGAAAGCTGGCTCGCCGCCGCGCTCACCACACCGTTTGAAATCGAAACCCGCTTGGTGCCCGATGAGCAGCCGATGATTGAGCAGGCCATCTGTGAGCTGGTCGATGAGCTGTTCTGTAACCTGGTGTTGACCACCGGCGGCACCGGCCCAGCGCGTCGCGACGTCACACCCGATGCCACTTTAGCGGTCGCGGATCGTGAAATGCCGGGCTTTGGCGAACAGATGCGCCAAATCAGTCTGCAATTTGTGCCAACGGCGATCCTTTCGCGTCAGGTGGGGGTGATCCGCAAACAGTCGCTGATTCTCAATCTGCCAGGCCAACCTAAATCCATCCAAGAGACGCTGGAAGGGCTGAAAGCAGAAGATGGCGCAGTTAAAGTGCCGGGTATTTTTGCCGCTGTACCCTATTGTTTACAGCTACTGGAAGGGCCTTATGTGGAAACCAATCCCGAGGTGGTAGCAGCATTTCGCCCGAAAAGCGCCCGTCGTGAGACAAACCTCTGAAAATCATTCTTTTCACGGATAAAATCTAGCGGTACTGGTGTGGCGAAATATTGACGGTATAGTAACTCCAGCTTTACAACTATTCTGACTTTGCCTCTGGATACCGCACGATTATGGATGCACACACAACGCGTCGACTTAACGGACAGGATTATAAAACTCTGTCGCTGGCTGCCCTTGGCGGGGCGCTGGAATTCTACGATTTCATTATTTTTGTTTTCTTTGCTGCTGTCATCGGCGAGTTATTCTTCCCGCCAGATATCCCAGAGTGGCTGCGTCAGGTGCAAACTTTTGCCATCTTCGCCGCCGGTTATCTGGCGCGTCCACTGGGCGGCATCATCATGGCGCACTTTGGTGACAAAGTCGGGCGCAAGAAGATGTTCAGCCTTAGCATTCTACTGATGGCGCTGCCGACACTGGCGATGGGCGCACTGCCGACCTACGCCAGCATTGGTATCGCGGCACCAATATTAATGCTGCTGATGCGTGTGCTGCAGGGCGCTGCCATTGGTGGAGAGGTGCCGGGTGCGTGGGTCTTCGTGGCGGAACATGTGCCGGAAAAACGCATCGGCTTTGCCTGTGGCACGCTGACTGCCGGGTTAACTGCCGGGATTTTACTCGGCTCGCTGGTGGCGACAGTGCTAAACACCACACTTTCACCGGCTGCGATTCGCGATCACGGCTGGCGTATTCCATTCTTCCTCGGTGGGCTATTCGGCTTGCTGGCAATGTATCTGCGCCGCTGGTTACATGAAACGCCGGTGTTTAAGCAGATGCAACAGCGTAAAGCACTGTCTGACAAGCTGCCGCTGCAAACCATCCTTGCCAGCCATAAGCGTGGCATTGTGATTTCGATGCTGCTGACCTGGTTGCTCTCGGCCTGCATTGTGGTGGTGATCCTGATGGCCCCCACGCTGATGCAAAAACAGCATGGCATTCCAGCGGCATTGAGCCTGCAGGCGAATAGCGTCGCCACCATTATGTTGCTGATCGGCTGCGTCGTCGCTGGCTGGCTGGTGGATCGACTTGGTGCGGCACGTACGCTGATGGGCGGTTCTTTGCTGCTGGCCATTTTCAGCTGGAACTTCTTCCATCAATTGGGTGGTTCACCAGAGATGCTGTTTGTCTGGTATGGACTGGCGGGATTGAGCGTTGGGGTAGTGGGCGTGGTGCCGTTTGTGATGGTCAAAGCGTTCCCGGCGGCGGTGCGCTTCACCGGTATTTCCTTCTCTTACAATGTGGCCTATGCGATTTTCGGTGGCCTGACGCCCATCAGCGTGACGTTAATGATGCAGCTGACGCCGATGGCCCCAGCGTGGTATGTGCTGGCGTTGGCGCTGATTGGCCTGCTGGTTGGACTCTGGTTGCAGAGTGAAAAGCAGTACGAATCCATACTGAATCAAGTGAATGTTTAATCAAAGGCGCGTAAGCGCCTTTTTCATTTCCGCATTTTTTTAAAATTATTTTAGTTTTAACCCTTGATGCGCTCTGAAGCGGCCCCATTTAGTTGTCATCGAGTGATGTCAGGCAGTAAAAAAAGCCTGTCACTGCAGTTGAAAAAGGCCAGCTTGGCCGCACATCTGCTAACAACGCTAATTGACAAAGAATTTAAGTGGGAGACGTTTAGATGGGTAAGATTATTGGTATTGACTTGGGTACAACCAACTCATGTGTTGCGGTTATGGATGGTGGTAAAGCACGTGTGCTTGAAAACGCCGAAGGCGATCGCACCACACCGTCAATCATTGCATATACACAAGATGGCGAAACTCTGGTCGGTCAGCCGGCTAAACGTCAGGCGGTGACTAACCCGCAGAACACCCTGTTCGCGATCAAACGCCTGATTGGCCGTCGTTTCCAGGACGAAGAAGTGCAGCGTGATATCAAAATCATGCCGTACAAAATCACCGGCGCTGATAACGGTGATGCATGGCTGGACGTAAAAGGCCAGAAAATGGCACCACCGCAGATCTCTGCAGAAGTGCTGAAAAAGATGAAGAAAACCGCGGAAGATTTCCTCGGTGAAGCAGTAACCGAAGCGGTTATCACCGTTCCAGCTTACTTCAACGATGCGCAGCGTCAGGCGACCAAAGATGCCGGCCGTATCGCGGGTCTGGACGTAAAACGTATCATCAACGAACCTACCGCAGCGGCACTGGCTTACGGTCTGGACAAAGGTCAGGGCAACCGCACTATCGCGGTATATGACCTGGGTGGTGGTACTTTCGATATCTCTATCATCGAAATCGATGAAGTTGATGGCGAGAAAACCTTCGAAGTGCTGGCAACCAACGGTGATACCCACCTGGGTGGTGAAGACTTCGATAGCCGTCTGATCAACTACTTAGTTGCTGAGTTCAAGAAAGACCAGGGCATCGATCTGCACAACGATCCACTGGCCATGCAGCGCCTGAAAGAAGCCGCTGAGAAAGCTAAAATTGAGCTGTCTTCTGCACAGCAGACCGACGTTAACCTGCCATACATCACGGCGGACGCGACCGGTCCTAAGCACCTGAACATCAAAGTGACTCGTGCGAAACTGGAATCACTGGTTGAAGATCTGGTGACCCGTTCTATCGAGCCACTGAAAGTTGCACTGCAGGACGCTGGCCTGTCTGTTTCTGACATTAACGACGTGATCCTCGTCGGTGGTCAGACTCGTATGCCAATGGTTCAGGCCAAAGTGACCGAGTTCTTCGGTAAAGAGCCACGTAAAGACGTGAACCCGGATGAAGCGGTTGCTGTTGGTGCTGCGGTTCAGGGCGGCGTGTTGGCGGGTGAAGTAAAAGACGTTCTGCTGCTGGACGTGACTCCGCTGTCGCTGGGTATCGAAACCATGGGTGGCGTGATGACTTCGCTGATCAGCAAGAACACCACCATCCCAACCAAGCACAGCCAGGTGTTCTCGACCGCTGAAGATAATCAGTCTGCCGTGACCATCCACGTGCTGCAGGGTGAGCGTAAGCGTTCAGGTGATAACAAATCTCTGGGCCAGTTCAACCTCGATGGTATCCAGTCTGCACCGCGCGGTATGCCGCAGATCGAAGTGACCTTCGATATCGATGCCGATGGTATCCTGCACGTGTCTGCGAAAGACAAAAACAGCGGTAAAGAGCAGAAGATCACCATCAAAGCTTCTTCAGGTCTGAACGAAGAAGAGATCGAAAAAATGGTGCGTGACGCAGAAGCCAACGCCGAGTCTGACCGTAAGTTCGAAGAGCTGGTACAGACGCGCAACCAGGGTGACCAGATTTCTCACAGCACCCGTAAGCAGTTGGACGAAGCCGGTGACAAACTGTCTGCTGAAGACAAAGCACCGATCGAATCTGCACTGACTGAGCTGAACATTGCGCTGAAAGGCGAAGACAAAGCGGAAATCGAAGCCAAAATGCAGGCGTTGATGGAAGTTTCAAGCAAACTGATGGAACTGGCACAGCAGCAAGGCCAGGCGGGCGCAGCAGACGCTGGCGACGCTTCAGCGAAGAAAGATGACGATGTTGTCGACGCTGAATTCGAAGAAGTTAAAGACAAAAAATAATTGCCCCTGACCGGGCGCGACGGCTGGCCTGACAGTCGTTGAAACCAGCACGGGCGTAGGAGATCTCTCCACGCCCGTGCGATCATGTTAAGGGCAGAACAAATATGGCTAAGAGTGATTTATACGAGATCTTAGGCGTCTCTAAATCCGCAGATGAGCGTGAAATCAAAAAGGCCTATAAGCGCCTGGCGATGAAATACCATCCGGACCGTAATCCGGACAACAAAGAAGCCGAAGCAAAATTCAAAGAAGTTAAAGAAGCTTACGAAATTCTGACCGATGCGCAAAAACGCGCGGCTTACGACCAATACGGTCATGCAGCCTTTGAACAAGGTGGTATGGGCGGTGGCGGCGGCTTTGGCGGCGGCGGTGCGGATTTCAGTGATATCTTTGGCGACGTATTTGGCGATATTTTTGGTGGTGGCCGCCGTCAGCGTGCTTCCCGTGGTGCCGATTTACGCTACAACATGGAGCTGTCGCTGGAAGAAGCGGTACGCGGCGTGACCAAAGAGATCCGCATTCCAACGCTGGAAGAGTGCGATGTCTGCCACGGCAGCGGCGCGAAAGCGGGAACCAAGCCGCAGACGTGTTCGACCTGTCACGGACAGGGCCAGGTGCAGATGCGCCAAGGCTTCTTCACCGTACAACAGGCATGTCCAACCTGTCACGGTCGTGGCTCAGTGATCAAAGATCCTTGCAACGCCTGTCATGGCCATGGTCGTGTCGAGCGCAGCAAAACGCTGTCAGTGAAAATTCCAGCAGGCGTTGATACCGGTGACCGTATCCGTCTGAGCGGTGAAGGCGAAGCGGGAGAGCACGGCGCTCCAGCAGGCGATTTGTACGTTCAGGTATCGGTGAAGAAACACCCGATCTTTGAGCGTGAAGATAACAACTTGTACTGCGAAGTGCCGATTAACTTTGCCATGGCGGCATTGGGTGGCGAGATTGAAGTGCCGACCCTTGATGGCCGTGTGAAGTTGAAAGTGCCGTCTGAGACCCAAACAGGCAAACTGTTCCGCATGCGCGGTAAAGGTGTGAAATCAGTACGTGGCGGCGCGGTCGGCGATTTGCTGTGCCGTGTGGTGGTGGAAACCCCTGTCAGCTTGAACGACAAGCAGAAAGCGCTGTTACGTGAGTTGGAAGAGAGTTTTGGTGGCCCGAGCGGTGAGAAAAACAGCCCGCGCTCTAAAAGCTTCTTTGACGGCGTGAAAAAGTTCTTTGACGATTTGACGCGTTAATTCAGTCAGTTGTTAACAGGAAAGCGGAGAGGAGACTCTCCGCTTTTTTTATGCCTGCTCGCAGCGGAAGCAGCATGATTCATTGCCCATTATTAACAGAATCGCAATAAATTGCGCAGATATAGGTTTATTCATATTCTTGCTCGGCTTTTGAGCTTTAAACGAGATGGTTCCGCCGCTAAACTACCGGGCGACATGTCCCTACTCAGGAGGAGTTGTGAACAAACCCCGTAGTATTCGAAGCTTACTGAAAAGCTTCATTGAGAGCGATGCCAGCACCGGTATCGTGCTAATTCTGGCAGCGGTCGCTGCGATGATTCTCGCCAACAACCCGTCTACTGCTGGCGGCTACCAATCTTTCTTGGCCGAACCGGTACAGATTCGCTTTGGTGCGCTGGATATCAGCAAAAACCTGCTGCTGTGGATTAACGATGCCATGATGGCGCTGTTTTTCCTGGTGATTGGCTTGGAAGTGAAGCGTGAATTGATCACGGGTGAGCTTGCCAGTCGTGATCGTGCCATTTTCCCGGTGATTGCTGCGCTGGGTGGCATGGTAGCACCCGCATTGATTTTCCTGTTCTTCAACCATGGCGATCCGATTGCACGTAATGGCTGGGCGATTCCAACGGCCACTGACATTGCCTTTGCGCTTGGCGTGTTAGCACTGCTGGGCAGCCGGGTGCCAACGGCGTTGAAGGTATTTTTGATGGCGCTGGCGATTATTGATGATCTCGGCGCTATTGTGATTATCGCGCTGTTTTACACCAGCGATCTTTCCGTGTTGTCACTCAGTGTGGCAGCGGGGGCAATTGTCTTACTGGCAATTCTGAATCGCTGCGGCGTGCGTAACATTGCCGTTTATATGCTGGTGGGCATCGTATTATGGACGGCGGTGTTGAAATCTGGCGTGCATGCCACGCTGGCGGGGGTGGTAGTTGGCTTCTTTGTACCGTTAGAAGAGAAGGAAGGGCACTCACCGGCCGAGCATCTGGCACATGGTCTGATGCCGTGGGTGAACTGGCTGATCCTGCCGCTGTTTGCCTTTGCTAACGCCGGTATCTCCCTAAGCGGTATTACCTTTGGCGATGTGCTATCGCCAGAGCCGCTGGGCATCATTCTGGGGCTGCTAATTGGTAAGCCTTTGGGTATCACGCTATTTTGCTGGCTGGCCGTGAAGTGGCGGCTGGCAGTATTACCGAGTGGCACCACAATACGCGATATCATGGCGATAGGCGTGCTGTGTGGCATTGGATTCACCATGTCGATATTTATCAGCTCTCTGGCCTTCGATGCGGCGCATGAGCAACTGGTGACGTTCTCGAAACTGGGGATTCTGAGTGGATCGCTACTGTCAGCGGTGATTGGCTATACCCTGTTAAGGGTGAAGTTGCGCTAAAGCAATGGAGCGCTGCTGGATAATCTTTGGCCGCCATTAAGGGTAATGGCGGCCTACAAGGTTTAGTAGGATGCCCGATGATGCGCCTGTGAAAACAGCTTTACGCGCAGCCCCTGAATTGCAGGCATAAAAAAACCGGCTAAGCGCCGGTTCTTTCGACAAAGCGAAAACCTAACAGGCGATTAAGCCAGTTTGGTGATCTGAGCAGCCAAGTTTGCTTTATGGCGTGCAGCTTTGTTTTTGTGGATCAGACCTTTAGCAGCCTGACGGTCCACGATTGGTTGCATTTCGTTGAATGCGTTCTGCGCAGCAGCTTTGTCGCCTGTTGCGATAGCCGCGTATACTTTCTTGATGAAAGTACGCATCATTGAACGGTTGCTTGCGTTATGCTTGCGACGTTTCTCAGATGTTACGGCGCGTTTCTTAGCTGATTTGATATTAGCCAAGGTCCAACTCCCAAATGTGATCTATATGGACAAATCAAAGGCCGAGGACTATGCCTTTTGCGCCTTCTTTTGTCAATGGATTTGTGCAAATAAGCGTCGTTTTAGCAACGGCGCTTGATTACGTAATTGATGGCGCAGGATTCTACCAGCAACACGTCGCTGAATACAGTATTTCGCACTAAAAATCTTCATTACCTGCCTGAGCAAGGGGTTGCGTGTGCTTTAAGCTGCACCATAAGCAGGAAAGGCACGCAGACGGGTTAACCTGAAGGCCATTCAAGGGTATAATCCGCCGATTTCCACCGGTTTGAGTCAGCCATGAAGTTTATCCGCGGTATTTATAATCTGAAAGAGCAGCATCGCGGCTGCGTCCTGACCATTGGCAATTTCGACGGCGTACATCGCGGCCACCAGGCCTTGATGGCGGAGTTAATTGCTGAAGGACGTCAACGCAACCTGCCGGTGGTGGTGATGCTCTTTGAGCCGCAACCACTTGAATTGTTTGCCGGTGACAAAGCACCGGCGCGCCTGACGCGTTTGCGCGAGAAGCTGAAGTATCTAGAGCAGGCGGGCGTTGATGCCGTGCTCTGTGTCCGCTTTGATCGCCGTTTTGCGGCGCACTCCGCACAAAGTTTTATCGCCGAACTGCTGGTCGATAAGCTCAACGTGAAGTTCCTCGCGGTAGGGGATGATTTCCGCTTTGGCGCTGGTCGCCAGGGGGATTTCCTGTTATTACAGAAAGCCGGTGTTGAGTATGGCTTCGACGTCATCAGCACTCAGACTTACTGCGATGGCGGTGCACGTATCAGCAGCACGGCGGTACGTCAGGCACTGGCACAGGATGATTTTGCGCAGGCGGAAGCGCTGCTGGGCCATCCATTCAGCATTTCAGGCCGCGTCGTGCACGGTGATGCACTGGGGCGGACCATTGGTTTTCCTACCGCCAACATTCCCTTACGCCGCACAGTAACGCCGGTGAAAGGGGTGTTTGCGGTTGAAGTTTTAGGCCTTGGCGACAAGTCCATCGCCGGCGTGGCTAACATTGGTACACGTCCGACGGTAAAAGGTCTGCGTCAGCAGCTTGAAGTTCACCTGCTTGACACACATATGAATCTTTATGGCCATCACATTGAAGTGGTGTTGAAACAGAAGATTCGCGACGAACAGCGTTTCGCTTCGCTGGACGCGCTGAAAGAACAAATTGCGAAAGATGTGGTGACGGCCCGCCAATTCTTTGGGCTTAACGCACCGGCTTAATGACCGAAATACGGAACCGAGAATCTGATGAGTGACTATAAATCTACCCTGAATTTGCCGGAAACGGGGTTCCCGATGCGTGGCGATCTGGCCAAACGCGAACCGGGAATGCTGCAACGTTGGACTGATGACAACCTGTACGGCATCATCCGCGAAGCCAAAAAAGGGAAAAAAACCTTTATTTTGCATGATGGCCCTCCTTATGCGAACGGCAGCATTCATATTGGTCACTCCGTTAACAAGATTCTGAAAGACATTATCGTTAAGTCGAAAGGCATGGCGGGCTATGACTCGCCGTATGTTCCTGGTTGGGACTGCCACGGTTTACCGATTGAGCATAAAGTTGAGCAGATGATCGGTAAGCCAGGCGAGAAAGTGAGCGCCGCAGAATTCCGCGCCGCCTGCCGCAACTATGCAGCCGAGCAGGTTGAAGGTCAGAAGAAAGACTTCATCCGTCTAGGCGTGCTGGGCGACTGGGATCGTCCGTACCTGACCATGGACTTCAAAACCGAAGCCAACATTATCCGTGCGCTGAGTAAAATCATCGGCAACGGCCATCTGCACAAAGGCGCGAAGCCAGTGCACTGGTGTATGGACTGCCGTTCAGCCCTGGCTGAAGCGGAAGTCGAGTACTACGACAAAACTTCCCCTTCCATCGACGTGATGTTTAACGCTGTCGATGTCGATACTGTGCGCGCCAAGTTTGGTGTTGCCCACTCTGAAGGCCCGATTTCACTGGTTATCTGGACCACCACCCCGTGGACCATGCCTGCCAACCGCGGCATCTCACTGCATCCAGAATTCGAATATCAGTTGCTGCAAATCGAAGGCCGCAGCCTGATCCTCGCTAAAGAGATGGTCGAGAGCGTGATGAAGCGCGCGGGCATCAGCGAGTGGACCGTGCTGGGCGAATGCAACGGTGCGGCACTTGAGCTGCAACTGTTCCAGCATCCGTTCCTTGAGCAGATCCAATCCAAAGTCGTGTTGGGTGAGCACGTAACGCTGGAAGCCGGTACCGGTGCCGTACATACCGCACCAGGTCATGGTCCGGATGACTATGTGATCGGTCAGAAATACGGTCTGGAAACCGCTAACCCTGTCGGTCCAGATGGCGCATACCTGCCAGGCACTTATCCAACGCTGGACGGCGTGAACGTGTTTAAAGCCAACGACATGATCGTTGAGCTGCTGAAAGAGAAGGGCGCCCTGCTGCACGTTGAAAAACTGCTGCACAGCTATCCGCACTGCTGGCGTCACAAGACCCCTATCATCTTCCGTGCTACCCCGCAGTGGTTTATCAGCATGGATCAGAAAGGTCTGCGTGCGCAGTCGCTGAAAGAGATCAAAGGCGTGCAGTGGATCCCGGACTGGGGTCAGGCGCGTATCGAAGCGATGGTAGCGAACCGTCCAGACTGGTGTATCTCGCGTCAGCGTACGTGGGGCGTGCCAATGGCGCTGTTCGTGCACAAAGAGACCGAGCAGCTGCATCCGGATACGCTGGAGCTGATGGAGAAAGTCGCGAAGTGTGTTGAGCAGGATGGCATTCAGGCATGGTGGGATCTCGATCCGCGCGATCTGATGGGCGATGACGCTGACAACTACGTCAAAGTGCCGGACACGCTGGATGTGTGGTTCGATTCAGGATCAACCAGCTATTCCGTGGTGGATGCGCGTCAGGAGTTTGGCGGCCATACACCGGATATGTATCTGGAAGGTTCAGATCAGCATCGCGGCTGGTTCATGTCTTCGCTGATGATCTCGACGGCGATGAAAGGCAAAGCGCCTTACCGTCAGGTACTGACGCACGGTTTCACCGTGGATGGTCAGGGCCGTAAGATGTCGAAATCCATCGGCAACACCGTGGCACCGCAAGACGTGATGGACAAACTGGGCGCGGATATCTTGCGTCTGTGGGTCGCGTCAACCGACTATTCCGGTGAAATGGCGGTGTCCGATGAAATTCTGAAACGTGCAGCGGACAGCTATCGTCGTATCCGTAACACAGCGCGTTTCCTGCTGGCTAACCTCGCAGGCTTCAACCCGGCGACGGATTGCGTGAAGCCTGAAGAGATGGTGGTAGTCGATCGCTGGGCGGTTGGCCGTGCGCTGGCTGCACAGCAAGACATCGTCCAGTCTTACGAGAACTATGATTTCCATGAAGTGGTACAGCGTCTGATGCACTTCTGCTCCATCGAAATGGGCTCGTTCTATCTCGATGTGATCAAAGATCGTCAGTACACAGCCAAAGGTGACAGCCTGGCGCGTCGCAGCTGCCAGACCGCGCTGTGGCACATCGTTGAGGCGCTGGTGCGCTGGATGGCGCCAATCATGTCCTTCACTGCCGACGAAATCTGGGGTTACCTGCCGGGTGAACGTGCTAAGTACGTGTTCACTGAGGAGTGGTATGAAGGCCTGTTTGGTTTGGCAGATAACGAAGCCCTGAACGATGCTTACTGGGATGAGTTGCTGAAAGTACGCGGCGAAGTCAACAAAGTGATCGAGCAGGCGCGTAGCGACAAACGTATCGGCGGCGCACTGGAAGCGAATGTGACGCTGTACGCCGATGCTGAACTGGCGGCTAAACTGCAGGCGCTGGGCGATGAACTGCGCTTTGTGCTGCTGACTTCAGGCGCGAGCGTGGCTGATTACGCCACTGCCAGCGATGAAGCACAGCAGAGCGAAGTACTGAAAGGTCTGAAAATTGCGCTGCATAAAGCAGAAGGCGAGAAATGTCCGCGCTGCTGGCATTACACTACCGACGTTGGCCAGAATCCGGAGCATGCTGCGGTTTGTGGTCGTTGTTACACCAACGTAGCCGGTAACGGTGAAGTGCGGAAATTTGCCTAATGAGTAAACTCTGCTCGACTGGATTACGTTGGTTGTGGCTGGTGCTGGTGGTGATCGTGATCGATTTCGCCAGCAAGCAGTGGATCATGAATAACATGATGCTGCACGAAACCCAGCCACTGATGCCGTTCCTGAACCTGTTCTACGCGCACAACTATGGCGCGGCGTTCAGCTTCTTAGCGGATAAAGGTGGTTGGCAGCGCTGGTTCTTTGCCGGCATTGCGATTGCTATCGTTGTGGCGCTGGTGGTGATGATGTATCGCAACCGCGCCAGTAACAAATTAACCAATATTGCTTATGCGCTGATTATCGGCGGGGCACTGGGTAACCTGTTTGATCGTGCTTATCACGGCTTCGTGGTCGATTTCATCGACTTCTATGTCGGAGACTGGCACTTCGCCACCTTTAACATCGCTGACTGCGGAATCTGCATCGGCGCGGCACTGGTGGTATTAGAAGGTTTTCTCACCCCGAAAGATAAACAGGTAAAAGAGAAAGGGTAACAGATGACCGACTCCGTACAGCGCGAGAGCGCGTTGCTGGTGCATTTCACGCTGAAGCTGGAAGATGGCTCAACAGCGGAATCCACACGCGCCAACGGCAAACCAGCGCTGTTCCGTCTGGGAGATGGCAGCCTGTCTGGTGCATTGGAACAGGAACTGTTAGGGCGTAAAGTCGGCGATAAGCACGCCTTTACCCTGGCACCGGAAGATGCCTTTGGTGGCACCAGTCCGGACCTGGTTCAGTACTTTTCGCGCCGTGACTTTAAAGACGCTGGCGAGCCTGAAGTCGGTTCCATCATGCTGTTCAGCGGCAGAGGTGGCAGCGAAATGCCGGGTGTGATCCGTGAAATTTCTGGTGACTCTATCACCGTTGATTTCAACCATCCATTGGCCGGTCAGCGCATTCAGTTTGAAATTGAAGTGCTGGAGATTGACCCGGTGCTGGAGGGAAGCGATGCAAATCCTGTTAGCTAACCCTCGTGGTTTTTGTGCCGGTGTTGATCGCGCCATCAGTATCGTGGAGCGCGCGCTGGAGATGTACGGCGCGCCAATCTACGTGCGCCATGAAGTCGTCCACAACCGCTACGTGGTGAGCAGCCTGCGCGATCGCGGAGCGATCTTTATCGAAGAGATCAGTGAAGTGCCGGACAATGCCATTCTGATCTTCTCGGCGCACGGTGTTTCACAGGCGGTGCGTGCGGAAGCCAAGGCGCGCAATCTTACTATGCTGTTCGATGCCACTTGTCCGCTTGTGACCAAGGTACATATGGAAGTGGCGCGCGCCAGCCGTAAAGGTGTGGAAGCCATTCTGATTGGTCATGCCGGACACCCTGAAGTGGAAGGCACCATGGGGCAGTACAACAACCCCAATGGCGGCATGTACCTGGTAGAGTCACCGGAAGATGTGTTCAAGCTGACCGTAAAAGATGAACGCAACCTGTGCTTTATGACACAGACAACGTTGTCGGTTGACGATACATCGGACGTGATCGATGCGCTGCGCCAACGCTTCCCGGCGATTATCGGCCCGCGCAAAGATGATATCTGTTACGCCACCACTAACCGCCAGGAAGCCGTGCGTGTTCTGGCGCGTGATGCCGAAGTGGTGTTGGTGGTAGGCTCTAAAAACTCTTCTAACTCTAACCGTTTGGCCGAACTGGCACAGCGTGCGGGTAAATTGGCGAAGCTGATTGATTCAGCAGATGACATTCAGGAAGAGTGGGTTAAAGACAAGCAGATTATCGGCGTGACGGCAGGTGCATCTGCGCCCGACATCCTGGTGCAGCAAGTGATTCAGCGTTTGCGTGAACTGGGTGGCGAAGCAGCGATTGAGCTGATTGGTCGCGAAGAGAACATCGTGTTTGAAGTACCCAAAGAACTGCGCGTCGAAGTACGCAACGTGCAGTAAGCGGATACCGCAACAGAATCAGGCCGACATTGTTCGGCCTTTTCTTTATCTGTCACCGCCGTAATCACCACTTCCAGCAGGTGGGATTGCATTTACTGATAATGTTTGGCGGCTGGCATAAAATTCTTATTATCCCTTTTTTATTGTGGCGTGACTGTTATCTGACCGTTAACCTGTTGACGCTTTGCATGCATAGATTTGTATCAGGAATGAATAATTATGAGTGATATCCGCATTGCTATCGTTGGTGCGCCGGGCCGCATGGGACGCAATTTAATTCAGGCCGCGCATCAGGCGGAAGGGGTAAAGTTAGGCGCAGCGCTGGCGCGCAGCGGCTCATCACTGCTGGGCAGTGATGCTGGTGAGTTGGCCGGTATCGGTAAAATCGGCGTGACGCTGACCGATGATTTGCTGCAGGTCGTTGATGATTTTGATGTGCTGATCGATTTCACCCGTCCTGAAGGTACGCTGGAATATCTGGCATTCTGCCGCAAGCATAAGAAGGCGATGGTGATCGGCACCACCGGCTTTGATGAGACGGGTAAAGAAGCGATTCGCGCAGCTGCCGAAGAGATAGGCATTGTGTTTGCCGCTAACTTTAGTGTCGGCGTGAACCTGGTGCTGAACCTGCTGCAGCAGGCTGCCAAAGTGATGGGTGACTACGCTGATATTGAAATCGTGGAAGCGCACCACCGTCATAAAGTTGATGCACCATCAGGAACGGCGTTAGCGATGGGTGAAGCCATTGCAGATGCGATGAACTGGAATTTAGATGAGCACGCCGTTTACGCTCGTGAAGGCTATACCGGTGAGCGTAAAGCACAGACTATCGGTTTTGCGACCGTACGTGCAGGCGATATTGTCGGGGAGCATACGGCAATGTTTGCTGATATTGGCGAGCGTGTAGAGATTACCCACAAAGCTTCCAGCCGCATGACCTTTGCTAATGGCGCGGTTAAGGCGGCAAGTTGGTTGAAGAGCAAGAAATCTGGCCTCTATGATATGCGAGATGTGCTGGATTTATCGATGTTGTGAGTGTTGTGAACCATCGTGATGTGGTTATTTCAATCGGTAAGATGATGATTGAATAGGGCAATGTGATCATTGCCCTTTATTTGTTTGTTAAAATGATGGTTTGGATTGCAATTTTTATTGTAATGGTTGTTTTTAAGTATTTAACTCTATAAAGAGACCGGTTAGATGCGATTTTTGACCATTTGGTCAAAAATTTATGCGTGGTAGCACGTGTTAGCGATTATTGCCGCATAGCAACCGTTTATTTTCCTCACTTATCTCACTCTTTTATCGCCTTTCTCGCTTTTTAACATTCAACAGCCTTAAAAATACAAAAAAATAGCCACTCAGGGTAGACAAGCTGAAGGTCGATCATTAGAATGCGCGCAATTTGCCAAAATTCGAGTATTCAGGCGGATTTTGCATTGATTCGGGCATGCATTTTGAATTAATATGCAAATATTGTGACTGTTTATTCCCTGGAGGATGTTTTGATTAAGTCAGCGCTCTTGGTTCTGGAAGACGGAACCCAATTCCACGGTCGGGCCATCGGGGCAACGGGGTCGGCAGTGGGGGAAGTCGTTTTCAACACGTCAATGACTGGTTATCAAGAAATCCTCACTGATCCTTCCTATTCCCGCCAAATCGTTACCCTCACTTATCCCCATATCGGCAATGTTGGCGTTAATGCCGCCGATGAAGAATCCAGCCAAATCCATGCTCAAGGCCTCGTTATTCGCGACCTGCCGCTGATCACCAGCAACTTCCGCAGTGAAGAAAGCCTGTCAGCTTACTTGCAGCGCAATAACATTGTAGGCATCGCCGATATCGATACGCGCAAACTGACCCGTTTGCTGCGCGAGAAGGGCGCACAGAGCGGCTGCATTATTGCGGGTGATAATCCTGATGCGGCGCTGGCGCTGCAAAAAGCGCAGGCGTTCCCGGGCTTAAAAGGGATGGATCTGGCAAAAGAAGTGACCACCGCAGAAACTTACGCGTGGCAGCAGGGTAGCTGGACACTGGAAGGGGATTTGCCAGAGCAGAAAACGGCTGCAGAGCTGCCGTTCCATGTTGTTGCCTATGACTTCGGTGCTAAGCGCAACATCCTGCGCATGCTGGTGGATCGCGGTTGCCGTTTGACGGTTGTCCCGGCCAAAACCACCGCAGAAGAGGTGCTGGCACTGAATCCAGACGGCATCTTCCTGTCGAACGGTCCTGGTGACCCGGAGCCGTGCGACTACGCCATCAATGCGATTCAGGCTTTCCTGAAAACCGACATTCCGGTGTTCGGTATCTGTCTTGGCCATCAGTTGTTGGCACTGGCAAGCGGCGCGAAAACCGTGAAGATGAAACTCGGCCACCATGGCGGCAACCACCCGGTAAAAGATCTCGACAACAATGTCGTCATGATTACCGCGCAGAACCACGGTTTTGCGGTTGATGACAGCCAGCTTCCAGCGAATCTGCGCGTCACGCATGTGTCGTTGTTCGACCAAACGGTGCAAGGTATTCACCGCACTGATAAACCGGCCTTCAGCTTCCAGGGACACCCTGAAGCGAGCCCAGGCCCGCACGATGCGGCGCCGCTGTTCGATCACTTTATCGAACTGATCGAAGCTTACCGTTCTAACGCGAAGTAATCAGGAGCCCACGATGCCAAAACGTACAGACATAAAATCCATCCTGATCCTTGGCGCTGGCCCGATCGTTATCGGCCAGGCATGTGAATTTGACTACTCCGGTGCACAGGCGTGTAAAGCGCTGCGTGAAGAGGGTTACCGCGTCATTCTGGTGAACTCCAACCCGGCAACCATTATGACCGACCCAGAAATGGCCGATGCGACCTATATCGAGCCGATTCACTGGGAAGTGGTACGCAAAATTATCGAAAAAGAGCGCCCGGATGCGGTGCTGCCAACCATGGGTGGCCAGACTGCGCTGAACTGTGCGCTGGAACTGGAGCGTCATGGTGTGCTGGCGGAGTTCGGTGTCACCATGATTGGTGCAACGGCTGATGCGATTGATAAAGCTGAAGACCGCCGCCGCTTTGATGTGGCGATGAAAAGCATCGGTCTGGGCACTGCCCGTTCGGGTATCGCGCATACCATGGAAGAAGCGCTGGCCGTGGCTGAAGATGTTGGCTTCCCGTGCATCATTCGTCCTTCCTTTACCATGGGCGGCACCGGTGGCGGTATCGCTTATAACCGTGAAGAGTTCGAAGAGATTTGCGAGCGTGGCTTGGATCTTTCTCCAACCAACGAGCTGCTGATTGATGAGTCGCTGATTGGCTGGAAAGAGTACGAGATGGAAGTGGTGCGTGATAAAAACGACAACTGCATCATCGTCTGCTCAATCGAAAACTTCGATGCGATGGGTATCCATACCGGTGACTCCATCACCGTCGCGCCAGCCCAGACGCTGACCGATAAAGAATATCAAATCATGCGTAACGCCTCGCTGGCGGTACTGCGTGAAATTGGCGTGGAAACCGGCGGTTCTAACGTCCAGTTCTCAGTCAATCCGAAAGATGGTCGTCTGATTGTTATCGAGATGAACCCACGCGTGTCGCGCTCTTCCGCGCTGGCTTCCAAAGCGACCGGTTTCCCGATTGCAAAAGTCGCGGCGAAACTGGCGGTGGGATACACCCTTGATGAGCTGATGAACGATATCACCGGCGGTCGTACGCCGGCGTCGTTTGAGCCGTCAATCGACTACGTTGTGACCAAGATTCCTCGTTTCAACTTCGAGAAATTTGCTGGTGCGAATGACCGCCTGACCACGCAGATGAAATCTGTGGGTGAAGTGATGGCAATTGGCCGCACCTTCCAAGAGTCGATGCAGAAAGCGCTGCGCGGTCTGGAAGTGGGTGCTAACGGCTTCGACCCGAAAGTCGATTTGGATGATGCCGAAGCGCTGACCCGTATCCGCCGTGAGCTGAAAGATGCCGGTTCTGACCGTATCTGGTACATCGCGGATGCATTCCGTGCCGGTATGTCGGTGGATGGTGTGTTCAACCTGACGAACATCGACCGCTGGTTCTTGGTACAAATCGAAGAGCTGGTGCGTCTGGAAGAGCAGGTTGCGCGCGAAGGCGTCAACTCTCTGAACGCCGATTTCCTGCGTGCACTGAAGCGCAAAGGCTTTGCTGACGTGCGTCTGGCAGCACTGGCTGGCGTGGCGGAAAGCGAAATCCGCAAGCTGCGCCAGCAGTTCAACCTGCACCCGGTTTACAAGCGCGTGGATACTTGTGCGGCGGAGTTCTCTACCGATACCGCGTACATGTACTCCACCTATGAAGAAGAGTGCGAAGCCAATCCAAACCAGGATCGTGACAAAATCATGATTTTGGGCGGCGGTCCAAATCGTATCGGTCAGGGCATCGAGTTCGATTACTGCTGCGTACACGCGGCACTGGCACTGCGCGAAGACGGTTACGAAACCATTATGGTGAACTGTAACCCTGAAACCGTATCGACTGACTACGACACCTCCGACCGTTTGTACTTCGAGCCGGTCACATTGGAAGACGTGCTGGAAATCGTACGTATCGAGAAGCCTAAAGGCGTCATCGTGCAGTACGGCGGCCAGACCCCACTGAAGCTGGCGCGTGCGCTGGAAGCGGCGGGCGTGCCGGTTATCGGTACCAGCCCGGATGCGATTGACCGTGCAGAAGACCGTGAGCGTTTCCAGCAGGCTGTTGATCGTCTGAACCTGAAGCAACCGGCTAATGCCACCGTTGCGACGCTGGAGCAAGCCGTCGAGAAAGCCGCAGGCATCGGTTATCCGCTGGTGGTGCGTCCTTCTTATGTTCTGGGCGGCCGCGCGATGGAAATCGTTTATGACGAAATCGACCTGAAGCGTTACTTCCAAAATGCGGTTTCTGTATCCAACGATGCACCAGTGTTGCTGGATCGCTTCCTGGACGACGCTGTCGAAGTGGATGTTGATGCGATTTGCGACGGTGAGCGCGTGCTGATTGGCGGCATCATGGAGCACATCGAACAAGCTGGCGTGCACTCAGGTGACTCAGCGTGTTCATTGCCGGCTTATACGCTGAGCACCGAAATCCAGAACGTGATGCGTCAGCAGGTCGAGAAACTGGCCTTCGAGCTGAACGTGCGCGGTTTGATGAACGTGCAGTTCGCGGTGAAGGACAACGAGGTTTATCTGATTGAGGTGAACCCACGTGCGGCGCGTACCGTGCCATTCGTGTCTAAAGCGACCGGCGTACCTTTAGCGAAAGTGGCAGCACGTGTGATGGCAGGTAAAACCCTGGCGGAGCAGGGCGTCACGAAAGAAATCATTCCACCGTATTACTCGGTGAAAGAAGTGGTTCTGCCGTTCAACAAGTTCCAGGGCGTTGACCCTATCCTTGGCCCAGAAATGCGTTCTACTGGTGAAGTGATGGGTGTCGGCCGTACCTTCGCTGAAGCGTTTGCCAAAGCGATGCTGGGTGCGCAGAGCAATATGAAGAAAACCGGTCGCGCTCTGCTGTCAGTGCGTGAAGGTGACAAGAAGCGCATTGTTGACCTGGCCGCTAAGTTGCAGAAGTTTGGCTTTGAGCTGGACGCGACGCACGGTACGGCTGTGGTGCTGGGTGAAGCAGGTATCAACCCTCGCTTGGTCAACAAGGTGCATGAAGGTCGCCCGCACATTCAGGATCGCCTGAAGAACGGTGAATACACTTACATCGTCAATACCACTGCGGGTCGTCAGGCGATTGAGGACTCAAAACTGATTCGCCGCAGTGCGCTGCAATATAAAGTGCACTACGACACCACGCTGAACGGTGGTTTTGCTACCGCGATGTCGTTGAATGCAGACCCGACTGAAAAAGTGATCTCGGTGCAGGAAATGCATGCATTAATTAAAGGCTAATCAGTCCTTTAGTCAAAATAAAACGGTTCCTTCGGGAGCCGTTTTTTTTGTTCATTTACCGTGGGTTTAATAACGTTATGTGTTAAAAATCTATTGATTTGACATAATATTTATCAGTTGATGCGGAAATTGTTACATCCAGGATTATTCGCACAAATTTATAAATAAGATCCCAGTAAACGCACCGTACTATCTCGGACGCTCATTAATAGAGCGCTCACCTTAACTGGGATATAAAAAATGAAAATGCGTGCTTTCACCCTCAGCGCAGTGGCTGCGTTATTAGTCGCTGCGCCTCTCGCCAGCCAGGCGGAAATTACTCTGCTCAAGCAGGATCCGCAGGCGGGCGATCCACTCAGCCGTCTTGATTTCAAAGTGGGCGGTAGTATTCGTCCGCAGTTCCAACACCAGGCCGGTGTAAACGATAAGTCTTACAAGCGTAATGGTTACGATGGCGGTTCACGTTTCCGTTTCTCTGCTGACTACTACCTGTTTGATGATATTAGCTGGGTCAGCTACTACGAGCTGGGTGTGAACTTCCCGGCTTGGTGGGGTTGGGACAATCACCATGCAGATGGTCAGAACAACACCACGCGTCGCCAGCTGTACACCGGTCTGAAAAGCAAAACCTGGGGTCAGTTGACCTTTGGTCAGCAAAACAGCGTTTACTATGATGTGGTTGGCGCGAAGACCGATATCTGGGACTACGATATGTTGGCTCAGGCACCGGGCAACGGCATCAACGGCGATTACGACGGATCATACCGTTCACGCAAGATGCTGAAGTACAAAAACACCTTCGGCGACGTTGATGTTTATGCTTCATACCTGTTTGAAGACAACAACTACCTGCCAGGTAATGGCCTGCGTTACAAGCGTAAAGGCGGCGGCTCACTGGGTGTGAACTATCACATTACTAAAGACCTGGCTTGGGGTACGGCGTGGAACTACACCCGTGCTGATATCCATAACCCGAGCACGGGCGAAAGCAAAGATTACGACCAGAACATCTATGGCACCGCGCTGAGCTGGACGCCAGATAACTGGACGCTGTCTGCGGGTGCGGGCTGGTACCAGAACTTCTCACCAACCAAACGTAACACCGTGAATAACTACTTCGCGGATGATGCGTGGGGCGTGGAATACTTCGCGGGTTACAAATTCGCTATCGACCAGTATGCGGTTAAATCTATCCAGCCTTACTTCATGGGCGACCGTCTGGAGTTCGTCAATGGACGTAACTACAAACGTATCGACAATGGCGTAGGTATCAGCACCAAGCTGGATTACGGCTTCCAGGTGGATTACGAATACGTGATCACCTCTAGCACCGACAAATCACTGGGTAACATGAACCTGGTGCGTCTGCGCTACGATTTCTAATCGTGTTTGCAACGGCTCCTGCGGGAGCCGTTTTTCTTTGTCGCATAGAGTGCGCTTTTCTTTACACTCTGCCACGCCATACCACCATTTCACCCTGAATTGTGCCGTTGCGTTGGACTATTCTGGCGCCTCTTCCCGGTTTAACCGTGAAAGTCGGTGTAAAACTCTGTCCAATAACAAAAATGCGGTCGCATAGGAGCTTTACGCAAATAGCGGGGTCGGCCTATCGACGAAACTTTCGCCTTTACGTATGATGGCGCCAATTTTTTCCTGTAGGTCTTTTAACATGATTAGTCTGATCGCAGCACTGGCAGCCGATCGCATTATTGGTATGGAAAATGCCATGCCATGGAACCTGCCAGCAGATTTGGCGTGGTTCAAACGTCATACGCTGAATAAGCCGGTAATTATGGGTCGTTTGACCTTTGAATCTATCGGTCGTCCACTGCCTGGACGTCTGAATATTGTCGTAAGCAGCAAGCCTGGCACCCATGATGGTGTTACCTGGGTGACCTCACTGGACGAAGCAGTGAAAGCTGCGGGTGACGTAGAAGAGGTGATGGTTATCGGCGGTGGTCGCATTTACGAACAGATGCTGGCCCGTGCGGATCGTCTTTACCTGACCCATATTGATGCTGAAGTTGAAGGCGACACCCAGTTCCCGGATTACGAGCCGGATGAGTGGCAATCGACCTTCAGTGAGTTCCACGATGCCGATGCACAGAACTCACACAGCTACTGCTTCGAGATTCTCGATCGCCGCTGATGTTTGCCTGGTGCGCATGAATGCGCACCCTACGAAAACCGCATCGAACAATGTAGGGTCGCCATTAATGGCGACCGAAATGCGCTTAAGTGACAAGCATGACGCTATTAATGGCGAACGAAAAAAGCCCCGCTTACGCAGCGGGGCTTTTTATTTATGACATATCGCTCAGTGGCGGATGCGCACTGACGGCGCTTTCAGCCATTGCCTGAATACGATTGGATGCCTGCACGTAATATTGCATGGTTTCCCAATGCAACAGGGTGAGGGTGCCGCCCCAGCAGCAGCCGGTATCCAGCCCAATCACGTGGTCGGGGGTGCCTTTGCCTTCGAGCGAGGCCCAGTGTCCAAATACCTGCGTGTACTCACTCCCCATCTTGCCCGGCACAAGGAACCAAGGTTTCAACGGCGGTGGGGCCGAATTAGGCGCTTCTTTGCAGATCATGTCTAGCTGCCCGTTAGGGAAACAGAAACGCATGCGTGTAAATGCGTTCGTGCTAAAGCGCAGGCGAGCGAGGCCACTTAGCTCTGGTGTCCAGTTGTTCGGCATGTCGCCGTACATGGCATCAAGAAACAGGGGATAGGTGTCGCTGGAGAGAACCGCTTCTACCTCACGAGCGCACAGCTTGGCTGTCTCAAGATCCCACTGTGGGGTGATACCTGCATGTGCCATTAGCAATTTCTTGCTCTCATCCACCTGCAACAGCGGTTGGCGACGCAACCAGTTAATCAGCTCATCCGCATCGTGCGCTTCCAACAAAGGTGTCAGACGATCTTTGGGTTTATTGCGGCTGATGCCGGCATAGACCGCCAGCAGATGCAGATCGTGATTGCCGAGCACCAGGCGCACGCAATCCCCCAGCGATTTCACGTAGCGCAGCACATCGAGTGAGCCCGGGCCGCGCGCGACTAAGTCACCGGTTAACCAAAGCTCGTCTTGCTGCGGATCGAAATCAACCTGCGCCAATAGCGCACGTAGCTCGTCATAACAGCCGTGAATATCGCCAATCAGGTATGTACTCATTAGGTCAGTCCGATCAAAACGCGCCGCCCGGACAGGCCGGGCGGAGGGGGGGATTAATGTATGTGGGTTTGCACCGCGAGTCGGAACACCGGGATTTCAACGTGAAACTCTTCACCGGCATCGTCGACCATCACATAGTGTCCTTGCATGGTGCCCATCGGGGTTTCCAGTATCGCACCGCTGGTGTACTGATATTCGCCGCCTGCAGCAATGTGCGGTTGTTCGCCAACCACACCTTCACCCTGAACTTCAGTCTCACGACCGTTGCCATTAGTGATAAGCCAGTAGCGGCTGAGCAGCTGAACGTTATTGCGTCCCAGATTACGAATGGTGATGGTGTAGGCAAACACGTAGCGATCCTCGTCGGGCAAGGATTGTGATTCCACATATTGACTCAATACATGAATACAGACGCGGGCCAGTTCACTCATACACTCAATTCTCCGGGTTTTCAGCCTGATGATTGCCCAGCCAGTTTGCCAGTTGGCAGTACTGTGCCACGGTGACATTTTCTGCACGCAGCGAGGCGTCAATGTTTAATTCGTCCAAAGCACCTGCCGTAAACATATGTGCAAGGCTGTTGCGCAGGGTTTTACGACGTTTACCAAAGGCTTCTGTGGTAATACGGCTCAGCAGACGAATATCGCTAACGGGGTACGGCGGCTCTGGGTAAGGCATCAAACGCACCACGGCTGAATCAACTTTAGGTGCCGGCGTAAAGGATTCTGGTGGAACCTCCAGCACCGGAATCACCTGGCAGTAGTACTGCGCCATGACGGTCAGGCGACCATAAGCTTTGCTACCTGGGCCGGCGACCAAACGATTAACCACTTCTTTCTGCAGCATGAAGTGCATATCTTTAATCGAACCAGTATAGCTGAAAAGGTGGAACATCAGCGGCGTGGAGATATTGTAAGGCAGGTTGCCAAACACACGCAGCGGCTGACCTTTCTCTTTTGCCAGTGCCGAGAAATCGAAGGTCATGGCATCTTGCTGGTAAATGGTCAGCTTAGGTCCGAGGAACGGATGGGTCTGCAAACGCGCGGCCAGATCGCGATCCAGCTCAACAACGGTCAGTTCATCGAGGCGCTCGCCCACCGGTTCAGTTAAGGCACCAAGGCCGGGACCAATCTCCACAATCGCTTCTCCCTTCTGCGGGTGAATAGCGGAGACAATGCTGTCGATAATGTACTGATCGTTCAGGAAGTTCTGCCCGAAACGTTTACGGGCAAAATGCCCCTGATGGACGCGATTATTCATTACTGCTCTTGATCATAGTGATGGCGAGATTAAGCGCCGTGATAAAGCTGCCCGGTTCTGCCTTCCCTTGGCCGGCTAATTCCAGCGCGGTACCATGGTCGACAGAAGTTCGGATAAAGGGAAGGCCAAGGGTGATATTCACCGCGCGACCAAACCCCTGATATTTTAGCACCGGTAAGCCTTGGTCGTGATACATCGCCAAAACGGCATCGGCATGTTGCAGATATTTCGGCTGGAACAGCGTATCCGCTGGTAAGGGGCCGGTAAGCTGGATACCTTGCTGACGTAATTCATCAAGCGCCGGAATAATGGTATCAATCTCTTCACGGCCCATATGGCCGCTTTCACCTGCGTGCGGGTTCAAGCCGCAGACGAAAATGTGTGGCTGCGGTATACCAAATTTTTGCTGTAAATCCTGATGCAGAATAGTGATCACTTCATGCAGGCTGTCACGGGTGATGGCATCAGATACATCCTTGAGTGGCAGGTGCGTAGTGGCCAATGCCACCCGCAACTCTTCCGTTGCCAGCATCATCACCACGCGATCGCCACCTGCGCGATCGGCAAAGAATTCGGTATGGCCGGTAAACGGAATGCCAGCGTCGTTGATCACGCCTTTATGCACTGGGCCGGTAATCAGCGCAGCGAACTCGCCATTCAGGCAGCCGTCACAGGCACGTGCCAGCGTTTCCAGTACATAGTGACCATTTGCCACCGTCAGCTCGCCGGGAGTCACGGGCTGCGCAGTATCGACCTGCAGTAGCGTCAGAGTCCCTGCTTGCTGCGGTTGTGCGGCAACACCAGGTTGGTAATCACGCAGCGTGAGAGGCAATCCGAGTTGATTGGCGCGCTGAAGCAAGAGATGGCCATCGACACAAACCACCAGCTCAACTGGCCAGTCAAGCTGGGCCAGTTGAACGGCAAGGTCTGGACCAATCCCGGCGGGTTCGCCGGGTGTAATCACAACACGATAATTACTGGCCATTGCCGTCCAGAATCTTCACGTAAGCACTGGCGCGCTGCTCCTGCATCCACGTCTGCGCTTCTTCAGCAAATTTACGGTTGAACAACAGACGGTATGCGCGCTCTTTCTGCGCAGCGTCAGTTTTGTCTACCTGACGGGTGTCCAACAGCTGAATTAAATGCCAGCCGAAGGAAGAGTGGACCGGTTCGCTGACCTGGCCTTTCTGCAATTTCAGCAGCGCATCGCGGAATGCCGGATCGTAGATGTCAGGCGTTGCCCAGCCGAGATCGCCACCTTGGTTGGCAGATCCGGGATCGTCAGAGAACTGTTTTGCCGCCGCAGCAAAGGTGGTTTTGCCACTCTTGATGTCAGCTGCAATCTGCTCGATCTTCGCTTGTGCCTGCGCATCAGTGAGGATCGGAGAAGGCTTCAGCAAAATGTGACGCGCATGCACTTCCGTCACAGAGATATTTTTGCTCTCACCGCGCAGATCGTTCACTTTCAGGATATGGAAACCGACACCTGAACGAATTGGGCCGACGATGTCGCCTTTCTTCGAGGTGCTCAGTGCTTGCGAGAACAGGGTTGGCAACTCTTCAATTTTTGCCCAGCCCATGTTGCCGCCTTTCAGCGCTTGCGGATCGGCAGAATAGGTTACCGCCAGTTTACCGAAGTCAGCACCGCCTTTCAGTTGTCCTACCAGTTGGCGCGCCAGCGCTTCCTGATCGTCAACCTGCTGTTGCGAAGGGTTTTCTGGCAATGGCAGCAGGATCTGGCTGACGTTCAACTCAGTGCCTTGGGTATTTTGAGAACCCACTTGGGCAGCCAGAGTATCGACTTCCTGCGGCAAGATGGTGACGCGACGGCGCACTTCGTTGTTACGCACTTCAGAAATCAGCATTTCCTGGCGAATCTGCGCACGGTAAGCGTTGTAGTTCATACCGTCATAGGCCAGCCGACTGCGCAGCTGATCCATACTCATCTTATTTTGTGCGGCGATATTCTGGATCGCCTCATCCAACTGCTGATCGCTGACCTGCAGGCCGGCTTTTTCGCCCATCTGAAGAATGATGGCATCCATGACCTGACGCTCAAGAATTTGATGACGCAAGGTTTTGTCATCAGGTAACTGCTGATGAGCCTGCTGCGCCTGTGATTTCACGGTACGCATCATGTTATCAACGTCACTTTCCAGCACCACACCGTTGTTCACAACGGCGGCAACTTTATCCACTTCTTGGGGGGCTGCGAACGCAGTGTTAGCGGTAATCGCTACACCAAGAATCAGCATTCTCCAGTTCTTCATACTTTATCCATTGTTGTTTCCGCACTGCGGGATAGCCTGTCAAACATCACAACATCAGAAAGCGCGCTGGTAAGGGATAATGCCCTGACGCAGCATTTCATTGGTGCCTAAGCCATAGTTAGAACTCAGACCACGTAGCTCAATGTTGAATGAGATTTGGTTGTCGTACTTACTGTCGTTGTTTTCCCAACCGTTGATCTTGCGCTCGTAACCCAGACGAATAGCGTAGCAGCACGAGCTGTACTGCAGGCCGACTAATTGTTCAGCCGGGCGGCTGTTGCGGGTATCGTAGTAATATCCGCCCACCAGTGACCAGGCATCTGCAATCGGCCAGCTTGCGGTGGCACCGACTTGTGAAATCCCGTTTTTATAGATCGGGTTAGTCAGCAAGCTCGAGTTACCCAGCGCTTGTGCAACATACTCAGGACTGCTGTAGCGGTAGCTCAGCTGTACCATACGATCGGCATCCTGGCGATATTCCAGAATAGCGTTGCCTTGAGCGACGTTATCGAGACGGGTGTCATACTGCAGTCCGCCGCGCGCGCCCCAGCGATCGCTGATTTTCCAGTAGGTGTCACCTGCCCAAATCAAGCTGCCGGTGTCATCTTCTTCACTCGTTTGGTTTACGCCGGTACGAGACGGGGTAAACGAGTAGATTTGACCCACAGAAACGTTAAAACGTTCAACCAGATCGTTATCATAAATTCGCGTAGTCAAACCGGTAGAGACTTCGTTGGCTGAAGCGATACGGTCAAGACCACTGTAGGTACGATCGCGGAACAAGCCGGTGTAGTCGGTTTGCAGCAGCGTCGAGTCGTACGGGTAAATATTGCTCTGGTTACGATACGGGACGTAGAGGTATTGAACGCGAGGTTCCAGCGTCTGCGTGTAACCCTCTTCCCAGTTCATATTACGTTCGAAGACCAGGCGGCCATCCACTTTGAACTGGGGAAGCGTACGGTTCACTGAGTCGTCTAACCGGTTCCCTGTGCTGTCGATGCCAGAGATTTGGTTATTGTTATAACGATCAATGTTGTCTTGCTGGTAATGGGTAGCAAGGAATTTGGCTTCCGTATCCAGGCTCGCCCAGCCATTCGAGAGCGGCAGATTAAGCGTTGGCTCAATATGCAGTCGCGTGGCTTCCGGCATTTTACTGTTTACGTTAGTGAATTTCACGGCTTGGGCAAAGATGCGACCATCGAATGGCCCCATATCGTTCTGATAGAAATTCAGATCGAGCTGTGGCATCGCACGATAAACGTTGGTCGAATCTGTGGTGCCAAATACCTGGAAGTCTTTGGTCGAGAGCGTCGCGTCCCAGTTGGTATCAGCATAACCAAAGCTGAATTTCTGCGTCGCGTAGCCATCTGTTGAGCTGTAGTACTTCGAATCAAGGTCGTTGAAGTAATACGGATCGCTGACCTTGGTATAGTTGGCATTAAAGCGCCAGTGCTGCTCATACACCCCGGCATGCTGCCAGTAGAACAACCAGCGATTGGAGCTGGCATCCTGAGAGATGCTGCGCACTGCTTTATCGTTATTGTACTGACTATCTGAAGGCAGATAATCCAGCTCCATCAAACCGGCACCGAACACGGTCAGATAGCGGAATTCGTTCTGCAACTGCAGACCACGTTTACTCATGTAATGCGGCGTAATCGTGGCATCGGCCTGCGGCGCGATGTTCCAGTAGTACGGCAGCATAAACTCGAAGCCGTTATTGCTGCCGTACTTCGCGTTAGGAATCAGGAAACCTGAGCGGCGGCGATCGCCAATCGGTAACTGTAAATAGGGGCTGTAGAACACCGGCACATTGCCGAGTTTAAAGCGGGCGTTCCAGATTTCAGCAACTTCTTCCTGGCGATCCTGGATCACCTCGGAACCGACCACGCTCCAGCTATTCGAACCTGGCAGACAGGAGGTGAAGCTGCCGTTTTCCAGAATGGTGTAACGGTTATCGCCACGCAGCTTCATCTGATCGGCGACACCACGGCCTTGGCGCCCCACCATCTGATAATCACCGTTCCACACGTTCGTGTCTTTGGTGTTCAGATTTGACCACGCTTTCGGACCTTTCAGGATGACCTGATTATCGTCATAGTGCACATTACCCAGCGCATCAACGGTACGAACCGGGGTGGTTTGTCCATCCTGTTGGCGTTGATGCAGTTGCATCTCATCGGCGCGCAAGCGGCTGTTACCCTGCTCTACGTCTACATTGCCGGTGAAAACCGCGTCATTCGGGTAGTTACCTTTGGCCGAGTCGGAGTTGATGGTGACAGGCAGCGAATTGGTATCGCCACTGACCAAAGGACGGTTGTAGCTCGGCACGCCCAGCATACACTGCGACATAAGATCGTCGGCGAATGACGGCTGACTGTAGAGCGCTGCACCAATCATGGTAGCCAGCAGGGTAGGTATCTGTTTTTTCATACGCGGTTCGGGATTTCCATGAGAACGGGCATCATGCCGACAATCGGCTCAGAGACTAACTTACTGCCCGGCGTTGTGCCAGTGTTAATCCATGTCTGATCGCGTTGCTGTTAGGCACTGAAGTAAATGAAAGGTATGATAATGCAATTTTCAGCCGCAAGCATGGCGAATTGAGGAGTTTATGCGCTACTGGGGAAAAGTTATTGGTCTGGCTCTTGGCTTACTTTCTGGGGCAGGCTTTTGGGGCATTGTGCTGGGTCTGCTCATTGGCCATATGTTTGATAAAGTGCGCAGCGTAAAAGGACAGGGGTATTTCGCCAATAATCAGGCGCGACAGACGCAGTTTTTTAGTACCACTTTTCAGGTGATGGGCCATTTGACCAAGTCAAAAGGGCATGTCACTGAAGCGGATATCCAGATTGCATCCTTATTTATGGATCGTATGCAACTGCATGGCGATGCCCGTGTAGCAGCGCAGCGAGCATTTCGTGAAGGCAAGCAGAGCGACTATCCGTTGCGTAATAAGCTACGTGAACTGCGCAGTGCCTGCTTTGGACGCTTTGATCTGATTAGGATGTTTCTGGAAATTCAAATCCAGGCGGCGTTTGCTGATGGTTCGTTGCATCCAAATGAACGCCAAGTGCTGTATGTCATTGCAGAAGAGTTGGGCATTTCGCGTGCACAGTTCGATCAGTTCTTGCGCATGATGGAAGGCGGTCAGCAGTTTGGCGGCGGCGGTTCATCTTATGGCGGTGCTTACCAACAGGCAAAACGTGGGCCAACGTTAGAAGATGCGTGTAGCGTACTGGGCGTGAAAAGCAGCGATGACAGTACCACGATTAAACGTGCCTACCGCAAGCTAATGAGCGAGCATCATCCCGATAAACTGGTGGCGAAAGGATTACCGCCGGAAATGATGGAGATGGCGAAGCAGAAAGCGCAGGAGATTCAGGCGGCTTACGATTTGATTCGTAAGGAGAAAGGTTTTAAATAGCCTGGATATTGAGATGAAATTTGAAAGGGCCGTCATTGCTGGCGGCCCTTTTCATTGCCTGCAAATTAGAAATCCGCAGGCTGTTTGAACGTCATGCTATTACCAAACGCGGGATGCGTGATCGTCAGCGATTCCGCATGCAGTTGCAAACGAGGCGCCATCGCCAACGCTTCTTCGTGTGCATAGAAGCGGTCACCTAAGATCGGATGACCCAGCGCCAGTAAATGCACACGCAGCTGATGCGAGCGTCCGGTAATCGGCTTGAGCAGCACGCGCGCACTGTGGCTCGCTTCATACTCCAGTACCTGATACTCCGTTTGTGCGGATTTACCGTTTTCAAAACACACCATCTGTTTGGGGCGGTTGGGCCAATCGCAAATCAGCGGCAGATCGATTAATCCCTCTTCTGCCGTTGGATGACCCCACACACGCGCTACATAGTACTTGGAGGGCTCACGCTCGCGGAATTGCCGCTTTAGCTCGCGCTCCGCGGCTTTATTCAGCGCCACCACCATCACGCCACTGGTCGCCATATCCAATCGATGTACCGATTCTGCCTGCGGAAAATCACGCTGGACGCGTGTCATCACGCTGTCCTTGTGTTCTTCCTGACGTCCCGGCACCGATAACAAGCCACTAGGCTTGTTGACCACCATAATATGCTCGTCCTGATACAGAATGTGTAACCAGGGTTCAAGCGGCGGATTGTACGCTTCCATCAACATGTCGTAGTGGCCTTAAGCACTTTATTGGTGTGTCACGACGATCAGACGCAACGCGTCCAGACGCCATCCAGCATCGCCCAGGCTTTCCAGCACCTGCTCGCGATTACTTTCCAGCGCTTCAACCTCATCATCACGGATGTTAGGGTTGACCGCTTTCAAGGCTTCCAGACGTGACAACTCGGCACTCAACTTCTCATCGGCTTCGACTTTCGCTGCGGCAATCAGGGCTTGGGCCTCTGGCACAATCATTTTCTCGGCTTGTGTCAGGATCTCATGCACTTCTTGCTGAACCGCGTTGACCAGCTTGCTCCCAGTGTGACGATTAACGGCATTCAGCTGGCGGTTAAAGCTCTCGAATTCGACTTTGCCTGCCAGATTGTTGCCCGCACGATCCATCAGTAAACGCACCGGGGATGGTGGCAGGAAGCGGGTGAGTTGCAGACTCTTCGGTGCCTGCGCTTCCACCACGTAAATCATCTCAACCAGCAAAGTACCCACCGGCAGCGCCTTGTTCTTCAACAATGACAGCGCACAGCTACCGGTATCACCCGAAAGAATCAGATCGAGACCGTTGAGGATCAGCGGATGTTCCCAGGTAATGAACTGGGTATCTTCGCGTGACAGCGCCTGGTTACGGTTGAAGGTGACCGTGCAACCATCTTCTGGCAAGCCAGGGAAGTCAGGCACCAGCATGTGATCGGACGGCGTCAGGACAATTAAGCTGTCGCTGCGGTCTTCTTGGTTGATACCGACGATATCGAACAGATTCAGGGCAAAGTTGACCAAATCAGTGTCGTTATCCTGTTCGCCGATAGCATTGGCAAGCGCTTGTGCTGCTTCGCCACCGTTTGAGTTCAGCTCCAACAGGCGGTCACGGCCTTGCTCCAGCTGTGTTTTCAGTGTGTCGTGCTGCTTGCGGCTTTCAACAATGAACTCATCCAGACCCTGTGGGTTCTCTGGCGCGGCGAGATATTCGATCAGCTTGCTGTATTCACTGTCATAAATCGTGCGGCCGGTTGGGCAGGTGTGTTCAAACGCATCCAGACCTTCGTGATACCAACGCAGCAGTACCGCCTGGGCAGTTTTTTCCAGCCACGGCACCAAAATCTGAATGTCATGCATCTGACCAATACGATCGAGACGACCGATACGCTGCTCCAGCAGGTCCGGGTTAAACGGCAAATCGAACATCACCAGGCGGCTGGCGAACTGGAAGTTACGGCCTTCAGAACCGATTTCTGAACACAGCAGCACCTGTGCGCCTTCTTCTTCTGAGGCGAAGAAAGCGGCAGCGCGGTCGCGCTCCAGAATCGACAATCCTTCGTGGAACACGGCGGCACGAATACCTTCGCGCTCACGCAGCACCTGCTCAAGTTGCAGCGCAGTAGTGGCTTGCGCACAAATCACCAGCACTTTCTCTTTGCGGTTGCTGGTCAGGTAGCCCATTAACCATTCAACACGCGGATCGAAGTTCCACCAGGTACCGCTATCACCTTCAAATTCCTGATAAATCTTTTCTGGGTACAGCATATCGCGCGCGCGCTCTTCAGCGGTTTTACGCGCACCCATAATGCCCGAGACTTTAATCGCGGTCTGGTACTGGGCGGGCAGCGGCAAACGAATCTGGTGGAGTTCGCGTTTCGGGAAACCTTTCACGCCATTACGTGTGTTACGGAACAGCACACGGCTGGTTCCATGGCGATCCATTAGCATCGAAACCAGCTCTTTGCGCGCATCTTCTTTGCCATCACGATCGCTATTCGCGACCTGCAACAGGGGCTCGATGTCCTGCTCACCGATCAGATCGTTGATCAGATTCATCTCGTCTTTGCTGATAGCGTGATCGGCCAGCAGAGAGCTTACCGCATCGGCAACCGGGCGATAGTTCTGCTGCTCAGCCACAAACTGGCTGAAGTCATGGAAGCGATTCGGATCGAGCAGACGCAAGCGAGCAAAGTGACTTTCCAGACCCAGCTGTTCCGGCGTTGCCGTCAGCAGTAGCACGCCCGGCGTTTTCTCCGCGAGCTGTTCAATTACTTGATATTCACGGCTTGGGGCATCTTCGCTCCACGCCAGATGGTGGGCTTCATCCACCACCAGCAGATCCCAGTCGGCATCGGCCAGCAATTCCAGACGCTGTTTATTACGACGCACGAAATCCAGTGAGCAGATAATCAGCTGTTCTGTCTCGAAGGCATTGTCACTGTCGTGCTGGGCTTCGGTGTAGCGGCCGTCGTCAAACAGGGCAAAGCGCAGGTTGAAACGACGTAACATCTCTACCAGCCACTGGTGCTGTAGGGTTTCCGGTACCACGATCAGCACACGTTCGGCACGACCTGCCAGCAACTGCTGTTGAATGATCATCCCGGCTTCAATGGTTTTACCCAAGCCGACCTCATCCGCCAACAAGACGCGGGGGGCATGGCGGCGGCCAACATCATGGGCTATGTGCAACTGATGTGGAATCAGGTTGGTGCGCATACCGCGCAGGCCGCTGATCGGCAGACGATACTGCTCGCTCTGATACTTACGCGCGCGGAAGCGCAGCGCAAAACGGTCCATACGGTCGAGCTGACCGGCAAACAGACGATCTTGCGGTTTGCTGAACACCAGTTTGCTGTCCAGCATCACTTCACGCATCATCACGTCGCTTTCTGCGGTATCGAGACGCGTGCCGATGTAAGTCATTAAATCTTTATCGTTACGGACTTCATCGACGCTCATCTGCCAACCTTCATGGCTGGTGATGGTGTCACCCGGATTGAAAATCACACGTGTGACCGGCGCATCATTGCGGGCATACAGGCGGTTTTCGCCGGTTGCCGGGAACATCATGGTGATCATGCGTGTATCAACCGCGACCACTGTTCCTAAACCCAGTTCACTTTCGGTATCACTAATCCAGCGCTGACCCAGTGTAAAAACCATATATTTTTAGCTCGACTCTCTGACATGCCATAAAGAAGTTCACCCGCACTCAGGCAATACATCCCCGCCAAACGGGTGTTTGGTCAGATTGTATATGCAGTGAGAATCAGGAAGGGCGCTATGGTACTGGATGGCAAGGCATTCGTCACCTGTCAAAAAAGCCCCAGCTGCCCAGTAATGAGTGTAGCAAAGTCATCGCCAACGAAAGGTAAAATGCCATCTGCCACTGGTTGTAACTGCTTGCTGACGTAGTGATCGTAGTCAAGCGGGGTGTGGCGCGCTTCCAGTGGTTCCGGGCCAGCCGTGGCCATCACATAGCGAATTGAGCCGCCATTTTGATACTGCAAGGGACGTTGTAATTTCCGATTTTGCTCATCGGCGAGGCGAGCAGCGCGCACGTGCGGCGGCACATTTTTTTCATAATCTTTTAACGCGCGACGCAGACGTTTTTTTGTAGATCAGTTGCTCATCCAGCTCACCTGCCAGTAGCTGCGCCACTGTGTCACGGATGTAATCCTGCCACGGCTCGCCCCGAAAAATGCGGCCATACAGATTTTGCTGAAACTGCTGCGCCAGCGGCGTCCAGTCGGTGCGGACGGATTCCAGGCCTTTAAAAACCAGGCGTTCTGCGCCATCGCTGCGAATCATACCGGCATAGCGCTTTTTACTGCCTTGTTCAGCTCCACGAATCGTTGGCATCAGGAAACGGCTGAAATGGGTTTCGTACTCCAGCTCCAACGCGCTCTCCAGTCCGTACGTTTGCTGCAGATGTTGCCGCCACCAGTTGTTGACCTGCTCGGTCAGGCGCCGACCTATTTCTGTTGCATCGGCTTCGCTGTGCGCGCCTTTCAGCCAGACAAAGGTGGAGTCGGTGTCGCCGTAAATTACATTAAATCCTTCTGATTCAATCAGTTCTCGCGTTTGTTGCATGATGGCATGACCGCGCAGCGTAATGGATGACGCCAAACGCGGATCGAAAAAGCGACATGCGCTGGTGCCAAGCACGCCGTAAAACGCGTTCATGATGATCTTAAGCGCCTGCGACAGCGGTTTATTGCCGTCGCGTTTGGCGTTTTCACGTCCTTGCCAAATCTGTTCGACGATGGCGGGCAAACAGTGCGTCTCACGCGAAAAACGCGCATGGCGGAAGCCGGGCACCGAATCGACATCATCAGGATGCGCTAAGCCTTCTACTAGCCCCACAGGATCGATGAGGAAGGTGCGGATAATCGATGGGTACAGGCTTTTGTAATCAAGGACTAATACTGAATCGTACAAACCTGGACGCGAATCCATAACATAGCCACCAGGGCTGGCTTCTGGCGCCACTTCGCCGAGATTCGGTGCGACAAATCCGGCACGGTGCATACGCGGAATATAAAGATGACCGAAAGCAGCCACCGAACCACCGTGGCGATCAACCGCCAAACCGTTGACGGTGGCGCGTTCCAGCAGGAACGGCATAATTGCGGTGTGCTGGAAGATGCGCGTGACCAGCTCGCAATCTTTCAGGTTGTACTTCGCCAGCGCCGGTTTGTCGTGGGCGAAACGCCAGTTGATCTCCTCCATACGCTGCCAAGGGTTATCAATGGCTTTCCCTTCCCCCAGAAGCTGGCGTGACACGGCCTCAAGGCTGAAGGAGGGGAAATCCCAAAAGGCTGACTTAAGCGCTTCAATGCCATCGATCACCAAACGTCCCTGTGCCTGCGCGAAAAAGACACCCGGTTTGAAACCATGCTCACGCCACTCCAGCGCCTGATTCTGGCGGCCCAGGCGCAGTGGAATACCATAACGATCGGCGTGTTTTTGCAAGACGCGCAGATCGAACTGCACGACGCTCCAGCCAATGATGACATCCGGGTCGTGACGTTCAAACCAGGCATTGAGCTGCTCCAGCAATTGTGGGCGGCTATCGACATAAATGAGGTCAAAATCGAGCGTGCTGGCATCGCCGTTTGGCGGACCGAGCATATAAACCTGGCGCTGACCGCAGCCTTCCAGCCCGATGCAATACAGTTCACCGTGCTCGGTGGTTTCGATATCCAGCGATACCCATTTCAATTGCGGACGATAGTCAGGATGTGGCTTCAAACGGGCATTAACGATACTGTCGCCACGCACGTCCCCGCTGAACCACACTGGCGCCGTGATAAAACGCTCCATTAAATAGCGTTCGGGGGGACGGATATCCGCTTCATACACCGGAATGCCGTTTTCGCGCAGACGTTTCTCCAGATTTTGCAGCTGGCGGTTGCTACGACAATAAAGGCCAAACACCGGACGGCGCTGAAAATCTTTTAGCTCGAGCGATTGTATCCGCGTGTGGCGCTCATCGCGGATCAGCGTTTCGGTTTGCTGGCGGAACGCTTCGGGGATAAAGGCGACCGACTCCTGGGCAGGCAGCACCAGCCGCTGTGGGCCTTGCTCCGTGGCCAGCCACAACACCACTTCGCTGCCCGTTGGCGTGTCTCGCCAATGTCGGGTCAGCAGAAAACCTGCACGCGGATCGGTCACAGTAACTCCAGAAAATGAACTATGCTGAGTATACCATGGATGTTTATACAGTGCCTGTAGCGATGAAATTGTCAGCACTTTGTCAACATCGTTCTACAATTCTTGCCTTGACGCTGTGGCGCTGGCTCCGGACAATCCAGCCTCTATATTCCGCAGAGGATAGTTATGGAAGCCTGGATTCAACACCTGTTTACGCAATCGCTAGAGTTTGCGCTCTTTGCTGTGGCGCTGGTCACCTTTCTCGAGTCACTGGCGTTCGTAGGATTACTGTTACCAGGCACCGTGTTAATGGCCAGCCTCGGGGCGCTGGTCGGTAGCGGGCAGATTGGTTTGTACCCTGCCTGGGCAGCGGGCTTTGCCGGTTGTCTGATTGGTGACTGGGTCTCCTACGGTATTGGCTGGAAGTTTCAGGGGCCACTGCACCGTTGGAAATATCTGCAAAAGTACAAAGGGTTGTTGGATAAAACGGAACATGCGCTGCACCAGCACAGCATGTTTACCATTTTGGTTGGACGTTTTGTCGGGCCAACCCGTCCGCTAATTCCTTTAGCGGCAGGTATGCTGGAGTTGCCCGTCCGTAAGTTTATTCCGCCCAACCTGATCGGTTGCATCCTCTGGCCTCCGGCCTATTTGATGCCGGGTATTTTGGCCGGTGTGGCGATAGATGTTCCGCAAGCCGCGCAGGGTAGCCATTTTAAAGTATTGCTGCTGCTGGTCGCGCTGCTGGTATGGATCGGCTGCTGGTTACTCTGGCGCTGGTATCGCAGTGGGAAAACCGTCGATTGGGCCACCCAATATTTGCCGCAGGCGCGTCTGCGCTGGTTGGCACCACTGGCGGCAGTGACTGGCGCGGCGGCATTTATCGCTATCCAATACCATCCGATGATGCCTGTTTTCCGCCATCTGCTGTGGAAGGTCTTCTTCGCCTAACGCTTTTTTACGCCAAGGATGGCGGCTGCCTCACTCTCACCGCTGATTAAGTGCTCAGTACTGCCATCCCAGTAAATCCGTCCATCGACCACCACCAGGCTACGTGATGCAATCTGCTGGGCATCTTCCAGACTGTGCGACACCATCAGCAGGGTAATATTGCGGCTTTCACACACGGATCGCACCAGCTGTAACATTTCACCGCGCAGGGCGGGATCCAGCGCCGAGAAGGGCTCATCAAGCAATAAAATCGGTTGGTTACGCAATAAACAGCGAGCCAGAGCGACGCGTTGCCGTTGACCGCCAGAGAGTTGTCCGGGAAGGCGGGTTAGCAACGCTTGCAGCCCGGTTTGCTCGGCGATAGCGGTAATCTGTTGCTGCTGTTCCGGTGAAAGTTTCAGGCCAGGATGCAGGCCCAATCCCATATTTTGCTGCACCGTCAAATGCGGGAACAAATTGTTCTCCTGGAACAGCATCGAAACCGGTCGTGCCGCCGGTACGCTGCCTGTGTGATCGACGCCGTTCATGATCAGTGAGCCTTGGCTCACTGGCAGAAAGCCACCCAGTAAGCTCAGCAAGGTGCTTTTGCCTGCGCCACTTGGCCCAAGGATCGCCAGCCGCTCACCGGCCTGCGCCTCAAAACTAAAGCGCATAGGCAGATGCTGGTAAAGGTAAGTGAGATTATTCAGTGTCAGCATGGCGACCAGGTAATTTTTCCATCAATGTGAAGAGTAACAGGCACAGCAATAACAGCAGCAGTGCCGTCACTGCACCATCTGCGCCGCGATAGGCGCCAATTTGTTGGAACAAATAGAACGGCAGCGTGCGGAAATCAGCGCTCCCAAACAGCGCTACCACACCGAAGTCACCGATGGATATCACGCAGGCAAAAGCCATTGCCTGCGCAAGAGGGCGCTTCAGCGCGCGCAGCTCAATGATTTTCAGGCGGTTAAAACCACTGATGCCAAGCGAAGCACAGAGATGGCTGTAGCGTGCGTGGATATCGCGCATGGGATTCTCCAGCACTTTCATCGCATAGGGAATGGCAATCAACGCGTTGGTGAAAATCACCACACCATCGGCACGTTCAGGTAAACCCACCGTGGCGTTGAACAGCAGGAAAAAGCCGCTGGCCAGCACAATGCCAGGCATCGCCAGAATCAGCATGCCGCTAAGTTCCATTGCCTGCGCCGCGACTCTATGCTGGCGCTGACGCAATTCACGGCTGCTCCATAGCAGCATCATGGTCAGAATTACACAGAGCAGACCGGCACCGAGCGCGATTCGCAGCGAGGTGAACGTCGCTTGCCACAACGCTGGCTGCTGCAGTGCACCGCTTACGCCGCCCCGTAATCCGTCGACGATCACCGCTGCTAAAGGTGGCAGCAACAGCGCCAGCGCCAGGACAATCAGCAGGCTGTCTGAGAGTCGGGCATGCCAGGAATCCTGCGGATCGCGCCAGCCACGAATATTTAGGCTGCCGGTGGGGATGGCTTTACTGAAGCGTTGGCTGAGCAGCACCAGCAGCAAACAGCAACCCAGTTGCAGCAGTGCCAACAGTGCCGCACGGCTGGGATCGTAATCAAAACTTAGGGCCTGATAGATCGCCAGTTCCAGCGTGGTGGCGCGCGGCCCGCCACCCAGCGCCAGTACGGTGGCGAAACTGGCAAAGCACAGCATAAAGATCAGCGCGGCAGTGGGCAGAATTTGACGCCGCAGCCACGGCCACTCCAGCAACCGAAAGAGATTCCAGCCACGCAGGCCCAGCTGCGCCGCAAGTTGGCGCTGTTCGCCAGGAATGCTTTCCAGCGCCTGGAGCAGCATGCGCGTGGCAAGTGGCAGATTAAAGAATACGTGGGCCAGCAGAATTCCCTGCAAACCATAGGGTGAGAAGTGGTAATGCATGCCGAGCAGGGCGCACAGCTGCGCCAGCCAGCCGCTGCGACCGTAGACGCTGAGCAAGCCAAAGACAGCCACCAAAACGGGCAGTACCAGCGTCATGGCGCACAGGCGCAGCAACAGCGTGCGTCCGGGGAAACGGCGGCGATAAAGTGCCCGTGCGAGTAGGATGGCAGGCAGCACGGAGAACAGCGCCGATAGCAACGCCTGCTCGAAAGAGAACGCCAATACATGATGCAGATAACGGTCGGTGAGCAAGCTGCGCCAGTCGGTGGCAGGAGCGACCATCACCAGTGCGCTAAATGCCAACAGTGCCACCGCGCACAATAAAAGCGCGACGACACTGCCGGGAATTAACCAACCTGGCATTAACGGCTAACGGCCTGTTGCCACGCGTTAACCCAACTGGTGCGATGGTCAGCGACTTCTGCTGGGGTGAACTGCAGCGCCGTCGCCGGGACGGACAATGACTGATAACCCGCTGGCAGATCGCTTTTAATCACCGGGTACATCCAGTTACCGGTTGGAATGGTCTGCTGGAAAGCGGGCGACACCATAAACTGCATAAACTGCTGCGCCAGTTTCGGCTGCTTGCTGCTGGCGAGTTGTGCGGCGACTTCCACCTGCAAATAGTGACCTTCGCTGAATGGCGCGGCAGCGTAGTTCTCTTTTTTCTCTTCAATAATGTGGTAGGCCGGAGAGGTGGTATAGCTCAACACCAGGTCGCCTTCGCCTTTCAGGAACAAACCGTAAGCTTCGCTCCAGCCTTTGGTGACGGTGACGGTTTTTTGCGCCAGCTTTTGCCATGCGTCGGGTGCCTTATCGCCATAGACTTTTTGCATCCACAACAACAGTCCAAGCCCTGGGGTGCTGGTACGCGGATCTTCATAAATCACACGCCACTTTTCTGGGCTTTCGACCAGCTCCTTCAAACTTTTTGGCGGGTTCTTCAGCTTGTTTTTATCGTAGACGAAGGCGAAGTAGCCGTAATCGAAGGGGATGAAGGTGTCGTTATGCCAGCCGTCTGGTAATTGCAGTTTGCTGGTGTCGACGGCGCTTTTCGCGAACAGACCGGTTTTCTCTGCCGCTTGCACCAGGTTATTGTCGAGGCCCAGCACCACGTCGGCTTTGCTATTTTTGCCTTCCATGCGTACGCGATTGAGCAGTGACACGCCATCTTCCAGCGCCACATATTTCAGTTCACAGCCACATTCGGCTTCAAAGGCTTTTTTCACGGCCGGGCCAGGGCCCCAATCCGCAGAGAACGAATCGTAGGTGTAGACAGTCAGTACTGGTTTAGCCGCGAAGGCCGGGGCAGCAAAAAGCAGGACCAGAGGCAGAACTTTGTTTAACACTTTGCGCTCCTTGAGGAGAAAATGAGTTCGAGTCGCAAAGGATCTGAGTGAGAGGGCATCTCAAATCCCTACGCCGGTATGAGCCGGATCAGGTTCGACGGGTTTCTCTCAGCCCAGTCTGTAGGGCACCCCGTTGAGAACGGCCTAGTTTAGACACTTCTGTGACAGTGCGAAAGCATCACAACTCGGGTGGGGCAAACCAGGCCGATTTAAAGTCAAACCAGCCCAGCGTATTGAGGCGCACTCCGCGCATACTGCGTTGACCTTCCAGTAGCAACCAGTGATGAAACAGCGGATGGATAAAGTCACTGTCGACCAGTTGTTTGCTCCACTCTGCCAGCGGCAGGGTTTTCTGACGCCACTGTTCGGCATCGGCGCGCCAGTTGATCGGAATGCAATGTTGCATCAGCGGCAATTCATAGAGCTGTGCAAACAGCGCGTAGTCCAGCGGTAAGGTGAAGTTGACGCTGCCCAACCAAATGTCGCTCTCGCCCGCACCCTCAAACCACTCCTCGTAGCTCAGTTCTCGGGTGATGAGTTCCACGCCTTGCTGTGCCAGCAGCGGGCGCAATGCGTTGGCTATCCCTTCATGTTCGACATGATGGCTGTACCAACTCAGTGTAAGCTGGGTTAACCCCTCTGGTTTCTCCGCAGGCGTTAAATCACGACGATGGTGCCAGCGCGGCAGTAAACCGTAAGCCGGGAACCAGTAGCGTTGATAGCCTACGCCCGCATGGTTGAGCAGGGCGATGGGATTAAACAGATAGCTGACCCAACGGCGAAAGTGAGCGTCGCGCCCGCGTTCGGAGCGTTGATCGTACAGTAGGAAATAGCAGCCCTCTTCGAGACGGCTCTCTTCCGACTTTTCATCAGCGGTTTCACCCTGGAGTTTCACCCCGGCATAAACCAGTTCGTCACTGATTTCCGGTAGCACCCAAATGGATACGTCATCAATCAACGCTCGATAGCCAAAGTAGTCATCGAAGGCGGCGATTTTTAGCTGTGTTTGCTGATTGCGCACCACGCTGTAAGGGCCGGTGCCAATCGGTTGGCGAGCGAAATGGCGTAGTGTCGGCCATTCACGCGGTAGGATCATGGCGCTGACGCTGCCTAATAGCCACGGCAACCAGTCATCGGGCTGGCTCAGGTGAATATCGAGTGTCCAGGGCGCGGGGGAATGCAATTTTTCAATATGGGAAAACAGTGGCTGGTGGCGTGCGCGTTCGAGTGAAGCAATGATATCTTCCATTTCCAACTCGCGACCATGATGGAAGCGAATCGCCGGACGCAAAAAGAAACGCCAGTGCAGCGGGGAGGTTTGCTGCCAGTGGTGCGCGATATCGGGTTCGACTTCCCCCTTTTCCTCATTTATGCGGGTTAACGCATTGAAAATTTGCCGTGCTAAATGGGTTTCTGAACGTCGCAACGGCGATCCGGGCAGCAGGTTGGGCAGCGGGCGGTAATAGAGCACGCGCAGGATGTGCTTGCCTTGGCGGAAGCTACGGCCAAGGTGCGCGGCAATCATCTGCCGCACTTGATCCTTATCGCCCACCAGTTGTACCAGCTGCTCAATGCGATCCTGCTCCAGCAAATCCTCGGCACGCTGCTGCTGGAGCGCTAATCCGGTGTAGTTGAAGCTCAGCGTTGAGCGTTTACCGCGTCCGGCTTCCGCTTGCCAAATCAGCCAGCCTGCATCCTGCATGGCATTGAGCAGGTTACGCATATGGCGTCGTGAACAGTGCAATCGCTCAGCAAGTTCGTTTAGCGTGGTTTCCTGATCCAGACCCTGACAGCTTTGCCACAGGCGGATGAACTGCTGCTGCAGTCGCGCAGAGGACATAAAAGGGGAACTCCTTCTCAAAATCGCTCAGTTTTTCCTGCCCCATATTAGAGGCATACTGCCCGACAATGGAAGAGCGGGAGGCATTCAGCAATGAATGGCGCTCTGCCAGCGGTTCCGCCGACGTGGAGCCTTTTCTGAGTAGGGTGCATTTTCACCGCCAGCAGCGTTTTCTCTGCTGGCTTTTTTCGTTTTGCTGTGAAAACCTTCATCCCTCATTTCTGTTGTTTGATTCTCCTCAAAGGGATTTCTGTATGAAATCGCTGTTAACGCGCCAGCGCCGCCTCAATCCGGTTTATCTCTCTTTTATGGCTGTGTCGTTTATGACCGGTGTGGCTGGTGCGTTGCAGGCTCCCACGTTGAGCTTATTCCTGACGCGTGAAGTGCAGGTGCGACCGTTTTGGGTCGGGCTGTTTTTTACCATTAACGCAATTGCCGGGATTGTGATTAGCCTGCTGATGGCGAAGCGTTCGGACAATCGTGGCGATCGTCGTAATCTGATCCTGTTTTGCTGCCTGATGGCGGTACTGAATGCGCTGCTGTTCGCGTTTAATCGACACTATTTGACGCTCATCAGCGTGGGAGTGTTGCTCTCTGGATTGGCGAGTGTGGCGATTCCACAAGTCTTTGCATTGGCACGAGAGTATGCCGATCAGTCGGCGCGTGAAGTGGTGATGTTCAGCTCGGTGATGCGTGCGCAGTTGTCGCTAGCGTGGGTGATCGGCCCGCCATTGTCATTTGCGCTGGCACTCAACTATGGCTTCGTGACGCTGTTTTGCGTGGCAGCAGCCATTTTCCTGCTGAGTATGCTGCTGATCTGGCGCACCTTGCCTTCAGTGCCACGCGTAGTGGCAACACCTGAGCAGGTATTGACCCAACTCAGCCCGTGGAAGGACAGCCAGGTACGCATGTTGTTTATCGCCTCGGTGGTGATGTGGGCGTGCAACACCATGTATATCATCGATATGCCGCTCTATATCAGCTCAACCTTGGGATTGCCGGAAAAGCTGGCGGGCCTGTTAATGGGCACGGCAGCCGGGCTGGAAATTCCGATCATGCTGCTGGCCGGACACTATGCCAAACGCTTTGGTAAGCGTAATTTAGTCTTGTTAGCGTTGGTGGCGGCAATCTTGTTTTATCTCGGTTTGGTGCTGTTCCAATCGCGCACGGCGTTGATGGTGCTGCAACTGTTTAATGCGGCGTTTATTGGTATTGTCGCGGGGATTGGCATGCTGTGGTTCCAGGATCTCATGCCGGGGCGCGCGGGTGCGGCGACCACCATGTTTACCACCTCGATTTCGACGGGGCTGATCATCGCGGGATTGATTCAGGGCACGCTCAGCGAACGCTTCGGGCATGAGTCGGTGTATTGGCTGGCGTTAGTGATGGCGGTTGTGGCGTTGGGGCTGGCATCGCGCGTACGTGATGCCCAATAAATAAAAAAGTCGCCAGCAAAGGCGACTTTATGGACATTCAGTGCGTATCAATCAGTACGCATTGAAGCGCACCGAATAAGGCATTAACGCAGGAATGCTGGCTGAGTGGTTTCGTAGTTGGAGATTGACGCTTCGTGTTGCAGCGTCAAACCAATGCTGTCCAGGCCATTGATCATGCAGTGGCGGCGGAAGCTGTCGATTTCAAAGCTATAGGTTTTTTCACCGGCAGTGACGGTCTGGGCTTCCAGATCAACCGTAAAGGTTACACCCGGCTGCGCCGCCACCAGCTTAAACATCTCATCCACTTCTTCATCGCTTAACTTCACCGGCAGCAGCTGGTTGTTGAAGCTGTTGCCGTAGAAGATATCTGCGAAGCTCGGTGCAATCACCACATGGAAACCGAAATCGGTCAGCGCCCAAGGTGCATGCTCACGTGATGAGCCGCAGCCAAAGTTTTCACGCGCCAACAGAATGCTGGTGCCTTTGAACTCCGGTTTGTTCAGCACGAAGCTGGCGGTAGGCACCGTGCCCGCATCATCTTCAAAGCGCCAGTCGTGGAAGAGATGGGCACCAAAACCGGTGCGCGTCACTTTCTGCAAAAACTGCTTTGGAATGATGGCATCGGTGTCGACGTTAGCGGCATCCAGCGGGGACACAATCCCGGTGTGTTGAGTAAATTTGTTCGCCATGGCTTAAGCTCCCTGAGTCAATTCACGAATGTCGGCAAAACGACCGGTTACTGCTGCAGCTGCTGCCATCGCTGGGCTCACTAAGTGAGTGCGACCGCCACGGCCCTGACGACCTTCAAAGTTACGGTTACTGGTGGATGCGCAACGTTCGCCTGGGTTCAGACGGTCGTTGTTCATCGCCAGGCACATGGAGCAGCCCGGCAGACGCCATTCAAAACCAGCTTCCAGGAAGATCTTGTCCAGACCTTCGGCTTCGGCTTGTGCTTTAACCGGACCTGAACCTGGCACGACCATCGCCACCACGCCAGGTGCCACTTTACGGCCTTTGGCGATGGCCGCCGCAGCACGCAAATCTTCAATACGTGAGTTGGTGCAGGAACCGATGAACACTTTGTCGATAGCCACATCCGTCAACTTAATGCCTGGCTGCAGATCCATATAGGCCAAGGCTTTTTCAGCAGACGCGCGCTCAACCGGATCGGCAAATGACTGTGGGTTAGGGATCGCCTGATCCACCGCCATCACTTGGCCTGGGTTGGTGCCCCAAGTTACCTGAGGTGCGATATCGGCAGCGTTCAGCGTGATAGTCGTATCGAATTTGGCACCGCTGTCGGACTTCATCGTACGCCAGTAAGCGACGGCTTCATCCCACTGCTCGCCTTTTGGTGCGAACTGCTTGTCTTTCAGATACGCGAAGGTGGTGTCATCAGGTGCAACTAAGCCCGCTTTGGCACCCATTTCAATCGCCATGTTACACAGCGTCATGCGGCCTTCCATGCTCAGCGCTTCAATCGCTGGGCCACAGAATTCCACCACGTGGCCGGTACCACCGGCGCTGCCGGTTTTACCGATAATCGCCAAGACGATGTCTTTCGCGGTGATGCCCGTGGCGGCTTCGCCCAGGACTTCAATCTTCATGGTTTTGGCACGGCCCTGTTTCAGGGTCTGGGTGGCAAACACATGCTCAACTTCGGAGGTGCCGATACCGAACGCCAGCGAACCGAATGCGCCGTGGGTCGCGGTATGGGAGTCGCCGCAGACGATGGTCATGCCTGGCAGCGTCATCCCTTGTTCTGGCCCGATAACGTGCACGATGCCCTGGAACGGGTGATTCAGGTCATACAGCTGAATGCCGAACTCAGCACAGTTCTTAATCAGCTCTTGCATCTGAATACGCGCCATCTCACCCGACGCATTAATGTCTTTGGTCTGGGTGGAAACGTTGTGGTCCATGGTGGCGAACGTCTTAGACGGCTGACGCACTTTGCGGCCGTGCGCGCGCAGGCCATCAAAGGCCTGCGGTGACGTCACTTCATGGATCAGATGGCGATCGATGTACAGTAACGGGGTTTCGTTTGGTGCTTCGTGGACGACATGTGCATCAAATAACTTCTGGTATAAGCTTTTCATTTTATTATTTTTCCTCAGCGATGAAACCGGCAATGATGCTGCCCATTTCATCTGTACTCACGGCTGGGCCGTTGCCGGCCAAATCGCGGGTGCGATGGCCCGCTTCCAGCGCACGGCTGACCGCGCGCTCGATACTGTCAGCTGCATCATCGGCGTTCAGGCTAAAGCGCAGCAGCAGAGACAACGAGAGAATTTGTGCAATCGGGTTCGCGATATTCTGACCCGCGATATCCGGCGCAGAACCGCCTGCTGGCTCATACAGACCGAAACCTTCTTCGTTCATACTGGCCGAAGGCAACAAGCCCATTGAGCCGGTGATCATCGCGCACTCATCCGACAGAATGTCACCAAACAGATTAGAACAGAGCAGCACATCAAACTGTGATGGATCTTTAATCAGCTGCATGGTGGCGTTATCGATGTACATGTGGCTCAACTGCACATCTGGATAATCTTTTGCCACTTCGTTGACGATCTCACGCCACATCACTGAGGTTGCCAGCACGTTAGCTTTATCGACGGACGTCACTTTGTTACGACGTTTGCGCGCGGCTTCAAAAGCGTTGCGAGCGATACGTTCAATCTCGAAACGATGATAAACCTCAGTATCAAACGCGCGCTCGTGTGGACCGCTGCCTTCGCGACCTTTCGGCTGACCGAAGTAGATGCCGCCGGTTAATTCACGCACGCACAGAATGTCGAAACCGCGTTCGGCGATGTCGCTGCGCAGTGGACAGAAGGCTTCCAGACCTTTATACAGGGCTGCAGGGCGCAGGTTGCTGAACAGCTTAAAGTGCTTACGCAGCGGCAGCAGCGCGCCACGCTCAGGCTGACCGGCCGGTGGCAGGTGTTCCCATTTCGGGCCACCCACAGAACCGAACAGAATCGCATCGGCCTGCTCAGCACCAGCAACGGTAGCCGGTGGCAGAGGTTCACCGTGACGATCGATGGCGATACCGCCAACATCATATTCGCTAGTGGTGATGCGCATGTTGAAACGCGCGCGAATCGCATCAAGCACTTTGATGGCCTGAGACATGACTTCCGGGCCGATTCCGTCGCCTGGCATTACCGCAATATGATAAGACTGAGTCATAGTTACACCGTTTCCTTCTGATCTTTAAATTTACGCTGCAATTCTTTTTCTACCTGCTTAGCACGCCAGATGTTGTTCAGGGCGTGTACCATCGCTTTCGCAGAAGATTCGACGATATCGGTCGCCAGGCCAACGCCATGGAATTTACGACCGTTGTAGTTGACCACGATATCCACTTGGCCCAGCGCATTCTCGCCGTGACCTTTGGCGGTCAACTTGTAGTTCACCAGTTCTGCTTCGAAACCGGTGATGCGGTTGATGGCTTGATATACCGCATCAACGGGACCGTTGCCGGTAGCGGCATCGGCTTTGATTTCTTCGCCGCAGCCCAATTGCACAGAAGCCGTTGCGGTGACGCTGGAACCGGTCTGAACGTTGAATTCGTTCAACTGGAAATACTCTGGCTCTTCGTTTTGCTTATTAATGAAGGCCAAGGCTTCCAGGTCGTAGTCAAACACTTGGCCTTTTTTATCGGCCAGCTTCAGGAAGGCGTCATACAAGGCATCGACGTTGTAGTCAGAATCTTTGTAACCCATCTCTTCCATACGATGTTTCACGGCTGCGCGGCCTGAACGGGAAGTCAGGTTCAGCTGGATTTTGTGCAAGCCAATGGATTCTGGTGTCAGGATTTCGTAGTTCTCGCGGTTCTTCAACACGCCATCCTGATGAATACCAGAAGAGTGGGCGAAAGCACCGGTGCCGACGATCGCTTTGTTGGCCGGAATCGGCATGTTGCAGATCTGGCTGATCATTTGGCTGGTACGGTAGATTTCCTGATGATGGATATTAGTGTGCAGGTTCATGATCTGCTGACGCGTTTTAATCGTCATGATCACTTCTTCTAACGCACAGTTACCCGCACGTTCACCCAAACCATTGATGGTGCCTTCAACCTGACGCGCACCCGCTAACACCGCCGCAACCGCATTGCCGGTGGCCATACCTAAATCATCATGCGTGTGTACAGACAGAATGGCTTTATCGATATTTGGCACACGCTCACGCAACTGGCTGAAGATATTGGCGTATTCATGCGGCAAGGTGTAGCCCACGGTATCAGGGATGTTAATGGTGGTTGCGCCAGCGTTGATCGCAGCTTCAACCACACGGCACAGATCGTCGATGGGCGTACGGCCACCGTCTTCACAGGAAAACTCTACGTCATCCGTGTAATTACGGGCGCGTTTAATCGAGGCAACTGCGCGCTCAATCACCTCGGGCAGCGTACTGCGCAACTTGGTGGCGATATGCATTGGCGAAGTGGCGAGGAAGGTGTGGATACGGAACGCGTCAGCCACGCGTAATGCTTCGTATGCGGCATCGATATCTTTATCAACACAACGTGCCAACGCGGCCACACGACTGTTTTTCACTGAACGCGCGATGGTCTGGACGGATTCGAAATCCCCAGGTGAAGAAATCGGGAAACCGACTTCCATCACATCCACGCCCATACGTTCCAGCGCCAAGGCGATCTGCAGTTTTTCTTTAACACTCAGGCTGGCCTGTAATGCCTGTTCGCCGTCACGCAGAGTGGTATCGAAAATAATAACTTGCTGGCTCATGGTCATCTTCCTTTTGCTTTAACTTCGCTGCTGCAGCGAGCATAAAAAAACCCGCGCATCGGCGCGGGTTTCTTAAACTTCTTCAGGTTCGAATCAGTGATTGATTCCGCCCATAAGTCTACCGCGCAAATTGAATGCGTTTAGTAGTAGACCGAGTAGGCGGAAAGAATAAGACATGACTCAAACCTCGTAAATTTTGTGCTGCACATATTGATACTGGGATCGCAGCGGGAAGTCAACCCTAAGTGAAAGGGTATTTCTGTGTGTGGCTAAGGGCGATCTGCTGTGAATATCAGGCTGCGCAGAGCATTGGCATTAATTAGTTGATAGCTGAAAGGATTAACATCCTAAAAAATCTTTTATAAAAAGCGAGTTAATTTTAATTAATTGAATTTTAAAGGTTTTAGTGAGTTTGATGCGCAACGGTACGAACAAGATTCAGGGTGTGCTTCAGCACATTGTCATGTGAATAATGGATTTCAAAGTTAATCACGCCAGAAAGTAATTTACAGGAAAAATTGTGGACTAAGCGGTCAGGTAATATGAAAATCATATTTCTTAGAACACGCTGCAAATAATCTATAAACCAGCATATTCCTCTGTGGTTGTGCAGTGGCATTAGTTTAATCCGCGCGAGCGATTCACAGGCGTCAGTGCCTTTTCTGCTGGATTACGCGCGTCGCAGCGTCCTGACGTTTGCAGGGCGGGTTTTCTGCGGTTATGGTAATCGACCTACTCTCAAAAGAATCAACTCAAGTAGATTCCCTGTACCTGGAAGGCAGAAATGAATTCTGTCTTCTGAGCATAAACATAAGATTTTGATCTTAATTGGCGAATACGGACAGGATGCCAGTAGCGCAGGGATACTCGCGTTGCTGGGTGCTGTTCAACAAGCCTGGAGGCAGAAAATGGAGATGTTGTCAGGAGCCGAAATGGTCGTCCGTTCGTTAATCGATCAGGGCGTTAAACAGGTATTCGGCTATCCGGGCGGAGCAGTGCTCGATATTTACGATGCGCTGCAAACGGTCGGTGGTATTGACCACGTACTGGTGCGCCACGAACAGGGTGCAGTGCATATGGCTGATGGCCTGGCGCGCGCGACCGGCGAAGTCGGCGTGGTGCTGGTCACCTCTGGCCCTGGTGCAACGAATGCGATTACCGGTATTGCCACCGCGTATATGGATTCCATCCCAATGGTGATTCTGTCGGGCCAGGTGCCGACTTCACTGATTGGTTATGATGCGTTCCAGGAGTGCGACATGGTCGGCATTTCCCGCCCAGTGGTGAAGCATAGCTTCCTGGTGAAAAATGCTGAAGAAATCCCAACCGTGCTGAAAAAAGCTTTCTGGCTGGCAGCAAGTGGCCGTCCTGGTCCGGTGGTGATCGATCTGCCAAAAGATATTCTGAATCCAGCCAAAAAGCTGCCGTACGTCTGGCCTGAATCCGTCAGCATGCGCTCTTATAACCCCACCATTCAGGGCCATAAAGGTCAGATTAAGCGCGCTCTGCAAACGCTGCTGGCGGCTCACAAGCCGGTCATTTACGCCGGTGGTGGTGCGATTATGTCGGGCTGTGAAGCGGAACTGCTGCAGCTGGCTGAACAACTGAATATTCCCGTGACCACCTCTCTGATGGGCCTTGGTGTGTTCCCGGGCACTCATCGCCAGTGTGTCGGCATGTTGGGCATGCACGGAACCTATGAAGCCAATATGACGATGCACAATGCCGATCTGATTTTCGGTATTGGTGTGCGCTTCGATGACCGTACCACTAACAATCTGGCGAAATACTGCCCGAACGCCACCATTATGCACATCGACGTTGACCCAACCTCGATTTCCAAAACGGTCAGCGCCGACATTCCGATTGTGGGTGATGCGAAGCAGACATTGGTGCAGATGCTGGAATTACTGGCACAAAGCGATGCCAAACAAGAGCTGGATAGCCTGCGCGATTGGTGGCAGACCATTGATGGCTGGCGTAGCCGTAAGTGCCTCGAATTCGACCGTACCAGCGACAAGATTAAGCCGCAGGCGGTTATCGAAACCATCTGTCGATTGACCAACGGCGAAGCTTACGTCACCTCTGACGTGGGCCAGCACCAGATGTTTGCTGCGCTTTACTATCAGTTCGACAAACCGCGTCGTTGGATCAACTCCGGCGGTCTCGGCACCATGGGCTTCGGCTTACCGGCGGCGCTGGGTGTGAAGATGGCACTGCCAGATGAAACCGTCATCTGTGTTACCGGCGACGGCAGCATCCAGATGAACATTCAGGAACTGTCGACCGCATTGCAATACGATTTGCCCGTACTGGTGCTGAACCTGAACAACGGCTTCCTCGGCATGGTGAAGCAGTGGCAAGACATGATTTATTCCGGCCGCCATTCGCAATCTTACATGCAATCTCTGCCAGACTTCGTGCGTTTAGCGGAAGCCTATGGTCACGTGGGGATTTCGATTGCGCATCCTGCTGAGCTGGAGGAGAAGCTGCAACTGGCATTGGATACCTTGGCGAAAGGGCGTCTGGTGTTTGTTGATGTCAATATTGACGGTAGCGAGCACGTGTACCCGATGCATATTCGCGGTGGCGGTATGGATGAGATGTGGTTGAGCAAAACGGAGAGGACATAATTATGCGTCGTATTTTATCAGTTCTGCTGGAGAACGAATCCGGCGCATTGTCTCGCGTGGTAGGCCTGTTCTCTCAGCGCGGCTATAACATCGAAAGCCTAACGGTTGCACCTACCGACGATCCCACGCTTTCCCGCATGACTATTCAAACCGTCGGCGATCAGAAAGTGCTGGAACAGATCGAGAAGCAACTGCACAAGCTGGTGGACGTGTTACGTGTCAGCGAGCTGGGGCAGGGTGCCTATGTTGAGCGTGAAATTATGTTGGTGAAAATCCAGGCCAGCGGTTACGGTCGTGAAGAGGTGAAGCGCAGCGCGGAGATTTTCCGTGGTCAGATTATTGACGTGACCCCCTCGCTGTACACGGTTCAGCTGGCGGGCACCAGCGATAAGCTGGATGCCTTCCTCAATACGGTTCGCGATGTTGCTGAGATCGTGGAAGTGGCGCGCTCAGGTATTGTTGGGGTATCGCGCGGCGACCGTATCATGCGGTAATACCCTAAAGTTATCATCGCATAGCTAACCTAACCCGGCGTAATGCCGGGTTTTTTTATTTTATGCGCATGTGAGATTTGCCTGATAAAAGCGGTTGCTCGGCGTAGTTTTCTGCGGTTAGATGTTACAAATGTTTTACCCTTAGCTACTCTGCGGACATTTCCGCCAGCCCTGGCTAATCAGAATTAAGGTGTCATCGTGAAACTGGATGAAATTGCGCGCCTGGCGGGTGTCTCGCGCACCACAGCCAGCTATGTTATCAATGGCAAAGCGCGGCAGTATCGTGTCAGCGAGAAAACCGTGGAAAAAGTCATGGCGGTGGTGCGTGAGTACAATTACCACCCCAATGCCGTTGCCGCAGGTCTGCGTGCGGGTCGCACGCGCTCTATTGGCCTGGTCATCCCCGATCTGGAAAACACCAGTTACACGCGCATCGCGAATTATCTGGAGCGTCAGGCGCGTCAGCGCGGCTATCAGTTATTGATCGCTTGTTCTGAAGATCAGCCAGACAATGAAATGCGCTGTATTGAACATCTGTTGCAACGTCAGGTTGATGCGATCATCGTCTCGACATCATTGCCACCTGAGCACCCGTTCTATCAGCGCTGGATCAACGATCCACTGCCGATTATCGCACTGGACCGCGCGCTGGATCGTGAACACTTCACCAGCGTAGTAGGGGCCGATCAAGACGATGCACATGCGCTGGCAGCTGAATTGCGTCAGCTGCCTGTAAAAAACGTCTTGTTCCTCGGTGCACTACCAGAGCTTTCAGTGAGCTTCCTGCGCGAGATGGGCTTTCGTGATGCGTGGAAGGACGATGAGCGTCAAATTGATTACATCTACTGTAATAGTTTTGACCGAGCTGCCGCGGCCACGCTGTTCGAAAAATACCTCGAAGATCACCCAATGCCAGAGGCGCTATTTACCACCTCATTTGGGCTGTTGCAGGGGGTAATGGACATCACGTTAAAACGGGAAGGGCGTTTACCCATTGACCTTGCCATCGCCACTTTTGGAGACCACGAATTACTGGACTTTCTTGAGTGTCCGGTGCTGGCTGTAGGGCAGCGTCACCGTGATGTGGCTGAGCGTGTTTTGGAACTGGTATTGGCTTCACTGGATGAACCCCGCAAGCCGAAACCGGGTTTAACACGAATTCGCCGCAATTTATTCCGTCGTGGGCAATTAAGCCGTCGCGTTAAATGAAATCGTGGGCAGTTCGCTGCCCGCGTTTATTTCATCCTACAAATATTTTATCGCCATAGGACGGAGGTAAAAAAGCGTAAATTATCGCCATCTCCGCTAACGAATTAACCGCGCTCTATTTTCTTATTTGTTTACATCTTCAGCAGTGACGCGTAGCAGAGCTGGCGCGATGGTGCTGGGCTTCCTTTCAGAAATCCCCTAAAATGCAGCCGCTGTCGCATATCATGGGATAATTATCTTTTGCGGTAAAAGCGCTTTATTTTTCACCATTTCTCAATTCGTGAAAATTTTTATTCCATTATTCATTAGGTTAATTTTTTATTTTGCCACTCTTCAGCCCTAAATTCCCTTTTCTAAATAATTCTATTGCTTGTAAAGAGTGATATTCACTTGCCGTTGCGGCTTGACAAGGATTTCATAGGCTCCGTAAACTCGTTTCGTGGTAAAAAGTGGGATAAAGTGGTGAAAACGGGTGATTGGGGGGTAAGACTGACATGTTCCGAGGAGCAACGTTAGTCAATCTCGACGGTAAAGGCCGATTAGCGGTACCAACACGCTATCGCGAATTGCTTGTCGCGGAGTCTCAGGGGCAAATGGTGTGCACCATTGACCTCCACCAACCATGTCTGTTGCTTTACACCCTGCCCGAATGGGAAATCATCGAGAAAAAACTGGCGCGCTTATCCAGCATGAATCCGAACGAACGTCGCGTGCAGCGACTGCTGTTAGGACATGCCAGTGAATGCCAGATGGATAATGCAGGTCGTTTGTTGCTGGCGAATACGCTGCGTCAACATGCGAGCCTCACCAAAGAAGTGATGCTGGTTGGACAGTTCAACAAGTTTGAGCTGTGGGATGAACAGACCTGGTATCAACAAGTTAAGGAAGACATTGACGCAGAACAGTCAGCTCAGGAACCTTTATCTGAGCGGTTGCAGGACTTGTCACTATAGCTATGCAGGAAAATTTTAAACACACCACAGTGCTGCTGGATGAGGCGGTTAACGGCCTCAATATCAGGGAAGACGGCATATACATTGACGGCACTTTTGGGCGCGGCGGTCACTCACGTCTGATTCTTTCGCAGCTAGGCGCGAACGGACAACTTCTGGCGATTGATCGTGATCCACAAGCCATAGCTGCCGCTGCTGAGATTCAAGACCCGCGCTTTTCAATTGTGCACGGGCCGTTTTCCGCACTGGCAGATTATGTAGAAGAACGTGGATTGACGGGCAAGATCGACGGCGTATTGCTGGATTTGGGCGTCTCGTCACCACAGTTGGATGACGCAGAGCGCGGTTTCTCGTTCATGCGTGATGGGCCATTGGATATGCGCATGGACCCCACCCGTGGACAATCTGCCGCTGAATGGCTGATGAAGGCAGAAGAAGCGGATATTGCCTTCGTGATCAAAACCTACGGTGAAGAGAAATTCGGCAAACGCATCGCACACGCCATCGTTGAGCGAAATCGGGAACAACCGATCACGCGCACCAAAGAGTTAGCGACGTTGATTGCTGCCGCTATGCCGGTGAAGGACAAATTTAAGCATCCAGCGACACGTACCTTCCAGGCTATCCGTATCTGGATTAACAGTGAACTGGAAGAGATCGACATCGCACTGAAGGGCGCGATGTCAGTTCTGGCACCCGGTGGAAGATTATCGGTCATCAGCTTCCATTCACTGGAAGACCGTTTGGTGAAACGCTTTATGCGCGATCAGAGCCGTGGGCCGCAAGTGCCAGCAGGCATTCCGATGACGGAAAGCCAACTGAAAGCTTTGGGTGGCCGTGATTTGAAAACGCTTGGCAAGTTGATTCCCGGTGAAACTGAAGTGAACGAGAATCCACGCGCACGCAGCTCGGTACTGCGCATTGCTGAAAGGACGGCAACATGATTGGAAACGAGCGACACAGTCTGCCCGGCGTCATCGGGGGTGATTTGCTGCGATTCGGCAAGATCCCGATGTTGCTATTGATCGCGGTACTGGTGTCCTCGGTTTTGGTGGTGACCACGACGCACAAGACGCGTCTGCTGACGGCACAGCGTGAGCAGTTAGTGTTAGAACGCGATGCGCTCGATATCGAGTGGCGTAACTTGATTCTGGAAGAGAATGCGCTCGGCGATCATAGCCGAGTTGAACGGATAGCAACCGATAAGCTGCAGATGCAGCATGTTGATCCTTCACAGGAAAATATTGTGGTGCAGAAATAAGGAATCGCAGAACTCAATGAGCGGCGCAGGCAAAACGCTGAAGTTAAAAAAACAAGAAGATAAGGCCAGCTTTGTAAGCTGGCGTTTTGCGTTGCTGTGCGGCTGTATTTTACTGGCTCTGGGCGGATTACTGTCACGCGTGGCGTGGTTGCAGGTCATCAACCCAGACAAGCTGGTGAAAGAGGGTGATCTCCGTTCCCTACGCGTACAATCGGTGCCGACTTCACGCGGAATGATCAGCGACCGTGCTGGTCGTCCACTGGCTGTCAGCGTCCCGGTGAATGCGATCTGGGCCGATCCCAAAGAACTGGCTGAACATGGTGGCGTATCGCTGGATAGCCGCTGGAAAGCGCTGTCTGATGCGCTCTCTATCCCGCTGGATCAGCTGGCTGCTCGCATCAATGCCAATCCCAAAGGGCGCTTTATCTATCTGGCGCGTCAGGTCAATCCGGCGATTGGCGAATACGTTAAGAAACTCAAGCTGCCAGGCATCTATCTGCGTGAAGAGTCTCGCCGCTATTATCCCGCGGGTCAGGTCACTGCACATTTGATTGGCTTCACCAATATTGATGGCCAAGGCATCGAAGGCATCGAGAAGAGCTTCGATAAATGGCTGACGGGTGCACCGGGCGAACGTACCGTGCGTAAAGATCGCAACGGCCGAGTGATTGAAGATATCTCCTCCGTAGACAGCCGTGCGGCGCACAACCTGACGCTGAGCATTGACGAACGTCTACAAGCGCTGGTGTATCGCGAACTGAATAATGCCGTGGCCTTCAACAAAGCCGAATCAGGCACGGCGGTACTGGTGGATGTAAACACCGGTGAAGTGCTGGCGATGGCCAACAGCCCAGCCTACAACCCGAACAATCTCAGTAACACGCCAAAAGATGTGATGCGCAACCGCGCCATCACCGACATCTTTGAGCCGGGATCCACCGTTAAACCCATGGTGGTGATGACGGCGCTGCAACGCGGTGTGGTGAAAGAAAACAGCGTACTGAATACCGTGCCGTACCGCGTGAATGGTCATGAGATCAAAGACGTGGCGCGCTACAACGAATTAACCCTTACCGGGGTTCTGCAGAAGTCGAGTAACGTCGGGGTTTCACGTTTGGCGTTAGCGATGCCCTCCTCAGCACTCGTAGATACTTACGCGCGCTTTGGACTGGGTAAACCGACCAATTTGGGGCTGGTCGGGGAAAGTAGTGGCTTATACCCTCAAAAACAACGGTGGTCTGACATAGAGAGGGCCACCTTCTCTTTCGGCTACGGGCTAATGGTAACGCCGTTACAGTTAGCGCGAGTCTATGCAACCATTGGCAGCTATGGCATCAATCGCCCGCTGTCTATCACCAAAGTTGACCCGCCAGTGGCGGGTGAACGCGTTTTCCAGGAAGACCTGGTGAGAACGGTGATGCACATGATGGAAAGCGTTGCATTGCCTGGCGGTGGTGGAGTGAAAGCCGCCATCAAAGGCTATCGCATCGCCATCAAAACCGGTACCGCCAAGAAGGTCGGGCCGGATGGACGCTACGTCAATAAATACATTGCTTACACGGCCGGCGTTGCGCCTGCCAGTCGCCCTCGTTTTGCACTGGTGGTGGTGATCAACGATCCCCAAGCCGGTAAATATTATGGTGGTGCGGTTTCTGCACCGGTGTTTGGCGCCATCATGGGCGGTGTTTTACGCACCATGAACATCGAACCTGATGCGTTGCCAACAGTTGATAAAGACGAGTTGGTGAAGAACAGAAGTGAGGAATCAAGTGACCGATCGTAACCTGCGCGACTTACTGGCCCCCTGGGTGCCGGGTGCGCCGGCGCGTCCACTCCGTGACATGACACTGGACAGCCGCGCGGCGGCTGCTGGCGATCTGTTTATCGCCGTGGCGGGCCATCATGCTGATGGACGTCGTTTTATTCCGCAGGCTATTGCTCAAGGCGTAGCGGCAGTGATTGCCGAAGCCGAAGGCGAAGCCAGCGATGGAGATATCCGCGAGATGCACGGCGTCCCGGTTATCTATCTGGCGCAGTTGCAGCAGCGTCTCTCTGCACTGGCCGGGCGCTTTTATCAGCAGCCTGCTGAGAAACTTAAATTAATTGGTGTCACGGGCACCAACGGTAAGACCACTATCACGCAGCTGATCGCGCAGTGGGCTAATCTTCTGGGCGAAACGGGTGCCGTGATGGGCACCGTGGGCAATGGTTTGTATGGCCAACTGGTGCCAACCGAAAATACCACCGGTTCTGCGGTGGATGTGCAACATGTCTTGAATGATTTAGTCGGGCAGGGTGCAACGCTGGCCGCAATGGAAGTCTCTTCTCATGGCTTGGTGCAGCATCGCGTAGCGGCATTGCCCTTCGCCGCTGCCGTATTCACTAACCTGAGCCGCGATCACCTGGATTATCACGGTGATATGCAGAGCTATGAAGCCGCCAAGTGGCTGTTGTTCTCTGAGCACCAGGTTGGCGAAGCGATCATTAACGCCGATGACGATGTCGGGCGTCGCTGGCTGGAAAAACTGCCGGACGCCGTTGCTGTGACAATGTCTGACAACTTGCAACCGGGCTGTCGTGGCCGCTGGTTGAAAGCGACGGCGGTGAATTATCACGACGGCGGTGCGCACATCCAATTCAGCTCAAGCTGGGGTGACGGAGAGTTTGATAGTCGTCTGATGGGCGCCTTCAACGTCAGCAATCTGCTGCTGGCTCTAGCCACCTTGCTGACGCTCGATTATCCGCTGGAGACGCTAGTATCAAGCGCTGCACAGCTGCAACCGGTATGTGGTCGCATGGAAGTGTTTACGTCGCCAGGAAAACCAACGGTAGTGGTTGATTACGCGCACACGCCTGATGCGTTGGAAAAAGCACTGGAAGCAGCACGCCTGCACTGCAAAGGCAAGCTGTGGTGCGTGTTTGGCTGTGGCGGCGATCGTGACAAAGGCAAACGTCCACTCATGGGCGCGATTGCCGAGCAGTTCTCCGACATCGTGATGATCACTGATGACAATCCGCGCAGCGAAGAGCCCAGCGCGATTGTGAATGACATCCTGACCGGCTTACTCGATCCGGGTCGCGCCCGTGTGGTAGCAGGACGTGCGCAAGCGGTGACAAATGCCGTGATGCAGGCCACTGCTGATGACATCGTGCTGGTGGCCGGTAAAGGCCATGAAGATTATCAAATCATTGGTAACCGCCGCCTTGATTACTCCGACCGCGACACTGTCGCCCGTTTGCTGGGAGTGATGGCATGATTCCGGTTTCTCTGAAAACACTGGCTGAAATCAGCGGCGGTCGACTGCACGGTGCTGATTTGACGCTGAATGATGTGACGAGCGACACGCGTAAAGTCGCTGATGGCAGCCTGTTTGTCGCACTGGTTGGTGAGCGTTTTGATGCTCATGACTTTGCTCATGATGCTATTGCTAACGGTGCCAAAGCGCTGTTGGTGAGTCAGTACTTGCCTGTGGATGTGCCGCAAGTGGTGGTGTCGGATACACGTATTGCCTTTGGTCAACTGGCTGCCTGGGTGCGCCTGCAGGCGAAAGCGCGTGTAGTGGCGCTGACCGGTTCTTCCGGTAAAACCTCGGTTAAAGAGATGACCGCAGCGATTCTGCGTCAGTGCGGTGAAACGCTGTATACCGCAGGTAATTTGAATAATGACTTTGGCGTGCCGATGACGCTGCTGCGTCTCACCAGAGAGCATGATTACGCCGTGATCGAACTTGGCGCCAATCATCAAGGCGAAATTGCTTACACCACTGATTTGGTACGTCCAGAGACGGCGCTGGTGAACAACCTCGCGGCTGCGCATCTTGAAGGTTTTGGTTCACTGGCCGGGGTAGCGAAAGCTAAAGGTGAAATCTTTGGCGGTTTGCCGGTGCACGGTACCGCGATTGTGAATGCTGACAGCAATGACCTGGCTAACTGGCAATCGCAGTTTGTGGATAAAACCCTGTGGCGCTTCTCGCCGCAGCCCTTGGCGGATGCAGAATTCCGTGCCAGCGACATTGTGCTGCGTGCAGATGCCACCCTGTTTACCTTGCATACACCGCGCGGTGATATTGCCGTCGAACTGCCGTTGCCCGGTCGCCACAATATTGCTAACGCCTTAGCGGCGACGGCATTAGCCCTCTCCGTTGATGCACCACTGAGTGCCATTCAATCTGGCCTGAAAACGCTGCAGCCCGTGCCGGGACGTCTGTTCCCGATCCGCCTCTCTGCCAATCAGCTACTGCTGGATGACAGCTACAACGCTAACGTCGGGTCAATGACCGCCGCTGCGCAAGTGCTGGGCGATATGCCGGGTTACCGCGTGATGGTGGTCGGCGATATGGCGGAACTGGGCGATGAAGCCGAAGAGTGCCATCAGCAGGTAGGAGAAGCTGCCAAAGCAGCAGGTATTGATTGTGTGTTAAGTACCGGCACGCTAAGCCGATTGATTGGTGAGAGCAGCGGTAAAGGCGAGCACTTCGCCACTAAGGCCGATCTGACGGAACGTTTACGCACATTGCTGTCCCAACATCAGGACATCACTATTTTGGTTAAAGGCTCACGTAGCGCCGCCATGGAGCAGGTCGTCGAGAGCTTACAGGAGAAAGGAACATGCTAGTCTGGCTGGCCGAACACTTGGTCACATTTTATTCCGGCTTTAACGTCTTCTCGTATCTGACGTTTCGCGCCATTGTCAGCCTGCTGACCGCTCTGTTCCTTTCACTGTGGATGGGCCCGCGTCTGATCGCCTGGTTGCAGAAATTGCAGATTGGCCAGGTGGTACGTAATGACGGCCCAGAGTCACACTTCAGTAAACGTGGTACGCCGACCATGGGCGGCATCATGATCCTCACCTCTATCACTGTTTCGGTGCTGATGTGGGCCTATCCATCGAATCCGTATGTGTGGTGCGTGCTGGCGGTGTTGGTCGGCTTTGGCGTGATCGGGTTTGTTGATGATTACCGCAAGGTGGTCCGGAAAGACACTAAAGGCCTGATTGCCCGCTGGAAATACTTCTGGATGTCGGTGATATCACTAGGTGTGGCCTTCGCACTCTACGCGGCAGGCAAAGGGACGCCAGCGACACAACTGGTCGTGCCGTTCTTCAAAGACATCATGCCGCAGCTGGGCCTGTTCTATGTGTTACTGGCTTACTTTGTGATTGTCGGCACCGGCAATGCAGTCAACCTCACCGATGGTCTGGACGGACTGGCGATTATGCCAACGGTGTTTGTGGCAGCGGGCTTTGCTTTAGTGGCATGGGCGGCCGGTAACGTGAAGTTTGCTGAGTATCTGCATATTCCGTATCTGCGCCATGCGGGTGAATTGGTGATTGTCTGCACCGCGATTGTCGGTGCAGGTCTTGGCTTCCTGTGGTTCAACACTTACCCAGCTCAGGTCTTTATGGGTGATGTGGGTTCGCTGGCATTGGGTGGCGCGTTAGGCACTATCGCCGTACTGCTGCGCCAGGAATTCTTGTTGGTGATCATGGGCGGTGTGTTTGTGGTTGAAACGCTGTCGGTAATCCTGCAGGTAGGGTCGTTCAAGCTGCGCGGCCAACGCATTTTCCGCATGGCACCTATTCACCACCACTATGAATTGAAAGGCTGGCCGGAGCCGCGCGTGATTGTGCGCTTCTGGATTATTTCACTGATGCTGGTGCTGATTGGCCTGGCAACGCTGAAGGTACGTTAATCATGGCTGACTATCGGGGCAGAAAAGTCGTCATCATCGGATTAGGCATTACCGGCCTGTCCTGTGTTGATTTCTTCCTCACGCAGGGTGTAACGCCACGCGTGATGGATACCCGTGTGTCTCCGCCAGGCCTCGACAAGTTGCCTGAAGGGGTTGAGCGTTACGTTGGTGGCATTAACAGTGACTGGTTAATGGCGTCAGATTTGATCATTGCCAGCCCGGGTATCGCGCTAGCGCATCCGGCTCTGAGCGAAGCCGCTGATGCCGGTATTGAAATCGTCGGTGATATCGAACTTTTTTGCCGAGAAGCGCAAGCGCCGATAGTGGCGATTACCGGTTCCAACGGCAAAAGCACTGTCACTACGCTGGTGGGTGAGATGGCGCGTGCTGCGGGTTGGCAAGTCGGCGTCGGTGGCAACATCGGTTTACCGGCGCTGACCCTGCTGAAATCCCCGGCACAGCTGTATGTGCTGGAGCTCTCCAGCTTCCAGTTAGAAACGACTTACAGTCTGAAAGCGGCTGCGGCAACCCTTCTCAATGTGACTGAAGATCATATGGATCGCTATCCGTTGGGTATGCAGCAATACCGTGCCGCCAAATTGCGCATTTATGAAAATGCCAGCATTTGCGTGGTGAATGCTGATGATGGCATGACCATGCCAGTGCGCGGCGTTGATGCACGTTGTGTCAGCTTTGGCATTAATCTCGGTGACTATCATCTAACCCAGCAACAAGGCAGCACCTGGCTGCGTGCTCAGGGTGAGAAGGTATTGAACACCGATGAGATGACGTTGGTAGGGCAGCATAACTTCACCAACGCATTAGCAGCGCTTGCCTTGGCCGATGCGGTGCAGATCCCTCGCGCTTCCAGTTTGAAAGCCCTGACCACCTTTACCGGCTTGCCGCACCGTTTCCAACTGGTGCATGAAGCAAACGGAGTGCGTTGGATTAATGACTCCAAGGCCACCAATGTGGGCAGCACCGAAGCGGCACTGAATGGTTTGCAAGTAAAAGGGACGCTTTGGCTACTGCTGGGTGGCGATGGAAAGGCAGCGGATTTCAGTTCACTGGCGCCTTACCTGCAGGGCGATAGTGTACAGCTGTTCTGCTTTGGCCGTGATGGCGATGCACTTGCCGCGCTGCGCCCGGAAATCGCGACACGTACGGAGACGATGCAGCAAGCCATGGCCTTGATTGCGCCACAGGTCAAAGCCGGCGATATGGTTCTGCTGTCGCCAGCCTGCGCCAGCCTCGATCAGTTCCGTAATTTTGAACAGCGCGGCGATCAGTTCGCGCAATTGGCGAAGGAGTTGAGCTGATGCGCATTCCTGGAGCCAGTATTGCCAGCTTCCTCTCGGTTCGCTTACGCGGTTGGGTGATGGGTGGACGAGAGAATGATGATGCGCCAGTGGTGCTGTACGACCGTACACTGCTGTGGTTGACCTTGGGCCTGGCGATCATTGGTTTCGTGATGGTGACCTCGGCGTCGATGCCGGTGGGCCAGCGTCTAAACGAAGATCCTTTCTACTTCGCCAAACGTGACGCGTTTTATATCGCGCTCGCATTGGGGATGGCGATGGTGACACTGCGTGTGCCGATGGATTTCTGGCAGCGCTACAGCAACGTGATGTTGATGGCCACCGTCGCCATGCTGCTGATCGTATTAGTGGTGGGTAGCTCAGTTAACGGTGCATCACGTTGGATTGCTCTCGGTCCACTGCGTATTCAGCCCGCGGAATTATCGAAGTTGTCGCTCTTCTGCTACCTCGCCAGTTACCTGGTGCGCAAAGTGGAAGAGGTACGCAACAACTTCTGGGGCTTCTGTAAGCCGATGGGCGTGATGGTGGTGCTGGCGGTTCTGCTGCTGGCGCAGCCTGACCTCGGTACCGTGGTGGTGTTGTTCGTTACCACGCTGGCGATGCTGTTCCTCGCGGGTGCCAAGATGTGGCAGTTCCTGGCGATCATCGGCTCCGGAATTTTCGCGGTGGTGCTGCTGATTATCGCAGAACCTTATCGTATGCGCCGTGTGACCTCCTTCTGGAATCCATGGGAAGATCCCTTCGGCAGTGGTTATCAGCTCACACAGTCACTGATGGCGTTTGGCCGTGGTGAGTTCTGGGGGCAAGGCTTAGGTAACTCGGTACAGAAACTGGAGTACCTGCCGGAAGCGCATACTGACTTTATCTTCTCCATCATTGGTGAAGAGTTGGGTTATGTCGGTGTGGTTTTAGCGCTGTTGATGGTATTCTTCGTCGCTTTTCGCGCGATGTCGATCGGTCGCCGTGCTCTGGAGATCGATCAGCGCTTCTCAGGCTTCCTCGCTTGCTCAATTGGCGTGTGGTTTAGCTTCCAGGCGCTGGTTAACGTCGGTGCGGCTGCAGGTATGTTGCCGACCAAAGGTCTGACATTGCCACTGATCAGTTACGGTGGTTCGAGTCTGATCATCATGTCGACCGCCATCGTGTTTTTATTGCGCATAGATTATGAAACGCGTCTGGCTAAAGCGCAGGCGTTTACCCGAGGTGCTCGATGAGTAGCAAGCGTCTGATGGTCATGGCAGGCGGCACCGGTGGGCACGTGTTCCCGGGCTTAGCCGTTGCCCATCATCTGATCGAACAAGGCTGGCAAGTGCGCTGGTTGGGAACGGCAGATCGCATGGAAGCGGATTTGGTGCCTAAGCATGGCATTGAGATCGAGTTTATCCGCATTAGCGGTTTACGCGGGAAAGGGATCAAAGCGCTGCTGCTGTCGCCGGTTCGAATTTTCAATGCATGGCGCCAAGCGCGTCGCATTATGAAAAGCTGGCAACCGGATGTGGTGCTCGGTATGGGTGGATACGTTTCCGGTCCGGGTGGTTTAGCGGCATGGAGTTGCGGGATTCCGGTGGTGCTGCACGAACAAAACGGCATTGCCGGGCTGACCAATAAATGGCTGGCGAAAATCGCCACCAAAGTAATGCAGGCATTCCCTGGTGCGTTTCCTACCGCCGATGTCGTGGGTAACCCAGTGCGCACTGATGTGTTGGCTCTGCCGTTACCCGCAGTTCGTTTGAGCGGACGCACAGGCCCGATTCGAGTGCTGGTGGTTGGCGGAAGCCAGGGTGCACGCGTCTTGAATCAGACTTTGCCACAGGTAGCTGCGGAATTAGGTGATGCGATTACGCTCTGGCATCAGACCGGTAAAGGTGCCTTAGAACAGGTGCAGCAGGCTTATCGTGATGCCGGGCAGCCGCAGCACAAAGTTACCGAGTTCATCGATGACATGGCAGAAGCCTACGCATGGGCCGATGTGGTGGTGTGTCGCTCGGGCGCTTTGACGGTGAGCGAAGTGGCCGCCGCAGGTTTACCGGCGATTTTCGTGCCTTTCCAGCACAAAGATCGTCAGCAGTACTGGAATGCGTTGCCGCTTGAAAAAGCAGGCGCAGCCAAAATTTTTGAGCAGCCGCAATTTACCGCAACTGCGGTAGCGGACACGTTGCGCCATTGGGATCGCCCCACACTGTTGGCGATGGCTGAAAAAGCCCGCCAGGTAGCGATTCCTGATGCCACCGATAGGGTTGCGCAGGAAGTGGCGCGCGTCGCGAAATAAATGAATAGGTCGGTGTGACTGGCCCGTACCTGAATGCAGGTACAAACGGAATAAACAGGTAATTGAGACAGATGAATACACAACAATTGGCAAAACTGCGTTCCATTGTGCCCGAGATGCGTCGCGTCCGGCACATTCACTTTGTCGGCATCGGCGGTGCTGGCATGGGCGGTATTGCCGAAGTGTTGGCGAACGAAGGGTATCACATTAGCGGTTCCGACCTAGCGCCTAACCCGGTGACTCAGCATCTGGCTTCATTGGGTGCGACCATTTATTTCAACCATCGTCCGGAAAACGTGACAGATGCGAGTGTAGTGGTGGTCTCTACTGCCGTTGCGCAGGACAACCCCGAACTGGTTGCCGCGCGTGAACAGCGTATCCCGGTGATTCGCCGTGCAGAGATGCTGGCTGAATTGATGCGTTTCCGTCACGGCATTGCGATTGCGGGCACGCACGGTAAAACCACAACCACGGCGATGGTGACCAGTATTTATGCTGAGGGTGGATTAGATCCTACCTTCGTCAACGGTGGATTGGTGAAAGCGGCGGGCACACATGCGCGTTTGGGCACCAGCCGCTACTTGATTGCGGAAGCGGATGAGAGTGATGCTTCTTTCCTGCATCTGCAGCCGATGGTGGCAATTGTCACCAATATCGAAGCGGATCATATGGACACTTATCAGGGCGACTTTGAAAACCTGAAACAGACGTTCATCAACTTCCTGCATAACCTGCCGTTCTACGGACGTGCAGTGATGTGTGTTGATGATGTCGTCATTCGTGACCTGATTCCGCGCGTAGGCCGCCAGGTGACCACTTACGGCTTCAGCGATGATGCGGATGTACGTATTGAGAATTATGAGCAGCGTGGCGCGCAAGGGCACTTCACGCTGATTCGCCAGGATAAGCCGGTACTGAAAGTGACCTTGAATGCGCCAGGTCGCCATAATGCGTTGAACGCAGCGGCCGCTGTGGCGGTTGCCAGCGAAGAAGGCATTGAAGACAACGCGATTCTGGCTGCACTGGAGAGTTTCCAAGGCACCGGTCGACGCTTTGACGTGCTGGGTGAATTTGATACGGCTGCCGTTAACGGCAACCCTGGCAGCGCGATGTTGGTCGATGATTACGGCCATCACCCAACTGAAGTGGATGTCACAATCAAAGCTGCGCGTGCGGGCTGGCCAGACAAAAAGCTGGTGATGGTGTTCCAGCCACATCGTTACACGCGTACACGTGACCTGTTTGATGACTTCGCGAATGTGCTGTCACAGGTGGATGTGCTGCTGATGCTGGATGTGTATCCGGCGGGTGAAGCGGCGATTCCAGGTGCGGATAGCCGCTCGTTGTGCCGTGCGATTCGTAGCCGTGGCAAGGTGGATCCGATTTTGGTGTCTGAGCACGACGCGCTGCCAGAAGCCCTGGCACCGCTGCTCTCGGGTGACGATCTGGTTATTGTCCAGGGCGCCGGTAATATCGGCAAAATTGCGCGCAAACTCGCTGAAAATGAATTGCAGCCTACTGCAAAACCGGAGGCGCGTCATGGCTGAGAAAGTCGCTGTCCTGATGGGCGGAACTTCAGCAGAGCGTGACGTCTCGCTCAATTCGGGCAGTGCCGTTTTGGCGGGGCTGCGCGAAATGGGCATTGATGCTCATGGCGTTGATACTCGTGATGTTTCAGTTCTGGATCTGAAAAAGCAGGGCTTTGCCAAAGCGTTCATCGCCTTGCATGGTCGTGGTGGTGAAGACGGTACGCTGCAAGCGGTACTGGAGTTTTTACAAGTGCCTTACACCGGCAGTGGCGTGATGGCTTCCGCCATTACCATGGATAAGCTACGCACGAAATTGCTGTGGCAGGGCAGGGGATTGCCCTCCGGAAAATTTGTGTGGTTGACGCGCCAGCAACATGAGCTAGGTTTGGATGCGGCAACACAGGCGGCTATCGCTGCACTGGGTTTGCCGTTGTTCGTTAAGCCGAGCTGTGAAGGGTCAAGCGTAGGCATTAGCCGCGTTAACAGCATTGAGGCCTTACCGGCGGCCTTGGAAGAGGCTTTCCGACACGATAATGACGTGTTGATCGAGCTTTTCTGAGCGGTTCAGAATACACCGTGGGCATCCTGGGCGATGAAATTCTGCCATCGATCAGAATTAAAACCGCCAGTGAGTTCTATGACTATGAAGCTAAATACATTTCTGACGATACTGAATACTTCTGCCCGAGTGGTTTGAGTACGGAGCAGGAAGCAGAATTGCAGACATTGGTGTTAGCAGCATGGCGTGCATTGGGGTGCAGCGGTTGGGGTCGCGTGGATGTGATGACCGACGGTGACGGGAACTTCCAACTGCTGGAAGTGAATACCTCGCCGGGCATGACCAGCCACAGTTTGGTGCCGATGGCGGCCAAGCAGGCGGGATACAGTTTCCCGCAGCTGGTGGCGCGTATTATGGAGCTGGCTGACTGATATGTCTCAGGCGGCGATACGTGTACGAAATCGCGAACCCCAGGAGCGTACGCGCACCGGGCGTAGCAACGGTGCTCGACTGTTTGGCATCGTGTTCCTACTGATAGTGTTAGGCATCATGGCGGCTGGCGGCCTTGTGGTGTTGAAGTGGATGAATGATGCCTCGCGCCTGCCGTTATCAAAACTGGTAGTGACAGGTGAAACGCATTACACCACGCATGATGATATTCGCCAGGCCATATTGTCGCTCGGTGCGCCAGGGACCTTCATGTCGCAGAACGTGGATGTCATCCAGCAGCAGATTGAGCGTTTGCCTTGGATAAAACAGGTCAGTGTGCGTAAGCAGTGGCCTGATGAGCTGAAGATTAACCTGGTGGAGTACGTTCCAGTGGCACGCTGGAATGACTCGCACATGGTGGACGCCGATGGCGTCTCCTTCAGCGTTCCGGCCAGCCACATCGGTAAAGAAACGTTGCCGATGTTGTATGGCCCGGAAGGCAGTGAAACAGAGGTGCTGGCCGGTTATCACACCATGCGTGATGTGCTCCAGGCCAGCAAGTTTACCCTGAAGGTCGCGTCGATGACGGCGCGGCGCTCATGGCAACTGGTGACCAGTGATGATGTGCGTATCGAACTGGGACGCAGCGATACCATGAAGCGTCTGAACCGTTTTATTGAGCTTTATCCGGAGCTGCAACAGCAGGGCCAGAGTCAGAACAAGCGCGTCAGTTATGTCGATTTGCGCTACGACTCCGGCGCCGCAGTAGGTTGGGTTGCCGCACCGGTAGAGCCACAGGACAGTAATCAGCAACAAAATCAGGCACAGGCTAAACCACAATGATCAAGGCAACGGACAGAAAACTGGTAGTAGGACTCGAAATTGGCACCGCGAAGGTGTCCGCCCTGGTTGGGGAAATTCTGCCGGATGGTATGGTCAATATTATTGGGGTGGGGAGTTGCCCGTCTCGCGGTATGGATAAAGGCGGCGTAAACGACCTTGAGTCGGTGGTGAAATGCGTTCAGCGCGCCATCGACCAAGCAGAATTGATGGCTGATTGTCAGATTTCGTCGGTTTACCTTGCTTTATCGGGCAAACATATCAGTTGTCAGAACGAAATCGGGATGGTTCCGATTTCGGAAGAGGAAGTCACTCAGGATGATGTAGAGAACGTGGTACATACGGCGAAATCCGTACGCGTACGCGATGAACATCGTATCCTGCATGTTATTCCTCAGGAATATGCCATCGATTATCAGGAAGGTATTAAGAATCCAGTGGGCCTTTCTGGCGTGCGTATGCAGGCAAAGGTGCACTTAATCACCTGTCACAACGACATGGCGAAAAATATTGTCAAAGCCGTTGAACGATGCGGCTTGAAAGTTGACCAACTGATTTTTGCCGGTTTGGCATCCAGTTTTTCTGTTCTGACTGAAGATGAACGTGAGCTGGGAGTCTGTGTTGTTGACATCGGTGGCGGTACAATGGATATCGCGGTTTACACTGGCGGCGCGTTGCGTCACACCAAAGTTATCCCTTATGCCGGGAATGTGGTGACCAGTGATATCGCCTATGCCTTTGGTACGCCGCCAACCGACGCGGAAGCGATCAAAGTTCGTCACGGTTGTGCATTGGGCTCGATTGTTGGCAAAGACGAAAACGTCGAAGTGCCAAGCGTGGGTGGACGCCCACCGCGCAGCCTGCAGCGTCAAACGTTGGCAGAAGTGATTGAGCCGCGTTATACCGAATTGCTGAATCTGGTGAATGACGAGATTCTGCAACTGCAAGAGCAACTGCGTCAGCAGGGCGTGAAGCATCATCTGGCGGCCGGTATCGTGCTGACAGGTGGGGCGGCGCAGATTGAAGGCTTGGCCGCTTGCGCACAACGTGTGTTCCACACACAGGTGCGAATTGGTCAGCCCCTTAACATCACTGGCCTGACGGATTATGCGCAGGAGCCGTACTACTCAACTGCAGTCGGTCTGCTGCATTACGGCAAAGAGTCACACATGAACGGTGATGCAGAAACGGAAAAACGAGCTTCAGTGGGCAACTGGTTTAAACGTATCAATAGCTGGCTGAAGAAAGAGTTTTAATTTTGAAAAAAGGAGATCATGCAGGCAATGTTTATGATCTCCAGGCGACAGGCACATAACGGAGAGAAATCATGTTTGAACCTATGGAATTAACCAATGACGCGGTGATTAAAGTCATCGGCGTCGGCGGTGGCGGTGGCAACGCCGTAGAGCACATGGTACGCGAGCGTATCGAAGGTGTTGAATTCTTCGCTGTAAACACCGACGCACAAGCGTTGCGTAAAACAGCGGTCGGCCAGACGATTCAGATCGGGACCGGTATCACTAAAGGTCTCGGTGCGGGTGCAAACCCGGAAGTCGGTCGTACCTCAGCGGAGGAAGATCGCGAAGCACTGCGTTCTGCGCTGGAAGGGGCAGACATGGTGTTTATTGCAGCAGGCATGGGCGGAGGTACCGGTACTGGTGCAGCACCTGTCGTGGCTGAAGTGGCAAAAGACTTAGGTATCCTGACTGTTGCGGTGGTAACCAAGCCATTCAACTTCGAAGGCAAAAAGCGTATGGCTTTTGCTGAGCAGGGTATCGCAGAACTGTCTAAGCACGTTGATTCACTGATTACGATTCCAAACGACAAGCTGCTGAAAGTGCTGGGTCGCGGCATCTCACTGTTGGATGCGTTTGGCGCAGCCAACGACGTGCTGAAAGGCGCAGTACAGGGTATCGCTGAGCTGATCACGCGCCCAGGTTTGATGAACGTTGACTTCGCGGACGTACGCACCGTGATGTCAGAAATGGGTTACGCCATGATGGGTTCAGGCGTGGCGTGCGGTGAAGACCGTGCTGAAGAAGCCGCTGAAATGGCCATCTCCAGCCCACTGCTGGAAGATATCGACCTGTCAGGTGCGCGTGGCGTGCTGGTCAACATCACGGCGGGCTTTGACTTGCGTCTGGATGAATTCGAAACCGTGGGTAACACCATCCGCGCCTTCGCTTCAGACAACGCGACTGTGGTGATCGGTACTTCTCTGGACCCAGAGATGAACGACGAACTGCGTGTAACCGTTGTTGCGACCGGTATCGGTATGGACAAGCGTCCAGAAATCACCCTGGTGACCAATAAGCCGGCCACTCAGCCAGTGATGGACCATCGTTACCAGCAGCACGGTATGGCTCCACTGCCACAGGAACAAAAACCTGCGGCGAAAGTGGTCAATGACCAACCTGCTTCATCCAACAAAGAGCCAGATTACCTGGATATTCCAGCCTTCCTGCGTAAACAGGCAGACTAAGAATATCCCGAGAATTGGGATTCTCCGCTCTTTGTGCTAAAGTGTTTGCCCGCCGGTAATTTATACTGGCGGTCGGATGGGTAATATTGCGAGATAATGCGATGATCAAACAAAGGACATTAAAACGTATTGTTCAGGCGACAGGTGTCGGTTTACATACCGGCAAGAAAGTCACGCTGACCTTACGCCCTGCGTCGGCTAATACCGGGGTCATCTATCGTCGCACTGACTTGAATCCACCGGTTGATTTCCCGGCTGATGCAAAATATGTGCGCGACACCATGCTAAGTACTTGCCTGGTGAATGATGAAGGCGTGCGTATTTCGACGGTTGAACACCTGAATGCTGCATTGGCTGGTCTGGGTATCGACAACATAATTGTTGAAGTCGATGCGCCTGAAATTCCAATCATGGATGGCAGTGCTGCGCCTTTCGTCTATTTGCTGATGGATGCCGGTATCGAAGAGCTGAACAGTGCGAAGAAATTCGTACGCGTTAAGCAAACGGTGCGTGTTGAAGATGGCGATAAGTGGGCCGAGATTAAACCTTTCAACGGTTTTTCACTCGATTTTACTATCGACTTCAAGCATCCAGCGATTGACTCAAGCTCGCAACGTTACCAGCTAAACTTCTCGGCCGATGCGTTTGTACGCCATATCAGCCGTGCACGCACTTTTGGCTTTATGCGTGAAATCGAATATCTGCAGTCTAAAGGCCTGTGCCTGGGCGGTAGTTTAGATTGTGCGATAGGCCTCGATGATTTCCGTGTATTGAATGAAGACGGTCTGCGCTTTGAAGATGAGTTCGTTCGTCACAAAATGTTGGACGCGATTGGCGACCTGTTCATGTGTGGTCACAACGTTATTGGCGCATTCACTGCGTTCAAATCGGGCCATGCGCTGAATAACAAGTTGCTGCAAGCGGTTCTGGCGAAGCAGGAAGCCTGGGAATGGGCAACCTTCGAAGATGAAGCTGAACTGCCACTGGCATTCAAAGCACCAAATTTAGTGCTGGCGTAAGCCAGACAAATAAACGGCAGGTCTCGCTGACACCCTCTCCGGTCAGTGAAGCCTGCCGTTTTTTTATTCCTGTAATACCCGTCTCACTTCTCTGTCTCGACTGGCGAAAGCCTGTACAAAAAAACGTGAATTCTCCCGTAAGCCCTTTAATCACTGGTGTCGTTGCCTCACATAAGTGCTATTATCTGGCGCTCGTATGAGCAGGACCGTAGATGGTTACGGTGGCTTCATCACTTATTTATTTAACTGTGGACAGGTTGTGATCGGGATTTTCTCACGCTGGCGACAATTAGGCAGACGCTATTTCTGGCCTCATCTCTTGTTAGGGATGGTGGCGGCCAGTCTGGGCTTGCCTGCCTGTGCACAAAGCGCGGAGCCCACGGCGACCGATTCGCCCATCAGCAGCCTGTTTGTCGGTAATGTTGTTCATTTCGACCACCTGATTCGGCTGCAGGAAAGTGCGCGTCGCCCCAATTTCAATGTCGATTACTGGCATCAGCATGCCATTCGCACGGTTATCCGCCACCTTTCATTCAGTATGACACCGCCCGCCGAAGCGGAGGCCGAACAGGCTGTCCCGCTCGCAGCGCAAAAGCTGGCGCTCATCGATTCGCTGCAGGCTCTGCTGACGTCGCCTGCGCAACCCGTAATTGCACGTGAATCGCAGAAAAATCTGCGCCATCGTGAGCCTCAAATCCACACTTCTGCTGACTGGCAGGCTGCTATTCATGGCATCCGAGCCGGGCCTGCCATTGCTTAACTGCTAACGATTTTCTACATCCTGTTTTAGATTTTCCAGACCGTACGAACACGGCTGAATTGAGAATAATTTATTATGTTAATCAAATTGTTAACCAAGGTTTTTGGCAGCAGTAATGATCGTACTCTGCGCCGTATGCGCAAAATTGTTGATGTCATCAATAAGATGGAACCCGATTTCGTCAAACTCTCTGATGATGAACTGAAAGCCAAAACTGACCTGTTCCGTGAGCGTCTGAAAAAAGGCGAAAGCCTTGAGAGCCTGATTCCCGAAGCCTTTGCGACGGTACGTGAAGCGAGTAAACGTGTGTTTGGCATGCGTCACTTTGACGTGCAGCTGATTGGCGGCATGGTGTTGAACGAGCGCTGCATCGCTGAGATGCGTACGGGTGAAGGTAAAACTCTGACGGCTACGTTACCGGCTTACCTGAACGCATTGAGTGGTAAAGGCGTTCACGTTGTCACCGTGAACGACTATCTGGCCCAGCGTGATGCGGAAAACAACCGTGCACTGTTCGAGTTCCTTGGCCTGTCTATCGGTATCAACCTGCCGAACATGCCGGCTGTTGCTAAACGTGCTGCATACGCCGCTGATATCACCTACGGTACTAACAACGAATACGGTTTCGACTACCTGCGTGACAACATGGCATTCAGCCCTGAAGAGCGCGTACAGCGTAAGCTGCACTATGCGTTGGTGGATGAGGTGGACTCCATCCTGATCGATGAAGCGCGTACCCCGCTGATCATCTCTGGCCCTGCGGAAGACAGCTCTGAGCTGTATACCAAGGTCAACAAAATCATTCCGCATCTGGTGCGCCAGGAGAAAGAAGATTCTGAAACCTTCCAGGGTGAAGGCGACTTCTGGGTAGATGAAAAAGCGCGTCAGGCGCATATGAGCGAACGCGGGCTGGTCAAGGTCGAGGAGTTGCTGGTAAGCCAAGGCATCATGGATGAGGGTGAGTCACTGTATTCACCGACTAACATCATGCTGATGCACCACGTTACGGCTGCCTTGCGTGCTCATGCGCTGTTTACCCGCGATGTGGATTACATCGTGAAAGATGGCGAAGTCATCATCGTTGATGAGCACACCGGTCGTACCATGCAGGGCCGCCGCTGGTCTGATGGTCTTCACCAAGCGGTTGAAGCCAAAGAAGGCGTAGAAATTCAGAACGAAAACCAGACGCTGGCTTCCATCACCTTCCAGAACTACTTCCGCATTTACGAGAAGCTGGCCGGTATGACCGGTACTGCAGATACCGAAGCGTTCGAATTTAGCTCAATCTACAAACTCGATACCATCGTGGTGCCAACCAACCGTCCGATGGTACGTAAAGATATGGCCGATCTGGTCTACATGACCGAAAAAGAGAAGATCGACGCCATCATCGAAGATATTCGCGTCTGTACGGCGAAAGGTCAGCCAGTGCTGGTGGGTACCATTTCGATTGAAAAATCAGAAGTGGTTTCTCATGAACTGACGCGTGCAGGTATTAAACACAGCGTACTGAACGCCAAATTCCACGCCAGTGAGGCTGATATCGTTGCTCAGGCGGGGCAGCCAGCGGCAGTCACCATCGCCACCAACATGGCGGGTCGTGGTACCGATATTGTGCTGGGCGGCAGCTGGCAGGCCGAAGTGGCTTCGCTGGAAGAGCCAACTGAAGAGCAGATTCAAGCGATTAAAGAGGCGTGGAAACTGCGTCATGATGCCGTGCTGGCGTCAGGTGGTTTGCATATTATCGGTACTGAGCGTCACGAATCTCGTCGTATCGACAACCAGCTGCGTGGTCGTGCGGGTCGTCAGGGTGATGCGGGTTCATCTCGCTTCTATCTGTCGATGGAAGATGCGCTGATGCGTATTTTCGCGTCCGATCGTGTATCGAATATGATGCGCAAGCTGGGTATGAAGCCGGGTGAAGCGATTGAGCATCCATGGGTGACCAAAGCGATTGCTAACGCACAACGTAAAGTTGAAAGCCGTAACTTTGATATCCGTAAGCAGCTATTGGAATACGATGACGTCGCGAACGATCAGCGCCGTGCCATCTACAGTCAGCGTAATGAACTGCTGGATGTGTCTGATGTTTCCGAAACCATCAACAGCATCCGCGAAGACGTGTTTAAAACGACCATTGATACTTATATTCCACCTCAGTCACTGGAAGAAATGTGGGATATACCGGCGCTGGAAGAACGTCTGCGTAATGATTTCGATCTGGATCTGCCGATCGCTGAGTGGCTGGATAAAGAGCCGGATCTGCATGAAGAAACGCTGCGTGAGCGTATCATGAGCCACGCGCACGAAAGCTACGCATCAAAAGAAGAAGTGGTTGGCGCTGACATGATGCGCAACTTCGAAAAAGGTGTGATGTTGCAGACGCTGGATTCACTGTGGAAAGAGCACTTGGCAGCCATGGATTATCTGCGTCAGGGTATCCACCTGCGTGGTTATGCGCAGAAAGATCCTAAGCAGGAGTACAAGCGTGAATCCTTCTCGATGTTTGCTGCCATGCTGGAATCACTGAAATATGAAGTGATCAGCACTCTGAGTAAAGTGCAGGTGCGCATGCCGGAAGAAGTCGAAGCGATGGAGCAGCAGCGTCGTGAAGAAGCTGAGCGCCTGGCACAGCAGCAACAGCTGAGCCACGTGGATGATGAAACCGCTGCGGCCGCCGCACTGGCTGCCCAAGGTGGAGAACGCAAAGTCGGGCGCAATGATCTATGCCCATGCGGTTCTGGCAAAAAATACAAACAGTGTCACGGCCGTCTGGCCTGATGAACAAAGGAGCCTCCGGGCTCCTTTTTCATGCGTGGACGACACGTGATTAACATTAATGGGCGTCTGCTTTAAAATCAGCGCTCACTTATTAAAAGCGGAATTCAGCTTATGAAACACCTGCAGGTTGCGGTGGGCATCATTCGCAATGCCAGTCGTCAGATCTTTCTTGCCCAGCGCGCGGCAAGCTCCTATATGGCGAATAAATGGGAGTTCCCGGGCGGGAAAATAGAACAGGATGAAACCGCGGAGCAAGCGTTAAAGCGTGAGTTGATGGAAGAAACGGGCATTGAAGTGACAGCCGCGAAGGCGATTGGCTTGGCCGACCACAGCTATGACGATCTACGCGTTACGTTGCATTTCTTCCTGGTCGAGGGCTGGAACGGCGAACCCTATGGCCGCGAAGGGCAGCCACAGCGTTGGGTGGAACAACATGATTTGGTCGCGGAGGAGTTCCCACCTGCAAACCATCAGTTGATTGCACAACTCGTGGCCGGCGAGATTTAAGCGAAGGGGCGTTTGCCCCTTACAGATTAATGTTGCTCTTCACTCCAGTCATCGCTGTCGGTCTGATCGCTGTCGCTGGGAATCCGCTTTTCTTCTGCAGCCCACTCACCCAAATCAATCAGCTGACAACGCTTGCTGCAAAACGGGCGCCATGGGCTCAATTCATCCCACATCACATCTTTACCGCAATTAGGGCAAGGTACGGTAATCATCTCTTCTTGCATAACATCCTCTAGCAACAGGCTAATTCAAAATTCAGTCGAGCGGGAACGTCGCCTCGTTCGCTGTCGAGCGGTAAAAAACGGATGGCATAACGGCTTTTATGACCAGAGATTTGTGGATAAAGCGCATCTTCCAACGTGAGTTGCAGGCGCAATAAATCTGAACCTTCGGCGTTGTCCTGATAAAAACCATTGAGGCTGGTTTGGTGGCGGAACACCCCAGACTGACGAACCAAGTCGAGAATCATGTTCAGGCTATTACGTAAGGGATCGAGGGACGTCAGCCAGCTGTTGACCTGCATATCCCGCAGCGATTGTTCCTGATGAAGCCAGATGTGCAGGCTAGGCAAATCAAAACTGCAGCAGCCGCCTGGAATGCTCAAACGCTGACGCACCAAAGCGACCAGACGATCTTCACGCAGTTGCTGGCCCATGCGCGGGGCCGCCATCAATTCACTGGATTGTTGTTTTAACCGATCACGCAAACTGCTGACGGTCTGCTCGTCCACGCCTGGCACATCCAGCCAAGCCCGCAACTTCTGTTGCTGGCGCTCCAGCTCTTTTAACAGCTCTGTGCGCATATCACCGCGCTCAAAAATGTCGAGTAGATCGCCAATGATGCGAAACACGCCCAACGCCGATACGGAACCACTGACGGGGACCGTTTCATGCAGCTGGTTCAGCAAAAACTCCACGCGCAGCCAAGTGCGCATCTTCTCATTCAGCGGATGTTCAAATAGAACGACTGTACTCATGATGTTAATCCCGTCCGGTTGCCGCCAGACGCAAATAGCGCTGGTGAAGTTCAGCAACGTGCGGCAGCGCCTGCTCTGGCGTGCCGCTGTTATCAATGATGTCATCCGCACAGGCTAAGCGCTGTTCGCGACTGGCCTGCGCGGCAAGAATTTGTTTGGCCTGACTGAGCGTAATGCCATCACGCAACTGTGTACGCTGCAACTGTGTGGCTTCGTCCACATCGACGACCAAAACACGATCGGCCTGATGTTGTAAGCCGTTTTCCACCAAAAGTGGGACAACCCACATTACATAGGGCGAAGTGGCCAGTAATTTTAACTGGTGTGTACGCGCATTGATGAGTGGATGAAGCAACTGATTTAACCAGTTTTTCTCTTTCGGCTGCTGGAAGATAATCTCCCGCAGTCGGGCGCGATACAGCGATCCTTCCGCCGTCAGAATTGACTCACCATGCGTTTAACTATCGCCGTCAGGGCGGGTGAGCCGGGCTCAACCACTTGTCGTGCAATCACATCGGCGTCAATAATATCAACGTTCAGCGCCGCGAAAGCATTAGCAATGGTGCTTTTACCACTGCCAATACCACCGGTGAGCGCCACGGTAAAAGGCATAGCGTTCTCTCAACATTTGCTTCATAGGGCGACTGTCAGCCGCAGAAAGATGAGAGCATGATCACAATCAATTTTCTCAGCTAAATTTAAGGGATTGTAGCCTAAATAAAGTGAAATTCGCAGTCTTGTCGCGGAACGAATGGCGCGTATGATAACGACACTGGAGCCGTGAGCGCTACCCGAACTGCGGTTCGTCGTCACTAACCAGGACACTCTGCTATGCGTATTGAAGAAGATATAAAGCTGGGCTTTAAAGATGTGTTAATCCGCCCTAAACGCTCCACCTTGAAAAGTCGTTCTGAAGTTGAACTGGAACGGACTTACACCTTTAAGCATTCTGGCCTGAGCTGGACCGGTACACCGGTGATTGCCGCAAATATGGACACGGTGGGGACTTTCACCATGGCCGAGGCGCTGGCAGGTTTTAATGTGCTGACCGCAGTGCACAAACATTATAGCGTTGAAGACTGGCAGGCATTCATTCAGCGCGCATCTCCTGCAGTCCTCCGTCATGTCATGGTCTCTTCTGGTACTTCAGAAGCGGATTTCAGCAAATTGACGGCGATTCTGGCGTTAACCCCTCAGCTCAATTTCATCTGCATCGATGTGGCTAACGGCTACTCAGAACACTTTGTCGAATTTTTGCAGCGTGTGCGGGCAGCCTTCCCAGAAAAAACCATTTGCGCGGGTAACGTCGTGACCGGTGAAATGGTGGAGGAGTTAATCCTCTCGGGCGCTGATATCGTTAAGGTCGGGATTGGCCCCGGTTCAGTCTGCACCACTCGTGTGAAAACGGGCGTGGGCTACCCACAGTTGTCTGCCGTCATTGAGTGTGCGGATGCAGCACATGGACTGGGTGGTCAAATTGTCAGCGATGGTGGCTGTTCGGTGCCCGGTGATATTGCTAAAGCCTTTGGCGGCGGTGCGGATTTTGTCATGCTCGGCGGTATGCTGGCGGCACATGATGAGTGTGAAGGTACGCTTGTTGAAGAGCAGGGTGAGCAGTTTATGCTGTTCTATGGCATGAGTTCCGAATCGGCGATGAAGCGTCATGTAGGTGGTGTCGCGCAATACCGTGCTGCAGAAGGAAAAACCGTGCGTCTGCCGCTGCGTGGCCCGGTTGCAGAGACGGTTAAAGACATCTTGGGTGGATTACGTTCAGCCTGCACATACGTAGGGGCTGAACGGTTAAAAGAGCTGACGAAGCGTACGACCTTCATTCGCGTAGCGGAGCAGGAGAATCGTGTGTTTACGCGCTGATGTTGAGTACAGGTGCGCGCTCTGCGCACCTGTTAACGAATGGCGTCTCCTAAACCAAATACTGGCAGGTACATCGCAATGACCAGTGTCCCAACAATCCCCCCAATCACCACCATCATTAGCGGCTCAAGAGAGGCGGCTAAAGCATCCGCACGTGACAATGTTTGTGCTTCGTGCCATTCGGCCAAACGAGCCAGCATCACATCCAGTGCGCCAGCCTCTTCACCTACTCGGATCAGCTGAGCACAGAGTGGAGTAAAGAGTTCATGCTGCTGCAAAGCCTGATAAAGGGGGGAGCCAGCAGCGATATGCGTTTGCAGTGCCACAATCGCCTCTCGCCATAGCCGCGAAGCCATCGTGACTTCAACCGCCTGCAGGCTGTGCAATAGGGTTAAACCGGCACATTGTGTCAGATGCATAATGGCGTAGATCTGGCTCAGTTGCCCCCCACGCCATAGAGGGGAGAATAGTGGCAGGCGAAGCAGTGCCCGTTGCACTCGCTGTTGCCAGCACGCAGAGCCTCGATAGATTTTTAGCCCTGTCGCAATGATGATCGCACACAGCAGCGAGAGCGAAAGTGCATGCTGTTGTAGCCACGTAGACAAGGCAATCACTACCGCGGTAAAAGCGGGAAGCGGGGCGTCAAAACTGGCATAGACTGAGACAAACTCAGGTAACACAAACAGCAGCATGCCCGCACTAACAGCCAGCGCGACGCACAGAATGAACAGCGGATAACGCAGTGCTTTGATCACTTTTTGTCGAAGATGCTGCTGTTTGCTTTGTTGTAACGCCAGCTGTCGGCAGCATTCATCGAGCTGACCCGTCAACTCGCCCACTTCCATTAGCGCTGGATAGAGCGGTGGGAATATCTGCGGCCATGCGCGCAGTGCATGCGAGAATGTTTCTCCCGCCATGACCCGCTGTTGTAGCTCATTCAGCAATACGCGCCATCCTGAGTGAGGATGCCCCTCGGCCAGCATTGTCAGGCTTTCTGACAATGGCAGACCCGCCTTAAGCAGTGTGGCCAGTTGGCGAACGAGGTCGATTTTCTGCTGCCATTTCCAGTCGCGCGCTCTCCAGCATCTGCCACGCTGCCAACTCACAGGAAGTATGCCGCGTTCGGACAGTTGATTAAGGAGCACATCCTGGCTGGCCACCAGCGTGGCGCCTTCTAACAACATGCCCATGCTGTCGAGTGCATGCCAGCGGAAAGTGTAAAGGTTAGCCATTGCCTAATCCCACGACGCGTTGCATCTCCTCAAAGGAGGTGTCTCCCCGACTGACCGCATCCAGCCCGGCAGTGAGCAGGGTTCTCATGCCCAGTTCGTTTGCCAGAGAGATGACATGCTCAAGGGGCATATCAGCAGAAATCGCGTTCTGCATTTTGTTGCTCATCGGTAACATTTCAAATAAAGCAAGGCGGCCATAGTAGCCAGAAAAACAGTGATCGCACCCCGGTGCCCGCCAGGTCTGCAGCGTGCCCGGCCACATCTCATGAGGGAGATGGGCAATGGCCTGCGCGGGTTGGCGGCAATGCACACAGAGACGACGTACTAATCGCTGCGCCACGACCAGCTGTAATGCTGGGCCCAGCAGATATCCGGGAATATCCATCTGCCGAAGGCGAGTCAGCGTTTCTGCAGTGGAATTGGTATGCAAAGTTGAGAGCACCAAATGCCCAGTTTGTGCGGCTTTCACTGCAATGCTGGCCGTTTCGGCATCGCGGATTTCACCGACCATGATCACATCAGGATCCTGACGCAGCAGGGCGCGCAGCACCCGATTGAAGTCAAGTCCAGATCGCGGCTGAATTTGGGTTTGATTGATGCCTTCCAACGGAATTTCCACCGGATCTTCAACGCTGCATACATTTTTGTCCGGCACGTTCAGCGCGCTCAATCCACTGTACAGGGTAAAGGTTTTACCGCTGCCGGTAGGGCCGGTCACCAGGATGAGTCCCTGCGGTTTTGCCAGGGCACTCTTCAGCAAGCGTAGTTGTGCGAGCGGCATGCCCAGCTTATCCAGCGTAATGGCACTGTTTTCGCTCTGTAACAGCCTCACGACCGCTTTCTCACCATGACTGATGGGCAGTGTAGAGAGGCGGAAGGCAGTTAACTGTTCATCAAGCTCCAGCGTGAATTGACCATCCTGTGGCAAGCGGCGCTCGGCGATATCCAGGCCACCAAGAATTTTAAGTCGAGCCAGTACCGCAGCAGGGAGCGCATCGGGTAAGTTCGGCAGTTTGTGCAGCACACCATCAATGCGTAGGCGAACCCTCAACCCTTTTCGCTGCGGTTCAAAATGGACATCAGAAGCACGCCGCTGAATGGCCTGTCGCAGAATCTGCTCTACGGCATTAATTGCGGATTCTGTGGAGGCGGGTTCTCGTAACGTTGCAGTGGCATCTGGCGCATGCAGCAGTTGCTCCAGTCGCGCCGCGGGCCAGCACTCTACTTCAACCTTGCACTGGCTGGCAAATTGCAGTGCTTCCAGTAGCTGTGGGTCGGGCGTTTCCACCACTGCCACACGCAGTAGCGTGGCATCATGTTGCAGCATCACCGCCTGATGGCGCGCGCACAGGGCTTGCAGGGCAGAATTTGACTGTTCCATCACTTGCTATCCTTGTCGTCAAAGCGGAATTGCTCAAGGCAGCTGCTGCGCAGGCTGGCATTGCTGCTGGTGCAACTGCGTTGCCAGCTAATCGTCCCCTCAGTGGCATTCCAGATCGGTGTCATCACGACGTTTAATCCAGTGAGACTCTCTTGGCCAGACAGCGAAATGGCGCCGTTGACCACACTCAACGTTGCCACATAGCGCGAACCTTTGGGGGTCGGAATGCCTCCGGATCCGGCCTGACATTGTGCTGGGTCACCACGCTCAATGGCGCAAAGCTCTACTGCCGTTTTATAGGGCACCATGGTTTGTAGCATGTCGGTGAGTGCCGCGCGTTGCAGGTAGTTTTGATAGCTTGGCAGGCCGATAGCGCTAAGAATGGCCACGATACCAATCACTATCATCAATTCGATCAGGGTAAAACCCCGTTGTTTTTCCATCATCTCGCTCCTTGTTGTGGAGCGGCAAAGGTAGAAAATGGTGGGGGAAAGCGGAAGAGAGGATATTAGGGGATGGAAAGTACTTCACAGACAATCGGCGGGATTTCAGATGTTTTACTGCTGACTGGAAGCGGGTCCACAAACTGCCGTGCAAAGGTGCACGGCAGCGAGGCAATCAGTGCTCGCGGAAGCGCATGGAGAGGTCGAGCGCGCGGACATGTTTCGTCAATGCACCGACAGAAACGTAATCAACACCGGTTTTCGCAATCTGCGGCAGTGTGGCTTCCGTAACATTACCTGAGACTTCGAGCAGTGCGCGTTTGTTGGTGAGTGTCACGGCCTGATGCATCATTTCGAAACTGAAGTTATCCAGCATAATGATGTCAGCGCCAGCATCAATCGCATCCTGAAGTTCTTGTAGGCTCTCAACTTCAACTTCAACCGGCACATCCGGATCCAGCCACAGTGCTTTTTCCACTGCTTTGCGTACTGAACCGCAGGCGATGATGTGGTTTTCTTTGATCAGGAAAGCGTCGGAGAGGCCGAGGCGGTGGTTATTGCCGCCGCCGCAGAGTACGGCATATTTCAAAGCAGTGCGCAGGCCCGGTAGGGTTTTGCGCGTATCCAGCAGCTGGGTTTCGCTACCGTCAAGCAGTGAAACATAATGACTGACTTCAGTCGCAACGCCGGAGAGTGTTTGCACGAAGTTGAGCGCAGTGCGTTCCGCCGTTAACAGCAGGCGTGCTGGGCCTTTCAGCTCAAACAACAGTTGCTCAGCCACCACGGTTTGGCCATCTTCGACGTGCCAAATGATCGCGACTTTATTGCCAAGCTGGATAAACACTTCTTGTACCCAGCGTTTACCACAGAAAACACCGTCTTCCCGTGTGATGATTTGCGCTTCAGCCTGTTTTTCTTCGGGCAACAGCAATGCGGTGATATCGCGATTGGCATCCACTTCGCCACCTAAGTCCTCCTGAAGCGCGCGGGAAACGGCCTCTGGGATATCCTGTTCAATACGTTTAATCAGTGCCTGACGACGATGATCGGGGTCGTAACGACGCGATGCCATGGTTAAGCCACTCCATAAGTCGAAATTTTGTGCGCTCACCTTAGCGTGATTTATCTGCAAACGCTAGCCAGTGTCGTTGGATTGTTTAGTATCCTTAACATCGAGCGATGTCCGCATTAAGTCGCAAGCGCGCAACGGTAATCATGTTATTCTCAGCCAAGTTTGGCTTAGGATTGACGGCATGAAATTAGAAGATGGCTGGATCACCAGCGCGCGTAAAGTGCCATCGCCGCACTTTAACCAACGACCGGAGAGTGAGATTCCGTCGTTACTGATAATTCATAACATCAGTTTGCCGCCGGGTGAATTTGGCGGCCCGTGGATTGATCAGTTATTTACCGGCACCTTGCCAGCTGATGCTCATCCTTATTTCGCCGATATCGCCCATTTACGCGTGGCGGCACACTGTTTGATACGTCGTGATGGAGAGTTAGTGCAGTATGTTTCGTTCGATCAGCGTGCATGGCATGCGGGTGTATCAGCGTTTGCTGGGCGCGAAAACTGCAATGATTTCTCCATGGGCATCGAACTGGAGGGCACGGATATACTGCCCTATACCGATGCGCAATATGAAACCTTGCAACAGGTGAGTGATCTTCTGTTGGAGCATTATCCGCTCACGCTGGAACGCATCACCGGACACAGCGATATCGCACCACAGCGCAAAACCGATCCCGGTCCTGCTTTTGACTGGGTACGCTTTAAAGACTCTATCAGGCAGGAGAATCCCTGAAACCGCAGGAGCAGGTATGACGTTGTTTAGCTTGTTATTAGTGTTGGGTTGGGAACGCCTCTTTAAGTTGGGTGAACACTGGCAACTGGACCATCGGCTGGAACCTCTGTTCCGGGGGCGCCAGCGTTTTTCGCTATTACGTACGTTGATGATGACAATTGTCGCCATGCTGGTTGTCTGGCTGCTGGTATGGAGCCTGAAAGGCGTATTGTTTGGTTTGGCGCAGCTCGCCTTTTGGATTGTGGTCGGTTTGCTCTGTATTGGCGCGGGCTCAGTGCGTTTGCATTATCACAGTTACCTGAAAGCGGCGAGCCACGATGATGAGGCGGCGCACCAGGCGATGGCATCTGAACTCACGCTGATTCATGGCGTGCCGGTAGAGTGCAACGAGCGTGAATTTCTGCGTGAACTACAGAACGCGCTGATCTGGATTAACTTCCGTTTCTATCTCGCACCGCTGTTCTGGTTTGTGGTGGGCGGCCCCTATGGACCTGTACTGCTGGTGGGCTATGCGTTTCTACGCGCCTGGCAGAGTTGGTTGGCGAAACATCATTCTCCGTTAGAACGCGCGCAGTCGGGCGTCGATCGCCTGCTGCATGTACTGGACTGGATCCCGGTTCGCCTTGCTGGCGTGGCGTATGCGCTGCTCGGCCACGGTGAGCGCGCATTGCCCGCGTGGTTTGCCTCGCTAAGCGATCGGCATCGTTCACAATATCAGGTGTTGACCAGTCTGGCGCAGTTCTCGCTGGCGCGCGATCCGCATATGGATAAAGTTGAAACGCCACGTGTTGCTGTGGCGTTAGCGAAACGTATTTCCCTGGTGTTAGTCGTAGTGGTTGCGCTGCTGACTATTTACGGCACGCTGGTGTGATCGGCGGGCGGCACGCCAAAATCGGGTGTGCCGTCCTCGCGCCATTCAAAGTATTTCAAACGGGTATGGCGGTTTGGATCCCATAACGGATCGCCTTCAATCTCGGTGTAATTCCGCGCGTGGTACACCAGCACATCCTGTCCCTGCTCATCAACCGTAAAACTATTGTGTCCTGGTCCATACTGCTGGTTTTCCCAGCTGGTGGTGAAAACGGGACGAGCTGACTTCTGCCACGCACTGATGTCGAGCGGATCGGCTAGCGCATCAATGCTGAGGATTCCCAGACAGTAATTTTCATCAGTCGCGCTCGCTGAATAGGTGATAAATAGCCTGTCGCCGTGGCGAATGACCGCTGGACCTTCATTGACGCTGAATCCTGCACACTCCCACTCATATTCTGGCCTGCTGAGCATCACGGGTGCGCTTTTCAACGTCCAGGGGTTCAATAACTCTGCGAGATAAAGGTTGGAGTTGCCGGGGACCGCGGGGTCCTTCTGCGCCCACAAATACCAGTTTTTACCTTGATGCACGAAATGTGTCGCATCCAGTGAGAATGAGTCAATGTGGGTAAACACCCGGCGCGCAGGCTGCCAGTGCCCCGAAAGCGGATCGCTATCGTCACACACCAATGCGTACATGCGGTGCTGGAATAATCCCTCTTTGATATCGCGCGTCGGGGCAGCGGCGAAATAGATCACCCATTGCCCATTAATATGATGGAGTTCTGGCGCCCAAATCAAAGCGCTGAACGGTCCGGTGTCCGGTTTATGCCACACCGTCACCGCTGCAGCCTCCGTCAATCCGGCCAGTGTCTCTGCGTGGCGAATCTCCAGACGATCATATTGGGGGACTGACGCCACGAAATAGTAGCCTCGTGCGTGGCGCAGAATAAAGGGATCGGCGCGTTGGGTAATAAAAGGGTTCGGCCAGCTCATTTGATCTCTCCTGGTAGTGAAGTTACAGGCGGTGAGGAGGGGGACACTTCGCGAAGGTTGGCGCGGCGCAGTGTAAGATCATCCTGAATCGTACGCATTAATTTGCGATCGACTTTCAGCAAGCGCACTACGCCAGCAGTAATCAGATAGCCCACTCCCGGGATCACAGTAAACAGCAACATAATGCCGTTGATGGCATTAGGCGCCTGCTGCTTCGCGCCTGCGTCATAACCATATATAGAGAGCAAGAAACCGACCATTGCGCCAGCGACCGCCAGTCCCACTTTCAGGAAAAACAGGTTGCCCGAAAAGCTCATGCCGGTGATGCGTTTGCCGGTTTTCCATTCGCCATAGTCATCAACATCCGCCATCAGCGACCAGTGAAGTGGTGAAGGAATTTGATGCAGGATATTCAGCAGGAAATAGGCAATAACCACCGCTACGGTGGCGTGTGGATCGATCCAATAGAACCCGCAGGAGAAAAGCGCTAGGGCGATATTGGTCCAGAAAAAGACCTTCAGCTTACACCAGCGATCGGTGAGGAGTTTCGCTAAGGTGCTGCCGAACATCATTCCAATCACGCCCAGGCTGATAAACAGCGTGGCAAAGTGGGTGGATTGTCCCATGACCCAGGTGACGTAGTACATGGTCGCGGCCATGCGGATAAAGCCGGGGCAAACGTTGCAAAACGTCAGCAGCAAAATGCGCACCCACTGGTCATTCTTCCACACATCGCGCAAGTCTTGTTTCAGGTCGTCATTGCTCGGCGTTGCCGGACGAATGCGTTCGCGTACGTTGGCGAAGCAGAACAGGAACATTGCCAGGCCAATTAGCGCCAGCACGCCCATCGCCATCTGATAACCCCGTGCTTTGTTGTCTCCGCCGAACCATTCGGCCATCGGCAGCAGGGATAGCGACAGAATCAACGTGGCTACGCCCACCATCACAAAGCGATACGACTGACAGGAAACACGCTCGCCGGGATCGTTAGTAATGACGCCACCCAGTGAGCAGTAGGGAATATTGATGGCCGTGTAGGTGAGTGACATCAGAAAGTAAGTGACAAAGGCCCAGATGACTTTATTTTCGTAGCTCCAGTCAGGGGTTGTGAACATCAATACGCTGAACACAACGTAAGGTACTGAAATCCACAGCAGCCATGGACGGAAACGTCCCCAGCGGCTTTGAGTACGATCGGCAATGGCGCCCATGATGGGATCGGTGACCGCATCCAGCACGCGCACTGAAAGCAGCAGCGTGCCGACCAGTGCGGGTGCGAGGCCAAACACATCGGTGTAGAAATAGTTAAGGAAAAGCATGATGGCGCCGCCAATCATATTGCACCCGGCATCGCCCATGCCGTATCCCAGTTTCTCTCTAAATGAGAGCGCTGCTCCTTTCATTGTTCGTCTCCAGCGACAAGGTGAGACGAAATTATCAGCGTTAAATCAGTAACCTGCTGGGGAGTAATTGGTTACGTAGATGGACAAAACAGGTGGGCGCAGAAAAGTGTGAGGCAGATCGGGAATGTTGCCCGGCGACGGCGCGCCGGGCAGGTCATACATTAGGCTTTTTGGACTTTATTTTTGATGGTGTAACCCACGGCCAGAATCACCAGCCAGACAGGGATCAACCACACAGAAATGGCCATACCCGGCGTGATCGCCATAATCACTAGCACGGCCGCCATGAAGGCCAGGCAGAGCCAGTTGCCAAACGGATAGAGCACCGCTCTGAAACGCGTGGTCACACCCTGCTGGTCTTTCTTCTTACGGAATTTCATGTGCGCAAGGCTGATCATCGCCCAGTTGATGACCAGCGCAGAAACCACCAGTGACATCAGCAGGCCAAACGCTTCACCCGGCATCAGGTAGTTGATCAGGACGCACAGCGCTGTGGCGACCGCGGATACCAAAATGGTGGCTACCGGCACGCCGCGTTTATCAACATTAAGCAGCGCTTTTGGCGCATTGCCCTGTTGCGCTAAGCCGAACAGCATACGGCTGTTGCAATAGACGCAGCTGTTGTAGACCGACAGCGCAGCCGTCAGGATCACCACATTTAGTGCGTTGGCGACGAAGGCATCACCCAGTTCATGGAAGATCAGTACGAATGGGCTGGTCTCTTCGGTGACGCGCGTCCAAGGCATCAACGACAGCAGCACCGTCAGCGAACCAATATAGAAAATCAGAATACGCCACAGTACTTGGTTAGTGGCTTTCGGGATGCTCTCTTGCGGATTGTCCGCTTCGGCAGCGGTGATACCCACCAGCTCAAGGCCACCAAATGAGAACATAATGATCGCCATCATCATCACCAGCCCGGTCATGCCGTGCGGCAGGAAACCGCCCTGGCTCCACAGGTTTGTGACGCTGGCTTGTGGACCGGCGTTACCGCTGAACAGCAACCAGCCACCAAACAAAATCATACCGATAACGGCAACGACTTTGATGATCGCGAACCAAAATTCCATCTCACCAAACACTTTTACGTTGGTGAGGTTTATGGCGTTGATGACGACGAAGAAGATGGCAGCACTGGCCCACGTGGGGAATTCGGGATACCAAAACTGGATGTATTTACCCACAGCACTCAATTCGGCCATCGCGACCAGCACATACAGCACCCAGTAGTTCCAGCCTGAGGCGAAACCGGCGAAGTTGCCCCAGTACTTATAGGCGAAGTGGCTGAAGCTACCGGCAACCGGCTCTTCCACTACCATTTCACCTAACTGGCGCATAATCAGAAAGGCAATAAATCCTGCAATGGCGTAACCGAGAATCACGGCCGGGCCGGCCGATTTAATCACTGATGCACTGCCCAGAAACAGACCGGTACCCACGGCACCGCCCAGCGCAATCAGCTGAATATGGCGATTTTTCAAGCCGCGGTGCAGCGACTCGCCATGCTGTTGTTCCATACAAACCTCGTGATGTTGTTATTGTGCACCTGCAGTGCGCGCACTGTAAGGCTGTTTTACGTAATGTATTCTTTTCTTTACGGTATCTGGCGTGCTGTGTGCATGCTGAAACTACCATGGCGTTCAGAATAGTGATAAGCGCGCCGCTTTGCACCTGCTTTTGCTTTTTGTGCTGAGAGATGGCTGAAAAAGCAGCAGTATCCTCTGCGAATCACTCGCGCTATTTCTGACATGAATAAACAATAAACACGAATAGCTTTGCCTTATGGTTAAGCGGATCTTGTTCGGCTAACTCAGTGTAAGGTTTGGTAAAAGTGAAATCTGTTAACAATTCACCTTGTCCAGAAATTTATGCTTTTCTAACGGTGGTTTAGCGTGCTGCAACCGCGGTATACCTCGTAAGTGTGACGGCTGCCATATAGACACAAGGTGAATACTTTGTTACTTTACGGGCACTATTTTTGAATTGGTATTACCAATTTACTCCGGACGTTTGGTTCATAAGAAGGGAAGATGGCTTACAGTAAAATTCGCCAACCCAAGCTCTCCGATGCGATCGAGCAACAGCTGGAGTCCCTTATTATGGAAGGGACACTTCAGCCGGGCGAAAAGCTGCTCCCTGAACGCGAACTGGCGAAACAGTTCGATGTCTCACGTCCATCCCTGCGCGAAGCCATTCAGAGCCTGGAAGCTAAAGGCCTGCTACTGCGCCGTCAGGGTGGTGGTACCTTCGTGCAAACAAACCTCTGGCAAAGCATGAGCGATCCACTGGTTAGCCTGTTGGCTGAGCATCCAGAATCTCAGTTTGATCTGCTGGAAACCCGTCACGCTCTTGAAGGGGTGGCTGCTTATTATGCCGCGCTGCGAGGTACGGATGAAGATCTGCAGCGCATCCGCGACTGCCATGTCCATATTCAGCAGGCACAGGACAGTGGCGATCTTGATGCCGAGGCTGATGCAGTGATGAAGTATCAGATCGCTGTCACAGAAGCCGCCCATAATGTAGTGCTCTTGCATTTACTGCGCTCCATGGGCCCTATGCTGGAACAAAACGTCCGCCAGAATTTTGAATTGCTTTACGCTCGCCGGGAAATGCTGGCGAAAGTGAGCGGTCACCGCGCCAGTATCTTTGAGGCGATTGTGGCTCGTGAGCCAGAACAAGCACGCGAGGCATCCCATCGTCACCTGGCGTTCATTGAGGAAATCTTGCTGGATAGAAGTCGGGAGCAGAGTCGTCGTGAACGCTCCCTGCGTCGTTTACAGCAACGTAAGGAATAACGCACGGCAACGAACGTGCGGAAAACAAACGACGGACCTGTCTTCTTGTGCTGTGAACAAGAAACAAAGCACAAGCAGACAGGCTCCTGATAATTCAACGTATTAGACACAGATAAGGAATACACCCCATGTCAGAACGTTTACAGAATGACGTGGATCCGATCGAAACTCGTGATTGGCTACAGGCGATCGAATCGGTCATCCGTGAAGAAGGTGTTGAGCGTGCGCAGTATCTGCTTGATCAGGTATTGAACACTGCACGCAAAGGTGGCGTGAAGATTGCGGGCGGCGCGTCTGCTATCAGCAACTACATTAACTCTATTGCTGTTGAAGATGAACCGGACTACCCGGGCAACACCTCTCTTGAACGTCGTATCCGTTCCGCAATTCGTTGGAACGCCATCATGTCGGTGCTGCGTGCATCGAAGAAAGATCTGGAGCTGGGTGGTCACCTCTCATCTTTCCAGTCTTCTGCCACCATTTATGAAGTGTGCTTTAACCACTTCTTCCGTGCGCGCAGTGATAAAGACGGCGGCGATCTGGTTTACTTCCAGGGCCACATTTCTCCGGGCATCTACTCGCGTGCTTTCCTTGAAGGCCGTCTGACCGAAGAGCAGATGAACAACTTCCGTCAGGAAGTGCACGGTAAAGGTCTGTCTTCTTACCCGCACCCGAAACTGATGCCTGAGTTCTGGCAGTTCCCGACCGTATCCATGGGCCTGGGTCCATTGAACGCGATTTATCAGGCGAAGTTCCTGAAATATCTGGAACACCGTGGTCTGAAAGATACCGCTAATCAAACCGTTTATGCTTTCCTCGGTGATGGCGAGATGGATGAGCCAGAATCTAAGGGTGCGATCACCATCGCGACCCGTGAGAAGCTGGACAACCTGGTGTTCATCATTAACTGTAACCTGCAGCGCCTTGATGGCCCGGTTACGGGTAATGGCAAAATCATCAACGAGCTGGAAGGCATCTTTGCCGGTGCTGGCTGGAACGTGATCAAAGTGATCTGGGGCGCGCGTTGGGATGAACTGCTGAAGCAGGACACCAGCGGCAAACTGATCCAGCTGATGAACGAAACTGTTGACGGTGACTACCAGACCTTCAAATCCCGCGATGGCGCCTACGTGCGTGAGCACTTCTTCGGTAAATACCCGGAGACCGCTGCACTGGTGAAAGACTGGTCAGACGAAGAGATCTTTGCGCTGAACCGTGGCGGCCACGACCCGAAGAAAATCTACGCAGCACTGAAAAAAGCGCAGGATACCAAAGGTCAGCCGACGCTGATCTTGGCACATACCATTAAAGGTTATGGTATGGGTGACACCGCGGAAGGTAAAAACATCGCGCACCAGGTGAAGAAGATGAACATGGATGGCGTTCGCTACATCCGCGATCGCTTCAACGTGCCAGTCGCTGACGATCAGATCGAAAACCTGCCGTACGTGCCTTCGATAAAGGCTCTGACGAGTACAACTACCTGCACGGCCAGCGTGAGAAGTTGGGTGGCTACCTGCCAACCCGTCAGGCAACGTTCAGCGAGAAGCTGGAAATGCCAACGCTGGAAGAGTTCAAGCCACTGCTGGAAGAGCAGAACAAAGAGATCTCGACCACGATCGCCTTCGTGCGTGCACTGAACGTGATGCTGAAGAACAAGTCGATCAAAGATCGCCTGGTGCCAATCCTTGCGGATGAAGCGCGTACCTTCGGTATGGAAGGTCTGTTCCGTCAGATTGGTATCTACAGCCCGAACGGTCAGCAGTACACCCCGCAGGACCGTGAGCAGGTTGCTTACTATAAAGAAGACGAGAAAGGCCAGATTCTGCAGGAAGGGATCAACGAGCTGGGCGCAGGTTCATCCTGGCTGGCGGCGGCGACCTCTTACAGCACCAACAACCTGCCGATGATTCCGTTCTACATCTATTACTCGATGTTCGGTTTCCAGCGCATCGGGGATCTGATGTGGCTGGCGGGCGACCAACAGGCGCGCGGCTTCCTGGTCGGCGGTACCTCAGGTCGTACTACCCTGAACGGCGAAGGTCTGCAGCACGAAGATGGTCACAGCCACATTCAGTCGCTGACTATCCCGAACTGTATCTCTTACGATCCGTCTTACGCGTACGAAGTTGCGGTCATCATGCAAGATGGCTTGGTGCGTATGTATGGCGAAGCGCAAGAAAACATCTATTACTACATCACCACGCTGAACGAAAACTACCACATGCCTGCGATGCCGCAGGGTGCGGAAGAGGGTATCCGCAAGGGTATCTACAAGCTCGAGACGCTGGAAGGTAGCAAAGGTAAAGTACAGTTGCTGGGCTCAGGTTCAATCCTGCGTCACGTGCGTGAAGCGTCGCATATTCTGGCGAACGATTACGGCATCGGTTCTGACGTTTATAGCGTGACCTCGTTCACTGAACTGGCGCGTGACGGCCAGGATTGTGAGCGCTGGAACATGCTGCATCCGACCGAAACGCCACGCGTGCCATACATCGCTCAGGTGATGAACGAAGCGCCAGCTGTTGCCTCAACGGACTACATGAAGCTGTTCGCAGAGCAGGTTCGTAGCTACGTTCCAGCCAGCGATTATCGCGTGCTGGGTACCGATGGCTTCGGTCGTTCTGACAGCCGTGAAAACCTGCGTCACCACTTCGAAGTGGATGCATCATACGTGGTGGTTGCGGCACTGGGTGAACTGGCTAAACGCGGCGAAATCGATAAGAAAGTGGTGGCGGATGCGATCACCAAATTCAATATCGATGCCGATAAAGTTAACCCGCGTCTGGCTTAAGGGGTAAGAGAGTAATGGCTATCGAAATTAACGTACCGGATATCGGGTCAGACGAAGTTGAAGTCACCGAGATCATGGTCAAGGTAGGCGACAAAGTTGAAGTTGAGCAGTCGCTGCTCACCGTTGAAGGCGACAAAGCCTCAATGGAAGTGCCTTCGCCACAGGCAGGTATTGTCAAAGAGATCAAAATCGCAACCGGCGACAAAGTGAACACCGGCTCGCTGATCATGATTTTTGAAGCGGAAGGCGCTGCTGCACCTGCGGCTGAAGAGAAAAAAGCGGAAGCGGCCCCAGCACCGGCTGCAGCTGCTTCGGTAAGCAAAGACGTCAACGTGCCTGACATCGGTGGTGACGAAGTTGAAGTCACTGAGATTCTGGTGAAAGTGGGCGACACTGTTGCGGCTGAACAATCACTGATCACCGTTGAAGGCGACAAAGCTTCAATGGAAGTGCCAGCTCCGTTCGCGGGCGTGGTGAAAGAGATCAAAATTGCCACCGGCGATAAAGTGAATACCGGTTCGCTGATCATGATC
>NZ_MLFR01000005.1 GCF_002095475.1 Pantoea rwandensis
ACAAAGGGCACCGTGTCTGAGGCCACAGCGCCTCTGATGCTGCCACGGGCTATCCGCAGCGCTGAGGCGGAGACGTTGTGCCAGGAGCCGGTCGCATGGATGCGACTGGCAGTTCGGGTTGGCCTGGATGGCCTTACCCGAACGGTCCGTCCGGCGCGACGTTGCAGCCGAAGGTACCGCGGAGCGGCGCGAGGACGGCCCGGCAGAAGCAGAGGCGCTTTGGCCCGCACAGAGCGCACATAACAAAAGTCGGCACTCTAGAAAATGGCAGACTCACCTGAACAGGTGCTTAACTGACAACCATTACAGTTTGTGACCGTCATTTATCATTTTACCTCCCCCGCCGAGCCCTAATCATGGCTTGCCCGAACTGCCGTACCTCTTGTGGCGCCCAGCATCGGCGCGACAAAGGTGCATCATCATCGACAGCCGCGGGTAAAGGTACTTTTTCTAACGTACCGCGATTGCAAATAGCACACGCCAGCGTGGCGGGGGGTATGCCAAGGTAGCGAGCCATTTCCGGCAGAGTCATCGGGGAAGTGCGCATCATAGCCTCCTCATTGCATGTGATTTGACATCCATGGTTGAGCAGGCTTTAGCGGAACATTTTGATCGCGATCAGCTAGCCAATTATTTTAGGTTAAAAAATAATCACAGCTGCATCAGCATCTCGTGCCACGCCATGCCGCCATGATCGGAGTCCGAGGGTTTGATGTACTGGTAGCCAAACTTCTTATATAAATCAACATGATGAGTTTTACACATCAGATGGATTGTCTGCTTATCCATCTGTTTCATGGTATCAATGAATTGGCGCATCATCTGGGTAGCGTACCCTTTCCCTTGATAAGCCGGATCCAGCACCACTGACATAATCACCACATTCGGTGCCGCAGGATCATGCCCGACGAGTTCTTTGAACGCTTCGTCCGACATCACAACATCCCAAGCGCAACCCGCGTTGATAAAGCCAATAACCTTGCCGTTGACTTCCAGGCATATAAAGCCTTGAGGGTATTGAGCTATACGCGTCGCAATCTTCTCACGCGTGGCCGCTTCATCACCCTCGTAAGCTTCAATTTCAATGGAATAACAGCGGTCGACGTCCGCTAGAGTGGCATTTCTAAACATTAAATTCGACACAACTAAGACCTGAGATTCATTTCTGAGACGGGTATTCTAGCAGGGTAAAGTGGCGTCAGGAAAAATCGCGCTGCTAAAAAGCAGCGCTCCACAATCATGCCAGTTCAACCACACTATTCTCTCGTGCACTGATAAAAGCGGCATCCAGCACAGCCAGAACTTCAATCGCCTGTTCTGGGGTAACCGGCGGTTCGCTTCCTTCCTTCACAGCCTTGGCAAAGGCTTCGTAATAAGCATGATAGGCGCCTTGTTCAGAAGGCACACGCTCAGAACCTTGTGGGGTATTCAGTGTGCCCCAGCGTTCTGGTTGCTCAAATCCCCAGTTGGCCAAATCGTCCGTTGGGCGCTGACCAGCAAAAATAGCCTGCGCCTGGACATCGGTTCCTTGTGAAACAAAGCTCCCGGCATCCCCATAAAGTCGAAACTCACGACAAACAAAACGATTCAGTTTAGTGGCGGACAGATAAGACTTGGTGCCATTGTGATGCGTTAAGGTCAGCACAAAGCTAGCATCGGTTGGCCCGACCGGCAGATCGATAATATCTAACTGCGCGTAGACTGATTTTACCGGACCCAGCAAAAACAGTGCCTGATCAACAACATGGCTGCCTAAATCACGCAGAAGGCCTCCCGTTTCCCCGCCTTCGAGGGTGTTGGCATCATCTAAATCCATCCGGTTGTGTAAACGCCACACTTTTCCCACGCGGTTTTGTTCAATCAGTTTCTTGAGCGTGCGAACATCATGGTCAAACCGTCGATTGTGATAAACGCTGAGCACCACACCCTTGGCTTTCGCTGCCGCAGCCAGTTCGCGCCCGGTTTTAGCATCCGGTGCAAAGGGTTTATCGGCAATCACGGCAACGCCAGCTTCGATTGCTTCCAACACCAACTCGCGACGGGTTTGTGGCGGTGTGGTGATGGTCACTGCATCAACGCCCGCCGCCAGCATCTCTGTCAGGCTGGCATAAATCGGGATGTCAGGAAAATCCGCTTTCACTCGTGCAATAGTTTCCGGTGCCCGTGCGACAATGCCTGCTAACTCAACGCCTTGTGCTGCGTTGATAAATGGCGCGTGAAAGTGCTTTCCACCCGTGCCATAGCCCACAATACCGATTTTCATGCTGCCTCCATGTGATTGAGAAGAGTCATAATGCCCGTCATTAATAACATAATGGCAACAAGCAAACTCTATATGCACCCGCAAAACGGCATAAAAATATCATTTTCAGATAAAATGGCTCTACTGTGCCGCCGGGAAATTCCGCTTGATGGGGGCAAATTCGCTGACACTTCTTCCCAGCAAGCGTTGAGGACGGAAATCGCCGAGCAATGCACTGGACGTATCTTCCACCAGCTCTTGTGCCACCAGTTTGCCGATCAACGGGGACAGTGTAATACCGCTGTGTGTCACCGCCAGGTAGACGCGTTGCTGTGGCGTAACAAAACCAACTGCCGGTAACCCGTCGGCTGGCCGGGCACGCTGCCCAACAACAATCTGTTCAATTTGTAGCTCTCCCGCATCAGCAAACAAAGAGTGATAGCGTTCGCGGAACTGCTGGGCGATTTCACCTGTTATGGGAGGCGGCGCGCTTGGATCGGCTAAATCATCAAGCGCCAGTGCTTGTAACAGCAGACGACCACCACCGTCAGGACGCACATTCAGCTGCGGCGAGATTAAATTTGCGCTCAGTGAAAGCGGCTGTGGTGCCGTGCGTACCAGGAAGCTGCAGGCAATCGCATTCGGTTTGCTGGTATCGAGCAGGGCCAGATTGAGATTGAGCGAGTCAAGCAACTGGTTAGCCCAGCGCCCAGTGGCGATCACCACACGATCGCCCTGCCACTGCTCTCCGTTTTCAAGGTGCAGTGTGACGCCATTCGCCTGCTCAGAGAGTCGAATGACAGTGTGATGTTGATGCAGAATTGCACCTTGAGCGCGCGCTTCTGACCATAACCGCGCCAGATACAGCGCCGGATGCAACACTGACTCCGTCGGGAAATGCCATAAAGCGCCGCTAACAGCTTGCGATCGAAGCTCAGGAATTTCACGCTGGAGTTCGTCCAGTGTCACTTCACGTGCCGGATACCCCAAGGATTGAAGCGAGCTGGCGCGTTGCTGCAGGCGATGCTGGGCTTCTCCTTCGGCAGCCCACTCCCAGGTACCGCAGGTTTCCAGCCAGCGTAAGCCGTTAGGTTGCGACTGCTGTAATTTAGCGTGTTCCTCCATCGAAAGCGCATTGAGCTGGTGATAGCTAAGCGGTTGCTTACCGTTGGAGTTAACCCATGCAAATGTGGTGCTGCTGGTACCCGCCCCGATGTGCTGTTGCTCAAAAATCGTGACGTGCACGCCCTGTAAAGCCAAAGCGCGCGCCACCGCTAATCCGATGACGCCGCCGCCAATAATGGCAATTTTTTGAGTGGACATGAATGGCTCCTGAATGAATGGCCAATATCATAACAGCGTCCACCTACAGAAATTGCAATGGCTAGAGAACGAATAATGCGTTGGATATAAGGAAATCGTCTGTTGCCAGATTATTCCCCTATATTGCTGTCAGCATTTTTCCGCTTGAGAAAAAGGCCAACAGATTCTCAAATACATTATTTGACATCGCTTCACGCGTTTCATGGGTCGCGCTGGCAATATGTGGCGTTAAAAGCACATTATCCAATTCACGCAGCGCAGGGTGAATCATCGGCTCATGCGGGAACACATCCAGCGCCGCACCCTTAATGGTTCTCTGTTGCAGTGCGGAAATCAGATCGTTTTCATTAACGACGGTGCCGCGCGCAATATTGATCAGCACGCCCTCTTTACCCAATGCGGCCAACACTTTCGCATCCACCAGTTGCAGATTCTCGGGACTACCCGGCAAGGCTAGCACCAGAAAATCACTAAAAGCTGCCAGTTGTTCGATGTTCTCGCAGCGTTTATAAGGGACATCCTTGGCACTGCGCGCGGTATAAGCAACCTCCATGCCGAATGCCTCGGCACGGCGGGCAATTGCCTTTCCAATGGCACCTAACCCCGCGATTCCCATGCGTTTACCGCTGGCTTTACTAGAGAGTGTGACACCGTTATTTTCCCAAGCACCCGACCGCGCAAATTGATGGTTGGCCACCAGATTACGCGTGAACCCTAACGTTAAGGTCATCGCCAAATCGGCGACATCGTCGGTCAGGATGTCGCTCGTGATACTCACCTGAATGCCCTGTGCTTTGGTGTAACCCAGATCAATGCGATCGGTTCCCACGCCAAAAACGGCAATCGCTTTACTGGCCGGCAGTTGTTCCAGCAGTGCGGTTTCCACACCAACGTCACCACGCGTCACAATACCTTTGATCTCTTCACCATGTTGCTGAAGAAATTGTGCGGGTTCTTGATACTCATATAAACGATGGCAATGAAAATGCTGTGAGAGCTTCTCATCCAACTGTGGCATCAGCGGTTGAATAATCAAAATAGTCGGTTGCGAATTACTCATTTAATTTTCCTGATAGACATTCATTTCTGAGCAGCCTACCGGATGATTTTATGTTACGGCATCGCTGTTACTTTTTTCGCTAATAAGATCACGCAGAAAATACTTTCATCACGTGACGGAAATATCACGGACTTCTCGGTCCTGGTTTGATGAAGGAAATACGCAACTCGCTTCGCTCGCTGGCGAACTCACCTTACGCAGTCTACGGTTAATTAAAAAAACCATAACAATTTCACTCACCATGGAAAGCCACTATGACCGCCCATGTAGACATCACAGCAAACCCAGAAAGCGAACTTAATCAGCTGCATCAACACCTACAGGCGCATTTGGAGCAACTGCTCCCGGCAGGTCAGCAAACGGATCATGTGCGGGCAGCCATGCGGGCTGGTGCACTGACGCCAGGCAAACGGATCCGTCCTTTGCTCTTGTTGCTCGCGGCGCGTGATATGGGTTGTGATGCCTTACAGCATGGCGTGCTAAATCTCGCCTGTGCGGTGGAGATGGTACATGCGGCCTCACTGATCCTTGATGATATTCCCTCAATGGACAATGCCCAGATGCGGCGTGGGCGCCCCACCATACACCGTCAATTTGGTGAAAATGTCGCGATTCTGGCGGCAATTGCTTTGCTGAGTCGTGCATTTGAGGTGATTGCCATTGCACCCGATTTACCGGCATGGCAAAAATCAGAAGCGATTGCCGAACTCTCCTCTGCGGTAGGTTTGCAAGGACTGGTGCAGGGACAATTTCAGGATTTACACCAAGGTGCTCAAAGTCGCAGCCCTGAAGCGATTGCCATCACCAATGAACTCAAAACCAGCGTGCTATTTCGAGCAACGCTGCAAATGGCCGCGATTGCTGCCGACGCGACGCCACAAATGCGTCAAAAACTCAGCTATTTTGCACAAGACTTGGGACAAGCATTTCAGTTGCTGGACGATCTCGCCGATGGCTACAAGCACACCGGCAAGGACACCCACCAGGACTTAGGCAAATCGACGCTGGTCCAGATGTTGGGCGCTGACGGTGCTGAACGCCGCCTACGTGATCATCTGCGTAGCGCCGATGCGCATCTGGCTTGTGCCTGTCACCGTGGCATTGCGACTCGTCAATACCTACATGCCCTGTTTAACCAGCAGCTGGCGATGTTTCACTGATCGCGGCGAAGCCTATGGGGCACTTTGCCGTTATTGCGCCGCCACTGTATAGCCATTTTCATGCACTGCAGGCTTTATCGCAGGCATTAATGGCACGCGGCCATCGCATTACTTTCCTCCAACAAGCTGATGCACACAGCTTGTTAAGCGATCCGCGCATCAATTTTGTTCCTGTGGGTGAACGCTCACACCCTCTCGGTTCACTGGCTGCAGTGTTACATCATCTCGCGTCACCGTTATCCTTGTTCCGCGTGATTGCGGATATTGCCGCCAGCACCGATATGTTGTGCCGTGAATTGCCTGCAAAACTTAGAGCCTTACAAATTGATGGCGTGATTGCTGACCAGATGGAGGCCGCGGGTGGATTGGTGGCGGAAGCGATGCATTTGCCCTTTGTTTCGGTGGCTTGCGCTTTGCCGGTCAATCGTGAACCGGGTATTCCGCTGGCCGTCATGCCGTTTCGCTTTGGTCAGGATGAGAAAGCACTGCAACGCTTTCAAGCCAGTCAAGACATCTACGACCGCATTATGCAGCGCCATGGCGAAGTGGTTGCCCAGCATGCGAACCGCTTTGGTTTACCGGCGCGCCGGGCATTGCATCAATGCCTGTCACCGCTGGCACAAATTAGCCAGCTCGTGCCCGCCTTAGATTTTCCACGCCGCCATCTGCCCGCTAATTTTCATGCTATTGGGTTGTTGCAAGCACCGCTTTTGCCTGAACCGCCTTGTGCCCCATGGCCGACATTATCTCAGCCTGTGGTTTACGCTTCGTTAGGGACACTGCAAGGCCAACGGTTTCGCCTGTTTCATCATCTGGCACAGGCATGCCGCAATAGAGGACTGTCTCTGGTGATTGCTCATTGTGGCGGCTTGACCTCAGAACAAACGCAGCAATTGCAAGAAGCGGGTGCCTCATGGGTGACCGACTTCCTCGATCAGCGCGCCGCATTACAACACGCCAAACTATTTATTACGCACGCGGGGCTTAACAGTGCCCTGGAAGCGTTGGAATGCGGTACCCCCATGCTGGCTCTTCCGCTCGCCTTTGATCAACCCGGCGTGGCGGCGCGTATTGAGTGGCATGGAGTGGGCCGCCGGGCGTCTCGTTTCAGCCGTGTACATCAATTGGAAAATCATCTGCAAAAATTGTTGGATGACGATCGTTATACGCAGCGTATATCGGCTATTCAGTCGCAATTACAAAAGGCAGGTGGGAGTAAGCGAGCGGCCGAAATCGTGGAACAAGCGTTGGTACAACAACGGGTTGTTGTTGCGGAGGCAAACTGATGCGTGAAGATTACGACCTGATTTTAGTGGGAGCGGGCCTGGCAAACGGCCTGATCGCCATACGTCTGCGCCAGTTACAACCACACTTACGTCTGCTGATGCTAGAAAGCCAATCGCAACCGGCTGGCAATCACACTTGGTCGTTCCATCAGGATGACCTCACCGCTCACCAGATGCAGTGGATACACCCCTTAATCTCCCATCGCTGGTCCGGCTATCAGGTCCGTTTCCCCTCTTTTCGTCGTAATGTTAGTGGCGATTACTGCTCGATTGCCTCCGCCGACTTTGCACGCCAGCTTTATAGCACCATGGGCGACACACTCTGGACAGAAGCCCCGGTCAGTGATGTCAGGCCGACTCAGGTCACGCTGGCTGACGGACGCGTGCTGCACGCCACCGCAGTGATTGACGGCCGTGGACTGCAACCTACACCGCACCTGCAACTCGGTTATCAGTCATTTGTGGGTCAGGAGTGGCATCTGACGAAACCCCACGGCCTCTCGCAGCCCATTTTGATGGATGCCACTGTGGATCAGCAGCAGGGCTATCGCTTTGTTTACACACTTCCGCTCAGTGTTGATCGCCTGTTAATTGAAGATACGCATTACATCAATCAACCAACACTGGATGACAGCATCGCGCGGCAGAACATCGCTGACTATGCTCAAGAGCGTAGTTGGTCGTTAGGCCGACTGTTGCGCGAAGAACGAGGTGCACTGCCGATTACACTTAACGGCGATATTGACGGCTTCTGGCAGCAACAGCACGACCAGCCATGCAGCGGGCTGCGTGCTGGACTGTTCCACGCTACCACGGGTTACTCCTTGCCTTCCGCAGTCACCTTGGCGGACAGCATCGCGACAATATTCCCCTGCGATGCCGCTCGCCTCAGCCAACACATTGATAGCGTTGCCCGGGATCAGTGGCAGACACAGCGTTTTTTCCGGTTATTAAATCGCATGCTGTTTTTAGCCGGGCATCCCGACCAGCGCTGGCGTGTCATGCAGCGTTTCTACCGGCTTGATGCCGGATTAATCAGTCGTTTTTATGCCGGGCGGCTCCGCTTCGGCGACAAAGCTCGAATCTTATGTGGCAAACCGCCGGTCCCTATCGGCGAAGCGGTACGCGCACTGTTGATGAACTCTTTTAAACCAGGGACGAAAGAATAATGACACGCACCTATGTGATTGGCGCTGGCTTTGGCGGCCTCGCACTGGCTATTCGCCTTCAGGCTGCCGGGATCCCCACCACCCTGCTGGAACAGCGCGACAAACCCGGTGGACGCGCCTATGCCTGGCAAGAACAGGGCTTTACCTTCGATGCTGGGCCAACCGTGATCACCGATCCTACGGCCATTGAGGCGCTGTTCACTCTGGCAGGGAAATCGTTAAGCGATTACGTCGACTTAATGCCAGTGACGCCGTTCTATCGTCTGTGCTGGGAAGATGGTAAGCAACTCGATTACGACAACAATCAGCCGCAACTGGAACAGCAGATTGCGGCGTTCAATCCGCAGGATGTCGCTGGGTATCGCCAGTTTCTGGCTTATTCCCAGTCTGTGTTCAGGGAGGGGTATTTAAAGCTGGGTACTGTCCCTTTTTTGCATTTTCGTGACATGCTGCGCGCCGGGCCTCAACTGGGGCGTTTGCAGGCGTGGCGCAGCGTCTACAGCATGGTGGCGAAATTCATTCAGGACGATCACCTGCGCCAGGCATTCTCTTTTCATTCTTTGCTGGTGGGCGGTAATCCTTTTGCAACGTCTTCGATTTATACCTTAATTCATGCACTGGAGCGCGAATGGGGCGTGTGGTTTCCGCGCGGTGGGACAGGTGCGTTAGTGCAAGGCATGGCACGTCTGTTTACTGACCTCGGTGGTGAACTGTTGTTGAACGCCGAAGTGAGCCAACTGGATACCACGGGCAACCGCATTAGTGGCGTACAACTCAAAGATGGGCGCCGTTTTCCAGCCGTTGCCGTCGCGTCCAATGCTGATGTGGTGCACACCTATGATCGCTTATTGCGTGGTCATCCCGCGGCGCGCAAGCGGGCTGCCGCGTTAAAACGCAAACGCATGAGTAACTCACTGTTCGTGCTCTATTTTGGTCTGAACCATCCGCATTCACAGCTGGCGCACCATACGGTCTGCTTCGGTCCGCGCTATCGCGAACTGATTGATGAAATTTTCAATAGCGGCCAGCTCTCGGACGATTTTTCGCTGTACCTGCATGCTCCCTGCTCCAGCGATCCTTCACTCGCCCCAGCAGGCTGTGGCAGCTTTTACGTATTGGCACCCGTGCCGCATCTCGGCACTGCTGCAATCAACTGGCAACAGGAAGGACCGCGTTTACGCGATCGCATTTTTGCTTATCTGGAGGAGCACTATATGCCGGGATTACGTCAGCAATTGGTGACGCACCGAATGTTTACACCCTTGGATTTCCGCGACACGCTTCATGCTCACCATGGCTCGGCGTTTTCGCTTGAACCCATTTTGACGCAAAGTGCCTGGTTCCGTCCGCACAACCGTGATGCTGATATCACCAATCTCTATCTGGTCGGAGCCGGTACGCATCCAGGTGCAGGCGTGCCCGGCGTGATAGGTTCCGCCAAAGCCACGGCCCAGTTAATGCTGGAGGATCTCGCCGGATGAACCGTCAGCCCCTCCTTGAGCAAGTGACGCAAACCATGGCGGTGGGGTCGAAGAGTTTCGCCACCGCAGCCAAACTTTTTGATGCGCCGACACGCCGCAGTACCTTGATGTTATACGCCTGGTGCCGCCACTGCGATGATGTGATTGATGGACAAACGCTCGGCGAAGGCGGCACGCAGCATATTGTGGAAGATGCACAGGCGCGTATGCTGCATCTGCAAATTGAAACGCGACGCGCCTATAGCGGTGCGCACATGGACGAACCCGCGTTCAAAGCGTTTCAGGAAGTGGCCTTGATTCATCGTCTCCCGCCACAATTAGCGTTCGATCATCTGGAAGGATTTGCGATGGACGCACGCGCAGAGCATTACGCTACCTTCGACGATACGCTGCGTTATTGTTATCACGTGGCTGGTGTCGTGGGGTTAATGATGGCGCGCGTCATGGGTGTGCGCGATGAAGCGGTGTTGGATCGCGCCTGTGACCTAGGGCTTGCCTTTCAGCTCACCAATATCGCACGAGATATCGTCGAAGACGCACAGAATGGGCGTTGCTACCTGCCACAAAGCTGGTTGGATGAGGCCGGTTTAAGCGGCCAGAATCTGGCAGACCCACAACACCGTACTGCGCTGGCACCACTGGCAGCACGCCTGGTGCGCGAGGCAGAACCCTATTATCTTTCAGCACGATCGGGCTTACCGGGTTTGCCATTACGTTCCGCGTGGGCAATTGCCACCGCACGCGGCGTGTATCGTGAAATTGGTGTGAAGGTGCAACACGCTGGTGCTCGCGCGTGGGATGCACGACAGCGCACCAGCAGCAGCGAAAAGTTGGCACTATTGGTAAAAGGAGCCGGGCTTGCGATTACTTCGCGTTTGTCTCGTCCTGAGTCACGCCCTGAGGGTTTATGGCAGCGTCCGCGTTAACAGGCTTGTGGCGCTGACGCAGAGCCGCCTGCAATTTATGTAACGGCGGGGCATACAGAAAACCGAATGAGACACAACCTTCACGACCCCGCACCGCATGATGCATGCGGTGCGCCATATACAGGCGTTTAAGGTAGCCCTTGCGCGGAATATAACGGAATGGCCAGCGTTGATGCACTAAGCCATCATGCACCATAAAATAGAGTGCGCCATACAGCGTGACCCCTGCCCCAATCCATTGCAACGGCCAAACACCGTTCACGCCGATATAGATCAGCGCGATAGCCATGAGCATAAACACCACGGCGTAGAGATCGTTAAGTTCAAACTTGCCGTCGTGCGGTTCATGGTGTGAGAGGTGCCACCCCCAGCCCCAACCGTGCATGATGTATTTGTGCGACAGCGCCGCCACCACTTCCATCACCACCACTGCCGCAAGCAGGATCAGCGCATTCCATAACCAGAGCATCGTGCGTCCATTGGTGTAAGCAGAGGCTTTAAAGGTGGACGCAGATGGCTATTGTTGCAAGTGAACATTAATCGCAAGGCAAAATTGCCGGCTGTTGTTTTTTCATCCATAATCACTTGCATTGTGACACGTGTTAATCACACGGGGGATTTATGCCAAAAACCAGTGTTAAAACAAAGAAAACCGTCAGCGTGACCGTTGAGCCGCGACTTCTGCAACAAGCTCGTGAGGCCGGTTTGAACTTATCCGCCATTTTGACTGAAGCGTTGCGGCAAGAGATACGAGCCGCTGCAGCCGATAATTGGAAACGAGAGAATAGCGTGGGTTTAAAGGAGTTGAATCGTATTACCGAGGAACACGGATTACTGTCTGATGAATACAGGACGTTCTAGCAATGCAATATATGATTTACCGTAATACCAGCAGAAACAGTGCTTACCCTTATTTGGTTGATGTACAGAGCGATATTATTGATGAACTCAGTACGCGACTTGTCATTCCATTATTCCCCTTAAGCAAGTTTAAAAGTAAACAGGTAAAACGGCTGAATCCTGTCATAGAAATTGAGGGGGAGAACTACTTAGCCATGACACATGAAATGGCGAGCGTGCCTCTATCACTTTTAGGGCAACAAGTTATGGATGCTCGCCCTTATCGTCAGGCCATTAAAGATTCAATTGATTTTATTTTTGATGGGTTTTGAAACTTTACATCCCCACTTCCCCTCGCTAGTATTGCCCCCTCTCAGCGGAAATGAACAGCTGCGTACGCGTTAACGTCAATCAACGCACCATATGCAGAATCGATCTGCCTCATTTCTATGGTGCGAAAAAATGTCCCATACTGCTATCACTCAAAATGTAGCCCTACGTCGTACGGGTTTCTTCCTGTTTCTCCTGCTGCTGACTGCCGCCAATCTCCGCACACCGATTACCGCAACCGGACCGGTGCTGGAGAATATTCGCCAAAGTTTTGGCTTGAGCGCCAGTGCGGCAGGCGTCATTAACTTCTTACCACTGCTGATGTTCGCCACACTGGCTCCTCCCGCAGCCTGGTTTGGCAATCGCTTCGGTCTGGAACGCAGTTTATGGGGCTCACTGTTGCTGATTACGTTCGGTTCGGTGCTGCGCATCACCGGCAGTGAAAGCGCCATGTGGGCAGGAACCTTGGTCCTGAGTTCCGGCATCGCTGCAGCTAACGTTTTACTTCCCCCCTTATTAAACGCGATTTCACCGAGCATACGGCGCGCTATATTGGCCTGTATGCCATGGTGATGGGCATTTCAGCGAGCATTGCGTCGGGCATTGCGGTACCGCTGGCTGAGATGAGCTCAGTGGGTTGGCGCTTGTCGCTCGCCGTGTGGTTAGTGCCTGCATTTATTGCGCTATTCGCCTGGCTACCTTACCTCAAAAAGCCTGCAACACAGGCTCATGCTGCTGTCGCCAATGGGATAACCCGCTCTCCTTGGCGTGCCGCATTGGGCTGGCAGGTTTCACTGTTTATGGCCAGCCAATCACTGTTGTTTTATACGCTCATTGGCTGGTTCACCCCTTTCGCGCAAGACAACGGCATCAGCCAAATTGAAGCGGGCGGCATGCTGTTTGTGTATCAGATAGTCGCTATTGTTTCGAATCTGGTTTGTATGAGTGCCTTAAAGAAACTACGCGACCAACGCGCCATTGGCTTTATCGCTTCACTGCTGATCTTTGTCGCGGTCCTCGGTTTGCTGGTATTGCCGGCATGGTCACTGCTGTGGCTGATTCTGGCAGGATTGGGAGCGGGCGCATCGCTGGTCATCAGCCTGTCGCTGTTTAATTTGCGCACCCAGGATCATCGTCAAGCATCGAAACTCTCTGGCATGGCCCAGTGCGTAGGCTACGGACTGGCCGCACTGGGCCCGCTGTGCTTTGGGATGTTACACGATGCCAGCGGCAACTGGTCGCTGCCGCTGGTCATGCTATTGGCGGTCACCGTGGTGCAGATGGTGATGGCGCTGCTGGCGGGGCGTGCGCGCCATATCTGACATCAGGCTATTACTCGGCTTTCCTGGCGTTCCAACTCACGTACACGTGGAATGACCTCACGCCCGAAGAATTCGACGTCTTCGTGGAAGTGCAGGAACGCCAGCAACAGTAGGTCAACACCCGCGTGTTTTAACGCAATGATGCGCTCAGCAATCTGTTGCGGTGTGCCAATCAAATTGGTTTTAAAACCGTCGTTATACTGCACCAAATCTTCAAAAGACGATTTTGCCCAATTACCCTCCCCTTCAGGTGAGGCATTTCCTGCGTTCTTCACCTCATGCTGGAAGCCTTTCACAGCATCCGGATTAGCTTTCGCGATGATCTCCTGCAGCACACTCTGCGCTTCTTTTTCTGTGTCCCGGGCAATCACAAACCCGTTTAAACCGATTTTGACATGATGACCGTTGGCAGACGCTTTCGTTCGGATATCCTCCACCTGCTGCCGCACCCTTCGGGGGTATTTCCATTAGTGAAGTACCAGTCCGACACGCGTGCCGCCATATCGCGTGCCGCACGAGAACTGCCGCCCTGAAAGATTTCCGGTAAAGGTGAAAGCGGTTTTGGTTTTAAAGCGTAATCACGAAAGCGATAGAAATCACCGGCAAAGGTAAAGTTGTCCTCATGCCAGATGCCACGCAGGCAGCGTATAAACTCCTCTGAACGTAAATAGCGCTCTTCATGATCGAGCCACGGCTCGCCAATGGCTTTAAACTCCCCCCTAAACCAGCCGCTGACAATATTAACGGCAATGCGCGGACCGTAGAGATGGCTAATAGTGGCAATTTGTTTGGCGGCCAATACAGGATTCCACGGCCCTGGTAACAAGGCGGCGATTACCTTAAGTTTGGAGGTATGACTCAGCAGGTCCTGTGAGAAAGTCACCGATTCATGCTGATTATCTGCACCATATCCAGCAGTAAAGCGAATCTGTGTCAGTGCATAGTCAAAACCCGCTTTTTCAGCGATTTTCGCGAGTTCTCGGTTATAGTCTGCACCCCAATGTGTGCGCTGTTCGATCTGGCTGATCACTAACCCTCCAGATACATTAGGCACCCAGTAGGCAAACTGCAGCGGTTTCTGTTCAGGCATCGGCTTCTCCTTTCGAGATATATAATTAAATGACATTAAAAATCTAAAATTCAAATCTTTTATATATATCGTCATGCAGCCGTCATGCCAGCTTTGAGTAAATTTAACCTATTGATTTTTTGCGGATAATTTAAAATCCTTACGGCGATTCAGTTGCAAATACAGCAGCCGCTGTTGCCAGGCTGCTGCATTCACAACAGTTAAAATGAGAGAGATGTGGAATGACACCTAGTCAGGGCCACACAAGGTGTAACAGGTTTGATCTGCTTATTCGCACTCAGTGCAATTAACTCAATGACTCATGTCTAATGCATTCAGAAACTCACCAATTAGCGGCCTGGTATCCTCTTTACGCCATACGGCGTACAACGTGATATCAAGTGGCAACCATGGCAGCATCACCAGCGAAACCGTTTCGGGCACCCTTGCCGCCAAGCTCTGTTGAATAAAGGTAAAGCCCAGCCCGGCTTCAACACAGGCTAGCGCGGCCTGCGGGCCACTGACGTCTAAAACGATATTGGGCTGGAAACCGGCGAGTTCACAGGCGTGAAGCAGTCGTGAGCGAGCAGCAGGATTGAGATGCTGATGGTCGGCAATCCAGCGCTGGCCCTGCAAATCCTCCGGCGTAGGTGCGGCAATGGCCTGTGCTGTGGGCATGGCTAACAGGATCGGTTCTGTTAGCACTTTTTCTGCAAAAACAGCTCACTCATTTCTGGCGGCGTATGCAGCAGTGCGACATCCAACGCCCTTTCTTGCAGCAGTTCTTGTTGCTGTTTTGAGCGCATCGCGTGCAGATGAATATCAATGCCACTTGGGGCGTTGAGACGAGCCAGGGCTTCTGGTAGCAGACGCGAATGAATGGCTGCTTCGACATAACCAATATCCAGGCGCCCAACGTCTGCATGCATCAGGCTGCGTCCATAATCTTTCAGTCGTTCGTGATGGTGTAAAAATGGGGTGACCTCATCGAGAAATTTTCGTCCCGCTTCCGTTAATCGTAGGCGTTTTTTCTCGCGATGAAACAGGGTTACCCCTAGCTCACTCTCCAATTGTTGAATCTGCCTGCTCAGCGGAGATTGCGAAATATGCAGTCTTTCAGCCGCCTGACCGACATGTTCTAACAGCGCCACAGTGGCAAAAGATCGCAGTAATTTAATGTCCACAGCTCTTTCGGTCTCAACTCAGTCGAAAATGATGATAGTCACACCTCTCCGCTCACTGCAATATTTCCATGTTCTTGCAGGTCAATGAATGATCGGCAATTTATCCTTTTCCAATAATGAATAAAGGCGGTAATTGTGGCTCAACCCTTTTCAAATCAACGCGTGGGCAATTATTTAATTACGGCGATTAGCGACGGCACGATGAATGCCAGTCTGGCGCTGTTATCAGGCATTGAGCTGACTACCGCAGAGACGATTCAAGCGAAGTCTGGCATCGCGGCAGCGGGTGATATTCATATTTACAGCTATCTGATTCGTGGTGAAGGGCGCACGATATTGATTGATAGCGGCATGGGCGCAATCAATCATATTGGTGGGGAATTGCAGGGTAATCTGTTGGCATTGGGAGTGACTCGCGAGTCGATTGATACTGTTTTACTGACGCACGGCCATCCCGACCATATCGGTGGTCTGTTGGATGCGGCGGGGCAGCCTGCCTATGTTAATGCCCAACTTTATTTGCACCCGGCTGAAGCCGCCTTCTGGTTAGATGAACAGCAACTGAAAACCACCAGCGAGCGCACCCAACGCAACGCCTTACTGGTACGCCGCACCCTGGATGCTTACCGCCCTTCGTTACACTTGATTGAGCAGGCCGATATTAACGCGAATATTCGGGCCATCAGTTTGCCGGGTCACACGCCAGGTCACACCGGATACCTGATTCATTCCGGCAACGAGCGCCTGCTGGTCTGGGGCGATATTGTGCATTACCCGCACATTCAGTTAGCGCGGCCAGAAGTGTCTATTTCTTTCGATCACGACCCGGTTTTAGCTGAAGCAACACGCAAAGCCATTGTCGAGCAAGTTGTCAGGGATCAAACCCTAGTGGCAGGCATGCATTTCGGCGAATCGGCTGCTTTTGGACATATTGAAAATGATTCACCGACAGGATATTTACTGCGCGCGTAGGGCATCAGGAGGCTGCACTGTGGAAATCTTTCACGGTGCCGCGCGTCAGCCCATCTTGCGTGGTGGCCGTAAGAAATGCCTCCAACAGCCCCGGAAAACGCGCGTTAAGATCGTCGCGACGCAGTGATAAGAGATTCTCGCGTCCTGAAGGTTTCTGCCAAATGACGCCACTGTCGCGCAGTACACGCCAATGGTGCGTAAGGGTGGATTTGGAAACCCCTTTCAGCAGCGATCCGCAGGTGTGTTCACTGCCATCTGCCAGAATGCTGACCACACTCATACGCATAGGATTTCCGAGCGCCGCTAACACATTTTCCAGACGAATTTCCGCGCGCTGCGGGTGATTTTCCAGCATAACTGCCCCTTCTTTTCGTATAAACACGAAGTATCAGACAGCCAACCCAAGATGTACAGTGCAGCCACACGGCGTGCTAAACGAAATGAGACACCTCAATTTTGCACCCGGTTGCAAAAAGCGTTGCAATCGGGTGCAAAGATCAAACATAATCGTAACATCATAAAAACAGGGTTATTCGATGTCATTTGCATCAATCGTTTGTGCTTAGGTGTTTATTTTCAGTTGGCTTTCACGTTCAATGCAGGGATCTTCGTGTTCTCCCCTACGCAGGTGCTATGAATAAACCAACCGCAAAATCTCACAAAGCCACCGCGAGCGATGTGGCGCGTCTTGCTGGCGTCTCAAAATGGACCGTCTCTCGTGCCTTTACGCCCGGCGCATCGATCTCTGAAAAAGCACGCGAACAAGTGCTAAAAATTGCGAGTGAATTGGGTTATCGCCCTAACCTGCTGGCACGCAGCCTGTCGCAGAAGAAGACGCAGATCATTGGCGTAGTAATCGATGAGCTAAAAAATCCGCATTCCATGCTGATGCTCGATACGGTCACCCGCCAGCTACAACAGCGCGGCTACATGGCGTTGTTACTGAACATCGGCAGCGGCGAAAATTACAGCGCAGTGATGACGCTGGCAGACCAGTTACAGGTGGATGGCTTGCTGTTTCTCGGCACCGTCTTGACCGATGATCTGATCGGCGTGGCGCGAGAAATGCACCAAATTCCGCTAGTGCAAGTGTGCCGTAACAATGACGAGCCGGACATTGATGTGGTGAACATCGACGGACTCCGCGCCGGTAAACAGCTGGGTGAACTGCTGCTGGCGCAAGGTTACACCCGCATGGGTTACATGATGGGTCCGGAAACCAGCAGCCACCACACGCAGCGCCTTGAGGGCTTGCAGTTAGCCCTTAAGGCAGCCGGACTCACGCTGGAGTTACTGCTAACTACCGGTGTTTATTCCCGCGAGCGCAGTTATGAGGTATTGAGTGACTACCTCAACGCTCAGCCTCCCCAACAGCGCGTTGAGGCGCTGTTTTGCGAGAACGACATATTGGCACTTGGCGCACTCGCCGCGCTTCGCGATCACGCAGGCAACTCATTTATGGCCGTGGTGGGTTTCGATGATATCGATGAAGCCAGTTTGTCCAGCTGGCAGTTGACCACGTTTAGCCAGCAATTGGATTTAATTGTCACTGAAGCCCTCAACCGGCTGATTGACGAACGTGCCACTCCGGGTGGTGTTTGGTCTCAGGGAGAATTGCGGATACGACGCTCTCACCTGAAGCCGTGAGGTAACAAGAGATGAAGTTGTTTTTGTTTGATGCGAATAGGTCAGTTTCGTCATGCATCCGGCGTGGCCAGGTTGCGCAAAGCAACGGATACGAGCGATAAACGGAAAGTGCCTACGGAAGTAAATTCTGTAGGCACAGCCCAAGGGTCGCCCCTACAGAATCATCACACTTGCTCGCTTAGAGGATCAACGCAACAGATGGCCTATGCCCCACAGCGCTAACGCATGGTCATCTTCGGATGGCAAACCGCTAATGCTGACTGCACCAATGATTGCGCCCTGAGGACTGAGCAGCGGGAAGGAGCCACCGTGATCGGTGTAATCTTCCTGGCGAATGTTGCCCTGTTGCGCCATACGTTCACCTTTCTGCTCATTAAAGAACCCCACATACATGGAAGAATGGCCCGTCAGCAGTACGGTATTGCGTTTGCGACGCATCCACTCCAGGTTTTCGGGGGCAGACCCCGGCAACGCCGCCAGGAACAGTACCTGCCCAAAGGCATAGACTTCGATGGCAATCGGAGCATTCAATTCACGACCACGCTCGCGGATACTCTGACCGATTTGCCAAGCCAAATCGAAATCAAATTGCGGTAAACGGTGTTCTGCTTCTTGCTGCAGCAGGGTTTCTAGAGAAGGCAGTGCTGACATTGATAGAATCCTCTCAAAATGAAATTTATTTTCCACTTTTTATAACATGGAAGATATTTTTCGCACGTGATGAGGATCGCAATTCAGAGGGGGTTAGCCTGAATCCCGAGGCACCATAGTAAAACCCATGTCGATGATCGGATTATTAATGCATTGATTTTGCAATCGCTTCAGTAATTGCTCGGCGGCAAGCTCGCCCATGCGATGTCGGTCGATGCGCACGGTTGAGATAGCTGGAAAATTTGCGGCGGCGAAATCGAGGTCGCCGAAACCAATCACCGCCAACTCTTGTGGAATTTTCATACCGCGTGCCTGAGCCGCCATTAATGCGCCCTGCGCCAAAGTGTCGGAACTGCAAACCAATACATCAACTTCCGGATGCTGATCCAGAAGTTGCACACTCGCCTCTCGACCTCTTGCCATCAATGCCGGTAACTGCACAGGCACATCCGCCCGTGGAATGATGCCTCGTGCGGCCAACGTATCCACTAAGCCCTGCTTACGCTGAAGTGCGCGGCGGTCATCTGTCCAGATTAAGCCCGGTTTTTGATAACCGCGCTCAGCCAGGTAGGCCGCCACGCGTTCACCAATCTTCTCATGGGAAAAACCCACCAGCATGTCGATCGGCGTGGGGGTCATATCCCAGATTTCCACCACCGGCACGTTGGCTTGCAACAAGACTTTTTTCAGCTGCGCGCTGTGATGAATACCGGTCAGCACAATGCCGTCTGGGCGACGGGATAACAGCGTGGCCACCGTTTCAGCTTCGGTTTCTGCTTCATAGCCGGTGACACACAGCAACATGTGATACCCCTGCGCACTCAGGCTGTCATTCAGACTCTGAATGGTATCAACGAACATATTGTTATTGATTTGGGGCACCACCACGGCGATCAACCGGCTGCGATTACTCGCCAGACTGCCCGCTTGCGCGTTGGGAATGTACCCCGTAGCGCTGATCGCCGCTTTCACTTTGGCCACGGTCGCTGGACGGACCTGCTGCGGTGAATTGAGGGCGCGGCTTACCGTCATCGGTGAAATACCCGCCACGCGAGCAACATCTTCCAGCGTTGGCGCGGCTTTACGTTCAGGATTACGTTGTTTCATAGCGGCTCGGCGTACACACAGGTAGCGATAGCATATCAGGCCAGGGCGCCAAATTCAGCGCGTATCATCATGAATGTTAGGGCTATCATTTTAATTTATTTATTGCCGGTTTTGTGATCGACAATGCATTAATGATGGCATTTTATGGCGCATAGTCTGCTTCGAAATAAAAATGTTAGCGCAATCATTTACAGGAGAACATCATGTCGAGTGTGAATTCCAGTGCCGTAAGCTATGCCAAAACACAGGGAGTGGGTAACGCCACCGAGAGCGGTGACCGTATCGTTTGGGTGAATTTATCACTGGCATTCTTGCCGCTGGCAACGCCGGTGAGTGATGCCAAAGTGCTGACCGGGCGGCAGAAACCGTTAACCGAAGTGGCGATTATCGTGGCAGAGATCGAAACGCGTGACGGTTTTCAGGGCATCGGTTTCAGCTACTCAAAACGCGCCGGTGGTCAGGGCATTTACGCTCATGCCTGTGAAATCGCCGACACGCTGATCGGCGAAGACCCGAATGACATCGACAAGATTTACACCAAACTGCTGTGGGCAGGCGCGTCAGTGGGCCGCAGCGGGATGGCGGTGCAGGCCATCTCACCTTTTGATATTGCGCTATGGGATTTGAAAGCGCGTCGCGCCAAATTACCGTTGGCGAAATTGCTGGGCGCGCACCGTGATTCTGTGCAGTGCTACAACACCTCGGGCGGATTCCTGCATACACCGCTTGATCAGGTGATCAAGAACGTGGCTATCTCACGTGAAAACGGCATTGGCGGTATCAAACTCAAAGTCGGCCAGCCTAACACTGCCGAAGATTTGCGTCGTCTTACCGCTGTGCGCCAGACGCTGGGCGATGATTTCCCATTGATGGTCGATGCCAACCAGCAGTGGGATCGCGAAACGGCGATTCGCATGGGACGTAAGATGGAGCAGTTCAATCTAGTGTGGATCGAAGAGCCGCTGGATGCTTATGACGTAGAAGGCCACGCCGCGTTAACGGCCGCGCTCGATACGCCGATTGCCACCGGGGAAATGCTCACCAGTTTCCGTGAGCATGAGCAATTAATCCTCGGCAACGCCAGCGACTTTGTGCAGCCCGATGCACCGCGCGTGGGGGGTATTACGCCGTTCCTGCAGATTATGGATTTGGCCGCACGTCACGGCCGTAAACTGGCCCCGCACTTCGCCATGGAGATTCACATTCATTTAGCCGCAGCCTATCCGATTGAACCCTGGCTGGAGCATTTTGAGTGGCTCAACCCACTGTTCAATGAGCAACTGGAATTGCGCGATGGTCGTATGCTGATCTCCGATCGTCACGGCTTGGGCTTTAGCCTGAGTGAACAGGCGCGACGCTGGACCACACTGACGCACAGTGTAGGCAAGCGTCCCTAAATAAGCTTTGCCTTGGCGTGTTCACTGGCCTGTGCTTTGGCCAGCGTGCGCGCCAGAATAGAAGAATAGAGCGGCTTGCCACCAAAGAATTGTGCCGCCAGCGTGGCGCCTAAGCAGGTGATGATCATCGGCAAGATCAGTTGATAGTTGTTGGTCATCTCCAGCACCAAGACAATTCCCGTCAGCGGCGCACGCACGGATGCGGCGAACAACGCGCCCATCCCTGCCACCGCAAAGGTCGCGGCTTCTAAGTGATAGCCAGGGAACCAGTGAATGCACAATTGACCAAAACAGGTACCGAGCAGCGTGCCCAGCGTCAGCATCGGGGCAAAAATACCGCCCGGCGCGCCTGAAGAAAAGCAGCAGATCGTCACCAAAGTGCGTAAAGCAAATAAACCAAACAGCGCCAATGCACTGTAATGGCCTAATGAGAAATCTGGAATTAATGTGATTCCACCACTCACCGCCTGTGGTAAGAGGTATCCTAATACGCCGCACAGCCCCGCCAGCACACTCCCCCACATCACCCAAGAAGCGATTCGGCCTTTATGAAGTCGTTGAAACTGATCTTGAGCTAAGAAAATCAATCGATTGAATGCCACACCACAGCCACCGAAAAGCACCCCAAGCAGCAAATACAGCCATAGCGTATTGGTGGGCGCATCGCGTAATTGTCCAATGTTGATGATAGCTTCATTGCCGTTGCAGACACGAAAGACAATGCTCGAAACGATGACGCCGACAAATACCGCTTTGATTGATATTAGGCTGTAGCGAAACTGCGGGCGCATCTCTTCGATGATAAAGAGAATGCCCGCCAAGGGTGCATTGAACGCCGCAGATAACCCCGCAGCGGCACCGGTTGCCAGCAGCGTATGGCGTGACTCAGAAGATTTGACGCGAAAAAGATCCAGGCACATACCGCCAATGTTGCCGCCGATTTGAACGGTTGGCCCTTCGCGCCCCAGAACCATGCCAGAACCGAGCGCCCCCATTCCGCCGATAAACTTAACAGGCAGCACACGCCACCATCGTACTGGTCGCAGCTCCTCCAGGGCACCTTCAATCTCTGGGATCCCTGAACCTCCCGCTTCTGGCGCAAAACGCCGCACCAGGTAGTATCCCACCGCCCCCAACAACGCGGCGGTGACAAAGGCACCGCCCATGGCTAAAAGCGGATGAGTTGTTGTGTCTTTCAGCCAATCCAGTCGCCAATGCAGAATGAAATTCACCGCACGGTCAAATGCCACACCCGCCAGCCCCGTGAGCACCCCGACCAGCGCGGCTAATAACAGCAGGGCTATCGGCGTCTTATCGCGACGCAACAGCTTTTGCAGCAGCATAAAAACGCCCTGCACGCATCGTATTCTCAGGCTGAGTGGCATTTCGCGAAACAGACATGCAGATCCTCAATAACATCAGCACCGCGCTCTAAGCGGTGAAAAGCCGTTAGCATAGCCAAAGCGGCTGGCGACGTAACGCAATCATTGGCAACAGAATTTTACGCTTGTTCTGGCAGATGGCCGTAATGTACCGCCAGCCACACCGTCGGTTGGCTGCCATCCGTCCAGTTTACCCGATGGCGACAACCCGGCGGGATTTCGACAAAATCACCGGGTTGTAAGCGGCGTTCTTCACTATCGCCTTCTAACTGCAAACCTGCCGATCCCTGAAGCACCAGCACCCATTCGCCCTGCGTCTGGCAATACCAAAAATCCGGTGGGCTGGCTTGCCCGGTGGAAACGATGCGTTCGATATGCAAATTGGGTTGCGACAACAGCGCTTCAAATGTCTCAGCCGTACCGTTTTGTGCCGCGGTGGGGAGATCGCCCAAAAGGTTAGTGATCATGGTTTGGCTCGATGAGGATTAAGGGATGACCGCACTGTAACGTAGGCTTCACCCGGAAGGCTCACACAATTTTGCATCGCCCGTTGACGCGTAACGGGCAAATCACCATGATCCTGGCCTGAAGGATCAAGCTGTCCCGGCCCTCTCACGTCGGTTGCGATGCGCTTTATGGCGCGTTAAATCGCGCCTTAAACGTATTTGAAACGACAAAAATCAATAATATTGGAGCCATCTGGTGTCAGAACTTACAAATGGATTACTGGAAGAGATCATTGCGGAGGTGCGCCCGTTAACGGGTCAGGGCAAGGTGGCGGATTACATTCCGGCGCTGGCAGGTGTCGCCGCTGATCAGCTTGGCATTGCGATTGTCACCCCTGATGGCCAGCGTTTTCAGGCCGGCGATGCGTCAACCCGCTTCTCGATCCAGTCAATCTCCAAAGTCCTGTCGCTGACCGTCGCGCTGACGCTGTATGAAGATGATGAAATCTGGCAACGCGTCGGCAAAGAACCTTCTGGCCAAGCCTTCAACTCGCTGGTGCAGTTAGAACTGGAGCAAGGCAAACCGCGCAATCCGTTTATCAACGCTGGGGCGCTGGTGATGTGTGACTTGCTTGAAAGCCGTTTAACCGCCCCTCGCCAACGTATGCTGGAGATTGTGCGCCGTCTGGCTCAGCAAAATGACATCAACTACGACCGTGTCGTTGCGCGCTCTGAGTACGAGCATTCTGCAAGGAACGCCGCGATCGCCTGGCTGATGAAGTCTTTTGGCAACTTTCATAACGATGTCAGTAAAGTGATGGAAACCTATTTCCACTACTGCTCGCTGTCGATGAGTTGCGAAGAGCTGGCACAAACCTTCCTGTATCTCGCTAATCAAGGGCGCGGTCAGCATAATGAGTGGGCGGTGATCTCTCCTCGCCAGTCGCGTCAGGTGAATGCCTTAATGATGACCAGTGGTATGTATGACGGCGCAGGCGAATTTGCCTGGCGTGTAGGGATGCCGGCAAAATCGGGCGTTGGCGGCGGCATTGTCGCGGTCATCCCTGGGGAAATGAGCATTGCAGTGTGGTCACCGGCGCTGGACCACTCGGGTAACTCACTGGCAGGCACCGCTCTGCTGGAAAAACTCACAGAGCGGTTGGGAAGATCGATTTTTTAACCTTTAACTCACCACATTTTGTGCTTTGCCTGCCGCAAAAGCGGCAAGATTGCCTTCGATGCCCTGAAGCAAGTTGGTGACGCCCTGCTGGCTTGCCCAGGCAATGTGCGGGGTCAGTAGCAGGTTGGGTACATCAGACTGTAGCAACGGATGGTCTGCGGCAGGCGGTTCTTGTGTTAAGACATCCAGTGCCGCCCCAGCAATGACGCCCTGCTTCAGCGCCTGAGCCAGTTCCACTTCATTGACCAGCCCACCTCGCGCAGTATTTATCAGCCATGCTGACGGCTTCATCTGTGCCAGGGCTTGCAGGTTGATCAACTGCTGAGTTTGCGGCGTTAATGGACAGTGCATCGTCAAAACATCACTGCGCGCCAGCACCTCGTCAAAGGGCACATAACCTGCGCGCGGCTGTGAACTGCCCTGACGGTCGGCGTATAGCACCGTCATGCCGAGCGCTTGTGCCATCGTCCCCACCGCGCTGCCGATATCGCCTTTACCGATCACGCCTAACGTGGCACCGAAAATATCCTGAATGGGCTGGCGATGAACGCAGAAGTGCGATGATGTCGGCCAGATGCTGCGCGTACTATTGGCGTAATCCACCAGATGGCGACGTAATGCAAACAGTGAGCCGATGACGCTTTCAGCCACACTGCGCGTGGAGTAACCCGGCACATTGCTGACCACTATACCCTGCTCACGACAGGCATCCAGGTCGATACAGTCATAACCTGTGGCGGCCACACAGATGTAACGTAGATCCGGCAGCTGACGTAGCGTATCCGCACGTAGCGGGATTTTATTGGTCATCGCAATATGCGCACCGCGCAGGGCGGAGACAATCTCACTGTGCGAGGTGACCCCCCTAAAGTCCCATTCGGTACACCATTCAGGACGTGTAGGGGATTGTGGCAACGTGTCACCATCCAGCATCACTATTTTCATCTCGTCTCCGTTTTATTGTTTCCGTCTTGTTCTTATCAGGTTGCATTAAGGTTAACAAACTCAGGGCATTCAGTGACTTTTTTCAAAAGGTGCGAATTTTTTCCTTATTAACCTGAGTTTCTTTAACCCTTCTGCGGCAATAGCGTTACACTTCGGCCTCTTTTGCTGAATCATTTCGTACCAACCATGACGTATTCAAATCAACTTCGTCAGCGCCTGACTGCCTGTGTCGCCATTGTGGCGGTACTACTGCTGTTTGTCGCGCCGATAGTGTCGAAAACGTTGATGGAACGGCAAAGCCGCATGATGGATATGCCGTCACACGGCATGATGTCTGAGATGTCGATGCATCATCACGAAATGATGATGGATATGGTGATGCCAGGCATGGACCATCACACGATGGACGACGGCGAATTCGCCTGCGGCTATTGTGATCTGCTGGTGCACGTACCGCTGATGATGTGGGTGTTTATCCCGCTCCTCTGGCTGACGATGGTGATATCACGCGCCCCGCCGCTGCCGCGTCGGGTGGCACCGCTGCTCCGCCGCTACAGCACGATTCATCGACCGCGCGCGCCACCGGCTTTTCTTCCCTGCTGATTAAAACTTAAAACGGCCCAACCTTGGGTTGCGCCACGGCATTCTCTAACCGGAAGGAAGACGGCTTTGTCTGCTGCTCACTCTGCAGCACCGCGCGGTGCGGTGCTTAATCTACTTCGTCGCTTACATTTTTATATTGGTCTGTTTGTTGCGCCTTTTATCTTTGTCGCGGCACTCAGCGGCACACTTTATGTGCTGACGCCTCAACTGGAAAATCTGATTTATTCCGATGCGTTAACGGCGCATCCCCAAGGCAACGCTCAGCCGCTTTCCGCGCAGATCAGCGCAGCACGCGCTTACGCTGGTGAAAAACAGCACATTTATGCTGTCAGACCCGCACCGGGAGCCACGGATACCACGCGCGTGCAATTCAGTGATGCCTCACTCGGGGCTTCGCAATCCCGCGCGGTGTTTATCGATCCGTATAGCCTGAAAGTCACAGGCGATATGACGGTGTACGGCACCAGCGGTGTGCTGCCGCTGCGTACCACGCTCGATTTGCTGCACAGTAGCTTGTTGTTAGGTGATTTTGGCCGCAACTACAGCGAGCTGGCAGCATCCTGGTTATGGGTGGCCGCGCTCGGTGGCGTAGTGCTGTGGTTAGGCACGCGTCCTAAACGCAAGCTGAAAGCCGCACGCACGGGGTTCGCCTTTAGCCGCCACTGGCATATCACGCTGGGTCTGACTCTGGTGCTGGGATTGGTGTTCTTCTCGGTCACTGGCTTAACCTGGTCACAATGGGCAGGTAATAACATTGACCGCTGGCGCACGGAGTTGAACTGGCTGACACCGCAGGTCAACACCTCACTCAGTGGCGATGCTGCAGCCACACCGGCCGATCCTCATGCTGATCATCACAGCATGCCGGGCATGCCTGATATGGATATGTCGGATATGGACATGTCCAAAATGTCGATGTCATCGATGGCAAAACCGGTTGCGCAATCCGCGAAACCGATGCCCAACAATCAGCCGGATGGCGATTGGGATCGTGTTCTCAACGCCGCCCGTCAGGATGGACTCAGCGCCAGCAAGCTGGAACTGCGTCAGCCGAAGAGCGCTGATAAAGCGTGGGCGGTGACAGAAATCGATCGTAGCTGGCCGACCCGCGTCGATGCGGTCTCAGTCAATCCGCAAGACTTCACGATTGTCGATCATGTCTATTTCGCCCAGTTCCCTATGGTGGCAAAACTGACGCGCTGGGGCGTAGATGCACACATGGGCGTACTCTTTGGTCTGCCTAATCAGCTGCTACTGGCATTCTTTGGGCTGGGGCTGTGCAGTATGATCGTGCTGGGTTATCGCATGTGGTGGATTCGCCGTCCAAAACAGATTGAGGCAAGCCCTGCGCAGACCCTGACTGAAACCTGGCTGGCCATACCGCATTACAGTAAAGGAACATGTTTGATTCTCGCACTGGCGCTCGGCTATGCATTGCCGGTGATGGGCATAAGTTTATTGGCCTTTATGTTGGTGGACATTCTGCGTTGGCGTAAACAGCAGCGCGTTCCGATGACGGAAGCAGAAATTCTGGCGTCGCAGCAATCACCGCTTGGCATTATTCGCGCGCGGTTTAGGGTCAAACGTAAAGAGATGCGCTATTTCCTGCGTGGGGTATGCATTTTGGCGCTGATTGTCGGCACGGTGATGAGTAACGCCATCATTGGCGGTGTGATCGATCAATACGGCATTCCGTTCAGTCACTGGTCACTCACCATGTACATCACGCAAGGGTTGATGATTGCCTTGTACAGCTCAGTGTTCACCGCACTGATGTCGATTCCGTTATGGTATTTCTTCCTGGGCGAAAGTGACCCACAAGGTAAATAAATAAAGTAAGGTGCGCACGGATGCGCACCTTAACTGTTCTGCAAAAATTAAAAGTCCGCTTTGAGCACCACGCGATAATTGGCTTTCCCGGCTCGCACATGTTCCAACGCCGCGTTGACCTGCGACATCGGAAATTCTTCCACTTGTGGAGCGATATCTACGCGGGCGGCCAACTTTAACAGCGTTCTTAACTGGGCAGGAGACCCGGTAGAAGATCCCGTTACTGCTCGATCGCCGACAATCAAACTAAACGCCGGAACTTCAAAGGGTTTCATTACTGCCCCTACAGTGTGGAACTTACCCTGACGTGCAAGAGCCTGATAATAAGGCTTCCAGTCAAGGTCCACTGCCACGGTACTAATGATCAAATCAAACTGGCCCGTTAGCTCACCCAATGCCTGCGCATCGCGGCTGTTGACCACACGGTTCGCACCCATCGCCAGAATAGAGTCAGTTTTGCTGGCGTTCGAACTGAACGCCGTGACGTCTGCGCCCATTGCGCGCAGTAACTTGATAGCCATATGGCCTAATCCACCGATGCCAATCACGCCCACACGGCTGGTGGCATTGATGTTATGCATCAAAAGTGGCTTAAACACGGTGATGCCACCACACAGCAAAGGCCCCGCTGACACGATATCCAACGCCTCCGGAAGCGGTATCACCCATTGCCAGTTAGCGCGTAAATGGCTGGCGAAACCGCCATGATTGTTAATCGTCGAGACTTTGCCGGTTTGGCAGTTTACCTGGTCACCTGAGATACAGGCATCACAGTGCTGGCAACTTTTCGCCGTCCAACCGATGCCAACCCGCTGACCCATGTTAAGCCCTTTGTTCTGGGCTGCATCACCCAGTGCCACAACCCGGCCAATCACTTCATGACCCGCGATCAGTGGATAGCGTGAACCGCCCCATTCGTTATCAATCATCGAGAGGTCGGAATGGCATACGCCGCAGTAATCAACTGCAACTTGCACATCTTCCGCGGCTAACGGGCCGGCATCATATTCATAAGGCACTAACGCCTCGCCCGCTTGCAGGGCGGCATAGCTGGAAATCTTCATCGCTGTCCTCGGGGTTTTACTCGATTGAGCACCAGATTAACAAAGTGATGGGCAATATAATGCTGAATAATCAGGTTATTAGTAGAGGGAATGCTGTTTGGAAGCAGGATGCGTCAGGAATTGTATTTAACCGGTGCGCATGGTGCGCACCGCAAAGCTTAAGGTCGACATGGCTGCCGACCTTGTGGCGAAATTAGAAATCCGCTTTCAGCACAACGCGGTAATTGGCTTTACCGGCGCGAACATGGTCAAGTGCGTCATTGATTTTCGACATTGGGAAGGCTTCAACCGTTGGTGCAACGTCAGTGCGCGCAGCCAACTTCATTAACGAGCGCAGCTGGCCTGGCGAACCGGTTGATGAACCGGTAACCGCACGGTCGCCCATGATCAGGCTAAACGCCGGGACTTCAAACGGCTTCATGACGGCACCCACGGTGTGGAACTTACCGTGTGGGGCCAGTGCCTGGAAATAGGGTTGCCAGTCAAGGTCCACCGCAACGGTGCTAATGATCAAATCAAACTGGCCCGCCAGCGCGTTCAATGCCTGAGGGTCACGGCTGTTGACGACACGATCGGCACCCATTGCCAGGATAGACTCGGTTTTGCTGGCGTTGGAACTGAAGGCAGTGACTTCCGCACCCATGGCACGCAGCAGTTTGATCGCCATATGGCCCAGACCACCAATACCGATCACGCCGACACGGCTGGTCGCGTTGATGTTGTGCATCAGCAGCGGCTTAAATACCGTGATGCCGCCACACAATAATGGGCCGGCGGTGGTGATATCCATGGACTCTGGTAGTGGAATCACCCACTGCCAGTCCGCACGCAGATGGCTGGCAAATCCGCCTTTGTTCATGATGGTAGGCACTGAGCCATTTTCACAGTTAACTTGCTCACCGTTGATACAGGCGTTGCAGTGCTGGCAGCTTTTTGCCGTCCAACCAATCCCCACACGCTGGCCAACTTTCAATCCTTTATTCTGAGCAGCATCGCCCAGCGCACTGATGCGGCCAATAACTTCATGACCTGCAATCACGGGGAACGAAGAGATTCCCCATTCGTTATCGATCATCGACAGGTCAGAATGGCATACGCCGCAGTAATCGACCTCAACCTGTACCTCTTCAGCTGCCAGCGGACCGGCCTCGTACTCAAAAGGCACCAGTGCTTCGCCTGCGTTCATCGCGGCATAACTTTTGATTTTCATTACTGTCCTCTGTTTCAGCGGTTTTGACCAAGCAGTTTAGCAGAGCGTAATTCAGGGTTATGACGATTAATCAGTCAATTAGACTACAAGCGGCCTATTTGTTGGCGAAAAGCATTAAGCGTTAAAGCGGATCGTGGTTGAGTGGCGTACGAAAGGCGTGCCGTGCAGCTTCAATCAACTGGCTCGCTGTCACGGTAGGGGGCAATCGAGTTAGCACCTTGCTGGCCTGCCAGTAGCACAACACCATCACTTCATCTGTTTCGCTTTCGGCCATTTCTTGCAACCGTCTACGTAGGGTTAACACATCCAATGTTTGCTGCTCATCCACCATCTCCGCAATGGTTTGATTGATAACCTGATGGATGCTTTTCCAGGGAATATTGGCAAACACATTCAACCTCGTTGCTATGTCATCGGCTCCAGGCAAATGAATAAAAAGTGCGGCGTTAGCAGCACAAAAAGAAAATTTGAACTGGCATAACTATAGCCGCTTATTTTCTGTCCAGGCGGCACAACGCCTGACTTTCTTGTAGCTAGCGGATCTATAAAATGATTTTTTATTTCAGGCAAATTTGCAACAGGAATGCCCTTGTAACAAAAAAGCATAAGTCGGTGCTGGCTGTTGCTGTTTTGTTTTGCCAAATTAAAGCCACCTTTATCCTCAAAACAGGGAATGAAAATGAGTCAATCCACTGCTTTACATGCCGACCCACTGGTTTGGGGCCACGGCCCTAAGGTTTTCGAAGTGTTTTTGGAACCCACCTGTCCATTCTCGGTACGTGCATTTAACAAACTGGATGCGCTGCTGGCATTGGTTGGTGAAGAAAAAATGACGCTGAAGATTCGACTGCAATCACAACCATGGCATATGTATTCTGGGCTGATCGTGCGCTATATTCTCGCGGCCTCAACCCTGCCAGAAGGTAAAGCCGCAGCGAAAAAGGTACTGCAGGCTGTTGCCGATCACCGGGAAGAGTTTGAGTTTACCGATCACAGCCATGGGCCAAATATGGACGCCACTCCTCAGCAGATCCTTGAGCGTTTACAGCGCTATAGTGGTGTTGACGCGCACGCACCCTTCCTGCGTGCAGAGTTGCAGATCGAGATCAAATGGCATTGTAAGTATTCACGCCAGAACGGTATCCACGTCTCACCCACCTTTATCACCAATGGACTGGTGCAGTTAGATATCGGCAGCGGGGATGATATTGAATCCTGGGCGCAACGCATTCTCGCTTAAGCACTCCGCCCGCTGCGGCGGGCTATCCCCATATTTCGCAATAGATTTCGACTTGCACTGATTGCAAAATTTCTGATAATCGTTATCTACCTAATTATATAGCGAGAAAGGGAATGCAAATTAAGACCCTCACAGCACTGCTGTTAACTGCCGCAGCAGGCTTTAGCCTACAGGCGCAAGCCAATACCGATATTCGCGTCACTTACGCGGGTTCAATGGGCAAAGTCATGGACCAATCTTTAGGTCCGGCCTTTGCTAAACAGAATGACGGCAAGTATGAAGGCCAAGGCCAGGGTGCGTACGGTATGGCGCGTCTGCTCGCCAGCAAAAAAATCACGGCTGACGTGTTCGTTTCCATCACGCCAGGACCAATGCAAATACTGAAAGATGCAGGATTGATTGATGATGCTGTGCCTGTTGCAAGTACCAGCATGGTGGTGGCTTACAGTCCCAAGGGGAAATTTGCCCAGCAATTCGCACAAGCCAAAGGCACAGATGCCAGCTGGCTGAAAGTGCTGGCAACGCCGGGCATTAAATTTGGTCGCACCGATCCGATCAACGATCCGAAAGGTCAGAACATTATCTTTACCCTGCTGCTGGCTGAGAAGTACTACAAGGAGCCAGGAATCGCCGACAAAATTCTGGGTGGTTATCAGAACCCTGCGCAAACGCATCTGGAAGGTGGCCTGCTGGCCCGTTTGGAGAGTGGTCAGGTTGATGCCGCTGCAGGTTACGAAAGTGAAGTCATCTCCGCACATCTGCCATATGTGGCCCTGCCGGATGAGATTAACCTGAGCAACCCAGATATGGCTAAACAGTGGTATGACACCGTGAGCTTCAGTGTGAAAGACAGTGCTGGCAAAGATAAAGAGCTGCACACCCAGCCGCTGGTGTATTACGCAGCCGTGTTGAAAAATGCGCCTCATGGTACTGCTGCAGGCAAAGCGTTTGTGGACTTCATGCTGAGCCAGCCAGGCCAGGCCCTGTTTAAACAGAATGGTTATGCTGCGCCTAAAGGCGGTGCCGTTTACCAATAATGAAAACAGGTCACGCCACGGCGCTGTGGTTATCACTGCCAGCACTTCTGTTGTTGGCAGTGCCTTTTGTCACTCTGATTGGCATCACGCAGTGGCAGCATATGCATCTGGCCTGGGGTGATGGCAATGCCATCGCCACCTCACTGGGTCTTGGCGCGATTGCGCTGCTGTTGATTTTTATTAGCGGATTGCCGGTTGCGTGGTGGCTCTCTCAAGCCCAAGGTCGCGCGCGCGCCATCGTTGAACTGCTGGTGATGATTCCGCTCCTCACCCCCCCACTGGCGATGGGTATATTACTGGTAAGTGCTTACGGTCCCTACAGTGTGCCTGGCGAGTTGTTAGGGAAATTTGGCTGGACGCTGGTCAATAATCCTGCCGCTTTCATCCTCGCGCAATGGTACGGCGCCCTGCCCTATTTCATCACTACCGCACGTTCAGCCTTTGCCGGTGTGCCGCAGGATATTTTGGATGCGGGTCGCACGCTGGGTGCATCGTCATGGCAGGGATTCTGGCGTCTGTCTGTTCCACTAGCGGCACCTGGCTTAGCCTCTGCCACTGCGTTGGCGTGGGTACGTGCGATGGGTGAATTCGGCATTGTGATGATTTTTGCCTATTTCCCTCAAGGGATGCCGGTTCAGCTGTATAACAATCTACAGAATGACGGCGTGGATGCCGTGTACGTGCTGTTATGGCTGTTGCTGCTGTTTACGTTGCCCGTGCCACTGTTATGTTTTGTGGTATCCAGACGGGTACATTCTGGCAATACGTCAATGGAGTGATTGCGCCAACATCGCGCCGCGACAGGTGAAGACATCACGCTGTGGCGGCGCCATATATTGCGCAATGGCGACTTACTGAATCGCTTTCAATGCATCCAGTGCGCAAGCCTCATCAAAATTACCGCCAGGTGCGCCACCCACACCAATCGCACCGATCACCTGATTGCCACTTTTAACCGGCACTCCACCGGCTAACAGCAGAAAGCCTGGGACATCACGCATGTTCTGAGCACCAGCATTGTTCTGCGCCGTTTCCATCACTTTACCGCTCAGATTTTTGGTACTGAGTGCGGTGTAAGCCTTCATACGACTCGCTTCAACAGTGTGTGGACCCGCATTGTCCATGCGCTGCACTGCAGTCACTAAGCCCGCGCGATCCACCACGGTGACCGTGACATTGTAGTTTTTCGCGGCGCAAGACTGAATCGCGGCGCTGGCCAGCTTTTGTGCCTCAGCCAGTGACAAGTTGGATTCGGTCACCGCGGCTTGGCTGCCAAAAGAAATCAATGCCACCGCAGTAGCGAGTAAAGAAAGGCGAATATTCATGTGTCACTCCTGAGTTATGTTGGGTAACACTTTAAGGCGCGATCAGATTGAAAAACATTCGCACGATTACGCGTCTTACCAGGTAGTTATACCTGGTTGAGCTGCTGCCATGCGTGAATCAGTTGTGCCAGGTTGTCCATTTCCAGTTTAGCCAGCACAGCAGCGCGATGGGCCTCCACCGTGCGTGGCGATAATGATAAGTCACGGGCGATCTCTTTACTGGTCTGCCCCGCAATCATCAGCTGCATGACTTCGCTCTCGCGCGCCGATAACAACGCGAAACGCGCTTGCAGAGCCTGTTGCGCCTGCCAGCGGAGTGCCCGCTGCTCGCTCTCTTGCATTGCCTGATGCACGGTTTCGAGTAGCGGTTCAATCTCCAGTGGTTTGGTATAGAACTCAAACGCCCCCTGGCGAAAGGCGCGGCGACAAGCTTCAATGGTGCCGTGTCCGGTCATGATAATCACCGGCAGCAGGGGATGCCGTCCGCCCTGCTCTGCCAACCAGCTTAGGCCACTGATGCCCGGCATGCGAACATCCAGCAACAGGCAGCCATGGAGTGGTTCCTCCGTGTGCGTTGCCGCTGCAAACGACGCCAAATCGGCAAAATCAGCGACGTCATACTCCAGCGTTTTCAAGAGAAAGCCCAGTGATTCACGCACCGATAAATCATCATCCACTAACCAAACTTTTGCGCTCATTCCGTTACTCCGCCAAGGGCAATATAAGGGTAATTTCCGCGCCACCCTCGGCGCGGTTTGCCAGCCGCAGCTGACCATTCATGCGAAGCATCAAGCTCTCTACCAGCGTCATGCCTAGTCCCATGCTTTGGGGTCGTGAGCTGTAAAAAGGCATGCAGGCCTGCGCTAATCCTTCGGCAGAAAAGCCGGGGCCGTTATCACTGAGGATGATTTTGATTTCGTGTGCAAATAGCTCAGAGGTCACGTTGACCCATGCATCTGGCTGCCTCTGCTGCATGTGAATCGCGTTTTGCAGCAGATTGTGAAACACCTGCTCAAGCCACTGTTCATCACCGATCACGCGAGCCTGTTCGTGCCTAAATTGCTGTCGTACCTGCACGTCACCGGTATCCAGTTCTTGTTGCAACAAGACAGTGACCCTGCGCCAGACGGCTTCAGGGCTCACCGCGGTCAATGCCACCGGACGTTCGCTGACAATGTCGCGAAAACGCTGCAGTAAACCGGCCAGTCTTTCGGTTTGCAGGCTGATGGCACTGAGTGCCTGTGGCAGATTCTGGTGTTTACCTTGGCTGATCAGCAGCTGGCTGCTGTGAAGCCAGGTGTTAATCGCCGTCAGCGGCTGGTTAATTTCATGGATAATTCCCGCCGTGAACTCACCCAAGGCCTCGCGCCGCGTACGCTGAAAATAATCCGCACGTAAACGCATCTCACGGTTTTGTTGCCAGTGCCGCACGAATCCCCAGCCGAGCAAACCGATAATCAGCCATAACAGGAAAGCCAGCAGGAACGGCGCTACATGTAGCGCACGCCAATCTGGGTTGGCACTGCCTTTCATTAAAAACGGCTGATAAAGGTTGATAAATGGACGCTGCCACAACCAGCGCGACTTTTCGGAGTAGGTTGGGGTCAAAATCGCAGGTTGGGCCTGGAGATGAAAGGACAAGGCTAACGCAACCTCAGATGATTTAACCGCAAAATGAAGATCCACCAGCATGCGAAATTGGCGATAGGGGTTATACAGCCAGTAACGCCCTTGGTCACTCTCTTCAAATCGTGGCCCCGTCAGCGAACGGTTTTGCGTATGTTCAAGCTGCACGATTTGGGGAAATTTCTTGCGTAACTCGACTAGATTTTCGTCACCAGTCAACAAGGGCAACAGCGTTTCGTTCTGCGTTAAATAGGCCGCAATACGATTAAACTGTTGATGGAACTGAGTTTCGCGTTCACGCTGCTGTTGTAAAATTTGGTGGGTAAACACCCCACTCAAGGTCACCGTTGTGAGAAGAAACCAGATCAGCCAATACCTTTTAAACCATGGGCGGTGAGTTTGGGGCATAGTTTTCCGTTAATCAGGCAGTAAGTTCAGGTGGGTTGTCGATAACGCACATGCGTCCAGTCATGGTTTTGCAACGTTTTAACCTGCTCCCTCATCGTATTCAATCTGTTTTGCTAGCTTAGCGCTGATTTCAGAAGTCTTCCTGATACGGCTTTGATTTGGATTGGCTTTTGCTCTGTCGGCGGGGTCGAGCGCCGATGTTGAACGGGTGATAAAAAACCCGCCTGAGCGGGTTTGAAAGGATTAGCTGTTGCGCTGCAAATGACTACTGACAAAGGCTCTACAGCGGTCAGAAATCGGGTCAGTGAACACCTGCTGAGGTGTGCCAGACTCTTCAATCTTCCCTTGATGCAGAAACACGGCTTTATTAGATACATCGCGCGCAAAACCCATTTCGTGGGTCACGATAATCATCGTACGCCCCTCTTCAGCCAGGCTCCGAATGACCCGCAACACTTCGCCTACCAGTTCGGGGTCAAGCGCCGAGGTCGGCTCATCAAACAAAATCGCTTTGGGTTGTTGCGCCAGTGCGCGTGCGATGGCCACGCGCTGCTGTTGCCCACCTGAAAGTTGCGACGGCCAGGCATTGCGTTTTTCATACAGCCCAACTTTGTGTAGCAACGCCTCGGCTTCTTCAATCGCCTCCTTATTGCTGCGTTTCTGTACGTGCACCGGCGCTTCTATAATGTTCTGCAACACGGTTTTATGCGGCCATAGATTGAAACTCTGGAACACAAACCCAAGTTGCATGCGCATTAATTTAATACGGCGCTGTTGCTCACGGCTGAGTCTCTCGTCGGGGTTGTCGATGGTCACCACCTCCTCCCCTACCGCAATTTCGCCACCCTGCGGCACTTCAAGAAACGGGATACAGCGCAGTAGCGTACTTTTCCCTGAGCCACTGGCGCCGATCAGCGAAATCACATCGCCATCTTGCGCCGTCAGGCTGATATCGTGCAGCACCTCATGCCCGCTATAACTTTTTCTGAGATGGCTCAGGGCGATAGTGGGTTTACTCATTGACGTGCTCCAACATGATAAGGGGACAAACGGTGCTCCAGCAGCGCCACTGCTTTACTCACCATTACGGTCAGCAGCAGATAAATAATGGCCGCGCTGATGAAGACTTCTAGCGCACGGAAGGTCTCCGAGACAATTGAATCAGCGATACCGGTCATTTCCATCAGGCTGATGGTGCTGACCAGCGATGTCGACTTGATCATCGAGATAATTTCGTTGCTGTAAGCAGGCAGCGCCTGGCGCACCGCGAGTGGCAAGGTAATGCGGCGCAGTGTGGTGAAGCGCGACATACCACAGACCTTGGCAGCTTCAAGTGATTGAACGCTGACGGCATTCAGCCCACCGCGCAATATCTCCGAGGTGTAAGCCGCATCGTTGAGCACCAGTGCAATCAAGCCGCACCAGTAAGGGTCGCGCAGCAGTGGCCAAAATATACTTTCGCGCACCGCAGGCAAACTGCCCAATCCGTAATAAATCATAAAGATCTGGATCAGCAGTGGCGTGCCGCGAAACAGCCAAACATAGAAACGCGCAAAAACGCTGCCAAAACGATTTTGGCGTAATAGATTGAGTAATAAAGCCAACACGCCGCCGCCCAGCAGCGATAACACGGCCAGGTTAAGCGTCAGCGGCAGACCGCGCAGCAAAGCGCTGAGCGTATGCTGTAAAAACGTGAAATCCATCGTGGCTCCTTACAACCGCGCGCGTTGTTGCCCGCGCATGGCCACTTTTTCCACATAGCGGAAAACAAAATCGGAACAGGTGGTGATGATCAGGTAGATCACCGCACCGACGCTGTAGAAGAAGAACGGCATTTGTGTGGAGTTGGATGCGGTGGAAATCTGGTTCATGGTTTCCACTAAGCCGGTGACCGAAACCAACGCCGACTCCTTGATCACCGATTGCCACTGATTGCCCATTCCCGGCAAGGCGGTGCGCAACGCTTGCGGCACGATCATGCGACGGAACAGCATCAGCCTGCCCATGCCGGTCACCGTAGCGGCTTCCAGCGTGCCTTTCGGGATAGCGTAAAACGCACCACGGAACACGCCGCTTTGATAGGCGCCAGAGATCAAACCGATGGCGATAGCCCCCGCGACAAAGCCATTCACATCGAATGGCCCCTGCATCCCTAACCCTTCACCGATAAAGGAAACTACCTGACGGCCACCAAAATAGAACAGGTAGATCACCAGCAGCTCAGGGACGCCACGGAACAGTGTGATATAGCCATTGGCGAGGCGCTGCTGCCAGCGAGCGCCACCAATCTGCATCCAACAGAGAATGCTGCCAAGCATCGCGCCCAGCAGCCATGCACATAATGAAACGGTTACGGTCACCGTGGCGGCGTTAAGTAAAACGCCGCCCCAGCCTTCGTCACCAAAACCTAACAGTTGCCAATCAATAGTCATAAGCGCTTAGCATTACTCCGCAGGCGCGACGTTCTCGCCGAACCATTTTTCTGACAACTGCTTCAGAGTGCCATCTTTGATCATCGAGACTAATGCGGTATCCAGCGCAGCTTTCAGCTCTGGATTATTCTTCTGAATAGCAATAGCAGAACCCTGCCCTAACACACCACCCGAGAAGCCGTAACCTGTGCTGTTCACTGTGTCGACGTGTTTTTTCACATAGGCATTCAAGTTAGTGCGTGATGCCATCACCGCATCCACGCGGCCATTTAACAAATCAGCGAAGGTTTCAGGTCCCGCTTGATAAGTGCGAATGGTCGCCACATCGGCCAGATATTTGTTCAGGAAGTCAGCCTGAATGGTGGCGACCTGAACAGCGATCGTTTTACCCTTGAACTTGGCTTTCAGTGCGTCGATAGCTTTCGTCATGCCCGCATCATCACCCGCTTGTACCACTTCGCCGTTGCCCGGCAGGGTGTCAACCGCACTCCCCTTCAGCGTGACAAAGCCGGAAACACTCACCGTGTATTGGTGGGTGAAATCTACCACTTCTTCACGCTTCGGCGTCACGGTAACGGCATCAATCACCGCATCATATTTACCGTCAACCAAGCCGGGGATCATGCCGGACCATTTCTGCGCCACGATTTCATACTTGAAACCTGCACGTTTCGCCAACTCTGCCACCATGTCTGGCTCATAACCGACAATTTTGCCGCTTGGTGTGGATTGGTTAAACGGAGGATAGGCTGCCTCCGTCGCAAACTTCAGGGTGCCAAAATCTTTTGCCTGAACCAGTGCAGAAGCAGCCAGCAGCAACATCCCAGCGGAAGTGGTAAAAAGCCCTTTACGCATCATCATGAAACCTCAGAATTTATTATTGGGAGAGTAAATCGATGGCCAATCGGGCTAATGCCTGAGTGCCTGCGTGAATACTGCGCTCGTCGGGTTGGTAGTCCGAGTTATGCAGATGGTCATCGCGTCCTGGTGCACCCGAGCCGATGTGAATCTGGCAACCCGGCGCGCGTTCGGTAAACAGTGAAAAATCTTCTGCACCAAAGCTGGCGCTGGGTTTAGCAATGATCGGTTTTCCAAACTGGTGCGACAAAATCGGTTCCAGTGCATCAATCAACGCGTCATCATTCATCAACGGTGGTACACCACGCTGATAATTCACCTCGATACGCGTGTTGAGTGATAGCGCTACACCCGCACAAATACGTTTAAACGCGGTTTCTATGTGCGCACGAGCTTCGGGTGATTTGGCACGTACAGTGCCCTGAATCAGACAGCTATCTGAAATGATGTTGTGCGTAGAACCGCCATGAATGTGGCCGATGGTCAGAACTGCAGAATTGGCCGGATCGAGTTCACGCGAAATGATGGTTTGCAGCTGGCTGATGAGGTTGACCGCCGCGATAATCGGATCGGTACCCATATGCGGGCGAGCAGCATGCGTCGATTTGCCGTGCACCACAACATCAAACTCATCGCTGGAAGCCGTGCTCGCACCACGCGTGAGTGCAATCTCTCCCGCTTCCAGTTCTGGCTTGTTATGCAGTGTGATCGCAAGATCAACCCCTTCAGCGGCACCATCTGCAATCATCGCTTCCGCGCCGCTATCTGGTGTCTCTTCTGCGGGTTGGAAGATCAGGCGCACTGTGCCTTTTAGCTGCGCACGATAGTGCGGCAAAATCGCTGCCACGCCGAGTAGCGTTGCCGTATGAATGTCGTGCCCACAGGCGTGCATTTTGCCCGGAAAGGTGCTGCTGAACGGCAAACCGGTTTGTTCGTGAATCGGCAATGCGTCCATATCGGCACGCAACAAGATCGTTTTTCCGGGGCGATCGCCGACAATATCGACCATGACGCCGGTTCGGCCCACACCCGTATTCGGTTGGAGTCCAAGACGCAGCAGTTCCTGCTCGACTAACTTAGCGGTACGAACGGTATCGAAACCGAGTTCGGGGTGCGCATGAATATCTCGGCGGATGGCAATAAGGTGCGCTTCCATGCTTTCGCTTCTGGCGCTGATATCCCTGGCTAAAACATCTTTAAGGTCGGTCATGTTTGCAATGATCTTTTCAGGCGGTGAAACCTGGCCTTTATGGCATTTTTATTAAGATTGACCTCGTATTTATTCACAGCACCCAGCAGATTGCAACGCGCAATGCTTAGGGTTACTTGCTGAATTTTCGTGATATTTCCTAATTCACTGCGCAAACAGGATAAAAACCAGCTGTTGCATCATCAGTCAGTCATAACATTCATGATCCAGCGGGGATCATCAGTTTTACTGATTTTGTGATTGAACAAAAATCCAGCTACGCATGCTCATTTTATCTGCGCGATTAACCACTCACGCACGGCCAAAACCGTGGCCTGTTCTTTGAGCCGCTGAGGTGAAACAAGATACCATCCCGCGTCCACTGCCATTTGCAGTGCAAAGGCGGGCACTAAACGACCGCTGGTGAGATCGTTCTGGACAAAATGCGGGCTGGTAAGGGCTATGCCTTGTCCATTAATCGCTGCCTCCAACGCTAACGCCGTCTGGTTAAAGCGCAAATGATGTTGATGATGCATAGAGACGTTTGGGAACATAAAAGAGAGAAAGGCCGGCCAAAGATGATGTCCATCATGCAATAACGCATACCGCAGACAATTCTCGGCATTTTGTGGATTTTCTAGTTTTGCCAAAAGTACCGGGCTAACCACAGCCAACACGCTCTGTGAAAACAAAAGCGTGGCATCCAGCCCTGCGCCAAACGGCGGTCGGCCATAACGCACCGCCAAATCAACGCCCTCGTGATGAAACTGCACCAGTCTTTCAGACGCCAGCACCCGAAGATCAATATCTGGCCATGCCTGAGTGAACGCAGGTAAACGCGGTAGCATCCAGCGGCTGGCAAACGTCGGGGTCACACTTAAGGTTAAGTGATTTGGTTCAGATCGTAGCGCGCGCGTTGCCTCATCAATCAGCTCAAAAGCCTGTCGTACACTCGTCGCATAACCTGCGCCTGCAGTGGTTAAGGCCAGGGTTCGGGGCAAGCGCTCAAATAATTTCAAACCCAGGCTACTCTCAAGCCCACGAATTTGCTGTGCTACTGCACCTTGCGTGACACCTAGCTCTTCGGCCGCCAGGCGAAAATTAAGATGACGCGTGACCGCCTCAAAGACTTTTAATCCATTGAGCGGCGGCAATGAGGGGAAACCTTGACTCATCCTGTAGTTTTCCTATCGTCAATTGCGAATCAGACTGACTCTCTGGTACTGAATTTAGCCACTATACTGCGAGATATCGATTTTATAATCATAAGGGAACAATATTATGGCAGTAGAAAAAGTCGCAGTGATTGTTGCAGGTGGCAGTGGAATGGGTGCAGCAGCAGCTGAAAAACTGGCTAATGACGGTTTCAAAGTGGCGATCCTCTCCTCCTCCGGTAAAGGTGAGGCGCTGGCAAATCGCTTAGGGGGTTTAGGTGTCACGGGATCGAATCAATCCGTGGATGACTTACTACGTCTGGTTGAGGCGACGATGGCACGTTGGGGCCGGATAGATGTGCTGGTGAATAGCGCCGGACATGGCCCTCGCGCACCGATTCTGGAACTGAGTGACGAGGACTGGCAGCGCGGCATGGAAACTTACTTCCTCAACGTGGTGCGCGCCGCGCGTTTGGTGACACCTGTCATGCAAAAACAGGGCGGTGGCAGCATCATCAATATCTCTTCAGCATGGACATTTGAGCCAACCGATCTATTCCCAACATCAGCCGTGTTTCGCGCAGGTTTAGCGTCGTTCACTAAAATTTTTGCTGACACCTACGCCGCAGACAACATTCGTATCAACAACGTGTTGCCGGGATGGATCGATAGCCTGCCAAAAAGTGATGAGCGTCGAGACAGCGTGCCTCTTAAACGCTACGGTACCTCTGAGGAAGTGGCAGCTACCATTGCCTTCCTGGCTTCCCCTGGCGCGGCCTACATCACCGCTCAAAATATTCGCGTGGATGGCGGTGTGACACATAGCGTTTAATGCGCCTGCAGCCGCGCGGTCAATTGTTCGGGCGGCAGCAATTCAAAAGCTCTTTTCATCACTCTTGCCTCTTCTGCCGGGCTGCGTCCAAACATGCGCTTAAACTCACGATTGAATTGGGAGTCGCTTTCGTAACCCACACGCGCTGCGGCCCCCGCAGCGGTGAGGTTATCGCGGATCATCATCAATCGCGCCTGATGCAATCGCAACGATTTGAGATATTGCATTGGCGAAGTCTGGGTCACGCTTTTAAAGTGCAGATGGAAACGCGGCACACTCATTCCCGCTTCATTCGCCAAATGGGGAACATCCAAGGGCTGTCGCCAGTCGGCGTGAATCCGTTGGAGTGCGCGTGCAATACGACCAAAATGCCCTTGATAGGTCAGTGCAGCGCGCACCGCCCCACCTTGTTCCCCCATTAGTACACGAAAGCAGATCTCTTCGACCCGTGCGGGTCCCAGGACTTTTGCCTCCAGCGGATCGCTGAGGGCTTCAAGCAACCGTAACGTGCTCTCCGCCAGCGCATCATTTACTGGCGTAGAGATAATGCCCGCTGGGGATTCAGTGATGGCGGTTTCAACATCGGCAAGTTGTGCCACCAGGCGCGCCACCATTGTCGCATCCAGGCGGATAGCGATACCCAATAACGGCTCTTCCGAGGTGGCTTCGGTTTCGGCGGAGAAAGGCAAAGGGACGGATAGCACCAAATAATGGTGAGCATCGTAACGATACATTTTGTCTGCAAGAAAGGCACGCTTCGACCCCTGACAAATAATGATGATGCTCGGTTCATACAACACTGGCGTGCGTGCCCACTGTTGATCAGCGCGCATAAAGCGCACGTTATCCAGTAACGATTCGGTATAGCCTTCCTGGCGCGCCAACTGGCGTAACAGATGGCAGGTTTGCAGTTGCACAGGGTTCGACATGGCATGAATTCCTGAGAGAGTTTCAGGCAAAGCATAGCGGTGGAGATCGCGTTAATACAATGGCAACGAGAGAATCAGGCAATGATGCGCCATTATTCGGCCTGTCTCCCTGGATGTTTTTTTTCAACAATGACCTCGTCAACAACACGAGGTGCAGACCATGAATCAGAATGAAAAAGTGATTATTTTGACCGGAGCCAGCAGCGGTATTGGCGAAGGCATTGCCCGTCATTTGGCACAACAAGGCCATAAACTGGTGCTCGGCGCTCGACGTACCGATCGTCTGGCAGCGTTATGTAATACGTTACGTGCTGAAGGTGCCACGGTAGACTACCTTGCCACTGATGTGACCCAGCGCGATGACACGCAAAAACTTGCTGACTTTACGTTGGAGAAATACGGCCGCATTGATGTGATGATCAACAATGCGGGTGTGATGCCACTCTCGCCGATGAGTTCGATGAAAGTTGATGAGTGGGATTTGATGCTGGACGTAAACGTCCGTGGCGTGCTTTACGGTATTGCTGCTGTGCTGCCAACCATGCAGGCCCAACACGCTGGGCATATCATCAACATCGCTTCTGTTGGCGCATTAAACGTATCACCCACCGCTGCCGTCTACTGCGCGACCAAATTTGCGGTACGCGCTATTTCTGATGGTTTACGCCAGGAATCCCGCGAACTGCGTGTCACGGTAATCAACCCTGGCGTAGTGGAGTCTGAACTGGCTGACAGCATCAGTGACAACGTGGCGCATGAAGCCATGAAAAGCTATCGACAGATTGCGCTTAAGCCTGAATCCATTGCGAAAGCCGTGAGTTGGGCCATTGAGCAGCCTGGCGAAGTAGACGTCAACGAAATCACCGTGCGCCCTACTGCCAGCCGGCATTAAGGGAAAATATCCTTGGCGATTTCAGGCTGAAATTCGTAAAAAACGCTGCGGAGTTTCGCCCATCAAACGCCGGAACATAGAGATAAAGGCGCTGGGACTTTGGTAGCCGAGTTGATTAGCGGTACGCAACACGGTTTGTCCTTGCGCCAGTTGAACCAGCGCTTCTGAGAGACGCAGCTGCTGTCGCCACTGGGTAAAAGTGATGCCAGTTTGTTCGCGGAACAAACGCGCAAGCGTCCGCGAACTGGCCCCCACGCGATGGCCCCACTCTTCCAGCGTATCGCTGCTCGCCGGCGCCGCCAGTAACTGCTGGCAAATGTTCAACAGACGTCGATCGCTCGGCAATGGCAAATTGCACACTGGGCCATCCGGCGCACGACGAATTTCATCCAGCAAAAGGGGCGTAATCAACTCAACCCGTGCTATTTCAGGTTGCGGTTGCAGTTCAATCTCCACCAGCGTTTGCATCAGTGCCTGCAGCAGAGGTGAAATCAACATACTGTGTGCCTGCGGCCAAAACGTACGAGCCAGTTTAGGGTCGAGGTATAAACTCGAACTGCGGATATCGCTCAACGCTGTTAACGCGTGAGGTAACGTCCCCGGCAGCCAGAGCGCACGCCCCGGCGTTAAGGTCCATGAAGCGGTTTGCGTTTGAACACGCATCACGCCCTGCAAGCAAAGTACGAGCTGAGCGACTTCATGTGCGTGCCAGCGCTCCTCACGGCCCGCGAGATAATGCATCTCGCGCGTGGCGAGCAAAGGCAATGCTGGCGTCATTTCCGCCTCACGTGGTTTCTGCAACACCCTTCCACCCTATCCCGTTAATTTGCCGATTCATGTCCGCTCTGCGCGATTTGCAATTAAGACCGCGCGAACCCGCCAGCAGGACGCTATCAATTAAAATAGTAATGATTATCATTTGTATCACTAATTGAGGCCATTAGAACATATCGGGGAAAAATTAATGTCGGGTCATCGCACTTTTAAGCGCAAGCCACTGAGCGCACTGCTACTGATTCTGTTCAGCAGCGCATCAGCATGGGCCGCTGATAATAATAATACGAATACCACAATGACGGTGACGGCCAATAGTGCCAGTAGCGACGGCGACGATGCTGACAGCTGGAATCAGGTGGCTAAGAAAGCAGATTCTGTCACGAAAAGTACGCGACCGATTATCGAAACGCCACAAAGTATTTCGGTCATCACCCAGGCGCAAATGGCCTCACAGGCGGCGTTGAATGTGCCGCAGGCGCTGCGCTACAACGCGGGCATTGGAGCTGAGGGCGGCGGCGCCGACTACCGTTTTGACGATATCTATATCCGTGGTTTTGCCGCCGATGAATACCTTGATGGCCTGCGCTTGCCCACCGTGACCTACTGGTCGCGTCCGAATTTCGACACTTTCATGCTGGACCGCGTTGAAGTGGTAAAAGGCCCCAGTTCAGTCACTTTTGGTCAGGGTAGCCCCGGTGGCGTGATTAACATGGTCAGCAAACGCCCGACGGCAGAACCTATCCACCAGATCTTCGTCAGCACCGGCAGTAACAATCTGTTCGAAACGGGGCTCGATCTCTCAGGTGCATTGGATGAAGACGAACACTGGCTTGGACGTATTACCGGCACCTGGTCACGCAACGATACCCAGGTCGATTACACAAAATATAAGCACTACGATATTGCCCCTGCCCTGACCTGGCAGCCGAATGACGATACCCGTCTGACCCTGCTCGGGCAGTTCCGCAAAGATCCTTACACCGGCTTTTATAACCAATTGCCGCTGGAAGGTAGCCTGATTAAGCTGGCGCAGGGTAACTACTCCGATAAATTCTACGGCGGACAGCCGGGCTTCGATTACTATCGCCGCGAGCAAGCCAGTATCGGCTACGATTTTATGCACAAATTTGATGACGTCTGGAGCGTACATCAAAATCTGCGCTATCTGCACACCAGCAGCGATTATCAGATGGTGTATCCAACGGCAACGATTACCGATGGTTCCGCCACGGTGAGCCGCGACAGCATGCGCGTGATTGAGTCGTTTAACGCCTTTGATGTCGATACCAACCTGCAAGGCAATCTTGATACCGGTGACGTTAATCACGCATTAACACTGGGTGTGGACTTTGTGCATGACGACCTGCGTCAGAACAGCGGTTACGGCACGGCTTCAGACATCAGCTACCTTAACCCGGACTACAGTACGCCAGTTGAATCACCGTCGATTGATTACCACAGCCGCTCCTTCATGACTCAGTTAGGTGTTTACCTGCAGGACAGCATGAAGTGGAACAACTGGGTACTGAATCTCGGCGGCCGCTACGACAAAGCGCAAACCCGCAGTCAGAACTGGGTGAGCGGTTCTCGCACCGAGTTGAATGACTACGCCTCCACCGGCCGTGCTGGCTTGCTGTATCACTTTGATAACGGCATTGCCCCTTACATCAGCTATGGCACGTCATTCCAGCCACAAGCGGGGACGTCTTTTGGCGGCGATCCGTTTAAGCCGACCAAAGGTAAACAGGCGGAAGTGGGTGTGAAGTATCAACCTAACGGCTTCAACGCCCTGTTTAGCGCTGCGCTGTACGATCTGCGTCAAACCAACGTCCTGACGGCCGATCCGAATCACGCAAACTACTCGGTGCAAACCGGCGAGATTCGCTCACAGGGCTTTGAGTTGGAAGCCAAAGCGAATATCACTTCCCGCTGGTTGGTCAACGCGTCCTATGCACTGACCAACCCGAAGGTGCTGTCGGCAAATGATGATACGCAAGGTAAACAACCGGTCTCAATCGCCCGTCAGACCGCCGCACTCTGGACCGAATATGCATTACCTGGCGTACTGGATGGCTTAACCATCGGCGGCGGTGGACGTTATGTCGGCACAAGCTATGCCACCAGCGATAACAGCCTGAAGGTCCCGGCAGCGATGATTTATGATGCCACCATGCGCTACCGCTGGCAGGATTGGCAGCTCGGTCTTAACCTGCAGAATCTCACCGACAAGCAGTACATCAGCAACTGTAATGACCTCGGCTGTCACTTTGGCTTACGCCGCCAATTGATCGCCACGGTAAGTTATCAGTGGTAATGAATCGTCGAGCATTGATGAAGGGCGCGCTGGCAAGCGCTGCCCTTTTTTCGTTTCCAGCATGGGCGAAGTCTGCGCCGCGCTGGGTGATCCTCGATTGGGGATTAACAGAAATGGCATTGTTACTCGGCATCACGCCGGTCGGCGTTGCCGCACCTGACTGGTATCTCCGGCTGTTCAGTCAGCCTGCTCTGCCGTCTGGCGTTGCCGACGTTGGCTTGCTGTTCCAACCCAATTACGAAACCTTATTTGAACTGCGACCGACACAGTTACTGGTCACGCCCGCGCATCGCATGGCTGAAGCGCAGCTCTCTCGCATTGCCCCGTTATCCTACTTTGTGACCAATAGTCCACAGCCGTGGCAGCAGGCGCAACAGAACTTGCGTCAGTTGGCGAAACTTGCAGATAACGGCCCACGCGCCGAAGAGGTGATGGCAAGTTTGCAACAACGTCTGGCGGTGGCAAGACAGCAGGCGGTACGTTTTAAAGATAAACCGATTTATTTACTGCATCCGTTGGACACATTGCATGTCTTAGCGCTGGGCCCAGGCAGTTTATTTTTTGACGTACTGGCGCTACTTGATTTACCTCATACCACGCCCTTTGCTGTCGGCGCGCAAGGCTACGCAACGCTGGAACTGGAGCAGTTAACACAGCTTCCGCCTGGCTGGCTGGCACTGCTTCCCTCATGGCCCGAGATTGATCTTACCCCGGTCTTACAGTCTCCGTTATGGCACACGCTGACACGTCCAGATGGACATCGCCTGTTGCCATTGCCGGACGGCCTCTCCACTGAGGGTGGTGTTTTGACGGCAGTACGTTTTGCTGAAGCCTTGGTTAAAGCACTCCAGGAGGCAAATCCGTGAGTCGCCATCCTGCCGTATTAACCCTGTTGTTGTTTTGTATTGCGTTGGTGCTGTGTCTGGAACAATTAACCCATCAACTACCGTGGCACGACATCTGGCAGGCTTTGACGGGGTCCGGCCTCCCCTCGCTGGCCCAACAAGTCTTTACGCTGATGTGGCTGCCGCGTCAGGGGATGGCAATATTGTGCGGTTTGGCACTCGGTTTTACCGGTGTGGTGATGCAGCAGGCGTTACGTAATCCGCTGGCGGAACCCATGACATTGGGTATCGCCAGCGGTGCCACGTTAACACTCTCTCTCACTACGTTAATGGCGCCAACCTTGCTCATAATTGGTCGGGAGTGGATAGCGCTAAGTGGTGCAATATTGGCTTTTGCGTTGGTGTTTCTGCTCAGTCTACGCCAGGGGTTTACCCCACTGGCATTAACGCTAGCCGGAATGCTGGTGAATCTCTATTGCGGTGCAGCTAATTTGCTGTTGTCGATCATTTATGACCGTTCATTGTCTGCCGTTTTTATCTGGGGTGGCGGATCGCTGACCCAGGAGAATGCGCACGCGCTGTGGTGGCTGTTACCCCGTTTACTGATTGCTGCCCTTCCCGTGTTGCTGATTATCAGGCCTTTACGTCTGCTGGCGCTGGATGAAAGGGTGACGCGCTCAATTGGCTTACCCGCCGGATGGATACGGGGTATCGCCATACTTTCGGCACTACTGATCAGCAGCCTGGTGATCAGTGTGGTGGGTGTCATTGGCTTTATCGCGCTCGCGGCGCCCCATCTGGCCACGTTGGCAGGTGCAAAAGATTTGCGTCAGAAGCTTATCTGGTCTCCTCTACTTGCGGCTGGACTGCTGTGGCTTACCGACCAACTGGTTAGCCGTCTTAACGGCATTGATGGCTTGTTACTCCCCACCGGCATGATGACGGCACTGGCGGGCGGCCCGCTACTGCTGTGGTTTTTGCCACGCCTGCGCCATATCTTCCAGCCCGATGTGAACGAACCCCAACCTCCCCCCTTTCCTGCTCGGGATTTTGTACGATGGCCAGTGATCGCGCTGTTTCTCTCGATGCTTGTCGTTGCCCTGGCTTTCGCTCATGGCGTTACCGGCTGGCACTGGAATTCGCTGGCGGAGATTAAGGTCATGTTGCCGTTTCGTTTGCCGCGTTTACTGGCCGCTATTGCTGCAGGTGTGTTGCTGGCGGCGGCTGGGGTTATTTTGCAGCGCGTCAGTCGTAACCCGATGGCAAGCCCTGAACTGCTGGGCATCGGTGCGGGTGCATCGCTCGGTATTACCGTACAGCTGTTGCTCTGGCCGATGGCAGGCATGCCGGTGATGATTGCCAGTAGCGCAACGGGTGCGCTGTTGACCTTAGGGCTCACGCTGTGGCAGGCGCGTCACTATGCGCTTAACCCTCAACGCATGTTGCTTAGTGGGCTGGCGATCACCGCCTTATTCCAGTCTGTCGCCGCAATCGTGATCAGCAATAACGGCATGGCTGCTGCGATGCTGCGTCAGCTGATGACAGGTTCGACTTACTACGTCAGTACACCCATTGCCCTGATCGCTTTTTCGCTTGCCGTCATTCTGCTGGCGCTAACGCCATTGCTGCGCCGCGCACTGTTACTGCTGCCGCTGAATCAGGTTCCACCTTCGTTGGGCCTTAATGTCACAAAATCCCGTTTATTACTCATGCTGCTCGCAGCAGCAATGACCGGCGTCGCCACCTTAATTGTTGGTCCGTTGTCGTTTATCGGCTTGCTGGGACCGCAGCTGGCTCGCCAGCTTGGCGCTCGCAAACCCATGGGACAACTGGCACTCGCCACGCTGATCGCAGCAATTCTGATGATGCTCGCGGACTGGGCTGGCAGCAATTTGCTCTATCCACGACAAATCCCCGCGGGCCTGATGGCCACACTGATTGGCGGCCCGTGGTTGGCGCTGTTGCTGTGGCGCCCCCTCAATAGCACAAACTCATAGGAGATGAGGTGTCGATTTATCTGATGTTATTGCGCACCACCGGTGCGCTGTTTTTTGTGGCGCTGGCCTGCAGTGTCATAGGCGGATTAAGCAATGCGGCGCTGTTGGCGTTAATCAATCAGGGATTGAGCGCCAGTGATGCCCAACGCTGGCAACTGGCATGGCAATTCGCCCTGCTGGCTTTGCTGATGTTAAGTACGCGCACGCTAAGTCAGTCACTGTTTATGTCGATGGGGCAGCGCAGCAAAGCCGAACTGCGCCGTATGCTGGTTCAGCAGGTCGCAGATGCCGGTTACGCTAAACTGGAGCTGCACGGCATGCCACGCGCACTCAGCATCCTGACGCAGGACCTCGATCAGGTTGTGGTGTTCTTTATTGCGTTACCCAACTTTGTGATGTCGTTGGCAGTGATTGTCGGTTGCATGGGCTATCTCGGCTATCTCTCGCTGACCGTGATGGTGATTGCTCTGATCACCGTGCTGGTGGGTTCGCTTGGTTATAGCTGGGTACATCGCCGCGCCTTGCAATTGATGCGTCGTTCACGCCAGCGTGAAGAAACGCTAACCGGTGAAGTCAGTGCGCTGTTTAGTGGGGCGAAAGAGCTCCGTCTTCATGCGCCACGCAAGCACGCATTCCTTCATAACAAGCTGTTTCACACTATTGAACAGGTGCGAATCGAACGCACCCGCGGCTATGTGCTGTATGCGTTAGCCAATATCTGGGCCAGCGTATTCTTCTTTGCGTTTATCGGTGTGGTGATGTTTTTGCTCTCCAGCGTGCTGGATTTACGCGGTGCCGTAATGTCGGGTTTCGCCATGGTTTTTCTTTACATGATTGTGCCGATAGAGAGTGCTCTCTCTGCCCTACCCGGACTGACTATGACACAGGTGGCGCTCAAGCGTATCCAAACCATGCAGCAGCAACTCCCCGCAGAGCAAACCGCTTTCGACGCGCCGCCCCTCAGCTTTCGCCAACTTGAGCTGCGCGATATCACCTATCATCACGATGCGTTTCAGCTCGGCCCCCTTTCCCTTCATTTTCATCCCGGCGAATTGGTCTATCTCACCGGTGGCAACGGCAGCGGGAAAACCACGCTGGCACGACTGCTCACCGGTCTTTACCCAGCCGACAGCGGTCAATTAATACTGGACGGCGAGACGATCAATGAGGCCACTCGCACCCGTTATCGCCAGTTGTTTTCAGCGGTATTTAATGATTTTCACTTGTTCGAGGACTTGCAGGGTATTGATAGCGCGTGTTGGAACGATGAGGCACAAAAGTTGCTGGATGCGCTGCAGTTAACGCACAAAGTCACCTTGAAGGAGGGAAAGTTTTCCACACTCGCGCTCTCCACCGGACAGCGCAAACGCCTCGCGCTGCTGGTGGCGTGGCTGGAAGATCGCCCATTTTATCTGTTTGATGAGTGGGCCGCCGATCAGGACCCTGCTTTCCGCGAGGTGTTTTATCATCAACTGCTTCCCGCGCTAAAGGCACGCGGTAAAGCCGTTTTAGTCATCACCCACGATGACCGCTATTTCCATCTCGCAGACCGCTGTTTAAAACTGGAGCTGGGTCAGTTAGTCAGCGTTTGAGTTTGGCTGCAGCCGCTTCCGTTGCCACACGGCGCCGGGCGATAAAATCCTGCATCTGGGTTTGCGCCTGCGCCAGGCGTTCTGGTGAAGCGCTGCGTGGCGATCCGGAATGGAATGGCGGTTCGGGATCGTACTCCATCTGCAATTGAATGTTTTCTGCCACCGCACGTCCAAACAGCTCTTCTGCGACGGTGAGTGCAAAATCAATTCCCGATGTCACCCCTGCGCCGGTGATACGGTTGCCATCACGTACGACACGTTCCGCTACCGGTGTAGCACCGAGCAGGCTGAGTTGATCCAGCGATCCCCAGTGGGTCGTCGCGCGATATCCCTGTAATAAGCCCGCAGCACCCAACACCAGCGAACCGGTGCACACGGATGTTACCCACTGCGCGTTGTTTGCCGTACGGCGCACGAAATCAAGCGTTTCCTCATCATCCATCAAGGCGATTTGCCCCGGACCACCGGGGATGCAGATCAAATCCAGCGCTGGGCAATCGTCAAAGGTGGCAGTGGGCAATATCGCCAGTCCGCGATCTGACATCACCGGCTGACGATCTTTCCACACCAGATAATTATTCACGCCAGGCATGCGGGCAAAGACTTCCCAGGGACCGGTGAGATCGAGTTGTGTGAGATTAGGGAACAGCAGCAGACCAATATTGAACGGCGGGGAGGCGGCCATGATAGGCTCCGATTAGGGGTCAGAACGTTATCATGGCCTTGATACGAAATTAAATGCAACGGGTTAATTCATCAGCGGTTTTGCCACTGGCGCCTTCACGCCATCAGCCAGCGCGAACAGGGCTTCGACACGGGCTTTCTCTTTGTCGTCCACTGGGATCAGTAAACCACACACCACAAACATCACCACGTTACCCACCAGGCCGACAATGCCGCTGGTGAGCGAGCCAAGCGCCGGGATGTCATCCGGGAAGAACACGGTGAGCACGATAGCGATAATAATCCCGGTCATCATGCCCATCAGCGCACCTTGTTTGTTACCAAATCGGCTAAAGATGCCAAAGAACAACGGCACTGCCAGTTGAATGATCCCCTGATAGGAGATCTGCGCCAGAAGCTGTAAACGGGAATAGTTGAAGGTGAAGTACGCCAGTAGCGCCGCAGCCACGATAAACACCACCATGCCCGACTTCGCCAGCATCGTCAGTTGACGATGCTACGCGGTTTATTCCATGTCGCGAGGTCGTTGGCGAACTGCGTTCCGCACACCTGCACACATCCATCAACGTGACCGATACTGGCGGCAAGAACAATCACCAGCGCCAGTGCCAGCAACCACGGACCACCTTGATCAAACAACGCCGTAAAGAACCCATTTTGCGGATTGGCCTGGACATTAGGATCCTGACTTACCGCTGTAGCAAACAGCATCAGAATGGCATAGAAACCGCCCACCAATAGAATCGTCAGCAGGGTGCCTTTCTTCACGGCGCGGATGCCGCTGGCGGTATAAATGCGCTGGAAGCTCATCGGCCAACACATTGATCCAATCACGCCGGTAAAGATCAGGCTGAACATATACCATGGACCATAGTGCGAACCTTCTGCACCCGGAATCTGCAGCATAGCGGGCGGCAATGTCGCCAATTGGCCGAAGCCATGATCGCCACCAAACAGCAACACCACGCACACCAGCGCGCCCAAACCATAGGCGATGATGCCCTGATACATATCCGTCATGATCAACCCGCGCATGCCCATGCTGACAGTCCAGTATTGACGCACCAGAATCAACAACACGCCAGCGATCAGGCAGGTGGTGACACCCCAGCGGCCAAAGCTGGCAAACTCAACCAACAACGCCAACGCCTGTATGCCCATCACCACCCACGGGAATACGCAGATGATGCCAATAATCGACGCTACACGCTTCACCGCCGGGCTGTTGAAACGCATACCGAGCAGATCGGGTTGCGTCGTCAGGTTAAAGTGCTGTCCCCACTTCCACGCACGGCGCGCCATTAAGTACATCGCCGTCACACCGAGCGTCGAGTACACCGCGCCGTAGAATCCGATGACCCCGCTCACCGACAGTGAGAAGAAAGCGGTGAAGGTCGCGCCTGGCCACCATGAGTTGGTATAACTCATGGCGATAAACCACGGCCCATAAGATCGTCCGCCGACGGCGTAATCCGAAAATGAGGTGCTTTTACGGTTGGTGGCATACAGCACGGCAATCATGATCGCCAGAAACAGGCCAATCATGCCAAAGGTAATTAAGTAATGGGGTTCTGCTGCGTTGATTTTCATGCGACTTCCTCATCGTCCGGAATTTCGCCAAACGCGCATTCCGCCAAATACATGACCCATAATCCCACACCGAGGAATATCGCAATCGCGAGCCAATAAACGATCGGTAGTGGTATCCCCAGAAATAATGCACTGCTCCCGCTGACGCTTAAATAAAGCGGCGGACAAAGTGCCAACAGTAATAATGCCAACAGGTACAGGGCAAATATTTTATTTTTAATACTTATGCGGGCGCGTAGTTGCTGCGCCATGACCATCGAACTCATAATAATCTCCTCAATATTACTTGACGGTGTGCGCACTCCTTTACCTGCTGAATATCAGCATTTCCCCTTTGGTGTAACCTCAATAATGGACAACAGAGAGCGCTGCCCGAAATACAACGGATAGTGAATATTTGAAACGTGCTTACAAGGCTTCTGGCTTGCGCTTACAATGCGCGCAGCCAGTTTTCCCAGTCGGGATGATTCAAGACGCTGCGCGCACGTAAATGCTTCCATGCACCATATTTCGAAAAATCAAAATCGATATCTGCCACATGATGCTGAATAATGGCCCAGGTTGACCACTTCATATCGGCCAGATATTTATGAATTTGTACACGAGCAAATAATGCCGCATCGACTTTGCCGAAATAGTCCTCCAGTAGTTCCTGTTCAATTTTTGGAGTGAAAAACATCTCGCCAAACCATAGCGCTAATTCATAACAGCGGTCGTTATTTGATGCATATTCAAAATCAACCAGGCGAATATCATTCTGCGCGTTAAGCATAAAATTACCGGCCAATGTGTCATTCATGCAGGGCACCAAATCTAATCCCGCGGCTTCTAACGCCAACTGCGCGCGTTGTGCCTGTTTGTGCAACCAAGCGGCATCCGCAGAGAACGCGACATTGAGTGCACTGACCTGCTCAATGTGTTCGTTTAGCATGTCGAATACGGTTTTGTTTTGCTTGAGCAATGGCTGATTGTTGAAGCTTTTCAAGCCCTGTAACGCACGATGGCGAATCGCGGATTGCTGAAAATCGAGGTTAGACGACGTGCGCCAGCCATCAATGAACTCAAACACTTCAACACCCAGATCGCGCAGATACGCCACCACCGGCACGCCGTAGCCGGTTTGCGCGGCTTTCAGGCTCGCTTCATGTGCGGTGTCCCGATTGATAAAGCGTTCGGTGCCTTCGCCAGGAATTTTGACGAAATAAGCACAAGGCGCGCCTGCTACTGCGACGTGCCAGTTGGCGTTAGAAATACCGCCGCTCACTGGACGATACTGCACCGCCCTGCCCTGCCATTCCGGCATCGCCGTGATGGCTTGTTCGACCCGCTGTTCCTGCCAGCTGTGCGCTTCACCCAAAGATTTGCTCATTTTGCCTGCTCCGCAGTCAGGTTTAGCCAACGTTCAAAACGGGGATCATTCACGCTCTGACGGCAACGTAACAACATCCACTGACCGAGTTTGGCAAACTCCAGGGCGCGCGGGCTGGTGGCACCGTTCAGCATGCCCCATAACGTCCAGTGATAGTCATCAACCAATGCATACAAGTGGCAACGCGCCACATCAGCCTCGCTGCAGTCACCGCGCCAAGCCCGAATAGCATCACGCCAGCGGTCGTCGGTAGGCATTTGTTCATGGATGAGCGTGGCAATATCGTGCCAGGCATCGCCTCGCGCGGCGTAGTCAAAGTCCAGTAAGCGCCATTCACCCTGCGCGTTGACCATCCAGTTGCTGGCGATGTTATCGCCGTGGATCAACACGGGTGTAAAGGACGCGGTGTTCAGTGCCTCCCACGCCAGATCGACACATTCCCCCATCCACTGCAGCTCTTCTGGCAGTTGTACGTTATGCGTTTCAACCTGAAGACGTAGTTGCAACATATCCTGCTGACGGCTGTGTGACGGCAGCGGCAAACCTGAATGGTGTAATTTCTCCAGCGTGCGCGTCAGGCTGGCAAAGTGATGCGGATCGCGCAAGGCATCCAGTCGCGCCCAGCGAAAGCCATCATCCAGCGCCGCAAATATCATTACGCCAGTGTGTGGATCGGCGTGGCACAGCGCCGGGGCAATGCCCAACTCGCCTGCCTGGCGGCTAATTTCGGCGCTGCGCTGGAAATCAATCAAGACTTTTTGATCATCGAACAGCACCTTGGCGTAATAGCCTTGCCCCGCCGACTGCAGCCGAAATCCCGCCCATTCCGTCGCCAGCCGATGCGGCGACGCCACGCCTGCGGTGCCGGGTTGAATGTCAAAGGATTGCGTAGGCTGCCAACTCGCCAGCGCTTGCTGTAAACGCATCATCATAAGATACCCTCTCCGTTCAGGCAGAGCTCACTGAGTAGCGCCATCAGCAGGTCGAGTCCGCGATGCAGGTCGGCGACGGCGGTGAATTCACGTTCATTGTGCGAAAGACCGTCCTCACTGGGCACAAACAGCAATGCACTTGGACAGTGATAGCTCATGCTAATCGCATCGTGACCCGCCACCGAACGCATCGGCATCGCCTTTAGCCCAAGTTTTTCCGCTTGTGCTAAGGCCAGTTCACCTAATGCTGAATGTAACTGATGTGGTGGTCGATACTGTGCGCGGTCAAGACTGACATCGGTTGCTGTTAGCTGAGCAATCGATTGCATCTGCTGGCTGAAGCTGTCGCGCAACTGGCACAACAGCGCTTCATCAGTGGAACGAAACTCAATAAATAATGTGGCTTCTGAAGTCACCACATTCGGCGAATTTGGCGCGGTTTCCAGGCGGCCTACCGAGGTATGTAGCGTTTCGCCATATCGTTCGGCCTCTGCGCGCACCGCGACAATCGTGTGCGCGGCCGCCAGCAGCGCATCCCGTCGACGATCCATCAATGCCGGTCCGGTGTGATTTTGCTCACCTCGAAATGTAACCTGCCACTTCAGCGCCGCCCAGGTTTCCGTCACCACGCCGATCTGCTTCTGCTGCAATTCAAGATGTGGACCTTGCTCAACATGCAACTCGCAGTAGGCCGCCACCGATAGATCCGGCAACGCCGTTCCGCAATATCCAATGCTTTGCAATGCCGTTTGCAGCGAGATACCTTCGCCATCACAACACGCCAATGCCTCATCCAGCGAGAGTGCGCCAGTGAACACCGAACTGCCGGTCAGACTGGGCTGAAAGCGTGCGCCCTCTTCATTGGTCCAGTTCACCACCGCCAGATTACGTTGTGCGGTTTGCGAGTGATCACGCAGCTGGTGAGCCAGCGTCGCAATAGTCACCGCAGCACCCGTTACGCCGTAGGCTCCATCGAAACGCCCTCCCAGCGGTTGGCTATCCAGATGCGAACCGCACAGCACCCATGGCGCGCCTTCGCAAAGCGTGATCAGACCAAAGATGTTGCCAATTTCATCCACGTGAACGTGAAAACCTTGTTGCGTCAGCCAGGTACAAAAGGCATCGCGCATTTGCTTATCCGCAGCAGATGCTGTGAGGCGATGTAATCCGCCTGCTGGCGTCGCACCGATGCTGCTGCTGAGGGCGAATAGCGCATCAAACGCCTGATAATCTTGCGTTGTCATCCGCGGCATTGCCGGGATGGAGGATGTTGACATGGGCACTCTCCAGACTCGCTACAAAAGCTGCCGCGGGTAGCACATTGGTCACTAAAGTGTCGACCGCGCTAAACGGCAGCGTGTTCACAAAGGTTCGCAGTCCAAATTTGCCTTCATCTGCCAGAATCACACTCTGGCGACAGTGCGTGCTCAGCACGCGCCTCAATAACGCCTCAGGCTCTTCGTAATCCATAAAGCCGTTGTCCCGATCCACCGCACCAATGCCCATAAAGGCAATGTCGTAGTGGAATTGACGCGCGAACTCCAGCGTATGGGGGCCAATCAGTGCGTTATCATTTCGCCGAACGCGCCCTGGTGTTAGCGTGACAGCGTTGTCGCTTTGCTGCGTTAGCAGCGCGGCGATATCCATTGAGTTCGTCACCACCTTCAAACGTGAGAAGCGGGTCAGCTGCTGCGCCAGTGCCAGCGTTGAGGTGCCGGTATCCAGAAACAGCGCCATGCCCTCTTCCACTAATTCACTTGCCAGTTGGCCGATACGCGCTTTAGCACGCGGCTTGATACGGCTGCGGATCTGTAACGGCTGCTCTTCGCTTGGAACGGGTAAAATGGCACCGCCGTGCACGCGCCGTAACACGCTTTGCTCTTCCAGATATTTGAGATCGCGGCGTATCGTCTCCTCTGACACCACGAACTTCTGCGCCAGCTCCGTTACGCGCACCCGTTTTTCGTGGTGTAAAATCCGTTTTATTTCATCCAGTCGTGGCTGATTAATCATGCTTACCTTCAGTTTTTAGAGACCAAAACCGCAGTATACCTTTAGGTCGGTATCATGGCCGTGCCCTATAGAGAAGGGAGGTGCTGATCCCACGGCATCAGCGCTTCGAGCGCCGCGCAGAACTGCAACACGTCGCCTTCCGCATAACGTCGGCCGATCACCTGTAAGCCCACCGGCAAACCTTGCGGGGTAAAACCACAAGGAATTGTCGCGGCCGGATTACCACTCAAGTTGAACGGCCAAGTGAAAGGCGTCCAGCGCGCCCATTCAACCCCGCTGTCGCCCGACGCTTGGTTTTCCGGCACATGGCAGTCGGCAGCGAACGGCAGAATCGGCAATGTGGGCGTGATCAGCAAATCCACGTTGTCAAACAAGGCGTGCACCTGTCCGGCAAACGACGCACGCTGTTTTTGCGCTGCCAGGTAGTCGGCCAGATTCAGACGCTGCGCGCGTTCAATCAGCGCGGCAAAGCCCGGATCGAGCTGGTCGAGCTGCTGCTGCAGTGCGGCGCCGTAAGCCACACCGCGCCCGCCGCTCCATAATGTGTCAAACGTTTCGAACGGTGATGACCAGTCCAGCGGGCGTGCCGTTAGCGTCACTGGCAAAGAATGAGCAATCTGCTCTACCGCCTGTTCAACGCAACGCGCAATCTGGTCGTCAACGGGGGTGTTAAACAACGTTGGACTGTAGTGCACACGCAGCTGAGGCAGTGGCTGGTCGCAGCGTTCCAGCCAGGATTCATTTTTGGCGGGTAGCGCCTGATGATCGCGCGCATCCGGTCCCGAAAGCAGGTCAAACAACAGCGCGCTATCACGAACTGTGCGCGTCATCGGTCCAGCATGGCTGAGCATTTCAGTCGCTGACCACGGCCAGGTAGGAATGCGACCCAGCGAGGCCTTAAGGGCAAAAATGCCGCAAAAGGCGCCAGGAATACGCACCGAGCCGCCACCGTCAGAGCCCAACGCCGCGGGTACCATGCGCGCCGCAACACTGATTGCCGATCCTGAACTTGAGCCGCCGCTGGTCAACGCCGGGTTCCATGGATTGCGCCCATGCCCAAACACCCGTGAATAGCTTGATCCGGTCCAGCCAAACTCGGTGGTTGCGGTTTTGCCAACAATGATCGCTCCCGCCGCCCTCAATCGTTCAATAATCGGCGCGTCTCTTTCTGGCACGTTATCCAGTGAAGTGAGTGAACCTTTGGTCGTGCGCAACCCAGCCGTTGAGAACAGATCTTTCACGCCGAAGGGTACGCCGTGTAGAGGACCACGAATCTTGCCCGATTGACGTTCTCGATCGCAGTTTTTAGCGTCTTCTAACGCCTGCTGATCATATACATCACCAAAAGCATTTAATGTGGGATTGTGGGATTTGATTTGCTTAAGGCTATTTTCGACCAACATTTCACTGCTGACCTCACCGCGACGAATCTGCTGCGCCGCGCTGATGACATCAGGCATATAATTGGAGAATTCTTGATCCACCGCCATCGTTACACCCTGCATTTCTGGCATCACCATGCAGCGATAGTGGCAATAGTTTGCGAGTGAAGCAAGACCGGGTTATGTGGTTAATGTGGGATATGTTGTATTTACTGTGTCACTGTTATAGGAAAATATGATGATGAAAAAAGCAACAAAATGACAAGACGGTGGCAATTCGATGAAGCTTTTGCGCGCCAAGGCGCATGGTGACTTACTTGCCTTAAAATAACGCGAGGAAATGTGAGAATGGGAGATCTCTGCTCACTGCGCCGCTATAGCCAGCGCAGTGATAATAAAGTCGTCTGATAAAAAAATTATAGCCAGCCCGCTTTTTTAAACCGTGACCACATTAGGCCACAGATCGTCATCGTGACAATCAACACAGCCGGGTAGCCAAAGTGGGTTTTCAACTCGGGCATATCCGAGAAGTTCATGCCATACATGCTGAATACAATGGTGGGCACAATCAGCACGGCGCCCCAACCTGCGAGCTTTTTATTCACCTCGCTCTGCTGAACGGACACCAGCGCGAGATTAACCTGCATCGCGCTGGTCAGCATTTCGCGCATGTCTTCGGCATCGATCATGACGTGATGCGCATGGTCCTGCACGTCGCGCAAATAGGCTCGTAGGTTTTTAGGCACAATATCCTCGTGGAAGCGCGCTAACTGAGCGCAGATTTCTGTAACCGGCATGGCCGCATTACGCAACGACAGCAGCTCGCGTCGCAGATGGTAAACATTTTCCAGAGTTTGACTGTCAAAACGGGTGGTGAACATTCCGTCTTCCAGATCACCAATGCGAGAACTGAGCGACTCGGTGATTTTACTGTAGTTATCAACGATAAAATCGAGGATGCAATAGAACGCGTAACCCGGTCCCTGGCACAGCATTGTGTGATTTTTCTCCGCCTTGGCACGGATTGCCGCATAGCCCTCTGACGAACCATGGCGAACCGTTATCAAGAAGTTTTTGCCAAGGAAAAAGTGGGTTTCACCAAAACTGATACGCTGCTTATCGTCCAGGTGCGCGGTTTTCACCACGATAAATACGGATTCACCGTATTGCTCAATCTTCGGACGCTGGTGGGCCACCAGCGCATCCTCAATCGCCAGTTCGTGCAGGCCAAACTCTTCCTGCAGGGTCTGCATAAAGGCGGGTTCGGGCTGATTTAAACCAAGCCAAATAAATGAATTATCTTCTTTCAGCACTTCGCTGATGTCAGCGACATCGACATGCTCTTCACGTTTGCCGTGGCGATAGGCCACACAGTTAATCACCATTTTGGCGCTGTCCATGTTGTTTTCACTCTACTTAATCATAGTGCCAGTGTCATTTCGATGCAGGGAAGATCGGCTTTAGCTAAAGCCGAAGGGTATAAAGCTTCGCGTACAGTGCTGAAACCGTGGCGCAAATAAAAGCCGCTGGCATTCGGTGTCGCGGCCAGCGTAATTTGCCTGTAACCCCGTTGGCGCGCTTCATCGATAATCGCCGTCATAATAGCGCTGGCATAACCTTTGCCGTTGCAGGAAGGTAGAGTAAAAATCGCCTCGACGCTGCCGGTTTTCAGATCAAGAAACCCGGTGGCGGCAGCACCGTACTCCGGGTCATCAATCACAAAGAAGGGGTTGCCTCTGATCGCTTCAAAATATCCCGGCGGTAAAGCGTCGGGCGTCCAGGCGGTGATCACCTCTGCGGGATAAACGGACTGGCAACCTTCGCGAATCGCAAGATTGCGAATTCGCCACAAGGCAGCGGCTTCATCCGGACGGGCTAAGCGCGGTTTCATAGGTCATTATCCAAGTGGGAGATCCAAGATACCCCACCTTAGCAAAACCTCTTCGCCGCGTTTGCGAATTTTGGTCAGGGCACACCAAAATAGCGCAATAAGGCTGTCATTACGGCCGCACCGATAATCACCAGAATGAGCGGTGTTCTGCGCCATGCCAGAAACACGGCAAACAGCACACCTGCCACACGTGCCACGCCAGCAAAGTGGCTACCTTCAAACAGTGCCGTGGTGACGGCGACCGCTAACAGCAACACTGTTGCGGCATCGGAAAGCATATTGCGCACGCGATCCGACATCTGCATACGGCTGCCCAAACGAAATCCGGCAAAACGCATCGCATAAGTCCCTATCGCCAACAACGCGATGCCGGCGATCACCAGGTTACTGTGCATTTTTACGCTCCTTCCAGCTTAATAAACCCAGTAAGGAGAAAAGAACCGGCATACCCGCAGGGACAAATGGCGTGACTAATACCGAGAGCGCGGTGCCCAAGGTGGCAGGAATACGGGTACGACGCTGATGCAGCGCCGGAAAAATCAGCGCAATCAAAATTGCTGGGAAAACGGCATCAAGACCGATAGCCGAGACATCCGGAATAAAACGACCGATCACCGCACCACACACCACACTGAGTGGCCAGATAGCAAAAATACCCAAACCGCAAATCCAGTATGCGGCACGACGCTGCGCCATTTTCTTCTGGGAGATCCCAAACACCACACTTTCATCATTCATGATGTGGCAGCCCATCAAACTTCGACCGCCCTGCCCGACCAGATCTTTCACCGCGATACCAAAAGGCAAGTGACGTGCATTGACCAATAAGCCCGCCGCCGCGGCAGTCAGGGGGCTACCGCCACCAGCGACAATCCCAATAAACAGAAACTCCGATGCACCTGCCAACACTAAAGTGGAAAGCGCAATAGGCACCCACAACGGGAAGCCATCCGCAGCGGCCAATGAACCGTAGGAGAGTCCGACAATTCCATCGGCCAGACAAACTAAGAAAATCGCTTTTAACACGCCGCGATCAAGCGGTACTGCACCCAGACGCATCACAATTTGATCTCATATCGAACAGGAAAGCCGTTATAATGAACGCACCCTAATCGTTTTACAAGATGAACAAATTGTTCGATATAAAGAACAGGAGTAATTGTGACGCCACCGATTGATCTCATCTCCGCCGGATTGGTCCGCGAACGTCAGCGTGCTGGACTTTCATTAACTGAAGTCGCGCGCCGTGCGGGCATCGCAAAATCTACGCTTTCACAGCTTGAAGCAGGTAACGGCAATCCCAGCATTGAGACGTTATGGTCACTGTGTGTCGCGCTGAATATTCCTTTTGCCCGGCTGATGGAACCGGAAGTGAAGCGCCTGCAGGTGATTCGCCGTGGTGAGGGCATGATGGTGTCGGCAGAACTGGCGGATTACCAAGCCGCGCTGCTGGCAAGCTGCCCTCCAGGTGGTCGCCGCGATCTTTATCTGATCACGAGCCAGCCCGGCGCACCGCGTGCTTCGCATCCTCACCCGCTGGGTTCGGTCGAACACATTATTATCGCGCGCGGTCGTGCCTTGGTCGGCCCCACCGATTCACCGGTGGAACTGCATCCTGGCGACTATATTTGCTATCCAGCCGATGAACCCCACATCTTTGAAGCGCTGGAAGCCGATACCATGGCGGTACAACTTTCAGAGCAGAATTAAACATAACAATTTCCTATATTAAAATCCGATGATCGGCGGACTTCACAGTGGCATGCTGTGTTTTTGTAAGCCGATTTTCAGGAACATATGGACATTATTCCCGCTCGTCCCCTCCACGCTGCTGCCATTCAGAAAATCTATGCCTGGCATGTACTTCACGGCACCGCGACCTTCGAAACCGAACCGCCAAGCGAGAGTGAAATGCTTAACCGCATCAAGGATGTACAACAACGCGGTGGTTTCTGGCTGGTGGCGCAAGAGAATGAGCAGGTGCTGGGTTACTGTTATCTGGCACCCTATCGTCCGCGTTATGCCTATCGTTTTACGCTTGAAGACTCCATCTATCTCGATCACGCACAAACGGGACGCGGCGTTGGGCGGGCGCTGTTGCAGAAAGCCATTGCACTGGCCGAAGCGGCAGGATTTCGTCAGATCATTGCCATTGTGGGCGATAGCGCGAATCAAGGCTCGCTGGGATTACACCAGGCACTAGGCTTTGAGCACACTGGTGTCATGAAGTCAGTGGGGTTTAAACATGGTCGCTGGCTCGACACTGTCGTGATGCAGCGTTCGCTGGGTGTTGGCAATACCCAACCACCAGAACGTTAAGCGGTCTGCGAGATATCGTCTGCTCGGCTGGGCTTATGACAAATTCGCACTGCATGCGTGGACGTTGCTGGGTTATGCTGAGACCCGAATCTTAACCCCCAAGGAGACATGGATATGCCAGAAATCATTGTTTATGCTGCGGAAGGCCGCACGGTTGAGCAAAAGAAGAAGTTGCTGAAAGCAGTGACCGTCGCAGTGGCGGAATCCTTTGAGATCGATGCAAACTCAGTGACAGTATCGATCATTGAAACGCCTAAACACCACAAAGCAAAAGGCGGCGTGCCGTTCGATGAGCGTTAAGTGAATTCAGGGCGGCCTAAAGGTCGCCTCCACCCGCAGAATAGACTACTTGGGTAGTGACAAAATTCAGTATTATCATTCCCCCTTCGCCGACTTTTTTGAGCATCGCTGCCTGCTATGACCGAACATAATCCGCTGTTTTTGCGGCTGAGCACGACACTGGCTGATGAGAGCCGCACGCCGCTGTATAAGCGTTTTGCTACTGCGATTAAAGAGGCAGTACGTGACGGGATTCTAGTGCACGAAGAGATTCTGCCTGGAGAGCGCGAATTCAGCCAATCGTTGAGCATTTCGCGCATCACCGTGCGAAAAGCCATGGACGAGTTGGAAAAGGATGGCGTAGTAGTACGTTCACGCGGCTACGGCACGCAGATTTGCAGCCAGTTTGAATATTCGCTGAAAGAACCCAAAGGCCTGTCTCAGCAAGCGGTATTGCGTGGTAAAAAGCCGGATACCGTATGGATAAATAAGAGCAAGATTCAGTGCAGCGCTGAGATTGGCGAGAAACTGGGGCTGGATAAAGGTAGCGATGTCTACCTGCTGAAGCGCATTCGCTATGTCGATCAGCAGGCCGTTTCAGTCGAAGAATCTTGGGTGCCTGCGTATTTTATTGCCGATGCCGATGAGATTGGTATTTCGCTGTATGACTACTTTCAAAAGCAGCAGATCCTGCCGGTAAAATCTCAGAGCAGAGTGAGTGCTCGCATGCCTGATGAAGCCCTCCAGCAGCAGATTGCCCTCCCCGATAACGTGCCTGTCCTGGTGATTAAACAGCTGGCACTCGACGCGCAAGGCAATCCGCTTGAATACAGCATTAGCTACTGTCGCAGCGATATGTACGTGTTTATTGCTGAGTGATCCTTTGCTGCCAATAGCGGTGCAGCGTGGCGCGGTCTGGTGCACAGTCTCCACCGCGCTGCGAGACAACGTATGAGGCTACAGCGTTTCCTAAAGCAACGCAGTCCGCCAGCGACCAACCCGAAGCCAAACCAGCCAGCAGTCCCCCCGCGTGGCTGTCTCCTGCGCCAATCGTGTCTACTACCTGTGTCGGCAATGCCGGGACCCAGCCCTGAGAGTGCGCATCAACAAATCCCGCCCCTTCACTGTCCAAGCGCACGACCATTGCGCTATCAAAGCGTTGATGCCATTGCACCATAAGACGCTTTGCATCAAAGGTTTCGCGCTGGGTAAGACGCTCGTGCCACAGCAGTTCTGCCTCCTGTCTGTTCACTGTAATCAGTGGTTTTAACGCCATAATCCGAGCAAACTGCGCATCACCGATATCAGCCAAACGCGGGCCGAAATCCACCAGCAACTGATAGCTTTGCGTCTGCTGTTCAAGCCAGTCGATCAAAACATCGCCGCTTTTACTGGTGAGCTGGTAGCCAGACAGGTAGATCCAGCGCTGCGGGGGTTGGGGTATGGCGCGCAGCAGCTCAGCATCCCACAGATTTTCTACCCCACTGACAGACAGAAACGTACGTTCGCCGTCCGGTTCCACCAGCGCCAGACACCAGCCGTTATCGCCTTTGCTGGTTTCCAGCACACTATGAATGCCATATTCAGTTAGCTTCTGACGTACGATACTGGCCCAGGTGCCATTACCAAGCGGCAACGCGTTATGGGAGGGAATGCCCAGCCGATGCAGCGCAATGGCCACATTCAACGCGCAGCCACCAACGTTGACGCCCTGCTGGTGGAGTTCAATGTCACTACCACGGTGAGGCAGTGAGTACGCGTCGGCAATCACGTCCACCACTGCTGCGCCAATTACACACACCGGCAAACGTCCCTCCAACCGGTTCAGGTCATCAGGCGTCAGCATAAGCGGCCTCACGCAGCTGGCGGAAACGCGTGAAAGCACGGCTGTAGCGCGTGAAGTCCAGCGCATTTGCGGCGTCCAGCTCCGCTTTCAGCTGGGTATCAATGCCGTCGATGCCGTGCAGCGCGCCGCAAATAGCCACCGCCATTGCACCGATGGTATCGGTGTCACCGCCCAAGTTCGCGCAAAGGATCGCGCAGCGATTTGGATCGGTATTAGCCAGCTCAACCATGGCAATAGCGGCAGGTACAGATTCAATGGTGCTAGTGCCGGTACCCACCAGGTCATAAATTTGCTGCATAGTGGACTCCATCCCTCTGCCCTGCCCCACGACACTGATTGCCAGTTCAAGACGAGCCGCCATAGAAGCGCTAAAAGTGGTGACGCGTTTCTCCTGTGCTGCCCGTGCAATAGTGGGTAATTCATCGCGGATGGTAGCCCAACTTGCGCCATCAATGGCACGCGATACCGCCCAAGCGATCACTGTTGCGCCAGCAATGGCAACATCCGACTTGTGCGTAGGGCTAGATGCCAACGCCACCGCATCAATAAAGCTGCTAAGGTCCCGCGCCGGCAGCAAGCAGCCCAACGGAGAGACGCGCATCGCCGCGCCGTTGGTCATGCCATTATTTTCCAACTGCGACACTGGCGTGCCGTTCTTAAGGGCATTCAGCGCGATTTTTGAGGTTGGGCCGAGCACGTTTTTATTGAAGGCATCAAAGTCTTCAGCCCAGCTCAGGATGTTGGCACCAATGGTTTCCGCATTAATGTCACCCTCATGCGTCAGAATGGCATCGGCCAAGGCCAGCGCCATGGAGGTGTCATCAGTGAATGCTGCTTGCCCGAAATAGCAGGCGGCATTGTTTTCTGCCGGCCCCGGTAAAAAGCGGTCAATCCAACCAAAATGTTGCTTCACACGGCTGCGCGGCCATAATTCCGATGGCATCCCCATCGCATCGCCCAGCGCCTGGCCGTAAAACGCGCCCAAAATCCGTTTTTCCTGGTTTGTCATCGTCATGATTACTTCTCTTATTTATGGCTGTCAGCGGTTGCTGATTGCTCGAAGGCGGTTAATTCATCACTGCGTTTTTTACCGTCGCGGAACAGCACAATGAAGGCGATGGTGATAATGATGATCATCACGCTGCCAAACATCCACATGCCCGCCCAGTTAAACGTCTGCCCGTTACGCGGTTGGTCATAAGCGAACATCTCCTGCATCAGATAACCGCCTAAACGGTAACCCAGCAGACTACCAATGCCCTGACATGCCAGCGTAATCAAACCCTGCGCGGCATTGCGCATTGCCACAGGCGCTTTCTTATCCACGTAAATGTAGGCTGTGATGAAGTAGAAGTCGTAGCTAACACCATGTAACAGGATGCCCATAAACAGCATGCCGAGGGTCAACATATTCTGATCACCACCGAACACGAAGAAGATGTAACGCAGTGCCGCGGTGGTTAGGCCAAGTAGCAGCACTTTGCCGATACCAAAGCGTTTGATGAAGAACGGCAACGCTAACAGGAAGAAGATTTCTGAAACCTGGCCCAGCGTCATCCAACCGGTGGCATGGGGCAGACCCACTTCTGTCAAATAGCCTTCGGCGAAGATGTAATAAAACGCCAGCGGCATACTGAACAGGAATGAACAGACGAAGAATACCAGGAAGCTGCGATCCTTGAGCAGGTGCAATGCATCCAGCCCAAGAGCCACTCGCAGGCTGAATTTACCGGTACTTTTGGGTTCAGTTGCAGGCAACTTCAAGGCAAAGATGCCGAGCACCAGTGAACTGGCTGCGGTAATCAACAGCGGAATATTACTTGCTGAAATATCACCGAACCCCATCAGCGGCGGCAAGAATCCGCAGGCAATACCGGATGCAATCCAGCCTAAGGTGCCCATCACGCGCACGCGTGGATAGTCGCGCTCGACGTCTCCAACATGTGAAAAGGCGATACTGTTAGTCAGGGCGATGGTTGGCATGTAAGTCAGTGCATACAGCAACAGCAATGGGAAAAAGCCACTAAAGTGTGTTTGCTGCGCGGCGAAGTACATCAGAACCGATCCGACGATCATGAGAATCGACAGAACCTTCTGCGCCTGGAAGAAGCGGTCTGCAAGCGATCCTACGAGGATCGGAGACAAGATGGCGGCAATCGAGGTACAGGCGTAGCACCAAGCAATCTCAACCGGCGAGAAGCCGTTTTTGCTGAGAAAAGCCCAGAGCGGTACAAACCATGCTCCCCAGATAAACCACTCGAGAAACATCATGAAGGATAATTTTGGGATTGTTGTTTTCATTGAAAGAGGACTCCCCGGTGTAGGTGAGGCCAATCTAACACCACTAACAATACCTTTATAATACCATTAGCGGATTATTTGAGCTGCTCCACAACAATTTTAACGGAGAATTAACAGCAGGTAGGGAGAAGATGTGAGGTTTATGGGCGCGCAACACGCGCCCACTGGGTATTAGCGGCGATTTTTCCAAACGGTTTGGATATTACAAAATTCATGTACACCAAAGCTTGAAAGCTCGCGGCCATAACCGCTTTTCTTCACTCCACCGATAGCCACACGAGGATCTGATGCTCCGTTGCCGTTGATGAACACAGCGCCCGTTTCCAGTTTTTCTGCCAATTCATTGGCAACCGCTTCATTACCGCTCCACACTGTGGCACTTAACCCAAACTCGCTGTCATTAGCCAGTTCTAAAGCATGTTGTGCATCACGAGCCACCGTGATCGCTGCCACCGGTCCAAAGATCTCCTGCTGGAATGCGGTCATTTCTGGTGTGACGTCAGCGAGGATCGTCGGCGCGTAGTAGTTACCCACACCCTCGATCTTATGGCCACCGATAACCAAACGCGCACCTTGCTTGATGGTCTGCTGAACCTGGTTGTCTAGCTCATCACGAAGATCGTAACGTGCCATAGGTCCAATATAGGTTTCCTCGTTCAGCGGATCGCCGATCTTCAGCGCTTGCACAGCTGCGCTAAAACGCGCCTCAAACGCTTCTGCGACACTTTCTTCGATAATGAACCGTTTGGCTGCCATACATACCTGTCCGGTGTTCTGGTAGCGTCCTGTGACCGCTGAGGCAACTGCTGCGTCCAGATCAGCATCTGCAAGCACGATAAACGGATCTGCTCCGCCGAGTTCAAGCACGGTTTTCTTGAGAACAGCACCCGCTTGGGCTGCAATCGCACCACCCGCTCGTACACTCCCGGTGACAGCGACTGCTGCAATGCGCGGATCCTTGATTGCCGTAGAAACGCCTTCGTTATCGACGTTGATCACAGTGAAGCCACCTTTTGGCAAATCGGTAGCATCAAACAGTTCTGACATTAGGTTTGCTGATCCCATAACACTTGGCGCATGTTTTAGTACGTAAGTGTTACCTGCCAAGAGCATGCTGACCGCACCGCGCAGAACTTGCCAATAGGGGAAATTCCACGGCATAACGGCAAGGATTGCACCCAATGGACGGAATGACTGCCATGCTTGCTGATTTTCCACCAGCGTTGGTTTGTCTGCCAATATGCCTGGACCCTGTTCTGCATACCAGTCACAGAGATTGGCACACTTCAAGACTTCAGCGCGTGCTTGAGCGATAGGTTTACCCATCTCCAGTGTTGCCATTTGTGCGAGTTGGTCCTGACGTTGGCGAATTTGCTCTGCTAATTGGCGCAGCACCTGAACACGCTGTTCCATGCTGGTGGTTTTCCAGGTTGAAAATGCTTCAGCGCTGGATTGCAGTGCCGCTTCAAGTTGCGCAGCAGTCTGTAAGGGATAGGTTGCGATGACTTCGCCAGTAGTTGGATTACGTGAGATAACGTTGTCAGTCATAAGATGCCTTCGTCATAGGTTATGGGGTGAATATGTGTCTCACCTTACGCCCGACAATGATTGATGAAAAATGAATAATAGTGAGGAAGTTGTTCTCATCGGATGAAAAAGAAAGATCTTCTTCGCATAGAATTAATGTTTTCGCGACGTTGATGATGCCAGCTTACATGAGCAGCATATTCTGACAGTTTCCTGTGTCAGATACTGATTCTTCATAGGGTTATCCAGTTATACAGTGAATAGATCTCTATTAAAGATCATAAAGAGATCTTAAAGAGATCCTAAGAGATCCCCGATCGTCGCAAGCCGCACCACACAAGGCCTGAGAAGGTGATCGTGTTCACTATAATCAGAAAAACGTTCACTATAGACAGTATAATATTCACTATAGACTGTAGAATGTTCACTATAAACAGTGTTAATGTTCACTGTAATCAGAAATCGATCCTTTTCATCCACAGAATGAAGATCTCAGGCTATGGCAGATAAAGAGAGTGAAAACAAAGCGTTACTAGAACCTTTTCTGTCGGTGACAAAAAATAGCGGTGAGGTTATTCAACTCCACCCTAATAAAAATAACACCGTACAACCGGTCGCCTTAATGCGCCTGGGTCTGTTCGTTCCTACATTGAAGTCTACCGCGCGAGGGAAATCCGGTGCGATGGCTTCAACGGACGCTACAAAAGAGCTGAAGAACCTCTCGCTGGTGAAAGCTGAAGGCTATGAAAAAATTACCATTACCGGCGCGAGGCTGGATATGGATAATGATTTCAAAACTTGGGCTGGCATTATCCAGTCCTTTTCGCGTTATCCCTCAAAGGGCGACACCGTGACGCTGCCGTTCATCGATTTCGTGAAGATGTGCGGGATCCCATCGGCAAACTCGTCAGCGGCCTTACGTAAGCGTTTAGATGCCTCATTACGACGCATTGCAACCAACACGTTGTCCTTTGAAGGTAATGGCAAAGCGTATCATACCCACCTTGTGCAGTCGGCGTATTACGATCGTGAAAAGGATCTGGTGCGTATACAGGCCGATCCTAAGTTATTTGAGTTGTATAACTTCGACCATAAGGTGCTTTTACAATTACGCGCTATCTCGCGCCTCAAGCGTAAGGAGTCAGCGCAAGCGCTGTATACCTACCTTGAAAGCTTACCGACCAATCCTGCACCTATTTCGCTTGCTCGCTTGCGTATGCGTTTAAACCTAGGGTCAAAGACGACCACCCAGAACCATGTGGTCAGACGCGCAATGGAGCAGTTAAAAGAGATTGGTTACCTGGATTATTCAGAAGTGAAGCGTGGCCGCTCTGTGTTTTTCATCATCCATAGCAGGACACCAAAACTCGACGGCATCAGCAATCTGGAGAGTATCGACTCGCTGGATGAAATCGAGTTCGAAGACTGAAGTTCACGTTCACTGTAATCAGCAATCCTCTCTGTGGCAGTGTCACTTAAGCGTAAAAAGTGACATTTGCCCCTCTCCATCTGTTCACTGTAATCAGCGGTTCACTCACCATTCACTGTAATCAGTGTCGTTCACTGTAAACAGTAACTCGCGTTTCGCATAGCCAAAAACCTTATTGACGAAGCTCTATAGCAACGATGTTTTGCACCAAATATTGATAGTGAGTACTTACCAGGTGGCTTTATTTAAATGATCAGCCGTGTTTGAAGGCTCTTTTACTGATTACAGTGAACATGGTTTTACTCTCATGACTTCGGCTGATTACAGTGAATCCTGTCTTACTGAAAGGTACTGATTACAGTGAACGCAATGATTCAACATCATGATTTAAATCTATTTTTATCTTATTCTCGGTAATTGTTCACTGTAATCAGCATTACACCTGTAAAGGTAAACAGTAAAAGTGACAGGGTTGGTCACCTTTGCTGATTACAGTGAATCTATGCCTCATTTACCGATTACAGTGAACGTACCACCAGGAGCCGCTGTGGCCGGATGCACCCCCATCTTTCTAGCGTCACGCTGTCACTGATTACAGTGAATCTCCTTTCGCCCTGCCCTCTTCCATCGTTGCGCTATTGACGATCAATCCGCTTATCTTGGATCCAATTACTGATTACAGTGAACGTTAATTTTGAGTTCAGAGCGGGTTAATCTTGCTGATTACAGTGAACGGTACGAATGGTGTTTTGCACTACGCTAGGCGTTAACGACGCGGAGCGTTGCTGATTACAGTGAACGATCTGTGATGAAGTCGGGATGCCTATTGCCGCATGGGTGCCTTAAATCCAAAGCCACTTTCGTGACTGATTGCTGATTACAGTGAACGATCTGCGATGAAGTCTGGATGCCTCTTGCCGCATGAGCGTCTTAAATACACAGCCATTTTCGTGACTGATTGCTGATTACAGTGAATGTTTAGCTAAGCAAGTCAGCCGTGCTTTTGACGGGAATCTTACCTCCCCTGCCCTTACTCATGGCAAAGCTGAACATGAGTCTACTGATTACAGTGAACGTTACCACTACCGTTCGCTGACGTTTACTGATTACAGTGAATGGTTTCCGGGAGGAACCTATAATCCTTTGTCCTGTCATCAGCAACTCGCTCTGCAAGATTTACTGACTATAGTGAACGTAAGAAGGTAGTCTGATTTGGGTTACTGATTACAGTGAATGCTTGATGGCATCGTCATCACTTTTACTGATTACAGTGAACGCCGCAAAAATCAGAAGGAGGTTCGATTGCTGATTACAGTGAATGTTGATGATTCGAGCTTCAGCAACAAGGTGTTTTACTGATTACAGTGAACATTCGGTTTCCACATCCGCATAAGCACCTCCCTCTTCTCTTTAGCAATGTCTACTCCAGCATCTACTGATTACAGTGAACGTTAGCCGATGTATTGCTGATTACAGTGAATTTTTCACTGATTGCAGTGAATGTTTGCTGTTTATAGTGAATCTTTTACTGATTACAGTGAATAGCATAGAAAACGAAGCCTATCTCCTGCGTGTGCACTCAATACCGAAGCTTATTGCGAGGCATTTCGGGTGCAATGCTGATTACAGTGAATGTTTGGCCTGTGTCACCAGTGGATACTGATCACATTTGGAGCAATTTTTTCTGGGCGATTAAAATGCGTTCACTGATTACAGTGAATCTTTCCATTAACCTACTCTTACTCAAGGTGTTTTCTGAATACCTATTGTTCCTCATCAGAAGAGATAGATTTGCCTCATGTGCAGGATTTCGGTATAAAGTCATAAATCCTACATGTGTGGAGCAAGTATGGCTAACGATGAGAAGCAAGTTTTGAAGGTCGCACAACGTTCAGAAAGAATGCTGATGAGCCTGACAGAACAAATTCAGGCGCAAAAAGAAGAGTTGAAGGAAAACACTTTTTATCAGGTTTACGCCAAAGCTGCGTTAGCCAAACTGCCTAAATTGACGCGTGCGAGCGTTGATTACGCCGTAAATGAGATGGAAGAAAACGGTTATCCGTTTGATAAGCGTGCTGCAGGTAGCTCAACGAAGTACGCCATGTCGATTCAGAACATTATCGACATTTACCATCATCGTGGCGTACCTAAGTACCGTGATCGCCATTCGGAAGCTTTTACCCTGTTTGTCGGCAACCTTAAGGGTGGCGTGTCTAAAACGGTTTCAACGGTATCGCTTGCTCACGCATTGCGCGCTCATCCGCACTTGCTCTATGAAGACCTGCGTATTCTGGTTATCGACCTTGACCCACAATCCTCCGCGACGATGTTCCTTAATCATGAGCGTTCGGTTGGGTTGGTTGAAGCGACGGCTGCGCAGGCGATGCTGCAAAATGTCGGTCGTGAAGAGTTGCTGAACGAGTTTATCGTGCCCTCCATCATACCGGGTGTGGATGTGCTGCCTGCTTCTATCGATGACGCCTTTATAGCTTCACGTTGGGAAGAATTGTGTGCTCAACATCTGTCGACACAAAACGTGCATGCAGTGTTGTATGAAAACGTCGTGGCTAAGCTGAAGAAAGATTATGACTTCATCTTTATCGACAGTGGCCCACACTTGGATGCTTTCTTGAAAAATGCCATTGCGGCTTCCGATCTGTTGATGACGCCGGTTCCCCCAGCGCAAGTGGATTTCCACTCCACACTCAAATATCTAACGCGTTTGCCGGAACTGATTGGCATTATTGAGGAATCAGGTGCCGCCTGCCGCTTACAAGGCAATATCGGCTTTATGTCCAAACTCTCCAATAAAGCGGACCATAAGCTCTGTCATAGCTTGGCTAAAGAGATTTTTGGCGGGGATATGTTGGATGCTGCGCTACCACGACTTGATGGCTTTGAGCGTTGCGGAGAATCCTTTGATACCGTGATTTCAGCTAATCCATCAACTTATGTAGGTAGCACCGAAGCCCTGAAAAACGCGCGCTCAGCAGCGGAAGATTTCGCTAAAGCCGTGTTTGATCGTATTGAATTTATTCGCCTGAACTGAGGTTACTATGAGCGCAAAAAGAATCACGATTGGCCGAACCTTCAGCCAGACACCTTTGCAAACTGAGGATGCTTCAGAAGGCCATTCTCAGACATTTATCCTATCGACCGGGAAACGTGCCCTGTTCACCTTAGAGCACATCACGGCGAAGGAAATTGAAGAAAGAACCTATGTGGTCATGGAAACCAATGGCCGAGATCAATCTGGTCTGACGCCAGAGTCGCTTCGCGATATCATTCGTACCATCAAGTTGCAGCAGTTCTTCCCGGCTATTGGTGTACTGCGTGGTGACCGCATTGAGATTCTTGACGGCTCTCGTCGCCGTGCGGCCGCTCTACACTGTAAAACTGGCCTGGATGTGCTGGTGACTGAGGTGGCTATCTCCGCTGAAGAAGCCCGTCGTTTGGCGCAAGACATCCAGACAGCGCGTGAACACAACCTGCGTGAAGTAGGCATGCGATTGATGTCGTTGAAGGAGAGCGGTCTGTCGCAGAAGGAGATTGCACAAAGCGAAGGATTATCTCAGGCCAAGGTGACACGTGCCTTGCAAGCTGCTAGCGTCCCGCTGGAGCTGGTGACGCTGTTTCCAAACCACTCTGAATTGACCTATCCAGATTACAAAACGCTGTTGCAGGCTTTTGAGAAGTTGCAGGAGACCGGTCAAACGGTTGAAGCCCTCATTGATACCATCGGGATGGATGTTGATACCGTTTGTGCCCGCGATGGCTTAGCAGAAGATGAAGTGAAGAACGGTATTCTGCGCTTGGTACGAAATGGCAGCCAGACGCTGATTCAGTCACCTGAAAAAGATAAAGCCGTTGCCACACCTTTATGGAGTTTCGCAGATAAAGACCGTTACGCTCGCAAGAAAACGCGTGGCCGTATGTTTAGCTACGAGTTTAATCGCCAGTCCCGCGAACTGCAGGAAGAGCTGGATAGAGTGATAAACGAGACGCTCAATAAATATCTCAATCAATAAGCGAAATGCCGCCTTCGGGCGGTTTTTTTTCGCCCTTTTCAGCTCTTCGCCATAGCGATTTCACCGCTAACTGTATGAAAAATCACAAACAGGTGATGAAATTTCAGGCTGAAATCGCCAAAGATTTCACCATGTTGACGATGTAAGCGAGGCCATATAGTGCCTGGTGAGTTTGGGGTTGGAGCGAAAGTAACCAAGTGCATGCAAAATCGGCAAAGCGAAATATACGGATTGAACAATGCGTTTAATCGACTGCAATTTCAGCAGCTCGCCAAGGTGATTTCATACGTAATGTGTTGAAAATAAACAAATATTAAAAGAAATTTCAGGGTGAAATCGCCAAGTTTCGCAAGCATTTCAACTCTGACTAATCCTCGCTAACTCGGTTTAGCCAGATGATATTCAACGATTTATCCACAGAAAAGGTGGATAACTTTCATTGTAGGTTAGGCTGATAATGCGCCCGCAGAAGGCAATTGCCATACCGCGTCACGAATGCGTACAGGCTTACTCATCAAACCAAGAGCATAAAAGCGATCAGCAATGATTTGCTGCTCTTTGATAACCTCAAAAGCCATTGCGCGGGTTTTATGGCTACGACGTCCGAGTGCCCTTTCAACGGATGACACCTCCAAACCCAACTCTTGCGCCAACAAGCTGGCCGCTTCATGACGATGGCTATCCATAAACAATCCTGTTTGCTGCAAGCTTTCAATTAATTGCTGCGCGATGTCATCGTTCTGCGAGACGAAATCACGGCGTGCGAGGTAAAATTGATGATTGCGGACACGACCTTCACCATTGACCAATACCCTCAAGTCAGGATGGCTTTCAGCCGCACTGAGCAGCGGATCCCACATCATCCACGCATCAACCGACAGATAATCGCTGGCTGTTAATGGATATTTGGGTGGCGCGTAAATAACTTTAATCTCATCTAAAGCAATACCGGCCTCTTCAAGCAACTGCAGCAGTAGCCAGTGAACGTTTGAACCTTTATTGACTGAAATGCGTTTGCCACGTAAGTCATTGAGGGAGTGAATTTCACTATTCCGCGGCACAACGATGCCCACACTGCTTGGTGCGGGTGGCTCCCAGGCAATATAGGTGACTGCATTACCGCTGGCTTGGGCGAATATCGGAGGGACTTCTCCCGTGGTGCCAAAGTCGATCTCGTTATTTTGCAGTGCGTACAGCAATTGGGGGCCAGCAGGAAACTCACTCCATAGTACGCTGACACCTTGTTGAGAAAAACGCTGTTCGAGGCTCTGGCGCGCTTTTAACACACCCAGATTGCCGAATTTTTGATAGCCAATACGCAGTTCGCGCTCTTGCTCTGCAAAAGGTGTCAAGCACACTGGCGCTTGGCCCATGGCTTTCCGACGACCTTTTATCACGCCTTGGTTGGCCATATGGGTACGCAAGGTATGACGACTGATACCCAGCAGCGTAGCCGCCTGAGTTTGATTCTGTTCGGTAAACGCCAATGCATTATTGATTAAGCTGGCGACCACACGGTCAAACAGCTGATGGGGTTGATCAGAAAGCTGCTGGCGCAAAAAGCTATCCAACGTGGAGTCGGTGGCAGCGATAAAGCCTTGTTCACTGTAACCAGTCAGTCGCAACTGCGCAGGCGTAAGCGTCTCATCACGGCTCAATAACACAGCATTGTGCAGCGTATTTTCTAATTCGCGAATATTGCCGGGCCAGCTGTACTCTTGCAGCGCTTCCAGGGCATCCGATGAGAGACGGCGTGCCGGACGACCTAAACGGCGTGCATACAACGATAAGAAATGGTTGGCCAAGAGTGGAATATCATCGCGTCGTTGACGCAAAGGGGGTAATGGGACAACAGCAATGTTGAGTCGGTAGAAGAGGTCCTCTCTGAATCGGCGTTCGCGTATTGCCTGCGCTAAATCAACGTGAGTCGCCGCAATGACACGCACATCCACTTTGATCGCTTTACGCGAGCCAACGCGAGTGATCTCGCGCTCTTGCAATACACGCAATAACTTCACCTGCAATGAAAGACTGAGTTCACCAATCTCATCAAGCAGCAGTGTGCCGCCCTGAGCAGCTTCAAACCAGCCAGGGTGGGCCTGAGTGGCACCGGTAAACGCCCCTTTTTCATGCCCAAACAATTCTGCCTCAGCAAGACTTTCTGTCAACGCGCCGCAGTTTACGGCCAAAAACGGGCCGTTACGGCGCTGGCTGTGATGATGCAGGTAGCGGGCAACCACTTCTTTACCCGTACCCGTTTCCCCCACGATCAGAACTGTCGCATCAGTGGGCGCGAATTTATCGAGTAGTGATTGAAAGGCGAGTGAGGCCGGATCGACTAAACGTGGTGAATCAGTGTGATTGGTGTAAGGAGTAAACATCGTTTTTTTCCCAGCAGGAGCATCCTCTCAAGCTAACGACTCACATTCACTGTGAACAGCAGGAAAAAAGCATAAGCAGTTGCATATGCAGCAATAGCTGTCGGCGCAAAGTTGGATATGCAACAGCGGGGATGTTGTTGCAGACGCTAAATGGCTGAATTCAAGGATATATTGATAAAAACAAACTTGGCACGTATTTCGCTTACAGCCATATAACCAAATGAACCGTCTTAAATGACCAAATTCTAATAAAGTTATATAGGAAAAGCATAATGGCCGATTCCGCAAACAATCCGATTAACGTCTTCTGGTTTCTCCCTACGCACGGCGATGGACGCTACCTTGGTACCACTGAAGGTGGACGCCCAGTTGATTTAGCCTACTTACAGCAGGTTGCTTTAGCCGCTGACAATCTCGGTTTCTACGGCGTGCTCATCCCGACCGGTAAAAGCTGTGAAGATTCATGGCTTGTAGCGTCGGCACTCGCGCCCATCACAAAGAGGCTTCGCTATCTGGTTGCCGTTCGTCCCGGTTTGCAGCCACCGACGTTGGCTGCGCGCATGGCAACCACACTGGACCGTTTGTCCGAGGGGCGACTGCTGATCAACGTGGTCACCGGCGGCGACCCCGTGGAAAACAAAGGCGACGGCATTTTCCTCAACCACAGTGAACGTTATGAGGTGACCAAAGAGTTTCTGGATGTCTACAGCCGCTTAATGCGCGGCGAGAAAGTTGACTATAAAGGGCAACATATTCACGTTGAAGGCGCAGAGGTGTTGTTCCCTCCGGTGCAAGAGAATGGACCTCCGCTGTACTTCGGCGGCTCCTCAGATGACGCCATCGATGTCGCAGCAGAGCAAATTGATACCTATCTCACGTGGGGCGAACCTCCTGCACAGGTGGCGGAGAAACTGGCAGTGGTGCGCGAACGCGCTGCTGCGCGTGGACGCAAACTGGAGTACGGCATTCGACTGCATGTGATTGTGCGCGAGACAGAAGAGGAAGCCAAAGCCGCTGCAGAGAAGTTGATTGGGCATTTAGATGAAGACACCATTGCTCAAGCGCAGAAAATTTTTGCTCGTATGGATTCGGCAGGGCAGGCACGCATGAGCGCCTTGCACAAAGGCTCGCGCGATAATCTCTACATTGCACCAAACTTATGGGCGGGCGTCGGATTAGTGCGCGGTGGTGCCGGTACAGCATTAGTAGGCAGCCCTGAGCAAGTGGCAGAACGCATCCGTGAATATCAGGCGTTAGGTGTGACCAACTTCATTCTGTCGGGCTATCCGCATCTGGAAGAAGCGCATCGTGTGGCAGAATTGCTGTTACCACTGCTGCCTCTGGCAAACGGTCAACAGCAGCGTACGCGCACCATCAATACCGGACCTTTTGGCGAAACCATTGGTGGCGATAAGCGCCCATCAAAACAAACGAGCGCCAGCTAATGCAGGAGAGGGCAATGGCGAAGCCAGGTGATTATTGTAGGCGGCGGCTTCAGTGGCACAGCGCTGGCGATTCATCTTGCGCGGACCTCAGCCGCTGCCTTACTGATTACAGTGGTCGAGCCGCGTGAACGGCTGGGCGGCGGTGTTGCTTATTCGACGCAAGAACCTGCTCACCGTATTAACGTACCTGCATCCCGCATGCAATTGAGCGGTGAGGAGCAGGGTGCGTTTGATCGCTGGTATCGCCAGCAGCCGGAATGTTCACTGGATTCAGCAGCCCATTGTGTCGATGGTTCAGTCTATCCGCAGCGCGGGATGTTTGGTCGCTATTTGGCGGAACAGTTTGCGCTTGCGGCAAAACGCTACCCGCATGTCACACTCCGCCATATTCAGGCCAGCGCCGTGGCTTGGGAAGGTCAGCTGCTACTACTCAGCAATGGTGAAACGTTACAGGGCGATATCCTGGCGTTGGCCATCAGCCACCCACCCCCGTCATTGCCACGCGCATTGCAGCCTTTTGCCCAGCATCCGGCATTGATTGCCAATCCATGGCAGCGCGGCGTGCTGGATGCCATCGTCCCAGACGCTTCGATTGCCATTATGGGAACGGGTCTGAGTATGGCCGACGTGGTTGCGTCTTTAGCCACGCGCCATCATCGTGGCCCGTTAACGGCTTTCTCGCGCCGTGGACAGCTTTCTCGCGCCAATCTGACAGGTGAGTGGCCTGAATGGACATTAGCGCCGCAGAACGTCGCTGAGGCACGTTTATGGCTGCATCATATTCGCGCCGAAGTCGCACGCGCAGCGGAACAACAATTGCCGTGGCAGCGCGTATTGGATGAAGTGCGCGTGCAGGGGCAGGCTATCTGGCAATCATTGCCGCTGCGCGAACAGCAGAAGTTCGTGCGCCATCTGCGATCGTGGTGGGATGTGCATCGCTACCGCATTGCGCCCCAAGTCGCCACTGTCATCCGTGAACGTCAACAGCAGGGCAGTTTGCATGTGTTGGCGGCGAGGCTGCAATCTATCACGGCACGCGGAGATCAACTGGAAGTCACCCTGCATACGCGGCAAGGCGAAACACATACGCAGCGCTTAGATTATCTCATCGTCACCACGGGACCCGGGCACGATGCGCTGACTGAAAGCCAACCGCTGTTGCAATCGCTCAGTAATCAAGGATTGATTCGTGCCGATCAACTCGGCTTTGGTCTTGATGTCGATGTACACTCACACGCGCTCACGCAGCAGGGTCTGTCCAATAGCAGACTGCTAGTAGTTGGCCCGGCAGGACGCGCGCGTTTTGGTGAGCTGATGGGCTTACCCCAAGTTGCGGATCACGCCGCCGCCGTAGCACAACAAATCTTGAATGAACTGGATATCGCGCCTGCCGAGCGATGTCCCCCTCCCATTTCTTAATCTCTCAACATCCTAAAAACACACTGACGAACGCTGGGTCGTAGCACGATCACGGCTTCGCTATGGAGATTGCTATGTCATCGCAACGTGAAATTCGCTTGAATGCATTTGATATGAACTGTGTCGGACACCAGTCACCGGGGCTGTGGGCACATCCACGTGACCGTTCCTGGCAGTACAAAGATCTGGAGTATTGGGTTGATCTGGCGAAGTTGCTGGAGCGCGGCAAGTTTGACGGCCTGTTTATTGCCGATGTGTTGGGTATCTATGATGTGCTGAACGGTAACGGTGATGCGGCAATTCGTCAGGCGACGCAGGTGCCGGTTAACGATCCCTTGGCGCTGATTACGCCGATGGCGTTGGTGACCGAGCACCTTGGCTTTGGTCTGACCGCTTCGTTGTCGTATGAACACCCGTATCCCTTTGCGCGTCGCTTATCGACGCTCGATCATCTCACCAAGGGGCGCATTGGCTGGAATATTGTCACCTCATATCTGGAGAGTGGCGCGCGTAACATCGGGCATCAGACGCAAACCGATCACGACAGCCGTTATGACTATGCCGATGAGTATCTGCAAGTGGTTTACAAACTGCTGGAAGGCAGTTGGGAGCAGGATGCGGTGCTGCGCGACCGTGAACGTCGTATCTTCAGCGATCCTCGAAAAATCCATCCGATTAACCATCAAGGCACCTTCTTCAACGTCCCGGGGATTCATCTGTGTGAGCCTTCTCCACAGCGCACGCCGGTATTGTATCAAGCGGGAGCATCAAGCCGAGGTAAGCAATTTGCGGCGGAGCACGCAGAGTGCGTGTTCGTGGCGGCACCGTCCAAAGTGTTGCTGAAAAAAACCGTTGCGGATATTCGACGTCGTGCAGAAGAAGCGGGACGTGATCCGCGCAGCATTCTGATCTTCAACCTGCAAACCGTCATCGTCGGTGAGACCGATGCGGCCGCGCAGGCGAAGTGGAAAGAGTATCAAAACTGGGTCAGCTACGAAGGCGCATTAGCACTGGTCTCTGGCTGGACGGGTATCGACTTCGGCCAATATCAGCCTGACCAGGTGCTGAAGTATCTGCACACCAACGCCATTCAATCCGCTGTAGAAACCTTTTCCACCGCCGACCCCGACCGTCAATGGACCGTGAAAGCGTTGGCAGATTGGGTGGGTATTGGCGGCTTTGGTCCATTGATTGTCGGCAGCGCGGAAACCGTGGCAGATGAACTGCAAAGCTGGGTTGAAGATACTGATGTGGATGGTTTTAACCTGGCCTACGCCTTAACGCATGAAACCTTTGAAGATGTGGTTGAACTGCTGATTCCAGAGCTGCAAAAGCGTGGTGTTTACAAGCAGGACTACGCCAAGGGTACGCTGCGCGAGAAGTTGTTTGATGCTGGGCCTCAGCTTGTTGCTCCGCATCCGGGAGCGGGCTATCGGGTGAGAAGTGCGGTGCAGCAGGAGGTCTCATGATCGAGATTGAGCAGCTCAGTAAACAGTATCGCAGCAGCGACGGGCGCGTGACCGAGGTGTTGAAAGCGATCAACCTGCAGGTTCCGCAAGCCAATATCACGGCTGTGGTGGGGCCGAGTGGGGCAGGGAAATCGACACTGGCAAAGTGCATCAGCCTGCTGGAGCAACCGAGTGCGGGGAGCATTCGCGTCAATGGTAGCGATCTCTCCAGCCTGAACGGAGAAGCACTGCGCCGTGCCCGGCGCGCGATTGGCACCGTATTCCAGTCATCTGCACTGCTGCAACGCAAAAGCGCTTGGGAAAATATTGCCTTACCCCTGCGCTATCTCGGTGTAGTGGAGCGGGATATTGCAGCAAGGGTCGGTGAACTGCTGGAGAGCGTCGGCCTGAGCCACAAAGCTAAGGCATTTCCTGGGCAACTCTCGGGTGGGCAGCGTCAAAGGATCGGCATCGCGCGAGCTTTGGCGCTACGGCCCTCTGTGCTGTTAGCGGATGAGGCGACCTCAGGACTTGATCCTGAAGCCACCATCACGGTGCTCGATCTGCTGAAGAAACTACGTGACGACTATAAGCTGGCGATTGTGCTGATCACCCATGAGATGGATGCAGTGCGTCAGGCCGCAGATGCAGTCGCAGAAATCCGCGATGGGCAAATTGTGCAATACGGTGTGGTCAAGACGCTGCTGGCGCAACCGGATTCGGTGCTGGGACAGCGTCTGTTTCCGCTGGTGTCACAGCCGGGCGCAGCAGAATTAACGCTGCAACTCAGTTACCGCACCGATGTCACGGTTGCCAGCGATTGGATATCGCGCCTCAGCCAGCAGTTCGGTTTGCGCATCGATCTGCTCGGCGCGCACGTTGAACAAGTTAACGGCCTGCAAGCGGGTCGCCTTCAGGTGGGCATTCACTTCCAGCAGGAACGTGTTCCACTGGCACGTTTGCTGGCGCAACTCGAACAGTTCGGATTGGTTGCCAGCGTTTCAGGCAGCGTGTCTCCTTTGCGGGAGGCGGTATGAGCGTTTCAGTCATGAGCCAAGACACGCCGTGGGCAGAGATTCCCACCTTGATGCTCCCTGCATTGGGCGAAACGGCATTGATGGTAGGGATAGTGATGCTGTTTGTGGTGGCATGCGGTGGCGTTGTGGGTGTGGTGCTGTTTAACACCTCCGCACGCGGGCTATTTCCCCATCGCGGTATCCATCGTGTATTGAGTTGGATCGTTAACATGGGACGCTCGCTGCCTTTTCTCGTATTAATGGCCGCGATTATCCCGTTCACCTTCTGGCTCACCGGCACCACCATCGGTATTCCTGCGGCGGTCGTTCCGATGATTGCCGCAGGCATTCCATTCTTTGGGCGATTGGTGGATAACGCGCTGCGCGAATTGCCGAGTGAAGTCACCGCGGTGGGCTTGGTGTGTGGCGGATCGCGTTGGCAGATTATTCGTTCGGCACAGCTCAGCGAGGCCCTGCCCGCGATTGTCGCGGCGGTCACCCTCAACCTGATTTCGATGATTGAGTATTCGGCCATCGCCGGCACCATTGGTGCTGGTGGCATCGGCTATTTAGCCGTGGTGTACGGCTACCAGCGCTTCGATAACCACATCATGATCGCCACCATTGTGGTGCTGATTGCTTTAATCCAAACCATCCAATTTCTCGGCGACCGCTTAGTTGCCGCTTTGCGCCATCCTCAGGGGACATCAATATGACAACACAAGAATTTGAGCTACGTAAATCTCGCCGCTGGCCATGGTTTTTACTGATTATAGTGGTCATTGTCGTCGCGGCTGCCGCCTGGTTCTGGCGCAGCCAGCAGCCGCAGGCCGTGGTGTTTGGCACCACGTTGCAGATTCACTTTGAACCGGCAATGGCAGGCGAACAAAAGTTGATTGAGTATGTTGGCGAGCACATCGCGCCGGATTATGGCCTGAAGCTGGAAGCGGTTGGAGTACAAGATCCGGTGCAAGCTGACCGCGCGGTGGCACAAGGACAATATGCAGCGACGGTTTATCAACACCAGTGGTGGCTCAAGCAGGTAGTGGATGCCAATGGTTTCAAGCTCACCTCCGCTTTGCCGCTGTTTCAGTGGGCATTTGGCATCTATTCAGATCGTTATAAAGCGGTAGCCGATCTGCCGCAAGGAGCCACTATCGTGGTCCCCGATGATGGGGCGAACCAAGGCCAGGCGCTCTGGCTGCTGGCACGTCAGGGCTTGATCACGCTCGATCCTAACGTGGAACCCCGTACCGCTAAGCTAAAGAATATTGTGGGCAATCCGCACGGCTTTGTGTTTAAAGAGCTGGATTTGCTAACGATGCCCCGCGCACTGAACTCGGTCGATGCCGCCATTGGTTATGTTTCCCAGTTTGATGCCGGAAAAGTACCGCGTGACAAAGGCATTCTATTCCCCCCTGCGCCGCGTACTTTTGCTTCGCAACTGGTGATTGGTACACCGTACCTGGAGCAGGAAAACATTGTGAAACTCAAGCAGGCGTTTTTCCGATCCGCGCGTCAGCAGTGGCTGAAAACCACGGATGACCCACTGGTGAAAGGGGTGCTGGTGCCGGTCTCCGCTGATTAATCCTGACGTTAAACAGGCTTACCCGGACACGCGCTGCGCGTCCGGGTTTTTGTGTTTGTGTTTTTAATTATATTATTGATTTATAACAATTAAATATCACTATTTGTTGCTTTGGCACTGATGCTTTAGCGCTTATAACAACCTCACCTGCACAACTAAAAAACAACGTGAGGCGTTATGAGTTCCGTTCCTTTAGAAAACACCTTGCCGGCTTCAGAGCCGGTTCGTTCGGTCAGTGATGTGGCAAGGCTGATCAACACCCGCAGTGACAAAAACAATTATGCGCGCATGATTGTGTTCCTCGCGCTCGGCGGCGTCTTCCTTGATGCCTACGATCTCACCACGCTGTCTTATGGTATCGATGATGTGGTGCGTGAATTCCAGATATCCCCGTTCATCACAGGTTTAGTGACCTCATCAATCATGGTAGGCACCATCGTCGGCAATCTGATTGGCGGCTGGCTGACGGACAAGTATGGCCGTTACTCGGTGTTTATGGCCGATATGCTGTTCTTCGTGGTGTCCGCCATCGCAGCCGGATTAGCACCCAACGTGTGGGTTCTAATTGGCGCACGCTTCTTGATGGGCATTGGCGTAGGCATTGATTTGCCGGTGGCGATGTCCTATCTGGCAGAATTTTCCAAGTTTGCTGGCAAAGGCAATAAAGCCGCGCGTCTCGCCGCTTGGTGTCCAATGTGGTACGCCGCATCAACGGTGTGCTTCCTGCTGATCTTCGCTCTCTATTTCTTGTTACCGAAAGAGCATCTTGACTGGTTATGGCGCGCGTCACTGCTGTTTGGTGCCGTACCTGCCTTACTGATCATCGCGGTGCGCAGCAAGTTTATGAACGAATCGCCGTTGTGGGCCGCCAATCAGGGCGATCTGAAAGCGGCGGTGCGTATTCTGCGCGACTCATACGGTATTCATGCACACGAGGCTGAGCCAGAAGCGACACCCGTGGAAGCCGCACCGAAAGTGAGTTTCCGCGTGCTGTTCCAAAAACCCTGGCGTGAACGCACCATCGTGGCGGGCGTGATGAACATCTGTATCTCTTTCGAATACACCGCGATCGCGTTCTTCTTGCCTTCGATCCTCGCACAGTTCCTTGGCGCGGGGGTATTTGAAACTATCTCCGCATCGCTAGGCCTGAATGCGCTGTTTGCCTTCACCGGCGGTCTGCTCGGTATGCGTCTGGCATGGAAATATCCGTCGCGCCATGTGGCGATTGCCGGATTTGCTTTGCAGTTCTTCGCGCTGATTGCGCTGGCGTTAATTGGTCATCCTGAAGCCATCGCTGGCATTGTGTTTGCCGTGCTGATGCTGGGCTTGTGGTTGTTCGCTGAAGGTTTTGGACCGGGCGCGCAACTGATGGTCTATCCAGCGCTCTCTTATCCGACTTCTATCCGCGCCACGGGCGTTGGTTTTAGTCGTGCGCTTTCCGGCGTTGGCAGTGCTCTGGCGCTATTTATTCTGCCGATCCTGCAGGCCGCGTTGGGCACCAACATGTTTTGGGTGGTATCGCTTGCCGCCATCATCCCGATTTTCTTCCTGCTGGCGGTGCGCTACGAGCCCACCCGTCACGACATCGACGACCTTTCTCATCAGGAGCAACCATGAGCTTACTTTCGACAGGAACCGACTACTCTGCACTGGCAGCGCATTTTCGACCGCTCTTTGCGCGTATCGCTGAGGGGGCAGTGGAACGAGAACGCAACCGCACGTTACCGCATGACGCGCTGACATGGCTGAAAGAAGCCGGTTTTGGCACCGTGCGTATTCCAAAAGAGAAGGGGGGCTGGGGCGCATCGCTGCCGCAGCTGTTCCAACTGCTGACAGAACTGGCAGAAGCGGACTCCAACCTCCCACAGGCGCTGCGTGCCCATTTCGCGTTTGTTGAAGACCGTCTGAACCAGCCGGACAGTGCCGAACGCGACCTCTGGTTTCGTCGTTTCATCGATGGGGAACTGGTGGGCAGTGGCTGGACAGAAATCGGTGCGGTGAAAATCGGGGATGTAATCACTCGCGTCACGCCAACCTCAAATGGCTGGACGCTGAGCGGGGAGAAGTTTTACAGCACTGGCACGCTGTTTGCGGACTGGATTGATGTGTATGCACGACGCAACGATAACCAAGGCGATGTCATCGCTCTGGTGAATACTCACCAACCGGGTGTGACGCGTGAAGACGACTGGGACGGCTTTGGGCAGCGTTTAACGGGGAGCGGTACCACGCGCTTTGAGAATGCGCACGTCGAGCAAGAGCACGTGTTTGATTTCGCGACCCGCTTCCGTTACCAAACGGCGTTCTATCAGCATGTGCTGTTGGCGACATTGGCGGGCATTGGACGGGCGGTGGCAAGTGACGGTGCGAAAGCGGTGGCCGCACGAAATCGTATTTACAGCCACAGCAATGGTTCGACTTCACGCGAGGATGTGCAGGTACTCCAGGTGATCGGTGAGATCACCAGCCTGGCGTTTGCGGTCGAAGCCACAGTGATCCGCGCCGCACATTCACTGCAATCAGCATATGAAGCTCATGTGAATAGTGATGAAGCAAGACTGGTTGAGGTCAACGCACTAGCGGAAGCCGAAGCCGGGCAGGCACAAGTCATCGCCAGTGAACTGGTTCCGCGTGCCGCCACCGAGCTGTTTAACGCGCTTGGCGCGTCGGATACGCGCATCAGCAAAGCGCTTGACCGCCACTGGCGTAATGCGCGTACCGTATCGTCACACAATCCTGTGATCTATAAAGCACGTGATATCGGCGGCTGGAAGGTTAACGGCACGCCGCCGACGGGGATTTGGCAAATTGGGCGCGGGGAAGGGTAAACATTTCAAACGGGGCGGCTTGAGCCGCCCACTTCTAATACAACGTTTTTAAACTGTCCTGAATCACATTCAGCGCCGTTGTGACATTGGAATTCGGCCGCCGTGTGACAAACAATCCATATGTCACTTTTACCGGAGCCTGCGCGAAATTCACCAGACGCATAGTGTCATGACGAATGAGCTCCGCTGGCAGCATGGCGACACCCAATCCGCCTTCAACAGCGGGGATAATTGCGCCCAGGTTTGAGCTGGTGACCGCGATCCTAAACTCCTTGCCTGCTTCAATTAGCGCATCAAACATCAATCGTCGCCATGAACAAGGTTCACCGCAAACAATAGCATCGACCGTCAGCGCGCTATCCCAGGGATAGTCAATTCCGCACACCCAATGCAGTTCGATCTCCCAACTGGTTAACGGGTCTTCGCTGAAACCGGCGGTCAAACCCAATACCATATCAAACGCGCTCTCCTGCCAACGTCTGGCGAGGATGTGATCGCTTTCAATGGATAGCTCGATGTGCAGGCCCGGACACAATCTTCTCAGCCTGCCAAGTGCAAAGGGGAGCAAGCTCGAAGCCACATCTTCGGACATACCGATGCGAAGCGTTCCGGCGGGCGTGCTCTCACTGAGTTGTGCCAGTGCCATTTCACCTAATGCCAGAATACGCACAGCAAAACTGAGCAACACTTCGCCCTCTTTAGTGGGCACTACGCCTCGTCCGGTGCGGCGTAGCAAACGCTGACCCGTGTGTTCCTCCAGTCGGCGAATCTGGGCGCTGAGGGCTGATTGCGCACGTCCTGCCTGTTCGGCCGCGCGCGTCAGGCTACGATGATGGCAGACGGCGACAAAGGTGCGTAGCAGGGCAGGTTCAAAATTGTCAGATATCATGGTGGGATTATGTCTGATACATGTGAAAGCAGCCTACCAACATATCATCAACCTCGTTACGCTTTTACCCATTGGGTGTGATTAATCCTACGAAAATGGAGAGATAAAATGAAAGCAGTCAGTTACCCGCAGCCGGGCGGCCCAGAAGTCTTGCAACTGGTTGATATTGCGGAACCTGAGATCAAGTCGAATGAACTGCTGGTGGCGGTAGAAGCCATCAGTATTGAAGGTGGCGACATCATTTCGCGCAACAGCCAGCGCTTGCAGGCGGGAGAAACACTGGGCTATGCCGCGGCCGGAACCATTCTTGAAGTGGGAGCAGAAGTCACCGAATTTGTCGTGGGGCAAAAAGTCGCGACCTTCAACTGGCGTGGCGCCTATGCAGAACGTCGTGCTGTTGCGGCTTATAACAGTTTCCCGATACCAGAGGGGCTTGACCCACGCATTGCTGCCGCTATTCCAGTCGGGCCGGGTACGGCTGCTTGGGCATTTCATTTGGGCAAATTGCAGCCAGGACAAACGGTCCTGATTCTGGGAGCGGCCGGCGGTGTGGGGATGGCGGCGGTGCAGCTGGCATCTCGCCTCGGTGCAAGAGTGATAGGCACGGGAACCCGGCCAGAGTCTCTGGAGAAACTGCGTGAGTTTGGTCTTAGCGATGCGATTGTGGTGGGCGAGAATCAAGCCGGTGAACAAGTGCGTGAGTTGCTGGGCGGAAACAAAGTCGATTTGCTGATAGATACCATCGGCGGTGATGCGCTGCCTGATGGTATTGAAGTGCTAAAAGAGGGAGGAACGGCGATTCTGATCGGCATTCTCGCCGGGCGTAATCAGATGATTGATGCGGAGTATCTGTTGCTGCATCGTATTACGTTGATCGGATGCTTGCTGGGTCCAGAATGGGGCGAAAAACAGATTGCCCGCGATTTGGTGAATGAACTGATGGTGATGGCGGCCAAAGGCGAACTGATCGTGCCTATCGATAGTACTTTCCCGCTGGAACAGGTGGTTGAAGCCCACCTGCGCGCCGAAACGCGTGGGCGATTAGGGAGAGTATTCATTACAGTAGAGTAGAGCGCGGCCCTTGGGCCGCCCGCTACAATTCTGGCAGAGTTTACTTTTTATCCAGTGACCAAGTCGCGCTACGGACATCCACTTTCACCGGCAACAGTCCTACGCGGGTGAAAGTGTCTGCTAACGCTTGCTGCTCATCAAACACCTGCGGCGTCATGCGCGTGGCACCGTAAGGCAGTCGTTTTAAGGTGGTTTGCCAGATGGTTTTATCCAATCCGGTTGATTTAGCCAGGATACCTGCCGCTTCATCCTGATGCGCATTTGCCCAGTCACTCAATTTACTCAATTCATCGACCACCTGTTTTGCCGTGTCAGGGTGGCCTTCAGCGAATGGACGGCTGGCAAGATAGAAGGTGTAATGCGGCACTAAACCTTCAGCATTACGGATTTCGCGCGCATCGGCGTTGGCTTCAACCTCGGCGAGATACGGATCCCAAATGACCCATGCATCTATCGCACCTTTCTGGAAAGCAGCACGGGCGTCGGCCGGGGGCAGATAGATAGGCTTCACATCCTTATAATTTAATCCGGCATCTTCCAGTGCTTTCACCAGTAGGTAGTTCACGTCAGAACCTTTATTCAGCCCAACGCGCTTCCCTTTCAAATCTGCCACGCTTTTAATCGGTGAATCTTTTGGCACGACAATCGCTTCGGTTTTTGGGTTAGCGGGTGAGTGGCCGAGGTAGATCAAATCAGCTTTGGCAGCCTGCGCGAAAGCGGGTGGTGCATCTCCGGTGGCGGCTAAGTCGATGCTGCCCACGTTCAACCCTTCGAGCATCTGCGGTCCAGCCGGGAATTCCACCCAACGCACATTGATACCTTCTTTCTTCAAGGTTTCATCCAGCGTGCCACGATACTTCAGCAACGCGAAGATATTGGCTTTTTGATAGCCGATGGTGACAGTTTCTGGGTTGGCAGCCCAAGTCAGTGAGGAGAGCAGGCTGAAGCTCAGCGCCAGCGCGCTTAGAACAGGCAATTTTGTTTTCATGATGAGTCTCTCTAGGTTTTTGCTCACCATAACAAAGCGCTTATATAACCAATAAATAACTAATTTCGATCGCTTATAACTGAATTTTTGTGATCGCGATCATTCACTGTAATCAGCATGTCACCAAAATTTGCATAGATGCCCGGATAATTAGCACGGTAATAATTTGTATAACAAATCAAAATGTCATATCGATATGCTTCTGTCAGGATAGGCACTTACGTTGCCTGCTAAGGGTTTCTTTCGCTCTATGAAGTGGTTTTCACAAAGTGCAGTGTTGTTCTCTGCCAAAACTTGTCTTGCCGCCTTTCTGGCCTTTTATATCGCTCTGGAACTGAATCTTGATAAACCGGCCTGGTCACTGACTACAGTGTACGTTGCGTCGCAGCTCTATTCGGGTTCAACGGTCTCCAAGTCGGTGTTCCGTTTGTTCGGCACCGTACTCGGTGGATTATTCACATTACTGATTTATCCCATCACGGTTCAGTCTCCGATGATGTTCAGCCTGTGCATTTCACTGTGGGTGGCGGTATGCCTATACCTGTCATTGCATGACCGCACGCCGAAAAGTTATGTGTTTATGCTTGCCGGATACAGCGCCGCCATTATGGGCTTTCCCGATGTCACCTCACCGTCAGAAATCACTTACACCGTGATTTCGCGTATTGAGGAGATCACAGTAGCGATCATCTGTAGCAGCTTGGTACATCGTCTGATCATGCCAGTGACGATGCGCAATCTACTCGAGCAGAGTGTCAGCCTGTGGTACCAAAATGCCCGTAAGCTGTGCAGCGAGCTGGTTACGGTGATGCCAGCTGATAAATCGGTAGAACGAGAAGATATTCTGGTTCAGATGGCGAACTATCCTCTCAACGTCGAAACCCTGATTACACACTGTGTATATGAAGGCGATGCCGCGCGACGTCTGGTGCGGTTGGTCAGCGTGCAGTATCAACACCTCTCCTATTTGATCCCGACGCTAACGGCAATTGAATCACGTCTCAATTTGTTGGCACAGCAGGAAATCCGCTTTCCGGACTATGTGGCTGAGGCGTTCCAGCAGTTTTTGTTATGGCTAAATGGCAATGATCAGGTCCAGGTGCACGATGTCCTCACCGTTGCACAGGCGCAGTTGAAACAGGCCTGGCAGGAAGGGCGACTCAATAGTGAAGAGAGTATTTTGTTGATTGGATTGCTGGAGCGCCTGCTTAACTTCGTGCGTATCGCTAATGCCTATCACAGCGTCAGCGAGCGCGTGAGTGAGTGGACACCGACCGTCAAGCCGGGAAAAACCGTGCGTGCGCATAAGCATGTCGATAAAGGTTTGCTGCTGCTCTCCTGCTTTACTGCGTTTCTTGCCACCTTCGGCACCTGCTTGTTCTGGATCGGCAGCGGCTGGAAAGATGGCTCGACTGCGCCGATGATGGCGGCGGTACTCTGCTCCTTCTTTGCCGGGCTGGATAGCCCCATCGCGCCAATGAAGCTATTTCTGAAGGGTGTCTTGATCTCAATGGCAATAAGCCTGCTTTACGTTACCGTGTTGATACCACAAGCGGTAACGTTTGAAGCGATGATCATCTGCCTCGCGCCCGGGTTATTTGCGCTGGGATTGGTGATTGCCAACCCGGCAACCAATTTGATTGGCCTGATCGTCGCCACGCAGATTCCGGGGCTGATTGGCATGAGTCATAATTTCAAACCCGATCTTCTGCTTATAGTGAACGCAATGATTTCGACGCTGGTGGGCATTGTCATCGCCCTGGTACTGACGTTGCTAATTCGCAACAAGCGTCCATCGTGGACGGCGAAACGCACGCTGCGTAAAGGGATCCGCGATTTACTGCAGTTTATCGCTGCGCTGCGCCTCAACACGGTAACGATGACGGCGCGCCAGCAATTTGTGGCGCGTACGCTGGATAAGGTCAACATTATTCTGCCACGTAAGCGCGTCGATCCCTCACCCGACCTGGTTTCCGGCGGCAATCTGATTGCCGAAGCCTGGCTTGGTGCCAACTGTTACGACTATTACACGCGGCACAAGGCGCTGCTGACAGAGAATGGCATTGAGAGTGCGGCGATGTTCCATGAGCTGAGTGTGTTCCTCAAACACAGGCTGAAATCCCTGCAGACACAGCCCCATCCGGCGTTGTTGCATGAACTTAATCGCCTGCTGTTGGGTTTAGAGGCGCGAACATTACAGGAACAGGCGTTGTTTGCGCCGATGTTCCATCTGTTCAATATCCGCTTATCGTTGTTTCCCTCAGCGCGCTGGCCGGAAAACGCGCCACTTGAGGTCGATCGCGCATAAGTGTGCCGCAAACCCTGTATTTGAGCTGGGGGCATGCACCAGACTGACAAATCCCGTACAGTGCTGAACAGGCTTGATAAAGGATAATCGCAGATGAAAATGATCGGTTTGATCGGTGGGATGAGTTGGGAATCGACGGCGCTCTACTATCGCATCATCAATGAACAGGTGAAGCAGCAACTTGGCGGATTACACTCGGCGCGCAGCCTGATGTACAGCGTCGACTTTCAGGAAATTGAGAAGCTGCAAGTGGCGGGAGAATGGCAGCGAGCCGGCGAGATTCTGGCAGAAGCAGCGCGCAGTCTGGAAAAGGGCGGGGCGGACTTCATTGTGCTCTGCACTAACACCATGCACAAAGTCGCTGACCAGATTACCGGTGCTGTGGATATCCCGCTGCTCCATATCGCCGATGCGACTGCTCAGCGTATTCAATCCGCTGGCGTGAAGCGCGTGGGCTTACTGGCGACGGCATTCACTATGGAGCAGGAATTCTATAAAGGCCGTTTGGCACAGTCTGACATTGAAGTGTTGGTGCCCGATGCACCCGGCCGTAAAACGGTGCACGACATCATTTATCAGGAGTTATGCCTCGGTATTATTCGTGAGGAATCGCGCGCGCAGTACCGTAAAATTATTGCTGAGCTGGTGGAGCAAGGCGCAGAAGCGATCATTTTGGGTTGCACTGAAATCACCTTGCTGGTGCAGGCCGAAGATGCCAGTGTGCCGCTGTTTGATACCACGTTGATCCACGCTGAAGACGCGGTGAAATTGGCATTGGCAGTAAAATAACTAGCCTGCTAATTATTTTATGTGTTATTATTTATTCATTGAAGGCACAACGTCTGACCCCGAATGGTCGTACAAGGATGTGCCAGAATGGGCTGCCAATATTGGCAGCTTTTTTGTGGTCAAAATGCTGTTTCCAGTGAATCTGTGACGCAATAATCATCATCCACCAGCGGCAGATAGCGCCATTTATCAAATGCAGTACAAGGATGAGAAATACCGCATCCTACCCAGTCACCCGGCTGCAGCCCTTCATCATCAGGCAGTAGGAGATAGGCGTGCTGATCGTTTACGTCGCTGATGCGCAAATGCGCGGCTGAACGGGGTTCACTGCCGTCTGCGTTGCGGATCCACAGCGGATTCGGCAGGTCCTGATCGAAAGGCACGTCACGTCGACCAAAGTCGATAAACGCTAAGCCCGGTTCAGGACGGGATAACACCCGACCCCAAATCTCCAGTGCCGCGTCGAAATGATGGCTGGCGCCAGGTTGAGCAAACGGCGCAATACGCGCATACAAACCGCTGTCGTGTGCCATATAAGCACCTGAACGGATTAACGGCGTCATCGGCAGTGGCAGGGTAGTAGCGGTAAAGCACTCGGTGACCACGTCAAACCATGCGCCGCCGCCAGCACTGAGGATGATATGTTCACTGCTGAACAACTGTTTTTCAGCCAGTAGCGCAGCGGTGCTCACCATCATCTGGCAATACTCTTTTACCCGCCGTACGCCCTCAGCATCGCGCCCGGCCCCTAAGGCGCCTTCATAACCCGCCACACCCACCAACTGAAGTGCAGAACTGGCTTTGATCGCTTCGGCAATCTTCAGGGCTTCTTGCTGTGAGCGGCAACCGGTTCGCCCGCCACTGACCGACATTTCCAGCAGCACCGAAATTTGTACATCACCGAGATGCTGCTCCAGCAGTTTTACTCCCTGCAGTGAATCGACATAGCACAGGAAGCCATGATCAGGATGCTGCTGCTGCCACTGCGCAATCCAGCGAATGCCTGCCGGATCGACCAGTTCATTGGCGAGAAACACATTGCGAATACCAACTGGCGCAGCGCACGCACTTGCGCTGGCGTAGCGGCACCCAGTCCCCAGGCGCCGCCCTCGGTGATTGCACGGCGTAACACTGCGGGCGACATTGAGGTTTTACCGTGCGCCGCCAACATGATGCCCTGTTCCCGACAGAAGGCAGCCAGCTGGCGCAGGTTATTCTCCAGCGCTGACTGCTTCATTATCATTAACGGCGAGAAGACCTCGTCACTGTTAAACACCGCAGTACCCTGTGCTAACGGCGAATTCCCCGCACCCGCAACCGATTTAAAACGTGGTGCGGCTTGTTGTGCATCCAGTAAACCATCCGCGTGCAGCGGAAAGCGAATCGACATAGTGGCTCCTGTTAGTGCTCAAGCACGCGCGATAAGAATTGTTGCGTGCGCGGATTCTGCGGGTTCACAAAGAGTTGCTCAGGTGAACCTTGTTCAGCAATGACGCCCTGATCCATAAACACCACGCGATCGGCGGTTTTACGCGCAAAGCCCATTTCATGCGTCACTACCACCATGGTCATGCCTTCACGCGCCAGACTGCGCATCACTTCCATTACCTCGCCGACCAGCTCAGGGTCGAGTGCGGAGGTGGCTTCATCGAAGAACATGATTTTCGGTTCCACCGCCAATGCACGTGCAATGGCGACGCGCTGCTGCTGACCACCGGAAAGTTGCGCCGGATAATAATGTGCACGCTCGGCCAGCCCTACACGCGTTAGGGCCGCCATGCCACGTTTGTTGGCCTCCGCTTCAGAGAGCTTTTGCGCTTTGATCAACGCCAGAGTGACGTTGCCTAACGCGGTTTTGTGGGGGAACAGGTTGAACTGCTGGAACACCATGCCGACGTGACCGCAAATTTCACTGCTGCGTTTACGGTCGTGCAGAGGCACTTTATTGACCCAGATTTCGCCGCCATCAGCGGTTTCTAAACCGCTCATAATGCGCAGTACGGTGCTTTTTCCTGAACCGGATGCACCAATCAACACCAGCACTTCGCCAGGTGAAACTTCCAGACTGATCTCTTTCAGCACCTGCGTCGGGCCAAACGATTTTGAAATGCGGCTCAGCGTAATCGCGGATTGGCTCATGATATTTGGCTCCTGGTTTGATGATGTTGAACCCAACGAGAAAGCGGGAAGCAAATGGCGAAGTAGAGCAGGGCAACCAAGCCGTAAATCACCACCGGTTGTCCAATGCGGTCGACAATCGCCTGGCCCTGATGCATCAGTTCGGACATGCCGATCATGCTGACGATCGAGGTGTCTTTAATCAGCGAAAGATACTGACCCGCCAGCGGCGGCAACACGATGCCACGGGTTTGGGGCAGCACTACGCTCATGAAGGTTTGACGTTTGGAAAGCCCAAGGATCCACGACACTTCCCACTGACCTTTCGGTACGGCTTCAATCCCGGCGCGGAACACTTCGGCGATATAGGCACCTTGATAGATGCTTAAGCCGAGGATCCCAGCGGCAAACAGATTGATCTCATAACCGAAATAGGCCACGCCGAAGTAGATAAACATCAGCGTGATCAGCACTGGTGTGCCGCGAAACAGTTCGGTATAGATCACCGCGATTTGCTTAGCAACCGGCAGTCGGCTGGTTCTCAGCACGGCAGCCAGTAAACCCAGCAGGGTACTACCGATGATGGCGGCGATGGACAGCAACAGCGTGATACCCAATCCTTTTAGCAGGATGGGGAAGGAGCTGATAATTAACTCGCTCATAACGCATTCTCCCGTTTCACTGGATTAGTCAGCCATTTTTTTGCCCACCACCAAGCGGACTTTTTTACTGGTGTCACCAGCGGCGGATGGAACATGCGCCGTCCAGCTACCGTGCCCAGCCAGGAGAACAGATTGCTCAGTACCAGATAGACGAGTGCGACCACGCTAAAGGTCTGGATATAAAGCAAGGTTCGGGCGTTGATGACCGTGGCGGTCCCGGTCAGTTCCGGCAGGGCGATCGCGGAAAGTAACGAGGTGCCAAGCAGTAACTGAATCAGGTTGTTGATGATCGCCGGCCATACTGCGTGCGCTGCCTGTGGCAACACCACACTGAGAAAAATCTGCCGACGCGGAATACCGAGAATGTATGCCGCCTCTAGCTGGCCTTTTGGCACGGATTGAATCCCGGCGCGAAAGGTTTCAGACAGGTAGGCGCCGACGTTAACGCCCAGCGCCAACACACCGGCGGTAAAGGCGCTCATGGTGATGCCCAACGAGGGCAGTCCAAAGAAGATGATAAAAATCTGCAGCAGAACCGGCGTGTTGCGAATGAATTCAACATAACAGTGACTGATCCAACGCAGTGGAGCCACGGGCGATGATTTCGCTAATGCCGACAACAAGCCCAACGCCACCGCCAGCACGAATGCCAACAGTGTCACCTGTAATGTCAGCCACGCGGCCTCCAGGAAGGTATCGGCGTAGCGCCACAGGGTTAGCCATTGATAATTCATAATTTGGCTCCTTCGTACGGCGCGGCATTCACTGCCGCGCCGCCGTTTAATCAAAATTGCGGGTTCAGCGGGTAACGCGGTTTGCTGCCAAACCATTTCTGATACAGCTGGGCGTTTTCACCCGATGCATTAATCTCAAAAAGGAATTCATTTAGATAGTTGGTCCACACCTGATCACCTTGTTTCACACCGAAGGCGTTATATTCCAACGGAACCAGCGCCTCGTTGGTGACGGTCAGCGTAGGGTCCAGCTTGGCTTGGTAAGCAAGGAAGTTGTTATCTTCGATCATCGCATCGGCCTGACCCTGCTTCACGGCGAGGATCGCGGCTTGCGATGAATCGTATTCCTGGATTTTCACGTCAATGCCAAGGTTGCGGACTTCATCCCCGTTGGTGGAACCCTTCACCGTGGCGATGGTTTTGCCTGCCATATCATGGGCTGATTGAATGCCGCTGTTTTTGCGCACCAACATCGCTTCACTCGCCACCACGTACGGGTTGGTGAAGCCAATCTCTTTGGCACGTTCCAGATTGCGAGTGAAGTTACAGAACACGACATCGACTTTATTGGTTTGCAGGTTTGGAATACGGTTGGCGCTGGTGGTGTTGACCATCTCCAGTTTCACGCCCATCTCTTTGGCGAGTGCTTTCGCTAAATCGACGTCATATCCGTCCGGGTTGCCGTCTTTGTCATAAAAACCAAAGGGGGCAAAGCTCAGGCAATCACCGACACGCAGCGTGCCGCGTTGCAGTACGTTTTGCAGAGCCGATTGCGGTGCGGCACCCGCTTCTTTTTTTTCTTCGGTGGGTGTGCAGCCAGCTAAAACCAGCAATGCCAGCGCAGCGGCGCCGAATTTAAGCGATGTTGTGTTCATTTTATGCTCTCTATAAAATGGTTATGAGTCGGCGTAATGCCGATATTTCACAGCAAAATGAAAAGCATCAATTAATAACAGGCTGTCCTGGTGTTGGCGAAGAAATAGAATTCGTCAGCCTGTTTTAACCGTAATAATTATTTACGATCGGCGCGGAAGCATTTGAAATCCACTTCCACTTTGCAGTCGACCACTAAATCCTGCACGCTACAAATACGTGCCGGTGGGTTGCCGCTGAATATCTCACTGAAAACTTTATTAAAGGAACTGAAATAACGCGCGTCGGTTAACACTGCGGTGACGTGCACCACATCCTCCACGCGATAGCCGGCCTCGCGCATGATGGTCAGACAGTTATCGAACGCTAACTGCGTCTGTTCAATGATGCCGCCTTCCACTACCTCACCGTCGCGCATCGGCGTCTGGCCCGAGATAAACAGCCAGCCATCAGCTTCTACCGCACGGGCGAACGGCAATTTTTGCCCGCCGGTACCTGTTCCGCCTTCAATGCCATAACGCTTAATCGCCATGCAATTTTGCCTCATTTGTGGGTCTGTCAGTTTGTCTGGTATATCAGACTCAAGTCTGCAATACCGGATAGGGCAAGATTTGCACAGTGGATTTGCTTTTGCAATATGTCACCCGCTATTTAATTTTTTGTGATGTCGTCGGGATCGCAAAATAAAATTCAATGCGTGTCATTGTTTAAAAATAATGTGACCTTTGTCGTGATTTATTAAGTGTGAGTGAAACAGGTATGCGCCAAAATGAGGCCCCAAAATAGAACGCTGTAATATAACGGGCGTGACTATTTTTTATTTTTACAGGGATGGGTAATTATTGTGTTGGGGTGTATGATGCTTTTCTTTTTTAGCATATTCCAATCGCACCAATGCAACAGGGGAGTGAGCAAATGCCGGATGAGAAACCTTCACGGGCACGCGGTGTTGACCGGGTTATTGATATTTTCCGACAGTTGCATGCTGCTCGTCAGCCAATGGCGATGCGCGATCTGATCGATGCCACAGGCGCACCGCGTTCCAGTGTCTATGAGTTAGTGAGTCTATTAAGTGAAGCGGGACTGGTGGAATTAGATGCCGAGGGTGCGGTGTTCTTTGGGCGTGAGATGCACTATTACGGTGCAGACTACATGGCGCACAATGACCTTATCCGCCGTGCCCATCAGTTGATGGTGGAGATTGTGGCGCGCCACGGCGAAACCGTGCAACTTTGCATGCTGGAAGGCAACAAATACACCGTGGTACTGTCCGAGAGCAGTAATGCTCACCCTTTCAAAATCACCTCAGATATCGGTGTGCGTGTGCCTATCACCTGGACCGCCACCGGGCGTTTGCTGCTGAGTAACTGGTCTGACAGTGCGATTCTCGATTTGATCCCGGAAGAAGATTATCGCCTCGCCAGCGGCCAGATTCTTGATAAAAGAGCGTTTCTTGATGAGATCCATCATGCAGGCAAGCTGGGCTATTGCATGACAGAAGGCCTGTCTGAAAGCTTTACCTGCTGCATGGCAGCGCCAATTCGATCTCGCAGCGGTCAGGCGGTGGCGGCGATCTGCTTTATGGTCAGCCGTGATACGCCACAGGAGCGTCGTCAGATGCTGTTGCAGGAGTTGATTACCTCCGGGCAGAAGCTGTCAGATTTTACCTGATGCATTTCCAGGTGCGCATAAATGCGCACCCTACGAAAAACCAACCCCATCCTCTTTGACTCAATCCGTTACAACCCATTGCCCTGATGTTTATTTTTGTCACTTAAGGTTGTGTTAAGGTAATTGATAATAATAACTATTCTTTTTACCACGGAGTTTTAGGATGAAAACGCGCCTGCTTTTGGCAATGGGGTTACTGGCTTCCACGGCGGCTTCGGCTACCACCTATCCGCTGACCGTCACCGATATGGATGGTCACACGCAAACCATCAACAAAGAACCCCAACACATTATCCTGCAGGATGGCCGCGACATTTTGACGCTGGCGCTGCTGGATCGTGATGACCCTTTCAAACGTGTTGTGGCGTGGAATAACTTGCCGAAAAAACAGGACACGCAAACCTGGGATATGTTGAAGGGCAAATGGCCAGAAGCGACAAAAATTGTCGATATGGGCTTCAGCGATCAAGGACAGGTCAATCTGGAAAGCGTATTGGCGCAGAAACCAGATTTGATGATTGCTCAGCTGCGTGCAAAACCGGCGCTAGAACAATCGGGCGTGCTGAATACCTTAAACAATCTGCATATTCCCGTGGTCTTCGTGGATTACGAACTGCATCCCGCGCAGAACACTGCGCCGAGCGTTACCTTGCTGGGTAAAGTGCTGAACCGCGAAACTCAGGCCAAGGCCTATACCGATTTCTATCAGCAAAAGTTCGATCGCCTTACCAAAGGCGTTGCTGAGGTGAAGAACAAACCGACCGTCTTCATCGAGCCGATTGCCGGTAACAGCGATAATTGCTGCTTTACTCACAGCCACAACGGTTGGGGCGGATTGGTCGAAGCGGTCGGTGGTAAAAATATCGGTTCAGAATTGTTACCGGGCAACGTTGGATTCATTGCGTTAGAAAAAATCATCGCGATGAAACCTGACGTTTACATCATGACCGGTTCTAAACGTCCGAACACCAATGTGCTGCCATTTGGCTATGGCGTGCAGCCAACCGAGGTCAAAGCAACCTTCCAGACGCTGTTGAAGCGCACCGGACTGGCGCAGATTGAACCCGTGAAAAACGGCCGGGTGTATGGCGTCTACCATCATTTCTATAACCATCCATACAACATCGTTGGTATGGAGATTCTGGCAAAAGATCTCTATCCGCAGCAGTTTGCCGATCTCACGCCGACTGCGGACTTCCGCACTATCGTGAAGACCTTCACCAAACTGCCAGATGACGCGATCGATCTGAGCTATCCCGACAATAAGTAATTCCCTCAGGCGGGCCTTTTCTGGCCCGCTTCTTCTTTGCCGCCACAACAAACTTTTCTCTGACATCATGACAACTGCAATTGTTATGTTATAACATAACTAAAATAAGAGTGAGGATAGTACGCTATCGCACTCGCTTACGTCATTTTGCAGGAGTCGCAATGTCATCTTTATCCCCCAATTTCAAAAAACTGCCGGTCACCGTGCTTTCTGGCTTTCTCGGTGCGGGAAAAACCACGCTGCTTAACCATATTTTGAATAACCGCGAAGGTCGTCGCGTGGCGGTGATCGTCAACGATATGTCTGAAGTGAACATTGACGCTGCGCTCGTGCGAGAGGGTGGTGCGGAGTTATCGCGTACTGATGAGAAGCTGGTGGAAATGAGCAACGGCTGCATCTGCTGCACGCTGCGTGAAGATTTACTGCTGGAGGTCGATCGCTTGGCCAAAGACGGTCGATTCGACAATCTGGTGATTGAATCCACCGGAATTTCCGAACCCTTGCCGGTAGCCGAAACCTTCACCTTTGCTGACGAAGACGGGCAAAGCCTGTCCGAAGTTGCCGCGCTGGATACCATGGTTACGGTGGTGGATGGCTTCAATTTCCTGCGCGACTATGAATCCAATGAAAGCATTCAGTCACGCGGTGAGTCGCTGGGTGAAGAAGATCAGCGCACCGTGGTTGACCTGCTGGTGGATCAGATTGAATTTTGCGACGTGTTGATTCTGAACAAAACCGACCTGATTGATGAGGCGGAAAAAGCCCGCTTGATGGCGATCCTGCATTCACTGAATCCGCGCGCGCGTATCGTGACGTCTGAATTTGGCAAAGTCGCACTCGATCAGGTCCTGAATACCGGTTTGTTTGATTTTGACGCAGCATCGCAGGCACCAGGCTGGTTGCAAGAACTGCGCGGTTCGCACACACCAGAAACCGAAGAGTACGGTATTCGCAACTTTGTGTTCCGCGCACGCCGTCCGTTTCATCCCACGCGCTTTGCCGACGTTATCGAGGGCGATCTGCAAGGCGTGGTGAGATCGAAAGGGTTCTTCTGGCTTGCCAGTCGCCCGCATTACGCCGGTTCATGGTCACAAGCGGGCGGAGTGACACGTCAGGGCTTAGCGGGGATGTGGTGGGCAAGCGCGCCAAAAGAGCGCTGGCCGGAAGATCCCGAAACGCTGGAATACATCATGCAGAACTGGGTTGAGGGCACGGGCGATGCGCGTCAGGAGATCGTCTTCATCGGCATTGAAATGGATGAGGCCGGTCTGCGCAACAAGCTGGAAAACGCACTGCTTACCGATGAAGAGATGGCTCAGGGGCCAGAAAACTGGGCCGAATACCCGGATCCGTTTGAACCCTGGTTCCACTGATCACAGGCTATAAATCGTATCTGTATAGCGGATCGCCTTAAGGGGCACCCCTACGAAATCTACACAGGACAATCGTAGGGGGGCCATTTATGGCAACCAACATACGGCTACGATGCTAAGAGAAAATAATGCAAAAAATTCCTCTCACCATCCTCAATGGTTTCCTCGGCGCAGGCAAAACCACACTGCTCAAGAGCCTATTGATTCAGGCGCATAAAAAGCAACTGGCGGTCTGCGTGATCGTCAATGATATGAGCGAGTTGGATGTCGATGGTGTGCTCATCGCCAACACCGAGATCGTTAACGCCAGCAAACATAATTTCATCACGCTCTCTGCTGACAGTATCAGTAGTCGCAGCGGTATCGAAAAGCTGCATGCTGCGCTGACACCCCTATTGGGCGCCCATCGACCAGACATAATCCTGCTGGAAACCTCTGGCAGTAGTCATCCTTTACCGCTGGTGCGTTACTTTCGTGATCATCCAGAGATACAACTTCACGGGTTCTTATCGCTGGTCGACAGCGTGATGTTGAATGACGATTACCAGCAGGGCGAGGCGCTGATCCCACGCCTGCAGGGCAATCTCAGCCGTGGCGAACGGCGCATCGAGAACCTACTGGCAGAACAAGTGATGTTTTGCAGCCATTTGCTGCTGACCAAAAATGATCGGCTGCCTGTTTCCAGTATTTCCCGTATTGCCCAGGCGATTCATCCTTTGAATCCTTATGTGGCGGTGATGGCGGTGCCATGGGGAAATTTGTCACTGAGCGAATTACTGGCGATGCCCGCTTACGATTACCAACGTGTCGCGGGGCTGATTGACGAACTGGCAGAGGAGGTGGATGCCATTAATCCCACCGCGTGGCAAATGGTCTCAGAAGTGATTCATGACGATAGGCCCTTTCATCCACAGCGTCTGTGGGATACCTGCCACCATTTTATGGGTGCGGGCATCTATCGCAGCAAAGGGTTTTTCTGGTTGCCGACGCGCGATGATCTGGCGCTGTTATGGAATCAAGCCACCGGCAGCATCAGTCTGGAATTTATCAGTTACTGGAAAGCTGGGATTCTTGAGCACCGTGACAGTCCACTCACCGCAGAAGAGCGAGCTGCAGTCCAGCAGGCAGTAGCGAAAATGCCGGGACGATTTGGCGATCGACGTTGCAGTTTAACGGTCATTGGCGAGCCGAGTGAGGTGAAAGCGTTCACCGCCGCCCTGAATCGCTGCTTTCTCAATGAAGACGAGATTGCATGGTGGCAAAGCGGCGGTGAATTTGCCGATCCCTGGCCGCAGCGCGTGGCGCGAGTAACTGCCTGAATTAACTGCCTAACGCACGCAGTTGGGTACAGAACGGACACTGACAGCCAGAAACCGACTTTATCAGCTGAGAGTGAAACTCTGCTGTCGCCATAGGCTGCGTCAGGTCGACGTTGGCCACTGCGGTGTCCGGCTTCTGCGCCAGTTTTAACGTATCAATCTTTGCCTGAAAAGCGCCCGCTTTCGCTGATGCAATGGCGATGAGCAGGAGAGGAACAGTGGTCTTCATCGCAGCAACCTCAATGAATGATTATGAATTGTAACGATATAACATATTACAGGGCAGTTAAGGAATTTCAACATGACCAAACCCACAGCAGGAGAGCAGCAAAACCTTCTCAGTATGCCGCCAGAAGAGTATATGAATGCTCACCAAAGTGATTTCTTTCTGCGCTTATTGCGACACGAACGTCAGGAACTGCTCGAACATATCGACTACCTGAAAACCCAATTGCAGCGCAATGAACAGCAGGGGGATGAAGCGGACAAAGCGATACGTGAAGAAGAACTGCGTTTCTTGTTTCGTCAGATCGATCGCGAAAGCCGCTTGTTACCAAAAATTGATGCGGCAGTGCAGCGCATCCATCAAGGTGAATACGGCTACTGTCGTGAAACGGGTGATCCCATTGGCCTGGCTCGCCTGCTGCTCCGCCCCACCGCTGAACTCTCTATTGATGCCAAGATCAAGCAGGAACGAGTCGAAGCACAGTATCGGAAATAAAAATCACCCAGAGCGCAGGCTCTGGGTACTGATTACTGTGAACGTCCCAACCACATGGAGATTTCCACGCCATCATTAAAAGGCAAGGACAAATAGCCGTTTCCGCTGTGCACACGTGCCAGATATTCCGGGCTGAAGTCTGCATCGTCGGCGATGATCAGCGCACCAGGACGCAAATAAGGCTCAACCAACCCCAGAATCTCTGGGTAAATCGCTTTCGCACCATCCAGCACCAACATATCGATCGATGTCGGCATCTCTTCGCTCAAGGTATGCAGTGCATCGCCAACGCGGACTTCAATCAAATCACTCACGCCCGCATCAGCAAAATGATTACGTGCTAGGGCAACCTTGCCCGGTTCGAATTCACTGGTAATGATTTGACCGCCGCCGTTATCGCGCACCGCCGCGGCCAGATGTAGCGTCGAAATGCCGAATGATGTGCCGAACTCAACGATAGATTGTGCTCTGCTGCTGCGCGCCAGCATATACAGCAGCTTGCCGGTCTCACGTGATACCGCCAGCGGCACATTTTTCAAGTGGCCATAGAGTTCCAGGTAATCGGTTTTACTCTGCATCAGGCGATTTTGTTCTTCATCAGACATGGCATGAAAAGCCTCATTTGTCGGATGAGCCATGTTGTCGGCCAGTTCAAAGAGATAGTTAAGCAGTGGCGCTAAAGGCGCAGACGTTAAAGTATTCATGATGTTTCCCCGTGGATTAATCTGTGCGATCAGAATACGATGAATCATTCGCATTTCACTATTCGTGTTCAGGAGTAGCCAGTGGCTGAGCGTCGTAACACTAAGATTTCAGAGAGAAAAAGGCCGCAACAAGCGCGATCCAGTGAGCTGGTTTCGGCGATATTGCAAGCCGCTACTCAGGTTTTGGAACAGGAAGGCGCCACGCGATTTACCACGGCACGCGTGGCGGAACGCGCAGGCGTCAGTATTGGATCGCTGTATCAATACTTTCCCAATAAAGCGGCTATTCTTTTCCGTTTGCAGAGCGAGGAATGGCAGCGAACCGGCGATCTCTTGGGTTCGATCCTGCGTGATAGCACCGTCTCCGCTCGCCAGCGTCTACACCAGCTCACGCGGGCTTTTTTACACTCCGAATGTGAAGAGGCGGCGATGCGCACCGCGCTCAATGACGCGGCGCCACTGTATCGCAATGCGCCAGAAGTGGCGGCCGCGCGTGCAGCGGGGGAAAATGTGATGAGTGATTTCTTTTTTGAATTACTGCCGCAGTGGGATGAAAAAGAGCGTCTGCGCGCCGCAGATTTGATCAACAGCACGCTGGGGAATGTCGGTAAGCATTTTTCAGAATCACCACGCTCTGACGCTGAAATTCAGGCCTACGCAAGTGACATGGCTGACATGTTCTGTGCCTGGATCAGGGAAAAAGGGGCGGATTTGCAGTAAAACATGGGCCTGGAAATCTCTGAAAGCAGTAAACAATCTCATTATTCGCATTCTCATTAATCCACACCGCGAGTAAGCTTTATGAAAACCTTTTCAAGCCGGATGGAAACACGGCGAGCAGATACGGGAGAGCAAAATGGCAGTGAAAATGATTGCGGTGGATATGGATGGCACTTTTCTCGACGATAACAAGCAATACAACGCGCAGCGCTTTGCGCGCCAGTACGCGTTGCTGAAAGAGAAAGGCATTCGCTTTGTGGTCGCTAGCGGTAATCAGTATTACCAATTGCAGCGCTATTTCCCTGAGATAAAAGATGAAATCGCGTTTGTTGCTGAGAATGGCGCTTGGGTATCAGACAGCAATGAAGAGATCTTCTGCGGCGAATTAGCGCCAGAACGTGTGCACCAAATTCTGGATATTCTGGCGAGAGAGCCGGACATCAGCACGGTGGTGTGTGGCCGTAACGGTGCCTATGTTCATACCTCGATGCCGGAAGAGGTGATTGCGATGTTAGCCAATCACTACCATCGCCTTGAGAAGCGCGACAATTTGTATGATATCGATGACACCATCTTCAAATTTTCACTCAATCTGGCACACGAAGGGGTGGATGCTTTAATGGGGCGCCTGCATGCGGAACTGGGCGCGATTGAAAACATTATGCATCCCGTCTCGAGTGGCTTTGGTTTCGTCGATTTGATCATTCCCGGTTGCCATAAGGCACATGGCATTGCGCTACTGCAGGAAAAATGGGGCATCGACGATTGCGAAGTCTTGGCGATTGGCGATAGCGCCAACGACCTCGAAATGCTGCGTCAGGCGTGCTACAGCTTTTCGATGGCCAATGCATCCACACCTGTGGCCGCCGTTGCGCGTTATAAAACCGATAGCAATAACGACGAGGGTGCGCTTAACGTGATTGCACGCTTGTTGGCCCGCGAAGAGCCGTTTGGCTAATTTCTCGCGGCAGAGTTTATCGAGCCAAGGCTAAACTTTCAGCTGGGCGATCGATTCTGCCGCGACGTTTATCAATTTGGGTATTTGCATTCATTTGACTACCCGTTTGCATTTTACTTGACCATCGCCAACAAAATGCGGCCAAGTTGACTGGCAGCTGTGAGCGAACAGCAGACTTTATTGAATCTATTCGATATATTTCATAACTCGTTATAGACACATCAGTAATGTACCAGGCCGCCGTCTACAGCATACTGGCTGCCAGTAACATAGGATGCGTCATCGGACAGGAGGAAGAGTGCAACCGCAGCGGCTTCTTCTGCTGTGCCCGCGCGACCTAAAGGAACCTGGCTTACCACGAAATCTTCAAACTGCTGACGCGACTCCTCTGGCATAAAGTGCCTGAAATTAGTTTCAATTGGGCCCGGCACCAAAGTGTTGGCGCGGATGCCACGTTCGGCCAGAGCAGATGCCCAGCTTTTGACCATAGCGATAACGGCGCCTTTCGTCGCTGCATACAGGCTTGTCATAGCCGCACCTTCGTAAGTTGAAGAGGACGAAGTAACTAGAACGGATGCACCTGAATTAAGTGATTTTGATAGGGCGGCAAGCTGTAACATCGGGCCGCGCACATTTGCGTTCATCATGCGATTAAAAGAATCCGCCGTTACAGATTCCGGAGAGCTGACCTCCGCGAAGCCAGCATTGAGCCATAATCCATCAAGTGAACCCCAATCGCCAATAGCTTCCTTAAGCGCATTGATGTCAACTTCGCTTGCAGAATCACTTTTCAAAATAAGTGATGTTTTAGGCAGCAGAGTACGGGCGCGTTCCAGTCTTTCTTCACTCAGTCCTGTAATAGCTACATCACCACCTTCAGTGATAATGCGCTGCGCGCCTGCCAGCCCCATGCCACTTGTACCACCCGTGATCAGTATACGTTTACCCTGAAATCTGCCCATGCTTAGTCCTTTTGTTGGCGGAGGAATGAGCATTTACCTTACGTAAACAAAACACTGTTAGTCATCTATTTCATTACGCAACTAAGGGATTACTGATTGAAATACTGCTTCTGGCACAAAGCGTACTGACGGCAGGCCAGGGTCTGCTATGAGCAAGAAACATAAGTCGCTGCTGAGTGAGCTGGAATTGAGCTATGGTGGTTCGGCGGACGAGAAGAACAGTCCGCATTCAAAAATCTTTCTCATGTTTCCGCTTTCGTTGTCGATAACCTGATTGCTGGCTGAGTGATGATTTCACTCAGCATTTCTTTTTTTATTAAGGCGATAAGGATATTTATGAACAAGTTTTGTGTTGCGGCGTTATTGGCTCTGAGTTTAACCGGCTGTGCGCAGCAGACTTTCGTTATGAAACAGAATCAAGTTGGCGCGGCGACAAAAACTACCAGCCAGCCGTTCTTTGTATCAGGTATCGGTCAGCGCAAGAGCATTGATGCGGCGCAGGTGTGCGGCGGCCAGGAAAAAGTTAATCGGGTTGAAGTGCAGCAGACGTTTGTTAATGGCTTACTGAGCGTGGTGACGTTTGGTATCTACACGCCACGTGAAGCGCGCGTTTACTGCGCCATCTGATAAGACCTCAGGCCGGTTCACCGGCCTAATCCTGTGCCTATTATTAAATCACATTAGTATATTGTAACTATTAAATTCTGCTGTAGCACCGCTGCGCGACATTCGCCCTTACTGAAGCCATAAAAGCTTGTCGAATGTCTCAGGGCGTGAAGCGGACGTCAAAATCATAGCGACAGGGAAGTTCTTGCCACCTTAAACATAACATCTCTTTCGCGCCCCGCCTGATACGCCCTCATTGCAATCCTGGCGCAATCGGGTTGTTTCCAGCACCTTTACCCGGCTTAATCCCTGAAAACAACCCTGAAGAGTACGGCGCGTATGAATGGTTATGCAGTGAAGACAGTTTTCCATCGATTAGTGCTTGCAGATGTTGGAAATGTCCGCTCCTGGTACAGAATGTGTGAAAACCCTGACCTAAAACTGAATTGCACGCATCTACGCAAAATCTGGATTTGCTCGACTGAGTGGCTGAACCAAATTTTACGTATGAGCGCAGTTTTCACTCCTGTTTATGGCAGTTTTAGCTACCAAAACAGTTTTCACACAGCCTGGGCACACAGCAGACGGTCACGCAATGCCATGTATCCCCCCTCAACATCGGCATCAATTTTTTGTTGGCGGTGGTTAAGTAAAATGCAAACGGGTTGTCAAGCCACGTGCAATTAAGCTTCACGCCTCGCTAATCTCTTTTCCATACGCTTTATCTGCGCTGGCAAGAGTAATGCGCTGCTAACCACCAGTCCCCAGAATATGATCGGTAGTGGCGCTGCTATCTCAAAAGTCATGGCCGAAACAAAAAAGGCAAGGGTGGTACTCAATGACATCAGCGCCGTTTGTAGGGACAGGAAACCAGCCCGACTGGCCTCATTTGGAAATCTCGCGGTCACACAAGATACCACCACCAATCGTCCGTAAGCCCCGCCCAGAAACAGCCCCATGAAAAGTGCGCTGGCATGCAAACCTGTCACGGGAAACAGCATGCTGACCAATAATATCAGCGTTGAGACAATGGCTAAGGTGTAGCTGGACCAGTGAGCCAATAGTTTTCCGGTGAGTTTTGTCGCCATTAACCCTGCGATGCCACCGATGAAGAACAGCACTGGCAGAGAGGCGCTCACAGCGTGCATGTGTTGGGTCAATAAAGGCACCAAAGCAGGAATGATGAGCATAGGGGGGAATTGCGCGATGGCGTTCCCGCTGGCGAAAAACATCCATTCTGGCGTCAGCGCTATCGATGATTTAGGGGAGATTTTACGCGGAACATCAGGAATAAACCCGGCAATAAGAAGCAAACCTATCAGACACAGCAAGCCAATGAGTCTCGGTGCGCTATACCAGCCGAAATGTGTGCTCAAAAACAGCATGGTCGGCATCCCTGCAATGCTGACCACAGAGAAAGCGGCAATTACGGTGGCAATCATCCGTGCTCGTAAGGCCGCTGGCGCGAGGCTGATTAATAAACTCATGCCTACGCCCATGGTTGTTCCCCCCACTAAACCCGCCATAAATCGTAGAACCAGCAGCAGGGTATAATCGCTCGTGAAGGTGATTAGCACCGTCAGAACGCCTAAAAGCGCCATATTCCACAGCAAAAATCGTTTGGCGTTAACGCGGTCAATCCATTTCCAAATACATAACCCTGATAGCACTGAACCCAGGGTGTAAGTCCCCGTGACATAACCTGCATAAGTGACAGGCACTGAAAATTGAGACGCCATGTAGACAAACAGCGGATTAAACATCATGTATTCGAGGGCATTCGTGAATTGAACAAAGGCGATGATCACAGCGATGCGGATCACAGAGAATGAACCCGCTTGAGGGTTAAGGACAGGCATAGTTTGCTCCATTACGTTACAGGAGGCTTAGTCTATTGCCCGTGCATCATTATGATTAGAGAGATAAAGTGAGATGATTAATTATCATAAATGGGATAATGGATGCGCAGTAAAATCGATTTAAATGTCTTACGTGTATTCGTCACCGTGGCAGAGAAAGGCAGTTTTATCGGTGGGGCGCGGGCACTTAATATGCCGGCATCGAATGTGAGTCGACAAATTTCCCAACTGGAAGAACGGTTGGGGATGCGACTATTACAGCGAAGTACGCGTCACATGAAGCTTACCGACGCAGGGCAGATGTTTTTTGACAGCATGCGCCCCTTGTTGGACTCGGTGAATGAGACGGAAGCCAGGTTAAGCCACGAGAAAACTGAACCGGAAGGATTGCTACGCGTGTGTTTACCGAGTGGCGTAGGCCCGGTGGTGTTTGGCAATCTTCTGGCTGACTTTGCACTGCGGTATCCCAAGATAGAACTCCACTGTATGACCAACCTTCAGGGGGCTGATGCCCTGTGGGAAGACTGCGATGTTGTGATTGATATTAGTCGCGGCGCTCGTGCCAGCAGTGATGTGATTGCTCAACAGCTGGTCTTATTGCCCTGCCAGATTGTTGCGGCGCCCACTCTGCTCCAAAGGTTCCCAAGACCTACGCACACAGAGCAATTGCTGGCTCTGCCCTGTATCACTACCGTTAGCGCTCTTCAGGGACAGGCATGGCAATTTCTCACAGCAGGAAAAGGGTTTCGACATATCAATGTGACCAGCCCGTTCCGTGTCGACAGCGGTGAGATGGCACTGCAAGCGGCACTGAAAGGTGTAGGATTTGCCATCCTTTCAGCGCAGGCTTGTGAACCTTATATTCGTGACGGGCGGCTGGAAGTGATTGAACTTGAGCTGACTCCTGCCCCCCTTGAGATCGCGCTACTCTATCAGGAGAGGAGTTTTCTTCCCGCGCGAAGCCGCGCGTTTATTGATTTCCTGCAAGAGGCAGTGCGAAATCAACGGGAAAAGTAACCCGCCTCGCGCATATCCTGCAGTAATCCCGGCCCGGTGGGCTGCCAGTTAAATGTCTGGCGCGTCCATTCACTGGAAGCAGGGCTATCCATGGAGGCAAAAAACGCCATCCAGCCAAGCCACTCTTTGGCTTCTTCCAGCGTCAGGCTTTTCACCGGCAGGGATAAACCGGTGCCGATGGTTTCGGCGATCTGACGAAACGCAATGCCTTCCTCCTGAATCGCATGCAGAATCGTGCCGGCTTCGGCGTGCTCAGCGGCGAGGCAGAACAACTCGGCGGCATCATCACGATGCACTGCTGGCCAGCGGTTGCTGCCGTCACCGATATACACTGCTGCGCCTTTCTCTTTCGCCATATTAATGATCATCGGCACAAAACCATGATCGCCCGCGCCGTGAACGGTCGGTGGTAAGCGCACCAGCGACACGCGTAGGCCTTTGTCAGCCAGAGCGAGTGCGGCGATATTAGAGTCGGAACGCGGGTGGCCGCCAGAAACCGGTTGAGTCTGCTCAACGGCAAGACGTCCAGGTGACACCAGTGCCGTGCCGGAGGTGACCACCAACGGGCGGTTTGATCCGGCAAGAACTTCGCCCATCGCCAGAATCGCCTGCTGATCGATAGCTGCCGCATGATCCATCCGGCTGAAATCGTGGATGTAGCCGGCGTGGATAACGCCATCACTCTGCTCAACGGCGCTGCGCAGGCTGGCGATGTCCTCTAAATCTCCGCGCATCACCTGAACACCTTGCTGTTGCAGTTTCTCTGCCGACGCGTCACTGCGCGCCAGTCCAAGAACATCCACACCGCGTGCCTGCAGTTTTTTCACAATGGCGGAACCGATAAACCCGCTTGCTCCGGTCACAAAAAAGTCGCATATTCGTACTCCTTCTCAGGCTGTTGAAGCACTATGATAAAACTCTGCGGCGCGGCGAAAAGTCGTGAGCTTATACAGGTATATGCACTAACAGGATAACGCCATGACCCTACAAGACGACAATCTGCTCGGGAACTACCTGCGAGAACGCCGCCAACGGCTGGATGCGGGTAAGCTCGGCTATCCGTTGCTGCGCCGTCGTACACCCGGTTTGCGCCGTGAAGAGGTGGCGGTGCGCGCCTGTGTCAGCACGACGTGGTACACCTGGCTGGAGCAGGGAAGAGGCGGTGCGCCTTCTGAAGAGGTGTTGGAGCGATTATCCAAAGCGTTAGAATTGAGTGCCGCCGAGCGCGACCATCTGTTTTTGCTGGCGCAGAATCGTTTGCCGGGCGTCACCTGGCAGTCGGGTGTGGATGTTTCACCCTCGCTGCAACGCGTACTCGACAGCATGTCGCAAACCCCGGCGCTGGTGAAAACTGCTGAATGGCAGGTCGTTGCCTGGAATCATGCGGCGACTAAAGTGTTTGTCGATTATGCACAACTGCCACCGGAGCAACGCAACATCCTGCTGATGATGTTCAGCAATGAAGAGATGAAAAAAACGCCTGCCAGATTGGCATCAAGTCACGCGCGGCCTGGTGGCGAATTTTCGCGCCGACGTGGCGCGCACCGGTGCCAGTGAACATGTACGCGCGCTGGTAGAAGAACTCAGCGAGATGAGTGAAACCTTCCGCCAGCTGTGGCAATCGCAAGAGGTAAGCCAGCACGGTGAAGGCATCAAACAGCTGTGGCTACCGGATGAAGGTGTGTTGGAGCTGGAATACAGCACCTTCGCGGTAGAGGGAAAACCGGGGTTAAGTCTGGTGGTATTCAATCCGCGCTTACCGAGGGATCGAGAGACGGTGGCCCGTCTGATGGCACGTCCGTAGCCTGACGCAAGTTGCCTTCCATCGCATCCAGCGCCGCCTGGTTTTCCAGCCCCCACTGATACATCTGTTCAATCGGCGCTGCGAAGGTCAATCCCAGCGGCGTTAAGCGATAATCCACTTTCGGTGGAACCACATCGTACACATGACGGGCGATCAGACCACGTTGCTCCAGCTCTTTCAGTGTCTGAAACAACATCTTTTTTGAAATCCCCTGCAAGCTGCGCTGCAACTCACCGGTGCGCGCACGTTTTTCCGGCCAGTGATAAAGCGCGTGCAGCACCATGCTGCTCCACTTCAGCGAGAACAGATCCATCAAGCGCCGCGGAGGGGAATCCGCGTAAAAAAACAGCTTACCATCAACCCAGGCTGGCATCAGTTTCACTCCTCTATGGTCACCAAAAGGTGACTACTATCATTTCTGCACCACGTTGACTATAGTCTGCCGCCTTCAATACTTAAACGCCAGCTCATTGCGGAGGCACTATGAAAATCAATGCATTAGTCGCACAGGATGCGGAAAAACCACTGGTATCCAGCCAGATCGCGCTACGTTCACTGCAACCGCAGGACGTTAAAATCGATATCCTCTACTGCGGTGTATGCCACTCCGATCTTCATATGGCGCGGAACGAGTGGGCGGTAAGCCGCTATCCACTGGTGCCAGGCCATGAAATCGTGGGACGCGTGGTAGAAACCGGCACAGCGGTCACAAACTTCAAGGTCGGTGATGTTGTGGGTGTTGGCGTAATGGTCGACTCCTGTCGCGAATGTCACTTCTGCCAACAGCAAGAAGAACAGTATTGCGAAGCCGGTTTTACGCCGACTTACAACGGTATCGATAAGCACACTGGCGACAGCACGTGGGGCGGCTACGCGCAGAATGTGGTGGTCGATCAGCATTTTGTGGTGTCAGTACCGCAAAACTTGCCACTGGCAGGTGTTGCACCTTTGCTCTGCGCAGGTGTCACCGTATGGTCGCCGTTACGTCATTTTAAAGTACAAGCGGGCGATAAAGTCGGCGTGGTCGGCTTAGGCGGCTTGGGTCATATGGCGGTCAAACTGGCGAGCGCGATGGGTGCGGAAGTCACGTTGTTCACCACCTCTCCGGAGAAGGGCGTTGATGCACGCCGTCTCGGCGCAAGCCGTGTTGTCGTGTCGCGTGATGATGCGCAGATGGCAGCGGCGCAAACCTCTCTCGATTTCATTATCGACTGCGTTTCCGCGCCACACGACCTCGATCCGTACCTCGCGACCTTAAAAACCAATGGCCGCCTGGTGCTGGTGGGGATTCCTGAGCAGCCTCATCAGTCTCCCGACGTGACGCCGATGGTGTTCCGTCGTTTAAGCATCAGCGGTTCATCGATTGGCAGTATTCAAGAGACGCAGGAGATGTTGGATTTCTGTGGCGAACACAACATCACAGCGGACATTGAATTAATTGCTGGAGAGACGGTGGAAAATGCCTTTGCGCGTATGCTGAAGGGCGATGTGAAGTATCGCTTCGTCATTGATATGGCGGCTACCCGCTGGTAAAAATCTTGGCGATTTCAGGCTGAAATCGCCAGATTAAAACTTAATCAAGCTGCGTTTTTGAACTGAGGGAAAAGTGCTGCACCAGTTGCGCCGCGTTGAGATTGTCATGGTGAGACAAACCCGCGGCGACAATTTCCAGTACATTCTGACCGCAGGCGACGTAAAGCGGATCGGTAGAAATGATCTTGCCCGGTGCATATTGATGCGGCTGGGCAACCACGCGACTTTTCCACACGATAAAGCGCTGCTCGCCAATGAGACTGTAAGCACCAGGCCATGGATAGGCTACACCGCGAATCAAACAATGAATCTCATCCGCAGACTGCTGCCAGTGAATCTGCCCATCCTCAGGTTTACGCTGTCCAGGTTCGCTCGCCAGACGCTCATCTTGGGCGCGCTCGATCAAACTTCCTGCCTGCAAGCCACGTAACCACTGCGGCATATGTTCGCGTGTAGTGCGCACCAGTTTGCGGTGCAGTGACAGCGCGTCATCTTCATCAGTAATGGCGACACGGTGTTGTGCCAGAATCGGACCACCATCAGGGGTGGGGTTAATACGATGCAGCGTCACGCCGGTTTCGCGTTCATTGCGAATAATGACCCAATTAAGATGGGCACGACCGCGATAGGCAGGCAGCAGTGAAGCGTGGACATTGAACGCCCCCTTTTTCGCCGTGGCGATCAACGCGGGGCAGAGTGCTTGCCGATATGACAAGGTGAAAATCGCATCCGGTTGCAGGGCAGCGACCTTAGCAACCCATTCTGGGGTATTGATATCATCCGCATAAAACACCGGGATCTGTTGCTGCTGCGCCAGCGTTTCGACCGAGTCAAAGAAGCTATTCTCCTGACTGGCCCCCGCATGGGTGAAGACGCAAGCCACTTCGCATCCCACTTCCTGCAAACTCTCCAGCGCTGCGCACCCCATTTCGTGATACGCATATAACACCACTTTCATAGTCCCGCCTGTGAATACTGATTAACGTTCGCTGCCAAGCATAGCAGGGGAAGATTATGCTTGGCTTAAACCACCGCATTTGAAATGTGTTCTGTTTTCTGCGCACTATATGGCCCCGTTTTATTGTTCTGGCAGGAGGCCAAATGCATTCCCTCGAACTTCATTTTATCAACGCCCGTCAGTCACTTTCCGCAAAACAGCATGAGATAAGCACGGCGTTGCAACATACGTGGCAGTTGGCCAATACGCATCTCGACTTTAATGCGTTAGATGTCGTGGTTAAAGCGGGACAGTTTGTGCTGGAGGGTAAGGGATGTCTGGGGTACACCCCGGAGCCAGGCCTGGTCTATCTCACTGTGGATCCGCAAAGTCAGGATCTTACGCAAGAGAGCCTTAGCCGCATGTTTGCTCATGAACTGCATCATGCCGCGCGTTGGGACGGCCCCGGGTACGGACGTACATTAGGCGAAGCGCTGGTGTCTGAGGGTTTGGCGGGTCACTTCTCATTGGATGTGTGTGGCGGCGAACCCGAGCCATGGGAAACGTTGGAGAGCGCGATGCTCAGCCCGTTTATCAACCGGGCTTTAGAACAGTGGTCACAACACTGGTACGACCATAATGCCTGGTTCTTTGGCTCGGGTGACATGCCGCGCTGGTGCGGATATTCACTCGGCTTTGCGTTGATAGCAGCCTATTTGCGTGACCATCCGAATCAAAACGCGGCTCGATTATCTGGCGAAGATGCATCTCAATTTCAGGCGTATCTTGTGCGCAGTTAGCATTCAACTGCAACCATGCATATGCGCAGTTAGCATTCAACTGCAACCATGCATATTGCATACTGCCGATATTATTGTTCCGACTTCACTGTGCCGGGAACTGGCCAATTTGTTGGAATAAAGCCATCCAATCTTCCATATGCCAAGTGGTGGTCACGCGCTCGCCGTTGAGTAAGTGAAACTCATGCAGGCGCACACTAATGCGACGGCCAGTTGGCGCAATCCCCATAAACTCACCTTGGTGCGTACCGGTAATTTCAGCGCGCACGGCAATCTTTCCAGGCTCCTGTAGCATGTCGTGCACGATGATGTTGATATCCGGGAACGCGGCGATAAAGCTTGCCAGCAAAGGTTTAAATCCTTCTGGTCCCGGACCTTGGCCTGGCGCCAGTGGGATGTCATCCCAATCTTGTGTAACCGCCAGATCCAGTAGATCGGGGTTCTTGTCACTAAAAGCACGATAGAGGTTTTCCACCGCAGTGCGTTCAGTTTGCAGACGTTGGTTGAGTGGTTGTGTCGCAGACATGTTCGAGCCCTTATTGGATTAGTTAACGGTGCATCTCACCGGCTTGTGCAGTATTCCTGAATCTGACACTATCAATCCAACAAATGATTGGTATAAAGTACTATACAAAATATGAATTTTGAAGGGTTCGATCTCAACTTGCTGGTGGCATTCAATGCCTTGATGCTGGAACGCAACGTCACTAAAGCTGCTGCGCTGGCTGGCGTGAGTCAACCGGCGATGAGTGCTGCACTCTCTCGTTTGCGTCGTGTCTTCGACGATCCGCTGTTTATCCGCAGCGCGGAAGGGCTATTACCCACGGCGAAAGCGCAGGAGATTGCGATACCGGTGGCCAATGCGTTAGGGCAGGTGCGTCATTTAATGAAGCCTGCGGAAGTCTTTGATCCCACCGCCAAGCAGCGCAGTTTTACCCTAGGGTTAACGGAGTATCCGATGCATGTGCTGCTACCAGCATTAACCAAAAAGCTGGCGGCAGTGGCACCAAATTGCACCGTTCATGTGCGTTATTTTATTGATCGTGATGAAGTTGTTGCACTACTCGATGCGGGAAAGATTGATATTGCCGTCGGTGTGCCACCGACCAAAGCAGAGAATCGCATTCTTTCCCAACCACTGTTACGTGATGACTTTGTGACGCTCGTGGGGCGAGATCATAAAGTCGCGCGTAAGGGTATGGACCTACAGGCATTTCTCTCGATGCGCCACATCTTAGTGTCACCGGAAGGCAACCATTACGGTTTGGTGGACCAGCAACTGCGTGAGCAAGGTCTGGCTCGTACCATCAGTCTGACGCTGCCCACCATGTTTACCGTGCCTGCACTCTTGCCGGGAACGGATTATGTGGCAACAGTGCTGCGCCGCGTGGGCACCACTTCAGCCAGACAAGGTGACATCATCATGTTTGAACCGCCATTGGCGCTGCCCTCTATTCCTTTTGATTTGCTTTGGCATCGCAGAACGCAGGACAGTGCGGCGCATCAGTGGTTACGCCAACTGATTAAAGACGTGGGAAACACGATTTGACTTCTCAGGCATTGTAAGTTTTAAGATTGGTTGCTACTAATTAAGTATGTTAAATATAAATGAACTCATTAAAAAAAGGTATCCTAAAAGAAATCGCCAGTTTCTTTTTATTACGAATGGAGAATACCTAAAGCTTCTGAATTTTTTAATGTTTAAGATTCGAGATTTAAGCTTTGTTTTTTCAGTGTCATTTAATGTTGATTCGTTTATTTTCATAAGAATGTTTTTTTCAATTTTATTGAAGGATCGATTCTTGGGTGACTTGAGTAGTTTTCCTGTAAAAAATGATATTGCAATAATAAAGGCAAAGAATTGAAAGTGTTGGTTGGTTACTCCCCAACAGCCAAGTGCAGTTAGGAAGGACCATTCTGCAACATGTTCGTGTTGCAAGTTTTTCCAAAAAAATTCATTTCATGAGCGTAAAGTGAGATGTCCTTTCTGATAATTAAATATGTATTAGAGGGCATGGGTATCCTTTTTTAAAACAGTAATAAAATATAATTTTAGAAGCTAGCACCATCATCATTTTTATTCAATGATTTTTTGTTGATGTTTTTGGTTAATTTGTGGCTTCTTAGGTGTTCGCAATGCTGGCATATATTGCATGGTTTTTTAGGTTGTAATTTTATGCATTCCTTGAGGTTGTTTTATTGATTTTAAATAGAGAGATGTGCCGTCTTAATAGTTACTAAAAGCAATAATTGCCGTTAATGCTTAAACCTGCCACTTTACTGTAAATAATCAAAACAGACCGCAGTTGGCCTTCCGCCGCTTTGCAAATCCTTTAACATCAGACCAGGAGTAACAGCCATGCTGGGGATAATCCGCGTATTAACCCATTCAGATCAGCACTTTGTCGAAGAACATGGTCGGCTGATTCATCAAGAATACGGGATCAACTCGATAAGCCGTGCTATCCCCGATCAGCACAAAGGCATTTTCGATGACGCCAGTGAAGCACTGGCGGTGCCAAAGATCGTCGCGCTCGGTCAGCAGCTGGAGGCCGACGGCTGCAATGCGCTGTTTCTCAGCTGCGCTGCCGATCCAGGCCTGGCGGTACTGCGCGATGCCGTATCGATTCCCGTCATCAGCGCCGGTTCGGCCTCGGCAAGTATTGCTCGCATGCTTAAACGCCCTGTGGCGGTAATGGGAATTGGTGCGGCGGCTCCTGCGCCTTTCCGCCAGCTGCTGGGTGAATCCGTGCGTTATGCGCGTCCGGAAGGGGTGCTGAACACCACTGATCTGTTAAGTGCAGAAGGTCGCGCCAGCGCCTTGGCCTGCGCTGATACTCTCTATCGCGAGGGCATCGAGGTGATCGCTTTCTCCTGCACGGGTTTTTCTACCATCGCGCTGGGTGACAGTATCCGCCAGCAGCTGGGGAAAGTGGCGGTGGATGCGGTGAGTGCAGCAGGCCTGTTTATCAGCCAGCTAGCCCCACAATCCGCGCGATAACCTGCTCGCGCCACCACCCGGCGGCGCATAACATCCTGTAATCGCTTTTTTGTGATCTCCGCGATAAACAAATCCCGCTTCGCTCCGATAACTCCCTTACCAGAATTTACAAAAACAACATTTGCAGGAGAGGGAACATGGGGCTGGTATCCCGTTTACGTAATGTGCGCATCACCCGAAAATTGTCAGCAGGATTTGGCATTGTGTTGCTGTTGGTGGCGTTGGCTACCGGAATCAGCGTGCAGCGCTTCACGGCTATTCACGACATTTACCAGAAAACCAACCTAATTTATGACATCAATATTGAGGTATTTCAGGCCAAAATAAACCGCCTCAAGTATCTGTATGGCGATGATAAATCGGGCAAAGTGATGGCTGATTACGTTACCCATGCCCAGCAGTTGAACCGCGAAGCTCAACAGCTCTCCTGGACTGACAACTCACGCGCCTTAGTGGATGAACTGGATACCCACCTTGCCAGTTTCCAAAACAGCATCGGCGCGATGACGCAAGCCACTCAGCAACTCAGCAGCCTGCGTGCCCAGCTTGATTCGTTGAGCCAGCAGGATATGACCTCACGTTACACTCAGCTGATCCGCACCCCGGTCACTAATCCCGAACTCACCAACCAGATTTACGAGCAGCTGTTTGCCATCAGCAATGTGCGCGAAGAAGCCTGGGCGCTGCGCTTTAATGTCACCGACACCTTGCGCAATACGCTGCAAATCCACTTCCAGCAAGCGGATCAGGGCATGAAAGCGTTGTTGGCTCAGCTGCCACCGGAACAGCAAGGCGGCTTTACTGCACTGTGGCAGGACACTGAACGCTTTAAAGATCTCAGCCTGCAAGCGGCAGACAGCTATGGTCAACTGCGTAGCTCAGAAGACACGGTAAAAGTGGCAGGAGACAAGAGCAGTGCGGTGATCAAAAAGATCATCAGCATTGTGAAGGAACGCAACGACGAGTTAGCTAACGGTTCAGCGACCTTATCCCTGTTGATTGGTGGCCTGGCGATTCTATTCGGTGTGCTGGTGGCGTGGTACATCATCCGCCAAATCACGCGTCCGGTATTCCATAACCTTGAACTGGCGGAGCGTATTGCCAGCGGCGATCTCAGTTCGCAATTCACCACGGACCGCCACGACGAATTGGGCAAGCTGACATCGGCCATGGGCCGTATGAACGACCGTTTGCGCAGTATGATCGGTGACGTACTGAGTAGTGTCAGCAGTGTGTCGCAAGCAGCCAGCGAGATTAATCAGGGTAACCTCGATTTGTCATCGCGCACTGAGCAGCAGGCGGCGGCCGTCGTTGAAACAGCGGCAAGCATGGAGCAGTTAACCGCTACCGTGAAAAACAACGCTGAGAACGCCCGTCAAGCCAGCCAGATTGCGGCCGAAGCCTCGCACAACGCCAATCAGGGCGGTAAAGCGGTGCGTGACGTGGTCAGCACTATGGGTGAAATCTCTGATAGCTCGAAGAAAATTGCTGACATCACTGCCGTCATTAACAGTATTGCTTTCCAGACCAATATCCTTGCCCTCAACGCCGCAGTAGAAGCCGCGCGTGCCGGTGAGCAGGGGCGCGGCTTTGCCGTGGTAGCGAGTGAAGTGCGCAATCTGGCGCAACGCAGTGCCGGTGCAGCAAAAGATATCGAACAGCTGATCAGCGAATCTGTCAGCCGCATCAGCAACGGCCATCAACAAGTGGCACGTGCGGGTGAAACCATGGATCAAATTCTCGGCAGCATCGCGCGCGTGAATGAGATTATGGAGGAGATTTCAGCAGCCTCGGATGAGCAAAGCCGTGGTATTGAACAGATTGCGCGAGCCGTCGGTGAATTGGACACCACCACCCAGCAAAACGCCACGTTGGTCAGTGCCTCCTCGCATTCGGCGAATTCGCTGGAAGAGCAAGCGATGATGCTGGAGCGACTGGTGGCGCAGTTCCGTCTGCAGGGAGTAGGGCGCTAAATCTCATAGATTGCCAAAAAGGGATCTCATTTGAGGTCCCTTTTTACGATTTAGCATAGTGCTACTGGCGTCGGCTGATAGTGGTCCTGATTTATCTTGAGATGGGTAAGGTGTTGACGCAGTGAAATTTGAATTAGTCTTTAATAAATACTAATTAATGTAATGGCTTACGATTAATAATCACCTTGTTGAATTATCGATAAGGTTATGAACTTAACGCAAATTATCAATAAAATCAGTACCATCTAGGCACTCCTGCATTTGTTTATTGATAGCATCGAAATTTTTTTCGCTAATTTCTAAGCGCAAGGTAAATATTCTTAAAATAATCCGATCCACCCTCCCTTTTTCCCGTTACACTGCATTTCTTGTCTGTCAGATTTCTCCTATGAATGAATTATTACTCGCCTGATGATAGCCACCTGAAGCGTCGTTCAGAACGCTTCGTGCGTCGTATGTTTATCATGCGACAGCTCGGCACAATTTTATGTTTCTTCCCGATCCTCTCCGTATTGATGGAGATGCATCGTGGCGCGGCGTTTAGCGCCCTGTTATTCGTGAATGCATTTATCTGGCCGTGGCTCGCTTATCGCCGAGCCCTGCGCGCTGAAGACCCTACCGGTACTGAACGGCATAACCTGACGCTGGATGCCGCGTTTGGCGGCATTTGGGTCGCGCTAATGGCACTTAGCCCACTTCCCTCATTTGTGATCATGGCGGTATTGGCCTCGGACCGCTATGCGGCGGGTGGTGCGGCCCAGCTTATCGCTGCCATGCAGGCCTTTCTCTGCGCGTTCATTTTGGTTTGGCTAGTGGATGGCGCCGGGGTAAATCTGTCGTTTAGCACCCAGACGGTGTGGCTGACGCTGCCGCTGGCGACCTGTTATATGCTGGTATTGAGTGTCACCTCGTACAATCTGACCTGGCATTTGCGTAAACGAAACCGCGAGCTGGAACGCATCGCGTTGATGGACCCCGGCTTGGAAATTCCTAACAGACGCTTGTTTGAACGACGTCTGGAGAGTGAGTTCCTCAGCACCCGTCGAGGTGATAGCACCGGGTATCTGTTGCTGATGGATCTTGATTATTTCAAGTCCGTCAATGATACCTGGGGTCATGAAGCGGGCGATTTTTTGCTGGCAGAGATCTCCGCTCTGCTGCGCAAAGTGGTGGGATTACAGGACATTCCGGCACGTTTTGGTGGTGATGAACTGTGCGTGATTGTCCATCACGCCACCGATGAAACCGTGGTGGCGCTGGCCGAGCAACTCAAGGACAAAATTGCGCAGGTACGTTTACCTGCATCCGCAGATTTTCATTGTTCCGTGAGTATCGGGATTGCGTCAGCTTCCGGCGCGGAGTCACTGCGCCACTGGTTACGCCATGCAGATGAGGCGTTATACGAAGTGAAACGCGCCGGGCGCAACGGGGTGCGTCTGTGGCAACCCCCGCTGGCCGGCGCGGCGTAATTATTCGAAGGTGGGTTCGCAATCCACCGGGAAGTTGAGTGAATTGGCGATGTAACAGGCTTCATGAGCCTGATGATGAAGCGCGCTTGCGCGGTCCGCATCTGCCGGATCGCGCAACGTAATGTGCGGTTTCAGTGTGATTTGAGTGAAACGTCCTCGCGCGCCTTCTTGCATGGTCCCCTCAGCGGCATCCTCATAAGCTTCAATGATGATGCCCGCATCGGCGCATAAATGCAGATACCACAATTTGTGACACGCAGAGGCGGAGGCTAACAGAAGTTCCTCAGGATTCCAGCGCGTAGCATCGCCACGAAATGCCGGGTCGGCGCTCAAAGGCATCGTGGGTTTGCCATCTGCCAGCATCTCACCGTTACGATCGTAAGCCGTATAAGAAGACGTGCCTGTACCGCGATTGCCAGTCCAGCGCACGGTAACCTGATAATGGTGTTCCTTGGCCATACCTCTGTTCCTCAACATGTCACGTAATTATAAGTGGGATAACTCACTCTATTTTATCAAGATGATTATCGCCACTTAATGTGTTCAATGCATGTTGAAAGAAATCTCTTCTGCCAAAATTGCCTGACTTGAGTGCTAGCGCCAGTGGCTGAGTTGAACGACTAAACAAGGCGGGAACGCCAGGATCGATCTCATTCCCCACCTCCAGTGAGCCAAGGTTCAGAGCACTGACCACCGCACCTGACGTTTCTCCACCGCCAACCACTAACCGCCGAATGCCTGCTTCATAAACCAGTTTGCGCGCAGCATCACCGAAGAGTTGATCGAGACGCTGTGAAATACGCTGTTGACCATATTGTTCCTGCGCTTTTTTCACGCTAAGTGGATCGCCGGATGAGTAAACCAGTGGGCAGTCTGCCTGATGATCAAGAATAAACTGCACAATATCCTCGGCAGTGATGTTGTTTTGCATCACCTGCTGGATGTCCAGCGCTAACACCGCGGAATGCTGCTGATGGGCTTCTATTTGGCCGCGTGTGGCGCCAGAACAGCTGCCAACCAAAATCGCACTTAACCCGTCCACCGCAGGATGTTCCTGGCTCCCACCTTGAGCCAGACCCGCTTTAATAAAGTTGTGCGGTAACGCTAATGCAATGCCAGAACCCCCGCTGATCAGGGGCAATCCAGCCGCTGCTATACCAATAATGGTGAGATCGTGGTCGCTTAACGCATCTACAACCACTAATTTCACCTCATCATCATTCTCAAATTGCTGACGAAGTGGCTCGCTGCCCTGAGCCACGTGCTGCCAGGCAATATGGCCAACAGGCGTGACAGCTTGTTGCGCTAATAAGCGACGAATATCCGCATCTTTCATCGGTGTGATGGGATGATGCTCCATGCCTGACTCATTCAACGGACGGTCGTGGACGAACAAATTGCCCTGATAAACCGTACGTCCCATGGTGGGGAAGGCCGGACAGACAATGACCTTTTTTGCCTGCAAGCGCGCGGTGAGTGCATCCAGTACCGGGCCGATATTGCCCGCGGCAGTGGAATCAAAAGTTGAACAATACTTGAATATAATCTGTGTGCAGCCCTGATCGAGTAACCACTCACAGGCTGCCAGCGACTGCTCAACGGCATCGGCTGCGGGTATAGACCTCGATTTGAGCGCAATCACTCCCGCTTCAACAGTTGGAGCAGCAGGGTGCTCAGGCACGCCAAGATATTGCGTCGTGCGCAATCCGCCTTCACCGGTTAACCCCTTGGAGAGTGTCACTGCAATATCACTGGCACCGGTAAAATCATCAGCAATAACGCCAATCAGCATGATGTTTCTCCCAGCGCGGCGCGCAATTTTTTCACTGCAGCATGCGGTGCGGTCAGGACGGGCACTGACACGCGCTCCCGGACGGCTTCAGCAGCTTGCGAGGTAGAAAAGTGCGCGAGCATAATCGCATCACAGTGGCTTAGTTGAGGGGCATATTCGGCCACCAACCGATTATGGCTGGCAACATCACCCTGGCGCAGTAAATCGATCGCATCGGGTACCAACAGGGTTTCCAGTTTAGCGTCAGAACCGCACTGAGCCGCATAGTGATCAAACTCATCGCACATGGTGACCAGAGAAGGGCCGAATGTCGCCAACATGCCAATATGTTTGCCTGACTGAAGCGCGGATTCAAACATTGCTTCGTTCGGCTTCAGTACGGGGATTGGCAGGTCTGCGGCCAGTTGTTCTATTGCCGGGCCAAATGCTGAACAGGTGACTAAAATGCCTTGTGCTTGCATGGCGTAGGCATAGTGCCCGAGCGCGACAAAGCGTTCGATGAGCTCAGGGGTTAATTGCTCGGTTTTCGCTCGGTCAATTGTCAAACCATCATCCAGCAAATTCACGATTTCCGACTCTGGCCATACGTCTTTGAAAGCTTGCTGAATAGGCGGCATGGCGACTGGGGTGGCATGCAGTAAAACGATTCGTTGGCTCATGTTTATCTCCGTTAGCTGCCATAGGCTCGATGTACTACAGAACACCATACTCAGATAAAAATTAAAATGTAAGGGCTTACATTTTGCTTGATATGGTGATGATGATCACATAAAAAATCTGAGCGTCTGTCAGGATATAAAACAGAAAATTTTTGGCCATAAGCAATTTTGATAACGCTTACTTTTTAAATGTGAGAACGCGCTATGACGACTCGTGGAGAGACCACTGCTATCAACATCGTACAAAAACCGGAAGCGCAGACGCGTCCGGTCAACACTTTGCCGCGTCATTTTCGCGACCTTCTGGCCTTAGAGGATTTTGAACGCCACGCGCGTAAGCGCTTGCCGAATATGATTTTTCAATATGTTAAGGGAGGAGTTGAAACAGGAAGGGGGCTTGCGGCTGCCCATGAGGCTTATCAGCAATATCACTTCGTTCCGCGCATGTTCCGTGATGTCTCGGGGCGCGATCAACATGTTGAGCTGCTCGGGCATAACTGGTCGCTCCCCTTTGGCGTCGCCCCACTCGGAGGAGCCTCCTTTGTGAGCTACCGGGCTGACCTGATGCTGGCCAAAGCCGCGCGTGCTAAGAATGTGCCAATGATACTCAGTGCGTCATCCTTGATTCCCCTGGAAGATATTATTGCCGCAAACCCTGATGCCTGGTTCCAGGCTTATCTCGCGGGGGACCAGCCACGTATTGACCGCCTGCTCGATCGAGTCGAGCGTGCGGGTTACAAAACGCTGGTGGTGACGGGAGATACCCCAATGTTGGGCAACCGTGAGCACAACACCCGCAGCGGCTTTAGTATGCCCATCAAAATCACCCCGAAAGTCATGTGGCAGAGCGCTATCAGTCCACGCTGGCTATTGGGCACCGTGGCGCAAACCTATCTCCGTCATGGCGCACCGCACTTTGAAAATACCGATGCTGAGCGCGGTCCACCGATGATGTCCAACAAGGTGCGAAACACCAACGCACGTGACAAGTTGAGCTGGACGCATGTGGAAGCTATCCGTAAAAAATGGAAAGGCAATTTGGTGGTTAAAGGATTGATGTCGCCTGAAGATGCCTTTATCGCGCGTGATTTAGGCGCAGATGCCGTGATTCTCTCGAATCATGGGGGCCGCCAATTGGATTACACCATCCCGCCATTGCATTCCTTGCCGGAGATTGCGGCTGCCAAAGGCAATATGAAGGTGATCATCGACAGCGGCATCCGTCGTGGCACCGATGTCATGAAAGCGATGGCGCTAGGCGCTGACTTTGTCTTCTTAGGTCGGCCTTTCCTGTACGGATCGGTTATCGGTGCACAAGCGGGTATTGAGCATGCTATGCATATCCTGCGTGATGAAATTGATCGCGATATGGCGCTGCTCGGCGTCACCCGGCCTGATCAACTGAATGCTGCGTTCTTGCGCCGCGCACCCCTGTTTGCCCGTGAGGATTAAGCATGGAGTTAACCATCTACAGCGCGCTTGCGTTAAGCGCGCCTTTTGAAGTGCTGTTAAAACAGTGGCAAAGCCTGCAACCCGACCATCGGTTGGCAATACGCTGGCACCCCAGCACCCTCATTGAACAAGAAATACGGCAAGGAGCCAAAGCCGAGGCGATCATTGCCACGGTCGAAACGGTCGATCGACTCATTGAAGATCGCTTCGTGGATGCCAATAGCCGGGTTGAAGTGGTGGATTCTCCCATTGGCATTGCGGTGAAGTCTGGCGCGCCAAAACCGGATATCAGCAGCCGGGAGCATTTAATCGACAGCCTGGTGGCCGCACGTTCGGTGTCATGGTCAGAAGCAGGGGCCAGTGGTCAATGGTTTTCACGGCTGATTAAGCAGTTGAATATCGATGAGACTTTACGTCAACGCGGAACGGTGATTCCGGCCGGATTTACTGCCGAGCAACTGATCAATGGCAAGGCGGATATCGCGGTACAGCAGATCAGTGAACTGCTGATGGTGCAAGGCATTGATATTGTGGGGCCATTGCCGCCGGGCACTCAGCAACCCATCTCGCTTTCCGCTGCGCTGCTGCAAGAGGCAACCTATCCTAAAGAGGCGGCTGCCTTTCTTGCATGGCTGAAAACCCCGTCCGTCACGCAGGTCTTCAACCAGTTCGGTATGTTACGCCGCGATTAACGCTCTTGTCGGGGCACAGAACCGGTGCTGCCCCGAACAATTAACTCTGTTTGGATCACCGTATGTGTCTGTGCTGGCAGGCTATTGAGCGTGTTTAACAGGAACTGCGCGGCGTGTTCGCCTATTGAAGCCAGGTCAACGCGCATCGTGGTCAACGGATGCTCAAGGTGCTCGGCATATTCGTAATCGTTAAAGCCCACGATGGAAATATCATTCGGAATACGCAGGTAGCGTTCGCTCGCGGCGCGCATGGCGCCAAACGCCAGCAGGTCATTACCGCAGATGATGGCTGTGGGCGGCTGCGGCCCATCCAGCAGGCGAAACACCGCTTTACGTGCGTCATTCATGCTGAAAGCGTTATCAATCAGGTGGCTATCCGGTAATGCCAGTCCGTGGCTCTCCAGTGCGCGCCGCGTCCCTTTCAGACGCTCCGAGACGCGGTCGTTTGACGGCGGGGTGCCGACGATCACCGCGAAACGTTGGTGACCCAGAGCTAACAGATGATTGGCAATCGTCTCAGCGGCGCCTTCGCTATCATAGCCGACGCAAGGCTTCTCATGATCCAGTGAGAAGGTCTGCACACAGGCTATCTCTTGCTGCTGAATCCTTTCCCAAAGTTTGGGGTGGTGGGTATGGCCCACCAGCATCAAGCCATCAATGCCGTACTCAATCAGCTTGTTCACTTCTTTAAGCTCAGTATCCGGGTCGAAGTTGGAATTGGCCAACAGCAACGTATAGCCCGCCTCATGAATTAACTGCTGAAACGCGGCCAGCGGGCGAGAAAAGGTTTCTGTGGCGAGGGTAGGGACCACGGCACCAATCGTCATGCTGCGGCGAGAAGCCAGGGTTCGCGCAGCGCGGTTAATCACATAGCCTAACTCTTCACACGCCTTTTCTACCGCCTCACGACGGGCGACTTTGACTGTGCTGCTCCCGTTTAAAACGCGTGACACCGTGGCCGTTGAGACGCCAGCGAGACGCGCAACATCTTCCAGTGATACGCGGCCAGATCCATTTTGTTTCTCACTCATCAAGTCACTCCTGCAGAAAGAGTGAGCTTGCCCACAAAAATCACAGGCAACTCACAATCAGTTTTGAAAGCGCTTACTTTTGGCTTGACTGTATTTTGTAATCGCTTACTTTTGACGACATGTTATCAGGTTGGGGTCACCCGCTCACGATTTATTAACCGATTTGTGACGAGTTGCTCCGCATTTTAACCACTACGTTGGCCCTGCAGCCCGATACGCCGCAGAACCTCTGTTACTTACAAATAAATCATAAAGGAATTCACCATGCGCAGATATCCACGAATTCGCTGGTTGATGATCGTGTTCTGTTTTTTTGCCATCGCCATCAATTACATCGACCGCATCAACCTTGCCATCGCGGCGCCGCACATCAAAGCGGATTTGGGACTGGATGACACCAGTATGGGGCTGGTGCTGGGGGCATTCTTCTGGACATATGCATTGATGCAGATTCCGGCCGGGCGTCTGATCGACCGTTTAGGTGCCCGTGCCGGCTTGGCACTGGCAGTGGGCTGGTGGTCGCTGTTTACGGTGTTCACTTCATTCGGTAAAGGATTTACCTCGTTGTTCGCCGCGCGTTTGGCGCTGGGTATCGGTGAAGCGGGAGGTAACCCCGGCTGTGTCAAAGTGGTTTACAGCTGGTTTCCAAAAAAACAGCGAGCAACCGCGAGTGGCATCTTCGATGCGGGCCCACGCGCGGGCAGTGCGCTGGCCTTGCCATTGGTGGCTTGGCTTATCAGTACCTGGGATTGGGAAACGTCATTCGTTGTTACCGGCGCATTAGGTCTGGTGTGGGTGGTTATCTGGCTGGTGTTCTACCGCGAGCCGGAAGAGATGAAAGGACTCGACGAAACCGAGCGACAAAACCTGCTCGAGGATCGTGCCGCGCCGGTACTTGAGGGCAATGCAAAGGTCGATTTGTGGTCATTGTTCCGCCACCGCAACGTGTGGGGCATGATGATTGGTTTCTTCTGCATGAATTTTGCCACTTACTTCTTTGTCACCTGGTTCCCGACTTACCTGACCGTGGCCCACGGTTTCTCGCTGAAGGAGCTGGGCACGCTGGGTGCCATCCCGGCCTTGATGGGGATCCCGGGAAGTTTACTGGGCGGCGTGACCTCGGATGCGCTTTACCGCAAAGGCTTTAGTCTGACTACCGCACGCAAAACCTGTCTGGTATTCGGCATGCTGCTGTCATCGGTGATTGCGTTCGCGGCGTTTACCGACAGCATCACGGTGATCTTGACGCTGTTCTCCATTACCTATGCGGGCCTTGCTTTCACTGCCGCCAACATCTGGACACTGCCTGCTGATGTGGCACCTGCCAGTAACTACGTAGCGACACTGGGCGGTATCCAGAACTTTGCTGGCAACCTCGCAGGTATTGTGACGGCCTCCTTTACCGGCTTGATGCTGAGCCTGAGTCACGGTTCATTTGTCGTACCGCTGCTGGTGGCGGGGGGCATCTGCGTGGTGGGTGCGCTGACCTTCATGTTTGTCCTCGGCAAGTTAGAGCCACTTCCGATTACTCCCACTCGTAAAAACCCCGTCGTTGCGACAGCCAAATAAGGAGAGCGTGATGCAAAACGAACAATCTTTACGTGAAGAGATTTGCCAGGTCGGCGCAGATCTTTTCAATCGCGGCTACACCACTGGCACCGCCGGTAATATCAGCGCCCGTCTGGAAGATGGTTGGTTGATTACGCCAACCGATGCCTGCCTGGGACACTTGCAGCCTTCGCGTATTGCCAAGGTTAATCGTGATGGTGAGTGGGTTTCAGGTGATAAGCCCTCAAAAACGCTGCTTCTGCATCGTCAGATTTATGACCGCAATCCTGAGGCGCAAGGCGTGGTTCATACCCATTCCACTCATCTGGTACAGCTGACGCTGGCTGGCGTCTGGCAGCGCGATAGCATTCTGCCACCGTTAACACCTTACCAGGTGATGAAAGTGGGGCGTATCCCGTTGATCGCTTACCGTCGCCCGGGCCATGCCGAAGTGGCGGAGCAGGTCGCTGCATTGGCGAACGATGTGCGCGGCGTGATGCTTGAGCGCTTAGGTCCGGTGATCTGGGGAACTTCGGTTTCGTCGGCCAGTTTCTCTCTGGAAGAGTTAGAAGAAACGGCACGTCTTTGGCTCAACTGCACAACGAAACCGGCGGCATTACCGGAAAGCGCAGTGTTGGAGCTGTGCGAGCACTTTAAAACACGCTGGTAGTCACAGGCTGTACCCTACAAAAGAGATAAATAATGAAAAAAACGCTAATTGCAGCAGGCATGATGCTCTGCGCTTCAACGGTCATGGCGCAAGAGACGGCATTCGTCTACGTATCAAACGGTGACAGCGGTACAGTAACCGCCTATACGCTGAATAAAGCCAAGCAGACGCTCAGCCCCATTGGTGAATATCAAACCGGGTTGAAGAGTATGCCAATGGTGGTGTCGAAGGACAAAAAAAACGCTGTATGTCTCGGTACGCAGTCAGCCTTATCACGTATCGAGTTGGCATATCGCCTCTGATGGCACGCTAAGTCATTTTGCCGATACTCCGTTGCCGGAAGCGATGGCCTATATTGCGCTGGATAAGACGGGGCGTTTCCTCTTGTCATCTTCGTACGGCGGTGATTTGTTCAGTATTAACCGCATCGCCAATGATGGAAAAGTGGAAAGCGCACCTGTCCAGGTGGTTCACACCGGCAAGCGTGCTCACTCGATCCAGACTGACCCCAGCAACCACTATCTCTATGTGCCATTGCTGGGCGCAGACCAGATGTTGCAGTACCGTTTTGACAGTCAAAGCGGCAAAGTGACAGCCAATACGCCGGCTTTTGTGAACATTCAGCGAGAAGCTGCAACCGGGCCGCGCCATTTTGCTTTCGCACCGAAACCGGACGGGCAGGGCGAGCAGAATCTCTATTTATTAACCGAGATGGCAGGCAACATCTCGCGCTTGACGCTGAATAAAGATGGCACGCTGAACGAACATGAAGCGACACCCTCACTCGACCCGGCGATTGCCCGCACCATGCAGCGCGGCGAGGCGCGTCCACTGACTGGCGATGATGATCTGCCAAAGTCAGAAAAACCGCGTTTATGGCAGGCTGATATTCATATTACCCCAGACGGACGCTTCCTTTATTCCACCGAGCGCACCAGCAGCAATATTACCGCTTTCCATATTTCACCGGACGATGGTCATTTAAGCTTCATTAATAGTACCAAAACGGAAGCGCAGCCCCGTGGATTTGCTATTGATAACTCAGGCCATTTCTTAATCGAATCAGGACAGAAATCAACACAGGTGGCGCTCTACGCGATTAACCCGGCAAGCGGAAAGCTTAATTTGCTTGAGCGAGCGCCAACCGGGAAGGGTGCAAATTGGGTGACGATTGTTGAGTGAATATCACTCGCTTAATGTCATCTGCTATTCGTTATTTTAACAGGAGTCGTAATGTCTATTGTTCGCAAAACGATCACCAGTACCTTGATGTGCACCGCAATCTTTACTGCCAGTCTGCAAGCTCAGGCAGCTGAAAAAGTTGTGGCTACTGATTTGGAACCTCTGCACCATGTTATTTTGGAAAATAAATATGTGACGGTCATGCGGGTATTAATCCAGCCCGGCGAGTCAACGTTGTTTCATGAACAACATTTGGACTATGTCAATACACATATCGAAGGCAGTCCGGTAAAAATCGAATATCCCGATAAACCGGTTAATAATACTGAGATGAAAACCGGCAATGTTAAATTTGGTGAACATCAGGGTAAATCTGATACAGATAAAGTCACCAATACCGGTACGAATGTTAATCATCAAGTCGCGTTTGAAATTAATATTCCTGGCCCCCAACATTTTGGCGGTGCCAATCGTCCAGCGGGTGAAGCGTTCCAACAAGTATTAGACAAGAAAACCGTCAAAGGGTGGAAGGTTACCCTGAAACCCGGCGAGAGCAGTGGCGAATATACCCAGCATGGGCCGGGCGTTCGCGTCTTCTTCACCGAAGGGCGGATATTACTTGCTGACGACAAGCATCCGAATCGAGTGAAAGAGCTATGGGTTCATCCGGGAGATGCTTTTTTAACCGAGCCTGGTAAAGTCGATATTACGGCGGCCAGTGGCGAAAATATCATCTTTAATGATTATGAACTGTTATAGCACTGTTTGTATTTTGTAAATCAAAAACATTTGATATTCTGCATTCCCGTAACTTTGTTGCGGGAATGTTTTTCTATTTAACACCATATAATTATTATTAACCGGAAACAATTATTATGAAGGCAAGAAAGGTGAGACCGCGTTGTCTACCTTTCGCGTTGAGTTTACTGTTGTCGACGACATTTTTAGCCCATGCTGAAAATGCGCCTGATGCTGCATCACTTATCGCGAAAGGGAAATATCTGGCTATTGCGGCGGATTGTGGTGCATGCCACACGCCACCCAACCATGGTGATGAAATGTCAGGCGGATATGTTATTTCTTCGCCGCTAGGAAATATCGTTGCCAGTAATATCACCCCCTCTAAAACAGCAGGGATTGGAGATTACACCGAAGAAGACTTTGCTAAGGCAGTACGTGAAGGGATAAACAAACAAGGACAGCATCTTTATCCTGCGATGCCTTATACCTCTTACGCAAAAATAACCGATGCAGATATACATGCGCTGTATGCTTATTTTATGCACGGAGTGAAAGTCAGCGATCATCGCCCACCGGCCACCGATCTGCCTTTTCCGTTTAATATTCGTTTAAGTATGGCGTTATGGAATACTTTATTTGCAGATAATAAGGTGTTTATTCCCGCACAAGACAAATCTGAGCAGGTTAATCGCGGCGATTATTTAGTCAATGCATTGGCTCACTGTGATACCTGCCATACACCGCGTAATTCACTGATGGGACAAGTGAATGACCAGGCATTGAGCGGGGGAAGTTTGGGTAGCTGGTTTGCACCCAATATCACACCGGACAAACATTCGGGCATCGGCAACTGGAGCGATGAAGAGATCGCGCAATACCTGAAAACGGGGCATGTTGCGGGCAAAGCACAGGCCGCGGGCCCTATGGCTGAAGCGGTTGAACACAGTTTGCAGTATCTCAATGACGATGACATCGCAGCTATGGTGGCGTATTTGCGTCAGATCCCTGCTGTGGGCCAGTCTTCTGGCGCATCACGCGAATCGTTAGGTAAACCTGCGACAGATGAAGCCGCACTTCGCGCGGTGAGCCATCCTGATGAAGGCTGGAAAATCTACGGCAGCACCTGCGCCAACTGTCATCAGCCTGATGGCTCGGGCAATAAACTTTATCCTTCACTGTTCCACAACACGGCAACAGGCGCACCACAGGCGGATAACCTCATCGCCACCATCGTCTACGGCGTGCATCGCCAGGTCAACGGGCAGGATATTGATATGCCTGGATTCGGCCCGGATGCTCTGTTTACCGATCGTCTGACCGATCAACAAATCGCAGATGTCAGCAATTATGTGCTGAAAAACTTCGGTAATGCCCAGCTCACGGTGACACCGCAGCAGGTTAAAACCGTGCGTGAGGGTGGCGAACGTCCGCTGATTGCCCGTTTGGCTCAGCCTGCAGTATGGGGCAGTGCAGCGGCGGTCATCATCATTCTCTTGGTGCTTCTGATTTCTCGTTCGCGCAGAGGTAAAAAGCATGGCGCATAATTCCACCCCCCGAATTTCTCGCCGTCGCTTATTGCAGGGGATGGGTATCTTATCCCTTGGCGCGATGTGCAATTCACTGTTCCCTGCACGTGCACTGGCTGCCGAACAAATGGCAGACAACGCCTTCCTTGATGTGTCCGCTTTCCTGGTCAGTCGTCCTGTTGGTCCCATTTTGGGGCAGCGCTATTTCAGCGCCTTGGTTCGTCATGATGCGCAGTTTCCGCAAAAGCTGAGCAGCCTGCATACGCTATTGCAGCAGCATACCTTTGCACATGTCGACGATTTCCTTGCCGCATTCAGCGCGGATAACGCGGACTGGCAGACAGCAAAAACGGTGATTTCTGCCTGGTATACGGGTGTCGTTGGAACAGGCAGTGACCTGGAACTGATCGCCTACGCCGATGCGCTGATGTACCTCCCTACCAGAGACATTCTCGTGGTACCGACGTACGGCGGAGGTCCGTTCTATTGGGCTGTGACACAACCAGGTAAAGTGGCAACAACAGGAGAAAGCGCATGAGTGCTAAAAAGGTCGATGCCGATGTGATCATTATTGGATCCGGCGTTATGGGTGGTCTGGTCGCCACCCAAATGGCAAAAGCGGGCAAGTCGGTGATCATTCTTGAGGCGGGTCCGCGCGTTTCACGCCAGGAGATCGTCGAACGCTTCCGTAATTCTCCGTTCAAAATGTCACTTACCAACATCAAGTTGCAGGGAGTGGGATCGCCTTATCCTAACCCGCCGCATATTCCGTCAACTTACGGTGATTATTTACAACAGGTTGGCCCGGTTAAATACCCCACTAAATACCTGCGTGTGGTGGGCGGAACCACCTGGCACTTCGGTTCCGCGCTGTGGCGTATGATCCCTAATGATTTCAAATTAAACACTCTTTACGGACGCGGGCGTGATTGGCCCTTTGCTTACGATGAGCTGGAATCTTGGTATGGCAAAGCGGAACATGAGTTGGGCGTTTCAGGCATGGATGGCCAGGATGAGAGTGGTCAAGGTGGTAAAGCCTGGCCGCCACGTTCGACACCCTTCCCGATGCCCGGCTTGCCTACCAGCTATATGTTCGATCGCCTGACGGAGATGTTGGGTAAAGGGGGATACAACCCGGTGCTGGAACCCAATGGCCGTGCGACAAAACCCTGGGGTAAGCGCCCTAAGTGTGGCGGTAATAACAACTGCAACCCGGTTTGCCCCATTGCCGCGAAGTATGACGGTTCAATGCACATTGATGAGGCGGAAAAACTGGGCGCAACGCTGCTGGATAATGCGGTGGTGTACCGTATTGAAGCGGGCGAGGATGGCAACATCACCGGTGTGTGGTACAAAAAGCCGGACGGATCGGAGCATCATCTTACCGCCAACTATTTTGTTCTTGCCGCTTACGGCATTGAATCACCGAAACTGTTGCTGATGTCTACCTCTGAAAAATACCCTAATGGTATTGCCAACTCTTCCGATCAGGTCGGGCGCAATTTGATGGGGCATACGGGTATCAGCATGAATGTGATGATGTCTGAAGATGTCTGGCCAGGGCAGGGACCTACAGAACTCTTGGTCTATCTCAACAATCGTGATGGCGCGTTCCGCAAAGATTTCCCGAGTTATAAAATCAAAGTCCGCAACACTGTCCCTACCGCGGACTATGCTGCTTCGTTGATTGAAAAAGGGGTGTTGGGATCGAAACTGGACGCAGAGATTCGCCGTCAGTCTGCACGTTCACTCAATTTTGCGATTGATTTTGAAACCTTGCCGCTGCCAGAAAACCGCGTTATGCCGAGCAAAACCAAGAAAGATGCGATTGGTATTCCACTGCCGGAAATTTACTACAGCGTGACCGATTACTGGCATGCGGGTAAAGAAGAGGGCATCAAGGATTTCCACAAGTTTGCGGAATTGCTAAACGCAGAAATCCTGTCTATTGATACCAAGTTCCAGGATCGCCAGCACATTATGGGCACCACGATCATGGGGGAAGATGCAAAAACCTCGGTGGTAGACAGCAACTGCCGTACCCACGACCATCCAAATATGTGGATCGCCGGTACGAGCGTAATGCCTTCTGCCTCTTGCATGAATCCAACCTTAACGGGTGCAGCGCTGAGCCTGAGACTGGCGGAGCATATGCTGCAAACCATGGGTAAGCACTCATAAAAGGCGTCAAGAAGATATTCACCTAAGATAAACAGCCGGGCAACCTACCCGGCTGTTTGTTATCTGCTTACTGATTCAGTTCCTGTAGCAGTCGCGTATTCATATACAGCTTCTCGCGCCCGTAACTTTTCTCTTCCAACACGCCAATCTCGACTAACTGCTTCAAATAAGTGGAGGCCGTTTGGCGTTTGGCGATGCCACTTTCAACCAAGTTTTCAATGCGGCAGTAGGGTTGCGCAAAGAGAACCTGTATCAATTCGTGGGAATAAATCTTTGGCAACGCCTGTCGAACATATGCCGCCACCTCGGTGATCAGTGCACGAACAATACTTATTTTCTGGGTTGTCCAGATTGCTGTATTTTGCACGGCTTCCAACATGAACAAAATCCATGCCTCCCATTCCCCTTGGGCAGTGACACCGCGCAGCAAGGTGTAATAATCGTCTCGGTTTTCCAGAATGAACCTTGAAAGATACAGAATGGGAAGTGAGAGCAACTCGGTTTGGATTAAATACAGAATGTTTAGGATGCGTCCAGTCCGACCATTTCCGTCAGGAAACGGGTGAATGCACTCGAACTGGTAATGCGAAATGGCCATTTTCACCAGTGGATCGATATCATCTTCGGCATGAATGAAGCGTTCCCAGTTTGCCATCAAGTCGCGAATATCTGCTTCACCCACTGGGGGCGTGTAGACAGTATTATTATGCTGATCGCGCAACACCGTTCCTGGTGTTTTGCGAATATCACTTTGAACCGCGCGCAGTTTGGTGCATAGCGCGATCGCAGTATTGGTGCACAGTGGGTAAGCATCAAGATGCGTAAATCCTTCGAAAAGAGCTGTCCTGTAGCGCAGTGCCTCTTTCGTTGCAGGATCCGCATTCTCTTCATGATCGGCATATTGGAAAAGCTGATCGCTGGTGGTCACTATGTTTTCAATGCGCGATGAATCCTTCGCTTCCAACATGGGGAGGATGTTAATCAGTAGGCCTTGGTCAGGAATCAGTTCCCCGGCGGTTTTGAGTTCAGCCACCGCTGCCCGAGCAGTGATACAAGCTTTTAAAACCCTGCGAGTCTCAATTTTTTCGAGGTCAGGCGGGAGTAACGGCAATGCGTTATAGGGGACTTCAGGATTCCAGACCATATGTTTAAAAAACCCGGTTTTATCGACATATGGTCATAATATGTCGATGCCATAAACATGTCACGGCCATATGTTTATAAAAACCGATTTTATCGACATATCGCCAAAACGTGTCGATGCCATAAACATGTCACAGCTATATGTTTAAAAAATCCCATTTTATCGACATATCGTCAAAACGTGTCGATGCCATAAACATGTCACAGCTATATGTTTAAAAATCCGATTTTATCGACATATCACCAAAGCGTGTCGATACCATAAACACATCGACGCAGGGTTATGCCATTTGCATCGGTTTACATATACGTCCCTGCCTCCTGCTGAGAAATCCCGATCTGTGTCAAAAATCGTACAACTCGTCGTTGCACTGATGTAATGCGGATGTCATTAGTGTTGCACACATATTGCACTTCAACGTCTTCAGGCATCTCATCTTTTCGCCCTGCATTTTAGCTATCTAACTGAATAATTTTTGAATTTTAGAAATTCTCAAACATGGCACACATCCTGCTTTGTTAGTTGTGTGTCAAAACTCAGTGCAATGACAGCCAAATAACATGAATCCACTATGAATGCGAAAACCGATTTTTTTAAAACTATCGAAGCGGCTTACAGCAACCAGACGCCCAGCGAAAAGCGGGTGAGTTCCTGGTTGTTGAGCAATCGGGAACAGATCCCTTTTGAAACCGCTGACAGCATCGCGCAGGCCACCGGAACCAGCGGGATTACGGTTGGACGCTATTTGCGCAAACTGGGATTTCGCAATCTTGAGGACGTCAAAAATATTCTGCGTGAGTTACCCAATACACCTTACAAACACTGGGGTGTGATTGATCGCCTGGATTCGTGGTCGCAACAACAGTCGCTACCTGACCGGGCAAATCAGTCATTGCAGATGGAGCTGGATGCGATCCGCCACGTCTATCAACTGGCACAAACAGACGCCTTTGCTCAGGTCAGCCAGCAGATTGCTGAAGCCGATGCGGTGATCATCCTGGGCATTCAATCCACACGCGGTATTGCGCATACCTTCTTCAGCCATCTCGAATATTTGCGTCCACGTGTGACCTATGCGGATGGGAGTTCAGGCAGTTGGCTGGAATCACTTAACTCTGAATATGAAAAACCCTATGTGGTACTGACGGACACGCGCGCCTACTCCACGGCGGCGCGCCAATTTTGTCGAGTGGCGAGCGAACGTCAGCTTCCCATGGCGTTAGTGACTGATATCTGGTGTCCGTGGGCGCGAGACTACGCGTTGGATTTGCTCCAGGTCAAAACCGATACCGGGAATTTTTGGGACTCACTCGCACCGGTGAGTTGCCTGTTTAACTTGTTGCTCTCTGCCGTGGTTGAACGGCTTGGGCCGCAGCTGTCGGCTCGCCTTGCGCAGAACCGCGCATTGCAGCAGGAATTCGGCCAGTTTGAACGCTAATCGAATAGGGATTAAGACATGATTCAGGAAACGCCTCTTATCGACCTCGCTGAAAAATTTCCTCAGCTCCGTATCGATATGAAATATGCCACCGCTGACAACATTACCGGTCAGCCAATTTACAGCGTTGCGCGCTGTCTGCTTCACGCAGATGCCGCCAAAGCGCTGGAGAAGAGCATTGAAATTGCGCGGGTGGCGGGTTTCACGCTGCTGGTGCTGGATGCTTATCGCCCACAACAAGCCCAGGCGCTGCTCTGGCTTGCCTGTCCCAATCAGGATTACGTCGTTCCGCTTTCCCAAGGCTCCAATCACAGCCGTGGGACCGCGATTGACGTCACACTGATCGACAGCGACGGCAACGTGGTGGATATGGGAACCGGCTTTGATGAGATGAACGAACTGTCTCATCCCTACCACCCCTCACTGGAAGCCACTTTTCAGCGTAATCGACTGCTACTCAATGCCGTGATGTTCGGTGGCGGTTTCTGCGGAATCACGACGGAGTGGTGGCATTTTGAATTGCCGGGAGCGGCGGCTTATCCGCTTATTGACGATGTTTTCACTTGTATTTCCCCAGCAAAGACTGACGGAGTATTACCATGAAAATGAAGTTCACCGCCTCAAAGGGCTTTTTCTCTCTTTTGATTGCAGCAGCAGTGACAACCCTGAGTGCACCCGCATGGTCCGCCGTACCGAAAGACATGCTAGTGATTGGTAAGGCCGCCGATCCGCAAACGCTGGATCCGGCAGTGACCATCGATAACAACGACTGGACCGTGACCTATCCGGCATACCAACGCCTGGTGAAGTACAAAACCGAAAACGGCAAAGGTGCCACCGATGTTGAAGGTGATCTGGCCGACAGCTGGCAGAGTGAGGACGGAGGAAAAGTGTGGACCTTTAAACTTCGCAAAGGAGCCTCTTTTGATGACGGAACACCCGTCACAGCGGATGCAGTAAAACTCTCGTTTGAACGCTTGATGCGCATTAAGCAGGGCCCGTCAGAAGCGTTCCCAGCCGGTTTGAAAATCGACGCCGTGGACCCGCAAACCGTGCGCTTTACGCTCGATTCGCCGTTTGCTCCTTTCCTTTATACGCTGGCGAATGATGGTGCCTCAATCATCAATCCCGCTGTGTTGAAAGCCCATGCTTCCGATGATGCACGCGCCTATCTGGCCGAACACACCGCGGGTTCAGGGGCTTATATGCTGCAACGTTGGCAGAAGGGCCAGCAACTGGTGCTGGTGCCGAACCCTCATTTTGCCGGTAGCAAACCCGCTTTTAAGCGCGTTTCCGTCAAAATCATCAGCGAAAGTTCTGCGCGCCGCCTACAGCTAGAGAAGGGTGATGTGGACATTGCTGACTCACTGCCGGTGGACCAGTTTGCCGCGTTGAAGAAGCAGGGAGACGTCGCCGTTTACGACTATCCCGCGTTACGCGTGACTTACCTCTATCTGAACAACAGCAAGGCCCCGCTCAATCAGCCTGACCTGCGTCGTGCGGTGTCTTGGGCCACGGATTACAAAGGCATGGTTTCCGGCATTCTGGGCGGGAACGGCAAGCAAATGCGTGGGCCAATCCCAGAAGGTATGTGGGGTTATGACGCAGGTGCGATGCAATACAGCTTAGATTTGTCCAAAGCGAAAGAAGCTTTCGATAAAGTCGCCGACAAGCCGAAAACCCTGTCATTCCTCTACTCGGACAATGACCCTAACTGGGAGCCGATTGCCTTATCCATGCAGGCCAACCTTCAGACGCTGGGCATCAATGTAAAACTGGAGAAGCTGGCTAACGCCACCATGCGTGAACGCATTGGCAAAGGGGATTATGACATCGCCATCGGCAACTGGAGCCCGGACTTTGCCGATCCCTACATGTTTATGAACTATTGGTTTGAGTCCGACAAAAAAGGGCTGCCAGGTAACCGCTCGTTCTATGCTAATCCGCAAGTGGATAGTTTGCTGAAGCAGGCTGTGTCTACACCGGATCAGGCGGAGCGCACGAAATACTATCAACAGGCGCAGAAAGTGGTCATCGATGAAGCTGCGTACGTCTATTTATTCCAGAAGAACTACCAGGTTGGCATGAATAAAGCGGTGAAGGGTTACGTCTTTAACCCGATGCTCGAACAGATCTTTAATATTTCCGAGATGAGCAAATAGCCATCGATTTTCATCCTTAATCAGCAGGGCCAATTCTGGCCCTGCTAAGGCAGGCAATATGAGCTTCTGGAGTTTAATCAGACAGCGTAGCTGGGGACTGATATTGGTGGTCGCGGGGGTTTGCGTGATCACCTTTATCATTTCGCACCTTATTCCTGGTGATCCGGCACGGTTACTGGCGGGCGATCGCGCCAGTGATGAGATTGTTCAGCACATCCGTCAGCAACTGGGATTGGATTTGCCGCTGTGGCAGCAGTTTATTCGCTATGTCGAACAACTTTTGCATGGCGATCTAGGCGTCTCTATTCGTACTGGCCGACCGGTGCTGGAAGATTTAAAAAACTTTTTCCCCGCCACGCTTGAACTGGCTTTTTGCGCGCTATTAATTGCGCTGGTGGTCGGTGTGCCGCTCGGCGTGTTGTCTGCTGTGTATAAAAATCGTTGGCTTGACCATCTGGTGCGGCTGCTGGCGCTGACCGGCATTTCCACTCCGGCGTTCTGGTTAGGTTTGGGCGTGATTGTGTTGTTCTACGGCAAACTTAATTTGCTGCCCGGTGGCGGTCGCCTCGACGATTGGCTGGACCCACCGGCGCGGGTGACCGGCTTCTACCTGATTGACTCCTTGCTCAGCGGCGATCTGGAGGTGTTTTTCAACGCGCTGACGCACTTAATTCTGCCCGCGACCACGCTCGCCTTTGTGCATTTAGGCATCGTTGCGCGCCAAATCCGTTCGGCAATGCTGGAACAATTGAGCGAAGACTATGTCCGCACCGCGCTCGCCAGCGGCTTGAGTAAGTTCACCATCGTGGTGCGCTACGCCTTACCCAACGCATTGATCCCCTCCGTTACCGTATTAGGACTGGCGTTAGGCGATCTGCTGTATGGGGCGGTGCTGACGGAAACCGTCTTTGCCTGGCCGGGCATGGGTGCTTATGTGGTTTCTTCCATTCAGGCACTGGATTTCCCGGCGGTGATGGGGTTCGCCATCGTGGTGTCCTTCGCTTACGTGCTGGTGAACCTGTTTGTTGATTTGCTTTACCTTTGGATAGATCCGCGTATGGGCAGGGGAGCTGAAAAATGATGCTGACACAGGAACACGCGGTAACGACCCGCACTCGCCCCGGGCTTCTGGCCTGGAAGCGCCGATGCTGGATGATTAGCAAAAGCCCGTTAACCGTGATCGGCGGTGCCATTATTGTGGTGATGTTGCTGTTGATGATTTTTGCTCCTTTGCTGATACCGCAAGACCCCAACGCCATCAATCTGGCCGAACGTTTACAGGCACCGAGTGCGGCACACTGGTTTGGCACCGATGAAGTGGGACGCGATTTGTTTAGCCGCGTGATCATCGGCTCGCAACAATCTGTCGCGGCAGGGCTGGCCGTAGTGCTGCTGGCGGGCGTGAGCGGTTCATTACTCGGATGCTTGTCAGGCGTTTTAGGCGGGCGCAGCGATGCCGTGATCATGCGTTTGATGGACATCATGCTGTCGATCCCGTCGCTGGTGCTGACCATGGCGCTAGCCGCTGCACTGGGACCGAGCCTGTTCAACGCCATGTTAGCGATTGCCATCGTGCGTATTCCTTTTTATGTGCGTCTGGCGCGTGGACAAACGCTGGTGGTGAAGCAGCATACCTTTGTTGAAGCCTCGCGCACCTTTGGTGCTTCGCGCTGGCATCTGATTAGCTGGCATATTCTGCGCAACGCGTTACCGCCTTTGGTGGTGCAAGCCTCGCTGGATATTGGCAGTGCCATCCTGATGGCCGCGACCTTAGGGTTTATTGGCTTGGGCGCTCAGCAACCGACCGCTGAATGGGGCGCGATGGTCGCCGTGGGGCGCAACTATGTGCTTGATCAGTGGTGGTATTGCACCTTCCCCGGTGCCGCAATTTTGATTACGGCAGTGGGGTTCAATCTGTTTGGAGACGGTGTGCAGGATCTGCTCGACCCGAAAGCTGGAGGGCGTAACTGATGAGCGACAGAATCCTCTCTATTGAGAACCTGCGGTTGAGCTTTCCCGTATTTCAGGGGGAAGTGAAGGTGTTGAATGGTGTCTCTATGCACATCAATCGCGGCGAAATCGTGGGTGTGGTGGGGGAGTCAGGTTCCGGAAAATCCGTCACGGCCATGCTGGCAATGCGCCTGATTGCACACGACAGCTACAAAATTAATGGCGGGTCCCTTGAGGTGCTGGGCAAAGACGTGCTGAGTGCTAGCGAAGCGGAGATGCGCAAACTGCGGGGGAAAAAGGTGGCGATGATTTTTCAGGAGCCGATGACCGCCCTGAATCCAACTCGTCGGATTGGTAAACAGATGGTGGATGTGATTCGTCAGCATCAACCTCTATCGACCAAACAGGCTAAAGCACGGGCGATTGAATTGCTGAGTGATATGCAGATCGCCGACCCGCAAAGTGTGCTGGAACGCTATCCCTTTGAGTTATCCGGTGGGATGCGCCAGCGAGTAATGATCGCATTGGCTTTCTCGTGCGAGCCGGACTTGCTCATTGCCGATGAGCCAACCACGGCTCTGGATGTCACCGTGCAGCGTCAAGTGCTGCGCTTGCTCAAACAGAAGGCGCGCGCAACGGGCACGGCGGTGTTGTTTATCAGCCACGATATGGCAGTGGTCTCGCAACTGTGCGACCGCCTTTACGTCATGTATGCCGGTACGGTAATTGAGAGTGGAACCACCGATACCGTGCTGACGACTCCTTATCATCCCTATTCTGTGGGGCTGTTGGCCTGCTCGCCGGACGGAAGTGAACCGCGTTCTGAACTGACTTCTATTCCCGGCACGGTGCCTAATCTTGCCAAACTGCCGACAGGTTGTGCCTTCCGTGAACGCTGTTTTGCGGCGGGGGAAGCCTGCGGTATCACTCCAGAACTACACACCGAAGGCCGGGCCAATCGGCAGGTGGCTTGTTGGTATCCGCAACAGGAGCGCGCTCATGTCTGAAGCACTGCTTGAACTGAATAATGTACACGTCAATTTCCCAGCCAAAACCAACTGGCGCGGCAAGGTGACGGAGCAAGTCCATGCGCTGAATGGCCTGGATTTGCGCGTGGAGCGCGGTGAGACGCTGGGCATTGTGGGTGAATCCGGCTGTGGGAAAAGTACCTTAGCCAAGCTGCTGATGGGCATGCTCAAACCCAGCACCGGCCAGCTTGAATTAGCGCGCTCGTCCAATTCATGGCTCGGACGTGGGATGCAGATGGTGTTCCAAGACCCGCTCTCTTCGCTTGATCCTCGTTTGCCGGTTTGGCGCTCGATCACCGAACCTGTATGGATTCAGTCACGCACTTCGGAAAAAGAGCGGCGTGCATTAGCGGCCTCACTGGCCGCACAGGTCGGTATTCGCCCGGAATATCTCGACCGCCCGCCGCATGCGTTCTCGGGTGGGCAGCGTCAACGTATCGCCATTGCCCGCGCCCTGTCTGGCCAGCCTGACATCATGGTGCTGGATGAACCGACTTCCGCACTGGACATCTCCGTGCAGGCACAAATTCTAAATTTGCTGGTGGAACTACAGCGGCAGCGGAATCTCACCTATGTGCTGATATCACACAATGTGTCGGTGGTGCGCCATATGAGCGACCGCGTCGCGGTAATGTACTTAGGGCAGATTGTTGAATTGGGTGAAGCAAAACAGGTGCTGGATTCGCCAAAGCATCCTTACACGCAGTTGCTAATGGAGTCCGTACCGCGTATTGGCGCTGAGCTGGAGGGTGCGCCAGGGAATACCGAGTTGCCGGGGAATCGGAAATTGCCGCAAGGGTGTTATTTCCGCGAGCGCTGTCCGTATGCCGGAGCGGGCTGCGAACAGCCGCAGGAGCTAAGGGAGTTGGGGAGCGGTGTGGGGGTTAGATGTTGGCGGGTTGGCAATGGGTGTAGGGATATTGCGAAGCAGTAAAAGCGATTTCACCTAGCGTGTATCCGAACAAAACCACCCCGATCAATGACTGCCAAGCGATAAATGTTAGCGTCTATTACCGACAGATCGTGATAGATAATGGGGCAAAAAAGTGAGAACTGTCGCTTCAATTGCCCCAGCAGCAATACGAGTGCCCGTATTGACACAACCTGTGCAGTAGTTCCTCTGACCGACTACCCGCTGATTTACACACCGGCATCTATACCATTAGCACGCATAATTTCTATACTTCATCGCTTTACAGCCGATAGGATCTGGCGCTGAATATTCAGTTGCTTGCGCCAGACTCTGTTGTGTAAATACAGCGCATTGGTGCGGAAAAACATGTCGCTATTAATACATTTCACACTAAAGCCACTGAAAATTAATCCCAAAAGCGAGCTGATAACGAACCACATATGACGTTCGGCACCGAATAATGCCGGGATAAACGCTGTCAGAAAGAAAGCAGCCGCGATCAGTACCGTCAGGAAAAGCATTCCGAGATAAATTTTTATCGCTAACAAAAAACCTCGTGAAATGAATACCATCGCCGTAACGGTAATCAAGCTATAGAGCAATGAGGCAGGAACAATAGCAGCCATCACGGCGTACTTCGGCAAGTCTAGCCAATTGAAAAGCGCCAGCCAGATAAAAGGCTGTGGAAAGGCGAAACTCAAAACTGCGAGGATCATGCTAGAGATAAGCGGTAACCCGACCATATGCCAGCCTGCGGGTAGTTCGAGCCGATCCTTTAAACGATCTTTTAATTTTTCAAGCCTATCAGGATCGTTTGTTGTTATTTTTTTGCTACAACAGCACTTAATGCAAGAGTTCTCTCTATATTTTTCATCATCTACCCATTACTTCCTGTAAGGAAAATGACTGTATTAAACCAATTATATATTTCCCGGAGGTTTTAATATTACCCGGATTGCGTATCGTTCCTGTCAACGCGCTGCCAGCAAACGCAGACGTATTTAAGAAAGCAGCCGTCAATTCACGCTGTAATGCCGTTTGTAGCGCTTCTGAAGGATAACGCTTGGGATAAAATCCTACGTTCATTGCGGCTTTTATACCGCTATTGGATATTCCCGGATTTTGCGCGCGGATAATTTCCTCGGTAATACGTTTTCGTTCGGCCCGGCTTAAACCTTTAAGCCAGTTTGTCACGCCAGATGAAGTTGCGCCTTTCATCAGTTTGTAGGTCTCAAGGGTGCTTTTTAATCCAGCCCCGGCGCCGGCAAGTGAGAGAACATCCAGTGCTGTGCTGGTTGTGACATACCAAGATTCGCTATCAAGCCAAGTGACAACTTCATTATTATTAGTCGCGATCAAAGAGATGCGCCCCAATCCAATAACACATTGCGCTACGGTGGCGACTGTTCCGGCGGTAATGATCGCAGCTACCACGCCTGATGCTCCTGCAGTCAGGGGTACAGCAGCACCGGCACCCAGTGCCAGTACACCTGTGACCACTGCGGCGCCACATGAAATGGCCGTCGAGGTGATTTCATTCGCAAGCGAAGGAGCTTGGATCGCCGCATTCATGGCTTTGGAAGCAATATAAGTGGATTGAGAATTAACTTTTGTAACAATGACATGGCTGACCGTGCTTTGATTATGTGTAGCTATTCGCCGCGAGGGACGCACTAACCATTGGCGCGGGCCGTCCGAATAAATGATGCCGACTTGGTTAAAACTACGCATACAGTCGAGTTGATTGGCCAGCGACGTAAAGTCAAAGTCATCGCCAGAGGCCATACCAAGGCCTCGAGCAGTACTGTAATCGGGAAGATGGTTACCAGATAGTTGGCTGGAAATGGTCATTGAGTCGCTCCATCGTCAATGTTTTTATATTATTTAGATATTAAAAGTAAATTGCTTAACACAGTACGAGATTAAGAATAATCCGAATGAGTTGCCCATGGCTGTGAAACAAAATTCCTAACTAAAGACTGGGATAATAACAGCTAATTTCCAAAATTTCTGCACCGAAGTTTTTTGGCGTGTTGATGTCTTCATGTGCTTTCAGGAGATGATTTACGTGTTCGTGTAAATATCGGTTCCAAGACGTTGAACTATAACCGTGCAGTCAGCACCGTCTGGTGAATTTAGTCTCAACCTGTAATTGAAGCATAAAGAGTCAAGAGTATATGCTGTATTTAACATAATTATAGGTTGGGAGTTGGGTACAGTTTTTTCAACCTGTCATACTAAATGATATAAATATATTTTTAACATATTCTCAGGTCAGACAGTGGCGAAAGCAAGCATTCTCACCCCCCTAAAACCGCCCCTTCATAAACCCCAAAAATGCCCTCAACTTCGAAGGAATATGCAACCGACTATCGTAGTAAATATAGAAAGCCGAATACGTCGGCCACCAAGCTTCCAGCAGCGGCACTAACGTGCCTTTTGCGAAATCCTGCTGTACCGATGCTTCAAACGCACAACCCACTCCTAGACCCTGCCGCACCACATCCACCAGCAAGTCCCCGTCATTAGTAATGACCGTATTGCGAGTCTCTACATCGAAGCGCGAGCCATCCTGCTCGAACTCCCACTGATAAAGTCCTTTCGCTAACCGAACCGTGACGCACTGATGCTGTAACAGATCTGCCGGGGTAATGGGCGCTGCATGCTCTTGCAAGTAAATAGGGGCGGCAAAAGTCGCGATGCGTTGTGGACCGCCCATGCGCATGGCAATGCGATCCAAATCGAGGCTCTCTCCCAAGCGGATTCCGGCATCAAACCCTCCGGCAATGCTGTCGGTTAAATCATTGCTGCAGTGCATATCAATGATGACGTCGGGATACTGTTTATTGAACGCGGCGAGGTGCGGCAACACCACAATCTCCGCCGCAGAGCGCGAGACGTTCAATCGCAAGATGCCGGATGGCGTGTCGCGTGACTCGCTGGCGCTGACAAACGCGGTGTTGATGACATTCAGTGCGGGTACGATCTCTGCAAGGAGTCCCTCGCCTAACTCGGTCAGGCTGACATGGCGCGTTGAGCGGCGCAGTAAACGCATATCCAGCCGCTCCTCCAGCTTACGCACTGACTGAGATAACGCCGACGGCGAGATTCCCAGTTCCGCTGCCGCGCGGCTGAAATTGCCGTGATGTGCCACACGGGTAAAGTTGACTAAGGCCGGTAGCAGCTCTGGTGCGATGGCGAAATTATTAAGTTCTGCTTCATAAGTCATGTCGATTACGCCGCTTTATCCGTTTAATACAGAGATTAACATGGCTTTCTCAGCCAAACAGGAGAAAGGCATGAAAGATATTAACGGCAAGGTGGTTATCGTCACCGGAGCATCCAGCGGTATCGGTGCAGGCATCGCGCTGCGTCTTGGTGAAGAGGGCGCCAAAGTGGTGGTGAATTACGCCAGCAACAGCGCAGCTGCCCAGCGTGTTGTCGATACTATTGTTGCGGCAGGCGGGCAGGCCATCGCGTTTCAGGCCGATCTCGCTCAGCCGCAGCAGATTGCACCGCTGATTGAGGCGGCGGTCGCGAAATACGGTCGCCTGGATGTGTTAATCAATAACGCCGGTATCTACCGCATGGATACCCTCGAAACCATTAGCGCTGAATCCATTGATGCGCATTTCAATTTAAATGTTCGCGGTTTACTGCTCACCACGCAGGCGGCGGCAAAAGTGATGTCGGCAGGTGGCGTGATTGTGAACATCAGTTCCGGTGTCAGCAAAAGCCCCAGTCCGGTGGCACAGGTTTATTGCGCCACGAAGGGTGCAGTGGATGTGCTGACGCGTTCACTGGCGTTAGCGCTGGGTGAGCGACAAATCCGTGTGGTGGGAATTGCGCCAGGGTTGACGCTAACCGAGGGCAACACCGAGATGGTACAGCCATTCCTCGATCACTTTGTTGAGAAAACGCCGCTGGGTCGTGCAGGTTATCCGCGTGATATCGCGGCTGCGGTAGCTTTCGCGATCGGTGAGGATGCAGGCTGGATTACCGGCAGTACCATTGATGTTGCCGGCGGCATGGTGTTTTGAAGTATTGCGTGCCCCGCATCGCAGTAGGGCACGCTTGCTTTACATCGGCTTACTTGCGTAAGTCGCCATAAACGTTGGCATATAGCGTTCAATCAGAAACCGAGGATGGGGATGAAACACCTCGTCGAAACCCGCCACTAAAAAGCCCGCCTGCAACTGACCGTTGATTTGATCGGCCAGGCTATGTCCAAACACCAGCGTCCAACATCACACTGCCTATTCACTGGATAGCCGGGCGACGTCTTCTTTGCCCGATCAATGGTGGCGTCTTTATCAGGATCTGAACTTAAACACAGCCGTTGAGCAGGCGCGGGCAAATAACGTGGCCATTGGGGTGGACTGCCGCCACCGCCATAACGGGCATGCTGCGTTGCTCGGAAAAGGATGTCGTCATGAATACCAAAAACCTATAGATTTTATAAAGAGTTCAGAGACTAGCAAGGATCGCCGGATGACCAGTAGAACAATATCCACCCGTATGGGCATTGGCAGTACCGCAAAGGTGTTTCAATCCCAGGCATTGCTGACATCGGGTCTTTCGCTGGATGAGACAGCGCTGATATTGATTCGTCGTGGCAGTAAGCAGGTGGGGTATAACGGGCACGAATATCATCTCAACGCCGGTGATGCACTGCTTGTCAGTGCCGATACCCGACTCGATGTCACAAATCTTCCGGCCACGCCCGCTGAAGGTTACGAAGCCGACTGGTTGAGCTTCCCCAACCATATCATTGACGGTTCTGACGCAAGGGCAATGGCGATCTCAAGCTTAAGCCATGGTTTCATTGATGCGTTTTATCATGCGGTAGCTGCCATCAAAGATCATGCTGGAATATCCGATAAAGTGGCAGAGAAGCGTCTGGAAGAGGTGATGCTCTGGCTGGAAGAGCATGGCATTGTTTTACGCCTTAACCGAGTGGAAAAGCTGACACAGAAAGTAAGACGAATGATTGCTTCTGAAATAGCGAAAGAGTGGACGGCCGAAGAGGTCGCCCATTCTCTTGCCATGTCTGAGTCAACGCTGCGCCGAAAATTAAGCGCTGAAAACGCTGCCTTTCAGCAGCTTCTGGCTGATGTGCGTATGTGCCATGCGTTGACGTTATTGCAGGTAACCGATCGGGCCATTTCACAAATCGCGTATGACGTTGGATACGAAAGCCCATCAAAATTTTCTACGCGGTTCCGTCTGCGCTTTGGTTTTAATCCGGGCCAGGTTCGAACGCAGCTCATTGCCTCGCAGCAAGCAGCAACAAATTAACGTGACTGGTAGACATCAATATGTGCAGTGCCCAGAGCATTGGCATTCACATTGTATCCCACCATCGCGGGTGTCGAGTCAGCCGTGATATTCGCGAGTTTGGCCACTTTCAACGCGGTCAGCGTGATGATGTAATGATGCGTTTGCCCCGCTGGTGGGCACGCACCCGCATAGCCAGGCACGCCAAAATCCGTTCGTGTCTGGATAGCCGACCCCGGAAGCCCTTTATTATCAGGCGTTATTCCTCCCACCAAACTCACTGAACTTGCTGGAATGTTCACCACTTGCCAATGCACCCAGCCAAGTCCGGTCGGGGCATCACGATCGTAAACCTGAAGCGCGTAGCTCTGGGTGCCAGCGGGCGGGTTTGACCACATCAACTTTGGAGAGCGGTTGTTGCCCTCACAGCCGAATCCATACGCTGAGCTCGAAAGTTGGTCCTGAGCGAAATGAGGCTGGGTAATTTGTGGGCTGCTGAGAGTGAAAACTGCACTGGCGTGCACTGCGCCTGCGAAACAGAAAGCAGCAATGCCGGTGATAGTGTTGAATTTTGTGTTCATAGGGAGCTTCCATGGCTGAGTGATACGTCGCATGGTATGCAATGCGGCGCTCGTTCTGCGCGCCCGTTTCCGTCATTCTCTCCTCCAAAACGGGAATTGCAGTGTTGCAACAGAGGGAATCAGCAACGGAGGTTAAACAGCCCGTAAACTCTGTTCTGCCGCCATAAAATAGGCACGAATTCATTCCATTTAAACGGTAACTTATTCGTCTTCTATATTGTTCGGAAAGTTAGTTTAATGAAAAACCTGTCGATTGTTGCTGTAACGGTAGGGTTGCTTTTAGCATTTAGCAGCCAGGCTCAGGCAGAAGGATGTCTGAAGGGAGCGGTGGTGGGTGCTGCGGCTGGACATGTTGCACATCATGCCGTGATGGGCGCGGTCGCTGGCTGTGCGGTCGGTCATCAAATGGCCAAGAAGCAAAAAGAAGCTGAGGCTAAACAGCAGCAAAAGTAACAGGTAGCCCTGCGCTGCTGGTTTAGCCTTAAACCAGCAGCTATACAGCTTAGTGCATGCCTATTCGAGTATTAACTCAATTCAGCTTGGCTTTTCTGAAGAAGAGCAATTGTCGAGTTTCAAATTATCACCGTCGCCGTTCGCTCAAAAAACTGGCACAACAGCTGCCACAAGTGTTGTGCCGCTGGGGTAAGGCGATGGTCGGTGCTACGAAGAATGTAGCCTTGGCTTTCACGGGCAATGCGATGGTGAATAGGCACGGCGACTAACCCTCGTGAAGCCAGCGTGTCTCCTACCACCTTAGCGGTCATAAAGGCTATGCCCATTCCTGCCTCGCTCAGCGCAATCGCGCTGGTAAACAGATTACAGCTATACGCCGGGCTAAACACTAAACCCTCCTGATTGAACATCACGTTCATATAGCTCTGAATGCCGAACTCTTTATCCATGCCAATCAGGGGATAATTTGCCAGCTCAGCGATCTCAACCTGCTCATGCTGCGCAATGGGATGTTCACGGCGCACGATGGCGCAGATCGGCCCACGCGCAAAGCTGAAGCACTTCACACCGGGTGGCCCAACTGGGCCGAATCCCACCGCCATATCCACTTCACCACGGGTAATCAAGCTGACCGTGGTTTGCATATCACCCGACAGAATTTCGATGAACACTTCCGGGTAATTCTGCGAGAACGGCTGCAACACAGACTTCACCACTTCATCCACGATACCTTGCCCAACGCGCAGGGTTATCGAACCACCGCGCTTGTGGCGCAGATCCTTCAAACGCCTTTCCAGATGGCTTCTACGTTGATGGGTCTGCGCGTAATCCTCTGCCAGTAACTTACCCGCTTCGGTCAGAACCACATTGCGCCCGCGTCGTTCCAACAGTGGCAACTGCATATCACGCGCCAGTTGGGACAGCTGGCGGCTGATGGCCGCAGGATCGACATCTAACGCCTCAGCAGCGCGACGTATTCCACCGTGGATACCGACTTCATATAAGTATCTTATGGATTTATCGGGATAGAGCAGCATTGACATAGGTTTTCGTTATCTGTTGATCTCAGGTCAACAATAATAGCGCTTTGTACCCATTTTTTATGCCCTTTTTTATCCTCATACTCGGAGGTTCACTTAGTGAGGACAGACTTAATGAAAAATATAATAAGTTTTTTGCAGCAACATTCAGATGAAATTTTGTCAGACATCAAGACGTTGGTGGCAGCGGAATCCCCGTCAATGAATAAAGCCGCAGTGGATCGCTGTGGCGACGTATTGCGTGCGCTCATCGCAAAACGTCTCGGTGTTGAAGCAGAAGTGGATCAACAGGAACGCTACGGCAACCATCTAAAATTCACACTGGGTTCAGGCAGTGAGCAGACGGTAGTGCTGGGGCATTTCGATACCGTCTGGGATGAGGGTGAACTGGCGATCCGTGAAGAGGATGGCAAGCTTTACGGACCAGGAGTGCTGGATATGAAGGCCGGGCTGGTACAGGCCATCTGGGCGGCGCGTGCTTTAAAAGAACACAATCTGTTGGCAGGGAAACGTATTGTCTTCCTGTGTGGCAGTGACGAAGAAGTCGGTAGCCCAAGCTCCAGTGATTGGTTATCCCAACATGCAATGGGCTCCTCACAGGTGCTGGTCGTCGAGCCAGCCGTCGCGGGCAGCGGTGCGCTGAAAGTGGCTCGTAAGGGCACCGGCCAATATCAGGTCACCATCACTGGCTTTGCCGCACATGCTGGCAATAATCCCGAAGAGGGGATCAGTGCGGTGCAGGAGATGGCCCACCAGGTGCTGTTTTTACACGGTTTGAATGATCCTCAGCGAGGCACCACGGTTAACGTCGGGATCGCGCAGGGGGGTAATCGAATCAATGTAGTGGCGGATAAAGCGGTACTGGGCATTGATACCCGCGTAACCAGCGAAGAAGAAGCGCAACGTATTCACACTGCGATTATGCAAATAACGCCTTGTTTGGCAGGCATTAAGTTGGATATCACGGGCGCGCAATCCCGTCCGCCGATGCGTCAGAGCGCCGAGTCGCTGGTGTTGCTGCAACGTGCTCAAGCAGTTGCTCAGCAGATCGGTTTCAGCGTTGAAGGGCAATCGGTTGGCGGCGGCAGTGATGGTAACTTTACGGCTGCATTGGGCATTCCAACCTTAGACGGTTTAGGCGCGACTGGCGCAGGGATTCATGCACGCCATGAACATATCCTGATCGCAGATATCCCGTCTCGCGCGGCACTGGTCGCGGGCTTGATGTTGGGGGATGCAGATGTCACAGGTTAACGTTGAGAAAAACACCACCAGCCAGCCAACCGCGCCAAAGAGAGAGCAGAGCCCGTATCTGTTGCTGTTTATCATTTTGGTCTTGGCGGCGATTGCCACCTGGATTATCCCCGCTGGCAAGTTTGACCATGAAACACGCAATGGCGTGACCTTTGCGGTGAAGGGCAGTCTGCATACCGTGGCGCGTTCTGGTGTCTATCCAGGCGAGATCTTCATGGCCATCGTCGAGGGCGTGATAAAAGCCGCTCCGATTATTTTCCTGATTCTGTTTACCGGCGGTTTGCTGGCGGTGATTGAATCGACGGGCGCGATTGCTACCGCGCTTAACTCCCTTTCACGCAGCACGAAAATCAGTGACACGCGCTTGATCCTGATTTTTGCCGTGATCTTTGCCATCTTGGGCAGTACGGGTGTGGTGCAAAACTCTGTGGTTGCCTTTGTACCCATCGGCCTGCTGGTGGCGCGCTCGTTAGGTCTTCCGCCGGTTATTGGTATGGCGCTGATCTATCTGACCTGTGCGGCGGGCTTTAACGTCGCATTTTTAGGTCCGGCCACTACTGGATTGACGCAGCACCTCGCTCAGTTGCCACTGTTTTCCGGTATGTTGCTGCGCGGTATTACCAATCTGCTGTTTGTGCTGACGGTGGCGATCTACCTGATTATTTCCGTTAAAAAGATGCGCAAAAATGGACAGGTGCGCGCTGAGGTTCCGGTTGAAACCACATCAGCATCAGCGATTACCGGTCGCCATAAATTGATTCTGGCAACCTGTGCCGTCACGCTGCTGATTTTCATGGTGGGTACGGTACAACTGCATTGGGCAACCAATGAGATGTCGGCAATGTTCATTATCTTGTCGATCCTCGTCGGTCTGATTGGTCGTATGTCAGGTTCAGCCATTGCCAACACCTTCCTGACCGGTTGCTCCCAGTTGGTGAAAGGCGGCTTTATTGTCGGGATGGCGGGTGCAATCTCTGTGGTGCTGCAGCAGGGGAATATTCTCGATCCGATTGTCGGATTCCTCTCCGAGCTGCTGGCCCCGTTTTCTCCTGCTTTTGCCGCGGTGGGCATGTTTATCAGTGCTGCCCTGATGCACTTCGGCATTTCATCAGGTTCTGGTGAGTCAGCGCTGCTGATTCCCATTTTCTCCCCACTGGGTGATAACCTCGGGCTGACTCGTCAAGTCACCGTGCAAACGGTGCTGTTAGGCGAGGGGATAGTGAACTCGATTAGCCCAACCTCAGGCGTGCTGATGGCGGCGTTGGCCACAGCCAACATCTCCTTTGGTAAATGGGTGAAGTTTGTGGCACCCGTGATCGCAATTTGGTTTGCGATTTGCATTATTACCTTACTTATCGGCGTGGCGATTAACTGGGGTCCGTTCTAACACCTCAGAATAAGAAAGGGATGCTGTGCTCAGCATCCCTTATTTCATCGAAATATCAGCCTTGTAAGAACTCCCGATATTCTTCTCTCAAACCATCAAATAGCTGATAGATTAGCGCGCCGCCGGGCGTGGCTTGCCCTTGATCTTCAGCGGCGGTAAGGGCGTCGAACAGACGATGTTTAATATGGAAACGCCATATCACCGGTACGCTGGTGAGAATGTCAGTCAGTGCCAGATAGCGTTCTGGCGTCCAGCTCTGTTCAAATCGCGTGCGCCATGGACCAAAATCGAAGTGTTCCACGGGCGCGACTTTGTTAGCCAACTCATCACGTTTTTTCTCGGTTGCTGTGCTGTCCAGCTCACCGTGACGGATCACCACACCATAGTCTTGTTCCGCACGTTGCGATGAGACGTAACCTCTTCTCACATCGGCTAAAACCTGTTGCGGATCGCGATCCAGCGGTGAACCGTAGCCGCCACCCCCTGCGCCCGTCAGGCGTATAACGTCCCCGGCCTGACAGCGGATCACGTCGCTGTTGCCGAGCATTTCAGGCGAGGCGCTATCAGGGTTCTTCACGAAAATGGCGTTGCTGCCTGCTTGTCCTCCCAGCACTCCCCAAGAGGCAAAGTGCGTGCGGTCACGGTTGCGTGCTGTCACCGTCGTGTCCGGTGCAAAGACCTGAAACTCCATCATCAGACCGGAACCACCGCGATACTTGCCTGCGCCGCCAGAATCCGGCACCAGACAGTAACGAGTAATGCGTATAGGGACTTCCGCCTCGTTGATTTCTACCGGCGTATTTCGCAGGAAGGCAACATTAGCGCCAGAACCTTCTTCACCGTCTCCGAAAGGCATACCCCCAGCACCGCCCCCAACGGGACCGATGGAGGCAATCACCGGACGTCCTGCGGTGTTAGTGGTTTTAACGTTGAGGATCGCCAGACCACATGCCGCGCAGGCAGGCAGGCGATCGGGCACCGCCTGCGAGAATGCGCCAAAGGTCAAAACATGGGTTAACTTACAGGTGAGGCTGCGCATACCCACCGCCGCCGGGTAAACGGCATTCATCACGCTGCCTTCGGGCAGAACACACTCAACCACACGATCCAGGCCCGCGTTAAGCAGAATGTCGGGATTGAGGGTGTAGAGAACGTAGTGATAACCAACCAGCGCCAGAGCGTGTCGCGTCATGCCACCGGTCGGCATATTCAGTGATGAAAGTAACTGCGGATCGCTGCCCGTATAGTCAAGAATGGCGCGGCCACCGCGAATTTTCAGCGTCATGGCGACGCGCATGGGTTTGCCATTCACACTGTCTTCGTCAGCGTATTCCGCAAAGAAATAGTCACCGTCAGGCACGCTTTCCAGAATGCGTTCCGCCTGCTGCGCGGCATAATCGAGTAATGCCACCATACCTTGTTGAAAATCTTCGACACCAAAGTGCGCAATCATCTCATGCACGCGCTTTTCGCCGTTGGCCAGCATCGCCAGTTGTGCATGCAGGTCGCCGATATTCTGTTCAGGTGCGCGCACGTTGGTCTTAATCAGCGTCAGCAGTGCTTCATCCAAAACGCCCTCACGCACAATCTTCGTCGGCGGTATGCGAATCCCCTCCTGATGAATCTCTGTCAGGGTACGAGAGAGCGAGGCCGGCACGGCACCACCGACATCGGTGTTGTGAATATGACCGCCGACAAAACACACCAGCTTGCCGTGCCAGAACACCGGTTTCCACATCACCATATCCGGGCTGTGTGTCGCAACGTTGCCACTGTAAGCGTCGTTGGTCATCGCCACATCGCCGGGGCGATAGTCCTCGATCATACCCAGCACCGGGCCGTAATCGAGACCGATATACCAGGTGGCACCCAACGTTTTTGGTGAGGCAAATGCCAGGCCTTCGGGCGTCAGTAACGCGCAGGAGAAATCCTCAGTCTCTTTGACAAAGGTTGAGTGCGCGGTGCGGACCAAGGTGTGAGCCATACTTTCTGCCGCTGCCACACAGTAGTTGGCCAGAATTTGCAGACCAGAATTATCAAAAGCCATGTCGCGACTCCTTTATTTTGCTGTGTGGGTGAGGTCGGTAAGGATCAGGTTGCCCAAAGGATCAACTTGCGCATTGAAGCCGGGTAACACGGCCACAGTGGTATCAGATTGGGTGATGACTGCCGGACCGCTAAATAGCTGGCCGCCCGCTAATTGGTCACGCTGATACAGTGGAACGGTGAGATAGCGACCAGACATCCACACATCAATATGTTCTGAAGGTACAGGGGGCGCATCGGAGCAGGGTAAAGGTTCCAGTTGCGGTTTGGGTGTCGGCATGCTGACCACAAGGCGCAATGACACCACCTGAATCTGTGCATCTCGATCGCTGTACGCATAAAGATGGGTGTGCTGCGCATGGAATGCCTCACGCAGTTGCGCAAGGTTGCCCTTAGCCAAATCTTCGTGCTGTAACGGGGTTTCAATCTCGAAAGACTGGCCCTTATAGCGCATTTCCGCTGACAGGCTGAACTGGCCCTGATGGGCATCGCTCACTTCATGGCTCAACCATTCACGTGCTTTTTGAGCGAGCTGCTGATATTCGGCTTCGAGTTGCGGCAAGCTCTCTGCCGTCAAGTCGCGGTAGATGATGCGCACAAAGTCGTTTTTTTACATCCGCCACTAATCCGCCCAAGGCACTCAACACGCCAGGCGTCAACGGCACCAAAACTTCGCGCATATGCATTGCGCGCGCGAGGTAGCACGCCATCATTGGGCCAGCACCGCCAAACGGCATTAATGAAAAGGCTCGCGGATCAATACCAAAGCGCGAAACCAAACGGCTAATACCGGCGTACATGCCAGAAACCGAGACGTTAATGATCGATTCCGCAGTGGATTCAATCGATTGGCCTAGCTTGTCGGCCAGAGTGCCTATCGCTGCTTTTGCCGCCGCGACATCCACATTGACCGCGTTGTAACCCAGTTTGGCCTGACCCAGAATGCCGAGAGCCACGTAGGCATCGGTGATGGTCGGTTGTGTGCCGCCGCGCCCATAGCAGACGGGGCCTGGGGTCGATCCGGCACTTTCCGGCCCAACCTTGAGCACGCCAAATTCATCAACGCGTGCGACCGAACCGCCGCCATCACCAATTGACGTCACCGAGACGGAAGGGATATGAATTTGATAATCACCGATGTATTCACCGGTATCATATTGGGCCTCGCCATTGACGATCAGCGCGACGTCTGCGGTGGTGCCGCCTATGTCCAGGCTCATCACGTTTTCACGTCCACACTGTCTTGCTACCCAAGCGGCCCCCATTACGCCTGACGCCGTCCCCGAGAGGATCATCTGCACGCATTCGGCTTTTCCACTCTCGGCGCTCATCACGCCACCGTTGGATTTAGTGACTTTGAGCTCTGCACCGACGCCCGCCTCTTCGAGGGCATGTTGCAGAGCGCCCAAATAATGTGAGACGCGTGGCTGAACATAGGCACCGATCACGGCGGTCTGTGTACGTTCAAACTCGCGGATAGTCGGCCAGACATCACTGGAACAGCAGACGAAAAACCCTGGCATTTCGGTTTCGATCAGCGCCTGTACCTGCTTTTCATGATCGGGGTTGCGATAAGCATGCAACAGTGCGATGACCACGCCTTCACAACCCGCTTCGCGCAGGCTGCTGATCGCGCTGAGGACGCTCTGTTTATCTAAGGGAGTCAGCTCTTTTCCTGTCGCATCAAGGCGACCATCAATGCCAAACACATTTTCACGTGCTACCAAAGGCTCTGGGCGCAGCGAGTGCAGGCTATACATATCGGGGGTTTTTAACCTACCGAGCGCCAGCACATCTTCAAAGTAGCGATTGGTAATCAGGCCTAGCTTGGCCCCTTTTTTCTGCACTACGGCATTGACGCCAACCGTGGTGCCGTGGGTGAAGTAGTGGATATCAGCGGGATTAATCGCGTAGCGCTTCACCAACTCCCCGATGCCATGCAACACTTCCTGGCCTGGATCATCGGGCCGTGAAAAGACCTTCAGGCTATGTAACATGCCTGATTCCTCATTAAATACAGCGAAGTCGGTAAAAGAGCCGCCGATATCGACACCAATGCGTAATCCCATACTTCCCCCTTAATGCGTTTCAGAATGTGCGGATTTATCCAAGCGATCGCGCACTTGGTAATAGCTGCCGAGCAGTGGCATAAACCAGGTATTGCCGGTATAGAGCGGGTGGCCTGGCAGTGGTGACACCCCATATGGACTGGTGTTGAGCGGTGTGGCTTCGATTAAGTGGCGAGCCAAACGGTGGCCGAGCCAACTCATCATGGTGACCCCGCTGCCGTTACAGCCCACGGCATAGAAGCAACCTTGCGGTGTCTGGCCAATATGAGGCAGATAATCCAGCGTCACGGCGACTTTGCCGCCCCAGCTATGGCTGATTTTGATATCGCGTAACTGGGGAAAACGTTGCGTCAGGTGTTGATGTAAAACCCGCGCAGACTGTTGACGATCAAGGGCATAAAAACGAGCGCGGCCACCAAACAACAACCGAGAGCCATCTGGCGAGTAACGAAAATAGTGCGTCACGCGCTGGGTTTCCGCGACGCCGCGCTGATTGGGTATCAGCGTTTGTCGCAGTTCGGCAGGGAGCGCTTCGGTGGCAATTTGATGACTGGTGACAGGAACAATGCGTGAACGTAGATGCGCCATCTCTGGGCCAGTGTAGCCATTGGTGGCAATGATCACCTGCCGTGCGCTCACCGTGCCGCGTTCAGAGATAACCTGGTATTGTGCACCCTGTTTTTGAATTTGGCTGACGGGGGAACGACTGCAGATCACCACGCCTGCTGCACGAACCGTACTCAATAAACCCGCGTAATAGCGTGCGGGGTTGAGCAGGCCGGCACGTTCAATCAACACGCCACCGTGATAGGCCGGGCTATCCAGTTCTGCCCGCAGCTCCTCGCGCGTCAGGATTCTTGCCTGTATCTGGCTGACTTGGTTAAGCAAGGGTAGGCGCTTTTTCCAGCTTTCCAGATGTTGCGGGATCCACGCGGCGGCGAGGCGACCTGTTTGCCGATAATCACAGGCGATATGGTGCTGTGCGATCAGATCCTCTAGAAAGCGGTAACCGTTGGCTGCCTCAAGCAGCATCTGTTGTTTGTGTTGTTCATTGTTCTGCCTGATGGCTTTTTTCGAAGACATGGTTTTGCCCACGTTGATGCCACCTGTCACTTGGCCGCCACTCAGCGTGCTGGCCCCTTCGCCGGGCAAACCCGCTTCTATAACCACCACCTGCTTGCCATGCTGTGCCAGAGTCAATGCGCAGCACAGCCCTGCATAGCCAGCCCCAATAATTACGTACTCCGATTGGCGCGGGACATCGGCAGGTGACGCATCTTGTGGCTGCCATTGATCCCACCAATAGGGTGACGCTTTAAAATCCTCAGTAAAAATCGCCTGATTGCCCGTCATCGCAATGCCTCGTAAAAACGAACGTATTCATCGCATCGGCTGAAAAGTTAGCCGTTCCACAATAAGGAATGCCATTCCACCAAAATAACTTGGCATGATTTCGCCGCTGCTGCAAGTGTAAAAATTAAGCACTGAGCGTGAAATGTGGTCACTGCGGATGAAAACGCCGGGCAGCAGATGGCAGGCTGTGCCATATTACGGCACAGCAATAGGGGACATTGAGATTAGTCAGTCAAAAGGGTGAAACAATGCAGAGCCTGATTAAGAGTCTGAAAGTGTTGGAAATGGTGGCTGAGAAGCAGCCTGTTAGCGTGGGTGAGTTGGCCAAAATCATGTCCATGCCTAAGACAACGGCGCAGCGTATCCTGTGGACTTTTCACGAAGCAGGTTGGCTGCGTCTTATCGAAGGGGACATGCCGCGCTGGACGGTGAGTCCTCGCGTGCTGAGTGTGCGACCGATTGAATTGGCAGGAGGAGGTCTGGCCGCCGCCGTTCAGGAACCGATGGCAGAGTTGCGCGATCTCACTCAGGAAACGGTGTATGTCTCAGTGTATGACGGCAATGGAGCGGTAGTGGTGATTGATCGCTTAGAAAGCCCGCATCCTGTCCGGGCGGTCAGTCCTATCGGCGATATCGCCCCCATTCATTCCACGGCAAACGGTATGTCAATCCTGGCCTTCCTGCCAGACATCCAGCTTGAAAAGATTCTCAACGGAGAATTGAGCGCGTTTAACCCCGCCACCATCACTGACGCCGATAAACTTCGCGATGAACTGGCGCAGGTGCGCGAGAGAGGATACTCCATTAACCGTGGATATTATCGCTCTGGCATTTTCGCGATAGGGGCACCTATTTTTGATGCCGCGCATCAGCCGGTTGCCAGTATTTGTATCTCAATGCCCGATTCCCGCTACCGCGAAGACAAGATTGCGGAATGGGGGACACTGACGATGAAAGCCGCACAGGCCATTGGCTTCCAGAGAAATGCCAGAGGCTAATAGCATGACGCGATGACAGCGTAGTTGGGTTGTTATCGCGTTATAAAATAATGATATTTATTGGTTTATCCTGCACTCCTCTCTCTTTTGTCAGCTCGACAAACGGCCGTGTGACCCATAGCTAAATCCTCTCACCCGCATATTGACGTCTAATTTTTACTCGATTAACGTAATTATCGGAATGCCATACCGTAATATGGAATGACTTGATCATTCTGACTCGCGTTCAACTGACCGTGCTGTTATGCGGTGAAGATGGGGTTAATCATGACAACTTCTGCCACGCTTCCTGTGGTGACACCCGAGATGCAACGGAAAACGCTTATCGGTGCTGTTGCTGGCAATCTGGTCGAGTTTCTCGACTTTGCGCTCTATGGCCTGTTGGCCAGTGTGATTTCACGAATATTCTTCCCGCAGGATGCGCCACTCACCGCCTTACTCTCCGTACTGTTGCTTTACGCATCCAGTTTTCTGGTGCGCCCGATTGGCGGGATCGTGCTTGGACTGGCGGGTGACCGATGGGGGAGAAGAACGGTTTTGATGATTACCATTACCGGGATGAGTGTGGTGACGGGGTTAACCGCATTGTTACCGACTTACGCACAGGCTGGAACCACAGCGACGGTGTTGCTGGTGGTGTGTCGATTGATTCAGGGCTTCTTTGCCGGCGGTGAATATGCAACGGCCACCGACTATATCGTCGAGAACAGTGACCAGAAACGCCGGGCATTTAGGGCTTCATTTTCCCCGATTGGTGCGTATATCGGCACCGTGATCGCGGTGGGCCTCTACACGCTGTTATCGTCGTGGATCACTACCGCTCAGATGGAAGTGTGGGGTTGGCGCGTGCTGTTTGCTATCGGCTTCCCACTGGGTTTAGTGGGGTTATTGATTCGTCGTAAGCTGGATGAGAGTCCAGAATTTCGCGCGGTTGAGCGTGCGCGTCTGGAGAAAGACTTGCGCCCACCGACCATGGGTGAAGTGATCCGCTCACAGTGGAAAAACATGCTGATCTTTATATCGATATTGATGAGTCATACGCTGCCAAACTATTTGATACTCGGCTTCTTCGCGACTTACCTCACCACCTTTGTTGGTTTGGCAAAACCCGATGCGGCGATAGCAGTACTGGTCTCCCAGTTCGTATTGATTTTTAGCACGCTATTGCATGGCTATCTTAGCGATGTCGTGGGCCGTAAACGCTGGTTAATGCTGGGCTGCGTGTTGGTGATCCCGGCGATGTTTTTTGCCTTTACCTATGCCGAGCATGGCACGCTGAACAGTGCCATTATCGCGGCAGTCGTGCCCGTGATGATTTTCCCGATGGTCACCAGCGGCATGACGATCAGTCTGGTGGATATGTTCCCGGCAGACATGCGCGCCTCTGCAGGGGCGATGGCGTATAACACTGGGACGGCGTTGTTTGGTGGAACGGCTCCACTGATTGGCGCGGCGTTGATTGGCTGGTCAGGCAGTGCTTTTACGTTGGTTTACTACGTCGCGGCGGTGGCAATAATGTCCTTTATTTCGATTGGCTTATGGTTTAAATACTCACCCAAAACGGTGACGCATACCGTCGGTGCAGGGAATTCTATACCGTTGCAACAACGTGTCGAAAGCACCAGTAAAAGCCAGTGAAATAACCCGAAGAGGTTGAGCAGAATAAGGGACGTGGCGAGTCCCTTATTCTGTTTATGGCATTGATTTATCTCGGCCGCTGCGTTTTGCCAGGTATAAAGCGCTATCAGCGTCTTGTTTTAATTGTTCTGCCTCACCAGGTTTACCGGTTGACGTCAGGGTGCTGTAACCTGCACTGATGGTTACAACGCCCGCCGCGATATCCGAACTTTCGTGAGCGATACCCGTTTCTGCAACGAATTTGACCGCGCGTTCAGCCACTTTTTGCGCTTCCAAAAGCGAGGTACAGGGCAGGATAATCGCGAACTCTTCGCCGCCATAACGCGCCACAACATCACCGTGATAATGCACGCTATCTTTCAACGCCAGGCTCACATCCTGCAAGCACTCGTCACCCGCCACGTGTCCATAGGTATCGTTATAACGCTTGAAGAAATCGATATCGATCATCACCAGCGAGAGGGGGTCTCCGGTCTTTTCCGAACGTAACAGCGCCTGCTCCAGCAGCCCATCGAACTGGCGACGGTTGGCGAGCCCGGTCAAGCCGTCAACCAAAGCGAGTGACTGCAAGGTATGGTTTATCGTGGTGAGTTCGTCACGTACATGCGTAAGCTCAACCTGATTTCGCACATTGGTTCCGACCTGACGCAAAACAAAGATGCCCATCCCAGAAATGGTAAAAAGCAGCATGATGTTGAGCAGGACATTAGTCAGATTCGCGCTCATCCATTCCATCAGCAGGCGGCTACGGTCATAGCCTGCGGTGACGATCAGTGGATAGCGTTCAAGGCGTGCATAGCCGAAGACGCGTTCAACGCCATCTAGCGTCGATTGCCACGTGGCGCTGCCGCTGGAGCTGGCTTTGAGTTCGCTTTTGAATAACGGGCTGGCAGAGAGGGTTCGGCCAATAAAACTATCCGGGAAAGGGCGAATATAGAGTGCAGTCGCATCCGCCAGAATCAGGCCCAATACATCCTTTTCGCCCAGCGTGTAATAGCTGTAATACTGTCTGAAATAGTCCACTTTCACCGTCGCCAACGCAACGCCTGCGAAGTTACCGGCGCTATCATTAAGACGCACCGATACCGGTATCACCAGGTCACCGGTGGAACGACTGCGAATCACATGGCTAATATGAATATCCATGCTGGTATGGGTGCGATGCCAGATAAAATAATCGCGGTCGGCATTACTGGCGTTGGTCGGCACAAAGTTGCCCGATGAAGCGACCCAGTGACCTGCCGTATCGTAAACAAACAACCCATGCAGCTGAGGCAATTTGCTCTGCTGATCTTTTATCTGATGAAGGAACATGGGGCTTGCGGCAAATTCGTTACCGTTTTGCCGCAACTGCCTTACCGCATCTGCCAGGGTAATATCCACCTGTAGAAAAGCGTCCTCAGCTTGTTTCGCCAGCGACAGCGAGAGGTTGCGTGCGTCCTCTTCTTTTTCAGTGATATCCAACCGCCAGGAGTGCCAAAGTGACCACGTATTAATGCCGATAACCAGCAAGCTGATCAGCAATAAAAATACGCTCATGCTTCTGCCCAGCGATGTGGTTAACAGACGTGGCTTACTCTCTGAGATAACACGTTTACGCATTGACACTCTTATTAGATGGCTGACAAAGTGGGCCGAATTAAGACCAATATTACTAGAAACCAGACACAGTAATAAGCGAATAAAGGATAATTTATTCTGTGTTTCTTAACCCGCCTTGGTGTTTAGTCAGCCATCGCTGCATTAATCAGAACATGGCACGACCTTGCTGTTATTCTTTTTAGGGTGCAGATGAAATAAGAGATAGCTTGCCAGCGCCAGGCAACCAACACCCGTTGCGCCGTAGGTCAGTACACCTGAAAACCCCTCGGTTAATACCTGCGCGGCCACTTCAGGGTTCAGCGAAACCTGACTCCCCCCCGCAATCTGTTCTGCCATTCTGTAGCTATCAACAAGTGTCGGCATTAGCCGTTGTAAGCTGGCTGAGACACCGGTCACCAGCAAACTTCCCATTAGCGCAATATTGATGGCCAGCGAGATCAGGCGAGCGCTGATATCAATTCCAGAGGCCATTCCCACGCGGTTAGGCGTGACAGCACTGGTGGTGGTGTTGGTGACGGGCGTATTGGTCAGTCCGAGCGCCGTCCCGGCCAACAGCGCACCCGGCAGGAGACTAAAATGATAATCCACTGCGTATTTCATTAGCACAAAACCCAAGCCTATTGTCATCAACCCCAGCGGTATGACGCGCGCCGCGCCAAAACGCAGCACCAGCTTTTCACCGATCGGCGGCATCAATAAGGTTGGCAAAGTGTAGGCAAGCAGGGCCATACCGGTTGCCATGCTGCTATAACCGAGACCGCTTTGATAATAAACGGGCAGATAGATCATCAATGGCCAAAAGCTAAAGTTCATGCCAATCGAGCCCATCAGTGCACCAGAAAAAGGACGAATGCGGAACACGGAGAAATCGAACATCGGATGCGGATGACGCTGCTCGATACCGATAAACAGCGTTGTGCTGAGTAAAATCAGTAGCATGATAAGGCGGGCCTGTAAGCTGCTCCAGCCGAGATAGCCACCCTGGGTGATGAGATAGGTCACCCCGACCACGCTGACCGTTAGGGTAACCAAACCGCCCACATCGATCTGTTTGGCTTCATGATCGTGAGACTCAACCACGTTTCTCAACGCCAGAAAGAGGGTGAGTAACGCAATAGCGCCATGCACCAAGAATACCCATTGCCAGCTAAACCACGCCACCAGCATCCCGCCGATGATGGGACCAAAGCCCAGGCCAAACCCAAAGGTAATGCCCCATGCGGCAAAGGCTCGGCTGCGCGCTTTTCCCTGCGGAAACTGCGACGAGAGTATCGCGATCAAGCAGGTCAACATCGCGCCACCGCTTAATCCTTGCAAGAAACGTCCGACAATCAGCCACAAGGTACTGCCGGCCAGCCCACACATCACCGAGGTCAAGCCAAAGCCAATAATGCTGATGATGAAAATCCGTTTACGGCCATAGTTATCCGCCAGTGTCCCGGTGGCCATCAATACCGCAGTGCAGGCGAGGGTGTAAGCATTCATGATCCATTGCAACTCACGGAAATTGGCCTGCATCTCCTTTTCCAGCACGGGTAAAATCACCGGCACGCTGGAGATTTCTAGCCCCGACATTAACGCGGCCAAACATACCGCCAGCAGTGCTAACATATTCTTCATACTCAATCCCTGTACAACGTTAAGAGGGAGCCAGCATGAAAGATTGGGGCAAAGGTGGAAATCGATGCGCATGCCATATATCGTCAAGATCGTGCCAACATCCTCAATAAGGTTCCCATGCATATCACTGATTCCCTTCGGGCTCACGCTGTCGCGCCAAAAAACAGGCGGCTGGTGCTATTGGCCTATGAATGCCTCTGTACCTTTGAATTCGGTATTGCGGTGGAAGCCTTTGGACGTGTCGATGAGGTGCTCGGTGAGCCGCTGTATGATTTAAGCGTGGCCTCTGTGGAGGAGGGCGTGTTTGGCGCACAGGGGGGCGTTCGCCTGGTGGTCGATGGGGGGCTGGAAATGCTTGAAGACGCTGGCACCATTGTGATTCCCGGCTGGCGCAGTGTGTATGAGCCCGCATCAGAACAGCTCATTATTGCGTTGCAACGCGCTCACCAAAACGGTTCACGCATTGTCTCCATCTGCGCGGGGAGTTTTGTACTGGGCGAGGCAGGACTACTCAATGGGAAACGTGCGACGGCGCACTGGAACAGCACGCAAATTCTGGCGCAGAGATTTCCTGAAGTGCAGGTTGAACATGGCATGATTTATGTCGATGAGGGCAGTGTGATCACCTCCGCAGGTGGCGCGGCGGGTGTCGATCTCTGCCTGCATCTTATCCGTCGTGACTATGGCATTGAGGTGGCCAATCGTACCGCTCGTCGAATGGTGACGCCGCCGCTGCGCGAAGGTAGCCAGGCCCAGTGGATCCAACAACCTGTGCCACTGCGCCAAACTAAAAGCCTCGCCCCGCTGCTGGATGATTTGCGAACTCACCTCACTACCCCGATGGTGATTGAAGCGTTGGCACAGCAAGTTGGCATGAGCCGCCGCACCTTCATCCGTCGATTTCATACCGCCACCGGGACTTCACCGGGAGAGTGGATGCTCGGTATCCGCCTCGAAAAAGCTTGTGCTCTGCTGGAGAACGAAAGGCTGAGCATCGAGCAGGTGGCAGAACAGTCGGGCTTCGGTTCTCCTGAGACGTTACGTCATCATTTCAGACAGCGGTTGCACACCTCACCGACAAAATGGCGTAAGGCATTCAATGCCCAAAGATTGATGGTCAGTTAGATCTTTTTCGTTGTTGCCATAAGAACCACGGTGCGCCAATAAACGCGGTTAACAATCCTGCAGAAATTGGCCAAGGCCAAGAAATGTTACGTCCCAGCCAGTCGGCCAGCACCATTAATAACCCACCGAGAAGTGCGGCGGCGCAAAGTTGCTGGCGCAAGGCATGGGCACCCAAACTCCTCGCGCACTGTGGTGCCAACAAACCTATGAAGCTTAGTGGCCCAACCAGCAGCGTTCCTGCGGCGGTCAATAAGGAAGCAAGCAGTAGGATCAACAAGTTGCTGCGTCGTAAGTTGATACCCATTGACTGAGCTGTCAGTTGGCCCAAGCCTAACAACATTAACCAGCGCTGCATCAGTAGCGCTAAAGGGCACAGAATGGCGGCGATGCAGAGCGCGCCAATTGCCATTTCTTCATCAATATTGGCCGTAGAGCCGGTACTCCAGTTTAGTAGCATCAAGGCGCGGGGATCACCACTCAACATCAGGATCATCGTGAGCGAGCTGGCGAGACTGGTAAAGCTTAGACCGATCAGGACCATTTTTTCTGGATTGAACTGGCTGCGGGCACCAAACAGAAAGAGCAGCATCATGGCAATGACGCTACCTGCAATCGCGGCTGGCAACAGAGAGGCTAACGGTTCATGGGTGAGCACTGTCGTCAGAATTATTGCGAGCGCGGCTCCGCTGCTGATGCCCGTTAACTCTGGGCTTGCCATGACATTATTAGTCAAGCGTTGGATCAACACTCCGGCACAGGCCAGCATCATGCCCGCACAAAGTGCACCGATCACCCTTGGCCAACGCCAGGCTAACAAATGTAATGTCATGGCGTGTGACGGCTCACGATTGAACCAGAGTGACGCAGGGACTACCAGCAACACCAGCAACAGTAACATGCTCAATTGGAGGGAGGTAAAAGTGGGCTGTGCGCTGATACCCCTTGGTATTTGCGGTGGACTAACCGCACGTTGGCGTAATAACAGGATGAGTATTAAGGGGGCGCCCAGCAGTGAGGTGACAGCACCTGCTGGAATATCGCCTGCGGCGGGGGAATAACGTAAAGCGAGTTGATCAACCAATAGCAACAATAGTGCGCCAGCCAGAACGGTGGCTATCAATTGTTGTGAGAAGCGCCGTAATCCGCAGGCTTTAATGATGGCTGGCGCTGCCAGGCCAATAAAACTGATCATTCCGACTTGGCTGGTGATCATCGCGCTTAGTACTATCGCCACCCCCAATGCCATGATGCGCAACTGCCGCACTGACATCCCTAACGCATTGGCATGCTGATCGGATAATCCCATTACCGTCAAGGGTCGGCGTAGCAGTAGAGCAGCGAGCAGCGCGAGAATCAGCGTAATGGAAAGGAGTTCACTACTTCTCCAGCCGCTTTGCGTTAACGTTCCTGCCTGCCAGCTAAACAGATCACTTAAATAGTCGTGGTTGAACAGCACCAATAATGTGTTTAGCGAATTGCCGTACAGGCTTATCACCATTCCCACCAGAATGACGCTTAATGGTACAAAACCTTGTCGCGCGGTGAGTGCGACCAGAATAAAAATAGCGATGGCTGAACCTATTAATGCCAGCAGCGGCAGCCCCATGACCAGCAGGTTTGGCGCGAATACCAGCGCGGCCGACATGGACAGATTCGCGCCTGCTGCTATCCCTAGTGTGCCTGGCTCAGCCAGCGGGTTCTGTAACACCCGTTGAAACAGCAAACCCGCTAATGCCAGACCTGCTCCGCACACCAGGCTGATGACGATGCGTGGCCAAAAGCTTTGCTCCAGCAGCAGTGTGGCGAAAGGTAATGGATAGCGTGTCAGTAGCGTAGAGTAGTTCCCGGCAGTCACGACTACCGCAGTGATTAAGCAGATGCCCGCGAAGGCGAACGCGGAAATCGGTTTCATGGTGTCGCTTCCAGCGCAGCGGTGAGTTCAGCTGCTAATCCGAGGGCGGTTGCCTGGCCGCCGAAAGGGAAAAAGTGTTCGAGTCGCGTCACTCTCCCTGCTGCAATGATCGGCAAGTGTCGCCATAAGCCGTTGGGTTGCCGCGTTCGCATGAGTCGCGTCATGGCAGTGGGCAATTCGGTGTAAAACAGCCAGTCGCAGGAGAGATCGGCCAGTTCCTCAATACGCACGCGAGCAATGTGCGCAGCATTTACCGATTTTTGCCAGGCATTGTGTAACCCAAGCTGATGGATGACGCTATCGGCCAGACTCCCTTTGCCGTAAATCGTGGCGTATTTGCCATCCTGGTCCAGCAACATGACGAGCACGCGTAACGTTGAATGATGCGTCAATCGCAGGCGAAAAAGCCCCATCTCCACCTGCGCTTGCTGCAACCAGCGCATAGCATTAGACGCAACATCCAGGCGTGTTCCGGTCTGTGTTGTCCAATCGGAGAGCGCTTGCCAAAGGTCACCGGATGTGGCGTAAACAGAAAAGATTTCAACGGGAGCTATCCTGTTCATCTTAGCCATGACTGTCGGCGATAAGCTGTCGCTGATGATCAACGATGGGCGCAGTGCATCAAGCACTTCCATGTTGGGCTCCCAGAAGGGCCCAATATCTTGCACGTTCTCGGGTAAAACGGGATGTGGAATTCGGCGGCGGAAATAGCGGCTATCGGAAATCGCCAATGGGATAACCCCCAGGCAAAGCAGCGTTTCCGCTGCTGCCCAGTTGATCGCCACGATACGGTGGCGATCGGGATGTGACGTCGTAGCGCGAGCCGCAAAAGGCAGCATGACCAGCATTTTCAGGCAGGCACGACGGCTGAAGTGATCCATCAGAAGTTGAGCTTCAACGAACCAATGAAGGTGCGCTCCTGCCCTGGGTAGCAACTGGTGTCACCATCACAGGTTCCCACATAATGATGATCCAGCAGGTTCTGTACGTTGAACCCCACCTGGACCGTCTTATTCACCTGATATTTCACACCTGCATCCACCAGCGCGAAATTTTTAACCGGGATAGTATTGGCGTTATCTCCGAACATGCTACCGATATAGCGAACGCCAGTACTGAGCAACAGCCCATCCAGTACGCCTTGATGGAAACCATAATTCACCCAAGCAGACGCCATGTTTTTCGGCACATTGGCCTGCTGTTTGCCTTGATCACCATTGTTACTTTTGGTGATTTCGGCATTGGTGTAGGTGTAGGAGGCCAGAACGTCGAGATTAGTGGTCAGTTGTGCCTGTGTTTCCCACTCAATCCCGCGTGAACGCACTTCGCCTGAAGCGACCTGGTAACCAGTGGCTAAACCGTTAACGATCTCATTGGTCAGGACATTGGATTTGGTGATGTCAAAGGCGGCCAAGGTCATCAGCAAGTTACTGTCAGGCTGATATTTCACCCCAACTTCATACTGATGTGCCTTGCTGGGATCGAAGGTGCGATTCTGACTATCCGTTCCACTGTTTGGCACAAAGGATTCGGCATAGCTGATATAGGGTGCCAGCCCGTTACCGACCAGCCAGGTTAAACCAGCGCGGCCGGTCCAGGCATCTTTATCCACCCATGAGGTACTGCCGCTTAGGTTGTTTTGCGTGCGCATGCTGATATCGTCATGGCGACCGCCCAAGGTTAATAGCCACTGATCGCTGAGGTGGATCTGATCTTGCAAATACACACCCAACTGCGCAGTGGTCTGGTCGTTGTTGTTGACTGCGGTAGTGGGGTCAGAAATATCCAAACCATATATTGGATTGGTGATGCTGAGAGCGGGAGCAACAGCACTAAAGCGTTTCGCGTTTGCATCCAACCAGCTGTAATCGATACCGGCCAGCAGCGTATGTGCCACCTGTGCAGTGTTGAAATCCATCTGCATCTGGTTATCGATATTGAAAGCTTTCATGTGCTCGTCAAATCGAATCGCGTTGCGTGAAACGCTCTCCGTCGTGAAGTCCGGATCGCCTGGCAGCAGGTTGTTCAGGATGGTATCCGTTTGGCCATAACGTAGGTTCTGACGGAACTTGATACTCTCCGAAAGTTGTTGGCTAAATTCGTAGCCCACACTGTACTGCTCCTGACGAAAATGGTTGTAACTGTAATCGCCCAGCAGCGTGTCAGTGGTTTTGTTGCCTGGATTGGTTAGCACGGCGACGGTTCCGCCAGAAGTATCACGCAGGTAATCGGCACGAAGTGTCAGGCTGGTATCTGCCGATGGCAGCCAGGTCAGCGTTGGCGCGAGATAAAGTCGATTATCTTCGACATGCGGCCCATTGCGATACTGGAATTGTGTATCGCTGTCACGGGCCAGACCCACAACCCGGTATAGCCACTGGCCGTCTTCATCCAGCTTATCGCTGATATCAAACTGCGCCTGACGGCGGTTGAAATTACCCAGCTGCAATTCCACTTCATGCACACCGCGCGCGTCGGGCATTTTGCTGACACGGTTAACAATGCCACCCGCATCGCCAAGACCAAAAAGTGTGGAGGATGGACCGCGCACGATATCGATACGTTCGAGCGCGTAAGGCTCGGTACGGAAGTAGCTATAGCTGTTGTTTAACTGGCGCAGCCCATCACGGTAATCATTCGTGGTCAGTGCGTTGAATCCACGAATGTAAATCCAGTCATAACCTTTTGGATCAACACCATAAGTTTCTGTTTTCACACCAGGGACATAGCGCAAAGCTTCAGTCACACTCTGAACATTCTGGCGGTCCAGTTGTTGGCGTGTGATGACGGATACTGACTGCGGTACTTCAAGAAGCGGTGTGTCAGTTTTTGTGGCGCTATTGGTTTGTTCAGGTACTGCGGATGAGGCATTGAGTTTTTGAGTTACAGTCAGCGTGTCTTCACCCACATCAGAAGGCTTTACTGAGACAGTATCCCCATTCTGTGTCCATGCTAACCCGCTACCAGCCAACAGCTGATCGAGCGCACTTTGCAACGTCATTGACCCTTGCACGGCAGGGGCTGTTTTGTTAGCTAAAGATGCAGGTGCAGCAATCAGCTGAACGTTGGCCTGCCTGGCTAACTGATTAAGTGATGCCGCCAGTGGCTGTGAGGGCAATGCCAGCACCATTGACGTCGCTGCGTAAACGCTTGATACCGGTAGAGCGGCCACCAGCACCACCGCGAGACGCGGCGTACTAAGCGTGCGAAAAACAGAATAAACAGCCATTTATAATCCCCAGAGTTAAGATGAATAATAATCATTCTCTTCTGAAGACGACGCGCGGGCTAAAACCCTGACGTCGATTTTAATTATTTTTATTCTCAGCAGCGCCTGATGTTATAACTTTTTGATTTTTAATTACTTTTATTTTCACTGGTAATACACGTGGTAGTGCGCTGGCAAAGCTATCGACTCGTTCAGTATCAAAACTCCCACTCACCCGCAGGGCAGCGACGCTCGGTGAATGGAGTCTTAAGGAGACATCGCGATAGCGAGCAAATTCTGCCAGCGCCATATCCAACCGCGTGTTATCCAGCACGATTCTATCCTCGCGCCACGCTGCGATGCTTTCGGAAGGTAAAGTAGAGAGTGAAACCAGGCGTCCTTGTGCATCGCTTAATGAGCGTTGGGAAGCGTGCAGTACGCTGATATGACGTTGAGCCTGCGGCAAATGTAGATGCTGCATGGCCCGCCACCAGCGATTTTCCCAGCCTCCACGTGGGCCAACACGTACAGCACCCGAACTGACGGCGACCTCACTGCCTTCTCCACTCATGGTATGGGGTAGATAGCGTACGCTAAATTCGGTACCCACCACTGTCACACGCGTTGGCCCGCTCAACACCAAAAATGGCTGGTTCGGGTTATGCGCTATCTGAAAGAAAGCTTGTCCTTGTGGCATGTCCACTTCTCTACGGTGGGCAAAATAACGGACATGCAACGCTGTGCCCGCATCCAGTGTGAGCGTGCTGCCGTCAGGAAGCTGAACGGTGCGGATTTCGCCGCGTCCGGTATGCCAACTGGCACTGTAAATCGGTGACGCAAGTTCATCACGTAATGGGAAGAAAAGTATCGCGGTCATGAACAGAAACGTGCACGCTGCCATGACAGGCCACCACAATCGGCGGCGTGGTGTAACCGGTCGAAGGTCTGCAACTGCACTGGCAGGGATGGCTGCTGTCTCTTGCCACAGGCCGCCGAGATCTTCAAATTCGGCCTGGTGGGCGGGCACTTGCAACCAGCGTTCAAACTCTGCTTGTTCCGATCGCGTCATGCCTTCCTCCTGACGGAGTAGCCAATGGATCGCCTGCTCGGCAACCGTCTGGTTGTCATTTCGCATCATCGTGACTTCCTTGTTGACTGCTCTTCACGCCAACTGTCGCGGCTCGCACGGCAGGCCAGCATGGCGCGAATGATGTGTTTTTCCACCATATTGGTGGATATCCCCATGCTCGCGGCGACCTCACTTTGCGATTGACCGTCAATGCGATGGCGGATAAACGCTTCCCGGCAACGTGGCGGCAGTGATTCAATGGCGGCAACGATGTGAGTGATATATTGCTGGTTCTCAAGCTGATTATCTGGCTGTTCGTAGCCCGGAGCCAGCAACTCATCGGTGGTAATGTCTTGCGAGGGTTCATACTGTTTCTGTAGGCGATAACGGTCGACCAAAAGATTTCTGGCGATATGGTAGAGCAAACCGCGATGCGAGGAAATCTGTTCCGGGGAAGCCAGGGCGCGGCTGAATGTCTCCTGGGTGAGCTCTTCAGCGAGGTGTTTGTCCCGCAGTTTACCGCTCAGAAATCGGAACAATTCCGTGTAGTAACGCTCGAACGCTGACAAGGTGGCTTCCCAACACAACCGCACGTTGTGACGTGCATGAAAGAGTGACAGCCTGTATTTGAATGAAAATCGTTATCGTTATCAAGATGGGATGAGCGTATTTGTTAAAAAAAGCCTCGCTGGGGTGAATTCGAAACGTTATTTAACCTGGACCTATGACGAAACAGTACACAATCCCCTCAACCTCCGCTAAACAACTATAATATTGACTGAATTGCTGCCCGGAATGGGCAGGCAGATCATGCTGGCTGTTTCTCTTGCTGATTATCATCGGTGCTTTTGCAGAAGGATGCCCCATGCGAAGTATTCTGAAGGTTCTGTCTGTCACCTTATGTCTGTTGGTCTTTCCCGCTGGTGCAACTGGCACATTGAGTGATGGTTGGGAGTGGCTTAAGCAGGACGTTTCTCAAACCTGGGAACAACCGCAGTATACCGACCTCTATCTTCCCTTCATCAGTTGGCATGCCCGCTTTGCTTACGACAAAGAGAAAACGGATAACTACAACGAATCGCCATGGGGCGGGGGACTTGGCGTCTCGCGTTATAACGAAGAGGGCGACTGGAGTGCGCTCTATGCGATGGCGTTTAAAGACTCCCACAACAAATGGCAGCCAATTATCGGTTATGGCTGGGAGAAGGGTTGGTATCTGGATCAGGCGCGGGATTTCCGCCTGGGGCTAGGACTGACAGCAGGCGTTACCGCACGCGACGACTTCGCGAATTATGTGCCGCTGCCGATTGTCCTGCCGTTGTTCTCCGCCGGATATAAGCGTTTAAACGTGCAGTTCACTTACATTCCGGGTTCTTACAATAACGGCAACGTGCTCTTTGCCTGGTTCCGTTATGGTTTCTAACACCCTGATTAAGGTGGTTAAGCGCGTCGCTTTGGTATTGCTGACGTTGATAGTGATGTTTTTATTGATACGCGGTTATCAGTCCGAACAAGGCCCCGCGTTGCATCGCTGGCATACCTGGTCTGCTGATGAAATGACGGCAGATCAGATCGATCATGCCAGTTTTGCTGATTACCTTGCTCGGGAAGATGCCATTTTCCGCGAAATGAAAACCGAGGTGAGCGATAAGCTCAGCGATGAGGAGAAAACCTCGCTCAACCGTTTTTATGCGCAAAGCCAGGTTTATCCCGCTAATTTCCAGACCAACTGGAACCGTTCTTTTGTCCTTAAACCCACCGGCACGGTGAAAGGTGCTGTGGTGCTGCTGCACGGGTTAACCGACTCGCCTTATAGCGTGCGCTATCTGGCGCAGGCTTATCAACAACAAGGCTTTGTTGCGGTGGTGCCAAGGCTGCCGGGACACGGTACTGCCCCTGGCTCGCTGACCAAAGTGGACTGGAAAAGCTGGCTGGCGGTGACGAGATTAGCGGTGCGCGAAGCCACGCGGCTGGCGGGCACGCAGGTTCCTTTGCATCTGGTGGGTTACTCGAATGGCGGCGCGTTAGCGATGAAATATGCGCTGGATAGCCAGCAAGATAATGCGCTGCGTAAACCGCAACAGCTTGTGCTGCTGTCACCGATGATTGGCGTCACGGCGTATGCGCGTTTTGCTGGATTAGCCGGTTGGCCGGCGATTTTCCCGGTCTTTGCGAAAGCCGCCTGGCTAAATATCGTGCCAGAGTACAACCCGTTTAAATACAACTCCTTCCCAGTGCGTGCAGCGCGCCAGTCATGGCTGTTAACCCAGGCATTACAGGATCAAATTGTGCAACTCTCGCGCCGGGGTGAATTAAGCCATTTACCTCCCGTACTGACATTCCAGTCGGTGCTGGATTCCACCGTTAGCACGCGTGCGGTGGTGAACGCGCTTTATCAATATCTGCCGGACAACAGCAGCCAGTTAGTGATTTTCGATATAAACCAAGCAGCAAACCTGCGAGCGTTGTTCCGACCCGCACTCTATTCAGCGGTGAATACCTTACTGCCCGCGGCTCCGCGCCACTATGCCACCACGGTGATTACCAACGCCTCCGCCACCACCTATGACACCGTCGCGCGAACCGTCGCCGCTGATCAAACCCAAGAAGTGGTCAAGCCGCTGCATCAGGCATGGCCGCAGGACATGTATTCGCTATCGCATGTTGCCGTGCCTTTCCCGCTGACCGACTCCCTGTATGGGCGGGAACCCATAGAGAAGAACCGCTATGGCATCAGCCTCGGCACCATTTCATTACGCGGTGAGACCTCAAGCCTGACGGTGGGATTGGATACGTTGATGCGCAATACCTCGAACCCATTCTTTGACGACATGATGGCGCAAATCAACGCCCGTATTGCCTGCAGTCAGCAGACCGATCTGCAACGGTGTCTCAAAGGGTTATGACTTTTTTAAGCAGCGAACTGGCGAGAATCAGCCGCGAAATGAGCACTGAAGCGGCGAAAGTGACCACTAGCAGCGTCAGTTTGGCAGCCAGCGAGTTGATGGGGATCACTGATGTGATGAGATCAAACACCGAGTAGTGAAGAATATACACCCCCGTCATCGTCTTGCTGATGGTGGACAGAATCGTCTCCTTGAACACCACATTGCGACGAAAGCGAACGCGACTGGCGGCCACGATCAGTACTACTACCAGAAGATAAATTTGTGACCCGGTGAGAAGAAAAGCATTTCGATCGGCTTTGAACAGAGCAAAGAAAAAGTGTTGTTCATAAAGCCAGGTGAACAGATAGATAAAGGGCAGGGAGATCGCGGCCGCGCGCGTTACACTCTTGCGGTTAAGCCAATTCTCGATCACCGGTTCACATAATAGCTGGCCGGTGAGGTAAAACAGTAACCATGTCCAGATGCGATATTGCGGCTCCAGCCTGAAGAGGCTGACATCGGGATACAGCACCGCGAGCAAGTCGTAGCCATACGAGAATACGAGCAGGGTGAGCACCAGTAAACCAAAGGTGACACGGTGTAGTGTTAGCCAGGCAATCAGTGGGTGGAAGCTGTAGATAACCACGAAGGAAAACACAAACCATGGCTGAATCAGATAGCCGCGCTGGTAGGGTTCCCAAAGGTAATACACCGTCATCCAGAAGAGAAAAACGATCACCACATTCCTGATTTTCGTCAACTGCCAGCGCAGGTCCTGCTCGGCTCGCGCATCCATGATGCCCGCCACCACAAAGAACAACGGCGTGGCAATGGTCGAGATAAAGGTCAGAAAGGCTAGAATCCAGTGGTAATCATAATCGTAGCGGTCCCAAGTGTTATATAGGGTAAAGAACGTCACCGCTGCCATGCATCCCATGGTCTTGATGACATTCAGCCCAGTGACGTTCATGGCTAAGCGGCTGTCTTAGGCCGATGGAAGCAGGCGTAGATCACCGGTAATACCAACAGCGTGAGTACCGTAGCAAAGCCCAGCCCAAACATAATCACCACCGCCATGCTCTGGAAGAACACATCACGCAATAGCGGCGCCAGGCCTAAAACAGTGGTGAAGGCGGTGAGCAGAATCGGGCGTAAACGCGAAGTGGCGGCGTAAAGGATCGCTTCATGCTGCGGTTTAGCCTGCTTCTGCTGTTCAATTTCCTCAACCAGCACAATGCCATTACGAATTAACATCCCGCTCAGGCTGAGTAAGCCAATCAGCGCCATAAAGCCGAAAGGAATACCGGTGATCAGGAAGCCAGGCGTTACGCCAATTAGCGCCAATGGCACGGTCAGCCAGATAGCGACAGCATTCTTCAGTGAGCTAAACATCAGTACCGTAATCACAAACATCACCAGATAACCGAGTGGCAAGGTGCTAAATACCCCGGCCTGGGCATCGCTGGAGCTTTCCGCGTCGCCACCCCATTCGATGCTGTAACCGTGCGGCAGCGGAATCTGATCGATTTGCGGTTTCACGCGCGCCAAAATATCACCCGAAGTATCGCTGCTGAGCGGATTAGGGTCGGTTTGCACAGTCAGCACACGGCTGCGATCACGGCGTAGAATCAACGGATCTTCCCACTCCAGTTTAAAACCACTCACCACATTACTTAGCGGGATGTAATGCTGCTGACTTTGGCTCCACACCAGCACATTGTTGAGATGGTTAGCATCCTGACGTTCACTGGCTGGTGGGCGCACGACGACTGGTAACAGGTCTGCCCCTTCGCGATATAGCCCGACGCGGCTGCCGGTAAAGTTCATCTGCAAGGCGTTATCAACTTCCTGCTTATCTACCCCGAGTTCACGCCCCAATGCAGGGTTAAACTGTGGGCGAATCACTTTACTGCGGTTTTGCCAGTCATTGCGCACGCTATCGGTGGCAGGATCTTGTGACAGGATATCGCCGACCTGGCTGGCTATCATGCGCATACGGTCGGGATCGGGCCCTTTAATACGCACCTCAATCGCACTGCCGCCAGAAGGGCCAAACATCACGCGCTTGGTACTGGCATTTACTTGCGGATACTGCCGCGCAATATAGGCATCAATGTTGCGCGAGAGGGCGGCAATTTTTCGCTGATCGTCCATGCGCACCATAATTTGCGCATAGTTGCTGTACTGGCGCTGCCCGTTATAGGTGAGGATAAAGCGCATGCTTCCCTGACCAATGGTGGTCACCGTGGAGACCACGCCTTGCTGCCCAGTGATCGATTTTTCAATGTCGCTGGCCATCTGTTCCGTCGATTTAATGTCCGTGCCGTAGGGCAGCCAGAGATCGACAAAGAAGATCGGCGTATTGGAGGAGGGGAAGAAGTTTTGTCGTACCGAACCAAAGCCCCATACCGACAACGCCAACAGCACGGCCATCACCGAAAGCGTAATGACTTTTTGGTTGAGTAGCGCTTTCAGGGTGCGCTGGTAAAGCTGGTAAAAACCGCCGTCATAGGGTGACTTGTCGGTTTGTGCGGCGCCATCCGTTCCCGCTTTGAACAACCACCACTTGATCAACACCGGCGTGATGGTGAGCGCCGAGAACCAACTGAGCATCAGCGAGATCAGTAATACCTGGAACAGGGATTTACAGTATTCGCCGGTGGAGTCCTGCGACAATCCAATCGGCGCGAAGGCCAGAATCGCGATTATTGTCGCGCCTAACAGCGGAAAGGCGGAGCGGCGGATAACGAAGTTCATCGACGAGACCAGCGATGACCCTTGCTGGCGGGCGATCAGCACGCCTTCAACAATCACGATGGCATTATCGACCAGCATACTCAGCGCAATGATCAACGCACCTAGCGAGATACGCTGCAACTCAATGCCCCACAGATACATGATCAGCAGGGTACCTAATACGTTGAGTGCCAGCGATAGCGCGATAATAATGCCGCTGCGTACGCCCATAAAGATCAGCAGCACGCCAACAACAATCGCCAACGCCATCAGGAAGTTGGTGATAAAGCCATTCACCGAATGCGCCACTTCCGCAGCCTGGTCATAAAACATATTGATCTGGATGCCAGCCGGTTTTTCCGCCGACATCTGCTGTAGTTTGGCTTCCAACGCGCGACCGACATCAATCACGTTGACACCAGGAATGAAGGAGACGCCCATGGTGACGGCGGGTTTTCCACTCGCGTGGTAGATGCTGGTGGGCGATTCACTCAGCCCGCGTGACAGGGTGGCGATATCGCGCAGACGCGTGGTGGCTGTTGCGCCGATGGGGCTCACCAACAGGTCGCTCAGCTCATCAATGTTCTCAAACTCTCCTGTGGGGTGGAGGCGGATTGATTCGGTACCAGATTTGATATCCCCGGCACTGGACACCACATTCAGACGGCTCAACGCGCTGGAGAGTTGCGTTAAGGTGATACCGCGTGCAGCCATTTTCGTCAGGGAAACATCAACGTTAACTTGCTGCGGAATGACACCGCCCAACGTGACTTTGCCCACGCCGGGCACAAGCGCCAGTTCGCGCCGCAGCTGTTCTGCATATTGCACCAGCTCGGGGTTACTGAAGTTGTCACCGGAAATCGCGAAGAAAAAGCCAAATACATCGCCAAAATCGTCATTAACGAACGGCGCCGCCACGCCCGGAGGGAAAAAGCGTGCCGCATCACCCACGCGCCGCCGCAGTTCATCCCAGATCTGGGGTAATTCATTGGAATGGTAGCGTGAGTCAATGTTGACGGTGATTTGCGATAAACCGTTAGAAGAAATAGAACTGACGTTATCCAGATAGGGCAGTTGCTGCAGGGCATTTTCCAGTGGCAGCGTGACTTCTTCTTCCACCTGCTGCGCGGAGGCGCCTGGATATTGGGTGACGACCACCGCTGTTTTAATGGTGAAGGCGGGATCTTCTAGCCGACCAATATTTAGCAGTGCAAAAATACCCCCGACGCCTAACAGCAAAATGGCCAGCCAAACGCGGATCGGGTTATCAATAAACTGTCGGGAGATATCCATTACAGACCCCGCTCACGCGTCCAGATGCGCACCGCTTGTTGGGCATGCAATTCATTGACGCCAGCCGCAACCACGCGCTCACCGGCATGTAATCCTTCGGTGATCACCACACCTTGATCGGTGACTTCGCCGACCGTGACTTTGCGATCTTCCAACTGCAATTGATCACCACTGCCTTGTACGACCCAGACATGCGGTTCATTACGTTGGCTATTGTCCGGGTTGAACACCGCCTCGACCGGCACCACCAGCGACTCACGACTGACGTTGGCAGGCAGGTTCGCAAGGTTAATGGTGACGGTCCCGCTCACTCCGCCAACGGCAGGAAAATCCGCAGGACGCGGCATGGTTAAAATCACCTGCCAGGTCAGAGTATTGCTGCTACTGCTGCCGGTGTGCTCTTTGTAGGTCGCTTCAAATTGACGGTCTGGCAACGTATTGATGCGCACTACCGGACGGTAAGTCAGGTTGCGGATATCCAGCGCGGTGAAGAGGTTTTCCGGTACGTTGAACACCACATCGAGCAAGTCGGTGCGAGTCAAAGTCGCGATGGTTTGGCCAGCAGCCACAACCTGATGATTCCGCACGTTCACCGTCGCGGCGGTTCCGCTAAAGGGCGCACTCAGCGTCATCTGACTTAATTCTTCGCGGGCAATTTGTAACGCAGCATTGGCGGCATCGCGATTAGCACGTTGCACATCCATTTCAGATTGCGATATCGCCTGCCGGCCTGAAAGAGTTTGAAAACGCGCAAATTGACGTTGCGCCAGAGTAGCAGCGGTTTGTCGCTCATTGACGCGTTGCTGGGCTTCCCGTGCCACCAGGCGAGCCAGCACTTGCCCTTGTGTCACCGCATTACCTTGACGGATCTCCAGTGCATCGATCTGCCCTCCACGTTTAAACGACAAATCGGTTGAGTCACCCGATTCAATACGGGCGGGAAAGATGCGCTGTTGAGATTGGCCTGAAGCGACGACCTCCACCACTTTAACCATTCTAGGTAGCGGTGAAACTTCCTGTTTTTTTTGATCGCAACCCGTTGTTATTAATATAACAATGGCAATCAGAGAAAAATAACGCATCACAGAGTTCCCCTTTGCAATACCGGTTTAATTTTTAGCGTTATTATTAGCGGCTAATTTATTCGCCCAACATAGAAACCACCGCGTAAGTGAATAGCCCTACCGCAGAACAGGTGATTATCGCTAACACAACATACAGACTTAGACGTAGCAGACTATAGTCCGGCATCGCGGCCTCCATTAACCTTGACCGCAATCATACGGCGCCACGGTTTTAAAGTTGGGAGAGATTCATGGGGTTGTTTTTTCTATGAATGAGCATAGTCCCACAAATCAGAATTTGTAAAGTTTGTTGAATTCAATAGATTTTAATCATTTATCAAGATATTAGGCTGCAAATGCTCCCTTTGTCGGACTATTAATCTGCGATTTCAGTATTAGAAACTGGCTGCATAATGCGGGTGTTTTTGTTCACTCACTATGATTTATATCATGGTCGCATCAGAAATATCTTATTAATCTATGGGTTAATGTTTTCGCTGTTGTTGATTTGATGTTTTTCTTTTTGGGGGTGAATAAGATGAATAACCCTGTGCTACGTTTATAACGTCCATTTTTTCAAATCGATAGTTATGTCGTATAGATTAAATTCCTGCCCCTTTTCTGTGGGCAGCCACTAATTGCATATCTTTAAGTTATAACGGGCATCATCTCAACAGCGCGTCGATGTTTTTTCTATGAATTCGAAGTGGATGGATCTGTTAATAACGAGATATCACCGCCTTGATTTCCGAAACAGGATTTGAGGAGAAAGCGATGAATACGGGTAAATCGGAAAGTGCGTACTATCATCTCTCTGTCGATGAAACACTATCGAAAACAGAGAGTTCAGTGGAAGGTATCAGCAGTGCGGAAGCCGCAGCGCGCTTGCAACAGTACGGGGAAAATGCGCTGCCGCAAAAACCCGGTAAGCCTGCGTGGCTACGTTTTCTGGCTCATTTTAACGATGTTTTAATCTACGTCTTGCTGGCGGCGGCGCTGCTTACAGCAGTGATGGGCCATTGGGTCGATACGCTGGTCATTTTAGGCGTGGCGGTGGTCAATGCGTTAATTGGTCATATTCAGGAGAGCAATGCCGCGAAATCACTGCAAAGTATTCGCAACATGCTCTCCAGTGAGACGGTGGTGATCCGCGCGGGCAATCATGAAACCTTGCCCACGACTGCGCTGGTGCCAGGTGATGTGGTGGTGATTCGCGCCGGGGACCGTATTCCTGCGGACCTGCGCGTTATCGAAGCGCACAACCTGCGTGTGGAAGAGGCCATCCTTACCGGGGAATCCACGGTCGTTGAGAAAATCACAGACGCGTTAAGCGGTGATTTACCCTTGGGCGATCGCACCAATCTGTTGTTCTCCGGCACCACCGTCAGTTCAGGCGGCGGTAAGGGGCTGGTGGTCGCCACTGGCGGGGAAACAGAACTGGGACACATCAACCAGATGATGTCCGACATTGAGAAACATCGTACGCCGCTGCTGGTGCAAATGGACAAGTTGGGTAAAGCCATCTTCCTGATCATCCTGGCGATGATGGCCGCGCTGTTTGTCTTCAGCCTGCTGTTCCGTGACATGCCAGTTTCGGAGCTGATGCTCTCCTTAATCAGTCTGGCCGTTGCGTCGGTTCCCGAAGGCTTACCGGCCATCATCTCCATCATCCTCTCCCTTGGCGTGCAGACCATGGCGAAGCAGAAGGCGATCATTCGCAAGCTGCCAACGGTCGAAACGTTAGGGGCGATGACGGTTATCTGCTCAGATAAAACCGGTACCCTGACCATGAATGAGATGACGGTGAAAGCGGTGATTACTGCCGACCACATCTATCGGGTCGAAGGTGACAGCTATGAACCTGTCGGGGCGATTCACAAAACCGATGATGCGCTGCCGATTACCGTCACCGAAGGGTCGTTACTGGAACGTTATCTACGCACCATTGATTTGTGCAATGACAGCCAGTTGGTCAAGGACGAGAGCGGGCTATGGAAAATCACCGGGGGCCCAACAGAAGGTGCCTTGAAAGTGCTGGCAGCGAAGGGACAGTTGCCGGTAGTGACGACAGAAATGCGCAGTAAAATTCCGTTCGATTCGCAATATAAGTATATGTCGACGCTTTACCGTGTCGGTGATGAAGAGCGCGTATTGGTTACTGGCGCGCCTGATGTGCTGTTCAGACTTTGCCAACAGCAGCAAACCGAAAACGGCTTACAGCCGCTGGACCTTCCGTTTTGGGAAGCCAAAATCGAAGAGTACGCACGGGAAGGTTTGCGCATGGTGGCGGCGGCATGGAAACCCGCGATGCCAGGACAAACTACTTTGGACCATACTGACCTGCAACAGGGCGTGATCTTGCTGGGTATTGCCGGGATGATGGACCCACCACGCCCCGAAGCGATCACCGCGATCCGCGACTGTCTGCAAGCGGGCATCCGCGTCAAAATGATTACCGGCGACCATCCACAAACCGCGATGAGTATTGGTCAGATGCTCGGTATCGGTAATGCCAATAGCGCCATCACCGGACGTGAATTGGAAGTGATGGATGACCACCAACTGAGCGAAGCGGCACAGGCTTACGATATCTTTGCGCGCACCAGCCCCGAAGATAAATTCCGCCTGGTGCAGGCGCTGCAAAGTAAAAAAGAAGTGGTAGGCATGACCGGGGATGGCGTAAACGATGCGCCCGCCTTGAAACAGGCCGATGTCGGTGTGGCGATGGGCATTAAAGGGACCGAAGTCACCAAAGAAGCTGCAGATATGGTGTTAACGGATGATAACTTCGCCACCATCGCCAGCGCCGTACGAGAAGGGCGTCGAGTTTATGACAACCTGAAAAAGACCATCTTGTTCATCATGCCTACCAACCTTGCACAGGGGCTGTTGATCATCATCGCGCTACTCGCGGGGAATTTAATCCCGCTCACGCCGGTATTGATTCTGTGGATGAACATGGCGACATCGGCCACGCTTTCATTTGGACTGGCGTTTGAGGAAGGTGAGAAAAACATCATGCGCCGCCCACCTCGCGATCCTAAACTGCACGTAATGGATGGCTTTGCGATCTGGCGTGTGATTTTTGTCGGTTCGATGATTGCCATCAGTGCCTTCGTGCTGGAAGCCTGGCTGCAACCACGCGGCTACTCACCGGAGTTTATTCGTACGGTGTTGCTGCAAACCCTGGTAACGGCACAGTGGTTCTATATGTTGAACTGCCGCGTGTCCGATGGTTTCTCATTAAGCAAAGGTCTGCTGATGAATAAAGGCATTTGGATCGTCAGCGCCGTGCTACTGGTACTGCAATTGCTGATCATCTATGCGCCGTTTATGCAGTTGCTGTTTGGCACAACCGGACTGCCATTCCGCTATTGGGTGATCACCTTCATCATCGGATTTGTCATGTTCCTGATTGTCGAAATTGAGAAACCTCTAACCCGCAAATTCAGAACGGCCTAGTCAGTTAACAGCACCTGCTCAGGCGGGTGCTGTCTCTTCTTCACTCCCTTGACACCTAAGCTGGCAACACCCTAGACTGCCTTTTGTTCCAAGGGGTGCCCAGATAGTGGGCTGAGATTCTACCCGCTGGCGATATGTGGCTGGCAACGTAGTGACCCTCCGAACCTGATCCGGCTAATACCGGCGTAGGGATGCGGGACATAGGGCGCAATCACGCCCTGATTCCATCTTTGTGCTTTGTAGCGGACAGACCATCCTCAGCAGGCTTTACCTGTTTGAGAGACTTCGCACATTCGCCACAGGTGGACCCAAAGATGACCGAAGCCGCTATTATCGATGCGTTGCTGACTTTCCTGCCGCAGCAGAATACGACCGAAGACGATTTTAACCGTCTGGCGCTCGCTATCTTTGCCTATCAGTTTGAACACAACCCCTCTTACCGACGCTTTGCCCTTCAGCGAGGACGCACACCTTTTACGGTCAAGCACTGGCGCGCCATTCCCGCGATTCCGATTAGCGCCTTTAAAGACCTGACTTTGAGTTGTCATGACATTGAAGACGTTGAAGCGGTGTTTATGACCAGCGGCACAACCGGCACGGTAAAAGGGCGCAGCTATCATCCTACGCTCGATGTATGGAAATGTTCGATGACGCACAATTTCCGCCAACGCTTTATGGCGGGCCGCGAGCGGATTCGCATGGGCATCTTATTCCCCGATAACACCACCTTACCCAACTCCTCACTGGCGCATTACCTGACGTTGGCGAAGCACACTTTTGGCACCGCCGACAGTGCCGTGATGCTCAATGACAATGAACTGGATTGGGATCGCTTGTTCGCGGCGTTGGAACAGGCTGAAGCCAACGGCGAGCCTTATGCTTTGCTCGGAGCCAGTTATAGTTTTGTGCACCTGCTGGATGAGTTGCAACGTCAGGGGCGTCGCTTTGCCTTGCCCGAAGGCAGCCGCATTCTTGATACCGGTGGGTTCAAAGGGCAGTCACGCGAGATCGAAGCTGACGACTTTTACAACGCGCTCACCCATGCGTTGGGCGTACCGCGAGAGCAGTGCATCAACATGTACGGCATGACCGAACTGAGCAGCCAGTTCTATGACAACGGCAACGTTGAGTGCCCATCGGTGAAATCTGGTCCGCACTGGATCCGCACGCGGGTGGTGAATCCACTTACTGGAGAAGAGGTTCCAGAGGGTGAGATTGGTGTGCTGGTGCATCATGATTTGGCTCACTTTAATTCTGCCTCGGCGCTGTTAACCGAAGATGCGGGCGTGGCGGTGGAGGGTGGTTTCCAACTGCTGGGCCGCGTCACGGGCTCGGATGCCAAAGGGTGTTCGCTAGCGATGGCTGAGTTTCTCGCGGCAGCGCAGGGTGCCCAGTGAAAGAGTTTGCAGGTTATTTGCCAGGCTGCATTCCGCCCGCAGAGGTGCAGTGGCGCACGCTGCACTTCCAGTCTCACGGGGAACAGGTCGAGGTGGCAGTGCCCGATCTCAATGCCGCACAGATCGCGGTATTAAGTGACCATGTTCGATCTCATACGCGTCACTATTTGCGTACGCTTAGCGTGGCGAAGATTGTTGCCATCGTCGATGAAGCGATCGCGCGACTGCTGGACCGGAACCATCCACTCCGTATTAAAGCGGAAACGCTGCTGCCGATTGTCACCGGGTACGATGGTGAAATGATTCGCAGCGGCCTTACCGGCTATCTGAAAACCTTCCGCCAGCCGCAGTTAAAACGCTTTCTTGCCGAAGATTTTAATGATGCGCAGATACTCGATGATTTTCAGCCGCGTCCGAACGGCGGTTTTGCGCGGGCGTTTGGTCCGGAACTGCTGATGCACATCTGGGCGGGCAATGTGCCGGGACTGCCGTTATGGAGTTTGATCTCGGGCTTGCTGGTCAAAGCGGGCACCATTGGCAAATTGCCCGGTGCCGAGCCGCTGATGGCGGGGTGGTTTGCCGGACTTCTGGCTGAGATCGATCCGCAACTGGGCGAGTGCCTGGCGGTGGTGTGGTGGAAAGGCGGTGATACCACAGTTGAATCGGTGTGGTTTAAGCAGCCCGATACCATCGTCGCCTATGGCGGCAACTCCACGCTGGCGGCAATTCAGCAGCAGCTCCCCATCACCACTCGTTTTTTACCACACGGCCATAAAATCAGCGTGGGTTTGGTGGCGCGCTCGGCATTGGATGCCCGGCAAGGGGCCGAACTGGCGCGGCGAGCTGCTTACGATGTGATGCGCTATGACCAGTCGGGATGCTACTCGCCGCAAATGTTGTTCATCGAACGGGGCGGGCGCGTCTCGCCGCAGGAGTTTTCGGCGTATCTCGCCCACGAGTTGCAGGCTCTGGCGCGCAAACATCCGCGTGGTGAACTCTCTCTGGCGGAAAGGAACAGCATCGCTGCCTGGCGCAACAATGAAGAGATCCGCGCACTGCAAGGCGATCGCACGTTATACGGTGATGCGTTCGAGAACTGGGCAGTGGTGTGCGTGGACAGGCCGGAGCCACTCGTACCTGCGGCACTTGGGCGTACGTTAAAGGTGGTGGCCGTAGAGGATATAGAGCAGGCCATCGCGTTAGTGGCTGAGCAAAAAGTCTATTTACAAACCGCTGCGGTGGCTGCCGAACCACAGGCGCTGTTCCGCCTTTCCTCTGCGCTGGGGCAGGTAGGCGTGACCCGCATCACGGCGTTTGGACACATGACTTCACCGGCGGCAGGCTGGCATCACGATGGACGATTTAGCCTGCTGGATCTGGTGACCCTCACCGAAATCGAATACGCAGCGGAAGAGGCAGCAGAAAGATTTGCGCCTTACGCTGACTGATGGGATTTAACTACAGGAGATTTTTATGAAATTTGCTGATCGTACCGTGCTGGTCACAGGGGCTAGCCGGGGTATTGGGGCGGCTATCGCCAAAGCCTTCGCCGCTGAGGGCGCGTTGGTGGTGGTGAACTATCTGCGCAGTGAGCAAGCAGCAGAGGAAGTGGTGAAAAGCTGTGAGGCGCTTGGCGGTACGGCTTTCGCGATACGTGCAGACGTGACTTCTCCAGAACAGGTTACCGCAATGATGGAGCAGATTCTCAATACCACCGGCCGCCTTGATGCGGTGATCAATAATGCTTTTGCCCCTTATGTTTTTGATACCGAAAATCGCCAGCGCTTTTGGGAAACCTCATGGCAGGGCTACCAAAGCCAATTTGAAGGTGCCGTTGGTGCAGCCTACAACGTGTGTCAGGCTGCATTGCCGCTGATGCGTTCACGTGCGCGCGGCAGCATTGTGAATCTCTCCAGCGATTTGGTGGCCCGTCCTTCGGTGCCTTACCACGATTACGTGACAGCCAAGTCCGCATTGATCGGTTTCAGCCGTTCGCTAGCAGCGGAGTTAGGCCCGCTGGGCATTCGCGTCAATTGTGTTGCGCCGGGATTGGTCTATCCCACCGATGCCAGCCGCGCCACGCGGGAAGATGTGCGCGACTTTATCACCGCACAAACGCCTTTGCGCCGTATTGCCCAACCAGAAGATGTGGCTGGGCCGGTCATGTTCCTGGCTTCAGACTGGAGCGAGTTTGTGACCGGACAGACGCTGTATGTGGATGGGGGGCTGGTGATGGGGTGAAGGGGGGGTAAGTATTTAGTTCGCTATGAGCGAACTGTAGACATTTTGCTCATAGTGACTGATTGTTATAAAGACATCTGACATCATATCCCTTTACTGCGCCTCAGCCGAACCCCTCAGACCGAAGCCATTCCGTAACCGCAAAAACACGCCTTTTCGTCTACTAAAACACTCTTAAATTCAAGGTTTTAATTTTTCACCGGCTGCATGGCTTTGCATGCAAAAACTGGAAGAGATTTTAACCTCCAGGGTGAAGTTAACAACAAGAAAAATCATTGAAAACGAGATGTTTGCTTAAGCTCTAGTAAAAAAAATTAAAGTTTAGGCAGTGTCTTGCCGTTTATTTCATTCGGTGCGACTTCACTCAGACAAAGGGATTGAAAATGTCAGAAATAGAATTCTACAGAAACGGTAATGTTAGTATTAGTAATTCTCGTTTTATCGTTGGGACAACAACTTATGCCATGAATGGTGTAACTTCCGTCAAAAGAGGGCAAAATGAGCCTCCAAAGGCGGCTCCAATCGTCGTAGGTCTGATTGGGGTTGTGATGGTTTTTGCCGCTTCGACCCTTTTATTCAAAGGAATTGGAGTGCTTGTCGTATTAGCTTGCATCGCTTGGTTTAAATCCTTAAAAACTGAATACCTCGTTTTTCTGAACAGCTCTTCCGGTGAATCTCAGGCTTTAGCCAGCACCGATAAAGGATACATTGACCAGGTCATTCATAATCTCAATGAAGCAATTATTCACCGTGGCTAGCTATGCGGCCGGGTGAGTAATTCAGGTTTTCAGAATAAACACGAGATGAAAACTCGCTTTATCACAGCGACAGAAAGTTATAAGTCTCAGTCGCTGTGAATATTCCAACGCCATTGCTTTCAAATGCAGCGCTACGAGGTCCTGCTGTCTGAGTGCATCTAGCTCGTTAAGCACGCAAGGAAATGTCAGCGATGACATGGATGAAGCCGTCAATATCAAAGTGCAGAAGTATCAGATTGAATTGGTGACCTGCTCCCCGTATTTTGATTCACCGTTGCATTAGTAATTTCCGCTATGAGCGATCTGCGGACATTGCTCTAAGCATTTTGTGTTAATTAAGGGGAGCAAATCAATCTGCATATGAAAAAAATTGATAGATACTCCGGAGTTATTAATCCTGCCAACCTGAACGATTGCAACATCAATAAATCATTAAAGTAAGTTCTTGACCATATACTGAACCGACCGGTTTCGTACATGTCAAAATCAGGATGTCCGAAAGTTAGTGTTTTTTATTTCGTACATGACTTATGATACGTACATCTATTTCGTACGCAAGATAACATCATGTCACGAGTTTTTGCCTACTGCAGGGTGTCCACCTTAGAACAGAACACAGAGAACCAGCGTCGGGAGATCGAAGCGGCCGGATTTTCAATCCAACCGCAGCGTTTGATCGAAGAATATATCAGTGGTTCCGTCGCTGCCGGTGACGCCCGGGGTTTATGCGTCTGTTTGACCGGATGGAACATGGCGATGTACTGATCGTTACCAAGCTGGACCGCCTTGGTCGTAACGCCATGGATATTAGGAAGACCGTGGGGCTGCTTGCCACGTCAGAAATACGCGTTCACTGCCTGGCCTTAGGCGGTGTGGACCTCACCAGCCCTGCCGGAAAAATGACAATGCAGGTTATCTCTGCGGTAGCTGAGTTTGAGCGTGATTTACTACTTGAGCGTACCCATGCTGGTATCGCCAGGGTTAAAGCTTCTGGAAAGCGTTTTGGTCGTCCGCCTGTACTGGATGACGAACAAAAGAAATTAGTATTCTTACGGCTTAACGAAGGAATAAGCATTAGCGCTATCGCCCGAGAATTTAATACTACCAGGCAGACCATTCTCAGAATTAAAGCAGTAATGGAAGGAGCTGATTTTCGCCCTTAAGTTGCTCCTTCAGTGCCTCCTCGCATTTGGCTGGGGAAAACAAAGTTCAGCACTATCGATACAGCCTCCTGGCCATTTTGGGAACACCGGCATACAACTCACAAGCAATAGCAGTATCGTTTGTCAACGGTATATGAATACCAAAAAGGGCATCCGGTACAAAAAAAGCCTCCTAAAATCACACCTTCGCCAAGCGCAATAAAAAACCCAAAAATAAATTAATGAGCAATTATATTTCAATAAATATTATTAAATGAATTTAATTGCAATCTGTTGCCAGATTAAAAGCCATAAAATAAGCGGCCTTGACGGAGAATGCTTATGTCCACCACTGAATCACAAGTTTTGTATCCCTCTTCTTTTTCAGCCGAAGCCTGGCGTGGCACCCTTGCAGCGCTACCGGTTGTCCTCGGCTTTCTGCCATTTGGCCTTCTTCTTGGGGCGCAGGCTGCTCAGAAAGGCTTTAACGTTCAGAGTTTGATGCTCATGACCGGGCTTAACTTTGGAGGAGGCTCCGAGTTTGCGGCTCTCGCACTCTGGACCTCTCCCCCGCAGGTCATGACCATCGTGCTGGTAAGCCTGCTCGTCAATAGCCGGCATCTGCTGATGGGGGCATCCTTTGCGCCCTGCTTATCCCACCTTTCTCCGGGAAAGGCCCTGCTGGCGCTCTTTTTTATGTGTGATGAAAGCTGGGCAATGGGACTCGCCGATGCCAAAGTTCGCCGGGAGAGGGGGCATGACCCAGCTTTTCACCTGGGTTTTTATACGGGGACAGCACTCTCGCTTTGGCTCACGTGGGTGTTTTCAACCGGGCTGGGCGTGTTGCTGGGACCGGTTCTGGGGGATATCACCCGGTGGGGGTTTGATATGGCTTTTCCCGCCGTGTTTTTCGTGCTGTTGAAGGGGATGTGGAAAGGCTATCGCGCAGCGCTGCCTTGGCTGGTCAGCCTCATCTGCGCAGGGGTGACCTGTCGTCTCGTTCCCGGCGCTGCGTATGTGCCTGTGGGTGCCATAACCGGCATTGCAGCGATTTTTCTGATGAACCGGAAAGTCTCATGAGCCTCACTCTTCTGACCATTCTTCTTATGGCCGTGACGACTTATTTCACGCGCATTGCCGGCTACCTCGTTCTAAAAAACCGAAAGCTCAGTTCCCGGACTGAGGCGGTTATGGAAGCAGCCCCCGGCTGCGTGTTGATTACCGTGATTGCCCCTCATTTCGTCACCACAAACCTGGCGGATCTGCTGGCGCTGGCAATATCACTGCTTGCAGCGATGCGATTAACGCTCCTGCCCGTGGTGATAATCAGCGTGGTTGCTACGGCTTTATTACGTCACCTGCTTTGAACAGGTGCATTTTTTAAACACCATAAAGATTCAGTAAATGAAAACCTTTCGTATCAGAGATATTTTTATACTTGGCCTTATGAATTTTGCCCTGTTCGTCGGGGCGGGCAACATTATATTCCCCCCTTTCATTGGCCTTCAGGCGGGTACATCCGTCTGGGTCGCGGCGGCAGGCTTTCTGCTGACCGGTGTGGGGCTACCGGTAGTAACCGCAATGGCCATGGCAAAGGCCGGAGGCTCACTGGCGGACATCACAAAGCCCGTGGGACGACACTGCGGTATGTTGTTGACCATCATTTGCTACCTCTGTGTTGGGCCATTATTTGCCACACCGCGTACGGCCTCGGTGTCTTACGAGCTGGCGATAAGGCCCTTTACTGAAAGCGATCGCTGGTTGCCGCTGTGGAGCATTGCTTATTTCACCGTTGTCATACTGGTTTCTCTGTACCCGGGGCGGCTACTGGACACCGTAGGGAAAGTCCTTTCTCCTGTTAAAATTATCGCACTACTCATTCTGGCGGTAACGGCCATTATTTTGCCCGCCGGAAAGCCACAGCAGCCGGTATCCGCCTATGCAACAGCGCCATTCTCGGAGGGACTAACGAATGGGTATCTGACGATGGATACGCTGGCCGCGCTGGTTTTCGGACTGGTAATCGTGGGTGCCATTCAGTCGCGGGGTATCACTTCAGTACGGCTGGTTACACGCTACGCGGTACTTTCTGGTCTGATTGCCGGTGCGGGGCTTGTCCTGGTGTATCTCAGCCTGTTTCGACTCGGTACCGGCAGTACCGGTCTGATTGAGAACGCCACTAACGGTGCCCAGGTACTGAGTTCCTACGTGCATTTCAGTTACGGCACGGCAGGCAACATTTTCCTTGGTGTGCTGATAACGGTTGCCTGCATGGTCACTGCTATCGGCCTGACCTGCGCCTGCGCGGGTTACTTCAGCAGCATTACGCCTATCAGTTACCGGGCATATGTCTGGTTTTTTGCCGCATTTGCAATGCTGGTTTCCAATCTGGGGCTGACGCACCTGATCACCGTGTCGGTTCCTATCCTGACCGCAATTTATCCGGTATTTGTGGTTCTTATCCTGACCTACTTTATTCGTGGGTGGTTTCAGTCTGCACCTCGCGTTGTGAGGCCGGCTGCGCTGATTGCCTTTCTTTTCGGACTGGCTGATGCGCTCGAAGCATCCGGTGTCACTTTGAAGCCGTTCATCCTGGCCCGTCAGATGCCGCTGCATGATCAGGGACTTGCCTGGATACTGCCGGTACTCAGCATCATGGTACTGGCCGCTATGCTGGACCGGCTCAAAGGCCCGGCAAAAACCACAGCCCGTCAGGAGCGCCGATCGTGCGAAAAGGCAGGTATGCCGTGAAAGTGCCCGGCCCGGTGATTTATCCCTGCCTTGCAGCAGCAGCGCTGGGGATCTTGGCTGTACTTGAACTTCTGATCTGGCGTGTAGGGGGAAGTTATCCGGATGCACTGGCTCAGGTGCGCTACGTTGATAACGTAAACCGGCTGACTCCGCAGGCGATGCGGGAGATATGCAGCCAGCCCCTGACCACGCCCGAACTTGAAATGAAGCGCAACGGATTGTTTTTGCGATGTGGAACGCCTGGTTTGCAGGGAGTTTACCGGATCCAGCGGTACAGCGATGAGTAATAAGCCGGGCATAAAAATGCCCGCTTAATTCAACTCAGTGGGATTTCGGTGATTGTTTGATGGTCTGCATTGGCAACTCTGTTTTGACGCTTTTGACGCCTTTAATGCGCGTCAGATACCGCGTCTGGAACTGTCGATAGGCGGCCAGATCGGTCGTCATCACGCGCAGCAGAAAATCACAATCGCCAACCATGAGATGGCATTCCATCACCTCGGGTAACAGGCTGGCCTCCCGGGAGAAATGATCGGTGGTGTCAGCATCCTGACTTGTCAGCCAGACCCTGACAAAGACCGTCAGGTTCATACCCACAGCCTGAGGACTGAGTACGGCAACGTAACGATCGATAATACCGGCATCCTCCAGAGCTTTTACCCTCCTGAGGCACGGAGATGGCGAAAGGCTGACTTTTTCAGCCAGCAGATTATTAGGCATTCGCCCATCCTTCTGCAGTTCCCGAAGAATTGCCCGATCGGTCTTATCAAGCTTAAACATTTAGAGCATCGTTTCTGAGTTGAAAAACTGCATTATACGCACCCGGGCTTAATAAAACGATTTTGACCGTTTATACCACTGCATACAGTCACAGCGGCCAAGCTTTCATCATTGCCGGCAGGCCAATGTGGGAAAAAGAAGTCTCTTTTACAGACGCCATCACCCTTTTAATGCCCCCTATAAATTATTTAATACCGGCCATGTGAGAGGCTATATAACAGGGTTTAGGCCATGTTTTATCGCAGAACGCACCGTGAGATCTTTGACGAAAATACTGTAAGTCACAACACTTCAGGTTCGTTAAATCAACATTGCTATAGAGGGATACAACATGAGAAAGACTGTCATCGTTGCCGGTGCGGTGGGTGTCATCGGTCGTGGCGTTTTGGGACATTTTGAAGATCAGGACGTTGACTTAATAGCTCTGTCTCGACGGGAACCGGATTTCGTGACCCGGGCTAAACATTTGCCAGTCGATCTCACAGACCGGCACTCCTGCGAGGCGTTACTTGCCCAGGTGCCGGCGGCCACGCATCTGATCTTCGCTGCCTATCAGGAAAAACCCACACCGGCTAAACAGGTAGAGGTAAACCTGCTGATGCTTAAAAACCTGGTCGAAGTACTGGAGGAGAAAGCACCTCATTTACAGCATGTTACCCTGATGCAGGGTGGCAAAGCCTATGGTGCACATATCGGTCCGTTCCCATCGCCTGCCAAAGAAAGCGATGCACGGCATATGCCGCCAAATTTTTATTACGATCAGGAAGATTTCCTGCGCGAGCAGTCTGAAGGAAAGAGCTGGTCGTGGACAGCACTGAGACCGGAAGCGGTCATTGGCATGGCGGTGGGCAATCCCATGAACTTGTTGATGGCCATTGCGGTATACGGAACTATGGCGAAGGCACAGGGTGTTCCGATGTCATTTCCGGGCTCCAAAGAAGCCTACGAGGTCCTTTACCAGGTGACCGATACCCGCATCCTGGCCAGCGCAATCGACTGGGCAGGCGAGACGGCGTCCTGTCATGGGGAAGTCTTCAATATCACTAACGGTGACTATTTCCGCTGGTCCCGGGTCTGGCCGCGTATCGCGGAATTTTTTGAGATACCGGTCGGTGAGCCGTTCCCGTTGTCGCTTGAAGAAATGATGGCTGACAAGGGACCTCTGTGGGAGAAGCTGACGAAAGAGCATGGGCTGAAGGCGTATTCTTATGAGAACGTCGTGTCATGGAAGTTCGGAGACTTTATCCTTAAAAACACTTTCGATAACATTACCAGCACCATCAAGGCGCGTCAGCACGGGTTTAATGACTGCACTGATACCGAAGAAATGTTCATTGACAGACTGAATGCGCTGCGGGAGCAGGGCTTCATTCCGTGAGATACCGGGGCGGGCAGTCTGCCCGCCAGCCCTCAGCGCGGAAACGCTTTAAGAATAAAATCACGGACGTAGGCAGTCCGGCTGTTATTGGACGTACGTTTGTTCCAGACCAGATACAGGTGATTGGTTGGGGCCAGTTCTGACGGCGTCACTGAAACCAGGCGTCCGCTTTTCAGGTCATCCGTACAGTGATAATCCGGCAGTACCGTCCATCCGTGGCCGTTACAGACCAGGTCGCGGATGATTCGCAGGTCCGGAATAGTGAATGCGGCCTGCATGTCAGGCGCTCTCTGGAACAGGGTGGCCCACAGCGTTCTAATCAGCGGCAGTTCCTCGTCGTAAGCAATAAGCGGTAATGAGGCCAGCTTTTCCGCGCCAGGCTCAGGGCCAATCGCCTCTGACATGGAAGGTGCATGCACCAGCAGCATGCGTTCTGTCAGTAAATGTGCATAGCCGTACAGGCGTTCATCAGGCATTGATGCGGTGACAGCAAGATCCACGCTCCCTTCCTGCAGCAATGCGTAAATCCGCTGTTTATTGCCGGTATGAAACCGCAGGCGGTATCCCTCACTCATCAATGGCGCCATGACTGCCCCAAGCCGGGAATGAATAAAATCCGGCGGCCCTGCCAGATTTACTGTACCTCCCCGAACCGGACCAGACCGGAAAGAAGAAAGCTTGTCTTCCAGACCGTCAATGAAAGGAGAAACAGATCGTGCCAGCTCATCCGCAGCTTCGGTCGCCGACACACCTCTGGCCTGCCTGATGAAAAGGCGTTTGCCAACGAGCGCCTCAAGCGACTGGATGTGCAGTGACGCTGCCGGCTGGGTGATACCCAACTGCTCTGCCGCTCTGGAAAATGAGCCAGAGCGATAGGCCTCAAGAAACGTCCGAAGATGGGTTAGATGACTCATATGGAAGTGCCTTACTGATGAAATTTGTCGTTACCGAGAGTTCCCTGTAGAGCCAGGGCCAGTTCACTCACATAATCATCCCGTATGCCCCACGCACCGAGAGTGGCTTGCAGTTTCCAGACATAATCTGCATTGGTGCCTATGTCACCGCGAGCGGACGCGATGCGCGTCGCCACGGTCTCTGTAAGATTGTCCTGTTCGTAGTGCGGATGCAACCGGTCTGAGACAAAAGCCAGCGCCTGTATTTCCTCACCGTTTCCCAGAGAAACGTCGGCCCAGACTGGACGGTAAAGACCGGTAATCATCTCGCGCGTCCAGACCATTTCCAGCTCATTAATAAGGGTCGATTCCGGCAGTCTGAACGCCATCCCTTCGGTTACGCCGCCCTCGTCCAGAGATAACATCCTTCCAGGTACATCAGGGGTGGCACGTCCTGATATCAGCCGGATACAGAAACTGCGCTGCCATCCTTTCAGCCGGGCCCGTTGCATTTCCTCAATCGCCAGCGCGGGATTCCACATCAAAGACCCATAGGCAAAGACCCAGACAGGAGCGCCCGTCGGGCGCTCCTCCAGAGTGGAGTACATTGATGCCCGTATTTTTTCTGCGTCCCAGCGCATATGCGCCGGAAGCAGCGTTTCATGTGCTCTGACAAATGCGCCATTAAGCATATTTTCACGGGTAAGCATATTCTCTCCCTTTACTGACTTACGCTTCAGCCTGCTGATATTTACTGCCGTGACTGCGACGGATTTGTGCAAGCAGCAACAACAAGCCGAGCAGTGAAACCACCGCACCACTGATACCGGTGTACACGATACCGGCGTGTGTGATGGTGAGGCCACCCAGTACCGAACCCAGCGCGATACCGGAGTTGAAGCCCGCGATATTCAGGCCAGCTGCAACGCCATGCGCATGAGGTGCATGTTGCTCAGCCACACCAATCAGGCGGGCTTGCAGCGCCGGCACTGCGGCAAAGGTCAGCATACCCAGCAACGCCACCAGAATACCCATGCTTACCGGTGAGGATGCCAGTAGCCACATACCCAGCACCACAACAACGATGCCGCTGATAATAAGGATATTTGCGCGATTGACTCCCATGCTGTCAGTGAGTTTCCCACCCAGAATATTGCCAACCGCAGCGGTGATACCGTAAACCAGCATAAACAGACTCACCGTTGCGCCGGTCACTCCGGTCACCTGAGTCAGAATTGGCGCGATAAAGGTGTAAGCCGTAAACGAACCTGCGTACGCCAACACCGTCACCAGTGCACCGGCGAGCAGCTTACGGTTAAACAGCATGCTGATATTTTGCATGGCCGAGCCGCCATGTTCGCCAGGCACGCTGCGTACCGGATCTTTCATGCCAAACAACAGGCCAAGGAATCCAAGCGCACCGAAGGCAGCAATAGCCCCAAGAACCGGACGCCATGACACTACGCCACCCAGCCATGTACTCAATGGAACACCGATCGCCATTGCCAGCGTAAAGCCGCCAAACACCACGGCAACAGCCCTGCCAGCTTTACCTGGTCCGGCCAGACGCGCCGCAGTGCTTGATGCCGCAGCCAGAAACAGACCGTGACCCAGACCTGCAATAAAGCGGGCAAAAAGGAGTTGAGGGAGTGTGGCCGCAAACGCTGCCGCCAGACTACCGGCAGTAAAGACAACAGCGGTTGTCAGCATCACATTTTTCCGGCTCCAGCCCGCCGTGAGCGCAGACAGCACCGGTGCAGCAAGAGTTGCGCCCAGCGCATAGGTTGTCACCGCTGCACCTGTCTGCTCAACGCCTACGCCTAATCCATGGGCCATTACATCTGTCAGCCCAATGGGGACAAATTCTGCTAGCCCGAGCGCAAAGGCGCTGATAGTGAACACATAAATAACGAATGGCATGACTGCCTCCTGATATAAGTAAGGATTGCAGTCTGAAGAACCATCAATGATAAATAAAATAATCTAATTTTCATTAGGTATAAATTTATTTATGAGTTATCTGAATTAAACCTCGAACCAGAGCAAACTCTTCTTTAAGCATCATTTTCAGGGTATGAATTTCAAAATTTTATTCATACCCGGCATAGTGCTTTTCACATACAGCCTCGGCCGGAAGGCTGGCAGAAAGACATCCTTATTTATATTGTCAAGTTTCCGCTCAACGGATCGCGCACCTGCTAGCCGCCGAATGCTGTCTTTAATAAGCGGCTATTATGATTTTAATTTAATGATATGTATGCGTTATCTGTTCTGGCCGACAGCAGCATAGCATCCATAATCCTTTGTGTTTTTAACGCTACATCTGGCCAGAATGTGTCAGTGTTCCCGGAAATTACAATATCCCCGAACGTTCTGAAAAGAGATGCCTCCTGTGAGGTCGAGTGGTTGTTGCTGTATTCCGGTATATGGAAGCTCTGACTGTGCCTTTCTAAATTGAAATAACATTTATCGCCTGAAAAACTGTCCTGATGAAGGGTAAAGTTTGTTTCGTTGCCATAATGTGGCAAAACAAAATCGTCCAGGTGAACGTGGCCACGAGTACCGCTGATACAAGCCCACTGTTGGCGGGCAGTGTTGAATGCGTTATAGATTGAGGCTGTTACGCCATTCCCGAAAACCATTTCCGCCTCAAATTCCACAGGGCTACCGATATCTGAGCGGGAGATCATTCGCCCGCGTACCTTAACCGGCATGGCATAGTTCATTGCAAAAAGGGTAAACCGAATGTTGTACCAGCCAACGTCACCCAGGCAGCCTGCTGGCTCAACCAGACTATGATTTTTTATCCATTCTTGATCACCCATGAAGCTGAAGTGGCTGTTAATGCGCCTTACCTCCCCCAGCGATTCTGGAGAAGAAAGTAACCGTTGTAGGGTTTGTATACGCGCCGAATGCTGAAACATGACACCATCCATCACCTGAACGTCCGCTCGTTCCGCCGCCCGAATGATTTCTTTTAATTCGTCTGCGTTTAGCCCGCAGGGCTTCTCAATAACCACATGTTTACCTGCCTCTATTGCCTTGACAGCCCACTGAGCTCTAATGGCTGTGGGAAGTGGAATATAAAGCGCATCAATATCATTTCTGGCGATAAGCGCTTCATAACCCTCAACGGCTTCTACGGCATAACAGGTTGGTGCGGATGATTGGCATTCGCGGATAAAATGGTCCGCTTTGTTGATAAAACGGCTTGCCACTGCAACGAGTCTGCCGTTTCCTGCGTTGAGAATGGCGTGCCAGTTTTTGCGGGCGATGCTTGCTGTTCCTAAAATCCCCCATCGACATTTTGTATTGCTATGCATGCCCAGCACTCCTTTTAATGATATCTCTCGTAAGCATCTAAAGATTTAGCCGTCACATCGTATTGAGTTGTGAATAAACGCCTGCTGATGAGGAGATTAAAAAATTCTTCATTAATTAAAAAACGATGATAATTTTACGTATTGTTAGTTTTATTTGACTAGATATGGTCATACAAAGAAATGATGATAAAAAAGCTGCCTAACCTCGGAGCGGTACGGTTTTTTGAAGTTGCTTCGCGTCTCAACAGTTTTTCACGGGCTGCGGAGGAATTGTGTGTTACGCACAGCGCGGTCAGTCACCAGATTCGCGCACTTGAGGCCGATTTGGGCGTTCAGTTGTTCAAAAGAGATGGCAGACGCGTCACGTTAACCCCTTCGGGAGAAATCTACGCACGACAAATCCGCTCCGCGCTAGTTGAAATCTCTGAGGCAAGTGAACTTTTGCGATCGGAAGAAAGAGGAAGGCGCTTAGTCATAAGTGTTTTGCCTTCTTTTGCTTCTCGCTGGCTGTTAGGCCGAATCGGAAGTTTCATTGATCGCTATCCAGAAATTGACGTGGATATTCAATCGACCAATACGATGACGGACTTCAGTCGCGATGACGTGGACGTGGTGATCCGTTTTAATGAAACGGGTGCGACAGAGCTTTTTGTTGAACCGGTCATGAATGACGTTTTCTTTCCGGTATGCTCTCCTTTTTACAATCAAGGTTCTTTGCCAAAAGATCCTGAATCTCTTCTCAGCCATAAGCTGCTGCGAAATGATTACGCTATGTGGAAAAGTTGGTTTCTCGAAGCGGGCATTAGCGGTGCTGAGGAGCCACAGAAGGGCGTACTGTATAAAGACGCATCGCAACAGATCCAGGCGGCGATAGATGGGCAGGGGATTGCACTTGTAAGGCAATCGTTGGCGATGCAAGCGATCCAGGAAGGCACTCTGGTTCGATTAACTCAAATTAAAGTCGCCAGCCATTGGTCATACTGGTTTATATGTCCACATGCATTGATTAACTCCGACCGCCTGAATATCTTCCGGGATTGGATTCATGATGAAGCCAAGAGTTTCATGAAGAGTCTGGAAAACTACTGAACGATGTATAGCACAATAGAAAAAGTATGGCATTGACAGCCTTCGGAAGGGGCGTCCATCACATCATTACAGTCTGAGAATTCTGAGAGATAGGTCGGCATCATAATGATGGTGCATGAATTTAGTCAGCTTTGTAACTTGGCTGTTGCAGACAGAATTAACCAGAACCATCTGTGACATCAAAGTATACCTAAATGTCATAGGGTAAATCGTGCCTGAAAACGCCTAATGTCATCACCTATATGCCATGGTGTTATTGTCATAACCTAAATGTCATAGTTTCGTTCGTTCATAGGGCATGGCGTTGTTCCCACTAAAACACATTACATCTAATTTACATTCAGCTTATGTCCGCTCCTGGC
>NZ_MLFR01000006.1 GCF_002095475.1 Pantoea rwandensis
TGAAGATTCAGGCGAGGTGTTAATTCAGATGGTGGCGGGAGAAGGATTCGAACCTTCGAAGTCGATGACGGCAGATTTACAGTCTGCTCCCTTTGGCCGCTCGGGAATCCCGCCACTGGCCTGAATTAAAGTGCCTGAAAGCGGGGCGCATCATACCAAATGCGTTTGGACTGTAAAGCGCTGAAAACAAAAATATGAATCGTTTGACCACTTTTCATCCGTGGCGCTGAAGAGTTGCACAATTCAGCGCCCGGTGAAGACTAAAGAATGATGGTACGATTGCCATAAACGAACACGCGTTGACCCAGCACTTTATACAGTGCGCGGCTAAGCACATTTTTCTCAACATCGCGGCCTGCACGCATCATTTCTTCTGCGGTATAGCTGTGATCAACGTTTATCACGTCCTGCATGATGATTGGACCTTCGTCCAAATTATCATTCACATAGTGTGCTGTTGCACCGATGATCTTCACTCCACGCTCATATGCCTGATGATAAGGACGTGCGCCAATAAAGGCGGGCAGGAACGAATGGTGAATGTTGATGATCTGGTTCGGATAACGTTGAACAAAAGCGGGCGTCAACACGCGCATGTATTTTGCCAGCACGACATAATCGGGCTGGTAACGATCGATTTCGTCGCACATGCGATTGTCATGTTCTTCACGCGTCAGCCCTTCATGGCTCACCAGTGCAAACGGAATATCAAAGCGTTCGACCAGTGAACGCAGTGTTTCATGGTTACCGATGACGGCGGCGATCTCCATATCAAGACCACCGAAGGCGCTCTTCATCAATAAATCACCGAGGCAATGTGCCTCTTTGGTCACCAGAATGACCACTCGGCGGCGTCCGGCGCTCTGCAGTTCACGCACTGAACCCACTGGCAGTGCGCTATCAAGATCCGCCAGTAAGGTGTTGTCGTTGAAAATCCCTTCCAGCTCTGTGCGCATGAAAAAGCGCCCGGTACGGTGATCGACGAACTCATTGTTCTGCACAATATTGAGTTCGTGCTTGTAGCAAATGTTGGTGATCTTGGCGATCAGGCCTTTTGCATCTGGGCAAATGGTCCGTAAAACTTTTCGTTGCGTGTTTGGCGCTTGCATCTCGATCAGAGTCCTGTCAAAGCGATGAATGGTAAAGCCGTTGTGCATCTGTCCAGATTAACCACAACATTTTTTGTATTTTTTATCGGAGCCACAAGGACAGCGATCGTTACGCCCTAACTCTGGCGTTGTACCGTCGATATAGTACCAGCGTTGATCCTCACGAAGAAAGCGTGAACATTCATAGATGGCCGAAGCGCGGCCTTTTTCGAGATAGCGCGCAAAAAAAGTCACAAAGGCTTCATTCTCGTGGCTTCCATGATTACAACGGGTTACATTCAAGCCCAGCCATTCAGAGTCGATAAAACTTTCAGATAATAACGTCTCAAAGTCGGCCACGCGCTTGCTGGAGTGCCAGGTTGCCGCTAAGTAAGCCGCATTTTTTTCAACGTAGGCGGTATAACGGGAACGCATTAATTGTTCAGCGCTGGCAGGTATCTCTTGGCCGCTCAGAAAGGGTTGGCAACATAAGCTATACTGCTTTCCGCTGCAGCAAGGGCACTTTTCGGACACGTCATCTCCTGTGAGTGATTAAAGTTACTTAAAGTATGCGCTATGGTAGCCGACTGCTCGGTGTGATGCTACGTGCCAGACGAATCACGAGGTGCGATGAGAAAGGTAAGAATTGGGCTGGCCCTGGGCTCAGGTGCCGCTAAAGGCTGGGCGCACATTGGTGTCATTAATGCGTTGGAACGTGCCGGTATTGAGATCGATGTTGTAGCAGGATGCTCTGTTGGGGCACTGGTGGGATCCGCCTACGTTAATGGCCGCCTCGGTCTGATGGAAAAGTGGGTGAGTGCTTTTCGCTACTGGGATGTTATCCGTTTGATGGATCTCTCATGGCAGCGCGGCGGGTTGTTGCGTGGTGATCGCGTGTTCAGCCACGTTCGGCAAATCATTCCCAACGAACTGATTGAAGGTTGCGATAAGCCATTCGGAGTGGTTGCCTCTAATTTAAGTACCGGACGCGAGTTGTGGTTAACGGAAGGCGATCTCCACCAAGCGGTGCGCGCGTCATGCAGTATGCCAGGTTTATTACCCCCTGTTAGCTACAATGGTTATTGGCTAGTGGATGGGGCAGTCGTCAACCCGGTGCCAATTTCGCTTACGCGTGCACTGGGTGCAGACATTGTGATTGCGGTTGACCTCCAGCACGACGCGCATTTGATGCAGCAAGATCTACTTTCGGTCACGCCACAAAGTGGCGAAGAGGCCGCCGCAGCCGAAGCACTGAGCTGGGGCAAAAAATTGCGTCAGCGGATTCTGGGGTTAACGCATCGTCGGGCTAATCAGACACCCGGCGCAATGGAGATCATGTCTACCTCCATCCAGATCCTTGAAAATCGTTTGAAACGTAATCGTATGGCAGGCGATCCACCGGATGTCCTGATCCAACCATTTTGTCCGCAGATATCCACACTGGATTTTCACCGTGCAGAAGAAGCCATCGCGGCAGGTAAAGCCGCAGTTGAGAAAAAAATGGATGAACTATTACCGCTGGTCCGTAGCAGATAATCAGGTTGTTCATTCACAAGCACGACGACTTCAGTCAATTCTGAAAGGCGTAACTGCGTTTTATGAACCACTATTGAAATATCTGGTACACAGGGGAAGAGAATGGAAAAGCCACTAATCGGCAAAAAGATACTCATTGTCGAAGATGAGGTCGTTTTCCGTTCATTATTGGACAACATGCTGGCGAATCTTGGCGCCAGTACGCTGGAAGCCGGTGATGGCCTTGATGGCTTGAACTTGCTGTCGGCGCAAGCCGTCGATCTGGTGATTTGCGATCTGGAGATGCCACGCATGGGCGGTATCCAGTTTGTGGAGCGTATTCGCAGCCGTGGTAACACGGTACCGATCCTCATCATTTCCGCCACGCAAAATATGGCTGACATCGCACGTGTTCTAAGACTGGGAGTACAGGATGTTCTGCTCAAACCGCTGAAGAATCTCGAGCGGTTTCGTGAAGCCGTTTATGAATGCCTGTATCCCTCGATGTTCACTTCCAAAGTAGAGGAAGATGAGCAGCTGTTTCAGGATTGGGACGCGCTGGTCAGCGATCCGTCAGCCGCCTCAAAATTACTGAAACAGCTGCAACCCCCCGTTCAGCAAACCATCGCCAACTGCCGTATTAACTATCGCCAACTGACGATGGCAGAGCAGCCGGGACTGGTGTTGGATATCGCCGCGCTGTCAGACAATGATCTTGCCTTTTACTGCCTCGATGTGACGAGAGCGGGAGATAATGGCGTACTGGCTGCGCTGCTACTGCGCGCATTGTTCAATGGTCTGCTGCAAGAACAACTGTCTGGGCAGAAACAACGTCTGCCAGAGTTAAATGGCCTGTTACGCCAGGTCAACTTGCTTTTACGTCAGGCCAACCTGACGGGCCAGTTCCCGCTTTTGGTGGGGTACTACCATCGCCAGCTTAAAAATCTGATTCTGGTCTCTGCCGGACTCAACGCCACTTTGCACGTTAACACCCACCAAATACAACTCAGTAACGGGGTGCCGCTTGGTACTATGGGCAGCACTCACCTCAATCAAATCAGCCAACGTGCCGATGCCTGGCAGTGCCATGTTTGGGGCGCGGGCGGCAGACTCCGTTTGATGCTTTCGACTGAAGAATAAGCGGTCGGATTTATATTTTTCGCGGGTTGAAGACAGGGCCAAGGGTAAGCTTTACACTTGGGTAATAGTCTTAAATTCCGCGGATTAACTCCATCCAGGATAAATCCGCCTGATACTAACTGATATACTCATTTCGTTTTTAAACCGACATATCAAGTATTAACTTGAACGGCCTATTAAGAGAGGTATTTAGATGTCTGCCTATAAGTCTAAAGTAAAAAAAGCGGTAATCCCGGTTGCGGGTCTGGGTACGCGTATGCTGCCTGCTACCAAAGCGATTCCTAAAGAGATGTTACCGCTGGTCGATAAGCCGCTGATCCAATATGTCGTGAATGAGTGCATTGCTGCGGGCATTAATGAGATTGTACTGGTCACCCACTCATCTAAGAATGCTATCGAAAACCATTTTGATACCAGTTTTGAACTGGAATCTATGCTGGAAAAACGCGTTAAGCGTCAGTTGCTGGATGAAATTCAGTCAATCTGCCCACCGCATGTCACCATCATGCAGGTTCGCCAGGGTATCGCTAAAGGCCTGGGCCACGCAGTGATGTGTGCACACCCGCTGATCGGTGATGAGCCATTTGCCGTTATCCTGCCAGACGTCATCATTGATGAGTACGAATCTAATCCTACAAAAGACAACCTGGCAGAAATGCTGACGCGTTATGAAGAAACGGGCCGCAGCCAGATCATGGTTGAACCTGTTGCTGACGTAACCGCATACGGTGTTGTGGATTGCCAGGGTGCCGATCTTGCACCGGGCCAGAGCGCACCCATGGTTGGCGTTGTAGAGAAGCCGAAAGCGGCTGAAGCACCTTCAAACCTGGCTGTAGTAGGACGTTATGTTCTTTCTCCTGATATCTGGCCACTGCTGGCAAAAACCCCTCCAGGTGCTGGCGGTGAAGTACAGTTGACGGATTCCATTGCCATGCTGATGGAAAAAGAGACCGTCGAAGCTTACCACTTGACGGGTATCAGCCATGACTGCGGTAACAAACTGGGTTATATGCAGGCTTTCGTTGAGTATGGCGTTCGTCATCCGGTGTTGGGTAAAGACTTTACTCAATGGCTCGAAGGCGCTGTAGGCAACAAAAAGTAATTCATTAAACACAGGATAATTCAATGAAAGTCACTGTATTTGGTATCGGCTATGTCGGTCTGGTTCAGGCTGCGGTGTTAGCCGAAGTCGGACATGACGTTCTCTGTATTGATGTCGATGAAAAGAAAGTCGAAAACCTGAAGAAAGGTCATATTCCGATTTTCGAACCTGGTTTGACGCCGCTGGTGATGTCTAACTACGAGTCGGGCCGCCTCAAATTCAGCACCAATGCAGAAGAAGGTGTGAACCATGGCGTGATGCAATTCATTGCTGTGGGTACGCCGCCGGATGAAGACGGTTCTGCCGATCTGAAATATGTGACTGCGGTTGCGCGCACAATTGCATCGCACATGGATGGCCACAAAGTGGTTATCGACAAATCGACCGTTCCTGTAGGAACCGCCGACCGTGTGCGTGCGGTTATGCTCGAAACGCTGCAAAAACGTGATGCGAACATCCCGTTTGATGTGGTTTCTAACCCTGAATTCCTCAAGGAAGGGGCTGCAGTAAACGACTGTATGCGTCCTGAGCGTATTGTTGTGGGCACCGATAACGATGATGTGGTTGAACTGTTGCGTGAGCTGTATGAGCCATTCAACCGCAATCACGATCGTATGATCCTGATGGATATCCGCAGTGCGGAGCTGACGAAGTACGCAGCAAACTGCATGCTGGCAACCAAGATCAGCTTCATGAACGAGATCTCGAACCTGGCTGAACGTCTGGGAGCCGACGTTGAGAAAGTGCGTCAAGGGATTGGATCGGATTCACGTATTGGTTACCACTTCATCTATCCGGGCTGTGGCTATGGCGGTTCGTGCTTCCCGAAAGACGTGCAGGCGTTAATTCGTACTGCGGAGTCTATCGGTTACACACCTCGTCTGTTACAGGCGGTAGAAGACGTAAACGACTCGCAAAAGAACAAATTGCCAAGCTTTATTAAGCGTCATTTCGGCGATGATTTACGCGGAAAAACGTTTGCACTATGGGGTCTGGCGTTCAAACCCAATACTGACGACATGCGTGAAGCCTCCAGCCGTGTGCTGATGGAAACGCTGTGGGAAGCCGGTGCGTCGATTCAGGCGTTTGACCCAGAGGCGATGGAAGAAGCCCAGCGCATCTACGGTCATCGCGATGATCTCAAGCTAACGGGCACGAAAGAAGCAGCGCTGCAGGGTGCGGATGGTTTGGTCATTTGTACTGAATGGCAGAATTTCCGTGCACCAGATTTCGATGTCATCAAAACCGCGTTAAAACAACCCGTGATTTTTGATGGTCGTAACCTGTATGATCCGGAGCGTATCAGCAAACGCGGCTTTACTTATTACGCAATCGGCCGCGGAGCATCAATTCAAATTGTGTAATGAATGAGGGATGTATGAAGTTTCTGGTTACTGGCGCGGCAGGTTTTATTGGATTTCACGTGAGTCAGCGTTTACTGACTGCCGGTCACCAGGTTGTCGGCATCGACAATCTGAATGACTATTACGATGTGAGTCTCAAACAAGCCCGCCTGGATCAGATTGCTCAACATCCCGAGTTTATATTTGTGAAAATGGACCTGGCAGACCGCCAGGCCATTTCTTCTTTATTTTCCAGTCATGGTTTTGACCGCGTAATCCATTTAGGCGCGCAGGCGGGGGTTCGTTATTCCATTGAAAACCCACACGCCTATGCCGATGCCAACCTGATCGGCCATCTCAATATTCTTGAAGGTTGTCGCCATCATAAAATCGGCCACTTATTGTACGCCTCATCGAGTTCTGTATATGGGCTCAACCGCAAAATGCCATTTTCAACTGATGACTCAGTTGACCATCCTATTTCATTGTATGCGGCGACCAAGAAAGCCAATGAGTTGATGTCGCATACATATTCACATCTGTATCAATTGCCCACTACGGGGTTACGCTTCTTTACTGTTTATGGCCCATGGGGCCGTCCCGATATGGCGTTGTTTAAGTTCACTCGGGCAATGCTGGCAGGTGAAGAAATTGATGTGTATAACCGCGGGCAGATGACGCGCGACTTTACCTATATTGATGATATTGCAGAATCGATTGTGCGTTTGCAGAATGTGATTCCACAGGCAGATGAAAACTGGACGGTTGAAGACGGTTCGCCAGCAACCAGCTCTGCACCGTACCGTGTCTACAATATTGGTAATAGCCAGCCAACAAGCCTAATGACTTATATTGAATCACTGGAAAAAGCGCTGGGCATTGAAGCAAAGAAAAATATGCTGCCAATGCAACCTGGTGACGTGCCGGGCACCAGTGCCGATACACAGCCGCTGTTTGAGGCGATTAATTTCCGCCCGCAAACGGGGGTTGAAGAGGGCGTTCAGAGTTTTGTTGATTGGTATCGCCGTTTTTATCAGCAGTAACATTCAATAAAAAAGGAAGCCAGAGGCTTCCTTTTTCTTACCCGGTGTAAAGTGAAACCGCCAAGGGCATTTCACAATTCGAAGCACTGGAGAGATTACAGCAGGAAATCGTCCAGTTGTTTGCCTTGTTCTTCAATTGCTTTTTTAATCACAGCTGGCGTACGTCCCTGGCCTGTCCAGGTGCGGTTTTCGCCATTTTCATCAACGTAAGAATATTTTGCAGGACGTGCAGCACGCTTAGCTTTACCTGGTGCTTTGGTCTCTGAAAGTGCCTGCAGTAACTCATTAGGGTCAATACCATCTGCAATCAGCATTTCACGGTACTGTTCCAGTTTACGGCTACGCTCTGCGTTTTCAGCCTGCGCATGGGTATCTTCTTCACGACGTTCATTAACCACAACTTCGAGTTTTTCCAGCATCTCTTCCAGCGTTTCCAGAGTGCATTCTCGAGCTTGTGCGCGCAATGTACGGATATTATTAAGAATTTTAAGTGCTTCGCTCATTGTCCTAATCTCAAAATATAATAAATGGGAGTTGTTCTGCCGACTTATAATAGTGTCGCCAAAAAATAACTGCAATAGCCAGTTTAAAAAGCAAAACGTAAAGTAAAAGTCAGGAATGTCATTTTATAACGGTATGCATAATATATTTACCCTTTTTAGTTTTTTCACAAGCCTTGATTTACTGCGGTTCAGGGCAGAGCAATGTGCTTATCCTTACAGTTTGGCGGTAATAAACTGGAATAAGTTGTGAGCATTAGATGTTCTTTGTCAAAACGTGCTGTTCTACGAGTGGTGACAAAATACTAAGTCAGTCATGCCGTTAATTTGAGCAAACGATAAAAATAATGCATCGCTACAGAATCGCCTGTTTATGGTAGACTGCGCCTCATCTGATTTGCGCTGCGATGAGAATTTGCACATGGCTCAACTTTATTTTTACTACTCTGCAATGAATGCGGGTAAATCAACAGCTTTGCTTCAGTCGTCTTATAACTATCAAGAACGCGGCATGCGCACCTTGGTGTATACCGCCGAGATTGACGATCGCTTTGGTGCAGGTAAAGTCAGCTCACGTATCGGACTTTCGTCTCCTGCCTTCTTATATAACGCCCAAACGAAACTTGACCAAGAAATAGCGCAAGAACATGCGAAGCAAGCGGTTCATTGTGTACTGGTCGATGAAAGCCAGTTCCTGACACGCGAACAAGTTAGGTCGTTGTCAGATGTGGTCGACAATATGGATATTCCCGTTTTATGTTATGGATTGCGCACCGATTTCCGCGGTGAGCTGTTTGTCGGCAGCCAATATTTGCTGGCGTGGGCTGATAAACTGGTTGAACTCAAAACCATTTGTCATTGTGGGCGTAAAGCCAGCATGGTGCTCCGTCTCGATGCCAATGGAAAACCCTTCAGTGAGGGTGAGCAAGTGGTGATTGGTGGTAACGAGCGCTATATTTCGGTGTGTCGTAAACACTATAAGCAAGCAATAGATGAAGGTTCGTTAAATGCCATCTATGGTTCGCAGTTACCGCATAGCTGATGATTTAGATGTATAAAAAACCCGCCGTGGCGGGTTTTTTATATTAATGACACTTACGCTTTTTTGGTTTTCTTATCCACTTTCACCGCTTTCTCCTCGGTAATTTCAGCGGGAGAATTATCGGACTCGGAGAATTCACGTCCGTAGAAAGTATCAAGCATAATTTGTTTCAATTCAGCAATCAGCGGATAACGTGGGTTAGCGCCGGTACACTGATCATCGAAGGCATCGTCTGCCAGTTTATCCACTTTTGCCAGGAAGTCGGCTTCCTGTACGCCAGCTTCGCGAATTGAGGTTGGAATGCCCAGCTGAGTTTTCATCTCCTCCAGCCATGCCAGTAGTTTTTCGATTTTCTGTGCAGTGCGGTCGCCTTCGCTGCTGAGTCCTAAATGGTCAGCAATTTCCGCATAACGGCGGCGCGCTTGTGGACGATCATACTGGCTGAAAGCGGTCTGCTTGGTTGGGTTATCATTCGCGTTATAGCGGATGACGTTACAAATCAGCAGGGCATTTGCCAGACCATGTGGAATGTGGAATTCAGAACCCAATTTATGCGCCATTGAGTGGCACACGCCGAGGAAGGCGTTAGCAAAGGCAATGCCGGCGATGGTCGCAGCATTGTGCACACGTTCACGCGCCACAGGATTTTTAGCACCATCGCGATAACTGGCAGGCAAATTCTCTTTCAGCAGTTTTAACGCCTGAAGGGCTTGTCCATCAGAATACTCATTGGCCAGAACAGACACGTAGGCTTCCAGAGAATGCGTGACGGCATCAAGACCGCCAAAGGCACAGAGCGAACGTGGCATATCCATCACCAGGTTAGCATCGACAATCGCCATATCCGGGGTCAGGGCGTAATCTGCTAATGGATATTTCTGACCGGTGGCATCATCTGTCACCACGGCAAACGGTGTGACTTCAGAACCGGTACCGGAGGTGGTGGTAATCGCTATCATGCGCGCTTTGACGCCCATTTTAGGGAATTTATAGATACGTTTACGGATATCCATAAAGCGCAGCGCCAGCTCTTCAAAATGCGTTTCAGGATGTTCATACATCACCCACATAATTTTAGCGGCATCCATCGGTGAGCCACCCCCCAGCGCGATAATCACATCGGGTTTGAAACTGTTCATCTGCTCCGCACCTTTACGCACGATGCTCAGCGTCGGGTCTGCCTCCACTTCAAAGAAGACTTCAGTTTCGATGCCGTGGGCTTTAAGAACACGGGTGACCTGATCTGCATAACCATTGTTGAACAGGAAGCGGTCCGTCACGATGAAAGCACGCTTAGCGCCGTCGGTGGCAACCTCTTCAAGGGCAATAGGCAGCGATCCGCGACGGAAGTAGATAGACTTCGGAAGTTTATGCCACAACATATTTTCAGCTCGCTTGGCCACGGTTTTCTTATTGATGAGGTGCTTAGGTCCCACGTTTTCAGAAATGGAGTTACCGCCCCATGAACCACAACCTAACGTCAGGGAAGGCGCCAGTTTAAAGTTATACAGGTCACCGATACCGCCTTGAGAAGCCGGTGTGTTGATCAGAATACGTGCCGTCTTCATCTTGTCGCCGAAATAGTGCACGCGTTCGTGTTGGTTATCCTGATCGGTGTAGAGGCAGGATGTATGGCCAATACCGCCCATGGCGACTAACTTCTCAGCCTTATCTACCGCGTCGTGATAATCCTTAGCCCGGTACATCGCCAGAGTAGGAGATAGTTTCTCATGCGCAAAAGGCTCTGACTCATCCACCAGTTTCACTTCACCGATCAAAATTTTGGTGCTGGCTGGCACGCTGATGCCGGCTAACTCGGCGATTTTTGCGGCGGGCTGTCCAACGATAGCGGCATTCAGTGCACCATTCTTCAGAATGATGTCCTGAATGGCTTTCAACTCTTTACCTTGCAGCAAATAACCGCCATGGCTGGCGAAACGCTCACGGACGGCATCGTAGATTGAATCGACTACAATCACCGACTGCTCAGAAGCACAAATCACGCCGTTATCGAAGGTCTTTGACATCAGGATCGAGGCGACAGCGCGTTTAATATCTGCGGTTTCGTCGATCACGACCGGGGTATTACCGGCACCGACACCAATTGCGGGCTTACCTGAACTGTAAGCGGCTTTCACCATACCCGGTCCGCCGGTGGCAAGGATCAGGTTGATATCAGGGTGATGCATTAACTGGTTAGACAGCTCAACAGAGGGCACATCAATCCAGCCAATAATGTCTTTTGGCGCGCCAGCAGCAATAGCGGCCTGCAGCACGATATCGGCGGCTTTATTGGTCGCATCTTTAGCGCGTGGATGTGGAGAAAAAATAATGCCGTTTCGGGTTTTAAGGCTGATCAGTGCTTTGAATATGGCGGTTGAGGTGGGGTTGGTTGTCGGGACGATACCGCAAATCAGGCCAATAGGCTCTGCGATGGTAATTGTGCCGAAGGTGTCATCGGTGTCGAGCACACCGCAGGTTTTCTCATCTTTATAGGCGTTATAGATATACTCCGAAGCAAAGTGGTTTTTAATGACTTTATCTTCAACAATACCCATGCCGGATTCGGCAACGGCCATTTTAGCCAGTGGGATTCGCGCATCTGCAGCAGCCAATGCCGCAGCTCGGAAAATGGCATCAACTTGTTCCTGACTAAAGTTGGCGTATTCACGCTGTGCCTTTTTAACACGCTCAACCAGTGCATTAAGTTCGGCAACATTTGTAACGGCCATAGTGCTCTCCTGAAGGAAGTTAAACTCTTTTAGTAAGCAAGCCTGAGTTCGAAAGTATAGCCGCGCTATGCTTATACGTTGGTCAGGATGGTGAGTGACGCACCGTTGCTTACTAAAAGGGTTTTCAGGTCAAGAGCCTCGTCTCTCTGTCTCTGGTTTTGATGGGTAAAGATTACCCCCGATGAGGTAGGCTAATTTTGATGCAGATCAATCTGGAGCGAAGCTGACTCCATTCAGCAACCACTTTGGCAACTAAAGTAAGCAATTTTTCAGAGGGCGCAGAGGTAGGTGAGTGGGCTGGCGGTGGAGAGCGGATTTCTTCAGATGATTTCGCTAACTATCTGCGAAAATAGCAGCATAAATTTCTGCTTGCCCTACTGGTTTTTTTCTGGTTTTTGCACTACATTAAGCGCGATTTAACCCATTTGAATTTTCCGGAGCTGATTTTGAACCCTGTGCTACTTGATTTTTCCGGCTATATAAAATTTTTTGTCGGATTGTTTGCCTTAGTGAATCCGGTGGGAATTATCCCGGTCTTTATCAGCATGACCAGCTACCAAGCGGCCGTTGAGCGAAATAAAACCAATTTCACCGCGAATCTTGCGGTGGCAATCATTCTCTGGACCTCGCTGTTCCTGGGAGATGCGATACTCCATCTGTTCGGCATCTCCATTGATTCATTTCGGATTGCAGGTGGAATATTGGTGGTCACCATCGCCATGTCGATGATCAGCGGAAAGCTGGGCGAGGATAAGCAAAACAAGCAGGAAAAGTCTGAGACAGCCATCCGCGAGAGTATTGGTGTGGTGCCGTTAGCATTACCTCTTATGGCTGGGCCAGGCGCCATCAGCTCCACTATCGTATGGAGCACGCGTTATCACAGTTGGCCAAACCTGATTGGCTTCAGTGTGGCTATTGCCCTTTTCGCATTTTGTTGTTGGCTGCTGTTTCGTGCTGCACCTTTAATGGTGCGAGTATTAGGACAAACCGGCATTAACGTCATTACGCGTATCATGGGATTATTGTTGATGGCGTTAGGAATCGAATTTGTCGTCACGGGTATGAAAGCGATTTTCCCAGGACTTCTAAACTAGTCGTTCGGTTATTTCTCATTATTAAAATACTCTCGGTCCAAAAAGGTGCAAATTAAGAGTGGTTTGCACCTTTTTGGTGAAAGTATTCGCTTGGCTTAATACGGGCCCTCCATCATCACTTTTGCTACTCGTGCATTATTATTTACCACTTCATTTACTAATATCTGTGATAATTATCACAGTGTTTTTCACTATTTAAATCACGTTATCTAGAATCTAACCAAAATTTTTATCGATACGAATAATCTATTATGCCGACATGACGTGATTATGCAGAATGATTGCAATTGTAGGCTATTTATTCATTACTTTGCGCAAAATTACTTCTATATTTTAATTTAATTGTTATAAATCATTAAGATAGTCGATAATTTGATTTAAAAATTAACACTTTTACTAGGGTTATTTACGTGATAAAAGAGAATTAGCTAACATTTTTGTTGTTTGGCTTTGGCGTGCGGGCATCTGTTCTGATAATTTTCGGCACATCACAAATTTTTAATCTGTTAGTCGCAAATGAGTACGCTTCTTGCTTATTGGCTATCAGGTTTTTTGTTTAAGGTTGATCTTTGTTGATGAAAAGCATGGTAGCGAAAACGGCCGGACGGTATTTAGCGCTATGCCTGTCGAGTGTTGTAGTAGCACCCGGTCAGGCCGCGCAGGTTCCAACGGGCACACCTTTATCAGAAACTCAGCGCATAGTGATCAACAATGGCAGCGAAGTTGCCTCGTTGGATCCGCAGAAAACAGAAGGCGTGCCCGAATCCAATGTGATCCGTAATTTATTGGAAGGATTGGTAGAGACTGATAATGACGGGCAAATCGTGCCGGGTGTGGCGGCCACTTGGCACCAAGAGCAAGGGCGTGTTTGGACCTTTACGCTGCGGGATGATGCACGCTGGAGTAATGGCGAACCGGTCACCGCGCAAGATTTTGTCTACAGTTGGCAGCGCTTGGCAGATCCTAAAACTGCTTCTCCATATGCCAGCTATTTGCAAGCGGCTCATGTGGCCAATATTGACGCTATTCTTGCGGGCAAAGCACCTCCCACTGAACTGGGTGTTAAGGCACTCGACGCACATCACCTGCAAGTGACCCTCTCTGAATCCGTTCCCTATTTTATCGATATGCTGGCACATACCGCTATGAAGCCGGTTTATCGTTCTGCCGTTGAAAAATGGGGTGAGCAGTGGACGCAACCGCAGCACTATGTCGGCAACGGGGCCTATACGTTGGCAGATTGGGTGGTGAATGAAAAAATCGTGTTGAAGCGCAATCCCCAATACTGGGATAACGCGCATACCGTGATTGATGAGGGCGTTTTATTGCCCCTGACCTCTGAAAACAGTGACATTAATCGTTATCGCAGCGGCGGTTCGGACATGACGAATAGCGTTGTCCCCCCGGATTTGTTCAAGAAGTTGCAGCAGGATTTGGGTGATCAGGTCAAAGTCAGCCCATTGCTTTGCACCTTTTACTATGAAATTAACAATAAAAAGTCACCGTTTGATGATGCACGTGTTCGCACTGCCCTCAAGCTCACACTTGATCGTGACATCATCGCCAACAAGATCATGGGACAGGGACAGATTCCTGCCTACGGGCTTACGCCGCCTTTCACGCACGGTATCACTCCTGAAGCACCCGCTTGGTCGAAGCAAACCCAGGCTGAACGTAACGCCAGTGCGAAGCAGCTTTTGACTGAGGCAGGCTTCACTGCGCAGCATCCGCTGCGGTTTACCCTGCTATATAACACCTCGGAACAAAATAAACGCCAGGCGATTGCCGCTGCGTCGATGTGGCAAAAGAATTTGGGTGCGGAAGTGACGTTACAAAATCAGGAGTGGAAAACACTGCTCGAAACGCGTCATCAAGCGCAGTACGACGTGGTGCGTGCCACTTGGTGTTCGGACTACAACGAGCCGTCTACCTTCCTCAATATGCTGTTAAGTGACGCTTCGATTAACACTGCGTTTTATCGCAGTGAGGCGTTCGACAACCTCATGGCGCAAACATTAACCGCTGCCGATAACACGCAGCGTGCCGCGCTTTATCAACAAGCAGAAGCGCAGCTGGATAAGGATTCAGCCATTGTACCGGTTTACTACCGCGTCAGTGTGCGACTGGTGAAACCATGGGTAGGAGGGTTCACCGGTAAAGACCCGCAGGATATGCTGGCATTGAAATACTATTACATAAAGAAACATTGAGAAATGCGCTGATCCGGCGCTAAAGTCGGACGGCACAAAACTGAAGTAAACCCTGAAGGGTGGTAGTGGTCTCTGTTCAGACAGGCAGAGATCTCCCGGAAACGGGGTACGCTGGGCGGTCAATCGACCCGGTGACGATAATAAAACTGGAGCGAAATAATGAACAACATCACGAAAAAAAGCCTGATTGCCGCGGGCGTTCTCGCAGCAATTGGCGCGCTGGCAGGGAATGCCGCGCTGGCAGCAGTACCAGCAGGCGTTGAATTGGCAGCAAAACAGGAACTGGTGCGTGGCAATGGCGATGAAGTGCAGTCGCTGGATCCGCACAAAATCGAAGGTGTTCCAGAAGACAACATCGCACGTGATCTGTATGAAGGTCTGATCATCAGCGACAGTGAGGGCAAACCGGTCCCGGGCGTGGCGGAAAGCTGGGAAAACAAAGATTTTAAAGTCTGGACTTTCCACCTGCGTAAAAACGCCAAATGGTCGAACGGCGAACCGGTCACTGCCCAAGATTTCGTGTATAGCTGGCAGCGTCTGGTGGACCCGAAAACGGCTTCACCGTATGCCAGTTATCCGCAGTATGGCCACATTCAGAACGTTGATGACATCATCGCCGGTAAAAAGCCTGTAACGGATTTAGGTGTGAAGGCCATTGATGACCACACGCTGGAAGTGACGTTGAGCGAGCCCGTGCCGTACTTCTACAAACTGCTGATTAACTCCGTGATGTCACCGGTATATAAGCCAGCCATCGATAAGTTTGGCGATCAGTGGACTCAGCCGCAAAACTGGGTCGGCAACGGTGCCTTCAAACTGGAATCACACGTTATCAACGAACGTGTCACTATCGTGCGTAACCCAGAATACTGGGATAACGCGCACACCGTGCTGAACAAAGTCACCTTCCTGCCAATCAACTCTGAAGTCAGTGATGTGAACCGTTACTTCTCTGAAAACGGCAGTGATATCACTTACAACAACATGCCGATTGAGCTGTTCAAAAAACTGCAGCGTGATAACGGTAAAGAGTTGATGGTGAAGCCATATCTCTGCACCTATTACTATGAAATCAACAACCAGAAGGCGCCATTCACCGATCCTCGCGTGCGTACTGCACTGAAACTGGGTCTGGATCGCGACATCATGGTGAACAAAGTGCTGGCGCAGGGTCAGTTACCGGCGTACAGCTTCACCCCACCTGCGACCGACGGCATGGAATTGCTGCCGCCAGACTGGTTCAAGTGGGATCAAAACAAGCGTAACGAAGAAGCAAAAAAACTGCTGGCTGAAGCCGGTTACACCGCTGACAAGCCGCTGACCTTCAACCTGCTGTACAACACCTCTGATCTGCATAAGAAACTGGCTATCGCTGCTTCTTCGATCTGGAAGAAAAACATCGGCGTTAACATCAAGCTGGAAAACCAGGAGTGGAAAACCTTCCTCGACACCCGTCATCAGGGCAACTTCGATGTGTCCCGTGCGGCTTGGTGTGCAGACTATAACGAACCGACTTCGTTCCTGAACATCATGTTGTCAGACAGCAGCAGTAACACCTCACATTATAAGAGCGCAGATTTCGATAAAGTGATTCATGACGCGGTGAAAGCGGTAGACGATAAAGCCCGTGTCGCGGACTACCAGAAAGCCGAGCAGATTCTGGATAAAGACAGCACCATCGTGCCGGTTTATTACTACGTGAATGCGCGTTTAGTGAAACCGTACGTGGGCGGTTACACCGGCAATGACCCGCTGGATAAAACCCTCGATAAAAACCTGTATATCATTAAACATTAATAGCACTCAGGCTATCGACAGTGGCGGTGCTGCGGCACCGCCTTTTTGACTTTGTGAAGCAACAGCCTGGTAGGTACGGCAATGTTAAAATTCATCTTGCGTCGGCTCTTGGAAGCGATCCCGACGCTCTTTATCTTGATCACCATCTCATTCTTTATGATGCGACTGGCACCCGGCAGTCCATTTACCGGCGAGCGTACGCTATCGCCTGAAGTGATGGCGAACATTGAAGCCAAATATCATCTTAACGATCCGATCGGCAAACAGTACGTCAGTTATCTGGTGCAACTGGCGCATGGCGATTTTGGCCCCTCGTTTAAATACAAAGATTACTCGGTAAACTATTTGGTCGGCCACGCCTTCCCAGTTTCAGCCAAGTTGGGTTTGGCCGCGTTTTTCCTGGCAGTGATTCTCGGTGTCACTGCGGGTGTGATCGCCGCGCTGAAGCAGAACAGCCTCTGGGATTATGCGGTGATGGGGGTCGCCATGACGGGCGTTGTGATACCCAGCTTTGTCGTCGCGCCGCTGCTAGTGTTGGTTTTCGCCATCACCTTGCGCTGGTTGCCGGGCGGCGGCTGGAACGGCGGACAGTGGAATTACATGCTGCTGCCGATGGTCGCGCTGTCACTGGCTTATATCGCCAGCATCGCGCGTATCACCCGTGGCTCGATGATTGAGGTGATGCACTCCAACTTTATCCGCACCGCGCGCGCCAAAGGCCTGCCGCTGCGCCGTATCGTTCTGCGTCATGCGCTGAAACCTGCGATGCTACCTGTGCTCTCGTACATGGGGCCTGCATTCGTCGGCATTATCACCGGTTCAATGGTGATTGAATCCATTTATGGCCTGCCAGGTATCGGCCAGCTGTTTGTTAACGGGGCACTCAACCGTGACTACTCGCTGGTCATGAGCCTGACCATTTTGGTTGGCGTGCTGACCATTCTGTTTAACGCGATCGTTGATGTGCTGTATGCCGTGATCGATCCGAAAATCCGTTACTGATGGTGGAGTTCGCCCATGATGTTAAGTAAGAAAAATAGCGAAGCTCTGGATGCCTTCAGTGAGAAACTGGAAGTCGAAGGGCGCAGCCTGTGGCAGGATGCGCGTCGTCGCTTTATCCATAACCGTGCCGCATTTATCAGCCTGCTGGTGCTGTTGGTGATCACCCTGTTTGTGGTGTTAGCGCCGGTGTTATCTCAGTTCAAATATGATGATACCGACTGGGCGATGATGTCAGCGGCGCCGGATACCGTTTCGGGCCATTGGTTTGGCACCGACTCTTCAGGCCGCGACCTGCTGGTGCGCGTTGCCATTGGTGGACGTATCTCGCTGATGGTTGGCATTGCATCCGCATTGATCGCCGTATTGGTGGGTACATTGTATGGCTCATTAGCGGGTTATCTCGGCGGCAAGATCGACTCAGTGATGATGCGTATTCTGGAAATCCTCAACTCCTTCCCGTTCATGTTCTTCGTGATCCTGCTGGTGACCTTCTTCGGTCGTAATATCCTGCTGATTTTCGTCGCGATCGGCATGGTGTCATGGCTGGATATGGCACGTATCGTGCGTGGTCAGACGCTGGGCTTAAAGCGTAAAGAGTTTATTGAAGCCGCGCAGGTGGGTGGGGTTACCACCTTTAATATTGTGCTGCGTCACATCGTGCCAAACGTGCTGGGCGTGGTGGTGGTTTACGCCTCGCTGCTGGTACCCAGCATGATTCTCTTTGAATCTTTTCTGAGTTTCCTCGGCCTGGGCACGCAAGAGCCGCTGAGCAGTTGGGGTGCGTTGCTGAGTGATGGCGCCAACTCCATGGAAGTGTCTCCGTGGTTGCTGATGTTCCCGGCAGGTTTCCTGGTGGTCACGCTGTTCTGTTTTAACTTTATCGGCGATGGCCTGCGTGATGCCCTCGACCCGAAAGATCGTTAAGGAGTTTCCCGATGACCATTCATGAATTTCAGCCAGCAATGGCTGCACGTGCGGGAAACAGTAACCTGCTGCTGGACGTCAAAGATTTGCGCGTCACATTTGGCACTCACGATGGTGATGTCACTGCGGTAAACGATCTCAACTTTTCGCTTCATGCCGGTGAAACGCTGGGTATTGTTGGCGAATCCGGATCGGGCAAGTCGCAAACGGCATTCGCGCTAATGGGCTTGTTGGCAAAAAATGGCCGCATTGGCGGTTCAGCGAAATTTAACGGCAATGAGATCCTCAATCTGCCGGAAAATAAGCTAAACAAACTGCGTGCCGAACAGATTGCGATGATTTTTCAGGATCCGATGACCTCGCTCAATCCGTACATGCGGGTGGGCGAGCAGCTGATGGAAGTGTTCAAGCTGCATAAAGGCATGAACAGTGCGCAGGCTTTTGAAGAGTCAGTGCGGATGCTGGATGCGGTTAAGATGCCAGAAGCGCGCAAACGCATGAAAATGTATCCGCATGAGTTCTCAGGCGGCATGCGGCAGCGCGTGATGATTGCGATGGCGCTGCTGTGTCGTCCAAAATTGCTGATTGCCGATGAGCCAACCACCGCGCTGGATGTGACGGTGCAGGCGCAAATCATGACCTTGCTGAACGAGCTAAAACGCGAGTTCAACACGGCCATCATTATGATCACTCACGACCTCGGCGTCGTTGCCGGTATCTGTGACAAGGTGCTGGTGATGTACGCAGGGCGTACCATGGAGTACGGTCGCGCGCGTGATGTGTTCTATCAACCGGCACATCCGTATTCGATTGGCCTGCTCAGCGCGGTGCCGCGTCTGGATGCGGAAGAGGGCGAGTCGCTGACCACGATTCCGGGTAATCCACCTAACCTGTTGCGCTTGCCTCAGGGCTGTCCGTTCCAGCCACGTTGTGCTTATGCGATGGACGTGTGCGCGAAATCACCGCCATTGGAACCGTTTGCTGAAGGCCGCCTGCGTGCCTGCTTCAAGCCCGTGGAGGAATTGGTATGAGCACCGTGATTGAAGAGAAAAAAGTCTTACTGGAAATCGCCGATCTCAAGGTGCATTTCGAGATTAAAGATGGCAAACAGTGGTTCTGGCAGCCCCCGAAAACCCTCAAAGCAGTCGACGGTGTCAGCCTGCGTCTCTACGAGGGCGAAACGCTTGGCGTGGTAGGAGAATCCGGCTGCGGTAAATCGACGCTGGCGCGTGCCATCATTGGGCTGGTCAAGGCCACCGAAGGCCGTGTGGCGTGGCTGGGGCGTGATCTGCTCGGTCAAAGCCAGCAAGAGTGGCGCCAGGCGCGCAGTGATATCCAGATGATCTTCCAGGATCCGCTGGCCTCGCTAAACCCGCGTATGACTATCGGCGATATCATTGCAGAACCGCTGCGCACCTACTATCCGAAGATGGCTAAGCAGGAAGTGAAGGATAAGGTAAAAAACATGATGATGAAGGTTGGGCTGTTGCCAAACCTCATCAACCGTTATCCGCATGAGTTTTCAGGTGGTCAATGTCAGCGTATTGGTATCGCTCGTGCGCTGATCCTTGAGCCGAAGCTGATCATCTGCGATGAACCGGTATCGGCGTTGGATGTGTCGATTCAGGCGCAAGTGGTGAACCTGCTGCAGAAGTTACAGCGAGAGATGGGACTGTCGCTGATCTTCATCGCGCACGATTTAGCGGTGGTGAAGCACATCTCTGACCGCGTACTGGTGATGTATCTCGGTCATGCGGTGGAACTGGGGACTTACGACTCGGTGTACAACAATCCACAACATCCCTACACCCGTGCTTTGATGTCGGCGGTGCCGATTCCCGATCCGGATCTGGAGAAGAATAAGCAGATTCAGTTGCTGGAAGGGGAATTACCGTCACCAATCAATCCGCCGTCGGGCTGTGTGTTCCGCACGCGCTGTCCGATTGCCGGACCGGAATGCGCCAAAACGCGTCCATTACTGGAAGGCAGTTTCCGCCATGCGGTATCCTGCTTGAAAGTTGATCCGCTCTAAGCTGTAAATGAAAACGCCGGGCAATTGCCCGGCGTTGTTTTATGCGTTGCTGACGACTATTCGCGCCACAGAATATGACACAGCTTGTGATCCTTCTCGCGGCACAGCAGGACGCGGGCAAAGATATCGGTAATCGGCTCGCCATCCGCTTCACCTAAACCAATCACCACTTCCGCGAAGAAGTCAGGGTTGAGATCACAATCAACATGCTCCTGCCAGTCATCAGCCGGATCAAACAGCTCTGCGCCGCCGCGCTCTTCAAACTGCAAATTGAACAGAATGATGTCAGCGGGATCAAGGTTATCGCCAGCTAGCTCAAGAAAAATGTCGTAAGCCTGTTCCAGCGTTTCATCTTCGGTAAGGCGATTATTTAAATCCATAGTCATTCCTGCTTGCCTGAGGCGGTAATATTTTCGCTCGTTTTACAGTAAAGGACTAAAGAAGTAAAACAGTCGTTCAACGATACGCTGCCACCACGCACGTTTAGCCCAGCGCGCGCCATCCAGTAAGCGTGAACGGGCAATATAGTCATCCTGTACGGTAGCTAAATCGCTGCCAAAGCCATCATCATCCACCACCAGCGTGATTTCAAAATTGAGCCACAGGCTGCGCATATCGAGGTTAACGGTGCCCACTAAGCTTAACTGGCCATCAACCAGTACGCTTTTAGTGTGTAGTAAACCATCTTCGAATTGATAGATTTTAACGCCCGCTTCCAGCAGCTCGGTAAAGAAGGCACGGCTGGCCCAACCTACCAACAGCGAATCATTGTGGCGGGGCACCACAATACTGACTTCAACGCCGCGCAAGGCCGCTGTGCAGATGGCGTGTAGCAAGTCATCGCTGGGGACAAAATAAGGTGTCGTCATGATCAGTTGCTCACGTGCAGAGTAAACAGCCGTGAGCAACGCTTGGTGAATCATATCTTCTGGGAAACCGGGGCCAGATGCGATCACCTGGATGGTATGGCCGCTCTCTTGTTCAAACGGCATGATATTGCCGTCTGGTGCGGGGGGCAAAATGCGCTTGCCGGTTTCAATCTCCCAGTCGCAGGCGTAAACGATGCCCATGGTGGTGGCCACAGGGCCCTCCATGCGCGCCATGAGATCAATCCACTGCCCAACACCAGCATCTTGTTTAAAGAAGCGAGGGTCGACTAAGTTCATGCTGCCGGTGTAAGCGATGTAGTTATCGATCAGCACCACCTTACGATGCTGACGCAAGTCCATACGTCGCAGGAAAACACGCAGCAGGCTGACTTTGAGAGCCTCAACGACATCAATACCTGCATTGCGCATCATATTGGCCCATGGGCTGCGGAAAAACGCCACGCTGCCGGCTGAATCCAGCATCAGGCGACAATGTACGCCGCGACGTGAGGCTGCCATCAATGACTCCGCTACTTCATCCGCCAGGCCGCCCGGATGCCAGATATAAAACACCATCTCGATGTTGTGACGAGCCAATTGGATGTCACGAATCAACGCGTGCATCACGTCATCAGAGTTTGTGAGCAACTGTAGCTGATTGCCTTTTACACCCGCAATCCCCTGACGATGGTGGCAGAGTTCAAATAATGAACGTGCAACGTCACTGTGCTCGGTCGCGAAGATGTGGCGGCACTGCTTGAGGTCATTAAGCCATTTGGCGGTTGAGGGCCACATGGTGCGGGCTCGTTCCGCACGTCGCTTACCCAAGTGGAGCTCACCAAACGACAGATACGCGATAATACCCACCAGTGGCAGAATATAGATGATCAACAACCAGGCCATTGCAGAGGTGACGGCACGGCGCTTCATCAGAATACGCAGTGTGACACCCGCAATCAGCAACCAGTAGCCGAACAACAGCAACCAACTGATCAGGGTATAAAATGTTGTCATTAAGTGGACATCCTGTTCGCGCTTTGATGAGCAAAGTTTACGTGCTGATCAGCACTAGTGAAACCTTTAATCGTGAATGAAGGTTTGATGAAGCTTTCGATTTGGCATTTTCGAACAGATCTTTATAATGCCTGCCGAGTGTAGCCTGTCTGAGAGGATGTGATGAGACGAAGCAGAAATGAAGTTGCGCGCTGGAGAATGTTACGTCAGGTACACCGTCGTCGCTCACGTTGGCTGGAAGGGCAGTCACGTCGTTATAAACGGATTCATACTATCCGTCATCAGGTGGCGCAACAGCATCGCCGTTCCATTCTGTTCATCACCCAAGATATTTGAAGGGCATACGCGGCCACTAAGCGCCGCGTAATACCAAAGACACGTTCACAATCTGCAACGCTGCGGCCAGCACAACTAACATGACAATATGCTGCCGAGCGTGACGCCAGCCTTGCTGGCGCCAAACCCATACCGCTCTGCTAATCAGCACAAACACTGCCACCAGCAGTAAAACTGACTGCCACATCGATTAGAAAACGCGTTTGAACGGCTTAACGGCCACTTTCTCATACACGCCAGCGGCGATGTACGGATCGTCATTGGCCCAAGATTGTGCTGTTTCCAGAGAAGAAAACTCAGCAATAATCACGGAACCGCTGAAGCCTGCTGGACCTGGGTCATTACTGTCTACCGCAGGCAACGGGCCAGCAGCGATCAGACGACCTTCATCCTGCAGCAACTGCAAGCGCGCGAGATGCGCAGGGCGTACGGAATTGCGTTTATCCAGTGAATCTGCGGTATCTTCCGCATAAATGACGTAAAGCACGATGGGGTACTCCCGTTAGACTTGCCGAAATTGCGAGACACGTTAAGTGATCGTTAATCAGAGTGCAAATGAAAGATAATTACACTAGTTAATAGCGCAATTGGCGCTAAAAAAAGCCTTTCTGATAGCAGCTTGCACATCGCTTATTGAAACTGATTGCTATTTGCATTTAAAATCTGCCCTTCACTCAATGAATATGACTGATATGACGACGTTGACTACGCCTCTTCCTACACGTACACCCGTAGCTATGATTTTATCCGTGGTGCTTCACGGATCGCTGATTGCGGGCATTCTCTATGCATCGTTTCATCAGACCATTGAGGTTCCGAAAGCATCCCAGCCAATCAGCGTGACGATGGTGGCGCCGGAAGTCCAGCCAGAACCTGCTCCTGCGCAGGTCACGCCACCGCCTCCTGAGCCTGAGGCCGAACCTGAGCCAGAGGTCGCGCCTGAGCCGCCTAAGGCCGAGCCTGTGCCCATTCCGAAACCGGAACCTAAGCCGAAACCCAAGCCTAAGCCTAAACCCAAGGTTGAGAAGAAAGTTGAGCCGAAGCCGCGCCAGGAAGTGAAGCCACAGGAAAATCAGGTTAAGCAAGACGCACCTACTACGCAAACGCGTCCTACGACTGCGCCGAAAAGCAATCCATCCCCGACGCAAACCATCTCCGATGGTCCGAAAGCCGTGAACGTCAGTAAGCCTGTTTATCCGGCGCGAGCGCAAGCATTGCGTATTGAAGGTAACGTCCGCGTTAAATTTGATGTGGATAGCGATGGCCGCGTTGATAACATTGAAATTCTTTCCGCTAACCCGCGTAACATGTTTGAGCGTGATGTGAAAAATGCGATGAGGAAGTGGCGTTATCAAGCGGGTCGCCCGGGTACGGGTTTGACGATGAACATCGTGTTCCGTTTCAATGGCGGCGCCAGCATAGAGTAATAAGCTCGTCATAATAGAAAAGCGGTCATTGACCGCTTTTTTTATCGCTACTCTTCGCTGAGATTGGCTCTTCCTGGGGGGAGTGGGCGAGATTGACCTGAGTGATCCACGGCGACATAGACGAATACGGCTTCCGTCGCACAATAGGTCTGTCCAATAGGTTCTGACGATACCTTTTTGATCCACACTTCTACATTGATGGTCATTGAACTGTTACCGGTGCGGATGCAACGCGCATAACAGCTCACCACATCACCGACGGCCACAGGCTTCAGGAATGACATACCATCCACGCGCACCGTGACGACACGACCTTCGGCAATCTCTTTGGCCATGATGGCGCCGCCCATGTCCATCTGCGACATTAACCAGCCGCCAAAGATATCACCATTAGCATTGGTATCCGCTGGCATCGCCAGGGTACGCGACACCATCTCGCCTTGCGGCAATTTATGTTTTTCGTCCATTGCTCAGTTCTTCTGCAGATGAAGAGAAGCCCGACTGTGTCGGGCGGGTTTCTTATTTTTGTTCTTGTTGTGGCATCTGTCGCCAGATGTACACGCCGCTTAAAAGCGTAAACAGTAGGGTCAGGCCGGTCAGACCGAACACTTTAAAGTTAACCCAAAACTCTTGTGATAACCAAAATGCAACATAGATATTTGCCAAGCCGCAGGTAAGGAAGAAGATCGCCCAAGCCACGTTCAGCCGACGCCACACGCCGCCTGGCAACTGCAGTTCTTTGCCCAGCATGGTCTGAATCAATGGTTGTTTCATGAACCACTGGCTATAGAGCAGCGCCAGCGCGAACAGGGAATAAATGACGGTCACTTTCCATTTAATGAATTCATCATTGTGGAACACCAGCGTCAATGTTCCGAATACCGCGACCAGCACGAAGGTAAAGATGGTCATCTTTTCCAGCTTGCGATACAGCACCCAGCTTACGACCAGTGCTAATCCCGTTGCGACAATCAGGGCACCTGACGCGACAAAAATGTCGTACAGCTTGTAGAAGATAAAGAAAACTACCAGGGGAAGAAAATCGAGTAACTGCTTCATAGTGTTTCCAGTTAGGGCAGGATCGTTCAGTCAAGGCGCCCCGCAGAGCGCCTTAGCCGTCAACGTAACAGCATATACAGCCGATACAAATAAATAATCAGGATGGCAGAAACCAGATTGCCCAGCGCGTTCATCACAACGGAGGCGATATTCACCGGCAATACGGTGAGTGATGATACGAGGAACATCAACACGATTTTAGCCAAAAGCCACAGCACAATGGCCGGTGCGATGACTTTCATGTTTTTCCACGCCAGTTTCATACTGGCACGCATGGCACCAATGACACCCATTTTCTCGCTCACCAGCATCACCGGCGCCAGTGACAACAGGATCGCAAGAATAACGCCGGGGACCATCAGAACCATAAAGCCAATTTGAACCAGCAAGGTGATCAGGAAGGTTTGCAGCAGCAGTTTCGGCAATAAAGGCGCAGAGGCACCAATCGCACGCAAGGCGCTTACGCGTTGGCCGTTAGAAACCAGTGGAATCAGACACAACATACCGCCCAACAACAGGGTGTTGCCAATCAGCGCAGCAAAGGTGCCAGCAGCGGAGGCGCGCAGCAAAATGCGTTGTTGATCGGGTGACATATTCTGGACCAGCTCAAACAGCGATGTTGCGCTGTCATCGGCTTGGCTGAGCAACGATAACTGGTCTTCGCCTGGCGTTAATGCATGACCCACGATCACGGTAATGAACGACGTCAGCAATGCCATCAGCACAATAGTAACCAGCTGATGGCGCAGAAAATTTCCTGTGTCACGGTATAACGAGCTTGCCGTGATAGACATGTACTCTCCTTGATGGAACCGGGTTAATTAACCCGGCGATTGTACATGTTCTACGGGCATGCTGGCACCCGCAATACCATAACTTTCTGTCATCTGAGGTAAAGAAGGATTAAGCCGCGCAACTATGACGCCTGACAGGCTGCCGCAACGGGTTTTCATTTAGGCTGCGACACCAAAATTGATCTGAATCAATCCATTGTTTTTTAAGTGATTAATTTGAATTGATACAGATGATCTTTTACCGAAAAAGGGGTAGATCTTGTGCCGCAATCAACATTGAGACCCTACTTTTCTGCAAAGGAGTGATTATGAAACTGGCAAAATGCGCGCTGTTGATGGCTCTGGCCATTCCTCAATGGGCACTGGCTCATGAAGCCGGGGATTTCTTTATGCGTGCGGGTAGTGCCACCGTTCGCCCGACCGAAGGCTCTGATAATGTGCTGGGTATGGGTGGTTTTAACGTGAGCAACGATACGCAGCTAGGCTTAACCTTCACTTACATGGCCACCGACAATATCGGTGTTGAGCTATTAGCCGCTACGCCGTTCCGCCACAAGGTTGGATTGGGGCCAACGGGTAATCTGGCGACCGTGCGCCAACTGCCACCGACGTTAATGGCACAGTATTACTTTTTTGAGCACAATAGCCCGGTACGCCCTTATGTCGGTGTTGGGATCAACTACACCACATTCTACGATGCCAAATTTAATCAGACGGGCCAGGATGCAGGCTTAAGCGATTTAAGCGTCAAAGATTCTTGGGGTATTGCCGGTCAGGTGGGGATGGATTATCAAATTAATCGCGACTGGATGCTCAACGCTTCATTGTGGTACATGGATATCGATACCGAAGTGAAATTCAAAGCAAACGGTGAACAACAGAACATTAATACGCGAATTGATCCCTGGGTGTTCTTCTTTGGTGTGGGCTACCGCTTCTGATGGAGCCATAACGCGACGTCATCCCGTCGCGTTATGCAGTAAATTTACGGTCGGTTAAACAGGGAAGTGCCTTACCGCTATCAGTTGCTTCTCTTTGGGCTTTTTAGGCGGCTTTTTTGCCCCGCACAAGGGAATAAGAAGAGGGGGATTGACGGGGGCAACTTTGGCATGCGTTACCTCAGACAAACAATGAGGGCAGTAGTGAATGTTACTGTATTGCATTAATGAAACGGTTAATGCCTGCGCTGGCGTATAACAGCTTCCAATAAACGTACGAGAATCAGGTCGAGGCAAATACTGACAGCCTTCTTTATGGAGCAGCACAGTTCTCGAAGTATGTTGTGAAATATAATACTTTGTTGATTTATACATGATATTTCCGTTAGCTGTGTGCGAGTCCTGAAGGAGACTCAAAGTTTAATGAATGATGCGGCTTACATAACTTATAGTTTATCGTATTCAATATTATTTAAATCTGAGCATTTCACTATAGCCTGAAAATGAATCTGACTACCACGATCGTTGAGGGTGAAAGGGATAAGAAATTTCGTCCCCTCCCTTTTAATCTCATCCCCATGAAATAACAAGGAATTCATAGTGATAAGCTGCTTTCCTGACATCTCAGGATGCAGACTCTCAATTAAATCTTGTTTTACTGACTTCAAAGCATCGTTGCTATGAACTTTAAGGCAAATTATCGGATCTTGCTGGTTTCCCGTGGGTTGTGAAGCAACTTCATAACCGGATCCACACAGCAACATTCCCAATGTGCATAACAATCCAAGCTTAGCAGTAGCCTTCATTTTTGATAATTCCCTTTTTATTATAATTCTTAGCTAGTGTCCTGGATATTTATTGCACACACAATATTAATTTCGAGATTATGCTTAATGCTGACTAATGGAATTATTTTTGTTATGGGTAATATTCTTAATTTTATTCAGCCGTTCAGTACCATTTCTGCCAAGTGTGAGGAATGCTAACAACATACCAAATCAATAGTCTCGCGCATCTTAGTAAAACTCATTCAATTAACCTGATGAACAGGGAGGGAAATGCAAGAATGTGATGTCAGTAATAAGGATATTGCGTTTTGACTTCAGTATTAAATGGCACTAATCAGGTGAATTTGACAGCTAATGTGGCAAAAATAAAATTTCAGGCGCACGACCCATGTGGCGGCGATCGGGCCCATTGTAAAAAAAATGGGCGGCCAAAGGCCACCCATGATGCTATCTGTAAACTGTTACTTAATCTGCATGTTGTTGACTACAGATTTCACCCCTTCAACACTGCGGGTCACCGTTACGGCGCGATTCGCCATCTGCGGTGAGCTGACAAAGCCGCTTAGCTGCACTTTACCTTTGAAGGTTTCTACATTGATCTCGGTCGATTTCAGCGATTCATCGTGCAATAGCTGAGCCTTAACCTTGGTTGTTATCACCGTATCATCAAGGTAGCCCCCGGTGCCTTCCTGTGTAGCGGTTGGTGCACAGGCGCTGAGTGTCAGTGCCATAAATGCAGCCATCAAAAATCCTGCAACGACTTTGAAAAGATTCATTGGTTATCTCCCTGTCTTAGATGGTGTTTCACCGCAACGAGACGGTGCATCTAATTGTGGTCTGGGGTTGGCGAATCAGCAAATCGCGGAGAGTGAAAAAGTTTGAATGGCGTAGGTTTTGCCACTCATTGGGTTAATACGTGCCGTGAATGCAGGGTGGCAGCGTGGCTGGGCGAGAAGGGGGATAATGAATCAAAAATGGCTGGTGAACACTGATGATGCTGATTCTTTAATACAGAATGTAGATCATTAAGGTGAGGCGGGTCTTAGATTAATCCACAAGCTTCCAGGGCTCTTACGCTGGAAAGTTGAAATGCCCTGCAGCTCTCTTGACGAACCACACTCATAGCTACAAGGCATAATGTTTAAGGCGTAATGTGTGAGGCTATGTTTTTAGCAACCTGAACCGCAACGTCATCCCATGCACTTTCGAGAATACCCGTCTGGCTGGTGCCTCCAATGGTTGGATCCTTTTTATGCGAAGAAAATTGCTGGGTCCAGGTTTTACCATTTAGATTAAACGCTGCATTTAATGTCACTGTACCGACATCAATCGCAGGAGTGATGTTGAACATACCTGCTGAGTATTCAAAGCCTGAACGTGCTTCAAGCACTGTGATGGTCAAATTCTTGCCACCCGCAGTGATGTCTGCATAAGTTGAAATGGCTTCTTCAATTCTCGAAGACAATGCAACACCTGTGGGCAGTCGTGTGCGAGAGCCCCCACCCACGAAACCATCAGATCCGTGAATATCGATACGTTGAGGGAAATCAGCTGGATTCCAAACAATAGACAGTTTCGGTCTTTCACCCTGAACCTGAACAGACTTCATATCCGTAATAGATGAGTAAGCAAGACGATTATTAAAAGGCAGGCTAATAGCGCAGCCAGATAGCCCAACAGCCACACATGCAACGATGGAGGCCTTGAGAAGCGTATTCATAGGTAGTCCCTTTAGAGAAGTAAAGTGCGTAACTGATTACATTTTATAGTTATTACGCGAGCAGTTTACTCTCTTTGAACCAAATCAGTACTACCAAAACTAGTAGTTGTTGATTGGCAAGGTCAGTGTGAGTACTTGGGGTGATTGGAATGTAAGATGAGCCATCACAGTCAACGTCCTAATGTTTTTCCTGTGGTGAGCAGTATTCAGACTATCAATTACATCAGTAAATGGAGTATTAATGTCAATCATTATTACAATGAATAAATGGGATCATAACATTCATGAATTCATGAGTGTGATTTTGAAAGTCCATAGAAAATGATAGAAGGGCAATGGCTAGAATTGTCACGACCCGGTGAAGGATTTAATGTGTCAGTAATTGATGATATCAAGTTTTTCGTTAAAGGAAAGAATGTATGGGAAGATGCAGTTGGGATTATTTAAAAGGAGTAGGACATATTTGGATTAGGGACAATCATTGAACTGGTGAAGACCGCAATTGGGTACTTCACCAAGAAGCAGGAAAGCAAAAAGGAGTTAGATGCGAAGAACTAAGAACAACAGAATGAAATTACACTGAAAAGGCGCGCAAGGAGTTTGTCTAGCGTCAGGCACTTGGCTATGTACTCACATTCATAATTGCATGGAATTACATTGTGAACCCCATCCTTAGGGTTTGTTTCGGTGTAGTACTAACGTCAATTCCATTACAGAATGTTTGGAGAGTTTTAATTTGTTTTAATTTGTGGTGGTTGAGTCATTATTAACTAATATATAGATACTTTAATCAACCTTGTCTTTTTTCTCGATGATTTTTTCTTTTAAACATAAGCGACAAGGTTCAAAACAAAATTTTTCAAGGAATGACTTTTCGAAACTGAAGTCAGATGGACCAAATTTTTTTATTCCATATTGATACAAAGCCTCCATTAATTTAGGTTTCAAATTCTTAAGCCAGTAAGTTAATTCTTCTGAATCATTTTTTAATAGTCTCGCTGGCTTGTACCGTTTATTATAAACATCCCTATTATTATTCATGAGGTCAACTGCTTTTTTTGTTAACTCTATAGATTTAGCGTAAACTTCTTCAACTGAAAGTTCAGAAAATTCATAACGGCCACTATTCACATACTCTAATTTTCTTGGCGGGTTTGCTAAAAAAAACTGAGCAGTTAATTTGTCAATGAACTTTGATTCATCTTCCCTAAGTAATTCCTTGTGTTCATTAGCGAATTTTTTTAGCCTAAGAATCTCGCCATCACCACGGAATTTAATCTCTGGTGGGATTTCAAAGTTTATATAATTATTTTTTAAAGACTCGCAATCTGAATTCTTATGGTATTTTGGCGTTGTGTTGGTATCAAACAATAAATTCATGTTTAAAGATTTTAATCGAGCTTTCTCGATGAAATCCTCTTTTGACTCATCGAACAGAATTCGCGTCTTCCATAATAACTTTATATCATCATCATTCAATAAGACTCTTAATTTTTCATTGCTATAGTATTTCTGGCACAATTCGACTGTTACATCATTTGCTATAACATGAAATTGATAAGTAAGACTTTTAAAGCTACTTAATGTTATGTGATATTTTTGGGGGTGTATATTACTCATCATTCCGCACCATTAATTTCAATTCTTTCAAGTATGGGTTCCCTTCCAAAAGATCAAACTCTATGATTTCCTTTTCTAACAAAATGCCTATGGCAGAACCTGAAAGATCAACGTTATTATGAGCTTCAATTGCTTTTTTAATCAATGGAATTGTTTCCTTAGATGATAATAATATATTTGCTAGTAGTTCACTAATTTTAGCGTGGAACAAACTTGTTTTATTAGTGCCATAAATCTTGCACATTACATCGATCATTGAGTTTATTTTATTGCTAGGGCGATAGCTTATTATCGAGTAATGGTCTGTACTACTTTCAACTAAACGTTGGTTTATCACATCAGTAAGTTTTTTCATTTTAGTTCTCAATGGATAGTAGTTTAATTAAAGCATCATGCTCATGCGAATGTTGGTCGTAAGGATTTGAATATCTGTCGTTTAAATCACTAATGCTTTTCTCTGTATCGATTTCGAAAAGCCAACTTTGTGCAGGCTGAAAATTATTTAACTCAGGATTGTTAATGTCAGCTAGCCTAGCAATTATATAGCGTGAGTCAAAGTTCTCAACTTCTTTATGAATGAAGTTATTAATTGCCTTTTCTATAATGGCATTAACCACTTGAGAGCGAGTCTCATCTAAAATTTTTGAAAGCTCATCAATTACATATAAATCAATTTTGTTTACTTTAATATTCATTTTTGGTTGGGGATGTTTGGTAACTGAAAGATTACCATCTTGAAAATGATTTTCATTAACTTTAATCATTGTATTCTACCTTTTTTATTAAAGCTATCATTGAAGTAAGTAGTAATCAGTGTATTTTCAGATTCCACAAGAGTTACCCCACCTCTATTTTTGATTCTTTCAAGCTGCTTTTTAATTTCAGAAATTGAGATCATCATCATTTCAATGGTTTTTTTGTCAAGAATGATTTTGTCACCATCTTTACTTTCAGAACCAAAATGAAGAACCATATCAATCATAGACTTATTAATACATCTTTCATTCATACGTTTATATGCATGCCGTGAAATATTCATTGATGTCTCCCTTAAGTGTTGGACTAATCATAAAGTCATAAATCGAACATTGCAATAGTCATAAAATGACTATTTTAGTGAATATTGCTTAACCTATTGAATTTTAAGTTTTAATTTGTCGTAAGATTTAAATGGTTTAACAGTTGATTCAGTATTGTGTACAAGAAGTTTTCAGATCAGACAGGTTATGTACTGGAAGCGGGATGCGGTATTGATACTTCAATTTATCGGGAGCAATGGCATGGTACTAACGTTGTATGTGAGGTAGTTACTGTTGAGTACGAAAATTCATGATTGTTAAACGTTACTGGTTATCACCGTATCATCAATGTATCCCCCGGAGCCTTCCTATGCAGCAGTTGGTGCACAGGCGCTGAGTGTCAGTGCCATAAATGCAGCCATCAAAAATCCTGCAACGACTTTGAAAAGATTCATTGGTTATCTCCCTGTCTTAGATGTTGTTTCACCGCAACGAGACGGTGCATCTAATTGTGGTCTGGGGTTGGCGAATCAGCAAATCGCGGAGTGTGAAAAAGTTTGAATGGCGTAAGTTTTGCCACTCATTCGGTTAATACGAGGAGGGGATGCAAGAAAGACCTTACTCGCCGAAACGAATAAGGTCTTGAAGATTTAACGGGTGCCCGCTTTCAGATTGCTAACGAAGGCTTTCAGTTCCGCCAGCAGGGTTGCCGGTTCATGCTGATGGCGTTCGATGATTTTCACGATGGCCGATCCGGAAATGGCACCTGCTGCGCCTGCGGCAATCGCTTCCTTAACCTGGCTGGCTTCTGAGATGCCAAAGCCCTGAAGGGGAGGGGCTGCGTTATATTCACTCAGCTTTTCAATCAAATGATGCAGTGGCTGACTGGCGCGATTCTCCGCACCTGTCACACCTGCGCGTGACAGCAGATAAGTATAACCACGGCCGTGTGAGGCGATTTCACGCAGCAGATCATCATCAGCATTGGGTGGGCAGATGAAGATGGGTGCGACGTTGTGGCGCATCGCGGCCTGGCGGAATGGGGCGGACTCTTCGACTGGCACATCGGCAACCAACACCGAGTCCACGCCAACCGCCTCGCACTGAGCATAGAAATTATCAATGCCTTTGCTGAACACCAGGTTGGCATACATCAGTAACCCAATCGGCAGCTCAGGATACTTTTGGCGCACGGTGGCCAGGATTTCGAAACACTGTGCAACGGTTGTACCGGCGGCGAATGCGCGTAATGTTGCCCCCTGAATCGTCGGGCCATCAGCCAAGGGATCGGAGAACGGGATGCCAAGCTCTAAGGCATCGGCACCGCCCTCGACCAGCGTATCGATAATCTTCAGTGACAGCTCAGGTGAAGGATCGCCAAGGGTAACGAAAGGTACGAATGCCCCTTCTTTTTTGGCCGACAGACGTTGAAACAGCTGATTATAACGTTCCATCAGATCTCTCCCTTAGCTTTCAAAATATCGTGAACGGTGAAGATGTCTTTATCGCCACGACCAGACAGGTTGACGACCAGTAACTGCTCTTTTTCTGGATTCTCGCGGATCATTTTCAACGCGTGAGCCAAGGCGTGAGAGGATTCCAAGGCCGGAATGATCCCCTCTGCGCGGCACAGCTCTTTGAAAGCAGAGAGCGCTTCGTCATCGGTGATAGAAACATACTCTGCACGACCAATGCTGTTGAGATGGGCGTGCTGAGGACCGACTGATGGGAAATCGAGACCTGCAGAAATAGAGTAAGACTCCTCAATCTGCCCCTCTTCAGTCTGCATCATCGGTGCTTTCATACCGAAGTAGATGCCCACGCGGCCATGTTTCAGTGGCGCACCGTGTTCACCGGTTTCGATCCCGTGACCGGCGGGTTCCACACCGATAAGGCCCACGCTGGTTTCATCGATAAAGTCGGCAAACATACCGATAGCGTTAGAACCGCCACCGACACAAGCCAAAACTGCATCAGGCAGACGACCTTCACGTTCTAGAATTTGAGCTTTGGTCTCTTCACCAATCATGCGTTGGAATTCACGCACAATAGTCGGGAACGGATGGGGACCGGCTGCCGTGCCGAGCATGTAATGCGCGGTTTCATAGCTGCCAGACCAGTCGCGTAAAGCTTCGTTACAGGCATCTTTCAGCGTGGCGGAACCGCTGTGCACCGGGATCACTTCTGCGCCCATCAAACGCATGCGGAACACGTTCGGTGACTGACGTTCAACGTCTTTAGCGCCCATATAAATACGGCACTTCATACCCAGCAATGCGCAGGCCAGAGCGGACGCAACACCGTGCTGACCCGCACCGGTTTCGGCAATGATTTCATTCTTGCCCATACGCTTAGCCAACAGCGCCTGACCCAAAACCTGGTTGGTTTTATGCGCGCCGCCGTGCAGCAGATCTTCGCGCTTCAAGTACAGGCGGGTGTTGGTGCCTTTGGTCAGGTTAGTGCACAAAGTCAGGGCGGTAGGACGCCCGGCATAGTTCTTCAGCAGGTCGGTAAACTCCGCCTGAAACTCTGGATCACGTTGTGCTTCGACAAACGCGTTTTCCAGTTGGCGCAGGGCCGGCATCAAAATTTGTGGCACATATTGACCGCCAAACTCGCCAAAATAGGGATTCAATAACGTGGTCATCTTTTCATCTTCCTTATTCGGCCCGCGCAGGGGCGGGCTCGCGAAATTAATAAGCACGCAACGTGCGAAACACTGCTGCGACTTTACTGGCATCTTTAATGCCTGGCGCGGATTCAACACCGGAGTTGAAGTCGAGACCCGAGCAGCCAAGTTGTGCGGCTTCAACGCAATTATCTGCACTGAGCCCTCCTGCCAGCAGCACATTGCTCAGGTCTTCACCTTGCAGCAATGACCAGTCGAAACGCTGTCCGCTGCCACCTTGGCCATTATCAAACACGTAACGATCAACATGCGGCCAATCGCGTGCTGGAAGGTGGCTGCTGATGCTCAGCGCCTTCCAAATTTTCACCTCTTCAGGTAACGCGTTTCGCAGTTCTGCTACAAACGCGGGGTCTTCGTCACCGTGCAGCTGAACTGCGGTGAGGTTCAGTGATGTCGCTTTCGCTACAATGTCACTGATGGACGCGTTGCGGAATACACCTACGTATTTCAGAGGCGCAGCCAACATCACGTTTTGAGCTTGTTCAGTGCTGACTTTGCGCGGCGAGCCTTCAGCAAAAATGATCCCGCCATAAATGGCGCCCGCTTCATACGCACTGCGCGCATCTTCAGGGCGGGTCAGGCCACAGACTTTATTGTCGCCTAACAGTACGCGACGCACGCCAGCATTGAGGTCCGCTTCTTCCATTAACGCTGAGCCAATCAGGAAGCCATTCGCGAAGTGGTTTAACTCGCGTACTTGTGCATAGTTGTGAATGCCTGACTCACTGATTACCGTCACACCGTGGCCCAGACGTGGTGCCAACTGGCGCGTGCGGTTCAGGTCAATCGAGAGATCGCGCAGATCGCGGTTATTAATCCCGACCACTTTCGCTTCCAACGCAATAGCCCGCTCCAGTTCTTCTTCATTACTGACTTCAGTCAGTACGCCCATCTTCAGGCTATGCGCAACGCCTGCGAGTTGACGGTACTGTTCATCATCCAGGACGGAAAGCATCAGCAGGATGGCATCAGCCTGATAGTGACGCGCGAGATAAATCTGGTAAGGATCAATGATGAAGTCTTTGCACAACACCGGCTGAGTGATTGCAGCACTGACAATCGGCAGAAATTCAAAGTCGCCTTGAAAGTACTTTTCATCCGTTAACACGGAAACGGCGGAAGCGTAATGGCGATAGACACCTGCGATAGAAGCCGGATCGAAATCTTCGCGAATCAGGCCCTTAGACGGTGACGCCTTCTTGCATTCAAGGATAAACACCGTGCGTGTGCCGCGCAGTGCATCGTAAAAGTGACGTCCAGCAGGTTGTAAACTGTTCTGGAAGGTGGACAGCGGCTGCTGTGCTTTACGTTCTTCAACCCAGACAGCTTTGTCCTGAACGATTTTCTCTAAAACGGTGCCCTTAATGCTCATCTCATCCTCTCGCTGCCAGAGCCACAACGCGCTCGTACGCCTGACCGCTACGGATGGCGGTAATGGCACGCTGTGCGTTGTCGCGCAGATCTTCATTTCCAAATACTTTCAGCAACATTGCGACATTCACCGCAACGGCCTGCTCATGGGCGGGCTGGCCTTTACCCTGAAGTAATCGCGTTAGAATGTCACGGTTTTCTTCCGGAGTGCCGCCTGCCAGCGCTTCTTTATCATGGAAGCTAAAACCAAAGTCTTCAGGCGTCAGTTGATAACTGGTGATCTCACCGTCACGTAACTCTGCAACCTGTGTTGGGCTGTGCAGGGCAACTTCATCCATACCGCCACCGTGCACGACGGCCGCACGCTGATAGCCAAGTACTTTCAGGGTTTGGGCAATCGGCAGCACCAATTCTGCGCTGTAGACACCAATCACCGCCAGCGGAGGACGCGCAGGGTTAATTAATGGCCCCAGTACGTTGAACAGCGTGCGGGTTTTCAACTGTTGGCGCACCGGCATCGCGTGACGGAAGCCACTGTGATACTGCGGGGCAAACAGAAAGCAGACGTTAAGATCGTCCAACGCCTTCCGCGCTTTCTCTGCTGGCATGTCCAGATCAATGCCAAAGGCCGCGAGGAGATCGGATGAACCGGATTTGCTCGATACGCTGCGGTTGCCATGTTTTGCCACTTTCAACCCGCAGGTTGCTGCCACAAAGGCACTGGCTGTAGAGATATTAATGCTGTTGCTGCCGTCGCCGCCGGTGCCGACAATGTCCGCAAAGGTGTAGTCGGGGCGTGGGAAGGGCTTCGCATCTTCCAACAGTGCGGTGGCTGCCCCGGCAATCTCTTCCGGGCGTTCGCCGCGGACTTTCATGGCAATCAGCGCGGCAGCGAGTTGAGTCGGCTCAAGCTGGCCTTTGATGATGGCGCTGAACAGCTGGTGGCTTTCGGTCTGGCTCAGGGTTTCTGCCTGATACAGTTTTTCCAAAATAGTTTGCATCATAATCTCCCTATTACTTCGCCAGCGCCCAGGCCAGCGTTTGCTCTAACAGACGCGCGCCCTGGGTGGTGAGAATGGATTCGGGGTGGAACTGGAAGCCACACACACGGTCGGCATCGTGGCGCACGGCCATCACCATGCCGTTGTAGCTGGCGTTAACGGTCAAATCGGCAGGCGTATTACTGCCAACCAGCGAGTGGTAACGGGCCACGGGCAGCGGATTGCTCAACCCAGTAAACATCGCGTCACCATCGTGGTTAATAGAAGAGGCTTTGCCGTGCAGAATCTCACCGGCCTGACCGACGTGACCGCCATAGGCTTCGACAATCGCCTGATGGCCGAGGCAGATGCCGATGATGGGCAGACGGCCGCGCAGCGCTTGCAGTAACGCAGGCATGCATCCCGCATCTTTCGGTGCGCCAGGTCCAGGCGACAGCATCAGTATGGGATTCTCCATCTGCTGCAGACGTTCAATCAGCAGTTCAGCAGGCACGTTATTGCGGTAAATCACCACGTTGTGGCCAAAGGTACGCAGCTGATCAACCAGGTTGTAGGTAAAGGAGTCGATGTTATCGAGCAGCAGGATATCGGCCATCAGAAAATCTCCTTGCAATGATGGGCAGTGGCGATGGCACGCAATACCGCGCGCGCTTTATTGCGGCTTTCATCGGCTTCCGCTTGAGGTTGAGAATCGAGAACCACGCCCGCTCCGGCTTGAACCGTGGCAACACCGTCTTCTACCCAGGCAGAACGAATAACGATGCAGGTGTCGAGATCGCCATGAGCGGTGAAGTAACCGACCGCACCGCCGTAGCTTCCGCGACGCGTGCCTTCTTTCTCAGCAATCAGCTGCATCGCGCGGACTTTAGGTGCGCCGCTCAACGTGCCCATGTTCATACAAGCGCGATAGGCATGCAGGACATCAAGATCGTTGCGCAGCGTACCTACCACGCGTGATACCAAATGCATCACGAACGAGTAACGGTCCACTTTGGTCAGATCCGCCACGTAGCGGCTGCCAGGGACACAGATGCGCGCCAAATCATTACGGGCCAAATCCACCAGCATCAGATGCTCTGCCAGCTCTTTGTGATCGGTGCGCATTTCGAGTTCGATACGGCTGTCCAGGTCACGGTCCAGTGAGCCATCTGCATGACGTCCACGTGGACGCGTGCCGGCAATCGGGTAGATCTCAATCTGGCGTGAAGTGGCGTCATACTTCAGTGAGCTTTCCGGTGAGGCACCAAACAGCGCGAAATCCTGGTCCTGCATGAAGAACATGTACGGGCTGGGATTGCTGTGCTTCAACGTGTCGTAAGCGGCCAGCGGTGAAGGGCAGGGCAAGGAGAAGCGGCGCGATGGCACCACCTGGAAGATTTCGCCAATGCGAATCGCTTCCTGCATCTCACGTACCACACTGCAATACTCTTCATCGCTCTGATTGGTGCTGAGCGCCATGTGCTCAACGCGCTGTACCGGTAACGCCGGGGCAGGTTGCGTCATTTGGCCACGCAGTTGCTCTATGCGGCTTTGCAGGCGCTGGAATTCGCTGGTTGAGGGGCTAAACAGGCTCGCCTGCAGGCGGGCGCTGCGTGTCTGATGATCGATCACCAGTAACGTCTCGGCCAGGTAGAAGCAGTAATCTGGGCAGCTCTGTTCGTTACGTAATGATGGAAGGTCTTCAAAACCGGCCACCAGATCGTAAGCGAACAATCCCCCGAGGAACATGGCTTCACGCTCTTCGGCTGGGCTGTTGACCAGTTGAGGAATCAGGCGTAGCGCATCGAATACCGACAAGGCTTTCAGGCGCGAGTCTTCATCATGTAAACCCTGCGGCTGCGGGAAATGCAGTTCGCGGCCATCTGGACGAGCCTGAATGCGAACTTCTTGCGGCAGGGCCTCGTCCAGCAGCGGCAGAATCGCGCGGCCATTTTCGGAGAGGGCCTGCAGCGTGACGACATTGCCCAGCGCGCTGATGCGCAAGGCGCTATCCACAATCAGCAAACTCTTGAGGTTCTGTTTGCTGTCGATATCGGCAGATTCAAGCAGCAACGTTGCTGGACGTGCGCCGCAAATTTGATGAAACACTGCGGCCGGATCTTCGCGGTAGGGCGCGGTACCGGTAATCAACTTCAATGTAGGTTTCGCATTAGACATTATTGTGTTCTCTAAATTTCGCTCAAAAAAAAGCCCGCTCGGTGGCGGGCTCAGGTATCTGCACAGCGGTTACGCAAATTGTGCACGACGACGTCGCCCGTTAAAGGGATTATCGCGCCACCAACCTTTTGCATGCGTAACGAAAACAGCCATGATTGAATACCCTATGCGTGTGAACTTGTGTACTAGTTAACTGGTTCGGGTGAAAAATGTCAATACCCTTTTTCAGTCTGGGGCAAAATCGTTATCATGCCAGCCGGTTTATGCAGTTGCTGGAGTTACCTTGTCGGATATCGCCCGTTTTCCCCTCTATGATTTACACAGCCATACGCAAGCATCGGATGGTTTACTGACACCTACTGCGCTGGTGCAGCGTGCCGTTGAGATGAGAGTCGGTGTGCTTGCCATTACCGACCACGACACCGTTGCGGGTGTGGCTGAAGCGCAACAGGCGGTGTTGCAACAGGATTTGCCGATTCATATTCTGGCGGGACTCGAAGCTTCCACGCTGTGGGAAAATCACGAAATTCACATTGTGGGGTTGAATGTGGATTGCCAGCATCCGGTCTTGGTCGAATTTCTTGCGCAGCAGCATCAATGCCGGGCGGATCGCGCGCTGTTGATTGCGGAGCGGCTGGAACGTGCACGCATACCGGACGCGTTAGCGGGCGCACAGCGCCTGGCTCAGGGCGGTGTCATAACGCGCGGCCATTTTGCCCGTTATCTGGTCGAGATAGGCAAAGCGGATAACATGGCGCAGGTCTTTAAGAACTACCTTGCGCGAGGGAAAACCGGCTACGTGCCGCCGCAATGGTGTACAATTAAACAAGCTATTGATGCCATTCATCATTCTGGTGGTGTCGCCGTACTCGCACATCCCGGCCGCTATGGCTTGTCAGCAAAGTGGCTTAAGCGATTGATTGCCCATTTTGCAGAAGTCGGGGGGGACGCCATGGAAGTGGCGCAGTGTCAGCAAGCACCTAATGAACGGTCACAGCTGGCGACTTATGCTCGCGGTAATAAACTGGCGGCATCGCAGGGATCAGATTTTCACCAACCCTGTCCGTGGATAGAACTGGGGCGCAAATTGTGGCTTCCGGGCGGCGTGGAACCCATTTGGGAACGTTTCCCCGAGTTAGCACCGGCCTCGGCTATTGAAGACAGGTGATATGAGGTTTTTATGAGTCAATGTTTTCACATTCATCCCGATAATCCACAGCCGCGTCTGGTGAATCAGGCGGTAGATTACCTTAATAAAGGTGGCGTCATCGTCTACCCAACCGACTCCGGCTACGCGCTGGGCTGCCGTTTGGAGGAGAAGAATGCCATGGAACGCATCTGTCGGATTCGTCAACTGGATGGCAATCACAACTTCACGCTGATGTGTCGTGATCTGTCTGAACTGTCAACCTATTCGCAGGTTGATAACACGGCGTTTCGTATCCTGAAGAATAATACCCCAGGCAGCTATACCTTCATTCTGAAGGCGACCAAAGAAGTCCCGCGTCGTTTAATGAATGATAAACGTAAAACTATCGGCTTACGCGTACCCTCAAATCCAGTGGCGCTGGCCCTGTTGGAACGTCTGAATGAACCGATGATGTCAACTTCGCTGATGCTACCAGGCAATGACTTCACCGAATCGGATCCAGAAGAGATTCAGCACAGCATTGGTAAGCTGGTGGATCTTATCCTTGATGGCGGCACTCTGGGCCAGCAGCCAACAACCGTGATTGATCTCACCAGCGATACACCCGTTGTGGTGCGCGAAGGGGTCGGCGACACGCGCCCGTTCCTCTAATCACACGTGGCCGGGCGGCGTTAGCGTTGTCGGGCCAATATTCTGTTCCAGCCAATGCTTGAAATCACCATAGGGAATATACAGTGAGACATCTTTAAGGATGACTTGCTTGCTGCGTATATTGGAGATTTCATGGCTGTAGCCGACGATCACACCGCCAATTGTCTGGTCGGCATTATATACCGCGCCGCCTGACATTCCTTGCACAACGCCGGCATTTGATGCCATCGCCATACACGGTCTTTTATTCCATTTATTGGTGATGGCAGTGCGTGCTAAATTTACGCCGCTTGATTCAACCGGCATGGCTGAAATAAAGCTGTAACCGTACATCTTAATCGGTTCACCAACTTTACTGGTGCGGAATTTTGCCAGAGTTTCAGGGCTATTCTTGTGATAGATAATGGCGACATCACAATAGGGATGATAAGCCTTAACACGTTGAACAGCGGTCGTTGCCACGTGTGCAGCTGTCAGACTATATTCAGGTGTTAAAGGGATGGTGGTGCCGAGGATACCCAAACCCAGCACTGTCGGGATGCCTGTCACGCTCATATCAACGTGTTCAAGCGCCGTACGACTGTACTCAGTGTGGCCCACGGAACAACCGCTCAGTGCCAGCGCAGCAAGCGCAGGCCAAAGCAGGGTGGTTCTCATGATGAGTTGCCTTAATTTTCAGCATGCCAGTAAAATCCCTGGTGAAGACTTTCGACATGCAAATTAAATTCATTCCATGAATGAATTAACGCGTCATTTCCCGTGCGCGCCGGATTATATTATCAACGAAATAACGCAGTGATCGTTAATGGCTTGTTAGATAATCAAGTGTAAATAGTAAAGATTTCGCTTTATAAATACGATGCACCGGATTTCAGGGTTAAATTTTACACATATTTTTTTCAGAACAATTCATCAAATTTAATCTGAATCAAATAATGTGAAAATACAGACTTAATCCAACCTGCAGTGCCAATTAACTAGTAATTTATTATTACTGGAGTGATGACCCTAATTTATCTCATGTATCTGGAGTTTTATGCTGTTTTTAAATTTGGCTTTAGATTTTATGTTTGGGATTATCCTTAAGCACGGTGAGCAATGCTACCAAAGCAGTCTTGAGATGGGCTAATGTATCATTGGGCTAAAGTGGGATGAACAAGCAGGCTTATCATGCTGAAGGTAAATAACAAAAATTCAAGGGGTTGGCTTCATCGGTATCTTAGGTCCGCTGGGCAATCAATCAGATACGCAAATATATTCATCAGTGGCACGGATCGTGTGACGTAGCCTTTGGCCTTTATTATCGGCAGCAAAGGAAAAGGTGTTAACGAAACTTGCGTTAGTGTAAAATCGCGGGCCGCATGAGATTGCCGAAGTCAGGCAAAGCGGTAACAGATTCTGATATGGGAGTTGGTAATCCCTGTATCTTACCTCTTCTTACCACGACGCCTGGGAAGGCGACAACGAGGCTGCTCCATGAGCGAGAAACTACAGAAAGTATTAGCGCGCGCCGGTCACGGTTCGCGCCGCGAACTCGAAACAATGATTTCAGCCGGACGCGTCAGCGTCGATGGCAAATTGGCGACGCTGGGCGATCGCATCGAGAGTGATAAATCTCTTAAAATCCGTATTGATGGCCACTTGGTTTCAATTGCTGAGTCCGCGACTGAAGTGTGCCGCGTGCTGGCGTATTACAAACCAGAAGGTGAACTCTGTACCCGCAATGATCCTGAGGGTCGCCCAACCGTGTTTGATCGCTTGCCACGTCTGCGTGGTTCGCGTTGGATTGCCGTCGGCCGCCTGGACGTTAACACCTGCGGTTTGATGCTATTCACGACTGACGGAGAGTTGGCCAATCGCTTGATGCATCCAAGCCGTGAAGTTGAGCGTGAATATGCAGTACGTGTGTTTGGTGAAGTCGATGACGACAAAATTCGCCAGTTAAGCAAAGGCGTGCAGTTGGAAGATGGCCCTGCATCGTTCAAAACCATTAAGTTTGCTGGCGGTGAAGGCATCAACCAGTGGTACAACGTTACTCTGACTGAAGGCCGTAACCGTGAAGTTCGCCGCCTGTGGGAAGCGGTGGGTGTGCAGGTAAGCCGTCTGATGCGTGTGCGTTACGGTGACATTCAGTTACCCAAAGGCTTGCCGCGTGGTGGCTGGATGGAAATGGAGTTACCCGCAGTGAACTACCTGCGTACGCTGGTGGACATGCCAGAAGAAACGGTGACTAAAGTCGCGGTAGAGAAAGATCGCCGTCGTACTAAGGCCAACCAGATTCGTCGTGCGGTGAAACGCCACAGTAATGTGAGTGGAAGCCCGCGCCGTGGTGGTGCAAGTAGCAGCCGCAATGGTACCAGTAAAAAACGTGGTGCCTGATGTTGTGTTGACGCCGCAGTATGCGGCGTCATTGTTTTACCAGTCTATTCCCTGCTGTGCCTGAATCCCCGCGTCAAACGCATGCTTTACTGGCCGCATTTCCGTCACGGTATCCGCCATATCCAGCAAGATGCGATGACAGCCCCTACCTGTAATGATCACACTTTGATGGGCGGGACGTTGCGAGAGTGCATCCACTAACTCATCCAGGCCCAGATAATCCATGCTGACCATGTAGGTGATCTCGTCGAGAATCACCAAGTCTAGCCGCGTATCAGCCAGCATACGCCGCGCTTCTTGCCATACCTTTTGGCAGGCGAACGTATCAGTTTCACGGTTTTGTGTGTCCCAAGTAAAGCCCGTGGCCATGACCTGAAACTCGACGCCATGCTGTTCAAGCAGATTGCGTTCACCGTTAGGCCATTCCCCTTTAATGAATTGCACGGCTGCAACCGTTTTACCATGCCCACAGGCACGCAAAGCGGTTCCAAAGGCGGCAGTGGTTTTGCCTTTTCCATTGCCCGTGAACACCATTAATATCCCACGTGATTCTGTCGCGGCGGCAATACGCGCATCCACCTGCTCTTTTAAACGCTGCTGGCGTTGCTGATGACGGTCACTCATGCGCTGGCGGGTCCTGGTTTACGCCCGGGTTGTGCATCAAAACTGATGCCCGTTTTACGTCGGCTATCGTCGCCCATTAAATAGAGGTAGAGCGGCATCAAATCGGCCGGGGTCTTTAGTAAATTGGCATTCTCATCAGGGAACGCACTGGCACGCATTTTCGTGCGTGTGCCGCCAGGGTTGATGCAGTTAACCCGTAGAGGGCGATTTTTATACTCATCGGCCAGCACTTGCATCATGCCTTCGGTGGCGAATTTCGATACCGCATAAGCGCCCCAGCCTGAACGTCCCGTTCGTCCTACGCTCGATGTGGTAAACACCAGTGAACCCGCATCTGACTTCAGCAACAGCGGCAGCAGGGCTTGCGTCAGATAAAAGGTCGCATCGAGGTTAATTTGCATCACCTCGCGCCAGACGGCGGGATCAAGTTCGGCCAGCGGCACGATTTCGCCAAGGATACCGGCATTGTGCAGCACACCATCAAGACGTGGCACCAGGGCTGCGATTTGTTCAGCTAACTGCTCGCAGCTTTCTGGCGTAGCTTGGGATAGATCAAGCAACAAATAAGAGGCCGGTTGCTTATTGAGCTGATTAATCGCCTGTTCGGTTTGTTGCAGCGTTTCGGCGTTGCGCCCAAGCAAGATAACGCGAGCGCCGTAGCGCGCGTAGGTCAGTGCAGCTTCACGGCCAATGCCGTCTGAAGCGCCGGTGACGAGAATGATGCGATTTTCCAGTAGATCGCTTTTCGGTTGATAATGCACAGCGATGTCCTATGGCAGGTCAAAGGGTTTTTGGTTTTATGCCTCAATTCGTCGCAAGGTGCAATCGCTCTACCTCGCAATCTGTGCCGCCTGCGGGCATTTCAGGCGACGCAAGCGCGTAAAGCGGGTAAACTCAGCCTTTGATTGTAATTCACTGTTTAATAAGGCGGCAGAATGGATTTACTCTCCAGTTATGGATTATTCCTGGCCAAGGCCGTCACAGTCGTCGTGGCGGTTGCAGCTATTGTTCTGATTGTGCTCAATGCCGCAATGCGTAAACGTCATAGCGGCGGTCAGCTGCGCTTAACCCATCTCGACGAAGAGTACCGCGAGATGAAGGAAGATCTGCAGCTGGCTAAGATGAAGCCGCAGGCGCAAAAAGTATGGCTCAAGCAGCATAAAAAAGAAGAGAAGCAAAAGGCTAAAACAGAGAAGCGCAACGCTAAGACAGGTGTGAGCGAAGCAGCCAAGCCAACGCTTTATGTATTGGAATTCAAAGGCAGTATGGATGCGAGTGAAGTCAGCTCGTTGCGTGAAGAGATTTCAGCCGTGTTGGCGGTCGCCGTTCCAGGTGATGAAGTGTTGCTGCGATTGGAAAGCCCTGGCGGCGTAGTCCATGGTTATGGCCTGGCGGCCTCTCAATTACAACGCTTGCGTGATGCAGGTCTGCAATTGACGGCGGTGGTTGATAAAGTCGCCGCAAGTGGCGGTTATATGATGGCCTGTGTGGCTGATCGTATTGTCGCTGCACCGTTCTCTATTATTGGTTCGATTGGCGTCGTTGCCCAGATTCCTAACTTTAACCGCCTGCTCAAGCGAAATGATATTGATGTGGAACTGCACACGGCCGGTCAGTACAAACGCACGTTGACGCTGTTTGGTGAGAACACCGACGAAGGGCGTGAGAAATTCCAGGAAGATCTCAACGAAACGCATCAACTGTTCAAAGATTTTGTCCAGCAGATGCGCCCGACGCTCGAACTGGATAAGGTCGCAACGGGCGAACATTGGTATGGTCGTCAGGCGCTGGACTTGGGTCTGATTGATGAGATCGGCACCAGTGATGCACTGATTATCAAACAGATGGATCGCTTCACCGTTCTCGGTGTGCATTTCGCACGTAAGAAGAAAATGATGGATCGCTTTACCAATAGCGCCAGCCTGGCAGCAGAGCGGTTAATTCTGAAAATATGGCAGCGCGGTGATAAGCCGTTACTGTAAGCGAGCCCGGCTGATGCCGGGCTTTTTTATGCCAGATGATATTGCGCAGAAAGCTCGACGGCGAGGTGTTTAAAAACGTTAAATACCGCCGTTGTTTTCGCGGTCGGTAAGCCGTCCTCATCGAGAAAATAGGGACCGCGAAACACCAGCACGCCGCCTTGCTGAATCACGTCATGCGCTTCCATGCCAGCCAAATAATCATTGTGCTGTTTGATCATCTGATTGGCTATTTCCAGTAACGCTTGGCGTGAAATGGATTCCGTTTCTGCTGACATTTTTCACCTCTTTTTTGACAGCGATTATTCTCCTTCTATATTACTTGCCAGTTAACGTGTTCAGCAAATCTCCATCGGCCAGCAAAACTGGCGCAAAATTAACCTGAATGCTAATTAAGTTGCGTAACGGATTTTATCAGGTAGAGTGTGGGCGATTCAGCTTTCAGGGAGATCACACCCGGATGTGTGATGGTGTCAGATGGAAAACTCGCTCCTAATCATAAAGTTGCATAAGTCGATGCAATCTGACCTGAGATTATCCCCGCTGCCTTGAAAAGCGAAAAGCTGGCAGCAATATTGAACCCGTTGGGTTTTGGGGCATCCAATCCTCTCCCGTTTATCAGGACGTTTCAATTAGGTAAAGGTACATATGGGTAAAGCACTCGTAATCGTTGAGTCCCCGGCAAAGGCGAAAACAATCAATAAATACCTCGGTAATGACTACGTGGTGAAATCCAGCGTCGGTCATATCCGTGATTTGCCGACCAGCGGTTCAACTGCCCGTAAAAGTGCCGATGGGGAAAAAGCGAAAACAGGCAAAAAGGTCAAGAAAGATGAGAAGGCCGCGCTGGTCAGCCGTATGGGTGTCGACCCTTGGCATGGCTGGGAAGCGGACTATCAAATTCTGCCTGGCAAAGAGAAAGTCGTTGCTGAGCTAAAAAACCTCGCTGCTGATGCTGACCACATCTATCTCGCAACCGACCTTGACCGCGAAGGGGAAGCCATTGCGTGGCACCTGCGGGAAGTGATCGGTGGCGATGACAAACGTTTCAGCCGCGTAGTGTTTAACGAAATCACCAAAAATGCGATTCGTCAGGCGTTTGAAAAGCCGGGCGAACTGAATATTGAGCGCGTCAATGCGCAACAGGCACGCCGGTTCATGGACCGTGTTGTGGGCTACATGGTATCCCCGCTGCTGTGGAAGAAGATTGCCCGTGGCCTGTCTGCCGGTCGTGTGCAGTCGGTAGCTGTGCGTCTGGTGGTTGAGCGCGAGCACGAAATCAAAGCTTTTGTGCCGGAAGAGTATTGGGAAATCAATGCCGACTTCACCACGCCAAAAGGTGATGATCTGGCGATGCAGGTGTCGCATCAAGGCGACAAAGCATTCCGTCCGGTTAACCGCGAACAAACGCACGCTGCCGTCGCTGTTTTGCAGAAAGCACGTTTCGACGTGTTGGATCGTGAGGACAAACCGACCAGCAGTAAACCTTCTGCACCTTTTATTACCTCCACGCTGCAACAGGCTGCGAGCACGCGCCTTGGCTTTGGCGTGAAAAAAACCATGATGATGGCGCAGCGTCTTTACGAAGCGGGTCACATTACTTACATGCGTACTGACTCTACTAACCTGAGCCAGGATGCCGTGGCCATGGCGCGGGGTTATGTTGAGAAGAGTTTCGGCAAGAAATACTTACCGGAATCGCCGATCACTTACGCCAGTAAAGAGAATTCACAGGAAGCGCACGAAGCGATCCGTCCTTCAGATGTCAACATTGCTGCTGAACAGCTGAAAGACATGGAAGCGGATGCGCAGAAACTGTATCAGCTTATCTGGCGCCAGTTTGTTGCCTGCCAGATGGTGCCTGCACAGTATGATTCCACCACGCTGACCGTGGGCGCGGCGGACTTTAAACTGAAAGCGAAAGGGCGCACGCTGCGTTTTGACGGCTGGACCAAAGTGATGCCGGCGCTGCGTAAGAATGATGATGATTTAACCCTGCCGCCTGTGAATGTGGGCGACACCTTGGACCTCAAAGAGTTGATGCCGAGCCAGCACTTTACTAAACCGCCTGCGCGCTTTAGTGAAGCGTCTTTGGTACGCGAGCTGGAGAAACGCGGCATTGGGCGTCCTTCGACCTACGCATCGATTATCTCCACCATCCAGGATCGCGGTTACGTGCGAGTTGAAAACCGTCGTTTCTACGCTGAGAAGATGGGCGAGATTGTTACCGATCGTCTGGAACAGAACTTCCGTGAGCTGATGAACTATGACTTCACCGCGCGTATGGAAGATCGCCTGGACCAGGTAGCGAACAATGAGGCGCAGTGGAAAGCCGTGCTGGACTCTTTCTTCAGTGATTTCAGCCAGCAGTTAGGTCAGGCTGAGAAAGAGCCGGAAGAGGGGGGGATGCAGCCGAATCAGATGGTGTTGACCACCATCGACTGCCCAACCTGCAGCCGTAAAATGGGGATTCGTACCGCGAGTACCGGCGTATTCCTCGGTTGTTCGGGTTATGCCTTGCCACCCAAAGAACGTTGTAAGCAAACCATCAATTTGATTCCAGAAAATGAAGTGCTGAACATTCTGGAAGGCGATGATGCGGAAACCAACGCCTTACGTGCGCGCCGTCGCTGCCAGAAATGTGGCACCGCGATGGACAGCTACCTGATCGATAATCAACGTAAGCTGCATGTCTGTGGTAACAACCCAGAGTGTGATGGTTACGAAATTGAGCAGGGTGAATTCCGTATCAAGGGTTACGACGGCCCTATCGTAGAGTGTGAGAAGTGTGGTTCTGAGATGCACCTGAAAATGGGGCGTTTCGGTAAGTACATGGCTTGTACCAACGATGATTGTAAAAACACCCGTAAAATTCTACGCAATGGTGATGTTGCACCGCCGAAAGAAGATCCGGTTCCACTGCCCGAACTGGCATGTGAGAAATCAGACGCTTACTTCGTGCTGCGTGATGGGGCTGCGGGCGTGTTCCTGGCGGCAAATACTTTCCCGAAATCGCGTGAAACCCGTGCGCCTTTAGTGGAAGAGTTGCAACGTTTCGCCGACCGTTTACCGGAAAAGCTGAAGTATCTTGCGGAAGCCCCGGCTGCCGATCCAGAAGGGAACAAAACCCTGATTCGCTTTAGCCGTAAAACCAAACAGCAGTATGTCTCCTCTGAAAAAGAGGGTAAGGCGACGGGCTGGTCGATGTTCTACATTGATGGTAAGTGGCAGGAAGCGAAAAAATAATCTCCCCTCAAGGCCAGCATCAGCTGGCCTTTGCTTTATCCTTATAGCTAATCGTTCTACATTCTTCCTTTAACTGATATAGTGGTTATAGATTTTTCGTTTCGCTGACACACTTTCCCTATCCAAATCTTAATCAAGGCGGAAACACGCCTGCTGGGAATGTTCCTCTGTCGCTACCGGGAAGATATAACTATGAAATTGCAGCAGTTGCGTTACATCGTCGAAGTGGTTAATCACAATTTAAATGTCTCTTCGACCGCCGAAGGTCTCTATACGTCACAACCGGGTATCAGTAAGCAAGTTCGCATGCTGGAGGATGAGCTCGGTGTGCAGATCTTTGCACGCAGCGGGAAGCATCTCACCCAAGTAACGCCCGCAGGTGAAGAGATTATTCGTATTGCCCGTGAAGTATTGTCTAAAGTGGACGCCATTAAAGCGGTGGCGGGTGAGCACACCTGGCCTGATAAAGGGTCACTGTATGTCGCGACGACACACACTCAGGCGCGCTATGCGCTACCCGGAGTGATTAAAGGGTTTATCGAGCGCTACCCACGCGTCTCTCTGCATATGCATCAAGGATCACCGACACAAATCGCTGAGGCGGTCTCGAAAGGTAATGCCGACTTTGCCATTGCCACCGAGGCGCTGCATCTCTATGACGACCTCATCATGCTGCCTTGCTATCACTGGAACCGCGCCATTGTCGTGACGCCAGACCATCCTTTAGCGGGCAAATCGAATGTGACGATTGAAGAGTTAGCTGACTTCCCACTCGTCACCTACACCTTTGGCTTTACAGGCCGTTCTGAACTGGATACCGCATTTAATCGTGCTGGATTAACACCACGCATCGTCTTCACTGCAACGGATGCTGACGTCATTAAAACCTATGTCCGCTTAGGGCTTGGGGTGGGTGTGATTGCCAGTATGGCCGTTGACCCAGTTTCAGATCCTGACTTAGTGCGCATTGAAGCATCAGAGATCTTTACCAATAGTACGACCAAAATTGGGTTTAGACGTAGCACGTTCCTTAGAAGCTATATGTATGATTTTATTCAACGTTTTGCACCTCATCTGACGCGTGATGTCGTGGATGCCGCGGTCGCATTACGTTCGAATGAAGATATCGAAGCGATGTTCCGCGATATCAAACTGCCCTTCAAATAATTTCCTAAGTCATTATTTTGCCAAGGTGTCCAGTGGGCACCTTGCAGATCCCCTCCCACTTAGCGCCACAAGTATCTTAAAAAAATTCATTATTTTTGTGTAAATGAAACATGGGTCACATGTTTTTCCATTGTTAGTTCTTAAATGCGAATCAGTACACAATTTTTACTTTGTCACTTTGCGGGTCGCCAGGATTATTCCCATACTCCAGTTAAGAGTTGATGAGGAAGGGCTTTTTCGCTGGCCTTGAGAATTAAACTCAAATTTAGATTGGCCCTAAATTTGTTTTAACCCAAATTTACAATGTAACTATTTAATTAATAGTTTGATTGGTTATTAAATTTATCTCATCAGTTTTTTGGGTTTTGATAAATAGCGTTAATCGTTGTGCTCAATAAAAATAACTGGATTTTCGGCCTTAACAAGTTTAGGATTCGTCCTAAATCTTAATCGTTATCAACAATCGTTTTATTGAGAGTGATTATCAAAAACTATGAATACAAGACTGACTGTGCAACAAGATTTCCGTACTAAAAGTACCAAGGTTGAACGCTCAGGTAACGTGCGTCGCAAGGCTTGGTTGACTGTCTTCGCTGCTTCAGCACTGTTCTGGGTAGTGGTGGCGTTAATGATTTGGCGTATGTGGGGTTAAGCCATGTGGGCAAATTCACTCAGTCGTAAGTCTACCGTTTCTGCGCGTCAGCCGAACACGCCAGCGTGCAAAGCAAAAGAAGTCAAGAGCGCTGAACAACCTGTGGCGATTCCATCGTCTTGGGAACTGAGTGAGAACCAGCGCAACTTTATCGAATCTTTTATGGATCCGAAGTCTAAATAACGCAGTCTGCGTTCTGCTTTATATCGTTATTCGTCCCTCATTTTACCGGATTATCCGGTGGGCATTTTAAAAGCCCGTCCTTTAACACTCAGCATTAAAAAAACGGTGTCATCAGTACAAAGCTGAAGACGGTGGACTTTTTTTGCCGGAATCCGGGAGGGAGTGATTTAATGAACACGACAACTATTTCATGGTTTAGCATTTATGCCTTTTCATTTGCATTTTGGGCAGCAGCCGTGTGGGCAATGATGTAATCCAATAACTCAAATTGTGCCAGAATTTATTAATGCCCTGACAAACGTCAGGGCATTTTTCTTTGTGCGTATATGTGTCATTTCGTGTTGTTATCAAATCGTTAACGGCAATGTGGTCTATCTTTAAGCTAAACCTTGTGGTTATTGAGGTTTATGAGAGGCCCATAAAAGGAGGAGCTATGTCGTTAACGCTACGCGAGCAAAGTCAGGATACGCTGGACGTTCGGGCAAAAAAATATCATTACTACAGCCTGCCTAAAGCCGCCCAGCAACTGGGCAATATTGACCGCTTACCTAAATCCATGAAGGTTCTGCTGGAAAATCTGTTGCGCTGGCAGGATGGTGATTCCGTTACCGCCGATGATATCCAGTCGCTGGTTAGCTGGCAGAAAGATGCGCATGCTGACAGAGAAATCGCTTATCGCCCCGCACGCGTACTGATGCAGGATTTCACCGGTGTGCCCGCCGTCGTGGATCTGGCCGCCATGCGCGAAGCCGTAAAACGTTTGGGGGGGGATGTAGCCAAAGTAAATCCCTTATCACCGGTTGATCTGGTTATTGACCACTCAGTCACCGTCGATCATTTTGGTGATGATGACGCGTTCGAAGAGAACGTGCGCTTAGAGATGGAACGCAACCACGAACGCTATGTCTTCCTGCGCTGGGGACAGAAAGCATTCAACCGATTCCGCGTAGTACCACCCGGGACGGGGATCTGTCATCAGGTCAATCTGGAGTATCTGGGCAAGTCAGTCTGGCATGAGACGCTGGATGGCAAAGAAGTGGCTTATCCCGACACGCTGGTGGGTACCGACTCGCATACCACCATGATAAATGCCTTGGGCGTTCTGGGCTGGGGAGTGGGGGGGATTGAGGCAGAGGCTGCAATGCTGGGGCAACCTGTCTCAATGCTGATTCCCGATGTAGTCGGCTTCAAACTAACGGGTAAACTCCGCCCAGGTATCACCGCCACCGACTTGGTATTAACCGTGACGCAAATGCTGCGTAAACACGGGGTTGTGGGGAAGTTTGTCGAATTCTATGGTGATGGACTCGCCGACCTACCCTTGGCTGACCGCGCGACTATCGCCAATATGGCACCAGAATATGGTGCAACTTGCGGTTTCTTCCCCATCGACGAAGTGACGTTAAGTTATATGACGCTGACCGGACGTGATGCCGAGCAGGTTGAATTAGTCGAAGCCTATGCGAAACAACAAGGCATGTGGCGTAATCCCGGCGATGAGCCGATATTTACCAGCTCGCTGGCATTGGATATGGCCGAGGTCGAATCGAGCCTTGCCGGTCCGAAACGCCCGCAGGATCGTGTGTCTCTTGGGGATGTCCCTGCCGCGTTTGATGCCAGTAATGAACTCGAAGTGAATCATGCGCAGAAGACTCACCGCACAGTGAGTTATCGCGACAGTGAAACGGGTGACACTTATCAGCTGGATGATGGCGCCGTTGTTATCTCGGCCATCACATCCTGCACCAATACTTCCAATCCCAGCGTGCTTATGGCCGCCGGTTTGTTAGCTAAAAACGCGGTAGAGCGCGGCTTAATGCGCAAACCTTGGGTAAAAGCCTCGCTGGCTCCAGGGTCTAAGGTAGTGTCTGATTACCTCGCCGTTGCACAACTGACACCTTACCTCGATGAGCTGGGTTTCAATCTGGTGGGCTATGGTTGTACGACCTGTATCGGCAACTCGGGTCCGCTGCCGGATGAAATCGAAAGTGCGATTAAAGAGGGCGACTTGACGGTAGGAGCCGTGTTATCAGGCAACCGAAACTTTGAAGGGCGTATTCACCCGCTGATTAAAACTAACTGGCTGGCATCACCGCCTCTGGTTGTGGCGTATGCGTTGGCCGGGAATATGAAGTTGAACCTGCAAAATGATCCGCTCGGCCAGGATAAGCAAGGCAAGGATGTATTCCTGAAAGATATCTGGCCATCGCCTGAAGAGATCGCTGCTGCGGTGCAGAAGGTCACCAGCGACATGTTCCATAAAGAGTATGCTGAAGTGTTTGATGGCACGCCGGAGTGGCAGCAGATAAAAGTGAGCGAAGCCGCAACCTATGATTGGGATGAAGGCTCGACTTATATTCGTTTGTCCCCGTTCTTTGACGACATGGGAAAAACACCAGAACCGGTACAGGATATCAAGGGCGCGCGTATCCTGGCGATGCTGGGTGATTCTGTCACGACCGACCATATCTCCCCAGCGGGTAGCATCAAAGCGGAAAGCCCTGCTGGACGTTATCTGTTGGCGCATGGTGTGGAACGCACTGATTTCAACTCCTATGGCTCACGTCGTGGCAACCACGAAGTGATGATGCGAGGCACCTTCGCAAACATTCGTATCCGTAATGAAATGGTGCCAGGCGTTGAAGGAGGGTATACCAAGCACTTCCCAAGTAATGAGCAGCTGGCTATCTACGATGCGGCGATGAAATATCAGGAAGAGGGTGTACCGCTGGCGGTGATCGCGGGGAAAGAATATGGTTCAGGTTCAAGTCGAGACTGGGCAGCGAAAGGCCCGCGCTTACAAGGTGTTAGGGTAGTTATTTCCGAATCATTCGAGCGAATTCACCGTTCCAATCTCATCGGTATGGGGATTCTGCCGCTGGAGTTTCCCGCTGGCGTGACGCGGAAAACACTGGGCTTAACGGGCGAAGAGTCTATCGATGTAGCCGACCTTGCACTGTTGAAGCCTGGCTGCACGGTAAGTGTGACGCTGACCCGTACCGACGGTAGCAAAGAACAGTTGGATACACGCTGTCGTATCGATACCGGCAACGAGCTAACGTACTACCAGAATGACGGCATCTTACACTATGTGATTCGTAACATGCTGAACTAAGGAGAGAGCCGGGATGCTTCCCGGCTTTTTACATTCTGCTTCAGGCTTTAGGCAGCAGGTGACCCATTTTTTCCGCTTTGGTATCGAGATAATGCGCATTTTTCGGGTTGCGGCCAACCACTAACGGAACGCGCTCAACGATATTGATCCCGGCTTCAGACAGAATCTCAACTTTGCGCGGATTGTTCGTGAGTAATCGGACTTCATTCACGCCCAGTAATTTAAACATGTCTGCACAGAGTGTGAAGTCACGCTCATCCGCGGCAAAGCCTAACTGATGATTGGCTTCCACGGTATCGTACCCCTTATCCTGCAACGCATAAGCTCGGATTTTATTCAGCAATCCAATGTTACGGCCTTCCTGACGGTGGTAAAGCAATACACCGCGTCCTTCCTCAGCGATAGCCGTCAACGCGGCTTCCAGCTGGAAACCGCAATCGCAGCGCAGGCTGAACAACGCATCGCCAGTGAGACATTCGGAGTGAACGCGCGCCAGGACTGGATTGTGATCGCTAACATCACCGTATACCAGCGCAACATGATCCTGGCCGGTTGCCAGTTCTTCAAAACCAACCATCAGGAAATCTCCCCATGGCGTGGGCAGTTTGGCTTCTGCTACCCGTTTAAGCTGCATGTGACTCTCCAGAACCTTCAGAGGATGCGTTATCATCATGATAACGCACGGGCCCGATTGGCCCGACAAAACTGCCAATATTGTGCCACAACCTGAACCCGGGCCGCTAATCAGTCCGAGTGATTGTAGTGATAAAGCACAATTATCTAAGCTGCAATAAGTAGGTTATTCTTTTTTCAGCTAAAGTTATGCAAACTATGCTTTTTTAAGGCGGATCTAAAAGGAACAGGATGGTCAAAATCGCTCAACGCACGACCCTAGGGATGTTGCTGCTTCTCATCATGCCGGTAGGTGTCTGGATATCCGGCTGGCAATGGCAACCCGATCAGAGCGGCGCGTTTTTGCGTGTCTTGTTTTGGATGACCGAAACCGTGACCAGCCCATGGGGCACGCTGACCAGCATTATTCTCAGCGCGTGGGTTCTTTGGTGCCTGCGCTTCCGCTTCAAACCCGCCTTACTGCTGATTATTTTTATGAACGGTGCCATTCTTGCCGGTCAATACACCAAATCATTTATCAAAGAACAGGTGCAGGAACCGCGCCCGTATGTGGTGTGGTTGGAGAAGCGTCACGGCATCAGTGAAACGCAGTTTTATCAACTCAATCGTCAAGGCCGTAGCGAAATGGTCTCAACCTTGCTGGTTAACGACACGCAGCTGCCGACATGGCTGAAACGACATTGGGCTTTTGAAACGGGGTTTGCCTTTCCATCCGGGCACACATTATTTGCCGCCAGTTGGTCACTGTTAGTGATCGGTCTACTGTGGCCACGCCGCCGCATTATCACCGTGCTGGTCCTGTTTGCCTGGGCCACCATGGTCATGGGGAGTAGATTGCTACTGGGGATGCATTGGCCACGCGACCTGGTGGCGGCCACGCTGATATCATGGGTATTGGTGACCTGCGCGACTTGGCTGGCTCAACGCTTTTGTGGCCCGCTTACGGTGCCTCGTGATGAGCAACAAGAGATTGCGCAACGTGATGATGCATTGTAATTCTGGCCTGCGCCCCCATATGATTGATTGCCCTTACAGAAAATGCGCTATGTGATGTGCTGATAAGCAGCATCGGCGGCACTTTTTTGGCATACTTCTAACGGATAACCTCTCGACAGGACGCATTGTGAAATATTTGCTGATTTTTCTCGTGATTTTGGTCATTTTTATCATCTCCGTTACGCTCGGAGCGCATAACGACCAAGTCGTCACCTTTAATTATCTGCTGGCGCAGGGCGAATTCCGTATCTCAACCTTGCTGGCTAGCCTGTTTGCTGCTGGATTCCTGCTCGGATGGGCAATTTGCGGTCTCTTCTGGTTACGAATCCGTGTTTCTCTAGCCCATGCGCAGCGCAAGCTGAAACGTATGCAGGCGCAGAATGAACAATCCACGGCCGTGACAACGTCTTCTTCTGCTGGTCGTCGGGATTAAGTTTCGATGCTTGAATTGCTGTTTTTGCTTCTTCCTGTTGCTGCGGCGTATGGCTGGTACATGGGACGCCGCAGTGCTCATCAGGATAAGCAACAGGAAGCCAATCGCTTGTCACGTGAATACGTTGCTGGCGTTAACTTCTTGCTCTCAAATCAACAGGATAAAGCGGTTGATCTCTTCCTCGATATGCTGAAAGAGGATAGCGGCACAGTTGAGGCTCACCTGACGCTAGGCAACCTGTTTCGCTCACGCGGTGAAGTAGATCGGGCCATACGTATTCACCAATCGTTGATGGAGAGCGCATCACTCAGTTATGAGCAGCGTTTGTTGGCGATCCAGCAATTGGGCCGCGATTACATGGCTGCTGGTCTTTATGACCGCGCCGAAGACATGTTCAGCCAGCTCATTGATGAAACCGACTTTCGTGTCGGCGCGTTGCAACAGCTATTGTTAATCCACCAGGCTACCAGCGACTGGCAGAAAGCCATTGAAGTTGCAGAAAGATTGGTGAAGCTTGGTAAAGATAAACAGAAAGGTGAAATTGCCCATTTTTACTGTGAACTCGCCTTACAGGCGATGAGCAGTGATGATCTTGATCGTGCGATGAATCTGCTGAAGAAAGGTGAATCAGCTGACCATCAGAGTGCGCGCGTCTCCATTATGATGGGGCGCATCTTTATGGAGCAGGGTGAATATGCCAAAGCGGTCGATCAGCTCGAGCGCGTGCTGGACCGTGACAAAGAGCTGGTCAGTGAAACCTTGCCGATGCTGGAAACCTGCTATCAGCGGCTGAATAAACCAGAGGACTGGGCGCATTTTCTGCAGCGCTGTGTCGAAGAGAACACCGGTGCGGCGGCAGAGCTGTATGCGGCTGACATTCTGGAGCAGCAGCAGGGACCCGAAGCGGCGCAGCTCTATATTAATCGTCAGCTTCAGCGCCATCCCACCATGCGTGTCTTCCATCGCTTGATGGACTTCCACCTGCATGAAGCTGAAGATGGCCGTGCGAAAGAGAGCTTGATGGTACTACGCGATATGGTCGGTGAGCAGATCCGCACCAAGCCTCGTTATCGCTGCCAAAAATGCGGTTTTACTGCGCATGCCTTGTACTGGCATTGTCCTTCATGCCGGGCATGGTCTTCTGTTAAACCTATTCGTGGACTCGACGGCCAGTGATGGCCGCTTTTATTTTTTAACTCACATGATAGTTACAACATACAACAAGGTTTGAACTTAAATATCACCTCAGCGATTGTGCAGTCATCAGTCAATCAACGCCTAATCGTCGTAGTGTGATTGTCCTGCCCGGTATGCGCGGGTAGAATGCTTGCCGTTTGTCCATCGCGCCTGCGGGTGCCTGCCTCTGAGGAAACGTTATGCCTGTTACCACTTCACCTATTCTGGTGGCACTCGACTATCATGATCTCGACAGCGCGCTGCACTTTGTTGACCGAATTGACCCTAGCCAATGCCGCCTGAAAGTGGGTAAAGAGATGTTCACACTCTTTGGCCCCTCCTTGGTGAAAACCCTGCAAGCACGTGGGTTTGACGTCTTCCTGGACCTGAAGTTTCATGACATCCCTAACACCACCGCTCATGCTGTTGCGGCAGCAGCCGATCTCGGCGTGTGGATGGTGAATGTGCACGCCAGCGGTGGGGCACGCATGATGAATGCGGCACGTGAAGCCTTAGTGCCGTTTGGCAAAGATGCGCCATTGTTAATTGCTGTCACCGTGCTAACCAGTATGGATGAAGACGATCTTAAAGGACTGGGTATCACACTTTCACCGGCACAGCAGGCGGAGCGTTTGGCACGCTTAACTCGAGATTGTGGCCTGCATGGCGTAGTGTGTTCAGCACAGGAAGCAGCTCATTTCAAACAGGCCATCGGTCAAGACTTCGCTTTAGTGACGCCGGGCATTCGTCCTGCGGGCAGTGATGCTGGCGATCAGCGCCGTATCATGACGCCACAGCAGGCAAAACAAGCCGGTGTCGACTATATGGTGATTGGCCGTCCCATCACTCAATCTGCCGATCCGGCAGCGACATTAAGCACTATCCTGCAAAGCTTACAGGAGGCCTAATGGCTCAGGATAATCGACTGGTTTACTCCACTGATAGTGGCCGTATCACGCACGAAGAGGAAAAAGCGACACGTCCGAAAGGTGATGGCATCGTGCGTATCCAGCGGCAGACCAGCGGCCGTAAAGGCAAGGGCGTCTGTCTGATCACGGGCATTGACCTTGATGATGAAGCGTTAATCAAGCTGGCTGCAGAACTGAAGAAAAAATGTGGCTGTGGCGGTGCATTAAAGGATGGCGTCATCGAGATCCAGGGCGACAAACGTGATTTGTTGAAAACGTTACTCGAAGCGAAAGGTATGAAGGTCAAGCTGGCGGGTGGTTAAATTAGAGCGGGCCACACCCTGTGCGGCCCGTGATAAGTAGATGCGCTGCGTAGCCTGAATCAATATTGTTATTTAGTGGACTTGATGGCCGATAATACCGCCCACGGCTGCACCACCCACGGTGCCCAAAGCACTACCATTGGTCAGTACAGACCCACCAATAGCACCGGCACCCGCACCGATAGCGGTATTACGGTCTCGTTTTGACCAGTTAGAGCAGCCGCTCAGCGCGATAACCAGAGTGGTCGCCAGTACAGCCACGGTCAGACGTTTCATTGTTATTGTCATTACTTTCTCCTTGATTGTATGCACAGAGGCAACCCTCTAAGTATAGATGTTGCGCAACGAAGTACGTCATCCTGAGAAATTAAACGGTCCTTATTCTTGCCTACGTCATATGGCGTTCCGGCCCGCATCCGGCTTGAGACAAGCCTAAACAACGCGCACAGTTCCAAAAAGAGAAAACTCCGAATTCACGCCACACTTTTGGTGCCTCAGCGACTTTCCGCCTCTTTTACAGCGATTCACTCCATAACGTTTTTTCTCAGCGATCAGCACAATTCTGGTATGACTGTTTTTAGGAGAAGAATCATGCTGGAGTTGCTGAAACAGCAGGTGCTGGAAGCTAATCTCGATTTACCTCGTTATAACCTCGTGACGTTTACGTGGGGCAATGTGAGCGCAGTTGATCGCGAGCGGGGCTTAGTGGTGATCAAGCCATCGGGTGTGAAATATGAAAATATGAAACGCGACGATATGGTGGTAGTGGAACTGGAGAGCGGGAAGGTGGTGGAGGGAAGTTTGCGACCTTCTTCGGATACCGCCACACATCGCGCTCTCTATCTCGCTTGGCCTGAGATCGGCGGCATTGTCCATACTCATTCACGTCATGCCACCATTTGGGCACAAGCAGGGCGAGACATTATCGCCCTCGGCACCACGCATGCGGATGACTTTTACGGCACGATCCCCTGCACACGTGCGATGAAGCGTGAGGAGATTCAGCAGGATTATGAATGGAACACGGGGCAAGTCATCATCGAGGCCTTTGCTCAACGGCGTATCCAGCCCACTGCGGTTCCGGCTGCTCTCATCCATTCCCATGGCCCGTTCTCATGGGGTAAAGATGCGGAAGCCGCAGTTCACAGTGCAGTTGTATTGGAAGAAGTGGCTTATATGGCGCTGCATACTGAGCAACTGCGTGATGAACTCCCCCCGATATCGCAGAACCTACTTGATTTACACTATCTGCGCAAACATGGAAAGAACGCCTGGTACGGGCAAAACTAACACTTCTAGCTTGTCTTAGGCGCCTGTGGGCGCCTTTATTTTTTCTACATTAAAACTGGTATGGCGAGGTGCATCATAAAAGCAAAATGATCGACCGATAAAAATAAAACAACGTTTCATAAATAGTGCTGCGATCACTTTTTCCCCGACAGTCAGTGGTTATCTTGCTTGCCATGCCATCCGGCACATTGCAATGCACCTCCTTCTGGCTCAGTTAAGGTGACACTATTATGCATATCAAACGTGCAATCGATAAAATCCCTGGCGGCATGATGCTGATTCCGCTGTTTCTGGGGGCGCTTTGCCATACTTTTTCACCTGGCGCAGGTAAATACTTCGGCTCTTTTACCAATGGATTAATGACAGGCACCGTCCCCATTTTAGCGGTGTGGTTCTTCTGTATGGGCGCTTCAATTAAGCTCAGTGCTACGGGAACGGTATTACGCAAGTCGGGCACCCTGGTGCTGACGAAAATTGCGGTCGCGTGGATTATCGCGGCAGTTGCCTCGCGCGTGATGCCTGAAAATGGCGTGGAAGTCGGTATGTTTGCCGGATTATCGACGCTGGCATTAGTGGCAGCGATGGATATGACGAATGGCGGATTATATGCCTCCATCATGCAGCAATATGGCTCGAAAGAAGAGGCGGGGGCTTTTGTACTGATGTCACTGGAGTCTGGCCCGCTGATGACCATGGTGATCCTCGGAACGGCGGGAATTGCCTCCTTCGAACCGCATGTTTTTGTCGGGGCGGTATTACCGTTTATTATCGGCTTCGCACTCGGCAACCTCGACCCTGAGTTACGCGAGTTTTTTGGCAAAGCGGTACACACCTTGATTCCCTTCTTTGCCTTCGCGTTAGGTAACACCATCGACCTCGCGGTGATTGCTCAGACTGGGCTGCTAGGGATTCTATTGGGTGTGGCGGTGATCATCATCACTGGCATTCCGCTGATCGTGGCAGACCGTCTGATTGGGGGCGGAGATGGCACGGCTGGGATTGCTGCGTCAAGCACCGCAGGTGCGGCGGTGGCGACCCCCGTATTGATTGCGGAAATGCTGCCGCAGTTTAAACCGGTCGCCCCTGCTGCCACTGCACTGGTGGCAACATCGGTTATTGTGACTTCTGTATTGGTACCTATTATCACCGCAATCTATTCACGACGCGTTAAGCGTTCTCATGTTGCCGTAGGTCAACGCGCCGCAATAAAGTAAGCTTACTAATCTTTCCCCGGCCCTATGGTCGGGGATATCTCTGGATTTTACTTTATAAATCAATCTCTCATTTGGTCTGGCCTCACTCTGGATTACGCTGATGTTGCGTTTAACGCATCACATAACTAGAGGATGAAACTATGACAGTCATTAACCAACCAACTTGCAGATTGTTCACCGAAGTCGGACAAACCACCCAGCTTGCGGCCTACTATGAAGAGGGGCGACACACCATGTGGATGATGCTGCGTGCGCAACCGCGCCCGAGTTTCAACCACGAATTAATCGAGGAGATCATGAACCTGAGCTATGCCGCACAGCGCTCTGGCCTACCGATTGATTTTTGGGTAACGGGCTCGTTAGTACCGCAGATGTTCAATGCGGGTGGTGACCTGCGCTTCTTTGTGGAGTGCATTCGCAACAACCGTCGTGAAGCGCTGCGTGCTTATGCACGTGCTTGTGTGGACTGCATCCATTCCGCGGCGCGTGGCTTCGATACGGGAGCCGTCACGCTGGCCATGATCGAAGGCAGTGCGCTGGGAGGCGGATTTGAAGCGGCGCTGGCGCACCATTTCATTCTGGCACAGAACAGCGCTCGCATGGGCTTCCCAGAGATAGCCTTTAACCTGTTCCCCGGTATGGGAGGATACTCGCTGGTGGCGCGCCGCTCAGGCATGAAGTTAGCTGAAGAGCTGATTTGCGAAGGGGAGTCGCACAGTGCTGAGTGGTATGAGACGCGCGGCTTGGTCGACAAAGTCTTCCAGCCGGGTGACGCTTATCGTACCACGCGCACCTTTATCGATACCCTGCGTCCAAAGTTGAATGGCGTACGTGCCATGCTGAAGGCACGTCAGCGCGTGCTACAGCTTTCACGAGCAGAGCTGATGGATATTACAGAAGATTGGGTGGATTACGCCTTTACACTGGAGCCTAAAGACATTGCATACATGGAACGACTGGTACAGCTGCAGAACCGTCACAGCGCATCCCTGCGCAAAGCCGGATAATCGAGACCAGCGTTAAACGCGGGCAGGATGCTTAGCCAGCCAATGCCCGAGCTGTTCTGCGGGCATTGGTTTTGCATAATAATAACCCTGACGCCCATCGACACCGTTTGTCAGTACGAATTTTTCTTCGGCTTTAGTTTCAATACCTTCAGCAATCACCTGTAGCTCAAGAGCTTTAGCCACCGCAACAATGGCGCGCACCAGAGACTGCGCAACCGGTTGTTTATTGATATTACGCACAAAACTTTGATCCAGCTTAATGGCATCAATGGGCACACGAGCGAGTTGGGAAAGCGAAGAGTAACCCGTTCCAAAATCGTCGAGATGTACCTGAGCGCCCAACTCCTGAAACTGCTTCATCAACGTCAATGCGCCTGCTTCGTTCTCAATTAAGCAGCTTTCGGTGAGTTCGATATCAATCGGACATTCCGTTAAACCCGCTTCGCTCAGCGCCTGCTTCAGGTCGCTGTAAATACTCTGGTCAATGAGCTGTTTCGCCGAAACATTTACCGCCACGCGCAGATAGATGCCTTCGCTGCGCCATTTGATAATTTGTTGCAGTACATTCAACATCACCCAGCGTCCGAGAGGCACAATCAGCCCAGACTCTTCAGCGTAGGAGATAAAGTCACCTGGCGGGACCAGCCCGCGTTCGGGGGAGTTCCAGCGTACCAAGGCTTCAGCGCTGCGCACTTCGCCATCACCATCCAGTTTAGGTTGGTAGTAGACCACCAGCTGTTCCAGTTCCAGTGCTTTACGCAGGTTAGTATCAAGCCAGAGATACTCGAAAACGCGTTGGTTCATCTCATTGGCAAACACGCAGAATTTGCCGCGCCCATTCTCCTTGGCGTGGTACATCGCGGTATCGGCATTGCGAATCAAGCTTTCTCGATCTTCGCCATGCAATGGGGCGAGGGCGATACCGATTGAGCAACCGCTGTAAACTTCGATCAGGCCGATTCTGAACGGCTGGCGCAAACGCTCCAGAATACGAGAAGCCATGGCTTCCAGTGCGGCTTGGCTGGTGTGCTCCGCCAGCACCACGAATTCGTCACCGCCCAAACGAGCCAGCGTTTGATCTTTGCCCAGACAGCTAAGTATCGCCAACGACACGGCCTGTAACAGCTGGTCGCCGAACATATGGCCGTAGGCGTCATTGACCTTCTTGAAATTGTCTAAATCGAGATAAACGACACCGGTTTGACTACCATTTGCCAGTTCCAGTGCCAGACTAATCTGCTGGTGGATGGCGTTGCGGTTAGGTAAACCGGTGACGGTATCGGTATTGGCCAGGACTCTCAGACGTTCCTGAGCGCGTCGTTCCTCGGTAATATCCGTTCCTGAACAGATGAGGAAAATTTCATTTTTCCCACTACCACTGTGAACAAACTTATTACGAAACAGAAACAGTCGCTGGCCTTTTCTGGTTTTGATCCAGCGCTCCACTTCGTACGAATTACCGTCACGAAAGAACCCGGCAATGTTGCGCCGTGAAGCTTGCGCTTCTTGCTTGGTCATAAACAGTTGGAACACGTTACGTCCGATAACTTCCTGTTCTTTCAGGCCGGTATACTCTTCGCTTAACCGATTAAAACGCTGGATATTGCCGCGTTGGTCAAGGATTACAATCACGGAGTTGGCTTCAGACACAACCTGTTCGGCAAAGGACAAACCCAGCGTCAAATCACGCGCCACCGAAGAGGTGTCGCCCCATGCGGAAGAGGTGCCCGCCCAGGTGGACTGGTTGACTTTACGGCCGACGAAGTGCATCGGCACCGGCGAGCCATGCAGGGAAAGCGTCAGGTTGATGCTAGAGGTGATCACAGTCATCGCGCGTAGAAGACTGGCTTGCGCGGGAGTAAGGGGGACCGCCAGATTGGTATTGGCGTTCTCATCTTCGGCAAAATGCAGAGCATCGCTATCTGAAGTTAATCGCCAATGAGGGCTGGTTGTGCCAAACAAGGTGTATAGCAACGTTTGCCCTTGTTCATCGGTCATGGAAACTTCCTCCGGGGAAATGCTCAGCAGGCGGTATCTCATTATTTTAGCAACAGTATTCAACCTCCTGCGCCAGCACAAGATGCAAATCGAATATATTTTTGTTTTCACTAAAGAATGGCACGAAAAAGCCCCGAAAATCGGGGCTCAAAAGTTTAGCACGGACACTTGCCAAGTTTGCCTGCCTGGCTCGGAAAACGCGCTTCAAGGCAGTGGCGATGGAAAGCACGTTCATCCATTGGCGGCTGCTCTGGATGATGTTCACGCATATGTTTCAGATAAGTTTGATAGTCGTGAACACCAACCATTAAGCGAAAACTTTGCTGTAATCCCTGCCAGATACGCTGCCAGCGATTAAGAGTTTGCCCAGCCGCCTCGGTTACGATCGGTAAGCAGTGCTTGATATGCCAGTCACCAATGGGTTTTCTCCAGCGTAAAATGGACTCAGACATTTCGCACCTCCTTACGCAGCGAAACCTCAGACTCATGTGTGGTCGGCAGGTCACTGCGCAGCGCTCGGCGGATCACAAAGAAGGCAGAAATCAGCATGGTGACGGCCACCAGCATAAAGAAGCCGCACAGGGCCGCGTTTATTTGATTGCTAAACACGATAGTTTGCATATCCGCGACGGTCTTGGCCGGGGCAATGATCACACCCTCATCAATACCCTTACGGAACTTGTTGGCTTGTGCAAGAAAACCAATGGACGGCTTTTCATGGAAAATCTTCTGCCAGCCGGCGGTCATGGATGTCACGAACAGCCAGGCTGTCGGTAAAATTGTCACCCACGCGTAACGCTGTTTTTTCATTTTGAACAGCACGACTGTACCCAGAATCAGCGCCATTGAAGCCAGCATCTGGTTACCGATACCAAACAGCGGCCAGAGGGTGTTGATGCCGCCCAGAGGGTCGACCACGCCCTGATACACAAAGAATCCCCAACCTGCCACAGCCACGGTAGTACCGGCCATATTCCCTAACCAGGAACGGTTGTTGGCCATAGAGGGGACGACAGTACCGACAAGGTCTTGCACCATAAAACGACAGGCGCGAGTACCCGCATCTACCGCTGTCAAAATGAACAGCGCTTCAAACAGAATGGCGAAGTGATACCAAAAGGCCATCATCACGCGGCTGTTAAACACTTCGGTAATGATGTGTGCCATGCCCACCGCAAAGGTCGGTGCGCCCCCGGCGCGTGACAACACCGTGCTTTCACCCACATCACGGGCAATGCCGCTCAGCATCTCTGGCGTCACTACAAAGCCCCAACCGTTAATGACCTGTGAGGCGCTCTCCACGGTTGTTCCGATCAGCGCGGCGGGTGAGTTCATGGCGAAGTAGACGCCGGGGTCAAGCACCGATGCACAAATCAGCGCCATAATCGCCACGAAGGACTCCATCAGCATGGCGCCATAGCCGATAAAGCGAATGTGGCTCTCGCGTTCAACCAGTTTTGGCGTGGTTCCGCTGGAAACCAGCGCATGGAAACCGGAGATCGCGCCACAGGCGATGGTGATAAACAGGAACGGGAACAACGCGCCAGAGAATACCGGTCCGCTGCCGTCAATGAATTTGGTGACGGCGGGCATCTTCAGCTCTGGCATGGCGAACAGAATACCCACCGCGAGACCAATAATGACGCCGATTTTCAGGAAGGTTGAGAGGTAGTCACGTGGGGCCAGCAGCAGCCATACCGGCAATGAAGAGGCGACAAAGCCGTAGATCACCAGCACCCACGTCAGTTCCGTGCCCTTCAGCGTGAAAAGAGGGCCCCAGTAAGGATCGGCAGCGACATCACCACCATAAATAATCGCCGCCATCATCAGGACAAAACCAATAATCGAGACTTCAGCAATTTTTCCGGGGCGTAGGTAACGCATATACACGCCCATAAACAGCGCGATCGGAATCGTGGCGGCGATAGTAAACAGGCCCCACGGGCTGTTAGCCAGCGCTTTTACTACCACCAGCGCCAGCGCAGACAGAATGATGATCATCACGCCAAGCGCCCCCAGCATGGTGACCACGCCGGCAAAAGAACCGAGTTCCTGACGTGCCATTTCACCCAGTGAACGACCGTCGCGGCGAGTCGAGATGAACAGAATAAGGAAATCCTGCACGGCACCCGCCAGCATCACACCCACCAATATCCAGATAGTGCCAGGCAGAAAACCCATCTGTGCGGCGAGGATGGGCCCCACCAGCGGGCCAGCGCCGGCTATTGCGGCAAAGTGGTGACCAAACAGCACCCATTTGTTAGTGGGAACATAGTCGAGGCCGTCATTCAGGCGCTCAGCGGGGGTACGGCGACGATCATCCAGCTCGAAAATACGTTCTGCGATAAACAGGCTGTAAAAGCGATAGGCAATGCTGTAGCAGGCAACGGATGCAATCACCAACCAGATGGCGTTGACGTGTTCGCCTCGGCTCAGCGCCAGCATGGCAAACGCACCCGCACCAATTAACGCCACCGCTAACCAGATTAAACCGGTTTTGACGTTGTTCATGAGTTAACTCCTTGTAGAGACCGGGAAAATAAGCGATCGGATACAACAAGTTAAAAGTAATGTAATGAATTGTTAACGACAGGGATTCGGATCAGAAGTGTGAAGCAGAAGACAAATTTAACATTTGCTATGAGGGACAGGAGAAATTGCGGGATAACAGAGGTTATCCGCCGGGTTTCATGCTCAGGCAGCAGGGCGCGCCACGACACTACGGGTTTCCATGCGCACTTCAGCAAGGGTTACATCGATAATGTCAGTGACGCGGTAGGCCACTTCACCTTTAATCTGCACCGTGCCGCTCTCTTGTGAGCACACCAGCTCATCACGCACCGCGTGAATAAACGGAGCAGGGATAAAGGCAACAGCACCATTTTCCAACAGACGCACACGCATACCACCACGAGACACATCCATGATCTCCGCGCTGAACTTGCGGTCGGTGCCCGCAAAGGGAGAGAGAAAGCGTGCATACAGCCAGTCGCCGACGTCACGCTCAGCCATGCGGTTCAGGCGACGGCGCTCACTCATAATGGTGGTGACATCGTCATTTGGACGCGCAATGCTATCGCCACGCACAATCGCCTTAAGCAGACGGTGGTTGATCATGTCGCCGAACTTACGAATAGGCGAAGTCCAGGTAGCGTAAGCGTCGAGGCCAAGACCAAAGTGTGGTCCAGGCTCGGTGCCGACTTCGGCGAAACTCTGGAAGCGGCGGATACGGCTGTCGAGGTATTGCGTTGGCTGTGCATCGAGTTCACGACGCAACTGACGGAAACCTTCCAGCGTGGTGATCGCCTGCGGGTCAACGGTAATACCGTGTCCGGCCAGCACGCCAGCAGCCTGCTCAGCGTTCGCCAGATCAAAACCGCTGTGCAGGTTGTAGATACCGAAGCCCAGCTTTTCCTGCAGCACTTTGGCCGCACAGATGTTCGCCAGAATCATCGATTCTTCAACGATGCGGTTGGCAATGCGACGCGGCTCGGAAATGATATCCAGCACTTCGCCTTTTTCACCCAATACAAAGCGGTAATCAGGACGATCTTTGAATACCAGCGCGTGAGTTTGACGCCACTCGCTGCGCGCCAGACAAACACGATGCAACAGACGAATCTGCTCGGCAATCGCCTCGTTCTCTGGCTGCCAGCTTCCTGCGTTTTCCAGCCAGTCCGACACTTCGTCATAAACCAGCTTGGCTTTAGATTCGATCCAGGCTGCGAAGAAGTGAATTTCGCCTGTTACGCTGCCATCTGGCGTCAGTGTGACGCGGCAAGCCAGCGCCGGACGACGAACATGTGGGCGCAACGAACAAATATCATCGGACAGTTCGCGCGGCAGCATCGGGATATTGAAGCCCGGCAGATAGTTGGTGAAGGCGCGTTTCGACGCTAACTTATCCAGCTCACTGCCTTCTGCCACGTAAGCGGTGGGATCCGCAATGGCAATCGTCAGTAATAAGTTGCCGTCGGTTTTTTCTTCAACATACAACGCATCATCCATATCTTCAGTGCTGGCACTGTCGATGGTCACGAAGTTGAGAGCCGTCAGATCTTCACGCTGCAGGTGTTCGTCCAGCATTTCGCCGAAGCCCACTTCTGGCGCTTCGCGTTCCAGATTATGGCGTGACAGCGTGACCCACCACGGCGCGAGGTGATCGTCCGCGGTGACAATAAATTCGGTGAGTTCAGCATAGAAACCACGATCGCCTTTCAGCGGATGGCGGCGCATCTCTGCGACTGCCCAGTCGCCGTTCTGGAAATCATGCGTCACATCACGCGCCGCACGGCACTGAATGGCATCTTTAAGCAAAGGATGATCCGGCACAATCGACAGACGGTCGTCTTTTTTTTGCACCCGGCCAACAAAGCGGGTCAGGAAAGGCTCAATCAGGGTTTCCGGCTCAGCGCTCTCGCGATCTTTATCAGTGTGGATCACCGCAGAAATACGGTCACCGTGCATCACTTTTTTCATCTGCGGAGGGGGAATGAAGTAGCTTTTTTGACCATCGACTTCAAGGAAGCCAAAGCCTTTTTCCGTGCCTTTCACAACACCTTCGGCGCGCGGGGTTTGCGCGTGAAGCTTCTCTTTAAGCTGCGCGAGCAGCGGGTTATCCTGGAACATAATTTATTTAGTTTCGTGGCCTAAGAGCGGTGGACAGTTTTACGCGAATCAGGCCCGCGCGGCAAGGCCAAAACAGGCTAAAAAGCCGCTTTACGCGGCTTTTTACCTTCTAATAACGCTGAGGACTTAGGCGATGCGCTGCGTAGGAAGAGCCGCAGTTAATGCCAGCTTCACCGGCACCGATTTCGAGGTCGGTGTCCCGCTGCCGTCACCGTAGCTGGAGAGCGGCACCAGCGGGTTGGTTTCCGGATAATAGGCCGCGAGGTTACCGCGCGGAATGTTATACGGCACCAGCTTGAAGCCACTCACCCGACGCGTCAGGCCATCATTCCACAGCGTTTCAATATCCACCAACTGGCCTTCGCTGAAGCCGAGTGACGCCATATCATCCGGATGGATAAACACCACTTCACGCTGGCCATATACGCCGCGATAACGGTCATCGAGGCCGTAAATCGTGGTGTTGTATTGGTCATGCGAACGCAACGTCTGCAGCGTGAACGGCACTTCAACATCATTGCCCAGCTGCGGGAACAGCGAGGTTGGCAGGGCTGCCGCGCTGAACTCCGCCAGTTTGCTTGGCGTGTTGAAACGCAACTCTGCGGCAGCACTACCGAGGTAGAATCCGCCAGGAATATCACATTTGATATTGAAGTCGGCAAAGCCTGGAATGGTGGCGCCGATGTGATCGCGGATCACATTGTAATCATCCGCCATGCCCAACCAGTCAATCTTGTCACTGCCCAGCGTGGCGTGGGCAATACCGGCAACAATCGCGGTTTCGGAGCGCTGCGTGTCTGCCAGTGGGATTCCCACGCCTTCTGAGGCGTGCACCATGCTGAAAGAGTCTTCAACGGTGATGAACTGATTACCGCTGGCCTGACGATCGCGTTCCGTACGGCCCAGCGTCGGCAGAATCAATCCTTCGTGGCCTGGCACCAAATGGCTGCGGTTCAGTTTGGTGCTGATGTGCACCGTTAAACCGCAGTGCTGCAGCGCTTCTTCTGTTACCGGTGAATCCGGCGCAGCCGCTGCCAGATTACCCCCCAGGGCAATCAGCACTTTGACTTCATCACGCAGCATCGCACCCAGCGCTTCAACGGTGTTGTGGCCGTGTTCACGCGGCGGTTCGAAATCGAAATGCGCGCCCAGTGCATCAAGGAACGGCTTATTGGGTTTCTCGTCGATCCCCATGGTGCGGTTGCCCTGCACATTACTGTGACCGCGTACCGGACACAGGCCAGCCCCTTTTTTGCCCAGCTGACCAAACAGCAGCTGCAGGTTGGTGATTTCACGGACGGTATCAACCGAATGCTTATGCTGAGTCACCCCCATCGCCCAGGTGATGATGATGCGCTCAGCGCTCTGGTAGATTGCCGCCGCTTCTCGGATCTGTGCTTCGCTCAGACCGGATTGACGCACGATATCGTCCCAGCGAGTGTTATCTACGGCAGTCAGGTAACGCTCAATGCCATGGGTGTTGGCATCAATAAATGCCTGATCAAAAATACCCGGTTCACCCGCGGCTAAACGTTCACGCTGCACTTCCAGCAGGGTTTTCACCATGCCGCGAATCGCCGCCATGTCACCGCCAAGATTTGGCTGGTAATAGGCAGAGCTAATCGTACCCGCTTTGGAGGTGACGATTTCCAGCGGTTTTTGCGGATCGGCAAAACGCTCCAGCCCGCGCTCGCGCAGCGTATTAAACGTGACAATTTTGGCACCGTGATCGGCCGCGTGGCGCAGGCTGTGCAGCATGCGTGGATGGTTAGTCCCTGGATTCTGGCCGATAACGAAAATCGCATCTGCGTGGTCAAAGTCATCCAGGCGGATGGTGCCTTTACCAACGCCAATACTGCGTTTCAAGCCGGTGCCGCTGGCTTCATGGCACATGTTGGAACAGTCAGGGAAGTTATTGGTGCCCATCACGCGGCCAAACAGCTGGTAAAGCCATGAGGCTTCGTTACTGGCGCGACCGGAAGTATAAAGCTCCATCTGGTCGGGATGATCCATTGCCTTAAGATGTCGGGCAATCATCGCCAACGCATCATCCCAGCTAATCGGTTCATAGTGATCGGTGGCGCTGTTGTAGCGCATCGGATGCGTCAGGCGTCCCTGATACTCAAGGAAATAGTCGCTCTGTTGGTAAAGTGTACTCACGCTGTGTTGAGCAAAAAATTCAGGCTCAACCACGCGGCGGGTGGCTTCCCAGGTCACGGCTTTCGCGCCGTTCTCACAGAAACTAAACGTACTTTTGTTGTCGTCGCCCCATGCACAACCTGGGCAGTCAAAGCCGCGAGCTTTATTCATGCGCATCAAGTTACGCATATTTTTCAGGGCAGCTTTACTATCAAGGACAAAACGGGTGGTGGCTTCCAAAGAACCCCAGCCGCCAGCAGCGGCACGGTAGGGCTGAATTTTACGTTTAAATTTCATAGTCATTGCAGGCTTATTGTTTATGAATTGTTATCAGAATATGACTTCTGTTGGGGGAAAGTGTGCGACTGACAGCAAAAGTTGTCTAATTGAATGGTTTAATGGTGCGATAGACAGCGTTTATCGCTCAGAAGGATGCTGAAGCGTGACGCAGTTAAAATTTTATTGGCTGATTGACCGCCCAAAGACGTGCAATGCCGATAACTGACTAATAATTGCTCTTTCAATTGAGGAAAGGGCGCACCTCCATGAAGAATCTGGCCAGCCAAATTCATGCCTTCGGTAAAGCCTTAATGATGCCGATCTCCGTTATCGCCGCCGCCGGGATTTTTCTCGGGCTGGCTGCGGCGATGCAAAACCCTGCGGTCACTGGCGATGCCTTTGCCAATATGCAGGTACCGCAGTTGATCATCGGTTTTATCCGCAAAGTTGCTGCGGCGTTGTTTGCCAATCTGCCCGTCTTCTTTGCCGTGGCCAGTGCGATCGGCTTAGCAAGAGCAGAAAAGCCGACCGCTGCATTTGCTGCCGTCATTGGCTATATCTCGATGAACGTGGGCATTAACGCCACGCTGGCTGCGAAAGGATTGAACGCGCTAACCACCACGCCCGCAGCCTTGCAGCAGGCGGGTTTGGATCAAACCACCGCGATGATGACCTCCGCCGAGTACATCAATATGCTGGGGATTTTTACCTACAACATGAGTGTGTTAGGCGGGGTGATTGCGGGATTGATCACTGTGGCGCTGCATAACCGCTTTTATACCCAGCAACTGCCTACCGCGATCAGTTTTTTTGGCGGACGCCGCTTTGTGCCGATTGTAACCGTCGTGGTATTGCCACTAATTGGAGTGCTGCTGGCGCTGATTTGGCCCACTATTGGCCAAGGCATTGCGTGGGTGGGGCAGATGATTGGTAAAAGCGGTCAATATGGCGCATTTCTCTTAGGCACCGGTGAACGTCTGCTGATACCCACTGGTTTGCATCATATCCTCAACGAGACAGTGCGATTCACGCCGATTGGTGGCATGGCAACGGTGGATGGACAAACCGTTGTCGGTGCTCTGAATATCTTTAACAGTTCACTGACCCATCCCGGCGCTATTCCCGATGATACGGTGCGCAGTGCTACGCAGTTCCTTGCGCAAGGGAAAATTCCGGTCATGATGTTTGGCTTGCCCGCAGCGGCGCTGGCGATCTACCACACTGCGCGTCCAGAACATAAGCAGCGGGTTAAAGCGCTGGTACTGGCAGGTGCGCTCACCTCATTCACTACGGGCATCACCGAACCGCTGGAATTCTGTTTTATCTTTGTTTCACCGGTGCTCTATATCCTGCACGCTCTGTTAACCGGTTTGTCTTTTATGCTGATGTCAATGCTGCATCTGATGATCGGCAACGTACAGGGCGGCGCAATTGACTTGGTCGTTTTCGGTATCTTGGGCGGTAGTAAAACGCACTGGTGGTGGACGGTAGCCTTAGGCGTCATCTATGTACCTATTTACTACTATGGCTTCCGCTTTGTGATTACCCGGATGCGGGTAGAAACGCCGGGACGTGAATCGGATGAAGAGCCGCAGACGGCGCAGGTGGCGGCTGACGAGCGCACCCGAGTGATTATCAGCGGCCTCGGCGGTGAAGCGAATATCGAGGACGTCGATTGCTGCTTTACGCGTTTGCGGGTGCGTGTCAAAAAGATGAATGAAGTGGTGGATCAGACGCTGCTCACCACCGGCGCCAATGGCGTCAACCGGGTGAGCGACCACGATGTGCAGGTGATCTATGGCCCGCAGGTGGAAAAGATTGCTAATGAGGTAAAAAGTGCGTTAGGCGTGGCATAACACATTTAGTTACCACGCTAATAATAAAATTCGCAATCAATGTTAAATCTGCAGGCCCGATATTTGCGATGATGACTTCGCCCCTTCAAGAGCTAAGCCATTGCGAGTGCCGGAGATAAGCGCCGGGTGGGGCATTACATTTGTTACCCAAAGGCTGCCGTGAGGCGGCCTTTGTGCTTTTTAGGGCATGAGTTTGTTACCATAGCGCAACTGTGACTTCAGGGTGGATGCGGAAATCGACATCAAGCAATTGATTTATCTTTGCAATTTAGAGCGTGAACGCCATTTTGGTCGCGCCGCTGAGGCCAGTTTTGTCAGCCAGCCGACGCTATCGATGCGGCTGAAAAATCTTGAGCGCGAACTGGGATTATCGCTGATCAATCGCAGCAATAACTTCGACGGCTTCACGCCAGAAGGTGAGCGCGTGCTGACCTGGGCCCGCGAGATCGTGTCGGTGTATCAGGGCCTGAAGCTGGAGGTGGAATCCCTGAAGCATGGCGTGAACGGTACGCTGCGCCTCGGCGTCATGCCTCAATGCAGCGTCGCACTGCCCGCATTACTGAAAGCGGTGGAAGCGCGCTATCCCCAGCTCGATTATCGTGTGGCGGCAATGAGCGCCGACCAGCTATTAGAAGCTTTGAATAGCCACACGGTTGACGGTGGAATCGGATTTTTTGAGCTCACGTCGCTGCGTGAGTTACATTTTCAGACCGCGCTGTTGAAGGACCGTGGTGTGGAAGCCATCTTCAATCCAAACCATTTCCCAGCACTGCTTGAACAGGAAAGGCTGTCACTGGCGACACTGGCCGCGCAGCCTCTGTGCCTTGCGGAACCCACGCGCTACTTCCGCCGTTATCTTGATGGCCAGTTGCGTGAAACCGGCGTGCTTCCGCGCGTGATTGTTGAAAGTGCCTCGATCATGCAATTGATACAGAGCGCACAGGTGGGACTGGGGGTGATGGTGTCGCCCTGCGGCCATCTCTTACCCGAGATGTTGCAAAATCTGGCGCGTCGACCCATCGATATGGCACCCATGGGACGCCAGGCGGCGCTAGTGATCGCTGAGCCGGGTAGGGCATCACCACTGGCTCAGCATTTCTTCGATGAAGCACGGCGTCATTTGCTGGATTAACGCGCCTCGCCTAGCGCCATAAATAAACGATCCTGCCAGCTGGCAAATGCGACGGCCTGTAACAGCGTGAAAATGAGCTCGGTTCCCCAGCCTGCGTTCAGTAAGGGTTGCAGGTGAGCCGCACTAAAACGCTCTGGCAGACGAACCAGCTGCGCGCTGACATGAATGAGCGGTGTGTCCTCGCCGGCCTTATCGACGTCATGGAGTAGCGCTTCGCGCTGATCACCCGCCCTTTGATTGAATTGGCGATAGCAGCCCAGAATGCGCGCACTCACCGCCTGTGCCAGCGCTGCTTCATCCGTAAAATGGTCTTCCAGGCGTTGCTGCAATGTCGCCAAGCCATACAGTGCCTGTGCATCATGCACCAGCAACCACACGGCCTCGTCTAAATCTGCAAACCCTTGGCAAAATGTAATGGCAGCCAGCTGCTCGGCACTGGCATAGCGCAACTCAACCGGTTTCAGCGCGTGTAGCCACTCCGCTTGATGCGTCAACAATTTAACGTCGGCATCTGCCGGGGGAGAGACGCCAGGTATCCAGCGTACCGGCAAGCCCATCATCGCCTGTAACCCGGCCACCACGCGCGCCTGATAGCTGACAAAGCCCACCAGCTGATTGAGCGTCACGATATCTGGCTCAGTAAGTCCCACCGCGTCCAGTGCGCTAATGCTGGCTGCGTTAATTAATGCAGGCTGCATCGCCAGTTGGCGTGCATATTGCGTAATTTGCGTGAGCCGATTATTACTCTCCCGCGAAGAGTCGGGTCCTGGCAGCGGGTTGAGCCGCGCCGAGTAGTGATTACACAAACGCTGAACGCCAGCAACCTGCGCTACGGTAAGCGCGGTGCTGAGGCGATCATAAAGCGTCAAGGTATGTGTGAGTGAGGTACTCAGCGTGTCGGGCAGCAGGAGTTGGCTGAGGTCACGCGCCGCCAGTAAAGCGGGCTGAAAATGGTTCAATAAGGGTTGCAGCGCAGTGGCTTCCTGCTGCAAACCCAATAAAAAGCGATCTTCAACATAAGCAGCTTCGGGCACCAAGGGTGCGGTAGCTTGCGATTGCGGGCGAGTCTGGCTTTCATAAAACCAGTGATCATGGCCGGGAGAACGGCGTTGTTCCATGGTCATTCCTTGCGCGAAAAACGGACTTGGCATGCGACGGGCAAATCTGAAAAGCGCATCGCCACCAAAGGGCTAGCTTATCGTCGCTGAAGCACTGTCTGCGGCAAAAGAATGATGGGGAATAATTTATAGCGGGTGAGTATAAGGGGGATGTGTAGGGGCGCACCGGGGTACGCCCAAGGGCGGCTGGATAGCCGCCGCTACATTATTTCAGTTCCAGCTCGTTCATTGCGGCAATGCTGAAGCCGCCATCAACGTGTACCACTTCACCGGTGATACCACCCGCCAGATCGGAACACAGGAAGGCCGCAGAGTTACCCACGTCTTCAATAGTTACGGTACGACGAATTGGGGTAACGGCTTCACAGTGAGCCAGCATCTTACGGAAATCTTTGATGCCAGACGCCGCCAGAGTACGGATTGGACCCGCAGAAACGGCGTTCACACGCGTACCTTCTGGACCCATCGCGTTTGCCATATAGCGTACGTTAGCTTCCAGAGACGCTTTAGCCAGACCCATTACGTTGTAGTTAGGGATAGCACGCTCTGCACCCAGGTAAGACAGGGTCAGCAGGGCTGAATTCGGGTTCAGCATCGCACGGCACTCTTTCGCCATTGCCACAAAGCTGTAGGCAGAGATGTCATGAGCGATTTTAAAGCCTTCACGGGTAACGGCGTTCACGTAGTCACCATCCAGCTGATCGCCAGGTGCGAAACCGATTGAGTGAACGAAACCGTCAAATTTCGGCCAGGTTTTTGCCAGTTCGGTGAACAGCGCAGTGATGCTCTCGTCTTCTGCCACATCGCACGGCAGAACAATGTCTGAACCCAGATCTTTAGCAAACTCTTCCACACGACTTTTCAATTTGTCGTTCTGGTAGGTGAAAGCCAGTTCTGCGCCCTGTTTGTGCATCGCCTGTGCAATACCGTAGGCAATGGAGAGTTTACTGGCAACGCCAGTAATCAGAATGCGCTTACCGGAAAGAAAACCCATAGCTGTAATCCTTATGGTCATTGTTGTTGGCGGTCGCAATGATTAAAAAGTAGGCGACCGACGTTAATCGACGTGCGGATTCTAGCACGTCTCTCTCAAATGCGGTAAACCGCACCGCGTTTTCCGCGATGCGGTGAACAATCAACGTACTCTGCGCCAGGCCTCTGCGGTCAGTGCTTCACCAAAATGGCTGGAGATGAGACGTTTCGTCAGATCGTGCAACGGCGAGGCCAGCACATCGGCCGTACCACCACGCTCAACCACTTCACCCTGATGCATTACCAGCACCTGATCGCTGATGTGTTTCATCATGCCCAGGTGCTGAGTCACATAAATATAAGCGATACCGTGTTTTTCCTGCAGTTCCAGCATCAGATTCACCAGCTGCGAGCGCATGGTCATATCCAGCGAGGCGAGGGCCTCGTCGGCGACAATGACTTTGGGCTGCAAGATTAAGGCGCGCGCCAGCGCCAGACGCTGTTTTTGTCCGGGGGCCAGCATATGTGGATAATACCCGGCGTGGTCGCGTAGCAACCCGACCTGGCGCAGCGTGGCAATAATGCGTTTTTCCCGCTCCTCATCGTCGAAATCGGAGTTCAGACGCAGTGGAAAATCGAGGATTTGACTAACACGTTGTCGTGGGTTCAGGGACGTTGACGGGTCCTGAAAAATCATGCGAATGCGCTGGCTGCGATAGCCGTAATCGCCATACTCCAGCGGATGATCGTCGATCAGCATTTCGCCTTCGGTGGGTTCCACCATGCCGCTCAGCATTTTGGCGAGCGTCGATTTTCCAGAGCCGTTCTCGCCTATCACCGCCAGCGTTTGCTTCTCACGCAAAGTGAAACTCACCCCCTTCACCGCTTCAACGTGTTGGCGGCGAAACAGCCCGGTGCGATAGCGGTAAGTTTTACTCAGATTACGCACTTCAAGCAGGGTTTCCATGCTTACTGGCCCTCCGTATTTAACGGGAAGTGACAGGCAAACAGGTGCGTTTTATTTCCGGTAAGACGCGGTGTCTCTATACATTTGCGCTGCGCATAGGGGCAGCGCGGGCCGAGACGGCAACCAATTGGCAAATGTTCCAGCGAAGGAATTGCACCCGACAGGGTATTCAGTCGACTTTTGTGCGGTAACGCACTGCCGAAATCGGGCATCGCACGGATCAGCGCTTGAGTATAAGGGTGATGCGGTGTGTCCATTAAATCTTCGCTTTGAGCTGTTTCAACGGTCTGGCCGCAATACATCACATTAATCCGATCCGCCCACTGGCTCATGGTGCGCAGGTCATGGCTGATCAGCAGAATCGTGGTGTTGTTGTTCTGATTCAGACGGCTCAACAAACGAAATATCTGTGCCTGAGTCGTTGGCTCCATGGCGTTGGTCGGTTCATCCGCAATCAGCAAGCGTGGCTGATTGGCCAGCGCGATGGCAATCATCACTTTCTGGCACTCCCCATCCGTTAGCTCGTAAGGAAAGCTGCGCATGATGTCTTTGTGATCTTTAATGCCGACGCGGTGCAACAACTCAATCGCGCGGGCCTTGCGCCAGAACCACAGACGTTGATACCAGTGACCTTTGAACGTCCAACGTGGGATTGCCTGCATTAACTGGCGACCAATGCTTTCGGAGGGATCAAGACAAGCCTGCGGTTCCTGGAAAATCATCGACACGTTATGGCCGACAATGCGGCGTCGCTCACGCGGCGAGAGGCGCAGCAGATCGATATCGTCAAACACCATGCGGTCGGCGGTTACGCGCCAGTTATCCTTAGTGACGCCGCAAATCGCTTTCGCAATCAGGCTTTTGCCCGATCCGGATTCACCCACCAGTCCGCGCACTTCCCCTTCACTCAGCGTGAGGTTGATCCGGTCTACGGCTTTCACCGGGCCTTCTGAAGTCATGAATTCGATAGTGAGATTACGAATATCAAGTAGCGGCATTATTCAGCTCCCGCTTCTACGGCGCGACGGACGCCGTCGCCCAGCAGGTTAACAATTAATACGCTGACCATCAGCGCCACACCCGGCAGCATCACGGTCCAGGGGGCCACATAGATCAACTCCAGTGCGTCGCCCAGCATCGCGCCCCATTCGGGCGAGGGCAGTTGCGCACCCAGATCGAGGAAACCGAGCGCTGCGATATCCAGAATCGCCATCGACAGCGAGCGTGTGAACTCACTCACCAGCAGCGGCAACACATTAGGCAGCACCGCGTTCCAGAGAATATTCAGGTTACGTGCGCCATCAAGACGTAGAGCCACCACGTACTCTTTTTCCATCTCATCATGCACTGCAGTATAGATCTCACGCACCAGACGCGGAATGATGGCGAGAAACACCGCCAGCATTGCATGTTCCAATCGCGGGCCTAAAAACGCCACCACAATGATCGCCAGTAACAGCGAAGGTATCGACAGTAAGGTATCCAAAACGTGATTCATCACCGCGGAGCGCAATCCGTGGGTAATTCCTGCCAGCACGCCAAGCACCAGCGCGCAAATGGCCGCCAATGTGGTGACTAGAGTGGCCGAGCCGACAGTCGGTGCTACACCGCTCAACAGGCGGCTGAGCACGTCACGCCCTAAATCGTCGGTGCCAAGAAAGAAGGAGACATCACCATAGCGCGACCACGACGGCGGGAGTAACTGATAACCGAGGAATTGCTGGTCAATGCCATAAGGCGACAACAGGCCACCAAACAGGCACAGGAACAGCAGAGTGCCGAATCCGTACAAGCCAATCATGCCGCTGGTATCGCGATAAAAACGCTGCCAAAACAGACGAAACGGACTGGGTAACCGTTTCTCTGCATAAATATCATCGTAAGGCATACCATTCCTTGTGTTTCAGCGGATTGAGTGCCGCACCGAGAATATCTGACAGTACACTGACCAGAATCACCAGGCCGCCGACCACCATTACGCCAGCAGAAATGGCCGCATAATCCTGTTGGCGAATCGCATTAATTAGCCAGCGCCCAATGCCAGGCCAGTTGAACACCACTTCGGTGATCATCGCTAGCGTCAGCATAGTGGAGAATTGTAAGCCGAGGCGTGGGATAACGGGTGGCAATGCGTTGTGCAGCACATGTCGACGGATGACGGTGAACCGTGATAATCCGCGAGTGGCCGCTGCTTTAACATAGTTTTTATCCATCACGTCGCTGGTGCTGCTGCGAAGCAGACGGATGACTTCGGTGGTGGGTGCCACCGCCAGCACAATCACCGGTAAAATCATATGCGTGAGCACGCTGATCAACATTTCATGACGCCAGGGAGAAGGGCTCAGCCAGGCATCTATAAGTGCAAAGCCGGTGATGTTTTGTACCGGATAGAGTAAATCGAAGCGTCCTGAAACCGGGAGCCAGCCGAGGGTCAGAGAGAAGAACAGGGTAAACAGCAGCGCCAGCCAGAAAACCGGCATAGAGAAGCCGAGCAAGGCCAGTGCGCTAATGGCCTTATCCTGCCATTTTTTGCGCATCACGCCCGCACAGATCCCCAGCGGAATGCCCACCAGCAGCGCCAGCATAAAGGCCAGCACGCACAGCTCCAGTGTGGCGGGGAAGACTTCACGCAGCTGCACGTCAATTGACTGGCCGTTAGTACTGGAGACACCAAAGTCGAATTGCAGCAGTCCTTTAAACCAGAACCACCAGGCATCGAACAACGAAGCGCCTTCCAGCGGGGCATTGGGCGTAAAATAGCTGAGGCTAAAACTCACCAGTGACAGTAAAAACAGCGTGATGAGCAGCAGCAATAGCCGGCGCAATATGTAGATGATCATGCTTACTCCTCGCTGCTTTCATCGCGGTAAACCCCGGCAAACGAGGCATTACCAAAGGGACTCAGCACTAAACCTTTAATATCATGACGATAGGCTTGCAAGCGCAACGATGAAGCCAGCGGCAATACAGGCAATTCCTGCGCCAAAATTTGCTGTGCCTGATCGTAACTATCGATACGGGCTGACAGTTGCTGCGACAGCAGGGCACGCTGCAGCGCTTCATCAAAGGCGGGTGAACACCAGTGCGCGAAGTTGGTTTGCGAGCGGATAGCCGCGCAGCTGAGCAACGGCCGGAAGAAACTGTCTGGATCGTTACTGTCGGTTGCCCAGCCGGTCAGGGTTAAATCATGGTTCATCGCCATCAGCTGCGCTTCCTGGAAGCGGCCTTCAACCGGTGCGATAGTGACGCGAACGCCGATCTGCGCCAAATCTGCTTGCAGCAGTTCGGCGGTTTTTAACGGGCTGGGGTTCCATGATTGTGACGTGGTCGGCACCACTAAACGCAGGTGCAAATCTTCAATACCCAACGCTTTCAGCTCTTCACGCGCTTTAGCCGGATTGTACTCCGTGACGCGGGCATCATTGTCGTAGGCCCAAGACGCCCGTGGCAGAATCGATGCGGCGGTCTCAGCGGTGCCGTAATAGATCGATTCCATCAGGCGCTCATTATTGATTGCTAATGCCAGCGCATGGCGCACTTCAGGACGATCCAGCGGGGGTTTACGGGTGTTAAATGCCAGATAAGCGATGTTCATGCCTGGGCGTAAGGTCATGCGCAGACGTGGGTCATCACGCAGAATCGACAGTTGGCTGGCGGCGGGATAGGCCAGAACATCGCATTCGCCGGTCAGCAGTTTCGATAGACGCCCAGTGCCACCCACACCCAGATCGATCACGACTTGCTGCAAACGGGGTACGCCTCGCCAGTACTGTGGATTACGCGCCAGCCGCAGGTACTGCCCAGTACGATACTCACTTAACTGGAACGGACCGGTGCCCACCGGTTCACGGTCCAATCTTTCCTGCTGGCCTTTTGCCGTGAGTTTATCGGCATATTCCTGCGACAGAATCGGAGCGTAATGTGTGGCGATATGCCAAAGGAATGAGGCATCAGGGCTATTTAGGCGGATTTCCACCGTATCGTTATCCAGCTTCTTCACACTTTGCACAGAATCGGAAAACTGCAGGCTATCAAAATACGGATAACTGCCGCCGTTCACGTTATGCCACGGGTGCTGACGGTCAAACATGCGCGCAAAACTGAACACCACATCATCAGCGTTCATTTTACGCGTGGGTTTGAACCAGTTGGTATGCTGGAACGACACATCTTTTCGCAGATGGAAACGGTAAGTCGCACCGTTATCGCGGACTTCCCAACTTTGTGCCAGGTCAGGAATTAAGCGATAGGTATAAGGGTCAACATCCAGCAGGCGGTCGTATAACTGCGCTGCAAGGGTATCGACCACCAGACCGCTGCTCACCATCTGCGGATTGAAGGTGTTCACCGTGCCATTCACGCAATAGACAAAGCCGCTGTTACGGATGTTATCCGTTGGCGCGGCCAGCGCAGACGCACTCAATACGCTGAGACTTAGCAGCAGCGAAGTTAGTAATTTGGGCATAGAACTCAACGATTCTGAGGCAATAGCGAGAGTGTATCGCAAAGGTCACACACTCCCCAAATCCACGATCAATCTGCGCTGTTTTTCACCGAATTGGTGGCGGGATAATCACAACGTTAGTGTGGAAATGAGAAAAATTCTCAATTAGGGCTTTACAGATGATAATAAGAATGATTATTATTCTTCTGCGCTTCGACGGTGGCTCTACCGAAGAAGAGCACGACATTGCTCACATTGCTTCCAGTATTAAGTTGCCCGTACTTTATAGTACGGGCTTTTTTTTCTTCCTGATTTGCACTGCTGCTGCGTTGGCTACGCTCAGCCACACCGGTCACATACTGATGTATGCTCTCGGGGATGTCTTCACTTGCCGCCTTGCATCAGCACAAATCAGTTTGAAAAAACACCTCTGCGGTTTTTGTAAAATCAAAAGCCGCACAATCTGTAGCGGCGCGATTTATCGCGCGTTTTTGACTTAACGCCGCTCACTCCTCTTCACGCACCTGAATGCCGTGCTTCTTCATCATTGCGCGCAGTTGGTGGTAGGTCACGCGCAGTAACTCTGCGGCGCGGCGCTGGTTATATTTCGCCTGCTGCAAGCTGGCCTCCACTAACTCACGCTCCTGCTGGTTTTGCCACTGGCGAAGATCGAGCGGCAGGGTGGGTAAGCCGCTGACGCTGGGTTCGGCGATAATATCGGGTGGCGCGCTGCGGGGGGCAAACGGGTTGATGATGATGTTATCCAATTGCTCGTCAACGCTATGATGGCGATACACCGAACGCTCCACCACATTTTTCAACTCACGCACGTTGCCCGGCCAGTTGTGACTGAGCAGCGCCAGTTGCGCGCGTTCACTAAAGCCGGGGAAGAGTGGCATGCTCAGCTCACGACACATCTGAATGGCAAAATGTTCAGCCATCACCAAAATGTCGCTGCGACGTTCACGCAGCGGAGGCAGTTGCACCACATCGAAGGCGAGGCGATCGAGTAAATCGGCACGAAACTTTCCGGCCGCCGCGAGCGCGGGCAAGTCTTCATTGGTGGCGCACACCAAACGCACATTGACCTGCAAGGATTGATTACCGCCAACGCGTTCTAACTGACCGTACTCGATCACGCGCAGCAACTTCTCCTGAACCAGCATCGGTGCGGTTGCCAGTTCATCAAGAAATAAGGTTCCGGTATCGGCGCGTTCAAAACGGCCCAGGTGGCGTTTCTGTGCGCCAGTGAACGCGCCGGCTTCATGGCCGAAAAGTTCGGAATCCAGCAGATTTTCATTTAAGGCTGCGCAGTTCAGGGAGATGAAGGGGCCTTGCCAGCGATCGGAAAGATAGTGCAGGCGGCTGGCAATCAGCTCTTTACCGGTGCCACGCTCACCAATCACCAGCACCGGTTTTTCCAGCGGTGCGAGGCGGGAAACCTGCTCCAGCACTTCCAAAAAGTTATTGGATTCACCTAAAAGATTGTCGTTACCTGATGCCATGATGAATTTCGCCACGAGTTAATCAATTTCACTACCATAGTGGATGATCCAGCGAATGTAAAATCTGCAATCCTCTAAAAATCAAGGCATTAAAAGTTGGCATGGTCTTTGTATTAAGTAACCCTGTATTGCACAACCACATGACAAACAGAGGAACATCATTATGGGTATTTTTTCTCGTTTCGCCGACATCGTGAACGCTAACATCAATTCCCTGCTGGAGCGCGCCGAAGATCCGCAGAAACTGGTACGCCTGATGATTCAGGAAATGGAGGACACGCTGGTGGAAGTTCGATCCACCTCCGCACGCGCACTCGCTGAGAAAAAACAGCTGTCGCGCCGCATTGAGCAGGCGGAAATCCAACAGGCTGAATGGCAGGAAAAAGCCGAACTGGCGATTAATAAAGGTAAAGAAGATTTAGCGCGCGCCGCCTTAATCGAAAAACAGAAACTGACTGATTTGATTGCCTCGCTGCAGCAGGAATCGACGCAAGTTGAAGAAACACTGGAACGCATGAAGGGTGAGATTGGTGAGTTAGAGAAAAAGCTCACAGAAACCCGCGCTCGTCAGCAAGCACTGACGCTGCGTCATCAAGCGGCTTCCTCTTCTCGCGATGTACGTCGCCAACTTGATAGCGGCAAACTGGATGATGCGATGGCACGTTTTGAATCGTTTGAACGCCGCATCGATCACATGGAAGCTGAAGCGGAAAGTCAGCGCTTCGGTAAGCCTAAAGGTTTAGATCAGGAATTCGCCGAGCTGAAAGCTGATGATGAAATCAGCCAGCAGCTGGCTGCGCTGAAAGCCAAAATGAACCGCAGTGAGTAAGTAAGACGGGCCTGCCATCAGGCCCGTGCATAAAGGTGTACCTGAAAAAGGAAAATCAATGAGCGCACTATTTTTAGCCATACCCTTAACGATCTTTGTGCTGTTTGTCGCACCGATATGGTTATGGCTGCATTACAGCAACAAACGCAACGGTGGCGCGGAACTGTCATCCAGCGATATGCAGCGTCTACAACAGCTGACGCAAGAAGCACGCCGTATGCGTGAACGCGTTGATGCACTGGAAGCCATTCTTGATGCCGAGCATCCAAACTGGAGGCAACCATGATGAATGGCCGCAAGCTGTGGCGTATCCCGCAACAGGGGAAAATTCGCGGCGTCTGCGCCGGTCTGGCGGAGTACCTCGATATACCGGTGCGACTATTGCGCGTGATTGTGGTGCTGTCGCTATTTTTCGGTCTGTTCATGTTTACCGTCGTGGCGTACTTCATTCTTGGCTTCGTTCTGGATGAAAAGCCGTTAGATGCGCCTGACCAGCGAACGCCCACGGCACGTGACCTGCTGGATGAGCTGGATTCCGCGTTGAAAAGCGACGAACGCAACGTGCGAGAGATTGAACGCTACGTCACCTCTGAAACCTTCAGCGTGCGTAGCCGCTTTCGCCAGATCTGATTTATTCTCCGGGCCCGTGTGCGGGTCCGCTTCCCCGCATATTCTTAGAGGTGGACATGTATAATCAGCGTTTTACTGCTCTGCGCCGCCACGCAACACCTGCGTTGAAGTCGGCGGGGAAATTCATCATCATCAGTGCAGTAACCTATGGGCCCGGCGGCTTGGCTGGCTGGGCAGTAAAATCGGTGGCGCGTCGCCCGTTGCGCCTGTTACTGGCGGCCGCCCTGGAACCGTTGCTGAGCAAGGCGTTTAAACGCCTGTCAGCACGTTTCATCAGGGAGAGCGATGAAAAGACTGCAAAATGAACTGACGGCGTTGATGAACCGCGGTGTTGACCGCCATCTGCGCCTTGCGGTAACTGGCCTCAGCCGCAGCGGTAAAACCGCCTTCATCACTTCGCTGGTCAACCAGCTTCTCAATGTCCACAGCGGTGCGCGTTTGCCGCTGTTCTCTGTGGTGCGCGAAGAGCGCCTGCTCGGCGTAAAGCGCGTACCGCAGCGCGAACTCGGCACGCCACGCTTTACCTATGATGAAGGCTTAGCCCAGTTGTACGGCACACCTCCGGTTTGGCCAACGCCCACGCGCGGTGTGAGCGAAATGCGGCTGGCGCTGCGTTACCGCCCTCAACAATCGTTGCTGCGCCATTTTAAAGACACCGCTACGCTTTATCTGGAGATCGTCGATTATCCCGGCGAATGGCTGCTCGATCTGCCGATGCTGGCACAGGATTATCTGAGCTGGTCGCGTCAGATGATGGGACTGCTGCAGGGCGACCGCCAGCAGTGGTCGGCACACTGGCTCAGCCTTTGTCAGGATCTCGACCCGTTTGCACCGGCTGATGAAAATCGTCTGGCAGCCATTGCCACGGCCTGGACCGATTATTTGCACCAGTGCAAACGTGAAGGACTGCATTTTATTCAGCCGGGCCGTTTTGTCTTACCGGGTGATATGGCGGGCGCTCCGGCACTGCAATTCTTCCCGTGGCCGCAAGTGGAGGAAATGCACGCCAGCAAATTGCTACAGGCACCAGCTGGCAGCAACTTTGCCATGCTGCAACAGCGCTTCAATTATTACTGCCAGCATGTGGTAAAAGGCTTCTACAAAAATTATTTCCTGCGCTTTGACCGCCAAATCGTATTGGTGGATTGCCTGCAACCGCTGAACAGCGGCCCGCAAGCCTTTAATGACATGCGACTGGCGCTCACCCAACTGATGCAAAGCTTCCATTACGGTCAGCGTACGTTGTTCCGCCGGCTGTTTTCACCGGTGATTGATAAGCTGTTATTTGCCGCCACCAAAGCCGACCATATTACCGCCGACCAGCACGCCAATATGGTGTCGCTGTTACAACAGTTGGTGCAGGATGCGTGGCAAAACGCTGCGTTTGAAGGCATCAGCATGGATTGTATGGGGCTGGCATCCGTGCAGGCCACGGAAAGCGGCTTGGTGGATCATCGCGGCGAAAAATTGCCAGCACTGCGTGGTCATCGGCTCAACGATGGCGAAGCGCTGACCTTCTATCCTGGCGAAGTGCCCCCGCGTTTGCCGGGCCATCAATTCTGGCAACAGCAGGGCTTTCAATTTGAACAGTTCCGGCCGCAGCAGCTCGATGTTGATCGGCCGCTGCCGCACATTCGCATGGATGCCGCGCTGGAATTTTTACTTGGAGATAAATTGCGATGAGCGACGAAACCCCACTCAAACCTCGGATTGATTTTGCGCGCCCGCTTGAAGATGAAGCACAACAACCGCTGCGTCCGGCACAGACGTTCAGTGCAGAAACGGAGCGGGCATTTTTGGCTACCGCAGAAACCGAACCCCTGGAAGAAGGTGAGGGCGAAAAGGTGGTTGAAGCGGCGCTGCGTCCGAAGCGTAGTGTTTGGCGTAAAATGGTCGGTGTTGGGCTGGCAATTTTCGGCGTCAGCGTTGTCGCGCAGGGTGTTCAGTGGTTGCATGATGCGTGGATAACGCGTGACTGGTTCTCTCTGGGCACGGGTGTCGCCGGTGGATTAATTGTGGTCGCCGGCGCGGGTGCGTTGATTGGCGAATGGCGACGTCTTTATCGCTTACGTCAGCGGGCAGAAGAGCGCGATATTGGACGCGAATTGCTGCACAGTCACGGTATTGGCAAGGGCCGCGCATTTTGTGAGAAGTTGGCGCAGCAGGCGCAACTGGATCAGGCTCATCCTGCGTTACAACGCTGGCATGCCGCGCTGCATGAAACTCATAATGACCGCGAAATCGTGCTGCTCTATGCGCAATTGGTGCAACCGGTGTTGGATCGCCAGGCACATCGCGAAATCAGCCGTCACGCGGCGGAATCCACCTTAATGATCGCGGTCAGTCCGCTGGCGCTGGTGGACATGGCGTTTATTGCCTGGCGTAACCTACGACTGGTCAATCGCATCGCCGCGATTTACGGCATCGAACTCGGTTACTTCAGCCGCATCCGCCTGTTCCGTTTGGTGCTTCTCAATATGGCCTTTGCCGGGGCATCAGAACTGGTACGCGAAGTGGGGATGGACTGGATGTCACAGGACATTGCGGCACGGCTATCAGCTCGCGCCGCACAAGGGATTGGTGCGGGGTTGCTCACCGCACGTCTCGGCATCAAAGCGATGGAATTATGCCGGCCACTGCCTTGGCTGGAAGATGATAAACCCCGCCTGGGTGACTTCCGCCGTGAACTCCTGACGCAGTTGAAAGAATCCCTGATTAAAAACGGGGATAAAGCAGGCAAGCCTGCTAAATAATTCGCTGACGTTCACCTTTCACGCTGCTGATGGCGTGAAAGGTGAAATTATCTGTGTTAATTGTGATTTTCGACGGGATTATTGAGGGTTGTTCCGTTACACTTCTTCGCGTCACCTGCCTCAAGCTGTCAACTTTTCATGACAGCCCCCTTCTGAGGCGCTGCAAGTTAGCGTATTATCTCTAAAATCAAAACCTGACTAAGGCTCATCGCAATGCGTTTGGAAGTTTTCTGCCAGGACCGCATCGGTCTGGCGCGCGAGCTACTCGACCTGCTGGTTGCGCGCAACATCGACTTGCGCGGTATTGAAATTGCGCCCTTTGGTCGCATCTATCTCAATTTTTCCGCTCTGGAATTTGAACCCTTCAGTAATCTGATGGCGGAAATTCGTCGTACACCAGGCGTGACAGATGTGCGCACTGTGAGCTACATGCCTTCTGAACGCGAGCATCGCGCCTTGAGCGCATTACTGATTGCGATGCCAGAGCCGGTGCTCTCTATCGATCTAAAGTGCAAAATCGAACTGGCCAACCCGGCAGCGCAGAGTCTGTTTAATCTCGATGAACAGAAGTTACGTAATCAGAATGCCGCCACGCTAATCACCGGTTTTAACTTCCAACGCTGGATTGAGAACGAACGCGTGGAGGCACAGGCACAGCACGTGGTGATTCAGGGGCGTGATTTCCTGATGGAAGCGCGACCGATCTATCTGACGGAAGAGGAAGGGCAAAGCGATCAGCCAGTGGGCGCGATGATTACGTTGAAATCTACCGCGCGCATGGGTCAGCAACTGCAAAATCTTACCGTCACCGATGAATCTGAATTTGATCATATCGTTGCGGTCACGCCGAAAATGCGCCAGGTAATCGATCAGGCACGTAAACTGGCGATGCATGATGCGCCGCTGCTTATCGTCGGCGATACCGGTACGGGTAAAGACATGCTGGCGCGAGCCTGCCATCTGCGTAGCGCTCGCGGTAAAAAACCCTTCCTCGCGCTGAACTGTGCATCGCTGCCAGATGATGTCGCAGAGAGCGAACTGTTTGGTCACGCTGCAGGCGCTTACCCTAATGCACTGGAAGGCAAAAAAGGCTTCTTTGAACAGGCTAACGGCGGCTCAGTTTTGCTCGACGAAATCGGCGAAATGTCACCGCGCATGCAGACCAAACTGCTGCGTTTCCTCAACGATGGCACGTTCCGTCGGGTGGGCGAAGAGCATGAAGTGCATGTCGATGTCCGCGTGATTTGTGCCACGCAAAAGAATCTGATTGAGCTGGTGCAGCGTGGTGAATTCCGTGAAGACCTGTTCTATCGTCTGAACGTGCTGACGCTGAATTTGCCACCGCTGCGCGAACGTCCGCTGGATATTTTGCCGCTAACCGAGATGTTTGTGGCACGTTTCTCTGATGAGCAGGGTTTACCTCGGCCTCGTCTCTCACCGCAGCTGGTGCCATTCCTGACGCGTTATAACTGGCCAGGCAATGTGCGTCAGCTGAAGAACGCACTGTATCGCGCATTGACCCAGTTGGAAGGCTACGAACTGCGTCCGCAGGATATTGTGTTGCCGGAGCAGGCGTTAGATGTGTCGCTGGGTGAAGAAGCTATGGAGGGCTCACTGGATGATATTACCAGTCGTTTTGAACGCTCAGTGCTGACGCGCCTTTATCTCTCTTATCCCAGCACGCGCAAACTGGCGAAGCGACTTGGTGTATCGCATACCGCGATTGCTAACAAACTGCGTGAATACGGGTTGGGGCAGAAGCGTAACGAAAGCGAGTAAGTGCACATTCCGTAGCTACCGCTTGACGTGCAAGACGGTAGCTACGATACCTGCGATCTGGCATCCCGGTTTGCAAATGTGCACTCATCCAGGCATTCAGATGTCTACCTGACTTCCTTCTCGCTTAAACACCGGAATCTCACTGAGCATTGCGGAAACGTTGATGCGTTGCCCGCCTTGATAGCATTCACCATTGCGGTCAATCCATTGCTCACCAGCTGGCAGCCACACTCCACGTTCACGCTGACCCGCATGCAGTACCGGTGCCACCAGAATGTCGCGGCCCAGCAGATATTGATCTTCCACTTGCCAGCTCTCTGGCTGCCGCGGGTAGTGATAGAACAGCGGGCGCATAACCGGATCGCCATGCTCGTGGGCCTCGCGCATCAGGCCATCAATATAAGGGCGCAGCCGCTCACGTTGCATCAGGCAACTTTTCATCAGCGCGTAATTCTCCTCACCGTAACTCCATACCTCATTGGGTGAGCCACTGTTGCATTGGGCAATACCGTCGCGCCAGGCTTCTGCTGGCGCAATCTGCGGTTCTCGATAACCATGGAGACGCATCACCGGACAGAATACCGCCCACTGGAACCAACGGATCAACAGTTCATGAAAGGCCGGGTCATGGATGTTACCGCCCTGAAAACCGCCAATGTCAGTGGTCCACCACGGAATACCTGCCATCGCCATATTGAGTCCAGCAGTGAACTGGTTGCGTAAGGAATGGAACGAGGAGTGAACGTCACCTGACCAGGCAAGCACGCCGTAACGCTGGCTACCCGCCCAGGCGCAGCGCACCAGATTGACAATCTCGCTCTCACCCTGCTGTTGCAGCCCTTCATAAAATCCGCGGGCAAACAGCTGCGGATAAATGTTTCCCACTTCCTGTACCGGTCCCAGGTGATAGCGGTAGTTATCAAAATCGTAGGCACGATACTCCGGCTCCGCTTCATCGAGCCAGAAAGTACGGATGCCATGGTCATAATAATTGCGCTTAACTTCCTGCCAGACGAACTCGCGTGCGGCGGGATGCGTGGCGTCAAAAAAGGTGGTATTGCCCAGAAAATCGAGATTCACTGATACGCCGCGCTCGCTGTTAACCAGCAATCCTTTGGATTTCATCACACGATAGTTATCACTGCGACTGTCGACCGTGGGCCACACCGACACCATGGTTTCGATACCCATTTCCTTGAGTTCCTGAACCATGGCACGCGGATCCGGCCAGTCTCGTGCGTCGAAACACCAGGTTCCCTGATTTGGCCAGTGGAAAAAATCGATGACAATGACCGAGAGCGGCAACTGCAGGCGGCGATACTCGCGCGCCACCTCCAGCACTTCCTGCTGAGTGCGATAGCGCAGTTTGCACTGCCAGAAGCCGGTGGCGAAGGTAGGCATCATCGGTGCTGTACCGGTAGCGCGGCCATACTGGCGCACGATTTCAGCCGGTGTATCGCCTGCGGTGATCCAGTAATCCATCTGGTCGGTGACTTCGGCCTGCCAGCGCGTACCGTTTTTACCAAAAGTCACTTCGCCGATGGCTGGGTTATGCCACAGCAAGCCGTAGCCAAGATTGGACACCATGAACGGCACGCTGGCCTGCGAGTTACGCTGTGCCAGCTCAAGCGTGCAGCCTTTCAGGTCGAGACAATCCTGTTGATACTGGCCCATGCCATAGACTTTCTCTTCCGCACGCGCTTCAAAGCGCACGCTGAGCTGATATTTCCCACCAGGAATCGGTCGAAAGGTGCGAGCATCCAGTTTCAGGGCGCTGATGTATTTGTCCTGACTCTTTTCACTCGCACCGATGCCTACGGTGCTGCGCTGACGCCAGAACTCCTCCAGCAGCAGTTCTCCATGCTGATTGTAAAAAGCCAGCTGGCCGCGAATATTCAATGTGGCGGTAATGTTTCCGTTACGCAGGCTGAGAGATTCAGGCTCTTGCTGGATCTCCACCTCACAGGCTGCAGGCGATAGCAATGCCCAGTCATGATCAATCAGATCGGGCTGACAAGTGGCTCGTACTCGCAGGCTATGCGCGCCCCAAGGTTCGATGACCAGCGTCTGGCGGTCAAATGTCCAGACAATACGCTGGGATTCGGCGCGTAATTCGCTCATGACAACTCCTGTGATTGTAAAAGGGGGGAGGCAGTTGCAGCCGGTTGGGCTGACACTTTGTTCTGATTGATGGTGCGCATGGTGGCATCGTTAAGTTTGTAACCGCGCATCGCTAGCGCGCTTAACAGCGACAGCAGGCCGGGGACGACTGAAAACAGCGCCACGATGGCCATCATAGCGGCGGGCTGCTGATGCGGTGCTTGAGCAACGTAACCGCTCAGTCCAAGTGTCCAGCCGACTATCGCGCCGCTGATGGCCATGCCCATTTTCAACACGGCGAGCAGGGTGGAGAAGACGGTGCCATCGAGGCGCTTACCCTGGCGATATTCACCGTAATCCACGACGTCGGCCATCATCACCCACATCAGCGTGGTGGTGACTTGATAGAAGCTGGAGACGATAAAGGTCATGCCAACCAACAGCACCAACGAACCAGGCAGGAACACAATACTGATACTTAACACGCCGGCAGTGATGGCGCTGAGGGTAAAGGCGGTGATTTTGTTCAGGCGGCGCGTCAGCAGTTTTGCCAGCACGCTACCGACGCTTTTGCCGACAATATGCGCAGCTAACAGCCACATGAAGAGGCCGGCATTACCCAGAAAATAGGTGACGTAATACATCATCGCGCCTAGCCTGACCACGCCGAACGAGATATTGCAGAACACCAATAACGCGACCACTCGCCATTGATCGTTACGCAGCAAATCGCGCAAATCAGCGAGAAAATTGCCATGGTTGGCGGGAGCATGGATTCGTTCGCGGGTGTTAAGGAAGCAGATAAAAAACAGCAGAGTTGCCAGCGTCGCCATAATCGACATCGCCGCGAAGTAACCGTCCAGTTTATTACCGCCGCCCAGCCAGGTGGCGAGTGGAATCATCAGGAACGTGGACATCGCGCCGCCCAGCGTTGCAAGGAAAAATCGCCATGATTGCAGCGAGATGCGCTGATTATCATCGGCGGTGATAATCGCCCCCATTGAGCAGTAAGGAATATTGATAGCGGTGTACATCAGCATCATCAGGCTGTAAGTCACGGCGGCGTAAATCATTTTTCCAGAGAGCGACAGACTCTCCGGTACCGCATAAATCAACATACAACTGACACCGAACGGCACCGCCAGCATCAATAACCAGGGACGGAATTTGCCCCAGCGCGAACGCGTTCGGTCAGCAACCATCCCCATCGCCGGATCGATCACCGCGTCAGCAACGCGCGCCAGTAAAAACAGCGTGCCAACAAAGATCGCAGGCAGGCCAACCACATCGGTGTAGTAAAAGGTGAGAAAAATAATGACGTTATCAATGGCAATATGGCTGGCCATATCACCCAGACCGTAACTGATTTTTTCTTTAATGGATAAACTTGCTTGCATAAAGACTCCCGCCTGTCTTTGAATCGCTTAAGGGCAATTGACGGTTAGTTATAGGTAGCGAACCGGATGGGAACAATTGCGGGATTTGTTACGGGGTTTATGTTTTTTAATTAATGTGATACGGGTAACAAGAATCACATAAAAATAAAAAGTGGCGTTAGAAAATACAACGTATCAATATGGATCAATAGTTTAAAAAAATGGCGGTGTTAATGGCGCCATAAAAAAAGCACCGAATAATTAATCATTCGGTGCTTTTTATTCGGCCTCAATAACGGGCTTTTTAAACGGGCAAGATTACTTCAGTGCAGCCAGTGCCGCATCGTAGTTAGGCTCTTCGGTGATTTCGTTCACCAGTTCGCTGTAAACCACTTTGTCATTCTCATCCAGCACTACCACGGCACGTGCAGTCAGGCCTTTCAGTGGGCCATCAGCAATCGCTACGCCGTAATCTTCTTTAAACTCAGCACCACGCAAGGCTGACAAGGTCACCACATTGCTGACGTTTTCCGCGCCGCAGAAACGAGACTGCGCAAACGGCAAGTCAGCAGAGATGCACAGCACTACGGTATTATCCGCTTCGCCTGAGCGCTCGTTGAACTTACGCACTGATGCGGCACATACACCGGTATCAATACTTGGGAAAATATTCAGAACTTTGCGTTTACCTGCATACTTAGAAAGGGATACGTCGCTAAGGTCTTTAGCCACCAGGCTGAAAGGTTTAGCTTGTTCGCCAGCCTGCGGGAAGTGACCTGCAACTGGGACCGGGTTGCCCTGGAAGTGAACATTCTGAGACATATGATTTCCTTTTAGCGAAGAATTAATCTGGCATTTTACCTGCCAGAGCAGATATAGCGTTTGTTTATGACATAATTTTGAAGGGTTTACGAGCGCATTTCGCAGCGAAAACCGAGGCGACGCGCAATTAAGTGATGGATTTAAGGAGAAATAATGAGAACAGTGAAGAGTTATCCGGAAGCCTGGCCGTTGCATTCGCCGTTTGTTATTTCTCGTGGAAGTCGGACGGAAGCCCATGTGGTAGTGGTCGAAATTGAGCAGGACGGTTTGAAAGGTATCGGTGAAGCCACACCTTATGCGCGTTATGGTGAGAGTGAGACCTCTGTGCTGCAGCAAATTGCGGCGCAACTGCCCGCAATACAAAACGGCATGACCCGTACGGAACTTCAACATGCGTTACCCGCCGGCGCTGCGCGTAACGCCCTGGACTGCGCGTTGTGGGATCTCGAGCGTCAGCAGCAGGGTAAAACATTGCAGGCATTATGTGGCGTTCACCTCGCGTCTGACATCACCACTGCGCATACGGTCAGTATTGATACACCAGAAGCTATGGCGAGCAGTGCGCTGGCGCTTTGGCAAAACGGCGCAAGTCTGTTAAAGATCAAACTCGATCATCATCTGATCAGCGAACGTTTAGTCGCGATTAGAACCGCGGTGCCGGACGCCACCTTAATTGTTGATGCCAATGAGTCATGGCATGTAGAAGGGCTGGCGGCGCGTTGCCAGTTGCTGGCGGATCTCAACGTCGCGATGCTTGAACAACCGCTTCCTGCTGCCGAAGATGCTGCGCTCAGCCATTTTGTCCACCCGTTACCCATTTGTGCCGATGAAAGTTGCCATACGCGTGAGCAGTTGGCACAGCTGAAAGGGCGCTATGACATGGTGAACATCAAGTTGGATAAATCGGGTGGATTAACCGAAGCGCTGGCGTTAGCCATTGAAGCACGACAGCAAGGGTTTGCCGTGATGCTGGGCTGTATGCTGTGTACCTCACGTGCAATCCGCGCTGCACTGCCACTGACCCCGATAGCAAAATTTGCCGATCTGGATGGCCCAACCTGGCTGGCAGCCGATGTTGAGCCATCACTACACTTCGAACATGGCGTGCTTAAACTCGCGGCTGCCAACGTAGCAGATTAATCATCGCTTCCAGATACACTTCAGTGGCTTCATCAACGGAAATTGGCGGCATCTCGGCGGTAATACACAACAAGCCGAGATCGTCGCACCAGCTGCCGAATGATCCCGGCGTGGCGTAGCCCACACTGCTCACGACCGGTAGCTGGGTTTGTTCCGCCAGCCATTGTGCCAATGCGCTGTGGTGCGGATCGTCAATGCAAGCCAGCGGTTCATGCCATGAGACAACCCATTGCGGCTTGATGTGATGGATCAGTTGGCATAACGCCTGCGTTTCGGGTTCTGAAGCGGGGGTAGCTCCGGTAGAGAGCACCACGTCGCGCTCATCGGCAGCGCTATTCCAGCGGTAAACGGTATCGCCGTTTTTCCAGTTGGCTGCTGGGAAGTTACGATTGAGATCCACACCGTTAGCATTGGCGCGAAGGCCGAGCTGACATCCATCAGGATTGACCGCCAGCACCACATGATGTCGACGCAAAGCCTCCGGTAGCGTACGCATTGCACCAGACAATGTGGCCACCGCGGCATTCTCGTCACCGTGAGTACCGGCAATAATTAAGCCACTCTCTGCATCGGCAGCAGGGGCAGGGAACCACAACAGCGGCGCACCCAGCACCGACTGACCATACTGTTGCCAGGCAGCGTCCAGCTTGCCGCGCAAGGGACGTGGATGATGTGACGACATGACATTCCTCTCTGAAAGCGTGCAATTCAGACAACCTGCATCAGGCTGACATTCAAAATTAAAAGTGTGACCGGAATCCAGCCTCAACATAACGGTAATCAGCGCGAGGGGAAATAGCTATATATCAATCAGCAATTTGCGATAAAGTGCCAAAAGTTGCTGGCGACACAAACTTCTTCGCAGTCGCCATTTTTTGGGTAAAGGAGTGGTGATGAAATTAACTTTCCGCAATACGCTGGCCGCCGTTTTAATTGCTGGCGCAATCTCACCCGTTTTTGCTGCCAATGTGCCTTCGGGGGCGCAGCTGGCAAGTACGCAAGAAATTGTCCGCCATATTAAAGATGAACCCGCCTCATTAGATCCTATGAAGGCAGTCGGATTGCCCGAAATTCAGGTGATGCGCGATCTGTTTGAAGGGCTCACCAATCAAGATGCCCACGGCAAAATCGTGCCAGGTGTCGCGCAAAGCTGGAACAGTAGCGATAACAAAACCTGGGTCTTTACCTTACGAAAAGACGCGCGCTGGTCGAATGGCGAGCCGGTGACGGCTCAGGATTTCGTTTATAGCTGGCAGCGTTTGGTTGAGCCTAAAAACAGTTCACCTTTTGCCTGGTTTGCTGCGCTGAGTGGCATCGAAAATGCCGACGCCATCACTAAAGGCCAAATGAGCGCAGACAAACTCGGTGTCATCGCGACGGATGCTACGCACTTAAAAGTGACATTGTCACGACCTGTGCCGTGGTTCCCTGCTATGGTGGCGAATGCCGCGATGTATCCTGTCCCGCAAAAAGTTATTGAGGAAAACGGTGATGGCTGGACCTCTCCTGGCAAGCTGATCGGTAATGGCGCATATCAACTGCAAGACCGAGTGGTGAATGAGAAAATCGTGCTGGTGCGTAATCCGCACTACTGGGATGACAGCCATTCAGTCCTGACTAAAGTGACCTTTATCCCCATCAATGAAGAGTCGAGCGCGACTAAACGTTATCGCGCGGGGGACATCGATATCACCGAATCCTTCCCGAAAAATATGTACGCGCTGCTGAAAAAAGAGCTGCCGGGCCAGGTGTATACGCCGGATCAGTTGGGGACCTATTACTACGCCTTCAATACGCAGAAAGGCCCAACCGCTGATGTCCGCGTGCGTAAAGCGCTGTCGTGGAGCATTGATCGTCGGATTATCGCTGAGAAAGTGCTGGGAACCGGCGAGAAGCCAGCCTGGCAATTCACTCCGGATGTCACCGCAGGCTTCACGCCGCAGCAAAGCTATCTGCAACAGCATAGCCAGCAAGAGTTGAATGCACAGGCGAAAGCATTGTTGAGCGCGGCGGGTTATGGCCCTGGCAAACCGCTGCATCTCACGCTGCTCTACAACACTTCTGAAAGCCACCAGAAAATTGCTATCGCGGTGGCTTCTATGTGGAAGAAGAATCTCGGTGTGGACGTCACGCTGCAAAATCAGGAATGGAAAACCTACATAGATAGCCGTAACACCGGCAGCTTCGACGTTATCCGTGCATCCTGGGTCGGCGACTATAATGAGCCTTCCACTTTCCTCAGTTTGCTGACCTCCAGCCACAGCGGCAATATCGCGCGTTTCCACAGCGCGGATTATGATGCGGTATTAGCCAAGGCCAGTCAGGAGACTAACCCGGCGGCACGGAACAGTGATTACAACAAAGCTGAGCAGATCATCGCCGATCAAGCGCCGATCGCGCCGATCTATCAATACACCAATGGTCGATTAATCAAACCGTGGGTGAAGGGCTATCCGATTACCAACCCGGAAGACGTTGCCTACAGCCGCGAATTGTGGATTGAGAAGCATTGATGTAGAGATTACACATCATGGTAGCGGCACGATTTATCGTGCAGATTTGTCCAGTGGTCTGCTGACATACGCGAAATAGAGGACGCCGCTACCGATCACACCCTCTCAATTATTTGTCACCTTTGCTCACAGCCTGATGATTGCAACTCGTCTGCACCACGCTAGACTGTATCGTATTGATTTTGATAGTGAGGCGAGTAAGTGAACGTCATTGAAGGAAAAGCGTTAAAAGTTTCTGATGCCATCATCTCCTGCCAGCTTGATGGCAAAGGTGGCGTGATTGCCATTGAAGACAAAGATGTCATCAACTGTGAGCAACCCTGCTGGTTACACCTCAATTATACCCAGCGTCAAAGTGCCGAGTGGCTGCAAAATACCCCGCTGATCCCAGATTCAGTGCGTGATGCCTTAGCGGGCGACAGTATGCGACCGCGCGTGACGCGCTTGGGCGATGGCTTCATGATTGTGCTGCGAAGTGTCAATCACAACGCCGATTCGCGCCCTGACCAACTGGTGGCGATGCGCGTATTTATTAATGACAAGCTGATCGTTTCTACGCGCCGCCGTAAAGTCTACGCCATTGATGAAGTGCTGGCCGATCTTCAAAACGGCAATGGTCCAGTTGATGGTGGTAGCTGGCTAGTGGATGTGTGTGATGCACTGACCGATCACGCCAGCGAATTTATCGAAGAGATGCACGATAAAATCATTGAGCTGGAAGATGCGTTGATGGATCAGCAAGTCCCTGCACGCGGAGAACTGGCACTGTTGCGTAAGCAATTAATTGTTATGCGCCGTTATATGGCCCCCCAGCGAGATGTTTATGCGCGGCTGGCGAGCGAAAAACTGCCGTGGATGAACGATGACGATCGGCGCCGTATGCAGGATGTGGCTGACCGTTTAGGTCGCGGGCTGGACGATCTCAATGCAGGTGTGGCCCGTACCGGCATTCTGGCCGATGAAGTGGCATCATTGCTCGCTGAATCGATGAACCGTCGCACTTATACCATGTCTTTGATGGCGATGATTTTCCTGCCTGCGACATTCCTGACGGGATTATTTGGCGTTAACCTCGGGGGCATTCCTGGCGGCAGTTGGCCGCTCGGTTTTACCGCATTCTGTGTGTTGCTGCTCGCGATGGTCGTCGGTGTCGCGATATGGCTGAAAAGGCGCAAATGGTTGTGATGTTAACACCGCGTTATCGTAAGGTAACTCGCTGTTAAATAAGGTTGAGTAGACAAAAAAGCGTCAAAAACCTGATCGATATCAAGAAGTGGATCGCGTTACAGGGGCAAACTCTCTCTCGCAGGTGAATGCAACGTCAAGCGATGGGCGTTGCGCTCCATATTGTCTTACTTCCTTTTTTGAATTAATGCATAGCACATTTGATTCGTACGACGCCGGCCTATCCGCCGGCTTTTTTTTGCCCGCTTGGCTTGGTTCAGCTTCCTTTCCTATGCTTAAAGGACATTCAGCAACAAGGAGAAAGGGCATGCGAGAACTGATTTCGAGTGAACCTATCCCAACCGATCCACCTCCCATCCCTGAGCCGATTCCTCATCCACAGCCGATTCCGGAACCCGATCCACCTTATGACCCCGAGTTTCCACCGATTATCGATCCACCGCCTCACCGTTAATAAAAAAGGCGCAGAGCCGAAGCACTGCGCCTTTTTCCAATATGAGAAGCGTTACTTAATTTCTAACACGTCCAGACGTACACTCAGTTCTGCTGCGTCTTCATCTTCGGGCTGCCAACCAACAGGTTGAACCGGCAGGGTTTCACGGTCAAAGCCAATATCACCGCCGTTCACAACGTCATCGCCGTGCTTGATCCCTTTAAAATCAAAAAGATTAATGTCAGCCATATGCGAAGGCACGATGTTTTGCATCGCGCTGAACATGGTTTCAATGCGGCCAGGATAGCGTTTATCCCAGTCGCGCAGCATATCGGCCACGACCTGACGCTGGAGGTTAGGCTGAGAACCACACAGGTTGCACGGAATAATGGGATATTGACGTGCTTCCGCAAAGCGGATGATGTCCTTCTCACGGCAGTAGGCCAGCGGGCGGATAACGATGTGTTTGCCATCATCGCTCATCAGCTTCGGTGGCATACCTTTCATCTTGCCGCCGTAGAACATATTCAGGAACATGGTCTGCAAGATGTCATCACGGTGGTGGCCGAGCGCAATCTTGGTACAACCCAATTCCGTGGCAGTGCGATAAAGAATACCGCGACGCAGACGTGAACAGAGCGAACAGGTGGTTTTACCTTCTGGAATCTTCTCTTTAACGATCGAGTAAGTGTCTTCAGTGACGATTTTGTATTCGACACCGAGTTCTTCCAGATACGCAGGCAAAATATGCGCTGGGAAGCCAGGCTGTTTCTGGTCCAGATTCACCGCCACCAGTGAAAAATTTACCGGCGCGCTCTGCTGCAAATTGCGCAGAATTTCCAGCATGGTGTAGCTGTCTTTACCACCAGACAGGCAAACCATGATGCGATCGCCTTCTTCAATCATGTTGAAATCAGCAATGGCTTGTCCCACGTTACGACGTAGGCGCTTCTGAAGCTTGTTCAGATTGTATTGATTTTTCTTCGTTACTTCTTGATTTTCTGACATTATTTTCACGCTTGAGAGTGAAGGTAAGGGCCGTTGGCGGCTGAAAAATGCTTCAGCGGCAATAAACCCCTCTAACATGAGTGCGTATGGTACGGATTGCGGCCGCGAATGCCAGATCTGATGCGATCTCTTTTACGGTTTCGCACCGAGTGCTTGCAATAAAAGCGAGAACAATCTGCCCATTTATTGATCTGGATAAATATTATGCAGCGATACGCCTGACAGGATGGATGAAGCGTTTTTTTTAGTTTCTAAAGGTGAGGAGAGGCAGATGCAAACGTACGATATGGTGTTTGAAGAAGCGTGCCGGCTAGTCGGGCAGTGCTATCTGGAGTTGGCTCAGCGCGGATCTGCAACAGAGAAAGAGGTGGTAGCGACCGAATTGCGTAACTTGCAGCTTCGCTATCGTGAATTAACCGGTTCACCCAATCGCGCGGTGGAGATGGCGATCATTCAGCTTCAGCCTTGTTAAATTTAAAGAAGCCCGGCCTAAAAAGCCGGGCTTCTCTCATCTACTCACTTTTCTCCGCTTTACCGGCCATCTCTGCCAACCGCTGATAACGCTGATGAGCGGCTTCGGTCGCTTCTTGCCACAGTTGGCTGGCGGCTTCCGGTTGCCGGGTTTGCAACTGACGGAAGCGTTGTTCATTCATCAATGCTTGTTCCAGTTCCGAGGTCGGCGGACGCGAATCCAACGCGAGCGCGGCTTTGCCCTGTTCAGCACGACGCGGATCATAGCGATAAAGCGGCCAGAATCCGCTGGTGGTCAGCAGCCGCATCTGCTCGTGGCTGTACGCCAGGTCATAACCGTGCTCCTCACAAGGACTGTAAGCGATGATCAATGACGGACCAGGCCAAGCCTCCGCTTCCTGAATCGCTTTAACCGTTTGATTAAGCTGCGCACCAAGCGATATCTGGGCAACATAAACATGCCCATACAGCAAGGTAGACATACCCAAATCTTTGCGCGCTTTGCGTTTTCCTTGTTCACCAAACTTGGTGACGGCCCCAAGCGGCGTGGCTTTGGATGCCTGACCGCCGGTGTTGGAGTAACACTGGGTGTCGAGCACCAGCACATTAACGTTCTCATTCAGGCTCATCACATGGTCAAGGCCACCATAACCGATGTCATAGGCCCAGCCATCGCCACCAATCAACCAGACTGATTTCTCTACTAACGCATCGGCAATATCTTTTAATGCATCGGCTTCTGGTGATGATGATGCTTTCAATTGCGTACGCAGTTCGACAATCTGTTCACGGCGCAAAGAGGGGGTGACATTGTCACCTTTTAACGCTTCAACCAGCGAGGCCGGTAACTGCGGTGCGCATTGGTCGAGCAGACGCAGCGCGCGCTGCTTCTGTTGATCAACACTGAGGCGGAATCCAAGGCCGAATTCAGCGTTATCTTCAAACAGTGAGTTCGCCCATGCCGGGCCGCGACCTTCGGCGTTGGTGGTGTAAGGTGTGGAAGGCAGATTGCCGCCATAAATTGACGAGCAGCCGGTGGCGTTAGCAATCAGCAAACGGTCGCCGTACAGCTGTGTCAGTAGCTTGATGTAGGGTGTTTCGCCACAACCCGAACAAGCGCCAGAATATTCGAACAGAGGAGTAATCAGTTGCGAAGTGCGAATATCAATACGCTCAAGCTGCTCTGCTGTGATCTCCGGTAAGGCGAGGAACGCATCGTAATTCGTCTTTTCAGTTTCGACATGTTCAAGGCGTGACTGCATGTTAATCGCTTTGATCGCGGGATTCTGACGATCGCTGGCCGGGCAGACCTCGACGCACAGGTTGCAACCGGTGCAGTCTTCTGGTGCAACTTGCAGCACATATTTTTGTCCGCGCATGTCGCGTGATTTTACATCCAGCGAGGCGAGTGACGCCGGTGCGGATTCGAGCGCTTCAGGAACCACCACTTTGGCGCGAATCGCTGAGTGCGGACAGGCCGCAACGCAATGATTGCACTGTGTACACAGATCCGGCTGCCAGATGGGGATCGCTTCGGCGATATTGCGCTTCTCCCACTGCGTGGTGCCGACGGGCCAGGTGCCATCCGGTGGAAGCGCTGATACCGGCAACTTGTCACCCAGACCTGCCAGCATCGCCGCGGTCACGGTTTTAACGAAATCCGGCGCGCGATCAGACACCACCGGTGGGCGATGTGGGCTGCGATGATCAACGGGCTGAAGCGGCACCGCTTCTAACGACTGCTGAGCCATTGCCAGTGCTTGCCAGTTACGTTGCACCAACTCTTCCCCTTTGCTGCTGTAACTGCGTGCAATCGCGTTTTGCAGTTCGGTTAATGCACTGTCACCGGGTAGAATTTTTGTGAGCTGAAAGAATGCCATCTGCATAACGGTATTGATGCGCGCGCCCAACTGGCATTCACGTGCAATGCGCGCTGCGTTAATCACGTAGAAATGCGCTTGCTTATCGTTGAGCTGGCTTTGTACTTCCTGCGGCAAACGCGACCACACTTCATCAGCAGCATAGGGAGTATTAAGCAGGAAAATCCCGCCTGGTTTTAGCTGATCGAGCATCGAATACTGATCAATAAATTGCAGCTGATGGCAGCCGATAAAATCAGCCTGCTGCACCAGATAGGCGGATTGAATCGGATTTTCACTCACGCGCAGATGCGAAACAGTCAGGCCCCCGGCTTTTTTCGAGTCGTAGACAAAATAGCCCTGAACATGCCACGGCGTGGCGTTGCCGATAATCTTTAGATTATTTTTACTGGCGCTCACGCTGCCATCACTGCCCAACCCGTAGAACAGCGCTTCCAACCGCGCACGATTCGGCACGATATTGCTTTCCATGGGCAGGGATAAGTGCGTGACGTCGTCGTAAATGCCTACGGTGAAGCGTGCGGGAGGCTGCTCACGTTGCAGGGCGCGGAACACAGCCAACACAGCATCTGGCGCGAACTCTTTGGAGGATAAACCATAGCGCCCACCTATCACGCGAGGCAGCGAGGGGCGCTCGCCCCGGCTGTAGGCTTCTGCCAGCGCCGTCATCACATCAAGGAACAGCGGCTCACCGAGCGCTCCCGGCTCTTTAGTGCGATCCAGTACCGCAATGCGCGCAACAGAAGACGGCAAAGTGTCAATCAGGTGTGTGGCCGAGAACGGGCGATAGAGGCGCACTTTCACCAAACCCACTTTCTCGCCGCGTTGCAGCATGACATCAATAGCTTCTTCGGCTGTTCCACAACCGGAGCCCATCATCACTATCACGCGATCCGCTTGAGGGTGACCATAATACTCAAAAGGTCGATAATGCCGGCCGGTGTCAGCACCAAATGCGGCCATGGCGGCTTCAACATGGCCGGTACAGGCGTCATACCAGCGGTTCGTCGCCTCGCGTGACTGGAAATAGGTATCGGGGTTGGCTGAGGTGCCGCGAATGGTGGGGTGGTCCGGTGTCAACGCCCGTGCACGGTGATTAGCGATAGCTTGTGCGGGCATCAGCGCCTTCAAGGTTTCATCGCTGATCGGCACAATTTTATTGATCTCATGTGAGGTGCGGAAACCGTCGAAGAAGTGAATAAAAGGTACGCGACTGTTGAGTGAGGCCATTTGAGAAATCAGAGCGAAATCCTGCGCCTCCTGAACGCTGGAAGCACAGAGTTGCGCGCAACCGGTCTGGCGCACCGCCATCACGTCCGAATGATCGCCAAAGATGGAAAGGGCATGGGTGGCCACCGTACGCGCCGCAACGTGCAGTACAAAGGGGGTAAGTTGTCCTGCCAGCTTATACAACGTGGGGATCATCAGCAGCAGGCCCTGTGATGAGGTAAAGGTGGTGGAAAGGGCGCCGGTTTGCAATGCGCCATGCACGGTGGCAATGGCGCCGCCTTCGGACTGCATCTCGACCACGCGTGGGATATCGCCCCAGATGTTACGGCGGCCTTCCCCTGACCAGCTATCTGCCAGTTCAGCCATAGTCGAACTGGGGGTGATCGGATAGATGGCAATCACTTCACTGGTGCGGAAAGCGACCGAGGCCACGGCACCGTTGCCGTCGATGGTAATCATAGAACATCCTTTGCTATGCTGATAATCCCATAAAATTTACGGGGGTAATGATTCAGTTTAGCAAAGCGCGGAGTCAGGACTTTTTCATCTGTGTGGTGATCAGAGGTGAACGCACAGACATCTAAGGTTGCTGTTTTTTACATCATCTCTAGCGAGTGAACCCCTTTGATCTCTATGACTTTGTCATAAATGGTGTGCATGGGCGCCCTGCGTGACAATGTCACCTCTACGCTTAATTCACACAAGCCACTCTCTTCGTCCCGATTGACTACCGCGATATGGCCATAGCGCAAATTCTCGCGTTGAAGCACTAATAGAACCAGCGGCACGCTTTTAGGTTTTAAATGCACCAGTAGCGTGTGGTGGCGACCAATCAGCAAATGACTGAGACGGCGGAAGGTTTCAAGCACCACCAGCGCCAGTACGGTTCCGTAGATGCCGATCTCATACATGCCGCTACCGATGACCAGGCCAATGGCAGCCGTCACCCATAACCCTGCGGCCGTGGTCAAACCCTTGACGATCTGTTTTTGGATGATGATGGTGCCAGCGCCGAGGAAACCCATGCCGCTAACCACCTGTGCGGCAATACGGCTGGGATCGAGCGCCACATGGTCGCTAGTGAGCATGTCGGAGAAGCCATATTTGGACACCAACATGAACATGGCGCTGCCAATCCCCACCAGGATATGAGTGCGTAAACCCGCTTCTTTGGCACGCATCTGACGTTCAAGGCCAATTAACCCGCCAAGAATTCCGGCAAGGGCAATTCGAATTAGCATGTCAGTTAACATTATTCCTCCTTAGGTGTTGATAAGTTTTAATAAATTTCTCAGGAAAGGACGAATGTGCTCAATCAGGATAATTCTGCTTGCAAAAGATGATATTAAATTTTGTAAAAAGCTGTTTCGGCTATCGACCCTTTAACGTCCCTGACATATGCTGGTGGCTCTTTTGCGCCCAATATCCCCGGAGCCCAACCGATGAAAGCCGCTACTTTACTGCTGGCCGGTGCAGCACTGTTACTTTCTGCCTGCAGCAGCAACAGTGATGACGAACCACCGCAACAGGCCACCGCTGCACACGTCCAACCGCATGTTGTTATGGCATCCATGGCTGAAGTGAATTGTAGTAATGCCGGGGGTACATTGGCGTTTTCACGTCAGTTAGATGGCTCACGCATTGGAATGTGCCAACTGACCAATGGTCGTCGCTGCGACGAGCAGGCCTTAATGGGTGGAAGTTGCGCCCGCTGATGCAGGCGCAAGGCAATTAAACGGTGACTTGATTCGGGCTAGTTTCACCGCGTCCAAGCTGCTGTAAATTGCTGAGCGTAGTTTCCGAAATCGCCGTTAACGCTTCGGCGGTCAAGAATGCCTGATGTCCGGTGAACAGCACGTTATGACAGGCTGACAGGCGACGGAAGATATCGTCCTGAATCACATCATTCGATTTGTCCTCAAAGAACAGGTCGCGTTCATTTTCATACACATCCATTCCCAGCGAACCAATCTTCTGCTGTTTCAGCGCATCAATCGCTGCTTGTGAATCAATCAAGCCACCACGGCTGGTGTTGATGATCATCACGCCGTCTTTCATTTGGCTAAATGCGTGTGCATTTAATAAGTGATGGTTTTCTGGCGTCATTGGGCAGTGCAATGTGATCACATCGGATTCAGCAAACAGCGTTTTCAGGTCGACATATTCTGCCCCCAGTTCCTGAGCTGCTGCACTTGGGTAGGGATCAAACGCCAACAGGCGCATGCCAAAGCCTTTCAGAATCCGCATCGTTGCGACACCGATTTTGCCGGTACCAATCACGCCCGCAGTTTTGCCGTGCATGTTGAAGCCGGTTAAGCCATCCAGTGAGAAGTTGGCGTCACGCGTGCGCTGATAGGCGCGATGAATGCGACGGTTAAGTGTCATCATCAATCCCACGGCATGTTCTGCCACAGCTTCTGGCGAGTAGGCCGGCACACGCACCACTTGAAGGCCAAGCGCTGCCGCGGCTTCCAGGTCAACGTTATTAAAACCGGCGCAGCGCAGCGCAATAAATTTCACGCCCAGTGCCGCCAGCTCTTCCAGCACCACCTTGCTACCATCGTCATTAACGAAGATGCACACCGCATCGCAGCCTGCTGCGTTCTTCGCCGTGGCTTCACTGAGCAGGAAGTCAAAGAACTGCAGCTCAAATCCAAAGCTCGCATTGACGTGTTCAAGGTATTTCTGGTCGTAGTGTTTGGTGCTGTAAACCGCAACTTTCATTGTTTCGCTCCTGAAAAATGCAACGTCGGTATCACAACAGAATAACGTTTTCCGCGTAGCTTTGCTGTTCTTCAGCCAGGCTATTAAGCTAACACCTTCATTTAGCGGGCATAACATGACATCATCTCTGTCAGGATTGCGTAAAGAACAGGAACGTTAGCTGCCATGACGCGGGGCCTTCGTCGAACACTTGCTGCGCTGCTGGCGCTGATACTGCTACTGTTGGGATTATTGTTGTCACTGACACAATGGTTACCCCGGTTGGCCGGAGTTTGGCTGCCTGAAAATACCCGTGTCGAGTTGAACGGTTCGCCGCGTTGGCATCAAGGTGGCGTGCATTTCCCCGAAGTTCGCTACCTGGCGGGTGATTGCGAGCTGGCGAAAGTTGAGGATGCCGCGCTAGGCTGGCATCACCAACGCTGGCAGCTTAATGCTCACGCTGTGCAGCTCAACAGTGACTGTCTGCAAGCGTTGCCGCAGGGCAGCGCCACCAATGCGCCTCGCAGTCTGGCTGAATGGCAGCAGATGTTACCGGGCGCAGATATCCACCTTGATCAACTGAGCATTTTGCCGTGGCAACAATACTCAGGACGTTTTGATCTCACTTTGGATAAGGATGCGCAGCAATTACGTTATCAAGGCGATAACCTAAGCCTTAATGCCCGTTTGCAAGGGCAGCAATTGCATATCGCACAGCTTCAGCTCAACCATCCTCTGTTACCCAAGCCGCTTGATCTGCACGGTGATTTAACCCTACCGACCTTCGCCAACGGATTACCGGTTGCGGGTGAACTCAACGGTGAAGTGAATGTTGCGCAGTGGCCGCGGCCGCTCACGGTGGCGCTTAACTGGCAACAGCAGCAGGGTACGCTGATGGTGAATCAACAGGGTGACGAACAGCCGCTTTTGCAACTGCCGTGGCAGGTTGATGCCCAGCAGATTCGTATCACTCAAGGTCAGTGGCGCTGGCCACAGGCGAACCAGCCACTCTCTGGTGGGATGGCGCTAACGCTGGATAACTGGCAACAAGGACTGGAAAACACCCAAGTCAGCGGCCGCTTTAATTTGCTCACGCAAGGGCGTGGCGGTAAAGGGAACCTGGTGCTAAGCGTGGGGCCGGGCACACTGAGCCTGACCGACAGCAACTTACCCTTCCAACTGACCGGTGAGAGCAAATTTGCCGAGCTGCAGCTTTTTGGCAGTATGCCCGGGGTACTACACGGCATGCTGACCGATCCGCAGGTGAGTTTAAAGCAGGGGGCATTGTTGCGTTTACGGGGGCGTTTGCTTTCCACTCTAGAAGTGGATGAAGCGCGCTGGCCACTGGCGGGAGTTACCCTTGCCTCGGGCGGCATTAATGGGCGCTTGCAGGCGATTCTTAAGGCCCACGATCCCAGCTTTGGCCGCTTTAACGTGCATCTTGACGGCCGCGCCAGCGATTTCTGGCCGGACAGCGGACGCTGGAATTGGCGTTACTGGGGCGAGGGGGAGATGGCACCGCTGAATGCTAAATGGGACGTTAAGGGCACGGGTAGCTGGTTAGATACCTTAATCAGCCTCGATACGCTTGATACCGGTTTTGATCAACTGGCCTATGGCATGGTGCAGGTGGATAAACCCCGACTGACCCTTTCAGCTCCCGTGCGCTGGCAGCGCGATCTTGCGCATCCCGCCTTCACCGGGGGATTCACGTTGAAGTCTGGACAAACCCAGTTCAGCTATGGCGGCTGGCTCCCTCCCTCCGAGTTAAATTTTGCAGCAAAAGGCAGTGATCCCAGCCGGTTTAACTGGCGTGGGCAACTGACAGCGGAGGACATTGGCCCGGTACGCGTGCATGGGCGCTGGGATGGAGAACGTCTACGCGGCGAAGCCTGGTGGCCTGCCCAGTCGCTGACGGTATTTCAACCGCTGTTGAGCAGCGATCTGAAAATGCGCATTCAGTCTGGTGAACTCCGCGCGCAAATGGCCTTTTCTGCTGCCAGCAAGCAGGGCTTCGAAGCGGGCGGGTTCTGGGCCGTGAAACAGGGTAGCGTGTGGATGCCGGACAGTGAAATCAATGGCATCGATTTCTCACTGCCTTTCCGCCTTAAAGATCATCAATGGCAACTTGGACGCCGTGGCCCGGTTTCGCTGCGTATTGCCGAAGTCAAAAACCAGTTTGCCCTCCAGAATATTACCGCCGATTTGCAAGGCCATTATCCATGGCAGGAGCGCCAGCCGCTCACGCTGAGTAATGTGAACCTCGATCTGCTTGGCGGTCATGTCAGCATGCCTGAGTTGCGCATGCCGCAGCATGAGCCTGCCCGTGTCTCACTACGCGAGATCAACCTCAGCAAGCTGATTACCGCCATCAAACCCAAACAGTTTGCCATGTCGGGCAAGGTCAATGGCGAGTTGCCGCTGTGGGTGAATAACCCACAATGGCTGATTGAAAAGGGATGGATTGCCAACAGTGGGCCGCTCACCTTCCGTATGGATAAAGATATGGCCGATGCGATTGTCAGCAATAACTTTGCCGCTGGCGCAGCGATGGACTGGTTGCGCTACATGGAAATTTCCCGATCCTGGGCGACGATTGACCTGGATAACTTTGGCAATTTGACGATGCAGTCAGAAGTGAAAGGCACCAGCCAGTTTAGTAATCGCCGCCAGTCGATCAATCTCAACTATCGGCATCAGGAAAACCTGTTCCAGCTGTGGCGCAGCCTGCGCTTCGGCGATAATTTGCAATCATGGGTGGAGCAAAATGCCACCCTGCCATCCAAGAAGGATCCCCAACCATGAGCCTCAGGGCATTGCTGTTACTGGTGCTATTGCCAATCACGGGTTGCGTGCCGCGTATTGAAGTGGCAGCACCGAAAGAGCCGATCACTATCAACATGAATGTGAAGATTGAACATGAAATTCACATCAAAGTGGATAAAGACGTGGAAGCGCTGCTGAAAAATCAGAGCGGGCTGTTTTGAGGAGGAGCAGTATGAGACTCAAAGGGATCATATTGATTCTGGCGCTACTGCTAGCGCCATCAGCGTGGGCATTGACGCTGGACGAAGCGCGACAGCAGGGGCGTGTGGGAGAGACATTGAGTGGTTTTATCGCCGCGCGGCAACAGGATGATGAAACTCTGGCACTGGTTAAACGCATCAATGAGGGGCGTTCGCAGCAGTATCAGCGTGTGGCGCAGCAGAACAACCTGACCACCAGTGAAGTGGCACGCATCGCGGGAGAAAAACTGGTGAGCCGTGCCGGCAGCGGTGAGTATGTTCGTGGGATTAACGGGCAGTGGTTACGTAAGTAAAAGCCAGCACGCAATCAACCCAAACCTTTGTCGGCTGCGGCCTCACCGACAGATGCGCAATCAAGGGGGCCTGCAACACCTCCCACCTTTCAGGCACAAAAAAGCCGGGCACTCAGGCCCGGCAACGATGGCATCATACCCATTATTCTCGGGTATTCATCACGTTCTCAATGATTACGCAGCAACAATTTGCTTGATGGCGTCTTTTGCATCGTTAGCGGCTTTGGTCGCCACTTCAGGACCATAAGCAATGCCTTCCGCGAACACGAAGTTCACGTCAGTGATACCGATGAAGCCGAGGAACAGTTTCACGTAAGGGGTCAGCAGGTCGGTTGGGGTGTCTTTGTGGATACCGCCACGGCTAGACAGGATCACAGCACGTTTGCCGGTCACCAGGCCTTCTGGGCCTGCTTCGGTATAACGGAAGGTCACGCCAGCGCGGGCAATCAGGTCGAAGTAGTTCTTCAGCTGAGTTGGGATGTTGAAGTTGTACATCGGAGCAGCAATAACCACAGTGTCATGCGCTTGCAGTTCAGCAATCAGCTCGTCAGACAGCGCCAGCGCTTCTTGCTGACGTGGAGACAGCGGAGCATCGGAAGGACGCAGTGCGCCAACCAGCTCACCATCCAGTACCGGAATTGGCTGAGCAGCCAGGTCGCGTATGGTAACGTCGTTACCTTTAGCGCGTGCTTCTTCAGCGTAGAAGTCAGCCAGTTGGTTTGACTGAGAGTAACCAGCGAGGATGCTTGATTTCAGAACTAAAACTTTGCTCATGGTATTTTCCTGTGCGTGACGCGGTTGGCTTACCGCTCAATGCGTTACACTCTACGGAGTTCCTCCGCGAGGTAAAAGCGCAATATTTCGAGACCTATGTTCGAAATTATTGAATAAGGTCGCACGTCCGGTCAGGTGAGGTTTTCCAGAGTGTGCTATCATGCCGCACAATAATTGATTGAATCCGCCGGGAAATTTAAGCCGGCATCGAGCGCACATTGTCAGGCTCGCCGCGACCACAGGTAACACATCACTATGTCATCATCCGTCACTTCTCCTTTAGCCCCACTTTGGACGCGGCTCGATAATCTGACGCTGCGCGATCGCCAGCGTTTGCAACGGCGTCTGCACGGTGCCGCCAAGGTGAAAAATCCTGCTGCACAACAAAACATTGTGACCGAACTGGAGCCAGAATTCGTGGCGGCCGAGCATCGGATTGCCCAGCGCCGGGCTGCCACCCCGCGCATTACGTTCCCAGAAAACCTGCCGGTCAGCCAAAAGCAGCAGGAAATTGCTGAGGCGATTCGCGATCATCAGGTGGTGATTGTGGCGGGTGAAACCGGTTCGGGAAAAACCACGCAGTTGCCGAAGATCTGTCTGGCGCTGGGACGCGGTGTCAAAGGGTTGATTGGCCACACCCAGCCGCGCCGTCTGGCGGCGCGTACCGTGGCAAACCGCATCGCTGATGAACTGGAAACCTCGCTGGGTGGGACGATTGGCTACAAAGTACGTTTTAACGATCAGGTCAGCGACACCACGCAAGTCAAACTGATGACCGACGGTATTCTGCTGGCAGAAATCCAGCAGGATCGCCAGTTACTGCAATATGACACCATCATCATCGATGAAGCGCACGAACGCAGCCTGAACATCGACTTCCTGCTGGGCTATTTACGCGAGCTGTTACCGCGCCGCCCAGACCTGAAAGTGATCATTACCTCAGCCACCATCGATCCGCAGCGCTTCTCGCGCCACTTCAATCATGCACCGGTGATTGAAGTCTCAGGCCGAACTTACCCGGTGGAAGTGCGCTACCGTCCGATTGTGGAAGATGCTGACGATACCGATCGCGACCAGCTGCAGGCGATTTTTGATGCCGTTGATGAGTTGGGTCATGAGAGCCGTGGCGATATCCTGATCTTTATGAGCGGTGAGCGTGAAATTCGCGATACCGCCGATGCGCTGATGAAGCGCGATATTCCGCATACCGAAATCCTGCCGCTGTATGCGCGCCTGTCAAATGCCGAACAGAATCGCGTGTTCCAGTCGCACAGCGGACGTCGTATTGTGCTGGCAACCAACGTGGCAGAAACGTCACTGACGGTGCCGGGCATTAAGTATGTTATAGATCCCGGCACCGCGCGCATCAGCCGTTACAGCTATCGCACTAAAGTGCAGCGCCTGCCGATTGAGCCGGTTTCACAAGCCTCTGCCAATCAGCGTAAAGGGCGTTGTGGTCGTGTCTCAGAGGGGATCTGTATTCGTCTTTATTCGGAAGACGATTTCCTCAGCCGCCCAGCGTTCACCGACCCGGAAATCCTGCGTACTAACCTGGCGTCGGTTATTCTGCAAATGACGGCGCTCGGCCTTGGTGATATCGGCGCCTTCCCGTTCGTTGAAGCGCCCGACAAGCGCAATATTCAAGATGGCGTGCGTCTGCTGGAAGAGTTGGGTGCCATCACACTCAGTGAAGATGAAACCTACAAGCTGACGACGTCGGGCCGCCAGTTGGCGCAGTTGCCGGTGGATCCGCGCCTGGCACGCATGGTGTTGGAAGCGCAAAAATTTGGTTGCGTGCGTGAAGCGATGATCATCACTGCGGCGCTCTCAATTCAAGACCCGCGCGAACGTCCGAGCGACAAACAGCAGGCTTCGGATGAGAAACATCGCCGATTTGCCGATAAAGAGTCCGATTTCCTGTCATTTGTGAATCTGTGGAATTATCTGCAAGAGCAGCAGAAAGCGCTGTCGGGTAATCATTTCCGTCGTCAGTGTAAAACCGACTTCCTGAATTACTTACGCGTGCGCGAGTGGCAGGACATCTATACGCAACTGCGTCAGGTGGTGCGTGAGCAAGGTATGCCTGTTAACAGCGAGCCCGCGCCGTACCGAGAAGTGCACTGCGCATTGCTGACGGGCTTGTTGTCGCATATTGGCCAAAAAGATAATGAGAAGCAGGAGTTCACCGGTGCGCGCAACGCCCGCTTCTCCATCTTCCCCGGTTCCGGCCTGTTTAAGAAGCCGCCGAAGTGGACTATCGTGGCGGAACTGGTGGAAACCAGCCGCTTGTGGGGCCGCGTGGCGGCACGTATCGATCCCGAATGGATCGAACCGCTGGCGCAGCACCTGATCAAGCGTAGCTATAGTGAACCGCACTGGGAGAAAGCTCAAGGTGCGGTGATGGCGACGGAGAAAGTGACCCTTTATGGCCTGGCGATTGTGCAGGCGCGTAAGGTCAACTACAGCCGAATCGATCCTCAACTCAGTCGTGAGTTATTTATCCGTCATGCGCTGGTTGAAGGCGATTGGCAGACGCGGCATGCGTTCCTGCGCAACAACCTGAAGTTACGCAGTGAAGTGGAAGATCTGGAACACAAATCGCGCCGCCGTGACATTCTGGTGGACGACGAAACGCTGTTTGCCTTCTACGATCGCCGCATCGGCAGTGAAGTGGTATCGGCACGCCATTTTGATAGCTGGTGGAAGCAGGCCAGCAAAGAGAATCCCGACCTGCTGAATTTTGATAAGCAGATGCTGATCAAAGATGGCGCGGATAAAGTCAGTCAGTTGGATTACCCGAACTTCTGGCATCAGGGCAACCTAAAGCTGAAGCTGAGCTATCAGTTCGAGCCAGGCGCTGATGCGGATGGGGTGACGATCCACATTCCGCTGCCGCTGTTGAATCAGGTGGAAGAGAGCGGCTTCGAGTGGCAAATTCCAGGCGTGCGCCGCGAGTTAGTTATCGCGTTAATCAAGTCGTTACCAAAGCCAACACGTCGCAATCTGGTGCCTGCGCCCAATTATGCCGAAGCTTTCCTCGCTCGGGTTACGCCGCTGGAATTACCGCTGTTAGATGCGTTGGAGCGTGAATTCCGTCGTATGACCGGTGTTACCATTGAGCGTGAAGCCTGGCAGTGGGATCAGGTGCCCGATCACCTGAAAATGACCTTCCGCATCGTGGACGAGCACAATCGCAAACTGCAGGAAGGCAAAGATCTGCATCAGCTTAAACAGGTGTTGAAAGGCAAAGTCCAAGAGACGCTGTCTAAAGTGGCGGATGATGGCTTGGAACAGAGCGGTTTGCACATCTGGAGCTTTGGCGATCTGCCGCAGAGTTATGAACAGAAGCGCGGCAGTTATCAGGTCAAAGCCTGGCCTGCACTGGTGGATGAAAAGGACAGTGTCGCCATTCGCCTGTTCGACAGCGAGTTGGAGCAACAAAAAGTGATGTGGCGCGGTCAGCGCCGCTTACTGCTGCTGAATATCCCCTCGCCGATCAAATATCTGCATGAAAAGTTGCCGAACAAAGCCAAGTTGGGTTTGTACTTCAATCCCTACGGTAAAGTGCTGGATTTAATTGATGATTGCATTGCCTGTGGCGTAGACAAACTGATGGCACAAGCGGGCGGTCCGGCGTGGCAACAGGATAACTTTGAGCAACTGCGTGACAAAGTCCGAGCGGAACTGAATGAAACTGTGGTGACCATCGCCAAACAGGTCGAACAGATTCTGACAAGCGTGTTCAATATCAACAAGTTCCTCAAGGGGCGGGTGGATATCTCGCTGGCTTTGGCACTGTCCGACGTCAAAACGCAAATGAGCGGGTTGGTGTATCGCGGCTTTGTCACGGGCAATGGCTATCAGCGATTGGGTGACACGCTGCGTTATCTGCAAGGCATTGAACGGCGTCTGGAGAAATTGCCGGTCGATCCACACAGCGACCGTGCGCGGATGCTTAAAGTACAGGCGGCTGAACAAGCATGGCAGAGTTGGCGTAACAAATTGCCACCGCAGCGTCAGGATGATGCCGAAGTGCAGGCGATTCGCTGGATGTTAGAAGAGCTAAGGATCAGCTACTTTGCGCAACAGTTAGGGACGCCTTTCCCGATTTCTGAGAAACGCATTTTGCAGGCAATGGAACAGATTAGCTGACGAGTGAGAAGGGCCGTTACTGCTTTCTTTGTTGAGCGGTAGCGGCGCAATCTTATTCACGTCTTTCAGCAGCAATGCCGCTAAAGGTACGCGCGATAAATCGCACCGCTCCAATGAAAACACCCTCAGTTCGAAGGCGTTATTTTGCTAATTCTTCCAGGCTATCTTTAAACGAGGTCACCGCAATGGCTCGGTTATCAGCACGATAACGATCGGCTGGAGCGGGGGCGGAACTCTGCACCGCAATCAACTGCCAGCCATCTCCATTTTTCAGCAACAGCGGTGAGCCACTGTCTCCCGGCAGCGTATCGCATTGATGCGATAGCACGGCACGCTGTGCCCAGCCAGTAATCAAACAATCGCTGTGTGAATAGAGTGTATCGAGATGGTCCGCTGGGTAACCTGCCTGCGTCACTTTGCGATCTGTGGTTTTCAGCGCATCAGTTAAATCGCTACGGGAACCGTCAAATAACGGAATTGGCACAATGCCAGACGGCGGGTTATGCAAAATAACTAACCCATAATCGTAAGGTGCTGCGCCCGGTGGCACAATCCAACCTTCACCATCGGCCTGTAATTTACGTGCTAAAGAGGGTTCAACCCGCGCATCGATGTCATGAATTTCGTAACGCCAACCTTTCGCGCCAGCCATAAAACGCAGGGCAACGGGCTTATCGAATTTGCCAGGAGGAGCCAGTAAGCAGTGACCGGCAGTTAACGCCAGATGTGCTGAAATAAGGGTTGCAGTACAGAGGTTGCCGCTTTCGGTTTCTAACTGGCCGATCGCGTCCCAAGGCGCGGCACTCACATCCGTGATCGCCTTGCGATGGTCTTTGCCAAAGAATAGCGTCTTGATGTCTTCCGGGCTTGGCCCATCTTCATCATCGGCATGTGCTGCGAGGTTAAAACTGAAAATACCAACAAGAAACAGGATAGCCAGGCGCATAGTTCTCTCAATGGCGAGAATAAGTAGGGGATATTGTCATCACGCTTGAGCGATAACTATAGTCGGAGAGCGGGAAAAAAGGGAGAAATATTGGAGTAATCAGCACGCTACAACGACTAGATAAAAAAACTGGCTGCAATAATGCCGCAGAGGATCATCACAATCAGGATAATTTCGAAGCGATAGCGACGCACCATTTTTCGCTACTCCAGTAAATAAACACCCGGCATAACCGGGTGTTTTAAAAATTAATGCGGTATTGGCGCTAAGAGACAGACTTATTTAGCTGCTTTTTTCGCTTTTTTGTGGTGCTTTTTAGCAGCCTGGGCTTTCTGTGCAGCTGGCTTGGTTGCTTTTTTGTGGTGCTTTTTAGCAGCCTGAGCTTTCTGTGCAGCTGGCGCTTTCTTCTCTACTTTTTTGTGTTTCTTAGCGGCCTGGGCTTTCTGGGCAACTTTTTTATGGTGAGCAGCTTTATGCTTCACTGGTGCAGCAGTAGTAGCGGCAGCAGTAGGAGCAGCAGTAGTGGTCTCAGCAGCGAAAGCAACAGAAGACATACCCATAGCAGCGGCGATCACCAGAGCAACTAATTTTTTCATCGCAAATCCTCGAACTATTTTTTCATGTGTAGCCCACTGCGGGGCCGGTGAAATCACTATATGAAAAACAATTCAGGCTTTCCGTGAGGGATTGGTATCGGCGTGTAACGGAATGTACAAAGTAAGGTAAAGGATGTGAAAAGGGCGGCCAGTAAGGCCGCCGCGCAGTTTACTCAGAGAGATAACGTTGTTCAAGATGCTGGCGGAAATAGTGCGGATTCAGCTTTTCGCCAGTGGCATTGACCAGTAATGTCTCCGTTGGGAAGCGGCTGCCGTGCTGCCAGATGTTCTGCTGTAGCCAGTCAAACACCGGCTGCAACTCGCCGTTAAGAATCAGATCGTCCACCTGCGGGATGGCTCGCTTTACGGCCTGGAACAGCTGTGCCGCATACATGGCGCCCAAGGTATAAGTCGGGAAGTAGCCAAAGGCACCGTCGGTCCAGTGAATGTCCTGCATGCAACCATCGCGATAATTACCACGCGTATCAATACCCAGCGACTGCTGCATCTTCTCATCCCACAGCGCAGGGATATCATCGACTTCAATTTCACCTTCAATCAACGCGCGTTCAATTTCATAACGCAGAATGACGTGTGCGGGATAGCTCAGCTCATCGGCATCAACGCGAATAAAGCCAGGCTTCACTCGCTGCGTCTGGCGAATGAAATTATCCAGCCCTAAAGCGGGCTGATCGCCGATTAGGGCGACAACTTGCGGGTGGATATGCTGCAAGAACGTTTTGCTGCGCCCTAACTGCATCTCCATAAACAGGCTTTGAGATTCATGGATCGCGGTGGATCGCGCAAGGGCTACTGGCTGCCCACGCCACTGCTGTGGCAGATTTTGCTCGTAACGAGCGTGGCCCGTTTCATGGATCACGCCCATCATAGCGCTGAGGAAATCATTCTCGTTGTAGCGGGTGGTAATGCGCACATCTTCGGGCACACCGCCGCAGAACGGATGAGCACTGACGTCAAGGCGGCCATGATTGAAATCAAAACCGAGGGTTTTCATCAGGCTCAGGCCCAGTTGCTTCTGTGCTTCGATAGCAAAAGGCCCAACGGGTGCTTCAATGGCGCTTTTCTGCTGTTTGGTGACGGCACGCTGCAACAGGTCAGGCAACCAGCTTTTCAGGTCGCCAAAGGTTTGGTCAAGCTGTGCACTGGTCATGCCAGGTTCGAACACATCTAAGAGTGCGTCGTAACGGGAAACGCCCAACGCCTCGGCACGCAATTGCGCCTCTTCGCGGCTGAGCTTCACCACTTCTTTCAGGTTGGTCGAGAAGCCTTTCCAGTCATTCGCTGGACGCTGTTGACGCCAGGCATGTTCACAACGAGAACCTGCTAACGATTTGGCTTCCACCAGCGAGGCAGGAAGAAGGGTTGCCTGTTGCCAGGCGCGTTGCATTTCACTGAGATTTGCTTGCTCGACGTCGTTTAAAGACTCTTGCTGTGCGGCATCAAACAGACCGCCGAGGCGCTTATCGGTCAACAGTTCATGCATAAACACACTCAACTCGGCCATGGCTTCACCGCGCGCCTGGCTGCCGCCTGGAGGCATTGTGGTTTGCATATCTACGCCAGCAATTGCACCAAGATGGCCAAAGCGAGAGAGACGCTGGAAAGTACGACTAAGCTGCTGATAAGCGGATGTCACGATAAAAGCTCCTTATGACGGTAAACGTGGCGTAATGTCTCGCAAGGGTAGATCAACCGGCCAGCAGAAGCGAACGCACGCCCCGCCTAATGGGCTGCTCTCAATAGAGACCTGCCCTTGCAGCGCCTGCGCGATGGAGTGCACAATGGCCAGTCCCAAACCGCAGCCGCCTGTGGCCCGGTCACGGCTGGGATCGAGACGGACAAAAGGTTCAAACACGCGCTCGCGTTCTTCCTGAGGGATGCCGGGACCATCATCTTCGACCTGCAAATTGCCGATGGCACCATCAAACCACAGACTGACTCGCAATCGCTGTTGCGCATAGCGCAGCGCATTGTTGACCAGGTTGTCCAGCACACGCTCCATCAGGCGGGTGTCAGCGGAACCGACGTTCTCCAGTTGCGGGATATCCAGCGTAATTTGTGCTTGAGGGTTCATGGTTTGCACATCATCAATGTGGAGGCGTAACCATTGGGCGAGATCAAACGACTGGAGATTCAGGTCAACGCGTGGGCGGTCAAGCCTTGCGTAGGTTAACAACTCTTCGATCAGGCTCTCTAACTGACCCACATCGCGATTGAGCGCAGCCGATTCGGTTTCACTCAAATTGTCACTCATTTCTAATCGGTAGCGCAGACGCACCAGCGGAGTCCGTAATTCGTGGGCGATACCGTCTATCAACTGCTTCTTGCTGGCCACCAACGTGTTGATGTTGTCTGCCATCTGGTTAAATGCGACCCCCAGACTGTGCAGACTGGACGTGCTTTCGAAATGCGTACGCACATCCAGTTCACCGCGACCAAAACGTTGCGCTGCCTTTTCGAGGCGCTGCATCTCCTGCCAGTGAGGTCGTAACCAGATAAAAACGGGCAACGCCAGCGACATGCCAATGAAGGCCAGCAGCGCGATATCGAGGATTCGCATCTGGTGGAGGTAGAACAGGTAAGGAATCGGCCCCACTGACAAAACATAGTGGCTGCGCGGAATGTGCTGCAGAAAAGTGTACTGATCATCCTGCGCGACAATCTCACCTGCGCGCAGGCGTCTCATGTCGGCCTCATCCAGCTGATATTTGCTCATCGGCTCGATATGCAGTTCAAAAGACAAATCGAGATCGAGATTGCGGATGGTCTTGTTCCAGTCTCGCGGGGGGATCTCGCGCAGTTCGCTACGCATCAAGAACAGCGAGCTGGCCATCAGATCGTTCATTGACTGACGTCCCGCGCGTTCTGCGGTGAATTTGTACACCAGCCCCACCAGCAACGTCATCACCAGAAAACAGACAAACAGCAGCAGATAGAACTGAATGAAGAGCTTTCTCATGCGGAGCGGGTATCCCAAGCCTGAGGTGCGAACAGATAACCTTTATTACGAATCGTTTTAATGCGGAAGGGCTCGGTGGCACTGTCGTAGAGCTTTTTACGCAGGCGAGAAATCGCCACGTCAATGCTGCGATCCATGCCGTCATAGCTCACGCCACGCAGCGTCTTCAGCAACGCATCACGATTCAGGATCTGGCCGGCATGTGTTGCCAGCTCCCACAGGAGATCGAAATCTGCGGTGGAGAGGGTGATATTCTCATCGAACAGCGTCACCTGGCGATTCAGTGAATCAATGGTGAGTGAACCAAAGCGTAAGACACGCTGCGAGCTTTGCACCGCTGGCGCGACTTCTGGCTGGACACCCTGAGCCTGCCGAAGATGCAGGCGCAAACGCGCTAATAAAACCGCCGGAGGCGTCGTTTTCAGGATGTAATCATTAGCCCCCATTTCTAGCGCCAGAATATGGTTCATGTCGCTGTCGAGTGAGGTCAGTAACACGATCGGCCCTTGCCAGTGCGCGCGCAGGTCGCGGCACACCGTCATACCATCTTTACCTGGCAACATAATATCCAGCAGAACCAGATCGGGATCGGCCTCAAGGATGGTGGCTTCAGCGCGGTCACCGCGCGTTTCAACAATCACTTCAATATCGTGGCGGCCAAGATAAGCGGCGATTAATTCACCCACCTCTGGCTCATCTTCCACATAGACAATTCTGTTCATATTTCTCTGCAAGTGATGAGAATGACAGCAGCATAACTTTTCCTGGACCTGAGCTCTACGCTATCGCACGAAATATCCCTGCCTGACTGGTATGTTCCTGGTGAAATGTGCCATTATTAGCGGCGCGTTGTAGCGCAAGGTTCGGAACCGTAATGAAAACCAGGAGGAGTGCGAGGGTGTCTGATAAAGAGCTGGCTTCAGCCAGATACAGTGACCGCATCTGCTTCAATTACAGCGATTTTCTTTCCGCTTCCTGCAAAAAACGCTGGAGTTTTGTTGACGCCATTTACGGTGTCATGCCGATTTTTGGCATGGTGACGCGGAAATCTGCTCAAGGCCTGGCGGCGAGCGACGAACACCTGAAAGAATTAGCATTACAAATCATTTCTACTCAGGTCAGTGATGAAATTAACATCGCGCGACTGATCACCTTGGCTGAACAACAACACATCAGCCGGTTCGATATTCAGCTGCCTTATCCACTGTCAGCCGAGCAACTTGACGCCATTCATCATGAATATCGTAAAGCGCTCAACCTGACACAGCAGGATGACCTGCTGTGTGTTTCCATCCCGATCCAACCCCACTAATTATTGCGTAAGCTGCCACATGGCGGGCAGTGACGCAGCAATCAGCAAGACAATCGCGATGCGTTCTAGCTGAGACAGTAACGTCTTGCTTCGGCCGCCGCGTCGCGCATAGAGAAACAGCAATAAACCTGGCGCATACAACACCACGGAAAGCAGCAAGTGCAGTGGGCCAGAGGCGTAAAGCAACCAAAGGCCGTAGGCACTGGCACCGATGCCCGTCAACATCGCCAACGGTTTATTCTGCCCGCGTACCACTTTGATCAAATACAAACCCACCAGCAGATAAGGCACCAGAATCATCTCTGAAGCGATGGTCAGCAAGGTATTGTAATCTGCGCCCGTCAACGCAATGAGGATTAGACACACCTGCACGCTACCGTTGGTGAGCCATAATGAGGCGGCAGGCGAGTTGTGGCGATTCTGTCGCGCAATGCTGCGCGGGAAAGCCCCTTGTTGTGCCGCGAGAAACGGTACTTCGGCGGCCATGATGGTCCAGCTGAGATAGGCGCCGCACACAGAAATGATCAAGCCCACCGCGATGACCGCGTCACCCCAATGCCCGAGCAAATGTTTCATCAAGCCCGCCATGGAAGGATTGCGCATTTGCGCCAGTTCCGCGCGGGGCACAACGCCCAATGCCAGTAATGTCACCAGCAGATAAACCAACAATGCCGCGATGACCGCCATCATGGTCGCGCGTCCTACATCTTTCTTATGACGCGCACGCGCAGAAACGACCACCGCACCTTCAACGCCAATAAACACCCATAAGGTGATCAGCATAGTTTGTTTCACTTGCTGCCACAGTGGCTGGCCAAGTGCCAGCCCGCTGAAATCGAAAGTAAAGCGATCATAATTGAATGCTATCAGTGCCAACACCACAAACAGCAGCAGCGGGACTAATTTTCCCAGTGTGGCTAACAAATTGATGCTGGCGGCTGTTTGTACGCCACGCAGTACCAGACAATGCACCAACCATAACAAAACCGAGGCCCCCAGCATTGCCTGCCAGGTGTTGCCATCGCCAAACACCACATGATCGGGGGTATCAGTGAAGAAACTCAGCGCGGAGAAAACGATCACCAGATAGGAGACGTTAGCGATGACCGCACACAACCAGTAACCCCATGCAGAACAAAACCCAACCAGTTCGCCAAAGCCTGCGCGAGCATAGGTGAAGATGCCGCCATCCAGTTCGGGCTTTAAGCGCGTCAAAAGCAGCATTGCCAGCGACAGAAAAATGATACCCACACCGGTAATCAACCAGCCAAGCAGCAAGGCGGCCGGACCGGCAACGGCAGCCATATTTTGTGGCAGGCTAAATACGCCTGCACCGAGCATTGAGCTAAGCACCAGCGCCGTGAGCGCACCAAGACCTAATTTTTTATCCAAAACGCCATTCCTGAACAGCAGACTATGCTGGGTGGTGATTATTCCGCTGGAGTGTAACGCGGTATTTGGCCGAGTTTAAAACGGAATACCCTGAAAACAGGCGAAGGATTTTACGGAGAGCAAATAGGGAAGGCAATGCGGGATTATGCAGATTTGCGCAGAGATTATGCAAACAGAAGAGCGGGGCGATGCATCTCGCCCCGCATCAGTATTATTTGAACAGGTCAGCAGTGACGGTGAGGTTACCGCCGCTCTGGCTCGACCACTGACGGGTGATGTGGTAATACTTCGCGCCTTTATCTGCAGCGCGTTTGGCAACGGCTTCAGACACTTCTGTAGGCGTACCGAAGTGATCAGAGAAGGTCACCGTATCAAATGGCTGCATTTGCGCTGCCGTGATGGCATTGACTTCCTGCACACTACGGCCATCGGCCAGTTTCACCGTGTAGCGCTGCCCCGTAGAGCTTTGCGTTTCAAAGAAGCGACCTACGCTACGGCTTGGTGTATCGGAAGAGGCAACACCCGGGATGGCCACTTTTTTCGCTTCCGCACCGCCAGCCGCCAGCGCCGCTTTACCTGCATCAGAATCTGCTGGGATGGAGTCGGAGACGTTTTGTACCTTACGCTCAGGCGCATCAGCTTTGTAAACATAAGCGGTAATGTATTGGTTGCCGCCGTTGTTGGCATCAACCTGACGCACAATAAAGAAGGAAGCAGCACCTTTGTCTTTTGCCTGTTTGGCAATGGCATCATTCACATCTGGCTGGCTAGAGAAGAATCCGCTGACAGAGACGGTATCGAATGGCTCTAAACGATACGCCTCTGCTTTCGGCAGCTCTTTAACACCATTGAACGTACGGTATTGGGTGGTGTCATCCGCTTTAGGTGCATTAGCTTTGTACAGGTCTGCCGTTACGCGCCAGTTACCACCATTACCGTTGGTGTCATTGATGCCTTGCACATAGAAAGAGTCAGCGCCTTTTTCATCGGCTGCTTTTGAGATGGCATCAGTGGCATCACCAATGGCATTAAAACGACCGCTGATATTAATACGTTCGAATGGCTTCAACGCGGCCGCTTGTTCTGGCGTCAACTCTTTGGCGGCAAATGCATTTGCTGCCAAAAGGGATAACAAGGTGGTCGCCAGAATGGTGTTCTTCAGCTTCATAAAAATGATCCTTCGCCTTACGCAAAATGAGTACGAAAACGTGCTGGACTCTTGATGTATAACAGATTAGCCGCTGATTATTGCATGTAATAATCAGCCTGTCTCAGCCAATTTATGCGCATAAGATTGACAATCTCCGCAAATTATTCATTGAGATGTCATTTGGTTATGTTATGGCGATTTTTTAATCAGGTTACCACTTATTGTGGTAACACATAGTACTATAATAGTTAACACATTGTTAAATATAGGTTTTTGAAAACACTTAATTCGACATGACACGATTTTGCGCAGCAGAATATTTTTTAATATGCCGTAAAACTAGTGGCAAAACGTGGCATTCAATCTTTGCATCTGAATATTTGTGTGAATGTCATAAGTGTGCGTTATCGCTGTGGATCACTTTTCACATTTTCAGTAGGTTATAAAGACTTTGTTACATTGCGCATTTTGCTCATAAAAGGCTGAAACGCTGTTTCAGTCTTATGAGCTTGTGCCACTTACAGAACCTCATCCTTTAATTGTTGAAAGGAAACAGTATGTTAATTGGGATACCCAAAGAACGGTTAGCTAACGAGTCGCGCGTCGCAGCTACGCCCAAGACCGTTGAGCAGCTGATCAAGCTGGGATTCAGCGTGACTGTCGAGCAGGGCGCAGGAATTCGTGCCAGCTTTGATGATGAAAGCTTTATCGCCGCCGGTGCTGCTATCACCAGCACCCACGAAGTCTGGCAGTCCGACATTGTGTTGAAAGTTAACGCGCCTGACGATCAAGAGATTGAACTGACGCGCGCGGGTAGCACCTTGGTGAGCTTTATTTGGCCAGCGCAAAATCCGGCACTGCTGGAAAAACTGGCGGCACGCCAAGTTACCGTGATGGCCATGGATTCTGTGCCACGTATTTCCCGTGCACAGGCATTGGATGCGCTGAGTTCAATGGCGAACATCGCGGGTTACCGTGCGATTGTAGAAGCGGCACACGAATTTGGTCGCTTCTTTACCGGTCAAATCACGGCGGCAGGTAAAGTGCCACCTGCCAAAGTGATGATTATCGGTGCAGGCGTAGCGGGTTTGGCGGCAATCGGCGCGGCTGGCAGCCTTGGGGCTATCGTTCGTGCGTTCGATACCCGTCCAGAAGTGAAAGAACAGGTGCAGAGTATGGGCGCCGAGTTCCTTGAACTGGACTTCGAAGAGGAAGCAGGCAGTGGTGATGGCTATGCCAAGGTGATGTCAGAAGCCTTTATTAAGGCTGAGATGGAACTGTTCGCGGCACAGGCTAAAGAAGTCGATATCATCGTGACCACCGCATTGATCCCAGGCAAACCGGCACCGAAGCTGATCACGGCCGAAATGGTTGCCAGCATGAAGCCAGGCAGCGTGATTGTCGATTTGGCGGCGGCCACCGGCGGCAACTGCGATCTGACCGTGGCCGATCAGGTGACTTTAACCAGCAACGGTGTGAAGATCATTGGTTATACCGATCTGCCTAGCCGTCTGGCTACACAGTCCTCTCAATTGTACGGCACCAATCTGGTGAACCTGCTGAAACTGCTGTGCAAAGAGAAAAACGGCGAAATCACCGTCGACTTCGAAGACGTTGTCGTACGTGGCGTTACCGTGATTCGCGACGGCGAAGTCACCTGGCCGGCACCGCCGATTCAGGTTTCTGCTGCACCGAAAACCGCACAGGCGGCCATTCAGCTAAAAGCTAAAGTGGAAGCCAAACCGGTTTCACCGTGGCGCAAATATCTGTTGCTCGCGCTGGCCGTGGTGCTGTTTGCCTGCCTCGCTAATGTGGCTCCGCCTGAGTTCCTCTCCCACTTTACTGTTTTCGCGCTCTCCTGCGTGGTCGGTTACTACGTGGTATGGAACGTCAGCCATGCATTGCACACACCGTTGATGTCTGTCACCAACGCCATTTCCGGCATTATCGTGGTGGGAGCGGTGCTGCAGATGGGGCACGGTGGCTGGGTCACCTTCCTTGCTTTCGTTGCCGTGCTGATTGCCAGCATCAACATCTTCGGTGGTTTCACCGTCACCCAGCGCATGCTGAAAATGTTTCGTAAGAATTAAGGGGTAACAACATGTCTGGCGGATTAGTGACTGCAGCATACATTGTTGCCGCGATTCTCTTTATTTTCAGCTTGGGCGGTCTCTCTAAACACGAGACGTCCAAGCAAGGTAACATCTTTGGTGTCAGCGGCATGGCGATTGCGCTGCTGGCGACCATCTTCGGACCTAACAGCGGCAACGTTGCGTGGATCCTGTTGGCGATGGTGATCGGGGGTGCGATTGGCGTCCGTCTGGCGAAGAAAGTCGAAATGACTGAAATGCCAGAACTGGTGGCGATTTTGCACAGCTTCGTCGGTCTGGCTGCGGTGTTGGTGGGCTTTAACAGCTACCTCGACCATGCACCAGGTCTGGTACCGGTCATGGAAAATATCCATCTGACCGAAGTGTTCCTCGGCATCTTCATCGGTGCGGTGACCTTTACCGGTTCCATCGTGGCGTTTGGCAAACTGCGCGGCAAGATCTCTTCTAAAGCGTTGATGCTGCCGCATCGTCACAAAATGAACCTGGCGGCCTTAGTGGTCTCTTTCCTGCTGATGCTTTGGTTCGTACAGACCGATAGCACGGGTTCACAAGTGGTTGCCTTACTGCTGATGACCGTCATTGCCTTGGTATTCGGCTGGCACCTGGTTGCCTCAATTGGTGGTGCAGATATGCCAGTTGTGGTTTCGATGCTGAACTCCTACTCCGGTTGGGCGGCGGCGGCGGCAGGCTTTATGCTGAGCAACGATTTGCTGATCGTGACCGGTGCGCTGGTGGGTTCTTCAGGTGCGATTCTGTCTTACATCATGTGTAAGGCGATGAACCGTTCGTTCATTAGCGTCATTGCTGGCGGTTTCGGTACTGACGTGAGCGTAGGCGGCGAAAGCGAAGAAGAGGGTGAGCATCGTGAAATCACGGCGGAAGACACTGCAGAGCTGCTGAAAGGTTCTTCTTCTGTGATCATCACACCTGGGTATGGGATGGCGGTCGCCCAGGCACAGTACCCGGTCGCGGAGATTACCGAGAAACTGCGTGCTCGCGGTATTAAGGTCCGTTTTGGTATCCACCCGGTTGCGGGTCGTTTACCAGGTCACATGAACGTGTTGCTGGCGGAAGCGAAAGTGCCTTATGACGTGGTGCTGGAGATGGACGAGATCAACGATGACTTCAGCGACACGGACACTGTTCTGGTGATCGGTGCCAACGACACGGTTAACCCGGCAGCGCAGGAAGATCCGCGTAGCCCAATTGCCGGAATGCCGGTGCTGGAAGTGTGGAAAGCGCAAAACGTTATCGTGTTCAAGCGTTCCATGAACACCGGTTACGCAGGCGTTCAGAACCCACTGTTCTTCAAAGACAACACACAAATGTTGTTTGGTGATGCGAAGGCCAGTGTTGAAGGCATTCTGCGCGCCCTGTAACTGAGTACAGAGGTAAAAAGAAGGGCGACCCTTGTGGTCGCCCTTGCTGTTTTTAATCGTCTTCGTCTTCTTCGTAATCGATCGGCGATTTGAAGTCATCCGGTTTAATCGCCAGTAAATCACAGCGCAGATGGTCGATCACCTGCTCAGCGGTATTGCCTAAAAAGGCGGCTGAGAGTCCGGTGCGGCCAATCGTCCCAAGCACGACAATCCCCGCTTCCAGCTGTAACGCGATATCGGGGATCACTTCCTCCGGCAAACCTTTCGCCACGTGGGTAAACTCTTCACCGATGGAGAATTTCTGTCGCAGCGCTTTCATCGCCACCAGATGCTGGCCGCGAATGGCGTCGTTATAAACGCTGGGATCAAAGTCAGGCAGTTCAATCGCAATATTGATGGGCGTGATGGGGTAAGCACCGACCAAGTGCACTTCGGTGTGATTGACCATATCCGCCAGAAGAGCCGTTTCACGAATCAACTTCTGATTCAGTTCATCATGATGGGGTTCTTCACTCGCCAGGTTCACCGCCACCACCGCTTTACCGCCTTCAGGCCAGGGCTGATCTTTTACCATCCAGACCGGTGACGGACATTTGCGTAACAGATGCCAGTCAGTAGGCGTGAAGATCACGGCCTCCAGACGGTCGTGCTGATGGGCCATCTTCAAGACCAGGTCGTGCTGGTGTGCCAGCACTTCCTGAATAATCGCTTCATAGGGGCGGTTGTGCCAGACCACTTTAATTTCAATATCGACACCGGCCTCAATGTACGCATGGGCCTGCTGGCGGATCCACTCAGTCCGCTGGCTAATGACACCTTTGCGCATGTTAGAGCGTTCATCCGGTGACAATAAGGTGGTCATTTCATAGGAGAAATCATAGATAGGCAGGAAAGCTTTGATTTTTCCGCCGATACGTTGGTTCAGATACACTGCACGACGCAGCGCGGGTTGATCATCCTGCTGTGCATCAATCGCAACCAGAATATTTTGGTACCGGGACATAAGGCAATCTCCTCAAACCAAAGCAAGTTGGATTAAAGATAGCCTAAGTTTGCGCAGGGCAGAAGGGGAAAAGTTGTTGCCGGATCAATTAAATAACAATTATTGACCCGGCTCTAAATCACGCTGCTTGTTCTGTCTGGCCAGCCAGTTCTGCCAGCAATGCGTGGTTCTCGATAGTGATATATTTGCCTTTCACCGCCAGCATGCCACTTTTCTGGAAGCGGCCCAGTAGACGACTGATCGTTTCTACGGTAAGTCCCAAATAGTTACCAATGTCGCCGCGCGTCATTGTCAGGCGGAATTCACGCTGGGAGAAACCACGCTGACCAAAACGGCGCGACAGATTCCAGACAAAGGCTGCCAGACGCTCTTCCGCATTCTTTTTGGAAAGTAGCAGGATCATATCCTGATCGCCTTTAATCTCGCCGCTCATCAGACGCATCATCTGTTGGCGCAGGGCAGGCATTTTACCGGAAAGGTCGTCGAGGGTTTCGAAAGGAATTTCACACACCATGGCCGTTTCCAGCGCTTGCGCGAAGCTGGGATGTTGCGCACCCACAATGGCATCAAAGCCCACTAAATCACCCGCCAGGTGGAAACCGGTAATCTGCTCATCACCCTGTTCAGTGATGGTATAGCTCTTGATGGTGCCGGAACGAATAGCATAAAGTGATTTCAGTTCATCACCGGCTTTGAACAGCGTCTGGCCTTTCTGAATAGGCTTTTTGCGCTCAATGATATTATCCAGCTGATCCAGCTCGTGCTCGTTCAGCGTGAAGGGAATACACAATTGGCTGATGCTGCAATCCTGACAATGGATGGCACAACCGCCTGACTGAATACGTCGAATGCTGCGTTTTTCCGGGATCATAGGGGCTCGCTCGATGATTATTGACTGCCGTCAATTTTAACATTTTTATCTGTTTAGGGAACTCATCCGAGCAGTAATTATCATCAATCCCTTACAAACGTCAGGTATTCCTGTATTTGCGCATTGCTCAAGGTGCTAAGTTTATTGATCTGGCACGTTTTCTTTACATATTTACATCTGTTCACAAAGAGTCGTAGCGCAAAAAGTGACAGATGTGATGCCAAAAATCCTTTGCTACTATTTTGTCTTTGAGCGGCATTTTGCGCTTAATAAACCACCAGGCGCGAGAAAAACCATGAACCTTGACGATGAAGACCTTTTCCGGGATGCCATGGGCGATGTAACGCCATTGAAAGATTGCGCCAATACCCAGTGGTTGCGCGCGCCCTCTACCAAAGAGCCACGTGCTGCGCAGCGAGAGGATGAAGAAGAGAATTTCCTGACACGGGGCTTTCTTGACATCATTCCGCTCAACACGCCGCTGGAATATAAAACCGATGGCATTCAGCAAGGCGTAGTTGAGAAATTACGTTTGGGAAAATATCCACTGGACGCCAGTCTGAATTTACTGCGGCAGCCGGTAGAAACCTGCCGCCAATCGTTGTTCAGCTTCATGCTGCAAGCGCGAAAACAGGGACTGCGCAATTTGCTGATTATTCATGGTAAAGGGCGAGATGATGAATCACATGCGAATATCGTGCGTAGCTATCTGTCGCGCTGGCTGCAGGAGTTTGATGAAGTGCAAAGTTTCTGTGTGGCGCAACCGCAGCACGGGGGGGCAGGCGCGCTCTATGTCAGTTTACGCAAAACCGACCAAGCGCGACTGGATAATCGTGAGCGCCACGCCAAACGTAGCCGCTAGCTAGGTGTGAAATTTACGAATGGTCGCCAAAAGTACTTCGGTACTCAGATTGAGGCTCTTGCCGCTGCGCGTAATGATGCCAACGGGTTCACCCGGACCTGGCGAATTTATCGGTAAGGCTGCCACGGCATTGTGGTTCAAATCCTCTTTTATAGCGCCAGAGGGCACAAACCAGACATAGTCGTAACGCAATGCCAACTGGCGCGCCAACGATGTTGAAGACGTTTCTACGCAGTTTGCCGGAAGTGAACAACCTTGCTCATCCAACATATGTTGCGCGATTCGGCGCGGAGCGGTGCCTTCAGGTGAAATCACCACTGGCCACTGCATGGCGCGAGATAACGTGACGTTGTCACTGAGTAGGGGGTGCTCAGGGCGCACCACGAGTTTAAGTGATTCCAGGAATAACAACTCGTAGGTTAGTCCGGCCATCATCTCGCTATCAGCCATGCGCCCAATGCCAATATCAAATTCACCCGCGCGCAGGCCCGCGAGCAACACGTTGTTGTGCAACGTGGCGACCTGAACAGTGGTATTAGGTTGCTGCTCATGGAAGCGATCAAGTATTTGCGGCAGCATTCCCATTGCTGCGGTCGTCAGGGCGCCAAGACGAATAATTACTGGGCGACCTGACTGCGGCGCATTGAAGCTCTGTCCTGCATGATTAAGTGCATCAAGCACCTTCACTGCATGGACCAAAAATTGTTCACCTAGGGTGGTCAGTTGCGCGCCAAGACGTCCGCGTTCAAAAAGCCGCGCTCCGGCAAGTTCTTCTAGTTCATTTAAGGTCTTCGACAGCGCAGGCTGGCTGAGGTTTAAGGTCTCTGCCGCGCGCCCAAGCGTCCCTTGCTGCGCAACGGCGACAAAGGTATGTAAGTGGCGCAAGCGAATGCGCTGATTGAAAAGGTTTTTTTTATCCATAACCTTTAACATAATGAGTTTTACCGGGCGACGGCAACGGTTAAAAAGAAATAATGTTAACTTCCCTGCAAAATTATCTTAACAAAACCGCGGTTTTATCAGTCGGTGGCTAAGTTACTGTAATTCCTTGTTTTGTTAAATACGTGCTGAATTGATAAAACCTCTACCGTTGTAGTATCAATCGCTTAATGGCAAAAAAATGGAATAATTCTCACTTACACTCAAAAATCCTGCCCGTTATTGTTAACGATGAGCTATCATTAGCGCCGTTTTTTTTACCAAAACTGATGATAGGCGATGAAAGTGCAGGAGTTAATCCGTGACCAGCGTTGAAGCCGTAGATGTCCGCCAGCTCATTAATCAAAGTGCACTCAGCAGCTGGCAAAAACGCTTGATTGTACTCTGTTTCATCGTCGTGGCGCTGGATGGGATGGACATCGCGTTAATGGGCTTTATCGCGCCCACGCTAAAAGCCAGTTGGGGCGTGAGCAATCATCAGCTGGGCATGGTTATCAGCGCGGCGTTAATTGGACTTGCGCTCGGCGCAATGGTTGCCGGGCCGCTGGCCGATCGTTATGGTCGTCGCATGATGATATTGCTCAGCGTGTGCTTCTTTGGCCTGTGGACGCTGGCAACGGCAATGGCGCAGAACATCGAACAGATGATGCTGTTCCGTTTCCTCACGGGCTTGGGGCTTGGTGCCGCCATGCCTAATGTTGGCACGCTGGTGGCGGAGTATGCGCCAGAGCGCCGACGCTCCTTTATTATCACCGTCGTGTTCTGCGGGTTCACCTTTGGCGCTGCATCTGGTGGCTTTGCTGCCTCATGGCTACTGCCTCGCTATGACTGGCATTCCGTCATGCTCATGGGTGGTATGCTGCCACTGATTGTCCTGCCATTCCTGATACGGGGTCTCCCTGAATCCGTTCGCTTTCTGATCAGCCGTCGTGCGCCTGCTGCACGCATTCATGCCATTCTCGAACGTATGCTGCCTGGCGTCGTTCAGCCGAATAGTGATTATCTGTCCAGCGAGCAGCCGCAGGTTCGGCGCGGTGCCGTCGCGACGGTCGTCTCGCCACGTTATCTGTTTGGTAGCCTGATGCTGTGGGGCGGCTATTTTATGGGCTTGTTCCTGGTCTATTTGATTGGAAGCTGGATGCCCTCTCTGATCAATAAACTTGGCATGACAGTCACCGAAGCGGCTATCGTGACGGCGATGTATCAGGCCGGAGGTACGTTAGGGTCGCTGTTTGCTGGCTGGCTGATGGATCGCATCAATGCCAATATCGCACTTGCAGTGATTTACTTCTGCGGCGGTATTGCGATTGTTGCGCTGGGGTTTTCGCCAGCAGAAGTTGGCCTGATGAGCGCCATCGCCTTCTTAAGTGGCTTCTGTTTCAATGGCGCGAATACCGGCATGAATGCCTTATCCGCCAGCTTCTACCCGACACATGCTCGAGCGACTGGTTCCAGTTGGATGCACGGTGTGGGTCGCATTGGTGCGATTGTGAGTGCGTTTGTCGGTGCAGAACTCCTTTCTCTTGGCTGGTCCTTTAGCCAAATCTTCTTGTTATTGGCAATCCCGGCCGTACTCACCACCATTATGCTGACGCTGAAATGCCGCTTTGGTGACCGCTCAAACGAAGTTGAGTGAAAGGGCGATCACAGTTCCATGAAATTCTTCCACGGCAATAAAGGGTTGATCTACATTAGCAACAACCCTTTAGCCCGAGGTGATGACCATGGAAAATTTTCTAACCCGTGACGCAATTCGTACGTTGTTTTCGCAAGCCATGTCCAGTATGTATCAGCAGGAAGTGCCGCAGTATGGTGTCCTGACGCAGTTGGTGACGGCGGTAAACGAGCGCACGCTTGAGGCCAATCCGGCATTGAAAAATCGGCTGGCGGCGGCGGATGAGCTGGCCCGTTTGAGCGTCGAACGTCACGGTGCAATTCGTGTGGGCACGGCTGATGAACTGCGTACTCTACGCCAGATGTTTGCCGTGATGGGCATGGAGCCTGTCGGTTATTACGACCTGTCACAGGCCGGTGTGCCCGTGCACTCCACCGCGTTTCGTCCGGTGAGTGACAGCGCATTACGCCGGAATCCCTTCCGAGTCTTTACCTCACTGCTTCGGCTTGAACTCATCGACGACGTAACGCTGCGCGAGAAGGCCGCTGCGATTTTAGCGGCGCGCGATATCTTCACGCCAGGCTGCCGCGCTTTGATCGCCAAACATCAGCAACAAGGTGGTTTGCATGCTGCTGATGCGGCTATTTTTGTTAAAGAGGCGCTGGAAACCTTCCGCTGGCATGCCCACACCACAGTGGATAGCAGCACTTACCGTGCGTTAAGCCAGCAACATCGCTTAACCGCCGATGTTGTGTGCTTTCAGGGCTGCCACATTAACCACCTGACGCCACGCACACTGGATATCGATCGCGTGCAAAAGTTAATGCCAACGCGGGGTATCGATCCTAAAACTTTGATTGAGGGGCCGCCTCAACGACAGGTGCCCATTCTGCTGCGCCAGACCAGTTTTAAAGCGTTAGAAGAAGCGGTGCATTTTAATGACGGCACGCCAGGAACGCACACGGCGCGATTTGGTGAGATTGAGCAGCGGGGTGCGGCATTAACGCCAAAAGGACGTGAGCTTTACGACCGATTGTTAGCGCAAGCGGGAACCGGTAGCGATAATCAACTTCATCAACAACACCTGACGGCGGTATTTCGTGATTTCCCCGATGATGAGGACGCGCTGCGTGAACAGGAGCTGGCTTGGTTCCGCTATCGCTTAACAGACAAAGGTGAACACCAGCGCCCACAGCAGAACGAGAGTGTTGCACAGTTGCTCGCCGAGGGGCGATTGCAGGCGGAACCGATTGTCTATGAAGATTTTCTGCCGGTAAGTGCGGCCGGAATCTTCCAGTCTAATTTGGGGGATGTAGCGCAGGCGCGAAGTGCCGGAAATGCGAGTCGTGCGGATTTTGAGGCCGCATTGGGGGCTGTAGTGCAGGATGAAATGACGCTCTATCAGCAGATGCAACAACGTAGTCTGGCCCGCTGTGGTATTCATTAGGACCAAAGTAAAGCCGGTCTGTGAAGTGGCAATACCACTTCAGCAGACCGGCTATTTTTCTTTTATTTTTATTGCAGGCGCGAATCACGCACCAGCGTGTACTTCCCGGCACCCAAAAACATGATGGCGAGCGCGCCCAGCAGATAAAGTGCCTCCGTTTCCAGAGACCAGGCGCCCACATCCGTTCGATGCCAAATGGCGCCCATTTTTACCAGCAACGTCGCGACGATCATATTCACCGCAATAATGAAGGCCGCAGGGCGCGTCATTAAACCGATGATCACCATCACAGGTGCCACTATTTCCCCGATGTAAGCACCGTAAGCGATGAAACCTGGCATGCCTTTGACAGTCAGCATATGGGCTATCCAGTCGACGCCGTGCATCACCTTGAACTCACCATGAAACAACAGCAGACCGCCAAAAGTTAGACGCAACAACAGTTTACCGAAGTCCGGGTGATCGCTCATCCGGTTAAACATCTGGTTTATTCCACCAAACATCGCACTTCTCCGTCTCGCCAGGTTAACTTGCAACATTAAAACAAATCACCATGCCAGGGTTAGCCAAAAATTTTGATGGTGTTGTTCAATGGATCGAAAGCTGATTCGGCTTATTCTGCAAATGCTTTCGGAACATGGACATTCGTGCAAGGCCTGCAAATAATGGAACGATGCATAAGCAGGGAACCCGTGATGAAAAATGAACGACGTCTGGGGATCATGACCGCAGAGGGTGAACTCAGAGGCATGATTGATGAGGATCTCTTTGTCTTCAAAGGAATACCTTACGCAGCGCCACCCGTGGGCGCTTTGCGCTGGCGTCCTCCTCAGCCGGTGAAACCCTGGCAAGCGGTGCGAGATGCTACTCAATGGGGTGATGCCAGTTGGCAAAACCGTGACTATTGTGTGGCGGTAGGCGGGGGTGATCCGGGACGATTTAGTGAAGATTGCCTGTACCTCAACATTTGGACGCCTGACGTCGAACCGTCATGTCCTCTCCCGGTTATGGTGTGGCTACATGGTGGGGGCTTTACGATTGGGGCGGGCAGTCTCGATCCTTATCGGGGCAAATCGCTAGCGGCACAAGGCGTGGTTGTGGTCACGCTCAATTATCGCTTAGGGCATTTCGGCTTTTTCTCTCATCCCGCGCTGGATGCGGAATACCCGGTTGACGCCGTGGTGAATAATTTCGCACTGCTTGATCAAATTGCTGCGCTGCAGTGGATCCAACGCAATATTCCGGCATTTGGCGGTGATCGTCATAACGTAACTTTATTTGGTGAATCCTCCGGAGCACGCAGCGTGCTGTCGCTATGCTGTTCGCCGCTGGCAGAAGGATTATTCCATAAAGGGATTGTACAAAGTGCCTACAGTCTGCCAGATGTACCCCGAAAAAAAGCACAGCAAATAGGTAAGCAGGTCGCAGCACACTTTGGTCTGCCCGAGCAGGCCAGTGCCGAACAACTTCGCCAGTTACCCGCCGATCAATTTTGGCCGCTGCAGCGGCCGCTGGGGTTGGGCCCGGTTGCCATCAGTGGCGATGCGGTGCTGCCGAGACCGATGCTGGAGACGTTTATGGCTGGGAAACAACATCGCGTACCCTTAATGGTCGGCAGCAACAGTGATGAAGCCAGCGTATTGGACTATTTTGGCGTGGATGCCGCGAAGGTGTTACAGCAGATCCGCAGCAAAAACCGTTTCAGTTACCGCTTAATGAAATGGCTCTATGATATCCACGACGACACCTTGTTAGGCCGCGCGGTGGCACGTGATATGGCGTTTACCGTGGTGCCACTGCTGGTGGCACAGTCACAGCACAGTATTGGCATGCCTGCATGGCGTTACTGGTTTGACTATGTTTCGGAGAACGCCCGCGATCTCTATCCTCATGGTACCTGGCACGGTAATGAGATCCCTTATGTTTTTAATACGTTGACTACGCTGCAACCACTTACTGATCGTGCCTACACCGAGGCGGATAAAGCCTTCGCCAAGCGGGTAAGCCGTTATTGGGTGACCTTTGCGCGTGATGCCAGCGAATTTAGCTATCAACTCACGGGGGAGACGGACTGGCCGATATGGCGACCACGTGAAGATCTGACATTAGCCTTTGGCCTCAATGGTCAACCTTTGGCTGTTCTCAAGGCGAAGTTCATGCGCGGGCGCTTGCGGTTGTTCCGCCTGATGATGCGCAGTCACGTCAAACTTTGATGATCGCGCTAATAGTGAAACTGCGCAAATGTTTTATTAAGCCAAATCATAATGCAACTCACTGATTAATTGATAATTCTCCATTCATTGCTGTTAAGCAGCCAGCAATTAATTAGCTTATTAAACCGTTACATTTTCCTGATCCACTGCCGATAAACGCAATATGCCCTATTTTATTGGGCCTCCTTCGCGTTTCACACCAAGGGATTATGTATGGGTATCTTAAAAAACTTCACTATTCGCGCCGTTATGCTGACCATTTTGGGGCTGTTTTGCTTGTTGTGGTGTGGTGTTGGGTTATTCAGTGTGCACTCACTCAATGCGCTCGGCGATGGGAATGAGATTGACCGCCAACTGGTTAATCAAATGACGGTACTGAGTAAAGGGAATGATCAATATTTTCGTGTGGTGACGCGACTCTCTCGCGTGATGGAAGGGCGCGCAAGCGGCGCCGTTGTCAGTGCTGATGCCTTCGCACCGGTGCAGCAGGCGTTGGACAACATGAAAGCGCAGTTAGCGCAATTTAAAGCGATGGCGCCAGGCCCAATGGATAGCGAGACGGCCAACAGCGTGATTGCCAACTGGCAAAAGTTGTTGGACGAGGGCATTGCCCCCCAAGTGTCGTTGGCACAGCAGGGCACGCTTGAGGCTTATCGCGCGCAGGCTAACAACGTGACGCCCGCTTTAAGCCGTGCCTTTGGTGGCAGTGCAGAAGCCTTTAACCAGGCGGCAGGAAGCAAACTGGATGAGACTCGCGTCAACGTCGATAAACTCACTAACCTGACCAAAATGATTATTCTGGTGGCGGTCGCGTTTGGTTTGGTGATTTTACTGTTCACCGATCGCTATCTGGTGGCGATGCTGGTGAAGCCACTGGAGCGTGTACGTAATTATTTTGCGGTTATCGCCCAGGGTGACCTGAGTCAACCCATTGAAGATTTCGGTCGTAACTGCGTCGGTAAACTGGTGCCGCTGTTGCGTGCCATGCAGGACAGCCTACGTGATGCTGTGAGCGCGATTCGTAGCGGGACAGAAAATATTTATCGCGGTGCAGCAGAAATATCATCTGGCAATAATGACCTTTCCTCACGCACCGAAGAGCAGGCTGCTGCGCTTGAGCAGACGGCGGCGAGCATGGAACAGTTAACGGCTACGGTGAAATTTAATGCCGATAATGCGCGTCAGGCCAGTGTACTTGCGGAAACCGCCACCAGCACCGCGCAGCAAGGGGGCCAGCTGGTGGGTGAAGTGGTGACAACCATGCAGGGGATTTCTGGCAGTTCGAAGAAAATTGCTGAGATCACCAATGTCATCAACAGCATCGCCTTCCAGACCAATATCCTGGCACTGAATGCTGCGGTAGAAGCAGCGCGCGCGGGTGAACAGGGGCGTGGTTTTGCCGTTGTCGCCAGCGAAGTGCGCAACCTCGCTCAACGCAGTGCAGGCGCGGCTAAAGAAATTGCTACGCTGATAGAAGATTCGGTTCAGCGTGTAGACAAGGGTTCTGCGTTGGTGAGTAACGCGGGCAGTACCATGAATCATATTCTTAAATCCGTTCAGGATGTGAATGAGATCATGAAGCACATTGCCGCTGCGTCAGAGGAACAGAGCAAAGGTATTTCACAAGTTGGCACTGCCGTGACAGAAATGGACAGCGTCACCCAGCAGAATGCTTCATTAGTCGAAGAAGTATCCGCTGCAGCCAGTGCGCTTGAGCGTCAAACTGAGGAATTGCAGGCATCGGTAGCCAAATTCCGTTTAACGGAGAGTGCGCCGGTGAGCCAGGCAGTGGCTGTACCGGTTAAGCCGGCGTTGCGCCGCCCCGTTCTTTCTGCCACGCCTGCTGCTCAGCCTAAGCCCGCCAGCGCCGACGAGTGGGTTTCATTCTGAGGCTGACATAACCACGCCACCAGTTCCGGCAGGACGGTGGCGCATCCTGTTTTCCCCGCTGTAATAAGCTGTAGGCGGCCCCGGTTGCGACGTGCTCTGCAAACGGGGCAATCAATCGGCCTGTCGCCAAATCATTCTGGACTAGCGTGACATCTGCCACCGTCACACCAAAACCCTGTATTGCTGCGCTGATCGCTAAATCCATGGTGGCAAAGTGCTGGTTGCGCGCCATCGGCAAACTCACATCTTGCTCATTCAGCCACAGCTGCCAGTCGCGGGAATCGTTGGTGGGGTGCAAAAAAGTGAATTTTGCAAGGTCACGAATATGCGTGGGCGGTGAAACGTGACTGCCCAACACAGGCGTCAACTGCTCATCAAACAAATGGATCGAACCTGCAGGTGGGGCGCCAAATACAATCGCCGCATCATAATTTTCCAGCTGCGAAGCATGGTCTAGCGTGGTGGTCAGCGCCACGTGGATCTCTGGCCGTTGTTGCTCCAACGCCACCAGGCGAGGAACCAGCCAGCGCATGGCACAAGTGGGTGCTTTCAGGCGAATGGATGTATTACTACGGCTTGCCTTTTCGGTGGCATTCACCAGCATGGCATAACCCTGCTGCAATTCGGGTAACAGGTTTACCCCTTGCTCGGTGAGATGCAGGCCACGCGCATGGCGTTCAAAAAGCGAGAATCCCAGCCAGCTCTCCAGCGTTGCAATTTTTCGGCTAACGGCACCTTGCGTGATACATAGCTCACTGGCTGCATGCGTCAGGTTAAGATGACGGGCAGTGACCAGAAAAGCATGAATGGCATTGAGCGGCAGAGCAGAGCGGGGCATGGGGGAACCTCAAGCTATGATTTTTAGTCATGGCTATTATGACAACAATTCGCTTGTAGACTCAAGCAACAGGTCGTTGAATAGATATCTACTTTACTTACGTGGTTATGCAACCTTGCGGAGCAACGATGACCCTGAACAGCAGTGTTAACATCTCTTCCAAACAGCCCGATGTCGGCACCACCATTTTTAGCGTCATCGGCCAGCTGTCTGCGCAGCACAAAGCCATCAACTTGTCACAGGGTGCGCCGAACTTCCCCTGCGCTCCGCTTCTGGTTGAATTAGTCAGCAAAGCGATGCGCGAAGGTCATAACCAGTATGCGTCAATGACGGGGTTACCGGACTGCGTGAGGCACTGGCCGAGAAAGTTCAGACGCTGTACGGTCAGCAATATGATGCGGGCAGTGAAGTGCTGATCACGGGCAGCGCGAGCCAGGGCATTTATATGGCGATTTCTGCACTGGTGCATCCTGGCGATGAAGTGATTTTCTTCGAACCGGCCTTCGACAGTTACGCGCCAGTGGTGCGTTTACAGGGTGCGACGCCGATTGGCCTGAAATTGCAGGTGCCTGATTTCGCCATTAACTGGGATGAACTGCGTGCCAGCATTACGCCGCGCACGCGCATGATCATTATTAACACGCCGCACAACCCGAGCGCACAGGTTCTGACGCCAACCGACTTGGATCAACTGGCGGCCCTGACGCGCAACACCGATATTGTGGTGCTGTCAGATGAAGTCTATGAGCACATTCTGTTTGATGGACGAACTCACTGCGGCATGGCGACGCATCCTGAACTGGCACAGCGCAGCGTGGTGGTCTCCTCATTCGGTAAAACCTTCCATGTCACCGGCTGGCGTGTTGGCTATGCGCTCGCACCGGCGGCCTTGATGGACGAAATTGTGAAGGTGCATCAATTCATGATGTATGCCGCTGACACACCGATGCAGGTCGGCTTTGCACAGTATTTGCAGAACCCCCAGAATTACCTGCAGTTGTCCCCGTTTTATCAGGAAAAACGCGACCGTCTGTTGGCACTGATGCAGGATTCACCTTTTAAACTGCTGCCGAGTGCCGGTTCCTTCTTTATGTTGGCCAGTTACGGACATTTCAGTGACGAAAGCGACAGTGAAATGGTAAAACGTCTCATCGTCGATCACGGTGTGGCAACCATCCCGCTATCGGCGTTCTATATGGACGGCACTGACAATAAATTAATTCGCCTGTCATTTGCGAAAGACGATGCAACACTGCTGGCTGGCGCGGAAGCGCTGTGCCGGGTCAAAGGGTAATTAGGGGAAGAATAATGAAAAAACTTAACGCACTGTTTGTGGCTCTTGGCATGCTGACCTCCGCGCACGCGCTGGCGCAGGAGACCTTGCGCTACGGTCTGGAATCACAGTATCCACCGTTTGAAAGCCGCAACGCACAGGGCGAGCTGGAAGGTTTCGATATCGAGCTGGGTAAAGCCATTTGCCAGGTCGGCAATTTTGATTGTAAGTGGGTGGAGAGCAGCTTTGATGCGCTGATTCCGGCACTGCAGGCGAAAAAATTCGATGCGATTAACTCGGCGATGAACATCACCGAAGCTCGTGGCAAAAGCATCGATTTCACCAAACCTATCTACCGCATCCCAACGATGCTGATCGTCAAACAAGGCGAGAAACTGCTGCCTACCGCAGAATCACTGAAAGGCAAAAACATCGGTGTGTTGCAGGGTTCTATTCAGGAAACCTATGCCAAGAAACACTGGGAACCACAGGGTGTGACGGTGACGTCTTATCAGGATCAGAACCAGGTTTATAACGACATGGTCGCCGGCCGTCTTGACGGTACGCTGGTGATGTCAGCGGCCGGTCAGTCGGGCTTCCTGGATAAGCCACAAGGCAAAGGTTTCGCTTTCGTGGGCAAACCGGTTGAAGATGACACCATCCTGGGTTCCGGTATCGGTTTCGGCCTGCGTAAGGGCGATGCCAAGCTGAAGGGCGAACTGGATGCGGCTATCACTAAAGTGCAGACCGACGGTACGGTCACCAAGCTGGCGGCGAAATTCTTCCCAGGTATTGATGTGACTGCGGCGAAATAAAACCATCGCTCATTGATGTGGCTGTGGCGGAATAAAGCCACCGCTCATCGTAACGGCGCCATTTATTGCATGATGAATGGCGCCGCTATTCTCCGTTAACTTGGCCTATTTAGCAGCCAGATAACATAACGCTTCCGCAACCTGATACGACTTCACAAATGACGGAACCGGCAAGAACTCAAAGCGTGAATGGAAATTGTGCGCACCGGTAAAGAAATTCGGCGTTAACAATCCTTTTGCGGACAACGCGGCACCATCTGTACCCCCACGCATGGGGATGACTTTCGGCTCTACGCCAACCTGTTGCAGTGCAGCAAAAATCAAATCGATCGCACGACGATCTTCGCCCAGCGCATTGCTGATGTTGCTGTAGGTATCATTGATGGTTAACGCAACATGTCCGGTGGGATAAAGCGCGGCAATCTCATCAGCGACTTCAAGCAGCTGTTGTTTCTTCGCATCAAAGCCCTTTAAATCAAAATCGCGAATCGACGCTTTCAATACGGCACGGCTGGCATTGGCGTTGATATCGTTGAACCAAATATACCCTTCACGACCTTCGGTATGTTCTGGGGTGGCGAGGCGGTCAAATCGCGAAATAAAATCATGCGCCATTAGTAGCGGGTTAACCAGCACACCTTTGCCTGACATCGGATGGGCAGGCACGCCGGTAAACACCAACTCGGCAGATGCGCCGTTAAAGCATTCGTAAACTACCTCACCCAGTTCGCAGCAGTCGATAGTCCAGGCAAAATCCACGTTAAAGCGAGCTTCCAGATCGAGCGCTTTAGCACCGCGCAGGCCAATCTCCTCATCCGGTACAAACGCCACCACGATGTCGCCGTGATCGCCTTTTAGGTTTTCCATTAATGTCATCACCACGGTCACCGCCGCTTTGTTATCGGCACCGAGCACGCTGGTTCCATCGCTGAAGATGATCTCTTGACCGACATAGGGAACGATTTCAGGGTGTTCTGCAACACGCAGCCAAATATCTTGTTGGCGGTTAAGGCACAAATCTTCACCAGCAAAGGTCAAGGTCTGCGGGTGGATATCCGGTGACAGACCGACGTCCACGGTGTCAATGTGGGTGATAAAGCCAATGCGCGGCGCCTCAGGGCGATTGCCGGGCTTCACTGCCGTTACCGTAGCGTGCTGATCGATCACAATATCCTGCAGGCCTAATTCAAGCAGTTCCTGCGCCAGAAGTTCGGCCATGGCATGTTGTGAAGGGGTGCTGGGCAGCGTAGTGGATTTGGCATCGCTTTGGCTGGAAACCGCCAGATAACGGTAAAAGCGCTGGGTCAGTTGGCGAGCAAGTTGGTCTGTCATCACAATTCCTTATTAGCTTTGCGCGATGTGGATTACACACACTTAATAAATCATGTTATTTATCAATAAATACCGATGCTGACTCATGGAAGTCAATAAAAACGAGGTTAACAATGAAAAAGATGATGATGAAGTTCACACTCAGCGCGCTGGGCTTAGCGCTGGCAGGCGGCGTATCGGCGAAGACGCTGGTGTATTGTTCCGAAGGGTCGCCGGAGAACTTCAACCCACAACTTTATACTTCCGGCACCAGCGTAGACGCCAGTGCGGTGCCCGTTTTCAACCGTTTGGTCGATTTCAAACCCGGTACAACCGAATTGATCCCCAGCCTTGCGGAGAGCTGGGACATCAGTCCAGACGGCACGATCTACACCTTCCATTTGCGTAAGGGGGTGAAGTTTCAGAGCAACAAGCAGTTCAAACCTTCACGTGACTTGAATGCGGATGACGTGATTTTTTCCTTCATGCGTCAAATGGACCCTAAGAACCCCTACCACAAGGTCTCTGGCGGAAATTACACCAATTTTGATAGCTTAGAGTTGTCGAAGCTGATCAAGAATATTGAGAAGGTTGATGACAATACGATACGCATCACCCTGGCGCACGCCGAAGCCCCGTTCCTGGCTGACTTAGGCTGGTATTTTGCGTCAATTCACTCTGCCGAATATGCCGATCAGATGTTGAAAGCGGGTACGCCGGAGAAGGTGGACATGGAGCCGATTGGCACCGGGCCTTTCGAGTTGGTGCAGTATCAGAAAGACTCTCGCATCCTCTACAAAGCCTTCCCTGATTATTGGCAGGGCAAAGCGAAACTGGACCGCATCGTCTTCTCCATCACGCCTGATGCCTCGGTGCGTTACGCCAAGCTGGAAAAAAATGAGTGTCAGGTGATGCCGTTCCCAAACCCGGCCGATCTCGACAAGATGCGCAGTAACCCGGATTTGACCCTGGAGCAGAAATCCGGGCTCAACACGGGTTTCCTGTCATTCAATACCACCAAAGCCCCGCTGGATAACGTTAAAGTCCGCCAGGCGCTGGCGATGGCCATCAACAAACAGGCGATTATCGACGCCATCTTCAAAGGCACCGGCACCGTGGCGAAAAATATTCTGCCACCGGACGTGTGGAGTGCGGATAAAGACCTGAAAGATTACGATTACGATCCGCAAAAAGCGAAAGCGCTGTTACAGGAAGCCGGTATTAAACCTGGCACCGAAATCTCACTGTGGGCCATGCCGGTTCAGCGCCCTTACAACCCGAATGCGCGACGTATGGCGGAGATGATTCAGGCGGACTGGGCACAGGTCGGCATTAAAGCCAACATCGTGAGTTACGAGTGGGGGGAGTATCTCAAACGCGTGAAGGGTGGCGAGCATCAGGCCGCACTGATGGGCTGGACGACCGCGACCGGCGATCCGGATAACTTCTTTGGCCCGCTTTTTAGCTGCACCTCGGCGAACGGCGGCTCTAACTCGTCAAAATGGTGCTATCAGCCGTTTGAGAAAATTATCACCGAAGCACGAGCCGAGCAGAACCATGACAAGCGTGTCGCGCTGTACCTGCAAGCGCAGCAGATGATGCATGACCAGATGCCAGCAGTGATGATTGCCCATTCGACAATATTCGAGCCGGTCCGTAAAACGGTCAGCGGCTACACGGTTGATCCCTTTGGCAAACACATCTTCTACCCGGTGGATATCAAGAACTGATCAGGGTTTCCAATATTGACGTAAGGGTTCTTCTAGCGCGGTTAACTGCTGCAAGATAAACGTAAGAAACACATTCAGGGCGGCACTGCGGGGCCGCCCTGATTGCGCCTGTAACTGCAGATTGCGCTGAGTTAATTGATCAATAGCGACAGAGCGCAGAATGAGTCCGTGCGCTTCTGCTTCCTGCAATACCGTAAAAGCGCTACAAATCGTGACCGCTAAAGGGGTGCGCAATAGAAAGTGAAACAGCGTTGAGAAGTTATCGCAGGTCAACACCGGCTCGACCAGATTACCGCTCATATGGCTGGCCAGCTCAAAGAGCTGCCGCACCGTGGTGTTTTGCTGCGGCAATGCGAGCGGGTAGGGGTTGATATCGCTCAATGTCACCTGCGGTGCATCAGCCAGTGGATGTGACTGATGCATGACCAGCAGCACCGGAGCAGGCCAGGAACCGAGCACATCCACTCCCCGTTCAGCATGCAAGCTAAACTGGAGCGCGACATCACATTCACCGCTGCGTAAGAGTTCGCCCACGCCTTGCGTACTCGCCACTTTGATATCAAACAGCACGCCAGGGTTCTCTGCACGAAACTCTGCAATCATGCGCGGCAGCAGCGTGAAGGCCAAGCCATCGGTGCAGGCGACGCGAATCAACGTGCGACGCACTGCTTTCAGGCCTTTAATTTCCGCCAGCGCATACTCCATATCCAGCATGTTTTTACGCACGTGGTGCGCGAAAATTTCCCCAGCCTCATTGAGCACCATACCGCGTGCATGACGCTCAAACAGGGGCACACCGACTTGCGCTTCCAGTCGCTGAATTTGCCGACTGATAGCTGATACCGCAACAAACAGCTGCTCGCTTGCTGCGCTCAGCGAACCACTGTTAGCGACAGCGAGAAAATAGCGGATTTCATTGCTTAACATTGGGGCGCCTCAAACTGGTGCATGCCTCGAAAATGGGCAATCAAGCTTTGCTTTAAAAGCAAATCATACTCGATAAATTGATAATTGTGGCAAAGCAGTGTTTCGGCAAAGATGTCAGAACTAAAAATCCAATAAAAGATAAGCAAACATGACAGCACAACAAGCGGTACAACAGGCGACAGCCTGGTTTGATAGCGGGGAATTTCATCGGATACTGGCGCGACGCGTGGCGCAGCGCACCGAAAGCCAGCGGCAGGATCGCGACAGTGAATTGCAGCGTTATTTACAGGATGAGATTGGGCCCCAGTTAATTGCACTGGGTTTTACGCTGCATTTTATTGAGAATACGGAAGCGGCGCATCGTCCCTTCCTTGTGGCCGTGCGTATTGAAGATCCATCATTGCCGACCTTGCTCAGCTATGGCCATGGCGATGTGGTCTTTGGCGATGATGAAAACTGGCGCGAAGGATTATCTCCCTGGCAGTTAGTGGAAGAGGGTGATCGCTGGTACGCGCGCGGCAGTGCGGACAATAAAGGCCAGCACTGCGTCAACCTGGCGGCGCTGGAGCATATTTTCCATGCGCGCGGTGGACGCCTCGGTTTCAACTGCAAAATGCTGTTTGAGATGGGTGAAGAGATCAGCTCACCGGGTCTGGCACAGCTTTGCCAGCAGCATGGTGATTTGTTGCAGGCTGATTTGTTCATCGCCTCTGACGGTCCGCGTTTGAATGCGATTCGACCCACACTCTTTCTTGGATCGCGCGGTGCGGTGAATTTCCGCCTGACGGTCAATGCCCGCGATAATGCCTATCACTCCGGTAACTGGGGCGGCTTGCTGACCAATCCGGGCACACAGTTGGCGAATGCCATTGCCTCGCTGGTTAGCGCACAAGGCGTGTTGCAGGTTGAGGCACTGAAACCTGACTCCCTGACTCAGCAGGTGCGTGACATCCTCAGTGATATCGAAGTCGGTGGCATGCCGGGCGACCCTGATATCGATGCGAACTGGGGCGAACCTGCATTAACACCGACTGAGCGCTTGTATGGTTGGAATACGCTGGAAGTGTTGTCGTTTTTGACGGGCAATCCCGCACGTCCTATGAACGCCATTCCGGGTGAAGCCACGGCGGTGTGCCAGCTGCGTTTTGTTGTCGGCACTGACTGGCAGAACCTTGCGCATCACGTTAGCGAGCATCTTGCACAGCAGGGCTTTGGTTATGTGAAAGTGGAGTTCATGCGGGGATCACCGGCTACCCGACTGGATCCTACCGATCCGCTGGTGGATTGGGTGCTGTCGAGCATGGCCGAAACCAGCGGCAAGAAACCTGCACTGTTACCGAATCTGGGTGGTTCATTGCCGAATGAGGTGTTCTCGGACATTCTCGGTCTCCCCACTTTGTGGGTGCCACACTCTTATCCCGCATGCGGTCAGCATGGTGTGAATGAGCACATGCTGAAATCGATTGCGCGCGAAGGGCTGCAAATCATGACCCGATTGTTATGGGATCTGGGTGAGCAGGGTGAAGAGTTGATCGCTAAACACCGTCAACACGCGGGAGGTGCGGTATGAGCAGCTACAACACCGCCGCCGCATTGAACGTCAGCAAACCCAATCTACATAAAACCCTGTTTGCGACCTGTATCGGCAACGCGTTGGAATGGTTCGACATCGCGGTCTATGCCTTTTTTGCCAATTACATTGCGCATGTGTTCTTCCCTACCAGCGATGCATCCGTTTCAATGCTGTTGACGTTTGGCAGCTTCGGCGTCTCTTTCTTAATTCGCCCGCTGGGTGCCATTGTGTTGGGTAATTATGCCGATCGTCATGGCCGAAAAAAGGCGTTGTTGTTATCTATCAATCTGATGATGCTGGGCGGGGCGATCATTACTTTTATGCCTGGCTACGAAAGTATTGGGTTGATTGCACCGTTACTGGTACTGCTGGCTCGTCTGATTCAGGGCTTCTCCGCCGGTGGCGAGTTTGGTAGCTCGACAGCATTTCTGGTCGAACATTTCCCTGAGCGTAAAGCCTTTATCGCCAGTTGGCAGTTCGCCACACAAGGTGCGAGCACGTTGATGGCCTCTGCGTTTGGCTTGGGGTTAACGCAAATCCTTACTGAGAGCCAGATTCAGGAATGGGGCTGGCGTATTCCCTTTGCATTCGGTCTGCTGATTGGTCCTCTGGGGATTTACATTCGCCGCCACGTGCATGAGCCTGCCAGTTTCGAAGCACAGCAACCTGAAGCTGCACCCCTTAAGCGCCTGTTTGGTCGCCAGAAAGAGTTGATGTTGCTGGCCATTGGTCTGATGGTCATCTCAACAGCAGTCAACTACATGCTGAATTATGTTCCAACTTATGCGACCAAAAACCTGCATTTACCAAGCTCAACTGCCTTTGCCGCGACCTTGCTGGCGGGTGTGATCTTGACGGTGGTTACGCCGATTATGGGGCTGTGTGCGGAGCGCGTTGGACGTGTACCACTGATGTGGGGTTCGCTGATTTTGCTGATCGTCACCATCTACCCGGCATTTAGCCTGGTGGTGAATCACCCTACGCCCACCACGTTGATTATTCTGGTGTGCTGGATGGCCTTACTAAAATCGATTTACTTCTCGACGGTGCCTTCAGTGATGGCCGATCTGTTCCCGATAGGTACGCGTGCCAGTGGAATGGCGATCAGCTATAACGTGGCGGTCACGATATTTGGTGGCTTTGCCCCGTTGATCTGTACGTTGTTGATCAACGCCACCGGCACCAGCCTGGCACCGGGCTATTATTTGATGGCAATGTCGGTGTTAAGCGGACTGGCATTAATTCGCAGCCAGAAGCGTGTGAGTTAACCACCGGGGGCGCTTAAGACGTAATGCGCACAGGGTGATAACGCAGTCTGGTGCCGCTCAGGGGCTGGCGGTCCTCGCGCCGCTGACGCGGTGCCTTCACGCCATTCATCTGCCTTTACGGACCGGTGGGGATGGAACATCCCTGTTCCAGCCCCACCTTTCGCCCGCGTCCTGCGGGCTCTCCTGGCAGACTCACTCTGTTCAGCGCTGCGAAATGCCATCCCCTAAGCGGCCCCAGCCTGCTTGCTAATCTCCGTCTACGCTGTTGGAAAGGGCTCGATGGCTCAGGCGATAGCGCTTTTAATGCCACAAAGGGCACAATGTCTGAGGCCACAGCGCCTCTGCTGCTGCAACGGGCTATTCGCAGCGCTGAGGCGGAGACGTTGTGCCAGGAGCCTGTCGCATGGATGCGACAGGCAGTTCGGGTTGGCCTGGATGGCCTTACCCGAACGGTCGTCCGGCACGACGTTGCAGCCGAAGGCACCGCGCAGCGGCGCGAGGACGGCCCGGCAGCGGCAGAGGTGCTGTGGCCCGCACTGAATCGCGTAAAAGAAAAGGCTGCCACTCCTTAAAATGACAGCCTTACTGGAACAGGACATTAAAGAGCAGACGCTAAGCCCTATATGGCGGCCTTACAAACTCGCAACGGTTCGATTTTACGAAAACTGCAAATACGCCACATGTGTTTGCAGGTACTCTTCCAGCCCATGACGGCCATCGGCACCGCCAACGCCCGACTTACGCCATCCTGCATGGAATCCTTGCATCGCCTCGAAATTCTCACGGTTAACGTAAGTCTCGCCAAACTTCAGCTTACGCAAGGCAATCATTGCGGTGTTGAGATTCTGAGTATAAATCGATGAGGTCAGGCCATATTCGCAGTCGTTGGCCAATTCGATGGCCTCGTCCAGCGTTTTGAACGCCATCACTGGTAACACTGGGCCAAAGATCTCCTCCTGCATGATCTCCATCTCCTGACGTACACCCGTGATAATCGTGGGTTCAAAGTAGAAGCCTTGATTACCAACACGTTTACCGCCCAGTACCACTGTGCCACCCTCAGCCACGGCGTTGGCGACTTTCTTCTCTACGCGTCCTAGTGCCGCTTCGGTGATAAGAGGCCCCATATCAATATCGGTTTGTTCAGCCGGATTACCGAACTTCACTTGCTTCATCGCCGCTGTAAGGGCAGTGATGAAACGGTCATAAATGCCTTCTTGGACATAAACACGTTCGGCACAGTTGCAGACTTGCCCGGTGTTGATGACACGAGAGCTCACGATCGCCTTCACGGCCAGATCCAAGTCAGCGTCATCCATGACAATGGCCGGCGCTTTACCGCCCAGTTCCAGCGACACTTTCGTGACATTCTTGGCGGCTGCTTGCATGGTGGCGATACCGGCACCGACGCTGCCGGTCAGGCTGACCAGGCCCACCGCAGGGTTAGCTGCCAATTCTTGTCCCACTTCCGGGCCATAGCCATACACAAAGTTGATCACCCCTTTAGGCAGACCGATTTCATGAATGATCTGCGCAAAAATGGCGGCATTATTGGGTGTTAATTCGCTGGGTTTGATGGCGATAGTATTACCGGTCACCAGTGCCGGGGCGGCTTTACGCGCAATCAGGAAGAAGGGGAAATTCCAGGGCAGTATGCCGGTCGTGACGCCAATGGCTTTCTTAAACACGAAAATATTTTCATTCGGGCGATCGCTGTTAACGATTTCGCCTTCATAACGACGCGCCCACTCCGCCATATATTCCAGGTAATCGGCCGTAAACAGCACCTCGGTTTGCGCCAGCCCCTGTGTTTTACCGCCTTCTGCCACAATCGTGGCGGTAAGCTCTGACTCATGATGGCGAATACCTGCTGCGATCTTACGTAACCAGTTTCCACGCTCGATGGCAGGCAGGGCTTCCCATCCTGGCTGTGCCGCTTCGGCGGCGGCAATCGCCTGTGCTGCATCGTGCTTGGTGCCTTCTGGTATACGTGACAGCAGCGCTTCAGTCGCGGGATTGATCACCTCAATCCACTTGTCATGCTGATCGGCCACAAACGCGCCATTAATATAATGTTGATGGTGTGTTGTCATCTGTAGGGCTCCGCGATCGGTTTCGTTAACTTTGTGTGAAATGCAGAGTGAAACAGATCAAGGTGTAGCACCTTTTTGTCATTGCCAATGCAGATGCCGGGGTGGCAGAGAAGGGAAGAACCGCACGCTGAACGCAGCATTCCTGGCGAAATGCCGCGCATTCAGCGGGTTAGCACAGCTAAGGTATTGTTCTGAAAAGTCAGGAACCGGGCATTGCCGCGCCGCTGGCAACAAACCAGGCAAGGAAACTGACGCCAGCAATAATAATGGCAATAGGGAAAAGTATTCCGATTTTCATAATGATCCTGAGTGTTAAGCGAGTTGAACAATAGCGCGGTGTGTTTTCATCATACTAAACAGTTGAAACTGCGTTGCATCATCCACCTGCCGCAGATGCTCACCTTTCTGATAATGAATACGGTGGACGTGCCCGAGTTGACGCCACACCACAATCGCGGATGCCAGTAAGGCGCAGGTCTCTTCACTCTGAATACAGTCGAGCGTGGCATAACGATCCTCATCCAATCCATTGATGAAAACGTTCAACGCCTGCGGCGGTACGATGGCGCGAATGTCATCCAACATTACGCGACTCACGGGCTGTGACAGCAATAGCGTCAGCCTTTTGGTATTCATCTCAATCCTTCGTTCCGATGATTTTTCCGGCGTTAAACGAATTTAGCGCGCCTGATGCAAACAAACCGGGTGGCTTTGTGTGAGTGCCATGTTACTCAGCATGTTGGCAGTCAGTCAAAAACTGTGTTGATCAACACAACAAAAATTAAAAATATCTAGAATAATAAGCGACTTATAAAAAATAACCGGTGTAACGCCTGCAAAAGCGAATTTGTGATCCTCATGTTGAAAACCCGCCTGATTTTGCCAGCCCTTTGCGCTTTCCGGCAGCCATTCAAAGGCTGATGAAAAGCAGCACGCCGTAGACTGCCAGTAATCGGGAGACTGTCCGTTTCCTGTGGGCCTCAACCTTACGAAGGAATAACAATGAACAGTGCCATTCTTGCCGGTATTTTCTGGCATCTGGTGGGTGCCGCCAGTGCCGCATGTTTTTATGCTCCGTTTAAGCAGGTAAAAAAGTGGTCATGGGAAACAATGTGGTCAGTGGGCGGCTTGATGTCGTGGCTGATCCTGCCTTGGGCGGTGAGCGCGGTGCTGCTCCCCAACTTCTGGGCCTACTACGGCAGTTTTAGTGCTTCACAGCTGTTGCCGGTGTTTCTGTTTGGTGCCATGTGGGGCATAGGCAACATCAACTATGGCCTGACCATGCGCTATCTCGGGATGTCGATGGGCATCGGTATTGCCATCGGGATTACGCTGGTGGTTGGAACGCTGATGACGCCGCTGTTACAAGGCCGCTTCGTTGAGCTGTTCAGCTCGCCGGGTGGCCGGATGACCCTGTTAGGTGTGCTGGTGGCGTTGGTGGGGGTCGCGATTGTCTCGCGTGCCGGTTTGTTAAAAGAGCGCGCCCTCGGTATTAACGCCGAAGAGTTTAACCTGAAGAAAGGACTGGTGCTGGCGGTGCTCTGTGGCATTTTCTCTGCCGGTATGTCGTTTGCCATGGATGCGGCGAAACCAATGCATGAAGCGGCAGCGAATCTGGGGATTAACCCGCTGTATGTGGCCCTGCCAAGTTATGTGGTGATCATGGGCGGTGGCGCACTGGTTAACCTCGCCTTCTGTTTTATCCGTTTGGCGGTGAAACCTGAGCTCTCGATTCGTCGCGACTTTTCTGTGGCAAAACCGATGCTCATCGCTAACGTGGCTTTCGCTGTGCTGGGCGGAACGATGTGGTATTTACAGTTCTTCTTCTACGCTTGGGGCCACGCGAAAATCCCGCCGCAGTATGATTTCGTTAGCTGGATGCTACACATGAGCCTGTATGTGCTGTGTGGGGGCTTGGTGGGCTTGATTCTCAAAGAGTGGAAATCCGCAGGGCAACGGCCAGTGCGAGTACTGTCGCTGGGGTGTGTGGTGATTATCATCGCGGCCAACATTGTTGGCTTAGGCATGGCTAACTAACAAAAACAACCCGCCTGGCGCACGGTGCGTCAGGCTTTTTCCCTGTCAGAGAGGGGTTCTCTCTGTGGCAGAAAACGTTGGCGCCACGCACTCGGCGTCAACCCCGTATCCCGCGTAAAGACCACTGAAAAATAGTTACTGTCATCAAAGCCACAGCGTGCGGCCACTTCACTGATTAAACAATCCTGAGTACGCAGTAAATACTTTGCCTGGCATAACTGTAACTGACGTAAATAGTGGCCCACCGTCATGCCGGTTTGCTGGCGAAAAAGGTGCTTTAGCGCGCGCTCACTGAGTTGGTTTTGCTGGCAAAACGTCGCCAGGTCGAAGGGTCGGTTTAACGCGCCCTGTAAGGCAGACATCAATAAATCGAGCTGTTCTCCTTCCGGCAGCGCCCATGGTCGGTCAGCAGCATAGCCGTGCCGGCGCAGTATCAGCGCCAACTGTAGAAAAAGCGCTTCGGAGAGTTGAATCGACAACGAATCACTTTTGCGACTTTCCCGCTCCAACTGGCTAATCACGCCGCGCGCCAATGCCATGCCGCGCGTGGTGAGGCGCCAACAGCCCGGCGCATCAGCATCTTCGGGCGGCAGCAGTTGGCTCCAGTCCAGGCTCAAGTGAAAGCGATCGCGACAGTAAAGAATATTATCGAGGGCCAAATCATTCACGCTGTCGTAACTGTGGCAGTCATTGTCGCGGATATAAAACACATCGCCACAGGTAATTAGCCAAGGGCGATCGTTCAGCACGTGCAAACCATTGCCACGCCATACGATCACAATCTCACTAAATTCATGGCGATGCGGCGGAAAGGAGGGTTGTGGCATACGTTCGGCCACAGCAATCGGTAGATTGGTGGCCGGGAAATAGTCTTCGCGCGTCAAAATCAGCGACATGAGAGTGGCTCCAGTTACATCATCTGCTGGCGCTCCGCTCGGGGCGCGCAGCCAAATTCCCGCCGGAACAGCGTGGAAAAGTGGTTACTGTCACCAAATCCACACTGATAGGCGATGTCCGTTATACGCATATCACTATGACGCAATAAATGCCGTGCCTGCAGCAAACGTAGCCGATTCAGATAACGCTGAGGCGTATTGCCCGTTTGCTGCTTCATTTGGCGATGCAGCGTGCGTAGCGAGAGTGAAAAACGATCTGCCAGTGCCTCCCACGCAATGTCTTCACTGTAGTGTTCATTAAGCCAGTCGAGCAACCGATGCAGCCGTGCTTCCTGATCCTGGGCGTGATCGTTGTGACTGGCTTGGCGCAATAGCACTAACAGTTGTAAAAACAGTTGCTCCTGATGCGCCTGGCGCTCGAGTGACCAAACATCCTGCTGTTTCATCTGCGTCACGATCTGTAGCGCCTGCGCCATCACTCTCTGGTTGATACGCCAGTGCGAAGCATAGTTGCCATCTTCATCACCCGGTAACAGCGACTGTAAACCAGACAGAAAGCGAAAAGCGGCCGGACTGCGATACAGCACATTGGTCAGGCAAAGATTATCGGTTTGCTCGTAAAGATGGCGATCGTGGTCGCGCACAAAGCATACACAGCCTGCACATAACGTCTGTGGCTGACCGTTAAAAACATGGATGCCAGACCCTTGCTCGACCAACACAATTTCATGGAAATCATGATGATGTTCGGGAAACGCCTGTTGCGGCACGCGTGGCTCAATCGCAATCGCGTAGTTTCCTTCCGGAAAGAAATCAGCACTGTGCAAAACGGTCATGATGCGCCTCTCATTAACAACTTTGCAACCGAGTCTACGCAGGCGGACCGCACCTTACCTTGAATTTTGAACCCTCCAGCACAGGAAAATGGCGATTTATTCAAGATTAGCCAAGTGATTGATAGAAATGCGGTAAAGCTCACAACTCTATCCCAATACAGTTCTGTGAGCTTTCTCACGATCATCTTTGCCAGTCTGCCAGCACTTTCACGCGCTGGCAGTAAGGGGAAGGTCGTCGCGTCTAGGGATTTATAGTCTAGAAGCATCTCATCACAGGAAGAAACGCTATGAGTATGCGTAACATTGTTGCCATTGATTTAGGCGCATCCAGCGGACGCGTGATGCTTGCGCAATGGACCTCAGCCAGCCAGCACATTAGCCTGCGAGAAGTGTGTCGCTTTCCCAATCAACGTGTGCGCCGGGCCGGTTACGACTGCTGGGATCTTGATGCGTTGGAGCAGGCGATCCGGGCTGGACTGGCGCAGTTGGATGAAGAAGGCGTGGTGCCAGACAGTATTGGCATTGATACCTGGGGCGTTGATCTGGTGCTGTTGGATGCCAAGGGTGAGCGTGTCGGTGAGGCCGTAAGTTATCGCGACAAGCGCACCGAGGGTCAGATGGCGCAAGCGATAGATGAGTTGGGGAAAGAGGCGATTTATCAGCGCACCGGCATCCAGTTTCTGCCCTTCAATACACTCTATCAGTTACGCGCGCTACACCAGCAACAGCCTGGCTGGCAAGCGCAGGTCAAACATGTACTGATGATTCCGGACTACCTGCACTATCGCCTGACAGGAAAGATGAATTGGGAGTACACCAACGCCACGACCACGCAGTTGCTCAACATCGAAACCGGTGAATGGGATAAAGATCTGCTCAGCTGGGCTGGCGTGGACGCCGCCTGGTTTGGCAAACCCTCAGCGCCAGGCAACAAAGTGGGAGAGTGGATAAACAGCCGTGGAAACGCCATTCCCGTTGTTGCCGTGGCGACTCATGACACCGCCAGTGCGGTTCTCGCCACCCCATTGATGAACGATGATGCTGCATATCTCAGTTCCGGGACCTGGTCACTCATGGGCATTGAGAGTCTGCAACCTTGCACCAGCCGTGCTGCGCTTAACGCCAATATCACCAATGAAGGGGGAGCAGAAGGCTATCGGGTACTCAAGAACATCATGGGATTGTGGCTGCTTCAGCGTGTGTGTGACGAACTGCATATTACCGACCTTTGTACGCTGATCGCTGAAGCGCAGCAGCAGCCCGCATGCCTGGCCCTGATCAACCCTAATCACCACCGTTTTATCAATCCGACCAGTATGGTGCAGGAGATTCAAAATGCCTGTGCTGAACAGCATATGCCCATCCCGCAAACCCCTGCAGCACTGGCCCGAACTATCTTCGATAGCCTGGCACTGCTGTATCGGCAGGTACTCGGCGAGCTCAGCCAATTGCGTAACGTACCCTTACGCCAACTGCACGTGGTGGGTGGGGGCAGTCAAAATCCACTTTTAAATCAGTTATGTGCCGATGCCTGCCAGCTACCCGTTTTAGCCGGGCCGATTGAAGCTTCAACGCTCGGGAATGTCGGATGCCAGCTGATTGCGTTAGGTGAACTGCGTGATGTGGCCGATTTGCGTCGCTGCATTAGCCAAAATTTTCCATTAACCACATTTGAACCTCACTGCTCCAGCGTCTTTGCGGCCCATCAGGCACGTTTTGCAGCGCTGAGCCAACCCGCTAAGGAACTTGCTTATGACAAAGCTGATTGAACAGGCCTATGAACTGGCAAAACAACGCTACGCGGCATCAGGTATCGACGTTGAGCAGGTTATGGCGCAACTGGATGGGATTCCCGTGTCGATGCACTGTTGGCAGGGAGACGATGTCCGCGGTTTTGAAAACCCTAACGGCGAACTGACGGGGGGGATTCAAGCCACCGGTAACTATCCCGGTCGGGCGCGTAACGCCGATGAGTTGCGTGCTGATATTGAGAAAGCGATGTCGCTGATTCCTGGCGCAAAACGCCTGAATCTGCATGCCATCTATCTGGAAAGCGACACCCCGGTGGAACGAGACGCCATTGAACCCAAGCACTTCAGCAACTGGGTAGAGTGGGCTAAAACCCACAAGCTGGGGCTGGACTTTAACCCAAGCTGCTTCTCTCATCCGCTGAGCGCAGACGGTTTTACGCTGTCACACGTAGACAAAGGCATTCGTCAATTCTGGATCGACCATTGCAAGGCTAGCCGTCGTATCTCGGCGCATTTTGGTGAACAACTGGGCACGCCATCGGTGATGAATATCTGGGTGCCAGATGGCATGAAAGACATCACCATTGATCGTCTGGCACCGCGTGAGCGCCTGGCCAGCGCATTGGATGAAGTCATCAGTGAAAAACTCGATGCCAGTCATCATATCGACGCGGTAGAGAGCAAACTTTTTGGTATCGGGGCCGAGAGCTACACCGTGGGTTCCAATGAATTTTGCCTCGGCTATGCCGCCAGCCGTCAAACAGCACTGACGCTGGATGCCGGGCATTTCCATCCAACCGAAGTCATCTCCGACAAAATCTCTACCGCCATGCTTTATGTGCCACGCCTGCTGCTGCATGTCAGCCGTCCAGTACGTTGGGACAGCGATCACGTGGTGTTGCTGGATGATGAAACGCAGGCTATCGCCAATGAAATCGCGCGTCACAAACTGTTCAACAAAGTCCATATCGGATTGGACTTCTTTGATGCCTCCATCAACCGTATTGCCGCTTGGGTCATCGGGACGCGTAACGCCAAGAAAGCACTACTGCGGGCATTGCTTGAACCCAGCGACCAACTGCGCAAGCTTGAGCTGGAAGGGGACTACACCGCCCGCCTGGCACTGTTAGAAGAACAGAAATCACTGCCCTGGCAGGCGGTGTGGGAGGCCTGGTGCTTGCGCCATGATGTGCCCGCTGATGCCAGCTGGTTGAGCGACGTCCGTCATTATGAACAACAAACACTGCGTCTACGTTAAGGGAAACAGCATGCAAAATATTCTCTCCTCCACCTTTGTTCAGGGCATGGTCAAAGCGACCAGCGATATGTGGTTGAAAGGCTGGGATGAACGTAACGGCGGTAATGTCAGTTTGCGGCTGCTGCCGGAAGAGGCACAGGCCTGGTCGGCCGATTTTTACGCCGAACCCCGTTGTATTGAACTGACGAAACCCGCTCCGGCACTGGCAAATGATTGGTTTTTAGTCACGGGTTCGGGCAAGTTTTTCCGTAATGTTCAGCTCGACCCAGCGGATTGTCTGGCACTGTTGCAAGTGGATGACAAAGGGCTGTCCTATAAAATTCATTGGGGCCTGAGCAATGGCGGTTTGCCCACTTCTGAGCTGGCTGCCCATTTCCAGTCTCACAGCGTCCGCAAACAGGTTTCAAATGGCGTAGACCGGGTAATCATGCACTGCCATGCCACCAACTTTATGGCGCTGAGTTATGTGGTGAATTTAGATTCCGCCCGTTTCACCCGCCTGCTTTGGGAAGGAAGCACCGAGTGCCTGGTGGTATTCCCGGATGGTGTTGGCATCCTGCCTTGGATGGTCCCGGGCACCGACCAGATTGGTCAGGCGACCGCCGATGCCATGGCTTCACACAGCTTGGTGATGTGGCCATTCCACGGAATATTTGGTGCAGGTCCAAACCTGGATGAAACCTTCGGTCTGATCGATACCGCTGAGAAATCCTCGGAAGTCGTGGTGAAAGCCTTGTCGATGGGCGGTATTCGTCAAAGTATCACTACTGACCAGCTGGTGGCGTTGGGAGAACGTTTTGGCGTGAAACCCTGGCCTGCGGCGCTGCAAGCGGAGCGTAGTGATGTTGCGTAAAGCCTTTGTGATGCAAGTGCATGCGGATTGCCATGATGAGTACTTGCGTCGGCACTCGCCCATCTGGCCAGAATTGGCGGAAACGTTAAAATCCCATGGCGCGCGGAATTACGCGATTTGGCTGGATGCTGAACGCAATTTGCTGTTCGCCAGCGTAGAAATTGAATCGGAAGCACGTTGGGAGGCGGTGGCAAAAACGGAAGTCTGCCAGCGCTGGTGGGCATCAATGAAAGACCTGATGCCGTCAAATGCGGATAACAGCCCAGTGAGTGCCGCCTTGAAACCCATGTTTTACATGGCGTAATGCCGAATGAGAAGCGGGGCGCACGGAGAGCGTGCGCCCAACTTTAACCTTTGTTCAGTTCACAATACCCAGCCAATGCTGGCCAGATTGCCATCTGTGTATTAACAATCCCATCGAGATCATCCCGTGTGGCACCTTCACGGGCTCGCACTGACATTCCTTGCAACAGGCAGGCTAAAAAACTGGCTAATGTTGCACTGTCTGCGCATTGGGGTAGTTCCCCCCGTTGCTGTCGCAATTCAAGAAACTGCTTTAATGCCCGTTCCTGAGCATGATGCTGTTGCGCAAGCATGTGCGCGATCTCTTCTGAACCGGATGACAGCGCACTTGATGTACAGATAAAGAAACAGCCAGCAGGCTTATCGCATTCGGTAAAACAGGCTGCGGTGGCGCGGAAATAAGCCTCGATAGCACTTTTTACATCGCGCGATTCATCATCAAGTACCGCGTTACGTTGTGCGCTGAAGGTCTCGATATACCGTTGCATTGCGGCACGGAACAATCCCTCTTTGTTCTCAAATTCAGCATAAAGCGTCGGTGCTTTCGCGCCCGTGGCTTCCACCAAATCAGACAGCGATGTCCCTTCGTAACCATGCGCCCAAAACAGCATCAATGCTTTATCTAGCGCATCCTCACGGTCGAACACTTTTGGTCGTCCACGCGATTTACGATTTAGTGTGTCAGTGACTTCCGTCATAGCGCACCTCACTGTGTGTAAAACATGCAATTAAATTACCGATCATTAAATAAAGATGCAAGCGCGGCGGATTTTTCGTTTAAGACACTTTAGCCGTTTGTGCCTTGGCGTAGGGCATGCACTCAAATGGATAAGTTGAAAAGGGCTGCGAAGCCCATAATCACGCCACTTCCAATTAAAATAATGATCGTTAATAAAATGATTGACGAACAGGCCATCTCGGCGTTAGCATTTAATTAACGGTTGTTAACTTAATTCGACCGACCCATTTCATCTGCATAAGAGAGACGATCATGAAAAGCATCAAAATGACACTGGCCGCTGTCGCACTATCTTCCATCGCGTTTGGTAGCATGGCTGCCGATTTAGTCAATCAGGCCCCGCTGAACCAGCAACAAATTGGCGTGATTAGCGCATCGGGTAGCACCAATCTGACATCTTTGGAGAACCAGCTATCGGAAAAGGCGAATGCTGCCGGAGCAAAGTCGTTCCGCATCACTTCGACCTCTGGCAACAACAAGCTAAATGGCACAGCGGTAATTTATAACTAATGACCGATGCGCATTGAAAGGCGCAGGGGCGCACTGAGTGTGCCCCTGGTTATAGGACGTTAACCGTTCGAACGTAATTGGGGATAGCGGCGAAAAATGGTGATGCACCAGAACAGAGCGGCTAAACCAATCAATCCACCCACGTTACCCACATCTGACATTTTCATGTGCGAGCTGACCTGATTACCCAACAGGGCTCCCGCTCCAATCCCAATATTGTAAATCCCTGAAAATAGAGACATCGCAACATCAGTGGCGTCGGGTGCCAGAGACAGCACGCGCACCTGCATGGCCAGACCAATCATCATCATCGCCATTCCCCACAAAATGCATAGCAGGGTGATCGCGGCTGGGCGCACAGCGGCAAAGACCAGCAGGCCCATACTCAGCGTGATAATGGCGATGGCCGTCACAAGCATAGCCGAAGGGAATTTATTGCCCAAGGTGCTAAACAACACGCTGCCGATAATACCGGCAGACCCAAAGAGCAGCAGCAGTAGTGTGGTGAAATTCTCATCGGCGTTCGCCACCACCTGCATAAAGGGTTCGATATAGCTATAAGCGGTGTAGTGAGCGGTAACGACAACGGTGACCAGAATGTACATGGCGACCAATGCGGGTCTCCGAAACAACATCGGTACGCTGCTCAGTGAACCGGTATGCTCACTGGGCAAACGCGGCAAAACGCGAATCAACAGCACTAACAAGACCAAGGCAGATAAGCCAATCATGCCGAAGGTGGTGCGCCACCCGAGATACTGCCCAACAATACGACCGATTGGTACCCCCAACACCATGGCCAGCGCGGTACCGGTTGCCAGCATGCTCAATGCCTGCGTTTTCTTACCCGCAGGGGCGACACGAATGGCCAGCGATGCGGTAATGGACCAGAACACGGCATGTGCCAGCGCAATACCGATGCGGGAAATGACCAGTGAAGTGAAGTCCCACGCAACGGACGAGAGCACATGGCTAACTATAAACAGGATGAAGAGCACCGCCAGCAGTAGCCGCCGTTCGATGTTACGTGTTAGCAACATCAGCGGCAGGGACAGCAGTGCGACGACCCAGGCATAAATGGTTAACATGATGCCGACATCTGCGGTTTTCATGCCGTAACTGGCTGCGATATCTGACAATAGTCCGACGGGCACAAACTCTGTGGTATTGAAGACAAAAGCGGCAATAGCCAGCAAGACGACGCGTAGCCAAGCTGTTTTACGTGAGACGGTGGTTGATTGCATGGAGTTCAAATCGATTTGACGGCGAGTGAGGGGGATAAAATACACCCGTTAAGGTGACCTGAGTCACAAATTGACGCTATTGTGGAGCATTAGTGAGCGGATGAAAACCGTTAATAGGGTTTTTATTACTGAATATTTTTTATCGCTAACCTCTGAGTTAATAGCCTGAGGTTATTGTCATTTCTTGCTGTCTCGGCTGTAGCCACTGAGTGGCTCACTGACGATCTTAGCAAGGCTTAATCAAACTCAGCGTAACGCATTAAGATCCAGCGATAATTAAGCCGACTGTTTCTTTATTAGAACGATGTGACAGCCGTGCTTAACGACACTCCTAAAGCGCTACGCCAATGTTAGACCAGTATTATCAGAGTCTCACCATGTGTTTTAGCGCCACGCTATTCTGAGTGGTCAGGTTTTTTTTACCGATACCGGGCAGCAATGTTCACACCCTAACGCGCTGTTATAGAATTTTCTCGCTTGTTGAATCGCGGCTGTTGCGGTGTAAAAAGTGCCGAGAAAGCGCCGCGCACCATCAGAAGGGAGGAATGGGCAGCCCGTTGCATGTACCACATGGTTGTCGTTATAGCCTGCTTGCTTATCGACATAATAATAGAGTTCCATCTAACGCCCTCATTGCTGTGAAAAAAAAGTCTAACTATTGTTGGAATAGAACGAATTATAGCGGCGAATTTCCGCTTTGTTTTATGTGGAACTGATGGGCCGCCCGATTTTATGAGCTTTGGTGAGCAGAGGGGCCGACTGGCCCCCGAGAATAGATGAAAGGTATTACAGTTTACGGCACTGTAAACGCCAGCCGACAATTAATGCCAGTACAAGCAATACGCTGATAAAAGCGGTCACGCCCATCCAGCCGTAATTGTGCCAGAAGACGCCGCCTAAGGTTCCTGCCACGCTGGAACCTACGTAATAACTGAACAGGTAAAGTGACGAGGCCTGGCCTTTTGCGCGACGAGCACGAGGTCCAATCCAGCCACTGGCTACCGAATGTGCAGCGAAGAAACCGGCGGTAAACAGCATCATGCCGGGCATAATCACCCAAAGGGAATTCGCAACGGTGAGCAGCAAGCCTGCCAACATAATGGCTGTCGCCCCAATCATCACCGGGCCCCGTCCGAAACGGCTGGTCATCGCGCCGGCTTTAGGTGAACTCCACGACCCGGTCAGATAAACCACTGAAAGCAAGCCCACCACCGCCTGACTTAATGACCAAGGTGCACTGAGTAAGCGATAGCCGATGTAGTTAAACAGCGTCACGAACGCGCCCATCAACAGGAACCCTTCAGCAAACAGGAAAGGCAGGCCTTTATCCCGCCAGTGCAGGCGGAAATTGATGACTAAACTACGAGGTCGCAATGAAGCTGGACGGAAATGGCGAGACGCAGGCAATATTTTCCAGAACATCAATGCACCTGCCAGGGAGAAACAGCCGATAACACCAATGGCAATCCGCCATGAGAAGAAATCCGTCAGTACCCCCGTCAATAATCGTCCGCTCATGCCACCAATGGAATTACCACTGATGTAAAGACCCATTGAAAAAGCAATCACACGCGGATGGATCTCCTCACTGAGGTAGGTCATGCCGACCGCTGCCACGCCGCTGAGCGACAGGCCAATCAGGGCGCGCATCAGCAAAATGCCTTGCCAACTGGTCATCATGGCAGAGATGAGTGTGCAGATGGCCGCGAGCATCAATGCCGTTACCATCACGGATTTGCGGCCAATAGCATCGGAGAGCGGGCCTGTGAACAACAATCCCAGCGCCATCAATCCCGTTGAAAGAGATAACGAAATACTGCTTTCAGCGGGTGATACGCCAAATTGTTGGGAAAGCACGGGTAAAATCGGTTGTACACAGTACAGCAATGCGAAGGTGGCTAACCCGGCGGAAAACAGGGCCAGCGTAACACGCATAAACTGCGGCGATCCGCGTTCAATCCATTCTGAAGGGGTTACAGTTGAAGCAGGCTTGGCGGACAACTCGTCTTCATCAAGTATCACAGCCTGGGAAGAGCGACTCACGGAAAATCCTCTCTATAGAATCAGTCTGTTCACTGTAGGAAAGTGAGAATAGGTTGTACAATATATTAATAATCTCAAATAAGACGTTTAAAGTATGAATATTGAGTTGCGCCACTTACGCTATTTCATTGCCGTGGCGGAAGAGCTGCATTTTGGCCGAGCGGCGCAGCGCCTGAATATTTCGCAGCCGCCGCTGAGCCAGCAAATTCTACAACTTGAGCACGAAATCGGTGCTCAGCTGTTTACCCGAACCAATCGCAGCGTGCAGCTCACGCCTGCTGGGCAGCTGTTTTTACAAGATGCGCGTGCGATTCTGCTCCAAGTCGAACAAGCCGCGGGGCGTGCTGCACGCGTACATAGCGGACAGGAAGGTGAGTTGCGCATTGGTTTTACCTCCTCCGCCCCGTTTACCGGTTTGGTTTCTGATGCGCTTTACCAGTTCCGTCAGCGCTGGCCTGAAGTCCACATTCAGATGCAAGAGAACAACACGCGACAGCAGTTAGCACCGCTGCATGAAGGTCGCTTGATTTAGGCGTGATGCGTAACACACCGCTGCCCAGCGATTTGCAACACCGTGTGCTGCTGCGTGAACCCCTTTGCGCCTTAGTTCACTGGGCGCATCCCCTTGCCGATGCGGAGTCAATTTCCATTCAGGCGCTCGCCAACGAACCTTTTGTATTTTTTGATCCGCAAGGCGGCACCGCGCTGTATAGCGAAACCTTGGCGTTGTTACACCGTTATCAAATCAAACCCTTTATTACTCAGGAAGTCGGAGAAGCGATGACCATTCTCGGCTTGGTGGCGACGGGCCTCGGTGTGTCGATCCTACCCGCCTCGTTTCGACGTGCGCGGCTTGCCGACGTGGTTTGGGTTCCGTTACAGGAGAGTGATGCGATTTCTGAAGTTTGGTTAGTCTGGTCTGCGGTGCGCGAACCCAGCGCTCAAATGCGTAATATGATGCAGTTGATGCTGCGCAGTGCGGAGATTTAAATCAACAGGCGAACAATGGCAGCCACTTTATGTGCGATAAATCACATTTCTAATCAAATATTTGACGCTACCTGCCAATCTGCATCACCATAGCTGCTGTTTATTTAGAAGCGCGAAAATAACCGGGAGAAGGCGTGAATCTGGACAGTCAGCCTGGCCATATTGACCAAATAAAACAGACCAACGCAGGTGTGGTTTATCGACTGATTGATCATTACGGCCCGATTTCACGTATTGAGCTCTCTAAACGTGCCCAACTGGCGCCCGCCAGTATCACCAAAATCGTGCGTGAAATGCTGGAAGCGCACTTGGTTCAGGAAACCGAATTCCAAGAGCCGGGCAGTCGCGGACGGCCGGCGATCGGCCTGGTGCTTGATACCTTAGCTTGGCACTATCTTGCCATGCGTATTCAACCAGGGCAGATCACCCTAACGTTACGCGATCTCAGCAGCCGCGCGTTGCAGGAAGATCGTCTGCCATTGCCAGCCAGTTCAGACCAGCCGCTGTTGAAGACCTTGCAGGATATGGTCAATGACTTTTTCATTCGTCATCAAAACAAACTTGAACGCTTAACCGCGATTGCCATCACGCTGCCCGGGCTGATTAATGCGGCGACCGGGGTGGTACATCGTATGCCGGGCTATGACGTGCAAGAGATGCCACTCGGAGAAACACTCTCTACGCTGACCGGCTTGCCGGTGTTTGTTCAGCACGATATTTCCGCCTGGACGCTGGCAGAAGCGCTGTTTGGTGCTTCCCGTGGGGCGCAAGATGTCATTCAGATTGTCATCGATGAAACGGTGGGAGCCGGCGTCATTAGCGGTGGGCAGCTATTACATAAACGTGGGCGCGCGCTGGTTGAAATCGGCCATACACAAATCGATCCTTACGGGCAGCAGTGTTATTGCGGTAATCATGGCTGTCTGGAGACCGTAGCCAGCACCGGTAGTTTGCTGCAACTGGCTGCTCAGCGTTTACCCTCGCAACCGGATAGCCTGCTTCATCAGGCCCCTCTGACTATCGCCAGTTTATGTGAAGCGGCACTGCAGGGTGACAGACTGGCTCGCGATGTGATCGCTGGTGTGGGTCATCATGTGGGACGCATGTTGGCGATGATGGTGAATATCTTTAACCCACAACAAATTCTTATTGGTTCTCCGCTCAATCAGGCTGCAGAGGTGCTGTTTCCTGCCGTGAGCAGCACGATTCGCCAGCAGGCACTCCCAGCCTACAGTCATGAAATTCAGTTAACGCCAACCAGTTTGAGCGATCCCGGTACACATGGTGCTGCGGCGTTAATCAAAGATTCCCTCTATAGCGGCCATTTACTGGTAAAACTGTTGCAAGGATAACCCCAGCTCGCCTTAAGTTTGCGCTAACGCAATCTGCCACGAGTTACATTTCCTTAAACTGCCTTCTTCACAGCTTACACATCGCTTTATTGAAGGAGGAAGAAGGTGAAAACAATCTTTGTCACCGGTACCGACACCGCGGTGGGTAAAACCGTTGTGTCACGCGCGTTGTTGCAGTGTTTTGCCAAGGCAGACCTTTGTGCTGCAGGCTACAAGCCTGTGGCTAAGAGCGCGCAACCTACACCTGACGGACTGCGTAATAAAGATGCCTTGCTGTTACAACAGGCTTCCGGTCTGGAGTTGGCTTATCACGCAGTGAATCCGATCACGTTAGAAGAGGACGAAATCAGTACCAGTCCGGGGGTACGCATTGATTATCCCTTGTTGAGTCGTGGTCTGCATACCTTGCAGGAATGCGCTGCCCGCGTGGTTGTTGAAGGGACGGGCGGTTGGCGCAGCTTGATGAATGATTTGCAGCCTTTCTCGCAGTGGGTTCAACAGGAGAAACTGCCGATCGTTTTAGTGGTCGGTATAAAGGAGGGCTGCATCAGCCATGCTTTATTAACCGCGGACGCGATCGCTCGCGACGGATTGCCCTTTGTTGGTTGGGTGGCAAACCGCATCAATCCAGGGCTGGCGCATTACGCTGAAATTATTGATGTTCTGCGTGAAAAACTCGCGGCGCCGCTGCTCGGCGAATTGCCTTATCTCCCGCGCGCAGAACAGCGGGACCTCAGCGGGTATCTGGATATCTCCTTACTGAATGAACCTACACCGCACGCTCAGAGTGCAAAACCTGCAGCTTTATGAAACAAAGTGATGCAAATGGTGCATGGCTGAATCTAATGGTTCGGATTCAGCTTCGCCTGCATTACTAATAAATCATTTATTAATCATATTTTTACATACCAACTCTTGATCTTAACGACGCAATGGCGTGATTCATGCATCAGCATCACTGATGAATAATCTGTCGGAGCATCTGTATGTCGCCATCTCAAAAAGGTTTGTTATATGGGCTAGAAGCCCGCATTGGTCCAGTGCCTGCATTTTTCGCTGCTCTCCAGCATGTACTGGCGAGTGTGGTGGGCATTATCACGCCGCCATTAATCATTGGTTCAGTGTTGGGATTGCAGACCTACATTCCTTATCTCATTAGCATGTCGTTGCTGGTTTCCGGCTTGGGTACGTTCTTACAGGCTCGCCGTTTTATGGGCATCGGCGCGGGCATGATTTGTCTGCAGGGCACCAGTTTTGCGTTCCTTGGCGTTATTTTGTCTGGCGGATTGATGGTGAAAGCCCGTGGGGGTTCACCGGAAGAGGTTATGGCAATGATCATGGGCTGTAATATGGTCGCTGCCTTTATTCCGATGCTGATAAGCCGCTGTGCCGCATCATTGCGAAAAGTGCTGACGCCCGTGGTGACCGGTACCGTCATTTCACTGATCGGTATCAGCTTAATTAAAGTCAGTATCACCGATTGGGCAGGTGGCCATAATGCCACTGACTTTGGCGCACCTGGCAATTTAGCGCTGGGCGCGCTGACACTGCTGGTGATAATTGTGCTTAACCGCTCCCACAATCGCTGGACTCGGCTGGTGGCGGTGGTGGCCGGTATCGTCGTGGGCTGCACGGCGGCAGCACTGACCGGCCATATGCCGATTAAATCCGTCGCCCATAGCAGTTGGTTAGTTCTGCCCTCATTTTTCCGCTTCGGTTTTGATTTTGACTGGAGCATCTTCGTGCCGATTGCGCTGGTGTCGGTGATTTGTGTGATTGAAGCCGTCGGCGATTTAACGGCCAACTGTCTGATCTCACAACAACCCATCGAAGGGGAGAATTTCCAGCGACGGTTACAAGGCGGCATTCTTGCCGATGGCGTGAGTTGCTTGCTGGCTTCTATGTTCTCTGCATTTCCCAACACGACTTTTGCGCAAAACAATGGCGTCATTCAGATGACCGGCGTCGCCAGTCGTTACGTTGGCATGGTGATTGGGGTGATTCTGGTGCTGCTCGGGGTGTTCCCCGTGGTAGGAAATCTGTTACAGCAGATTCCGTCACCCGTGTTAGGGGGAGCAACGTTGGTGATGTTTGGCAGTGTAGTGGCGGCGGGTATCCGCGTGATGACGCAATCGCCGCTGGGACGCCGCGAAATGTTGATCGTCGCAGTCTCTTTTGGCATTGGTTTGGGCGTGGAGGCAGTGCCTGACGTGCTGAAGCAGTTCCCACTGCTGGTGAGTAACCTGTTTGGTCATGCTGTCACCACTGGCGGCATTCTGGCTATGATATTGAATATTGTGCTGCCATCGGAACGGGGTGATGAGCGGGTGATCAATGCGGTGAATGAAAACCACTGATGGTGAGTCGGTGCGAGCGTTGGAAGAGGTAGAGAACAAAAACCGCTGGCTGTGAGTCGGTGCGTACGTCGAAAGAGGCGGCAGATCGTAAAGACGCCGTAAACCCTCTCTGGGGCTCGGCCCGCGCCATCCCTGGCGCAGGATGCTTTACTCCTCTGCCGCCTCTTCCAACGTTTCATCTATTGTGCGGTTTATCTGCATTCGGGCTGTTGTGCAAATTACCTCAAGTTTCAGCCATCGTGCGATGGGTTATGGATTCAATCGACGACGCGTGCGTCCTGAACTGAGATAGTCCGCGATATAGTCCTGCGAAATCTCACCGCTGTAGCGTCCTTCCTCATCCACGATAGGCATCCAGACGGTGTTGTGCTCATATAGCTTGGATAGCACTACACGCAGATTCTCTTCTGCCTTACCCGTGACCTTAAAAGTATGCAGCATCTCCTCGCAGCGGCCTGTGGCGCCACGCGCTTCACGGCGTTTGACAAAGCCCAAGGGCTTCCCATCTTCATCGACCACGGTTACAGAGCGCATATCGTTGTCATCCATGGTCGCGAAGGCGTCAAGCAGAGGCGTGCTGCGTTGCACGGTGATGGTTGGCTGCTGATCGGTGACATCGCCCGCTTGCACCAACAGCAGGCGTTTCAAGGTGCGGTCCTGGCCGACAAACGAACCGACAAAGTCGTTGGCGGGTTTTGCCAGCAACTCATCCGGGCTGGCGCACTGCACTATCTTGCCCTGACCAAACACGGCAATGCGGTCACCTAGCTTTAGCGCTTCATCAATATCGTGGCTTACCAGCATGACTGTCTTCTTCAACTGCCGCTGCATTTCCAGAAACTCGTTCTGAATCACTTCGCGGTTGATTGGGTCGACGGCGCCGAAAGGCTCATCCATCAACAACACCGGTGGATCCGCCGCCAAGGCGCGAATCACGCCGATACGCTGCTGTTGCCCACCTGACATCTCACGCGGATAGCGATGAAGAAATTTAGTCGGATCCAGCGCCACCATGCTCATCAGTTCGGTAGCGCGCTCGCGACAACGCTTCTTATCCCAACCCAACATGCGCGGCACCACGGTGATATTTTCTTCGATGGTCATATTAGGGAAAAGACCGATCTGCTGAATCACGTAACCAATATTACGACGCAGCGTAACGGTATCTTGTCCGCTGGTATCTTCGCCATTGATCAAAATCTTGCCGCTGCTGGCGGGGATCAAACGGTTAATCATCTTCAAGGTGGTGGTTTTGCCACAACCAGAAGGGCCGAGCAGCACACACATCTCGCCAGCAGGCACTTCAAGGCTAACGTTGTCGACAGCGTTAAAACTGGTGCCGTTCTTTTGGGTAAAGGTTTTCGTCAGGTTTTCTAGCTTTATCATTATCGAATCCCCTTAGGAGTCAGCGCTGACTGCAAACGGTGCAGTAGCCAATCAAGCACAATCGCTAATAAACAAATCATCAGTGCACCGGCAATCAACATACGCACATCACTACCGCTAATACCGTCCAGCAGTTGCAGACCTAAACCGCCAGCACCAATCACTGCGGCAATCGCCATCACGCCTACGTTCATCACCACGGCAGTACGAATCCCGCCGAAGATCACCGGCAAAGCCATTGGAATTTCAACCCAACGCAGTCGCTGCCAGAAGGTCATGCCGATACCGCGGCCGGCTTCACGCAATCCGGGTGACAGGTTTTCCAATGCCGTATGGGTATTGCGCACAATCGGCAGTAATGAGTAGAGAAAGACGGCACAAATGGCGGGCAGGGCGCCAATACCCTGACCGATCATCGAGAACAGCGGAATCATCAGGCCAAACAGCGCGATGGTGGGAATGGTCAGCACGATGGTCGCGATGCCAAGCACCGGTGTTGCCAGCCATTTAAAGCGCACAATTAAAATGCCCAACGGCACGCCAACGACTATCGCGAATCCTACGGCCACCAATACCAGCCAGGTATGCTGCCAGGTCAGCGCCATCAGGGTGTGCCAGTTACTCATGATGTAATGCAAAGTGTCCATGACGCCTCCTTACAGCATATTTTTGGATTTAAGGAAATCACGTGCCACTTGCTCAGGCGACTGGTGATCGATATCGACACGCTTATTCATCTCGGTAATCGCCTCGTTAGTGATTAACGGAGAGAGTTGATTGAGTGCCGCATCCAGTCCTGGATGACTCTCCAGCACATCTTTACGCACGACAGGTGTGACGTTGTAACTTGGGAAGAAGTGCTTATCGTCGTCCAATACTTTGAGTTCAAAGCCTTTGACGCGACCGTCGGTGGTATAAATCAAGCCTGCATCGACAAAACCATCACGCACCGCGTTATACACCAAACCAGGGTCCATCTGACGAATCTGCGGGCGGTCCAGCGGCATGTTGTAAGTTTTCTGCAGCGGCTTTAGACCATCAGAACGACCTGCAAACTCCAGGTCGAGACCCAATTTCCAGTTATGGTCAGGGTCGTTTTTGCGGACTTCTTCGAGTTTGGCAACCAACTGCGACATGGTACTGATGCCCTCTTTTTCCGCACGGGAGCGCTGCATCGCAAAGGCGTAGGTGTTGTTCATCGGCGCAGGATCAAGCCAAACCAGGCCCAGTTTCGCATCCAACTGTTTAACCGTTTTATAGGCATCCTCAGAGGACATTGGCTTATTGATGTGATTGAAGATAATCAGTGAAGTACCGGTATATTCCCACGTCATATCAATCTGTTTATTGATCATCGCGTTGCGGCCAATGGTGGTGGCGATATTGGTTTTAGGCACCACCTGAAAACCTTTTTTCTGTAACCACATCACGGTCATCGCGGAAAGGATGTGTTGCTCGGTAAAGCTCTTGGTGGCCAACACAATCGGTGTCGCCGCAGCCGCAGTTTGGCCGATCGCCAGCGTAGCGGCTAACGCTAATGCGGTGTGTTTAGCCCAACGCGTTAAAGTGTGCATCTTGCCCATCACTGAGTTCCTTGTGTTAAGCCGCAGAGTGCGGGCTGAGGAAACGTCCCAATGCTGCTAACAGCATGTCGAGAATCAACGCAAATAAGGCCGTTGCCACCGCGCCGAGGATCAGCGTCGGGAAGTCATTGAGGTAAATGCCGGGGAAGATCAGCTCGCCGAAACTGCTGGCACCAATCAAGAACGCCAGTGGTGCGGTCCCCACATTGATGGCGGTCGCAATGCGCACACCAGCCAGAATCACCGGCAACGCATTAGGAATTTCCACCTGCAGTAAGCGCTGAAACTTGGTCATGCCGATACCATTGGCGGCTTCAATCAGCGACGGCGGTACCGCACTCAAACCGGCAAAGGTATTACGCACAATAGGAAGCAACGAGGCGAGGAACAATGCAATCAACGCGGGACGATCGCCAATGCCGATGATCACCATCGCCAGTGCCAAGACTGCCAGAGGAGGCAGCGTGTTGCCGACGTTGAAGATCTGCATCACATACTCAGCCCAACGACGGGCGAAAGGACGGCTGAGCAAAATGCCGCTGGGAATCCCCACCAGTAGCGCGAAGAACATTGACCAGAAAACTAAAAACATATGCTGTTGACCGAGGTAAATCAGGTCCTCTTTACGATCACGTAGCGTATTCAGCCCGATTCCCCACACCAGCAGGGCAATCACCACTACAATAGCGAGCAGTGCTAACCCGACTCGGCGGACGGGCGATGCATGTTGCATGCGAGTGTCTCCCTGATTCGAAAATTCGTTTGGTATCGTGGTGTCATTCTCAGGGGGGCGGCGTAAAGTTGGTTAACACGCATACGAAAATCCTTCACCCTGGCAAATTGCAGATAAAATGACTCTTTGCGACGACTTTCTCAGTGAATAACTGGAAAGTGGTTCTAAAAGCTATAGCAATGCTCAGTGTGAAACGCCAGTTTTTACGGCAAAATCAGACAGATAGAAAAGGGTAGAATTCCGGCTTAACCCGCATGAAATAAGGCATTACCTAACAATAAAAAATTTTCATCGAAATAGGTGACGGCGTCACAAACTGGCGCACGCAGAGGAAACTCATCTGATAGAAAATCAGCTAGCCTTGAAGAAAAAAAGGGAAACGTATGACTGAAACTGCTGAATTGAACACGGAACATCGCCTCTGGATCCTCATCGCCTGCATGTTAGCCATGTTTATGGCGGCGATTGAAGTCACTATCGTCGCTACCGCTATGCCCACAATCATTGCTGAACTCGGCGGATTTGCGCAGTTCGGCTGGGTCTTCTCCATCTATTTGCTGACGCAAGCGGTGAGCGTGCCGCTTTATGGTCGCCTGGCAGATATGTGGGGACGCAAACGGCTATTTTTCATTGGTGTGTCCCTGTTTCTTCTCGGTTCAATCCTGTGCGGTTTTGCTCACACCATGACGTGGTTAATTTTGTTCCGCGCGTTTCAGGGATTGGGCGCAGGCGCGATTATGCCTCTCACCACGACCATTGTTGCTGATATCTATTCACCACGTGAACGTGCCAGCGTTCAGGGCTGGCTCTCAAGTGTGTGGGGCGTTGCGGCGATCATTGGGCCGCTGAGTGGCGCTTGGTTGGTGCAGCACTTCAATTGGTCAGTTATTTTTTGGGTTAACGTGCCGATTGGTTTGTTTTCCATGTTGCTGCTGGCGCGTTTTTTACCGGGCCGCGAACACCATAAAGGGGCCACACTTAATCTTACCGGCAGCTGTTGGCTGATGATTTGTGTCACGGCATTGCTGGTCGCGTTATTACAGGCCGATGCCCTGGGTTACTGGCTGCTGGCTTTCCTGTTATTGGCGTTGCTGGCCGGATGGCAGCTGAAACAACATGAACAGCGAGCCGCAGCGCCGCTGTTTCCTCTCGCCATCTGGCGTAGTCGGTTAATTGTTGCGGGTAACGCCGGCAATCTGATTATTGGCGCCACCATGATGGGCATCAGCGCCTTTTTGCCAACGTGGATTCAGGGGATTACGGGCGGAACCCCCCTACAAGCGGGCAGTGCACTGGCGATGATGTCGATTGGCTGGCCACTGGCCAGTACGTTGAGCGGCAGATTGATGTTGGTGACATCCTATCGTTTCACCGCCCAGCTTGGTGCATTTCTGCTGATAGCCGGAAGTGCGCTGTTGCTGCTGTTGCGTACCGACAGTTCAATTATGCAGGCGGGATTAACCGCTTTCGTCATTGGTACCGGTATGGGCATGACCAGCACCACCTTTTTGGTCTCGGTTCAGAATCACGCACATTATGAAATCCGGGGTATCTGCACCGCATCGATTATGTTTAGCCGCATGCTGGGGTCGGCGATTGGCACCGCGTTAATGGGGGCGGTGCTGAATTTCAACCTTGCGCTGCGATTGCCGCAGGCAGACGATCCGATGCAGAAAATTATGTCGCATGAAAGCCGACAGGCATTGCCAGAAGACACTCTGCATAACTGGACTGGGCAGATTGCCACCTCGTTACATTGGGTGTTTGTGGTCGCGCTGCTGATAGCGATGCTGACACTGTGGATTGCGTGGTTAATGCCCCGCCAGCGGCCGGAAGCTGATTAGAAAAGTCAGTTAAGCATTGGGTGATACCGCAGTCTGGTGCCGCTCAGGGGCTGGCGTGGCGGTACAGGTGATAACGCAGTCTGGTGCCGCTCAGGGGCTGGCGTGGCGGTACAGGTGATAACGCAGTCTGATGCCGCTCTGGAGATGGCACGATGACTCAGGCGATAGCGTTTTTACCGCTACAAAGGACGCGATGACTCAGACGATAGCGTTTTTACTGCTACAAAGGGCAAAATTGCTAAGGCGATAGCGCTTTTTCTGCCACAAAGGGCACCGTGTCTGAGGCCACAGCGCCTCTGATGCTGCAACGGGCTATTCGCAGCGCTGAGGCGGAGACGTTGTGCCAGGAGCCGGT
>NZ_MLFR01000007.1 GCF_002095475.1 Pantoea rwandensis
CACCCTACAAGTCCTGTAGGGTCGCCATTAATGGCGACCTTATTATTGGACGCAGCGAACTTGCTCACGCACAATGCGCCCCACTGTCATTAATGGAAATATTCCCGCCATGAAAAACGCCACTTTCTATGTGATGGAGTCAGAAAGCGCCAGCGACGGCCTTAGCGCCATCGAAGCACTGGTGTGCGATCTGGCCGAAACACGCTGGCGTGACGGCAAACGCATTCTGATTGCCTGTGAAAACGAAGAACAGGCGAATCGCCTGGATGAGGCGCTCTGGCAGCGCCCCGCTAACGCCTTTGTGCCACACAACTTGGCGGGTGAAGGCCCACGCTACGGTGCACCGGTTGAACTGGCTTGGCCGCAGCGACGCGGCAGTTCACCGCGTGACCTGCTGATCAGCCTGCTGCCACAGTTCGCAGATTTTGCTACTGGTTTCCATGAAGTGATAGACTTTGTTCCTTACGAAGAATCCTTAAAACAACTGGCGCGCGATCGCTACAAAGCGTATCGCAGCGTTGGTTTCCAATTGAATACGGCGACGCCACCTCCGCCGCAAACGACAGTGTAGAAATGGAAAAGACATATAACCCGCAAGATATCGAGCAGCCGCTCTACGAGCACTGGGAACAGCAGGGCTACTTTAAACCGAATGGCGATACCAGCCAGGAAAGCTTTTGCATCATGATCCCGCCGCCGAACGTCACCGGCAGCTTGCATATGGGTCACGCTTTCCAGCAGACCATCATGGATACCATGATTCGCTACCAGCGCATGCAAGGTAAAAACACCCTGTGGCAGGCGGGTACTGACCACGCCGGTATCGCTACCCAAATGGTGGTTGAGCGCAAGATCGCAGCAGAAGAAGGCAAAACTCGCCAGGATTATGGCCGTGATGCCTTCATCGACAAAATCTGGCAGTGGAAAGAGGAATCTGGCGGCACCATTACTCGCCAAATGCGTCGCCTCGGTAACTCCGTGGATTGGGAGCGTGAGCGCTTCACCATGGATGAAGGCCTGTCGAATGCCGTGCGTGAAGTGTTTGTCCGCTTGTACAAAGAGAACCTGATTTACCGTGGCAAGCGCCTGGTCAACTGGGATCCTAAACTGCGTACTGCGATCTCCGATCTGGAAGTGGAAAACCGCGAGAGCAAAGGCTCAATGTGGCATATCCGCTATCCACTGGCGGACGGCGTCAAAACCGCGGAAGGCAAAGATTACCTGGTGGTCGCCACCACCCGTCCGGAAACCCTGCTGGGCGATACCGGCGTGGCGGTTAACCCGGAAGATCCACGCTACAAAGATCTGATCGGCAAAGAGCTGATCCTGCCGCTGGTGAACCGTCGTATTCCTATCGTGGGTGATGATCACGCCGATATGGAAAAAGGCACCGGATGCGTGAAGATCACCCCAGCGCATGACTTCAATGACTATGAAGTGGGTCGTCGTCACAAGTTGCCGATGATCAACATCCTGACCTTTGATGGCGACATCCGCGAGCGCGCAGAAGTGTTCGATACTAACGGTGAAGTCAGCGACGAATGCGCAGATGAGATCCCAGCGCAGTTCCAGAAAATGGAGCGTTTCGCCGCACGTAAAGCCATCGTAGCCGCAGTTGACGAAATCGGTCTGCTGGAAGAGATTAAACCTCACGATCTGACCGTGCCTTACGGCGACCGTGGCGGCGTGGTTATCGAGCCAATGCTGACCGACCAATGGTATGTGCGCACCGCCCCGCTGGCGAAAGTTGCGGTGGAAGCCGTCGAAAACGGCGACATCCAGTTCGTGCCTAAGCAATACGAAAACATGTACTTCTCTTGGATGCGCGACATTCAGGATTGGTGCATCTCCCGTCAGCTGTGGTGGGGACACCGCATTCCGGCCTGGTACGACAACGACGGCAACGTCTATGTCGGTCGTACTGAAGCAGAAGTGCGTCAGGAAAATAACCTGGCTGACGTTGTGGTGCTGCGCCAGGACGACGACGTGCTGGATACCTGGTTCTCGTCAGGTCTGTGGACCTTCTCGACCCTTGGCTGGCCAGAGAATACTGAAGCGCTGCGTACCTTCCACCCAACCAGCGTGCTGGTGAGTGGCTTCGACATTATCTTCTTCTGGATTGCGCGCATGATCATGCTGACCATGCACTTCATCAAAGATGAAGACGGCAAGCCACAGGTGCCGTTCAAAACCGTCTATATGACCGGTTTGATCCGTGATGAAGAAGGCCAGAAGATGTCCAAGTCGAAAGGCAACGTCATCGATCCACTGGATATGATCGACGGTATTTCGCTGGAAGATCTGCTGGAGAAGCGCACCGGTAACATGATGCAGCCGCAGCTGGCTGAGAAGATCCGCAAGCGTACCGAGAAGCAGTTCCCGGACGGCATTGTGGCTTCAGGTACCGATGCCCTACGCTTTACCCTTGCTGCGCTGGCCTCAACTGGCCGTGACATCAACTGGGATATGAAGCGTCTCGAAGGTTATCGCAACTTCTGTAACAAGCTGTGGAACGCCAGCCGATTTGTTCTCATGAACACCGAAGAGCATGATTGCGGCCAGAACGGCGGTGAAATGAAGCTGTCGCTGGCGGATCGCTGGATTCTGACTGAGTTCAATAGCACCGTGAAAGCCTATCGTGAAGCGTTGGATAGCTATCGCTTTGATATCGCTGCCAACATTCTGTACGACTTCACCTGGAACCAGTTCTGTGACTGGTATCTGGAGCTGACTAAGCCAGTGATGGACAACGGCAGCGAAGCGGAATTGCGCGGTACGCGTAATACGCTGGTCACCGTGCTGGAAGCGCTGCTGCGTCTGGCGCATCCGATCATTCCTTACATCACCGAAACCATCTGGCAGCGTGTGAAAGGTCTGAAGAACATCGAACACGATACCATCATGCTGCAGGCCTTCCCGCAGTATGACGCGGCGAAAGAAGATGCCGAGGCGAAAGCGGATATCGAGTGGATGAAGCAAGCGATTGTCGCCGTGCGTAACATCCGTGCTGAGATGAACATCTCTCCGGGCAAGCCGCTGGATGTGTTGCTGCGTGATTGCTCTCCTGCGGCACAGCGTCGCGTGGAAGAGAACCGCAACTTCCTGTCACGCCTGGCGCGTCTGGCCAGCCTGGAAATTCTGCCTGCCGGCGAGAAAGGTCCGCTTTCAGTGACCAAGATCGTCGAAGGTGCGGAATTGCTGATCCCAATGGCGGATTTGGTCAACAAAGAAGCCGAGCTGGAGCGTCTGGCGAAAGAGCTGGCCAAGCTGGATGTGGAGATTGAGAAGATTCAGGTCAAACTGGCGAACGAAGGCTTTGTGGCACGTGCACCGGAAGCGGTCGTGGCCAAAGAGCGCGATCGCATTGTTGAGCTGGAACAATCAAAAGCAAAACTGATTGAACAGCAGGGCGTGATTGCGGCATTGTAAGCGCATCAGTCCAATTGCTAAATCATAGCCGGGCACTGCCCGGCTTTTTTACACCGGAAGAGAATGATGACCACCGCTACGCCACTGAATTTACAGGTGCGCCCGATTGTCGCTGCCGATAACCCGCTCATTGCGCAAGTGATCCGTGATGTGTCCGCTGAATTCGGCCTGACCGCTGATAAAGGCTACACCGTGTCCGATCCGAATCTTGATCGTCTGTTTGAGCTGTATAGCGAAGCCAACAGCGCGTATTGGATCGTCGAGCATGAGGGCGTCGTCGTGGGCGGCGGTGGCGTGGCACCCTTGGCGTGTAGCGCGCCAGATATCTGTGAACTGCAGAAGATGTACTTTCTGCCACAAGTGCGCGGTTTAGGACTGGCTCGCACGCTCGCCTTGCGCGCCATGGATTATGCGCGTCAGCAGGGCTTTCGTCGTTGCTACCTGGAAACCACCGGCACCCTCACCCGCGCGATTAAGCTGTATGAATCACTGGGATTTGAGCTGATTGAGAGTGCGATGGGTTGTACCGGGCACGACGATTGTGAAGTGCGGATGCTGAAGATGTTGTGATGAGTGCGCATGGCTGCGCACTCACTTTAAAATGCGGGCACACCGCTATGAAAACGCAGTTCACCATCGGGCTCGCTGATTAAGCGCGCTTCTGCTGCACCAAAGACCTGCACCCGAGGTGCAATGTCCTTCTCCGAAATCTGTTCTGCCAACTTAAGGTAATCCTGATAGTGGCGCGCTTCAGAACGCAGCAGTGAGACATAGAACTTTTGCAGTTGATCATCCAAATACGGCGCCAGGCTGGCAAAACGCTCGCAGGAACGCGCTTCGATATAGGCACCGCAAATTAGCTTATCCACTAGCGCTTCAGGTTCAAACGTACGGATTTCACGAATCAGTCCTTTGGCATAGCGGCTGGCGGTGATTTTGCGATACGGCAAACCACGCGACTGCATAATTTCCCACACCTGATAGAAGTGATGCAGCTCTTCTTTGATCAGCAGAATCATCATCTCGACTAAATCATCCGCCCACGGCAGTTCGTTACGCACAATGATGCTCTTGGTCAGATTTTTATGCGCGTTAATGAAGTTGCTGTCTGGTTCTTCGCGATAGATGAAATCTTCGTACGGCTTGAGCCACGCCAGAATGGCATCGCCACTCGGCTTATCGGCCACATACTTACGAATGATAAACACCGCGGTTTGTGCCGCTTTAAGCTCGCACACCATGTGGTCGGTCAACAATAGCGTCAGGTTTTCAGGCTTGCGGGCTTCATCAATCCACGCTTGTGGCGTGCGGCAATGCAGAAACTCATAGATGGGTTCTAACAGTGGAGCGTAATTCATCGGCGTTCTTTATTCTGGCGGGGAATGAGAGTTGGGCGACGAGCGCCGCCCATCAAAACTTAGTGACGCACACCGTCGTCTTCTTCGTCGTCAATGAAATCGCCATCGTCGTCTTCATCTTCAGCGTCTGGATCTTCAAAGTAGGTGCCCCAACCGTCGTAATCGACGTTGAAGCTACCGGCCAGATTCACCAACTGCTCAACCTGCGCATCAATCAACTCCGGCTTTAACGCGCCTTCGCTCAGGATGTCTACGCACATTACAGTGCCGCCCTCTTCCAGCTCCAGCTCTTCTGGCTCACTGACTTCAAAGCCCAGCTTGAAAGCCTCAACCGCCACTTTCTCCAGTGAGTCGAAGTTGTTGCAAGAGAGGTGATGCTCGATAGTGTAAAGCGCATCCGGATCGCTGCCGTCTTCCAGCAACTCTTCAATGATCAGGCGGGTTTCTTCGCGCTGTTCTTCCAGCAATGCTTCATATGCCATGTGCGTGTCCTCAAAATGTTCGACGTGAATGCAATTATTTTCCCACACTGCCTCGCGCGCCACTACACAAAAGAGAAAGTTTCTTAACGCCGGGGTTGAAAATGCATATTCATACGGTTAGATTGAATTTTAATTCATTATTAGTCCGTATCTGGAGCGCTGTATGAGTCAGCTGTATTCAAGACACTTCCTGAGATTGCTGGATTTCACCCCCGCTGAAATTGCCAACCTGCTAAGTCTGGCAGGTGAATTAAAACACGCTAAGAAAAATGCCAACGAGACGCAGTACCTGAAAGGCAAGAATATCGCGCTCATCTTCGAAAAAGACTCGACCCGTACACGATGCTCTTTCGAAGTTGCCGCATACGATCAGGGCGCTAACGTCACTTACCTCGGCCCAAGTGGCAGCCAGATCGGCCATAAAGAGTCGATGAAAGACACTGCGCGCGTATTAGGCCGCATGTATGACGGGATTCAGTATCGTGGCTTCGGTCAGGAGCTGGTGGAAACCCTGGCAGAATTTGCCGGCGTGCCGGTTTGGAACGGGCTCACCACCGAATTCCATCCAACTCAGCTGCTGGCCGATTTGCTCACCATGCAAGAGCATCTGCCAGGCAAAGCTTTAAGCGACATGACGTTGGTCTATGTGGGTGATGCACGCAACAACATGGGCAACAGCATGTTGGAAGCGGCGGCACTGGTGGGGCTGGATCTGCGTCTGGTCGCGCCAAAAGGCTGCTGGCCGGAAGAGCAGTTGGTAGAGCAGTGCCGTGTTGCGGCACAGAAAACTGGCGGCAAAATCACGCTGACGGAAGACATTGCCGAAGGCGTTCAAGGTGCTGATTTCATCTACACTGATGTGTGGGTGTCGATGGGTGAAGCCAAATCAGTGTGGGAAGAACGTATCGCCTTACTGCGTCCTTATCAGGTGAACAGCGCGATGTTGGCACTGACCGGCAATCCACAGGTGAAATTCCTGCACTGCCTGCCTGCTTTCCATGACGATCAAACCACATTGGGCCGCCAGATGGCCGAACAGTATGGTCTGAATGATGGTATGGAAGTGAGCAATGAAGTGTTTGAATCGCCAAACAGTATCGTGTTCGATCAGGCTGAAAACCGTATGCACACTATCAAAGCGGTGATGGTCGCGACGCTGGGTTACAAGTAAAGCAAACGTTTACCTGGCGGCGATTTCTGCTTGATGCAAATCAGTGAATGCGTATAATGCGCCACAATTTGCCGGAGGAAACATGCAACAGCGCAGCGCACAATTTGCCGCTCTACCCCGCCTGACCGCAGGCGATGCACCCGTTTCTTTCCGTCAACCATTGATCGTAAAAAAAGCCCCTTAAGCAGGGGCTTTTTTTTGTCCGCAATCCGGCAGCGCAGAGGAGAACGCTATGGCCAACCCGCTATATCGCAAGCACATTATTTCCATCAACGATCTCAACCGCGACGAGCTGGAGCTGGTGTTGCACACCGCCGCCCAGCTAAAGGCTCATCCCCAGCCGGAACTGCTGAAACACAACGTGATTGCCAGCTGCTTCTTTGAAGCCTCGACGCGCACCCGTTTGTCGTTTGAGAGTGCCATGCACCGTTTAGGCGCTTCGGTGGTGGGCTTCGCCGATGGCGGCAACACGTCGCTGGGCAAAAAAGGAGAAACTCTCGCCGATACCATTTCGGTGATTAGCACTTATGTGGATGCCATTGTGATGCGCCATCCACAAGAGGGCGCGGCACGTCTGGCAACCGAATTCTCTAACGGCATTCCGATTCTGAATGCCGGTGACGGCGCCAACCAGCACCCCACGCAAACCCTGCTCGATCTCTTCACCATTCGTGAAACCCAGAGCCGCCTGGATAATCTCAACGTGGCGATGGTCGGTGACCTGAAATATGGCCGCACCGTGCACTCGCTGACCCAAGCGCTGGCCAAATTTACCGGCAACCGTTTCTACTTTATTGCCCCTGATGCGCTGGCTATGCCGTCTTACATCACTGACATGCTGGATGAGCAGAACATTGTCTGGTCTCGCCATGACACCATTGAAGAAGTGATGCCAGAGCTGGATATCCTCTACATGACGCGCGTGCAGAAAGAGCGTCTTGACCCTTCAGAGTACGCCAACGTGAAGGCGCAGTTCATCCTGCGCGCGGCAGATCTGGCCGGTGCGCGCGACAACATGAAGGTGCTGCACCCGCTACCGCGCGTGGATGAGATCACCACTGACGTCGACAGTACGCCGCACGCCTGGTATTTCCAGCAGGCAGGCAATGGCATCTTCGCCCGCCAGGCACTGCTGGCACTGGTATTGAATAGCGAACTGGCACTGTAAGGAGAAACCGATGACTCACGATAATAAATTGCAGGTTGAAGCCATCAAGCGCGGCACGGTAATTGACCATATTCCTGCACAGATTGGTTTTAAACTACTGTCACTTTTTCGCCTGACCGAGACCGACCAACGCATTACCATTGGTCTGAACCTGCCTTCTGGTGAGATGGGCCGCAAAGATCTGATCAAGATCGAAAATACCTTCCTGACTGACGATCAGATCAACCAGCTAGCGGTATATGCGCCGCTGGCGACGGTGAATCGTATCGACGATTACGAAGTGGTGGCGAAGATCGCGCCAACGCTGCCTGATCGGATTGACCGCGTCCTCACCTGCCCGAACAGCAACTGCATTAGCCGCAGCGAGCCGGTATTCAGCAGCTTTGCAGTGAAACAGCGTAATGATGATGTGCATTTGAAGTGCAAATACTGCGAAAAAGAGTTCGCGCGCCACGTGGTGCTCGGTCACTGGTAATCGCTCGCGTCGCCTCTATAATGGGGCGATCATTTTCGTGGTTGGCAGCAGTCAATCGCACACTTTCAAGGAGAAACAATGTCTCGCGAAATCAGCACTGAAAAAGCACCCGCAGCAATTGGCCCTTATGTGCAGGGCGTGGATCTCGGCAGCATGATTATCACTTCAGGTCAGATTCCGGTGGATCCGGCGACCGGTGCCGTGGCGGATGACGTTTCTGCTCAGGCACGCCAATCGCTGGAGAACGTGAAGGCGATTGTTGAAGCCGCTGGCCTGAAAGTGGGTGATATTGTGAAAACCACCGTGTTCGTGAAAGATCTCAACGACTTCGCGACCGTTAACGCCACATACGAAGCCTTTTTCACCGAGCACGATGCCAGCTTCCCAGCACGTTCTTGCGTGGAAGTGGCGCGCCTGCCGAAAGATGTGAAAATTGAAATCGAGGCAATCGCAGTACGCCGTTGATTCTAAAGGCAATGCGCAATAAATTGCGCCGCTACCCTATTGTGCCCAACTGTGGCAGCACAATTATCCGGTGAGAACATCACCACAGCGGCGCGATTTATCAATGCGCTCATTACTGCAGCACCGCGATTTATCAATGTGCTCATCACTGCAGCACCGCGATTTAACAATGTGCTCATTACTGCAGCACCGCGATTTATCAATGCGCTCATTACCGCAGCACCGCGATTTATCAATGCGCCCATCACTGTAGCGGCGCGATTTATCGCGCGTTGTGCTACTTAGACGACCGCAATAATTTCTCCAGCGGCCTGACCAGCGCCAGCACCGTTTCATCCTGCACCTCGGCGGCGGCATCCAGTTTGGCATGCATTTCAGCCACCTCACTGGCCCCGTAGGCTTGATTACGCTGCATTGCATTCACTAAATCCAATCCCATTTGGCTCAACTGAGCCACCTGCTGTACCTGCTGCTGCAACGGTTTAAGTTGGTAATTGGAAAGGATCAGCGGCATCACCGCATCGCTGTTGTTCTGCCAGCGCTGTAACTGCTGACGAATCGCATTAGCGGCAACATGATCTTCACGGTTTGCCATCAGCGCATCCACCTGCTTATCCAGCAAACGCACCGGCCCGCTCTCGGCAGGCAACACGTCCGCCAGGCGATTCAGCGGCTCAAAGTAATCGTAATGCCCTGCCTGGAACTTTAAGTGCTGGCGCGTGTAGTACTGCGCCGGTTCCAGTACTTCTGCCAGCACGCGTAATGGTGCAATATCCGTCGTGTTTGCCAGCCGCATCATTTGCACTTCCGCCTGCTGATGTTGTTGCAGCCCCACAGATACCGCCCCCCAACGATCTACCGCATCCAAGCGTTGATACATATTGTCGCTGTCTGTGACATCCTTGGCAGACCACAGGCGCTCAGCCACGACAAAGGCACGCGGCCACAAACGTGTATCAATCACTCGGCTGTTGACGTTTTCCGCCCACAGCGCGGCTTCACCGCCGATCAAATTATTTTGCATTTGTTCGGGCGTCGGCACGGAAGGCTGAATACCGCTTGGCACCTGCGCGAGTTTGCTGCCCTCGGTGGGATAACGCACATTGCCCACCAGCATATAGCCGGTCAATTTATCCTGCGTTACCGTCACGATTGGCTGGAAAGGGCCCATCCAGGTATCGACACTAAAGGTGAGTTGCGTCGGCGATAACCAGCGAATACCGCTCACCATGCGCCGCGCTTTGCCGCTGAAGTCAATAAAGCCCCGCCAACCCTTTTTACCCTCCACCAGCGTAAAGCTACCTTTTACCGGACTCCCTTTCAGGCGCGGCATGGTGAACTGCCAGCTCTGTGCCTGTTCATCGGCCTGGATCTGATCCTGGCCATTAAGCCCTTGCGGCCAAGGCTCGTTTCGATAGTGATAAGCAGCCGTCTGGGGCTGATCGAGATAGAAACCGGTCGAGAGGATGCCACGGAAATCGTGTTTTGCGGCCTCGCCCAGCGCATCCTGTCCCTGCCAGGATTGGATCAGAATACTTTTTGGCAGATCCGGATGGTAAATCTCATCCCAACCGATCATGCGACGCTGATGCGTCTCCAGGATCTTCTCAACACGCTGATTGAACCACGCCTGCAATGCATGGGTGTCTTTCAAACCATGATCGCGCATAAACTGCTGAATCTTCGGTGAATCATTCCACTGCGTTGGATCGACTTCATCACCCCCGATGTGAATATAGGGATCGGGGAAGATAGCGGCCACTTCGCCCATTAAGGTATCGATAAAGGTGAAGACGGCTTCGTTGCTGGGATCGAGCAAGGGTTTAAACACCCCCCAACCGCGCTCCATCTGATAGGGACCCGGCGCACTGAGCAGTTCAGGCATCGCCACCGCAATCGCAGAGGCATGGCCCGGCACATCAATCTCCGGGACCACGCGCACACCGCGCTGCATGGCATAACGCACCACATCACGCATCTGCTGCTGCGTGTAATACAAGCCATCGCTGGCCTTCTCCTGCAACTGCGGATAGTGGTTGGAAGCAAAACGCCAGCCCTGATCATCCGTCAGATGCCAGTGGAACACGTTCATGCGCGCAGCAGCGATGCCATCAATTTGCCGCTTTACCGTTTCAATCGGTAGGAAATGACGTGCGGAATCAATCAGCACACCGCGCCATGGAAATCGCGGTTTGTCATCAATGGTGACGTAAGGAATTTCCGTGCCTGTCTCATTATTTTCAATCAGTTGCAGCAGTGTTTCCATGCCACGCATCGCGCCAAAGCGAGTATTTGCCTTCAGCAGCACGCCGCTGCTGTTGACCTCAAGATGATAGCTCTCGTCGCTGTCCGGCTGCGGCAGGGGATCCACCGCCTGGACAATTTGCACCTGAATAGTGGCCTGATTGCTGGGTGCGCTGGCGGGCAGTAACGGCCACCCGGTTTGGCGAGAAATACGAGCACGCCAGCGCGCTTCGGCTCCCTCCAGATGATCGCCTGAGATATGCAGCGTGAACTGTGGTGTCAGCTTCAATGCGCCGCCGCTAGCAGGTTGCACGACCTTTTGCGGCCAAGGCATTAAAGGCAGATCGGTGGCAGGGGCGGCAACAGCGGAAAAAGTCAGGGATAAACAACAGGCGAGCAGCGTTCGTTGCAGAGGCATGTAAGGCATCCTTGTGAATAATGACGGGCCAAAAATAGGCAAAAAAACCATTAAACCTGCTTCGCGTCGCAAATCAAGTTGCAATAGGCTGAAGTTTGGGCGGGTTAAAACTTTTGAAGTTTAGTCCGCTTAACCATTGTGCGGCTTTCAATCTTCGTTATGTCTTCTTTGCGGCAGGTCAAAAACGGCGCAATTAATTTCCGCCTAAACACCACATATAGCGATTACACTCTCATTAAATATCTATATGTAGTTTCACGGAGAAAAAATGGCGACGGTGGTAATTAAGCGCGACGGCTGCAGAGTGCCTTTTGAAGCGCAGCGGATTGAGCTGGCGGTGCAGGCGGCGGCGCAGGCTGTACAGATTGAAGATGCGCTTTGGTGCACACAAGTCGCGACACGGGTCAGCCGCCAGCTGGCCGATCGTACTGAAGTGGATATCCGCGATATCCAATGTGCGGTGGAAGAAACTCTGATGGCCGGACGCTGGCCACAGCTGGCACGCGCTTATATCGAATATCGCCATGACCGCGATCTGGCGCGTGAACAACGCGGTAAATTGCATCATGCCATTCGTGGTCTGGTAGAGCAGACCAACGCCGCGTTGTTGAACGAAAACGCCAATAAAGACAGTAAAGTGATCCCCACACAGCGCGATTTGCTAGCAGGCATCGTCGCCAAGCACTATGCCCAACAGCAACTGTTGCCGCGCGATGTGGTACTGGCGCATGAGCGCGGCGAAATCCACTATCACGATCTCGACTATTCACCGTTTTTTCCCATGTTTAACTGCATGTTGATCGATCTTAAAGGCATGTTGAATAACGGCTTTAAGATGGGTAATGCCGAGATCGAGCCGCCAAAATCGATCGCCACCGCCACCGCCGTCACCGCACAGATCATCGCTCAGGTCGCCAGCCATATTTATGGTGGCACCACCATTAACCGCATTGATGAAGTGCTGGCACCCTTTGTTAATCTCAGTCTGGAGAAGCATCGAACCGTGGCGCAGCAGTGGCAGATTCCAGACGCAGAAGCCTATGCACGTGCACGCACTGAGAAGGAGTGCTACGACGCGTTTCAGTCGCTGGAATATGAGGTCAACACGCTGCACACCGCTAACGGTCAAACGCCCTTTGTGACCTTCGGATTTGGTCTGGGTAGCGATTGGGCCGCGCGCTTGATACAGCAATCGATTCTGCGCAATCGCATTGCGGGATTGGGCAAAAACCACAAAACCGCGGTGTTTCCTAAACTGGTGTTTGCCATCCGTGAGGGCGTCAACCGCAGCCCCGGAGATTTCAATTACGACATCAAACAACTGGCGCTGGAGTGTGCCAGTAAGCGTATGTATCCCGATATCCTGAACTACGACAAAGTGGTGGAAGTCACCGGCTCATTTAAAACCCCAATGGGCTGTCGCAGTTTCCTCGGCGTGTACGAGGAGAACGGCGAGCAGATCCACGAAGGGCGTAACAATATTGGCGTGATTAGCCTCAACCTGCCGCGCATCGCGTTGGAAGCGAAAGGCAACGAAGCCCACTTCTGGTTGCTGCTGGATGAGCGACTGGCACTGGCCAAACGCGCATTAATGACGCGCATCGCACGGCTGGAGAAAACCAAAGCGCGTGTGGCGCCAATCCTTTACATGGAAGGCGCTTGCGGCGTCCGGCTCAAGGCTGATGATGAAGTAGGCGCGATTTTCCGCAACGGTCGCGCCTCTATCTCACTCGGTTATATCGGTTTGCATGAAACACTCAATGCGCTGAGCGGCAACGAAGTCCATCCTTATGATGCGTTGTATTTGCGGGAAAAAGGCGTGGCGATTGTGCAGCGACTGCGCGATGCCGTGGACGCATGGAAAGCCGAAACAGGCTACGGATTTAGCCTCTACAGTACGCCGAGCGAAAACCTGTGCGATCGCTTCTGCCGCCTGGATGCTGCTGAATTTGGTGTGGTGCCGGGCGTGACCGATAAAGGCTATTACACCAACAGCTTCCATCTCGACGTCGAGAAGAAAGTGAATCCCTACGACAAGATTGACTTTGAAGCGCCCTATCCCACCATCGCTAATGGCGGCTTCATCTGCTACGGCGAATACCCCAATATTCAGCACAACCTCAAAGCGCTGGAAGATGTCTGGGATTACAGCTATCACCGCGTGCCCTACTACGGCACGAATACGCCGATTGATGAGTGTTACGAATGCGGTTTCAGCGGCGAATTTAGCTGCACCAGTAAAGGCTTCACCTGCCCATGCTGCGGCAACCACGATCCGGCGCGAGTCTCCGTCACCCGGCGCGTCTGCGGCTATCTTGGCAGCCCGGATGCCCGCCCCTTCAATGCTGGTAAGCAAGAAGAGGTGCAGCGCCGCGTTAAGCATCTGGATACAGGACAGCTCGGATGATGCATATCCATCGCTATTACGACGTCGATATCGTTAACGGTCCGGGTACTCGCTGCACGCTGTTTGTTGCCGGTTGCGAGCATCAGTGCCGTGGCTGCTACAACCAGAGCACCTGGCGGCTCGATTCCGGCGTCCCTTTTACGCTGGAAATGGAGGAGCAGCTGATTGCCGACCTGCAAGATCAGCGCATCCCACGTCAGGGATTGTCGCTCAGCGGCGGCGATCCACTGCATCCGCACAATGTGCCGCATATCCGCCGCTTAGTAAAACGCGTGCGGCGTGAATGCCCAGACAAAGATATCTGGCTGTGGACCGGCTATGAGATGGCGGAACTCAGCGCTGCACAGTGGGAAGTGGTCGACGAAATTGACGTATTGATCGACGGACGCTTTGTTGAAGCAGAGAGAGATGCGCGGCTGCTGTGGCGCGGCAGCCGCAATCAAAAAATCTGGTATTTACGTCAGCCACAAGGCGAGTGTGCCGAGGAGGATGCCGCTGACAGCCACCCCAATCAGCGCGATCCACAGGGCTCGCGCCGGGAAAGCACGATGCAACATCAGTAACGACGGTACACTCACAGCGGGTAAGGTCACCAACAGCGCCAGAGCTGGCGCGATGCCCATTCCCGCCAACATCATGGTTTGCACAATCGGAATCTCTGCGGCCGTCGGAATGACAAACAGGCAGCCGGCAATCGCCATCAGTATCACCCAAAACAGGGTGTTACCGACCGCGCCATCCGCATGCGGGAACAACCAGACACGCGCCGCGCCCAGCAGCAGAACGGCCAAGATATAGAGCGGGATGGTGTTCCAAAACAGCCGCCACATCACGTGCAACCAGCGGGCGAAAAACGGTTGTTCGCTGTTTGTTGCCGTGATTACCGGTGCCGTGACCCTTTGCTCTGGCACGCTGCGCTGTACCAGTGAAGCAATCCCCAAAACCATCATCACCCCGGCCACCAGCCTAATGACCGCAAAGTGCCAACCCAGCACAAACCCCATGAAGATCAACGTGGCCGGGTTGAGTAACGGGTTTGCCAGCCAAAAGGCCATCGCCGCCCCGCTCGACACCTGGGACTGACGTAACCCGGCCGCCACCGGTGCCGCGCAGCAGGTACACATCATCCCCGGCAAACCTAAACCGGTCCCCACCAACGTCGAAGCAAAACGCGACTGCCCCATTAAACGCAGCAGCCAGTTACGCGGGATTAGCACCTGCACCAGTGAACCGAGGATCACGCCGAGCACCGCCGCTTTCCATACCGCAAGAAAATAGACCATGGCGTAATCCAGCGCGGCTCGCCACGGCGAATCTGCCGCGTTGGCGAGAATGGATTTTCCGATGGAGTGCGTTTCGGCGGCGGTAAAAGCTTTACCATAATAAGGCTGCCACTTGACATACCACAGGCCGATGACGACAACAGCGAGGAATAACACGGGTTTCCACCACGTGAAGCGTGTGGCAGGAGCAGAGGTGGCGAGTTGGGTCATGACGGATTCCGTATTCAACTGAATAACGCGAGCCGCACAGAATGCACGACGGTTAAACCATAGTGTTAATCAGGTTATTGAAATCGACTACTGTTGATTACCCTAAATTTGATCTGCCACGGAATTTATATCTCTGCTGATGGCTCCAGCTTGCACGGCAGTAAGCTGCGTTTATATCGACAACAGCGCATTTCACTGTGCAGCGGTTAACGGTAACGTCGCTTGAGAAATGCGTGATAAATCGCGCTGCTACAGGACGTGCAAATCCTTAAATTACACACGCGACCAGAGGATCTTTTTACCGAAGCCCAGCGCGTTATCGGTCATCTTCACCTCATCCAGCGTGATTTCCCACAGCGGCGCTTTGACTTTACGCGCAATCGGGAAACGCTTCTGGTAGGCACGACGCGCCGCTTCTTCTTGGTCTTCATTCAATCGCTGAATGTGACCGCGATACTGCACGCCTTTAATCAACAGCACTGTTTTCGGCTGGCCATTGACGGTGCCCGCCACGCGCGGATTCGCCAGCATCAGCCTACCATGACGCGTGTCTGGCTCCGTCATTAGCCAAAATGCCATACGCGTTTCATCAAAGACATAGAAGCAGTTGGCACACCACAAATCGTCGCCGTTGCTGGCGCAGAGTGACAGAGCATGCTGTTTTTTCAGATAACGAATTAGGTGTGAATGGTCAGACAAAATACAACTCCCTGTGGCACATAGCGATACTCACATAAGCACGCTACACTGCCTGCCAGCAATTGATCAGGATAGTGATATGCAACAGAGCTGGCAGCTCTACATGCTGCAAACCGCCGCCGGGATGATTTATACCGGCATCACAACAGATGTAAATCGCCGTTTGCAACAACATCAGTTGGGACGAGGTGCGCGCTCACTGCGCGGTAAAGGTCCGCTGACGCTGGTGTTTCACTGTGCTGCAGGCGATCGGTCTGCGGCTTCACGACTGGAGTACCAGGTGAAACAACTTAGCCGCACACAAAAGCTGCTGCTCGTTGCGCAGCAGCCCTCATGCCTGAACACGTGGTTTAATCGAAAAGATTAAAGGGTTCAGAGAATTCGATCAGACCTTCCGCACCGGAAAAAGCATCGTCCGCTAACTTATATACCTGGAACGCCGCTTCACTGCCTAACCAGCGACAATGCAAGCCGTGACGTGCTGCCGGTTCGAAGCCCAGCGGGTTGTAAAATTCTGGATCGCCCAGAACCACTACCGCGCTGTAACTGAATTCGTTGAGTGAATCCAACCCCTCGTAGACCAACTTCTTGGCAATACCTTGCTGACGAACCGATTCATCCACCGCCAGCGGGGCCAGCGCAACCCAGTTGCGATCCTCGCCTTGCAAGGTCACCGGGCTGAAGGCGGCATAACCCAACACCTGCCCTTCATCATCCGTGGCCACGACGCCGAGGGTCAGTAGACCGTCTTCGCGTAACTGTTGAACCAATTCCGCTTCAGCTGCGGTAGCAAAACTGCGCTTTAACAGGTTATCGATGCCCGCTGCATCCACCCCAATTTCAGTTCGAATCAACATGAGATCCCCGCGCGCGCCTCAGCGGCCTTCGCGTCCTGTTTCATTCCTGCCTCAACAAAGGCAGCCAGCTGCTGTAACCCCGTGCGCAACGGCGTGGGCATGGCATCCAGTTCAATAGCATCCATCAGATTCTTCACCTCCAGTCCCAGCTCCGTGTCGCCCTCAATCACCAAACGGCGTTGAAAAAACAACATATCGGGGTCTGCTTTGCGTGCTGCCACCAGCAACAGATCATTGGCTTCGCCACGGAACCAGACATCTGCCTCGGCGTCGTGCGAAACGGTCAGGCGACCCTTCTGCAAAGTGGTAATCCAGCGCAGATTCACATCCGCGATCTCGATTCCCAGAAAGCGCCCTTCCAGAAAGTCTAACTCACCTTCGGACAAAGCATGACGAAATTGCCAGTTTAAGAGTTGTTGCAAAACCACTTTTTTCACAGGGAATGGCGTAATTGAGACAGGTAAGGCAAGGAATTTTGGACCTTTTTCCACAATCAGGCCGCATAACCGCGTGAACATAATGATCAATCCCTTCAGAAAATTTTACTTATATTGCCACATCCCCGGCCCTTCGCCTCCACTGAGATCAAGGAAATCGCTTAACGATTGGTTAATTATTCTTCACTCTGCATGATGAATGGCGCTTTCACTGCCTTAAATCAACATTCCGGGCTAAGGCCTTCCCTACACTTTACAACTTGAGAATTCAGGGGGAGAAAATGTATGGAACTGCTGTGTCCAGCAGGGAATTTACCTGCGCTGAAATCGGCGGTAGAGCATGGCGCTGACGCGGTGTATGTCGGCCTGAAAGATGACACCAATGCCCGCCACTTTGCTGGCCTCAACTTTACCGACAAGAAACTGGCAGAAGCGGCGCGTTATCTGCATCAGAATCGCCGCAAGCTGCATGTTGCGATTAACACCTTTGCGCATCCTGATGGCATGAATCGTTGGCAGACTGCCATTGATATCGCCGCGCAGAATGGTGCAGATGCCCTGATCCTCGCGGATATCGCCACGCTGGAGTACGCCGCGCAGCGCTACCCGCAGGTCGAACGCCATCTTTCTGTGCAAGCCTCGGCAACCAATTTGCAGGCCATTCACTTTTACCATCGCCATTTCAATTTGAGCCGTGTCGTGCTGCCGCGCGTGCTGTCGATGCATCAAGTCAAACAGCTGGCGCGCGAAACGCCGGTGCCACTGGAAGTATTTGCCTTCGGTAGCCTGTGCATCATGGCTGAAGGCCGTTGCTATCTTTCTTCCTGGCTGACAGGGGAGTCACCCAACAGCGCCGGTGCCTGCTCACCCGCCAAGTTCGTTCGCTGGCAACAAACGCCTCAGGGCATGGAATCGCGCCTCAATGAAGTGCTGATTGATCGCTACGGTGCCGATGAAAGTGCGGGTTATCCCACGCTGTGTAAAGGCCGTTATGAAGTGGATAACCAGCGCTATCACGTACTGGAAGAGCCCACTAGCCTGAATACGTTGTCGCTGCTGCCAGAGCTGTTTCGCGCCAATATCGCTTCGGTAAAAATTGAAGGCCGTCAGCGCAGCCCCGCTTACGTGGCGCAGGTGGCGAAAGTATGGCGCCAGGCGATTGATCGCTGCATGTCCTCGCCCGAACAGTTTGCTGTGCAAGAACCCTGGATGCGTGCGCTTGGTGAGCTTTCTGAAGGTAGCCAAACCACACTTGGCGCTTATCACCGCGACTGGCAGTGAGGAGATCGCATGAAATACGCAATTGGGCCGGTACTGTGGTACTGGCCGACTGACACACTGGAATATTTTTATCAGCAGGCTACGGCCAGCAGCGCCGAGATTATCTATCTCGGTGAAGCCGTCTGCAGTAAACGGCGTGCGACCTCATTTAATCAGTGGATGGAGATCGGGCGTATGCTGGCGCAACACGGCAAGCAAGTGGTGCTCAGCACGTTAGCGCTATTGCAATCGCCGTCTGAAGTGAAAGAGCTACGACGCTATGTGGAAAATGGCGAGTTCCTGCTGGAGGCGAACGACATCGGGACGGTGAATATGGCTGCGGAGCGCCAATTGCCGTTTGTCGCCGGGCCAACGCTTAACGTCTACAACGCGCAAACGCTGCAACTGCTGCTCAAAGAAGGCATGACGCGCTGGTGCATCCCCGTAGAGATGTCACGTGACTGGTTAATCCAACTCTTACAGCAGTGCGATGCTTCTGGTGTACGCGATAAATTTGAGGTGGAAGTGCTTGGCTACGGACATCTACCGCTGGCACTTTCGGCGCGCTGTTTTACAGCACGTTCAGAAAATCGGGCCAAAGATGATTGCCAGACTTGCTGTATTCACTACCCCACGGGCCGCCGTGTACTCTCGCAAGAGGGTCAGCAAGTGTTTGTGCTGAATGGCATTCAGACCATGAGCGGTTACTGCTATAACCTCGGTAATGATCTTGCTGGAATGCATAACTGGATCGACATCGTGCGCTTGTCACCGCAGGACGAAAGCACCTTGGCGGAAGTGGATCGCTTCCGCGCTAATGAGGCGGGTGAAGCCCCGCTAATGATGGCTCGCGGGAGTGACAGCAATGGATATTGGCGTCGTTTAGCGGGCATGGCGCTGGAAGGTGGTCGATAAAGGCACGTTCCGGCTATATTCCTGCTGTTATTAGCAGTTTTAATATGGGTAATGATGAGTAATACTCACTGGCGCAGGTCTGATAACACCTGCGCCATCCTTATTTGGAGTGCCCATGTCTGAGAAAAAAACTGTTCGCCTGTCCGTACTGGATCTGGCGCCTATTCCGCAAGGTTCTGCCGCGCGTGAAGCTTTCCACAATTCGCTGGCGCTAGCGCGTCAATCTGAAGCCCTGGGTTTCCATCGCTATTGGCTCGCTGAGCACCATAATATGACCGGTATTGCCAGTGCCGCGACATCCGTGCTGATTGGCTATTTAGCCGCGAATACGGAAACCTTACGCCTCGGTTCTGGCGGGATCATGTTGCCCAACCACGCGCCGCTGGTGATCGCTGAACAGTTTGGTACGCTCGAATCGCTGTATCCTGGCCGTATTGATTTGGGGCTTGGCCGCGCCCCAGGATCTGACCAGCGCACCATGCTAGCGCTGCGCCGCCATCTCTCCAGCGCTCAGGCGGATAGCTTCCCGGAAGATGTCGCAGAACTGATTCGTTGGTTTGATGCCGAAGAGGGTGAGCATCCGCCGGTACAACCGGTGCCTGGCTTGGGCTTGAAAATTCCGGTCTGGCTATTGGGATCCAGCCTTTACAGCGCACAGTTGGCTGCACAGCTCGGCCTGCCGTTTGCCTTTGCTTCCCACTTTGCACCGGACCTGCTGTTCCAGGCGCTGCACCTGTATCGCGAGAAATTTAAGCCTTCTGCACGACTGGCGAAACCCTATGCCATGGTGTGCGTCAACGTGGTTGCAGCGGATAGCGAGCGTGATGCGCGCTTCCTGTTTACCTCAATGCAGCAGCAGTTTATCAACCTGCGTCGCGGCCAGCCGGGTCCACTGCCCGCGCCCGTCGAGAACATGGACAATCTCTGGTCACCGTCGGAGCAATATGGCGTTCAGCAGGCACTGAGCATGTCGATTGTCGGGGACAGTGACAAAGTGCGTCAGGGACTTGCCGCCTTAATACGCGAGACTCAGGCAGATGAGATTATGGTCAACGGCCAAATTTTCGATTCGCAAGCCCGTCTGCGCTCCTTCGCATTGGCAATGGAAGCAGCACGTTCGCTGTAGTCCACTTACTGCGGTGGGGACACGCCTTCAGGCCCCACCGCCACCATACGGATATCGCGCGCGGGGGATTGCCCGTAAAAACGGCTGTATTCCCGGCTAAACTGCGACGCACTTTGATATCCCACGCGATAGCCCGCCGTTCCTGCATCCAGCTTTTCAATCAACATCAAGCGCCGTGCTTCATTCAAACGCAACTGCTTCTGATATTGCATCGGCGTCATCGCCGTGACGGATTTAAAATGATGATGCAGCGATGAGATACTCATGCCAACGCTGCTGGCCAGTTTGTCCATTTTCAGAGGCTGATGGAAATTTTCTCGCAGCCAACGCGCCGCTCTTGCCACTTTGTTACCAGGACGCTCAGTCAACGCCATGTTAAGAATGCGTGGTCCCTCAGGCCCGGTGAGCAACCGATAAAATATCTCCTGCTCAATCAGCGGTGCCAAAGCTGGAATATCTTGGGGTTGATCCAACAACTCAACCAGACGAATCACGGCATCGACTAACGGCGGTGCCACCTTGTGCACGGTAATGCCGCGTTCATTCGCCACCGCCGCACCAATGTGCTGCAGTGGAAAATGCTCCAGGTAACGCATCAAACGGGTTTCATTAATGGTGATCCCCACCCCCAAGTTGGGCTTCTCTGGTGTTGCCAGCACTACGCAGGATTGTACTGGCATATCCAGCGTGACCAGCAGCAGGTCGCCAGGTCCGTAGTGCATCACATCTTCACCCATACGCAACGCCTTCTGCCCCTGCGCCACCAACGCAAAGCTGGCCCAAGTAGCCACATGTGACAGGCTGGTAGGCTTGGAGCTTCGGCCAAAGGAGAGAAAATCGATGGGGCTGAAGTGGCGGCCATCTTCCGGGGTATGGCGCGCAATCATCGCCACCAACTGCTGCCACTGTTCCTGATGAATCATGCGTTGCACACTCCGCGATGAGAAATCACTGTGGGGCTATTCTCGCTTTTCCCCAATGCTGCGCCTAGCCCTACAGCCGCACTTTTGCAGGATCGTGCAAAAAGCTTGCAGGATTGCACTACCGCAAAATTGTATGGACAGCGCATGCTTACCCTTCCCCGAATTCTCAGGTGGAGAAACACAATGAAAGCACTTGAAGGCAAAATTGCGCTGGTAACGGGCGCGTCGAAAGGCATTGGCGCCGCCATTGCTATGACTTTCGCGGCGGCCGGTGCTCGGGTCGTGGTTAACTATCGACAGGATGAAGCAGGCGCGGCAGATGTGGTCACTGACATCTGCGAAATGGGCAGCGACGCTATCGCCGTTCAGGCCGATATCTCACGAGAGGCCGATGTGCAGCGTCTATTCGCTCGCAGCATCGAGCAGTTTGGCGCACCGGATATCGTGGTCAACAATGCGGGTATTTTCCATCACGGCGATTTCGCCGAACTCAGCCTTAGTGAGATGCAGCAGCAGCTCAATGTGAATGTGTTGGGCACGCTACTGGTTTGCCAGCAGGCGGCGAAACATTTCCCCGCTCGCGGTGGCACCATCATTAATCTAAGTGCACTTAACAGCCAACGCAGCACGCCGGGCTCGGTGTTATGGGCGGCGACCAAAGGCGCAATCGATACCTTAACGCAGGGCCTGGCACGTGAACTGGGGCCGCGTAATATTCGCGTCAACGCACTTGCACCGGGCATTATTCTCACGGAAGGATTACTGGCGGCGAAGAAGATGAATCCAGATGTCAAAGCGAAGCTGATTGCCGCTACGCCGTTAGGACGATTTGGTCTGCCGGAGGATGTGGCACAGGTGGCTTTATTTCTGGCATCAGAAGACTCAGCGTATGTGAGCGGTGAGCGGGTGTTGATTGCTGGCGGCGTGTAACGTTTAATTTACGAACATAAAAAAAGGGACGCCGAGGCGTCCCTTTTTGTTTTAAGCGTTTATCGCTTATGCGTCACGACGACGTGGTGCAGAAGCACCTTCTGGACGTGGGCCACGACCGCCTTCACGGCTGAAGCGTCCGCCTTCACGACCTGCGTCACGACCACCTTCACGGCGCTCAGAGAAACGACGCGGTGCGCCTTCGCCACGCGGTGCGCCATTGCCACGACGCTCGCCATCACGGCCAGCAGGACGACGATCAGAACGCTCGTGTGCCGGTGCATCACCCATCAACTGCATGTTCATCGGCTTGTTCAGGATGCGCGTGCGAGTGAAGTGCTGCAGAACTTCGCCCGGCATACCTTTTGGCAGCTCGATAGTTGAGTGAGTACCGAACAGCTTGATGTTACCAATGTAACGGCTGCTGATGTCGCCTTCGTTAGCGATCGCGCCAACGATGTGACGGACTTCAACACCATCATCACGGCCCACTTCAATGCGGTACAGCTGCATTTCGCCAACGTCACGACGTTCACGACGTGGAGCACCATCACGGCTCTCACCACGTTCGCCACGGTCTGCACGGTTTTCGCGTGGACCACGTGCATCGCGTGAGTCGCGTGAATCACGACGATCATCACGGTCGCGGAATTCACGACGTGCTGGACGCGGTGCTTCTGGTGGCAGAATCAGTGGACGTTCGCCCTGTGCCATTTTCAGCAGTGCTGCGGCCAGAGTTTCGATATCCAGATCTTCGCCCGGCTGCATTTTACTCAGCAGTGCGCGATACATGTCCAGATCGCTGCTTTCCAGCTGCTGCTGTACTTTCGCGGCGAATTTAGCCAGACGACGCTCACCCAGCAGTTCTGCGTTTGGCAGCTCAACTTCTGGAATAGTCAGCTTCATGGTGCGTTCGATATTACGCAGCAGACGACGCTCGCGGTTCTCAACGAACAGCAGTGCGCGGCCAGCACGACCTGCACGACCGGTACGGCCGATACGGTGAACGTAAGACTCTGCATCCATTGGGATGTCATAGTTAACAACCAGGCTGATACGCTCAACGTCCAGACCACGAGCAGCAACATCAGTCGCGATCAGGATGTCAAGACGACCATCTTTCAGGCGCTCCAGCGTCTGCTCACGCAGTGCCTGGTTCATGTCACCGTTCAGTGCAGCACTGTTGTAACCGCTGCGCTCCAGCGCTTCAGCAACTTCCAGCGTGGCGTTTTTAGTACGCACGAAGATGATGGCAGCATCAAAGTCTTCAGCTTCAAGGAAACGCACCAGCGCGTCAGTTTTACGGCCGTAAGCGGTCCAGTAAGACTGAGAGATATCAGGACGCGTGGTCATGCTTGACTGAATGCGCACTTCCTGTGGATCTTTCATGAAACGCTTAGTAATACGACGAATCGCTTCTGGCATGGTCGCTGAGAACAGCGCGGTCTGATGACCGTCTGGGATCTGCGCCATGATGGTTTCAACGTCTTCGATGAAGCCCATACGCAGCATTTCATCAGCTTCGTCCAGCACCAGACCGCGCAGGTTAGACAGATCTAACGTGCCGCGTTTCAGGTGGTCCAGCAGACGACCAGGTGTACCTACGACAACCTGTGGTCCCTGACGCAGAGCGCGCAGCTGTACGTCATAACGCTGGCCGCCGTACAGGGCAACCACGTTCACGCCACGCATGTGTTTAGAGAATTCAGTCATGGCTTCAGCAACCTGAACAGCCAGTTCGCGGGTTGGAGCCAGCACCAAGATTTGTGGTGCTTTAACAGTTGGATCAATGTTGTTCAGCAGCGGCAGAGAGAATGCTGCAGTTTTACCACTACCGGTCTGCGCCATACCTAATACGTCACGGCCCGCCAGCAGGTGAGGAATACACTCAGCCTGGATTGGGGATGGCTTTACATAGCCCATGCCGTTCAGTGATTCAAGGATGTCGGCGTTCAGGCCAAGTTCGGAAAAAGTGGTTTGAATATCAGTCATGTAGTACACGTGCCTCTTAGATTGCGGCGGCCAGTCTACATAACTCGTCGTGAAAACTTTCAGTAATTTTCATCAAAAAGTGTGAACCGGCTCAAATTAGAAGTTTTGACGAACAGAAAAGCCCTCACCTCGAAGATGATGACTTTACAAGTATTCAGGCAATAAAAGTTCGTCAGCTATTGCTGGTCAGATTCTGATAAATCGTCTTGTGTCTGGCCGAGTTGCGCCAGTTCCAACAATGCGTATCGGTGCTCAACAAAGTTGTTAACATTGTTAGCGACCGCCAGTTTGAACAACGCTTTCGCGTCGTCCTTCTCCCCCAGACTTAGGTAGTACTTACCTAAATAGAAGTTGGTTTCACTGAGATGTTCAGCGAGCGAGGTGTTATCCGTTGCGTCCGCCTTGAGACGTTCCATCAGTGTTTTTTCACTGATGTCGCCAAGGTAGAACTCGACAATATTCCATCCCCATTGGTCCCGGACCGCTTTGTCATGTCGCTGTCTCAGCGTGACTTTTGCCTTGTCGGCGTCCATATCGCTTTCAACGAGATAGAGCCAAAGGCTGCGGAAAGGATCGTTAGGATCGTCTTGATAAAACGCCAGCAGATCATCTTGCGCTAACTTGTATCGACCGCCGTAATAGAGGGCGATACCACGGTTTAAATGCGCATAGTTGTAAGTTGGATCAAGCTCAAGTACAGAATCAAACGCTTCATAGGCAGCATCAAAATTGCCTGCCTGCGTTAAGTATATACCAAGGTAGTTAAACACCTCAGGCATATCTGGTCTTATAGACAGCGCTTGCGAGAAATCGTTCCGCGCTAATGCCCTCAGACCCAAACTATCATACAACACTCCGCGCTCATATAATAGCTGTGCGCGTTCATCATCGGTCAGGGCACGACTGGCAAGAATTTGTTCCATTCGCGCCAGGATCACCTCTTGCTGCAGTGTGGGCTGCAAAGGTACTGCCAGAACTTCGTTCTTACGCCAATTGGAGTTGCTGCATCCTGCCAGCGTGATAGCTGTCGCAACAAAACACCAGCGCAAAAAAGGCTTCATTTCCCACTCCCGAATACAAACATTGGGATAACCATCCTGTCATCCGCCTGCTGTGCACAAGGATTCCCGCCCTCGCGATGATCTAAACACTTCTCCCCGCAGAGCAGGGAGAAGCCAATCAGTAAACGCTTACTCGGCGTCAGATGCATTCGTTGCAGCAGGGGTTTCTTCCGCTGGTTTCTGCTCTGTCGCTTCTTTGATGCTCAGGCGTACGCGGCCCTGACGGTCCACTTCCATCACTTTGACTGGAACTTCCTGACCCATCTGCAGATAGTCGGTCACTTTCTCTACGCGCTTATCCGCGATCTGAGAAATGTGTACCAGACCCTCTTTACCGCCACCGATGGCTACAAAGGCACCAAAATCAACGATGCGCGTCACTTTACCTTCATAGATACGGCCCACTTCGATTTCAGCCGTAATCTGTTCGATGCGACGGATTGCTTCTTTCGCTTTGTTGCCATCAGTTGCTGCGATCTTCACGGTGCCATCATCTTCGATTTCGATGGTGGTGCCGGTCTCTTCAGTCAACGCACGGATAACAGAACCGCCTTTACCGATAACGTCTTTGATCTTGTCTGAGCTGATCTTGATGGTATAGATGCGTGGTGCGAACTCAGAAATTTCCTGACGTGGGGTGCTGATTGCCTGCTCCATCACGCTCAGGATGTGCAGACGCGCGCCCTTAGCCTGGTTCAGTGCAACCTGCATGATCTCACGGGTGATACCTTCAATTTTGATATCCATCTGCAGTGCAGTGATACCGTCGCGGCTACCCGCTACTTTGAAGTCCATATCGCCGAGGTGATCTTCATCGCCCAGGATGTCAGACAGAACCACGAAGTTTTCGTCTTCTTTAACCAGACCCATCGCGATGCCAGCAACGGCCGCTTTGATCGGAACACCTGCGTCCATCAGTGCCAGAGAAGCACCACACACGGAAGCCATAGAAGAAGAACCGTTTGATTCAGTGATTTCTGACACCACACGAATGGTGTATGGGAAATCTTCCTGCTTAGGCATCACTGCCAGCACGCCACGCTTCGCCAGACGACCGTGACCAATCTCACGACGCTTCGGTGAGCCAACCATGCCGGTCTCGCCCACTGAGTACGGAGGGAAGTTGTAGTGGAACAGGAAGCTGTCAGTACGCTCGCCCATCAGCTCGTCAAGATTCTGCGCATCACGGGCAGTACCCAGAGTGGCAGTCACCAGTGCCTGAGTTTCACCACGGGTGAACAGAGAAGAACCATGAGTACGCGGCAATACGCCAGTGCGCACGTCCAGACCACGGATCATATCTTTTTCGCGGCCATCAATACGTGGCTCGCCACGGATGATACGGCTACGCACAACGCTCTTCTCAAGATCGTGAACGATGTCAGCGATTTCGCCAGCATCTAATGATTCATCTTCAGCCTTCAGTGCAGCGATGGTGGCGTCTTTAACTGCGCCAACCTGAGTGTAACGCTCTTGCTTATCAGTGATGCGGTAAGCATCAGCAATGCCAGCTTCTGCCAGTGCAGCAACACGTGCAATCAGTGCATCGTTCGCTGGCTCTGGCTGCCAATCCCAACGTGGTTTGCCCGCTTCAGCAACCAGTGAGTTGATGTTTTCGATAACAACCTGCTGCTGATCGTGGCCAAATACTACCGCGCCCAGCATCTGGTCTTCGGTCAGTACTTCTGCTTCAGATTCAACCATCAGAACCGCGTTCTGAGTACCGGCAACCACCAAGTCCAGACGAGAGGTTTTGATTTCATCAGCGGTTGGGTTCAGAACGTACTGGTCATTGATATAACCAACACGAGCCGCACCAATTGGGCCGTTGAATGGCAGGCCTGACAGCGCCAGCGCGGCAGATGCGCCGATCATCGCAACGATGTCTGGGTTAACCTGTGGGTTAACAGAAACAACGGTGGCGATAACCTGCACTTCGTTGATGAAACCTTCCGGGAACAGTGGACGCACTGGACGGTCAATCAGACGAGAGATCAGGGTTTCGCCTTCGCTTGGACGGCCTTCACGACGGAAGAAGCTACCCGGGATACGACCAGCAGCGTAAGTACGCTCCTGATAGTTAACCGTCAGCGGGAAGAAATCCTGACCTGGTTTGGTTTTTTTCTGGCCAACAACGGTAACAAATACCGCAGTGTCGTCCATGCTCGCCATAACTGCTGCAGTGGCCTGGCGCGCCATCATGCCGGTTTCCAGCGTGACGGTATGCTGACCATATTGGAATTTGCGTACGATCGGGTTCAGCAAAATTTAAGTCCTTAAATTCGAGGGGCGAAGCCCACTTAGGCTCGCCGGGGTTTACCGATCTTTAGTTGCATCCTCGCGACTAATGACAATCCTCAACCGCTCATGCGGTAAAGCCTCTCATTAGCCGCGCGAAACGCTGCAAGCAAAGATCACTCTCAGCAACAATACATGAGTTTGGTACGGAATGCTGCGGATTGCTCGAAAAAAGGGGCCATAAAGGCCCCCTTTTCGCGAAACTCGCACAAATCTGATCGTCAGATGCGCTTTTCTGCAAACTGCATACGCTACATCGTTGATCAGATTCTTCAGACTTAGCGACGCAGACCCAGGCTTTCGATCAGGCTGGTGTAGCGAGCAACGTCTTTACGCTTCAGGTAGTCCAGCAGCTTACGACGCTGGGATACCATGCGCAGCAGACCGCGACGGCTGTGGTGGTCTTTTTTGTGCTCAGAGAAGTGACCCTGCAGGTGGTTAATCTGAGCAGTCAGCAGAGCAACCTGAACTTCAGTTGAACCGCTGTCGTTAGCACCACGACCGAATTTAGCAACGATCTCTGCTTTAGCTTCAACGCTTAGAGACATAATAAACTCCAGATAAAAAATGAATGTATGGGTGCCGATCTCTAATTCAGCAGCCCGCTTTTAAAGCCGCGCTATTCTACTCTTCGCCCGATAGCAACGCAAATACGTCGTGCAGGCTGAAGGGCATGTTTTGATTAGGCGGGGAACTCGACCACCAGACGACGTGGCGCTACGCGCCCATCCTCAGCGATTTCTGCCATGCCGATGAATTTATGCTCGTCACCTTCCGTCACGCGCACCAATCCCTGTTCAGGCGCATTCGCCGCCTGTACCGGCATTCCCTGCTTGAAAAAAGCGGCGACAGATGGCAACAAATTCACGATGGGGAACTCTTCCGCTGGGCTATCCATCGGCAGCAGCAGCGCATCAAGCGCACTGTAGTCCGGCGTTTCTCCAGCGTTAGCTTCCGCCGCCATCACTTGCAACTGCTCAAAGGTGATCATGCGCTCAATCGGATACTTCGCCACCTGCAAACGACGCAGCATAATCACATGTGCGCCACAGCCTAGCTTCTCACCGAGGTCATCGATGATGGTGCGAATATAAGTTCCTTTGGAAACGTGAATCTCTAGCTCCAGCTCATCCCCTTCCCAGCGAATAAACTGCAGTTCAAACACGGTAATCGGACGCGCTTCACGCGGAACGGTGATGCCTTCGCGCGCATATTCGTAAAGCTTACGGCCTTGATACTTCAATGCAGAGAACATGGTCGGCACCTGCAGGGTGTCACCACGAAAACTGTCGAGCGCAGCGTCTAATTCGGCCTGGTTAAAAGCTACCGGGCGCGTTTCGACAATGTTGCCATCAGCATCTGATGTGTCGGTGCGTTCACCGAGACGGGCAATCACGCGATAGCGCTTGTCTGAATCGAGCAAGAACTGGGAGAACTTGGTCGCTTCACCAAGGCAAATTGGCAACATGCCCGTCGCAAGGGGATCAAGCGCGCCCGTGTGGCCCGCTCTGTTAGCATTAAACAGACGCTTAACTTTCTGCAGCACATCATTTGATGATGTGCCCTGATGTTTATCCAGCAAAAATACGCCATGGATATCGCGCCCACGGCGACGAGGACGGCTCATCAGTCCTCCTTGTCATCTTCCGCCGGGTTTTCACCACGACGCTCAACATCACTCTTGATAACGTTGCTGACGAGGTTAGACATACGCATACCTTCAACCAGCGAGTTGTCATAGAAGAAGGTCAGTTCTGGCACGATGCGCAGACGCATCGCCTTTCCGACTAAGATGCGGATATAGCCTGACGCTTCTTTCAGCGCTTTCAAGCCATTATTTACCGCCTCTTCATCTTTATCATTTAAAAATGTCACGAATACTTTGGCATAAGCCAGGTCGCGAGACACTTCAACACCGGATACGGTGACCATCATGCCGAGGCGTGGATCTTTAATTTCGCGCTGCAGGATAATAGCGATTTCTTTCTGCAGTTCCTGAGATACGCGCTGTGGGCGGCCAAATTCTTTTGCCATTTTTTCTTTCTCCCAAATAATTCGGGAGGCCAGAGGCCTCCCAAATTGCAACACATCAGATGATGATCAATCGATGGTGCGTTTAATTTCAATGATTTCGAAGACTTCGATCATATCGCCAACGCGAACATCATTGTAGTTCTTCACGCCGATACCACACTCCATGCCATTACGCACTTCGTTGACATCGTCTTTAAAGCGACGCAGAGATTCCAGTTCGCCTTCGTAAATCACCACGTTGTCGCGCAGAACGCGAATCGGGTTGTGACGTTTGATGTTGCCTTCGGTGACCATACAGCCTGCGATAGCGCCGAATTTCGGTGACTTGAACACATCACGTACAGCAGCCAGACCGATGATCTGCTGTTTGTACTCTGGTGCCAACATGCCGCTCATCGCTGCTTTCACTTCGTCGATCAGATTATAGATGACGGAGTAGTAACGCAGGTCAACGCTCTCAGCATCAATCACGCGGCGAGCTGAAGCGTCAGCACGCACGTTGAAGCCAAGGATGATCGCGTTGGATGCAGCAGCCAAAGTTGCGTCGGTTTCGGTGATACCACCCACGCCCGAACCAATAATCTTCACCTTCACTTCGTCGGTGGAGAGTTTCAGCAGGGAATCGGAGATCGCTTCGACAGAACCCTGTACGTCGGATTTCAGTACGATGTTCAGCTCGGACACTTCGCCTTCGGTCATGTTGGCGAACATGTTCTCCAACTTCGACTTCTGCTGACGCGCCAGCTTCACTTCACGGAATTTACCCTGACGATACAGAGCAACTTCACGCGCTTTCTTCTCATCACGTACTACAGTCGCTTCATCACCCGCTGCCGGCACACCGGACAGACCGAGGATTTCTACTGGAATGGACGGACCTGCTTCCAGCACTTCGCGACCCATTTCGTCACGCATCGCACGCACACGGCCATATTCGAAGCCACACAGCACGATATCGCCTTTATTCAGCGTACCTTCGCGTACCAGCACGGTGGCAACCGGACCACGACCTTTGTCGAGGAACGATTCGATCACAACGCCGCTTGCCATACCTTCGCGAATCGCTGACAGCTCAAGCACTTCGGCTTGCAGCAAGATGGCGTTCAACAGGTCGTCAATACCGGTACCGGCTTTCGCAGATACGTTAACGAACATGTTCTCGCCGCCCCACTCTTCCGGCAAGATGCCGTACTGAGTCAGTTCGTTCTTCACGCGGTCTGGATCTGCGTCTGGCTTATCAACTTTGTTGACTGCAACAACCACTGGCACACCGGCTGCTTTCGCATGCTGGATAGCTTCGATGGTCTGAGGCATCACGCCATCATCTGCAGCAACAACGAGGATAACGATATCCGTTGCCTGCGCACCACGTGCACGCATCGCGGTAAACGCGGCGTGGCCCGGGGTATCCAGGAAGGTGATCATACCGTTGTCAGTTTCAACGTGGTATGCACCGATGTGCTGAGTAATACCGCCCGCCTCGCCTGAAGCGACTTTGGTGGAACGGATGTAGTCAAGCAGTGAAGTTTTACCGTGGTCAACGTGGCCCATGATGGTCACGACTGGCGCGCGGCTTTCTTGCGCTGCATCGGTATCACGATCGTCCATTACCGCTTCTTCCAGCTCATTCTCGCGGCGCAGGATCACTTTATGACCCATCTCTTCCGCGACCATCTGAGCGGTTTCCTGGTCGATGATCTGGTTGATAGTCGCCATTGCGCCCATCTTCATCATCGCTTTAACGACCAGTGAACCTTTCACTGCCATTTTGTTGGCCAATTCAGCAACAGAAATGGTTTCGCCAATCACAACATCACGGTTAACCGCTTGGGCTGGCTTGTTGAAGCCCTGCTGCAGTGAGCTTGGTTTACGATGCTTGCCACCTTTACCGCCACGTACTTGAGCACGTGCTTCTTCACGGTCGGTTTTGGCTTCAGAATGCTTGTTGCCTTTCTTCACCGGGCGAGCAGCTTTAGTTGTACGCGCACGCGCACGACCTGCTTCAACTTGACGATCGTTTTCGTCTTCTGCCTGACGGGCATGAGTAGAAGTGGTGACGTGGTAGTCGCCCTTATCTTCTTCTTCAGGTTTTGCCCATTCAACAGCTTTTTCTTCAGCCAGGCGTTTGGATTCTTCTGCCACACGACGGGCATCTTCTTCCAGTTTACGACGCGCTTCTTCTTCTGATTTGCGTTTCAGTTCAGCCGCTTCGGCTTCACGACGGGCTTTATCAGACTGCGCAGCCTTGGTTACTTCGTCGGTAGGTTGATTTGTCACTTTGTCATTTTCCGCTGCTTCACGTTTGGCCTTTTCAGCGGCTTCGCGCTTGGCTTTATCTTCGGCTTCACGTTGCGCTTTTTGTTCAGCTTCGCGACGGGCTTGTTCTTCCGCCTCGCGACGCGCCTGCTCTTCCGCTTCACGCTGCGCCTCGGCTTCCGCTTCTGCCTGAGCTTGCTCAGACTCTGCATCGCCTTTCACGTATGTGCGCTTTTTGCGGACTTCGATTTGCACCGACTTACTTTTACCCCCGGTGACGGGAATATTCAAGGTGCTGCGCGTTTTGCGCTGCAAAGTCAGCTTACTTGAACCGGTCTGACCGTGCTCACGATTCAGGTGAGACAGTAAGGTTTCTTTCTCTTGCTGGGATACCGCATCGTTTTCAGACTTGCGGATCCCTGCATCAGCAAATTGCTGTACCAGGCGATCGACCGGAGTCTGAATTTCGGCGGCCAGCGATTTTACGGTTACATCTGTCATGCTGTTCCTTCCTGTTATTACGCGTCATCGCCGAACCAGCAGATATTACGTGCAGCCATGATCAGCGCACCGGCCTTCTCATCATCCAGCCCTTCAATATCTGTCAGATCGTCAACACCTTGCTCAGCGAGATCTTCCAGCGTGCAAACGCCTTTTGACGCCAGGCGATACGCCAGCGCACGATCCAAGCCCTCAAGATTCAGAAGATCCTCAGCGGGCTCCTGATTACCAAGGCTCTCTTCTTTCGCTAATGCCAGGGTGGTTAACGCATTTTTTGCTCGTTCACGCAGGGCTTCAATGGTCTCTTCGTCGAGGCCGTCGATTTCCAGCAGCTCGTTAATTGGCACGTAAGCCAATTCTTCCAGCGAAGAGAAGCCCTCTTCTACCAGAACGGTGGCGAACTCTTCATCGATTTCGAGATGTTTGGTGAACATATCGATCGCTGCGTGGGCTTCAGCCTGATGCTTAGCCTGCAGATCATCGACGGTCATCACGTTCAGTTCCCAGCCACTCAGTTGGGAAGCCAGACGCACGTTTTGGCCGTTACGGCCGATCGCTTGAGCCAGATTACCGGCTTCAACAGCGATATCCATGGTGTGATTATCTTCATCCACCACAATTGATGCCACATCAGCTGGTGCCATAGCGTTAATCACGAATTGTGCCGGGTTGTCATCCCACAACACGATATCGATACGCTCGCCACCCAGCTCGCTTGAAACAGCCTGCACACGCGCACCGCGCATACCGACACAAGCACCTACTGGATCAATACGTTTATCGTTGGTCTTCACGGCGATTTTGGCACGTGAACCCGGATCGCGCGCTGCCGCTTTGATCTCGATAACTTCTTCGCCGATTTCTGGCACTTCAATGCGGAACAGTTCGATCAGCATTTCCGGCTTAGAACGGGTCACAAACAACTGAGCGCCACGAGCTTCTGGGCGTACAGCATATAGCACACCGCGAATACGATCGCCCGGACGGAAGTTTTCACGAGGCAGCATATCCTCACGGCCAATCACGGCTTCAGCATTGCTGCCGAGGTCCAGTGAAATGCTGTCGCGGTTCACTTTCTTCACCACGCCAGTGATGATTTCACCTTCGTGCTGACGGAATTGATCAACCACCATCGCGCGCTCAGCTTCACGTACTTTCTGCACGATAACCTGTTTCGCGGTTTGCGTCGTAATACGGTCGAAGGTGACAGATTCAATCTGATCTTCAACGTATTCGCCCAGATTGAACGCTTCATCTTCAAAGCGCGCGGCATCCAGCGTGATCTCACGTGTTGGCTGTGTGACTTCGTCCACAATCACCCAACGACGGAAAGTATCGAAATCGCCGCTACGGCGGTCAATGCTGACGCGCACTTCGATCTCTTGCTCATACTTCTTTTTGGTCGCAGTGGCCAAAGCGCTCTCCAGCGCTTCGAAGATTTTCTCACGCGGCAGGGCTTTTTCGTTAGAAACGGCTTCTACTACAGCTAAGATCTCTTTGTTCATCCTGGTTAGCCTCAATCCGGACTTTTAAAAGTGGGGGACCAGGTTCGCTTTCTGAATATTACTCAGTGCGAACACTTCATCGTTACCCTCAACGGTCACCGTGATCATCTCACCTTCGACAGACTTGATGATGCCCTGCCATTTACGGCGGTTTTGTACGGCCATACGCAGTACCACGCTCACTTCATCACCGACGAAACGATTATAGTGTTCAGCAGTGAAAAGAGGACGCTCAAGACCAGGCGAGGAAACTTCAAGGTGGTAAGCAACAGTAATAGGATCTTCTACATCCATCACCGCGCTGACCTGGTGGCTGACATCGGCACAATCATCAACATTGATACCGTCTTCACTATCAATATAGATGCGCAAAGTCGATGTGCGACCGCGAACGAATTCGATACCGACCAATTCGTAGCCAAGCGCTTCTACCGGAGCGGTGATCAAATCAGTCAATTTTTGCTCTAATGTGGACAAGCCCACCCCCAAGACATAAAAAAAGGGCCTATAGCCCAGTGTTGCGATTCCTAATAACAAAAAACCCCGAAAATTCGGGGCTTTTTATGACTGGACCCTGTACGCCGCATGGCGGCTTCGGCACACGATCCAAAAGAATTTTTTTCAAAAACTCACTGAGGATGCGTCCGTCGATGCATACAGTATATTTGAAAAAGAACTCTAAGGGAAAGTGGTTGCGGGGGCCGGATTTGAACCGACGACCTTCGGGTTATGAGCCCGACGAGCTACCAGGCTGCTCCACCCCGCGTCCGAAAACGTGGCGAATATTACGCCGATCTTGCGAAAATAGCAAGTTTTACTGAGATTTGGTACCGAGGACGGGACTTGAACCCGTAAGCCCTTTCGAGCACTACCACCTCAAGGTAGCGTGTCTACCAATTTCACCACCTCGGTACTGCACTGACTGCGACGCTGTGTTGTCGCTAAAGCATTGACGATTTTACTGCGGGATATCATTGCCCGGGGTTGCCGGTTTAGCTGGCTGAGTCTGCTGTTGAGACTGAGCTGGCGCAGTGAGGTTATCCCACTCGCTTCCTTTAGAAGTTTTGTTCGTGTTCAGATTGCCCAGAATCAGACTGATAACAAAGAACAGGGTAGCCAGCACGCCGGTCATACGAGTCATGAAATTACCAGACCCATTTGAACCAAACAGTGTACCAGAGGCGCCCGCACCGAACGAGGCTCCCATATCAGCGCCTTTGCCTTGCTGCAGCATGATCAGACCTACAAGGCCAATCGCTACAATAAGGAAAACAACTAAGAGAGCTTCGTACATAATCAACCTGTTTCCTTGCGCATTATCTGCACAGTTAAAAACTTCACCAATATTGACGGAGAGTATCGTCATCACCCATCAGAAGCGGGTGTGAATACTAACCAATGGTGCATACCTCTGCAAGCGCAATTTTCATCAACGTTATTGATTGCGGAAAAAAGCGCCATCATGGTGATTTTACAGGCGGAAAGGCTGAAATCTTTCCGCCTGTTGCACCGTTAGACTGCTTTGACCGCATCCGCGATTTTATGCGCTAACTCGGTTACCAGCGTTTCATCTTCACCTTCTACCATCACGCGAATCAGCGGCTCAGTGCCCGATTTACGCAGCAGTACACGCCCTCGCCCTGCCAGCGTTTTTTCCACTTCAGCGTTGACCGCTTTAACGCTGTCGCTCTCCAGCGGATCATGGCTGCCACTGAAACGGACGTTGACTAATATCTGCGGCAACATCTTCATACCACTACATAAATCATGCAGGCTCATATGGTTGCGCACAATTGCAGTAAGTACTTGCAAACTTGCCACTATACCGTCACCCGTGCTGATTTTATCCAGTAAAATCACATGCCCGGAGTTCTCAGCGCCCATGCGCCAGCCCTTCTCCTGCATTTTTTCCAGCACGTAACGATCACCCACTTTTGCACGGGTAAATGGAATGCCTAACTGCTTCAACGCCAGCTCCAGCCCCATGTTACTCATCAATGTCCCTACTACACCTCCGCGAAGCTGTCCCTGACGTAGGGCTTCTCGCGCGATGATGTAAAGAATCTGGTCGCCATCCACCTTCTCGCCTAAGTGATCGACCATCATGATGCGGTCGCCGTCACCGTCATAGGCCAGACCAAGATCGGCTTTCTCTTCGAGAACACGCTGTTGCAACATGCGCAGATCGGTGGCACCACACTCTTTGTTGATGTTCATGCCATCTGGCTGCACGCCAATCGCAATGACTTTAGCGCCCAGTTCACGCAGCACGTTTGGGGCGATGTGGTAAGTGGCCCCGTTTGCGCAGTCCACCACAATCTTCAAGCCATTAAGGCTTAGTTCGCCAGGGAATGTACCTTTGCAAAACTCAATGTAGCGACCCGCGGCATCCACAATACGGCTTGCTCGTCCCAGCTCCGCAGATTCCACACAGGTCAAAGGCTTTTCAAGTTCCAGCTCAATGGCTTCTTCCACTTCGTCAGGCAGTTTGGTGCCTTCGGCAGAGAAAAATTTAATGCCGTTATCGTCGAAGGGGTTGTGCGATGCCGAGATCACAATGCCGGCTTCTGCACGGAAAGTACGAGTCAGGTAGGCAATGGCAGGCGTCGGCATCGGCCCCGTAAAGGCTGCAGATAACCCCGCCGCCGCAAGGCCAGCTTCCAGCGCCGACTCCAGCATATAACCAGAAATGCGCGTGTCTTTACCAATCACAACTTTCTTAGAACCTGAACGCGCCAGCACTTTACCGGCAGCAAAACCCAGCTTCAGTACAAAATCAGGCGTGATCGGAGCTTCACCCACTTTGCCACGAATGCCATCTGTACCGAAATATTTACGATTACTCATGCCTTTATCCTTTTGCTCGCCGTGTCGCCTCGACAACGCGCATCGCTTCGACAGTTTCTTTCACATCATGCACGCGAATAATTTGTGCCCCCTGCATAGCGGCAATCACCGCACAGCTCAGGCTTCCGGTCAGGCGTTGCGCCGGACCGACATTTAACAGCTGGCCAATCATCGACTTACGCGACATTCCCACTAATAACGGCAAACCGAAGTGATGAAAATGACTCAGTTCAGCCAACAGTTGATAATTGTGGCTGAGATTTTTACCGAAACCGAAGCCAGGGTCGAGCAGCAGATTCTCTTTTTTAATGCCCGCGGCTTCACAGCGTGCAATTTGCGTTGTGAAGTAAGCGTCCACTTCGCTCACAATATCTTGATATTCTGGCGCCTGTTGCATGGTACGGGGTTCACCCTGCATATGCATCAGACAAACCGGCAACCCCGTTTCCGCAGCGGCATTCAACGCGCCGGGTTCTGATAGCGAGCGAATATCATTAATGATGTGAGCACCCACTCGCGCTGCCTCACGGATAACTTCTGGCTTTGACGTATCGACAGAAATCCACACTTCAAAGCGCTGAGCAATCGCTTCGACAACAGGGATAACACGCGCCAGTTCTTCTTCCACGCTCACTTCATCTGCGCCCGGCCGCGTTGACTCGCCGCCCACATCGATGATAGTGGCACCGGCATTGACCATCTCATTGGTATGGGTCAGTGCATCCACCAAGGTGTTATGCGTCCCGCCATCAGAAAAGGAGTCCGGCGTGACATTCAAAATACCCATCACATGGGGAAACGAAAGATCGAGATGGGAATCACGGGCGTACAACTTCATGGGGGGAATCTCCTGGGAATTCACTGAATCACTAAATGTAAAAAACCCCGGACCAGCCGGGGTTTTTGCAGAGGTTTGAAGCCTCTTATTTGTCGAGCTGCTCTGACATGGTGTTGCCAGGATTAGGCGTACGCGGTTCATCAACCGGACGTGGCGCCTTTGGCGTACCATTATTGTCTGATGAGCTGCTGTTGCCTGAATCATCCCAACCCGCAGGTGGACGAACTTCACGACGAGCCATCAGGTCATCAATCTGCGGTGCATCAATGGTTTCATACTTCATCAGCGCGTCTTTCATCGCGTGAAGGATGTCCATGTTCTCACCCAGCAGAACGCGAGCACGCTGGTAGTTGCTGTCGATCAGGTGCTTAACTTCCTGGTCGATGATACGTGCTGTTTCATCAGACATGTGTTTTGCCTTCGCCACAGAGCGACCAAGGAACACTTCGCCTTCTTCTTCAGCGTACAGCAACGGACCCAATTTTTCGTTGAAGCCCCACTGCGTCACCATGTTACGCGCCAGATTAGTCGCTACCTTGATGTCGTTAGAAGCACCGGTAGAGACACGTTCTGCACCGTAAATAATTTCTTCAGCAAGACGACCACCGTACAAGGTAGAAATCTGGCTTTCCAGCTTCTGACGGCTGGCGCTGATTGCGTCACCTTCAGGCAGGAAGAAAGTCACACCCAGCGCACGTCCGCGAGGAATAATCGTCACTTTGTGCACCGGATCATGTTCCGGTACCAGACGACCAATAATCGCATGGCCAGCTTCGTGGTAAGCGGTCGATTCTTTCTGCGCTTCCGTCATCACCATGGAGCGACGTTCTGCACCCATCATGATTTTGTCTTTCGCTTTCTCGAACTCAACCATCGAGACCACACGCTTGTTGCCACGTGCAGCGAACAGTGCCGCTTCGTTGACAAGGTTAGCGAGGTCAGCACCTGAGAAGCCCGGCGTACCACGTGCGATGATTGCTGCATCAATGTCTGTAGCCAGCGGCACACGACGCATATGCACTTTCAGAATCTGTTCACGACCGCGAACGTCTGGCAGACCCACCACAACCTGGCGGTCAAAACGGCCTGGACGCAGCAGCGCCGGGTCGAGTACGTCTGGACGGTTGGTTGCGGCGATAACGATGATGCCTTCATTGCCTTCGAAGCCATCCATCTCAACCAGCATCTGGTTCAGCGTCTGCTCACGTTCATCGTGACCACCGCCTAAACCGGCGCCACGTTGACGGCCTACGGCATCGATTTCATCGATAAAGATGATGCACGGCGCGGCTTTCTTCGCCTGCTCGAACATGTCACGCACACGAGATGCACCGACACCCACAAACATTTCGACGAAGTCAGAACCAGAGATAGTAAAGAACGGCACTTTCGCTTCGCCAGCAATCGCTTTAGCCAGCAAGGTTTTACCGGTACCCGGAGGACCGACCATCAGGACGCCTTTCGGGATCTTACCACCCAGTTTCTGGAAGCGGCTTGGCTCGCGCAGATATTCAACCAGCTCACCCACTTCTTCTTTCGCTTCATCACAGCCAGCGACATCAGCAAAAGTGGTCTTGATCTGGTCTTCGGTCAGCATACGGGCTTTGCTCTTGCCAAAGGACATCGCGCCTTTGCCACCGCCGCCCTGCATCTGACGCATAAAGAAGATCCAAACGCCTATCAACAGCAGCATTGGGAACCAAGAGATGAAGATAGAAGCCAGCAGGCTTGGTTCTTCAGGTGGTTCGCCAACCACTTTGACGTTTTTGGTCAAGAGGTTATCAAGCAGCTTAGGGTCGTTGACAGGAATGTAAGTCGTATATTTATTACTGTCTTTTTTGACAACGTTAATTTCACGCCCGTTAATACGTGCCTCGCGGACCTGATCCTGGTTCACTTCCGACAGGAAGGTTGAATAATCAACCCTACGGCCATTCGACTCGCTGGGCCCAAAGCTCTGGAAGACAGACATCAGCACGACCGCGATGACTAACCAGAGAATCAGGTTTTTCGCCATGTCACTCAAGGGATTAACCTCATATTACAACGGTGTTAACAGACAGCGTAGGGTACTATATATCCTTCAGACCTGGAATCGCGGCGCTGATGATTTTACTGCTTTCCACTGAAACTCAGAATTACACATCAGAGTAAACGCAGTTCGCCTTGCTTTGATTCCGGTACCGAGGGCTATAGTTTGCGCCCTGTCGCCACAATATACACTTCACGCGAACGTAAACGAGAAGCGTCTGGCTTACGAATTTTCACTTTCGTAAATAGGGAGCGAATTTCCCGCAGGTATTCCTCGAAGCCATCTCCCTGAAACACTTTCACTACAAAACTGCCGCCAGGTGCCAGGATATCTCGACACATTTCCAGCGCCAACTCTACCAAATACATTGATCGTGGAATATCAACCGCAGGTGTACCGCTCATGTTCGGCGCCATGTCAGACATGACAACTTGCACCTTTTGGTCACCTACACGCTCCAGCAATGCGCTTAAAACCGCCTCTTCACGAAAGTCGCCCTGCAAAAAATCGACGCCGACAATCGGGTCCATAGGAAGCAAATCACAGGCAATAATACGACCATTCGATCCAATTTGTTGTACCGCATATTGCGACCAACCACCGGGTGCAGCACCCAGATCTACCACTGTCATGCCGGGTTTGAAAAGCTTGTCACCCTGCTGAATTTCATCCAGTTTAAACCAGGCGCGCGAACGCAACCCCTTTTTCTGTGCCTGAAGCACATATTTATCGCTAAAGTGTTCCTGTAGCCAGCGACTGGAGCTGGCCGAACGCTTTTTACCCGTCATAATTTTTCCAATTAAATCTTCATCGTAGCGATAAATCAGTACGCAATCGGTCGCGTTGATTTGGCGATATACCCGAGATGGCGGTAGAATGAACCGTTTTCAATCCCTGAGTAAGTAAAAAATACGATGAATCTGAGTACCAAACAAAAACAGCACCTGAAAGGCCTTGCCCATCCACTTAAGCCCGTTGTTATGCTGGGCGGTAATGGCTTGACCGAAGGCGTGCTCGCCGAAATCGAACTGGCGCTCGAGCATCACGAATTGATCAAGGTGAAAATTGCCTCGGAAGATCGTGAAACCAAGCAGCTGATCGTTGACGCAATCGTACGTGAAACAAAAGCTTGTAACGTACAGGTCATCGGCAACACGCTGGTGCTGTATCGCCCTGCAAAAGAGCGCAAAATTACTCTGCCACGTTAATAAGCCGTAAAGGCTGCCATGACGGGCAGAGAAAGTGCCATGCTCCTGCATGGGATAAAAGGCCGCTATGCGGCCTTTTTCCTTTCTTTACAATGTGCGGCTATACATTTCAAAGCGTAGCAATATCTTAAAGGTATTCCACCTTTAACACTTCATATTCCACATCGCCGCCCGGTGTCTTCACAATCGCGACGTCATCCGCTTCTTTTCCAATCAAACCACGCGCCATGGGTGAGTTCACAGAAATCAGATTCAGCTTAAAGTCGGCCTCGTCATCACCCACAATGCGGTAAGTGAATTCTTCGTCAGTATCCACATTCAAAATGGTCACGGTGGCACCAAAAATAACGCGTCCGGTCTTTGGCATCGAAGTGATATCAATCACCTGAGCGTTAGAGAGTTTGGCTTCAATCTCTTGAATACGCCCTTCACAAAAACCCTGCTCTTCGCGGGCAGCGTGGTACTCGGCATTCTCTTTCAGATCGCCGTGCTCACGGGCTTCGGCGATAGAGGCGATGATGCGCGGACGCTTCACGGTTTTCAGTTCGTTCAGCTCTTCACGCAGGCTCTCAGCGCCTTTCAACGTCATCGGAATCTGATTCATTTTGGCTCCTCGTCATCTATCCTGGTTAACGGCGTCATCCTGACCGGTGACAGCAGAAAATAGCTTCTGCGGCGCGTTACCTCTTTTCACAAGCAAAAGAATCCTGACCCGGAAAGCTTTCCGGGTCAGGTTCGGTTTTGCATTTTGATACGTATTTTACCCCAGAGTTCCCTGTGGGTCATCGTTTACTTTGCACCGCCTCGGGACGTAGTATTGACGCCTTCACCCGTCAGTTACCGCGAGATTATGCGATTTTCACGACTTGTTACCGGATTAACCTGTGCGTTTATGCTGCAGGCACAAGCAGCCCCCGTTGAAGAATACATGCAGTATTTGCCAGACGGCGCAAACCTGGCGCTGTTGGTACAAAAAGTGGGCGCATCAACCCCGATAATCGACTATCACGGCAAACAGATGGCATTGCCGGCCAGTACGATGAAAGTCGTGACTGCGCTGGCGGCTTTACTGGAACTCGGTCCTGATTTCCGATTCCAGACCACCATGGAAACCAAAGGTGCGGTCAGCGATGGCACACTTAACGGTGATTTGGTGGCACGCTTTGGTGGCGATCCGACGCTGAGCCGTCAGGATTTGCGCAACATGGTTGCGGCGCTGAAAAAGCAGGGCATCACGCACATCAAGGGCAATTTGGTGATCGACACCTCGGTGTTCGCCAGCCACGACGCTGCGCCAGGATGGCCGTGGAACGATATGACGCAGTGCTTCAGTGCCCCGCCAGGCGCGGCTATTGTTGATAAAAACTGTTTCTCCGTCTCGCTTTACAGCGCCAATACGCCGGGCGAAAACGCCTTTGTACGCATCGCTTCCTATTATCCGGCGCATATGTTTAGCCAGGTACGCACCATTGGCCGTAACAGTGGTGATGGACAATATTGCGAACTGGATGTCGTGCCGGGCGAACTGAACCGTTACACGTTGACGGGCTGCATGCGCCAGCGCGCTGAACCGCTGCCGCTGGCCTTTGCCGTGCAAGATGGTGCAGCGTGGGCCGGTGAAATCCTGAAAGCCGAACTGCGTGCCGCCGATATCGACTACAGCGGGCACTTAGTACGTCAGACGCAAGTGACGCCACCTGGCACCGTACTCGCCTCAACGCAATCCGCGCCGCTGCATAATCTGTTGCACACCATGTTGAAGAAATCAGACAACATGATTGCAGATACCGTGTTCCGCACCATTGGCCATCACTATTTCAATGTGCCAGGCACGTTCCGCGCCGGTTCTGATGCCGTACGCCGTATTCTGCGTGAAAAAGCCGGTGTTGATCTGGGTAACAGCATTCAGGTCGATGGATCTGGCTTGTCGCGCCATGATTTGATCGCGCCGGATACCATGATGCAGGTGCTGCAATACATTGCTAAAAATGATTCGACGTTGGACTATATTTCGATGCTGCCGCTGGCTGGTTATGATGGCACACTGCAATATCGTGGTGGTCTGCACGAAGCGGGACTGGATGGCAAAGTATCGGCCAAAACCGGTTCACTGCAGGGCGTCTATAATCTGGCAGGATTCATCACCACCTCCAGCGGCGCGCGCGTGGCCTTTGTGCAATATCTTTCTGGCTATGCCGTACCGCCTGAAGATCAAAAAACACGGCGTATCCCTCTGGTACGCTTTGAGAGCCGCCTCTACTCGGATATCAACAAAAACAACTAATGAAACTGCTGATTGTTGAAGATGATGCGCTGTTACAGTCGGGCCTGGCTCAGGCCCTCAGTGCACAAGGTTATGCCATCGATTGCGCCAGCACGGCCGCAGAGAGCAACGCATTTTTGCGTAGCGGCCAATACAGTCTGATCGTGTTGGATCTCGGACTGCCGGATCGTGATGGCGCGACGCTGCTACGCCAGTGGCGACGTGATGGCATCAACGTGCCGGTGCTGATCCTCACAGCACGTGATGCATTAGAAGATCGCGTCGATGGCTTGGATGCAGGCGCCGATGATTATCTGGTGAAACCTTTTGCGCTGGTGGAACTGCAGGCGCGTGTGCGTGCCTTGATCCGTCGTTTTCAGGGACACAGTGACAACTTGCTGCAGCAGGGCGATCTCACACTGAATTTGAGTACGCAACAGGTATTGCTTGAGGAACGTCCGCTGGAAATCACGCCGAAAGAGTTCGCACTGCTAACGCGTCTGTTGATGCGTGTCGGTCAGAACGTCCATCGTGAAACGTTACAGCAGGATCTCTATAGTTGGAATGACGATCCCGGATCCAACACCCTGGAAGTTCACATCCACAATCTGCGTCGCAAGCTCGGGAAAGATCGCATCAAAACCGTGCGCGGCGTGGGCTACCGTCTGGAATTACGCGAATGAATAGCATGCGTCAGCGGTTACTGATAATGCTGGCGCTGATTCTCCTCACCTGCCAGGTGATGAGCGCCATCTGGCTGTGGCATGAAAGCCGCGAACAGATCAGTTTCCTGGTTAATGAAACCCTTTCGGCCCAAGCGCGTAATGACCGCGTCGAAAATGAGATCCGCGAAGCGATTGCGTCGCTGCTGCTGCCCTCGTTAGTGATGATAGCGCTGACGCTGCTACTCTCATTCTGGGCGATCAACTGGATTATTCGCCCACTGCGTTCGCTGCAAGATAGCCTGGCACACCGCTCTGCCGACAATCTCACCCCGCTGCCGGTCTATTCCGAAATGGATGAGATCGTCGCCGTCACATCCTCCATCAATCAGCTCTTATCCCGTCTCGATCACACGCTACAGCAGGAACGTTTATTTACGGCCGATGCGGCGCACGAGTTGCGTACGCCTTTGGCAGGACTGCGCCTGCATCTGGAGCTATTGCACCAGCAAAGCGTGCCGCAGAGCGAGATGCTGATTGAGCGCATCGATCAATTGATGCATACCGTTGAGCAATTGCTGATGCTGTCGCGTGCAGGCCAAGCGCTGGCGGGTGGCCACTATCAACAACTGTTGTGGCAGAAAGACATCATGCAGCCGCTAGAGCCGGAAATGGCCGAACTTTACGAACAACGCCAGCAAACGCTGCACTGGCCACATAACAAAGACATCCCGCAGCAAGGCGAAGCCGTACTGCTACGCCTAATGCTGCGCAATTTGCTTGAGAATGCCTCACGTTATAGCCCGGAAGGGAGTGAAGTGAGAGTAAATATGCAGCAAGACAAACAGCAGGTGATCATCGAAGTGTGGGATCAGGGGCCAGGCATTGAGGCCGATGCAGCGGAAGAATTAACCCAAGCGTTCCGTCGACGCGATCAGCGTTACGGTGGCAGTGGATTGGGTTTGAACATTGTGCTGCGCATTGTGCAGATGCATCGTGGCAGGCTGGAGCTGATAAACCGTTCAGATAGCAGCGGGCTGATTGCCCGCTGCTATTTACCGCAACAGCTGCTTTAGAAGTGGGTGTTGAGGCTCATGTAGTAAGTACGACCTGATTCGTTATAAGTATTGGCACCCGCACCGTAGAGATAAGCGCCCGTGGTGGCGTTACCGGTGGTTTGCGCATTACCTTCACGGAAGTGACGCTTATCAAACAGGTTGTCGATACCCAAGGTCACGCTGGCGTACTTATTCACATCGTAAGTGCCGCTCAGGCCAATGATGGAGTAAGGACTGACTTTATCGGCCGCGCTTCCCGTAACAGGCTGACCTTTGTAGTCATACTTTTTCGGTGTCTGCGTGCCGTACCAAGTCAGAGTGGTTTGCAGCGACAGGTCCTGCGTTGCCTGCCAGCTCAGCGTGGAGTTCAAGGTGTATTCCGGGATGATCGACAGACGATCGCCGGTTTCCTTGTTCTTACTCTGCAGCATGTAAGTGAAGTTGTTGTTCCACATTACGCTATCAGAGAACGGTACGTTAACCGTACCTTCCAGCCCTTCCACCACCGCTTTCGGTACGTTTTCCCACTTATAGATATCCGTGGTGCCATTCGAGGCTTTACCGACTGCTGCATAACCCGCTTCGATCTTGTTACGATAATCGTTACGGAACCAAGTCAGACCCGCCTGATAACCTTCATGTTTCCACTCTAGCCCAATCTCTTTGTTGAAACTGTTTTCGGCTTTCAGGTCCGGGTTACCCTGCAAATAGCAGGCACCAGTACTGGCAGCACAACCCTGACCGTTGCTGTACAGCAGGTAGTTCGGGTTGGTCTGGTACAAGCTTGGCGCTTTATACGCCAGGCCCGCGCCCATCTTCAGCGTGAAGTCATCACCCAAACCTTGCGACAGGTTCAGAGACGGGCTCCAGTTGTTGCCCACAATCGAGTGGTGATCGAAACGCAGGCTTGGCGTCAGCATGGTGCTGTCGGTCAGCTCCATGTTGTCTTCAGCGAACAGCGAGAAGATTTCCGCCTTTGAATACGGGCTGCGGCCAGTATTCGACACGCCTGGCACATCACCGTAGCTCGCAGCCTGGGTGGTTGAAGAGGGATCCTTCATGCTCTGCTGGTTCCATTCGGTACCCAGCGTTGCCGTCTGATTAATCAGCCATTCGAAAGGAATACTGACTTCGCTGTGCAGCAAAATATCGTCTAACTGAATGGTGTTGAAACCATCGTTAGAGAAGATACCTTCGGTACCGCCCGCCAGACCTTCGTTGATACGGCTGTTACGGGTTTTCTCATAACGCGCGTAGGTATTGGTGCTGACACCGTTATCCCAGGCACCGGTCCATTTCAACGAGATGTTCTGACGATACAGGCGGTTAGTTTCATCACCATAGAGGCTTTTCACCAGCGCACTGGTGTTGGTGTTCTGCGTATCGCCTGCGTACAGGTTGCCCTGACGGCTATAACCGGCCTGCAGTTCCAGGGTTTGCATCGGAGCAAACGCCCAGCTCAACAACGCATTGATATCTTTGTTAACTGAACCTTCACGTCCAGACGGATAGCTGCCCGCATAAGTACCGGTACGTGCCGCTGCGTGGCCATCGTTGATGTCGTAAGCGTCCGCCTGGGTTTTGGCTAAGCCACCGTACAAACGGAAGTTAACATCATCACCCAATGGGCCTTCAAGGCTGAAGTTGGTGCGTTTTGTGGAACCTTCCGATTTATGTTCCGGAGCATTTAAGTAGGTGTTCCACGAGCCGTGCCACTGCTGGTCGGTGTATTTCTTGGTGATAATATTCACCACCCCACCCGCCGCGCCGTTACCGTAGCGTACCGCTGCCGGGCCACGAATCACGTCGATGCGTTCGATCATCTCCGGCGGTACCCAGTTGGTGTCACCGCGCGTATCACGCTCGCCACGCCAACCTAAACGCACTGAATTGCGGCTGGTGATCGGCATGCCGTCCACCATGATCAGGGTATTCTCCGGGCCCATGCCGCGAATATCAATCTGACGATTGTTACCGCGCTGGCCGCTGGTTGAGTTGCCAGTGAGGTTGACGCCTGGCATGGTTCGAATGATTTCCGAGACATCGCGCGCAGGAGGATGCTTTTTAATTTCGTCTGCGGTGATGGTAGACACGCCGGGTGCCTGCAGGTTTTGCTGCTGGGCGGTCACCATTAACGTACCGCCGTTCATGGATTCGGCGTCGGGTGAAGATTGGCTGCTGGTCGTCTTGCTGGAAGTGTCTGCTGCCCAGGCGCTGCCGGAGAGCAGTGAGGCGCTAAGCCCCAGTTCAATCAAAATAGCTAATGATAATCGTGAATAACGCGTCATTGTTTTCATTCCTGGATGGCCAGCGAAAAATGCCGTTGGATTCTTGACTGGCGAGCCGGTGAGAATATCCCTGTCCTTGTACGCTGAGTTCCAGACCTGACAGTGCCATCCGTTGCATAACTTTCCAAAAAGGAAAGAGTCAGGCGGAACGCGCGCGCTCTTTTTGAGCGGAAACACCCTATTGCAAATGCAAATAGTTATCAATAGTATTAAATATTAATCTTATGTAAATCTTTCCCTACACAGTGACTGGCAGCCCCTATGACCTGGCGAAATGATGTGACCGGTAACGAAGCCTGGTGGCAGGAGCAACAATCTCAAGGTATTCCACGCGTAGATGTCCAACCGGATGGCACCTGTCTGGTCACCTTCTTCTGGCGGGACCCGCAAGGCAGTGAAAGTACCTCAAGCACGCAGCGGGTGTGGATCAACATTACCGGCGTGACCGATCATCACCAGAAGCGTCCACCGCAATCCTTGGTGCGCGTAACAGGCACCGATGTGTGGTACTGGCAAACGTCGCTTCCTGCCAACTGGCGCGGCAGCTACTGTCTGATGCCCGATGAACAAGCCACCGATTTCTCGGGTGAAGCCGACATGTACGCACTGCGTCAGTGGTGGCGTGACAAATTCCCTACGGCCAAGGCCGACCCACTCAATAAACTGCGCGGCTGGGCGGGCGGACGCGGCATGGGCGTATCGCCGCTGCATCTGCCACAGGCCCCCAATCAGCAAATCTGGCAATCCGTTGACGATGGCACTGCACCCGCCATCGCTTTGCAGCAATATCAGTGGGATAGCGAACTATTAGGCAATAGCCGCAAAGTGTGGATTTACACCACAGGTGAGTCTGATGCGGCACAACGCCCGCTGGCCATCCTGCTGGACGGACAATTTTGGGCCAATCAAATGCCGATTGCCGGGCCGTTGCAGCACCTCACTGACGCGAAGAAATTGCCCGCTGCGGTCTATCTGTTTATCGACATCATTGACCGTGAGCACCGTAGCCGGGAACTGCCCTGCAACCCACAGTTTTGGCAGGCGGTTCAGCAGGAGTTACTGCCACAAGTGGCGGAATGGGCTCCCTATCACCAACAGGCCAGCAGCACATTGGTGGCCGGGCAAAGCTTTGGTGGTCTGGCTTCGGTGTTCGCTGCGCTGCATTTCCCGCAAACTTTCGGTAACGCGCTTAGCCTCTCGGGATCCTTCTGGTGGCCAGAGCGTGGTAATCCGCACGGTTGGCTGTTGCAGGCGCTGGATAGCGGCTTAGCACCCAAACAGCCGCTGCGTTTTTGGCTAGAGGCCGGAAAACGTGAAGGCTTGATTCTGCAAGCTAATCAACAATTACAACAACAACTTACCGCGGCCGGTTATCAGGTTAATTACCAACCGGTTGAGGGCGGCCATGACGCGCTGTGCTGGCGCGGTGGTCTGCTCGACGGTCTGCAAGCCCTGTGGCGCAATCCGACTTAATTTCATCACGCAGGACGCAAACCGGAGCAACGATGTCTGAATCTCTGATGAACAATACTATGACCGACCAACATACCTTGCCGCTGGTAGCGGCGCAGCCCGGCATCTGGATTGCCGACCAGCTGACCCAGCACCACAATGCCTATGCCGTGGCCCATTTTGTGGAGCTACGTGGCACCATTAACAGTGCGTTGCTGGCACAAGCGATTGTGGCGGGAATGCAGGAAGCCGACACCTTAAACATGGCGTTTGGCGAAGTCGAGGGAGAAGCCCTGCAGTGGGCACAGCCACAAACGTTTAGCGCCCCCCAGATAGTGGACCTGCGCGATGAAGCGGATGCTGCCGCCAAGGCGCGTGCGTTGATGCGTGCAGACATGAACGGCGATCTGCGCGTGTTGAGCGGTGCTAAATTATGGCATCACACGCTGTATCGCATTGGCGATCAACACTGGTTCTGGTATCAGCGTTATCACCATTTGGTGGTCGATGGCTTTAGCTTTACCGCCATTACTCGCCGTATCGCCAATCTCTACACGGCGGCAGTGCAGCAACAGGACGCTGAACCCACGCCGTTTATCCCGTTTAGCGAGGTGGTGGAAGAGTATCAGCGCTATCAGGAATCCGCTTCGTTTACGCGCGATCGTGAATTCTGGCGCGAAAAAGGCGCGGCACTGCCCTCGCCGGCTTCCCTGTCACCGCTGCCTCTTGCCGGACAAAGCGCCAGTACCGATCTGCTGCGCCATAGCGTGACGCTCGATCACAGCACTTTCCAGGCGTTAACTCACCAGCACCCGCAATCCAGCGCAGCCGATTTGGCTTTTGCCTTGGTGGCATTGTGGCTGGCTCGTCTCAGTGGACAGAATGACTTCGCCGCTGGATTTATCTTTATGCGCCGCATCGGTTCCGCCGCGCTGTGCGCCACCGGTCCGGTGATCAATGTGCTGCCGATGGCCGTGCATTACGATCCCGCCCAGCCGATCGCCGCGCTTGCCGCGCAACTGGCAGGTGAAGTGAAGAAAATGCGCCGCCACCAGCGTTATGATGCAGAACAGGTACAGCGCGATTTGGGCCGTCTCGGCGATGGCGACCCGCTGTATGGTCCGGTGATCAACCTGAAGATGTTTGATTATCAGCTCGATTTTGCCGGCGTGGAGGGTATTACCCATCAGCTGGCTTCGGGGCCAGTGCGCGATCTGGAGATCGCAATCTACCTGAGCGAACAGGGTGAGGTGACGCTGGAGCTGCTGGCCAATGCGGAGCGCTATAGCGAATCAACCTTGCTGCGCCACGCCAGCCGTTTTGCTTTGCTGCTCAATCAGCTCGCGGCACAACCCCTGCGCCCGCTGGGTGAACTCGATCTGCTGACCGCGGATGAACATGAACAGATCGCCCGTATCAATCAGACGGCACATCCCGTTCCGGTTGAAACACTGGCTTCACTGCTGGCAAAGCAGGTTGAACGTACGCCAGACGCGCCCGCCCTGATCGATGCTACGCATCAACTCAGCTATCACGACATGCAGCAGCAAGTCTTCGCGCTGGCGGCCGATCTCACTGCCGCAGGCGTACAGCGCGGTGATATCGTGGCGGTGGCTTTACCGCGTTCAGTTCAGCTTTCGCTGGCGTTACAGGCGATCGTTTCGCTCGGTGCGGCTTACCTACCGCTGGATACCAGTTATCCCGATGAACGTCTACAGCTGATGTTGGAAGATGCCACGCCGAAAACGCTGATAACCTCGTCAGATCTGCGCGCCCGCTTCAGCGCTATCGCCCAAGTGAATCAACTGCATTTTGATGCGCTTTACACGCGCCTGGATGCACCTGCACCGGCTAGCGCACCGACGCCGCAGGATGCGGCTTACATCATCTACACCTCTGGCTCAACGGGACGGCCGAAAGGCGTATTGGTGGGCCATGAAGCGATTGTGAACCGCCTGCTGTGGATGCAGGATCGCTATCCGCTGCAAGCCGATGATGTGGTTCTGCAGAAAACCCCGAGCAGTTTCGATGTGTCAGTATGGGAATTCTTCTGGCCGCTGCTTGTTGGCGCGCAGTTGGTGATGGCACCGCCGGAGGCGCACCGCGATCCTGAAGCACTGCAACAGCTGTTTGCCCGCTACAAAGTGACCACCACGCATTTCGTACCCTCGATGCTGGCGGCCTTTATCGCGGCCCTTGATAACCCGCAAGCCATCGCTTGCTGCGCCAGCCTGCGCAACGTGTTTTGCAGCGGTGAAGCCCTCCCCACCGACCTGTCGCGTGAATGGGAAACACTGACGCACGCTCCTCTGCATAACCTGTATGGCCCGACCGAAGCCGCTGTGGATGTCAGCTGGTATCCCGCCTTTGGTGAGGCACTGGCAGCCGTCGAGGGGCCTAGCGTGCCGATTGGTTTCCCAGTGTGGAACACAGGATTGCGTATTCTTGATGCACGCATGCAGCCCGTACCACCCGGTGTGGCGGGCGACCTTTATCTCACGGGCGTACAGTTGGCGCATGGCTATCTGGGTCGTCCAGAACTGACCGCCAGCCGCTTCATTCCTGATCCTTTTGTCCCGGGCGAGCGTATGTATCTGACCGGTGATGTCGCACGCTGGCTGGATAACGGCGCCGTGGAATATCTTGGCCGCAGCGACGATCAGCTAAAAATTCGTGGTCAACGCATCGAGCTTAACGAAATCGATCATGTATTAAGTGATCAGCCAGGCATTGAACAGGCTGTCACCCATGCTGTGGTGCTGGGCAACGCCGCGACGCAAGGCGGGGATGCGCGGCAACTGGTGGGTTATGTGATTGCAGCGCATCCGGTGGATGGCGAAGCGCTGCGTGAAGCACTGGCACAGCGCCTGCCTGCGCACATGGTGCCGGTGGCGATTGTGCAGCTTGAAGCTTTCCCACTCAGCAGCAACGGTAAATTAGATCGTAAAGCCCTGCCTCTGCCGCAAAACGCCGCTGACAGCGTGGGCCGTGAACCGCATGCAGGGCTGGAAACCCAGTTGGCACAGGCTTTCTGCCAACTGCTGGATCGCGAGCACATCCGTGCGCAGGATGACTTCTTCGCCCTCGGTGGACACTCGTTGCTGGCGATGCGTTTAGCGGCGCAGTTGCGTCGTGAACTGCAACAACCGGTTTCGGTGGGGCAAATTATGGTGGCCTCAACGGTGGAAAAACTGGCTCGGCTGCTCAGTGATACACAATCACATCAACAAGCCGGTTTTGAAGCGGTGCTGCCACTGCGTCAAGGCGCGGGGCCAACGCTGTTCTGCTTCCATCCGGCATCCGGCTTTGCCTGGCAGTTCAGCATCCTGCAACGCTACCTCGCGCCGCGCTGGTCGCTGGTTGGCATCCAGTCTCCAGGCACCGACAGCCCACTGAACCAGAGCGCGCATCTCGATGAGGTATGCGAGGCGCATCTGCGCACGCTGCGTGAGGCACAACCGCATGGGCCTTATTATTTCCTCGGCTATTCACTGGGCGGCACGCTGGCACAAGGCATCGCTGCACGGCTTGAAGCGGCAGGAGAAGAGGTTGCCTTCCTCGGCTTGCTCGATACCTGGCCACCCGAGACACAAAACTGGGACGAGAAGCGCGGTGAGAACGTATTAGATCCGGCGGTGCTCGAAGAGGTCAATCGTGAACGCGAACAGTTTATTGCCGCGCAGCGCCATCAGGCCGGTGAAGAGATGCGAGCGATGTTCGATACCATCGAAGCTAACTACGCCAGTTCAGTGCGCCTGCTGGCGACGGCACGCAGCGCTCGCTTTAAGGGGCGTGCTACCCTGTTCCTGGCGGAACAGACGCAGCAGCCAGGCCAGGATGCACGGGATGCCTGGGCACCCTACGTGGGTGAGTTAGAGGTGTGGCCGATGGATTGTGCTCACGTGGAGATCATTTCACCGCAGATGTTTGAACAGATTGGGCCGCTGTTGCAGCGGATATTGGGTTAAAACATACCCGGTGCGCATCAATGCGCACCTTACCCCGCCGTAGGGGCAGCATTTATGCCGCCCTGCCATTTATGCAGCCCTGGGTATTATCTTCCTCGCCCCAGCGGCACGATCATCGGCGTATGCGCCACTGGATCTTCGACAATCACACAGCGTAAACCATACACCTGCTCAATCAACGCGGGCGTCACGATCTCTGCTGGCTTGCCCTCTGCGATAATCTTGCCGTGACGCATGGCAATCAAATGCGTGGCATAACGACAGGCATGATTGAGGTCGTGCAATACCACCACCAGCGTGCGGCCATGCTGCTGGTTCAATTCCTGCATCAGTTCCAGCAACTCAATCTGATGCGTGATGTCCAGCCAGGTTGTCGGTTCATCCAGCAGCAACAGCGGCGTTTGCTGTGCCAGCACCATGGCTATCCACACTCGCTGACGCTGTCCACCGGATAAGGTATCGACCAGTTGTTGTGCCAAATCAGCCACGCCCGTCGCGCGCATCGCCTGCTGCACCGCCTCTTCATCCTCCTCGCGCCAGCGACCAAACAGTGCCTGGTGAGGATAGCGCCCGCGCGCCACCAACTCCGACACGCTAATGCCAGCAGGCGCATTCGAACTCTGGGGCAGCAGCCCAAGCCGCCGCGCCACTTCTTTAGTGGGATAGCGCGCAATGGCCTCGCCATCTAAATACACCTCACCTTTTAGCGGCGTGTTGAGGCGGCTGAGTGTCCGTAATAAGGTGGATTTACCACAGGCGTTCGGGCCGATAATCACCGTCAGCTCCCCTTCCGGGATCGCCACTGACAGATTCTCCGCCACGATTTTTTTGTCATAGCCAAGCGTCAGGCTTTCGCCATACAGACGTGAAGGAATATCGATCATTGGCGTCGCGCCTCCCGCACCAGTAATGCAATCAAATAGAGTCCACCCAAGCTGACAGTGATCACGCCAACCGGTAATTGATAAGGCAGGAACAGATGCTGTGCAGCAAAATCAGCGGCGATCAGTAGCAGTGCGCCACACAGTGATGCCAGCAACAATGCGCCTCTCTCTCCGCCACCGAGCCGACGGGCAATTTGCGGGGCCAAGAGCGCCACAAAAGAGATCGGCCCCACCAGCGCGGTGGATGCGGCAGTCAGCACCACGCCAATCAGCATCAGCCACATGCGGCTGCGTTCAACCGGGACACCGAGCGCGCTGGCGGTGTCATCGCCCATCTCCAGCAGGCGCATCCGTCGCGTCAGCAAGGCCATCACCAGCAGCGACAACAGCAACACCGCAATCACCGGCGGCGTTTTCGCCCAAGTGATGCCGTTTAGCGAGCCGGCACTCCATAAACCGGCGCTCAGCGCCGACTCCAGCGAGGCGCTGATAATCAGCCAGGCATTCAACGCCATCAGCAATGCACGCACGCTAATGCCGACAATAATCAGACGGAAGGTTTCGACGCCGTTGCGCCAGGCGAACAGGTACACCAGCGCCGCAGTGGCGATCCCACCGATCAGCGCGGCACCGGTCATGGCGGCGATGCCTTGATTGAACAGCACCAACGCCACCAGCACCCCACTGTAGGCGCCCGTGTTAAAACCGAGTATGTCCGGGCTACCCAACGGATTGCGCAGCAGAGACTGGAAAATAGCGCCACTTACGCCGAGGGCCGCGCCAATCAGTAACGCCATCAATACGCGAGGGAGTCGCCATTCCAGCACGATCAATTTGACGTTACCGGCGCCTTCGCCCCTTAGCATCTGCCAGAATTGCTCAGCCCCGATTGGCAAGGCACCGCGCGTCATTGCCAGATACGCCAGCAGTAAGCAACACAGCAGCAACCAGGTGGTGTGTAACCCTACCCGGCGCGTCATAGCGCACCTCGTCCAAGTTTACGACGTACCAAGATAATCAGTACCGGCGCACCCAACATCGCCGTCACGATGGAAACGCGCAATTCTCCTGCGACCAGAAGGCGGCCAAGAATATCCGCCGCCAGTAGCAATATAGGTGTAATCAATGCGGTCGCAGGCAGCATCCAGCGATGATCGTTGCCTACCAGCCAGCGCGCAAAATGCGGCGTCATCAAGCCAATAAAAGCAATCGGCCCCACCGCAGCGGTGGCGGCACCACACAGCAGAGCGATGGCCAGCAATCCCAACAGCTGCGTCCGCGCGACTCGCGTGCCCAACGCCGTCGCCATATCGCCGCCCATGCTTAAACTGTTCAGCGCCTGCGACAGGCAAATCGCCACCACGCTGCCCACCAGCACCGCCGGAAACAGGGTGCGTAGAACAGTAAAGTTACGGATATCCAGCGAGCCGCTGTGCCAGAAACGCAGATGGTCATAAATATCAGGGTTGAGCAGTGATAAGCCCGATGTTAGGCCATCCAGTACCGCGCCGAGCGCCACACCCGCTAACGTCAGGCGTACCGGGTTAACGCGTCCGCCGCCAATCGCACCGGTCATGGCCACCAGCAGTGATGCCAGCAATGCGCCGATAAAAGCAAAGCCGAGCCAGTCGAGGGGGGAGTCGGCACCAAACAGCGCAATGCCAATCACCACCGCAAATCCGGCACCTGCATTGACGCCAAGAATGCCGGGATCGGCCAACGGGTTGCGTGTCAGGCTTTGCATCAAAGCCCCTGCTAAACCCAGTGCAACGCCAGCGAGTAATCCTGCCAAAGTGCGAGGCAAACGTGCATCGCGCACAATCACACACTCCGCGCTGCTGCAACTGGAGGTCAGAGAATGGTAAACATCGGAAAGGGGTATTGATTTTGCCCCCAGCATTAAGCTGAGCGCGATGAGGAGCACGAGCAGAATCCCTGAGCCTGCTAATGCACGAATTTGGCGCATCGTTCAAAACCTTCACTGTTTAACGTCGTCGCATGCGCAACGCAATTTGATAATGGTTATCGTTATTACTCGCGTTTGCCTATGTTACCATGACTGGCCTCGCGGACGATGAGGAAAATTGGTGCAAAAAGGCGAACGAATGAACAAATCCTCCCACTTTATTGATCTCTCCCTGCTGAAAACTCACGCGGCATTTCGCGCCGTGTTTATCGCGCGTTTCATCTCCATTGTCGCGTTAGGTATGCTTGCCGTCGCGGTGCCGGTACAAATTCAGCAAATGACACAATCTCCGCTTTTGGTGGGGTTAGCGGTAACGCTGGCGGCATCAGGTATGTTTATCGGTCTGCTAACCGGTGGCGTGTTAGCGGATCGCTACGAACGTAAAAAGCTGATTCTGATTGCCCGTTCTACCTGCGGATTGGGTTTTATTGCCTTGGCAATTAACGCCGCACTCCCTGAACCGTCATTGATTGCCGTTTATCTGCTGGGATTCTGGGACGGTTTCTTTGGCGCGATAGGCGTGACGGCGCTGCTGGCGGCCACTCCTGCGTTGGTAGGACGCGAAAATATTATGCAGGCCGGTGCCATCACCATGTTGACGGTACGCTTTGGTTCCATTCTCTCACCGGCGATTGCGGGCCTGGTGATTGCACACGGCGGCGTCGTGTGGAACTACGGCCTGACCGCATTCGGTACGCTATTAACGGTGCTGACACTGCTAAAACTGCCACAACTTCCCCCACCCCCGCAGCCGCGCGAACATCCACTGAAATCACTCGCTGCCGGGGTGCAGTTCCTGTTTGCAAGCCCGATTGTCGGCATGGTGGCGCTGATTGGTGCTCTGGTCACACTGGCCAGTGCGGTACGGGTACTTTACCCCGCCTTGGCACCACACTGGTCAGTCACGGTAAATCAGCTCGGTATGATGTATGCAGCAGTCCCGCTGGGTGCCGCCATTGGCGCCTTTACCAGCGGCAAACTGAAGCACGCCGCACGACCAGGACAGTTAGTACTGGGCAGTGCGGTTGCGGCTTTTGTGGCACTGGGCTTGTTCAGTTTGATGCCCAACTTGCCGCTGGCGCTACTGTGTTTGGTTGCCTTTGGTTACTTCAGTGCCATCAACAGTCTGGTGCAGTACGCCATGATTCAGCTATTAACGCCTGACCATTTATTGGGACGCATTAATGGGTTATGGACAGCGCAAAACGTCACTGGCGATGCGATCGGGGCGGCGATGATTGGTGCCATGGGTTCATGGTTACTGCCACCACAGGCTGCCGCCCTATTTGGCTTTGCGGCAGCGCTGCTGGGCGTAATGATGTGGTGGGTGATGGGACGTCTGCGTCGATACCATCCGCCAGCACCGGAGCTGGCGGAACAGGCATCATGATTTAACGAACAGTTTTTCCAGACGCGCCAGCAGGTTGCTGGCGCTGTAGTAATCCAGTCGGAACGAATCGACGCCCAGCGGGAAGACCTGCTGCTGTTTCACTGCCGCATTTTGCGCTAGGAACGGATTATTAAGCACCGACTGCGTTGTTTTATCGTCACCGGCGAACAGCAGGAAGGTTTTACCCGTCAGACCACTGCCAACGTTCTCACCCGACAACTGAATAATGTCTTTACGCTGCCCCATACTGTGTCCCTGTTGAACAGTAGCAGGAGGTTCAGCGAGGGTGAAACCGAGCTGTTGCAGTAGCTTGCCTTGCGCTGACTCCGCGGTCCACACATTGACCGCGCGCCCATCCCCATTCCACACCATGGCGGAAACCGGCTGCGGCGGCAACGTGATGGCTTTCTTCAACGCCGCTTCACGATCGTCAAAAGCTTTCACTCGCTGGGCGGCCTGAGTTTCATGGCCGGTGGCCTGACCGAGCAGCGTCACCACGTCCTGCCAGCTTTTGTCATCGTAATTGACCACCAGCGTGGGTGCGATGGCCGAGAGTTGGCTGGCCAGCTTGATCGCTGAATCATTGCCGGTTGCACTGACCAGAATCAGATCGGGCGCTTCGGCAGCAACGGCCTCCGCACTCGGTTCACCAATATAAAGGCGTTTGAGATGACGCTGTTTCGCCACGTCGCCCCACTGACGGAAGAAGCCCTGATCGTCAGCCAAGCGGCTGTTAGGTGCTGTCGCGCCGGATGCGATGACAGGCGCATCGATGGCCAGTAGCGAGCCCGTCAGGGTAACGCTGGTGGAAACAATGCGCTGCGGCGCTTTGTTGAGGATCAGGGGACCATTAGCCCCCTGAACGGTGCGCGGCCAACCCTGTTCAGCCTGCGCAAGACTTGTAAAAGTCTGGAAAATGAACAACAGGACCGTTAGGCCCCACAAACCGCATTTATTCATAAGTTTTGGTCCGCCTTTTAGCTTAATACGCGGCGTATCGTCACTCTCCGATTACGCCTAAACATGCGGTAAATCCCGCGAATGGATTGACACTTTTGTCTGATCGACGTAGGTTACAGGGCCATAATAAAAATGATAATCATTATTAATAATCTTATCATTTATAGGTGAAAATTATGGTCGAATCATCCATGTTTGAAAATGCCCTCTTAAAGGATTTTTCCTCGTTATGCCGTGGGTTCCTTTTTACTTCCCCGTGGCGCAGCCTCGCAACTCAAGGGTGCTATACCACCATCACTGCACCCGTGACGGATGCCGCCTTGTTACAGGGGGATTTTCAACAACAGTTACGTCAGCACTTTGCGGCGGCGAAACAACAAGGCATTGAAAATCCGATTCTGGTCGGCGCGATTCCGTTCGACGTTAGCCAACCAGCGGCGCTGTTTATCCCTGAAAGCTATCAGACCTTCAATCGTGCCGATCTACAAAACGCGCTACCCTCTGCATCCGGTGAAATGCCGCAGGTGCGTCGTCGCGCAGCCGTGCCCGATCATGATGTCTTTACCCAAATGGTGACGGATGCCGTTGCCGCCACACAGCGTGGCGACCTCGATAAAGTCGTGCTTTCACGCCTGATGGATATCACCACCGATCAACCGGTGGATACTGCAGCGCTGATGCAACGCGTGATCGCGCAGAACCCTAATAGCTATCACTTCCATCTGCCGCTGCCACAAGGCGGTGCACTGGTGGGTGCCAGCCCTGAGTTGATGCTGCGTAAACAAGGGCGCGATTTCAGCTCCTGCCCTCTGGCAGGCTCGGCGCGACGTCATCATGACGATAGTCAGCAAGATCGTGCCGCAGGCAATACGCTGATGGATTCTGACAAAGATCGCCATGAGCACAAGCTGGTCACCGACGCGATGCGCGCCACGCTAAAACCGCGTAGCCGTCTGCTGTCAGTCCCAACCGTACCTTCGTTGATGACGACCGCAACTCTGTGGCATTTGGCGACGCAAATCGATGGCCAAGTGCAGGATGAGCGTGAAAATGCGCTATCCCTGGCCTGCCTGCTGCACCCGACCCCCGCATTAAGCGGCTTCCCGCACCAGCTTGCTCAGCAGTTGATTCAGCAGCTAGAGCCGTTTGACCGTCAACTTTTTGGCGGCATCGTCGGATGGTGTGACAGTGAAGGCAATGGCGAGTGGGTTGTGACGATTCGCTGCGGCACGGTACACGGTGCCAGGGTTCGACTATTTGCGGGAGCGGGCATTGTTGCTGACTCCCAACCTGAATCAGAATGGCGTGAAACTGGCGTGAAGTTGGACACCATGTTGCGCGCTTTTGGACTGCAATAAAGGAAAGAGCATGAGCATTCCCTATAACCGTTGGCCTGATGATTTCGCTACGCGCTACCGCGAAAAAGGCTATTGGCTCGATGTGCCAATGACCGATATCCTGGCTCGTCATCAAGAAAATGATGCTATTGCGGTCATCGACGGCGATCGCCAGATCAGCTATCGCCAATTGGACATGCTATCCGAGAATCTGGCAGCAGCGCTTCAGCGTCGTGGTTTGCAACAGGGCGATACTGCATTGGTCCAACTGGGCAATGTCGCCGATTTTTACGTCACGGTTTTCGCTCTCTTTAAGCTGGGCGTCGCCTCAGTTTTTGCGCTTCACAGCCATCAGCGCACCGAACTGACTGCCTACGCTTCACAGATTGAACCGAAGCTGCTGATTGCCGATCGCCATCATGCACTGTTTGCCGACGATACCTTCATTAACACGCTTTGCGCGGCACAACCGTCCCTGCAGCAGGTCATTCTGCGCAATGACAACCAGCCGGAAAATACGCTGGAAGCGCTGATGGCCGAAGCGGCGGGTGACTATCAACCGACGCCAACCGCTGCCGATGAAGTGGCTTTCTTCCAGCTCTCTGGCGGCAGCACCGGCACACCTAAGTTGATTCCACGCACGCATAACGATTACTACTACAGTATTCGTGCGAGTGACGATATTTGCGAAGTCACTGCCGAAACGCGTTATTTGATTGCTCTGCCCGCACCGCATAATTTCGCCATGAGCTCACCGGGTTCACTCGGGGTGTTCTATGCCGGTGGCCAAGTGATCCTTGCCGCCGATCCCAGCGCGACACTCTGCTTCCCGTTGATTGAGAAGCATCAGGTGACTGATACCGGCTTAGTGCCTCCTGCCGTCAGCCTGTGGTTACAAGCGATTCAGGAATGGGGCAGCAATAAGCAGCTGGCTTCGCTGAAGCGCATTCAGGTGGGCGGAGCCAAGCTAGGCGAAACCCTGGCAGCACGTATTCAAAGTGAAATTGGCTGCCGCCTGCAACAGGTGTTTGGCATGGCTGAAGGATTGGTGAACTACACCCGCTTTGGCGATGATGAGAAAACTATCCTGACCACGCAAGGCCGCCCGATTTCTGAAGACGACGAAGTGTGGGTCGCCGATGAACACGGCAATGCGCTGCCCAGCGGCAGTGTAGGTCGTTTAATGACGCGTGGGCCTTACACCTTCCGCGGCTACTATAAAAGCCCGGAGCACAATGCCGCCAGCTTCGACGCTGACGGTTTTACTGCTCAGGCGATCTGATTGAGATCAACGAGCAGGGTTACATCACCGTGCAGGGTCGTGAAAAAGATCAGATTAACCGCGGTGGCGAAAAGATCGCGGCGGAAGAGATCGAAAACCTGCTACAGCGCCATCCTGATGTGATCCACGCCGCACTGGTATCGATGAATGATGAACTGATGGGTGAAAAGAGCTGTGCCTTTATCGTTGCCAGCCAGCCGATCAAAGCCGTGGCGCTTCGCCGTCACCTGCGTGAACTTGGCGTCGCTGAGTTTAAATTACCCGATCGTATTACCTGCGTAGATGCCCTGCCCCTGACACCCGTTGGCAAGGTGGATAAAAAACGTTTACGCCAACAGCTTGCCGATCAACAAGCGCAAGCCTGACCTGTTCCGGAGATTGTAATGGCTATTCCAAAACTGAATTCCTACGCGCTGCCTGCGGCCACTGAGCTGCCGACCAATAAAGTGAAGTGGGCCGTTGAGCCACAGCGTGCTGCGTTGTTGATCCATGATATGCAGGCTTACTTCCTTAATTTTTGGGGTGAGAACAGCCCGCTGATCGACCAAGTGGTAGAGAACATTGCGCGTCTGCGTGCCTACTGCAAAGCGCAGGGTATTCCCGTGTTCTATACCGCGCAGCCGAATGAACAGAGTGATGCCGATCGTGCCTTGCTCAACGACATGTGGGGACCGGGCCTGAACAAGCACCCGGATCAGCAGAAGATCGTTGATGCGCTGGCTCCGGATCAAGATGATCAGGTCCTGACCAAATGGCGTTACAGTGCCTTCGTGCGTTCGCCGCTGGAATCCATTTTGCAGGAGATGGGCCGCGACCAGCTGATTATCACCGGCGTTTATGCTCATATCGGCTGCCTGACGACCGCAACCGATGCCTTCATGCGTAACATTCAGCCGTTTATGGTGGCTGACGCCTTGGCTGACTTCAGCCGTGAAGAACACATGATGGCACTGACCTACACCGCGGGCCGCAGCGGTAAAGTAGTAATGACCGCCGATCTGATGCCACTTCCGCTGAGCAAAGACGATCTGCGTGCGCTGATCCTCCCCTTGCTGGAAGATGACGACGTGCCGGAAGATGATGAGAACCTGATCGATTATGGTCTTGATTCCGTACGCGTTATGGCGCTGGCAGCGCGCTGGCGTCAGGTGCATAACGATATCGATTTTGTGAGCCTGGCAAAAAATCCCAGCATTGATGGCTGGTGGGCGCTGTTGTCACGGGTGCCAACCAAATGAGTGCTTCGTTCGATTTCAGCGGAAAAATTGTCTGGGTAACGGGCGCTGGCAAAGGTATTGGCTACCACACCGCACTGGCATTTCATCAGGCTGGGGCGCAGGTCATCGGCTTTGATCTGCGTTTTGATCAGGCAGATTACCCGTTCATCACGCAACCACTGGATGTGGCCAATGCCGCACAAGTGAAAGCGGTCTGCCAGGGTCTGTTGGCTGAGCAGCCACGCCTTGACGTGCTGGTGAATGGCGCGGGCATTCTGCGTATCGGCAGCACCGAAGAGTTAGCTTTTGAGGACTGGCAAGCCTGTCTGGCCGTGAACGCGGGCGGCGCTTTCAATATGTTCCAGCAGACGCTGCCGGTGTTTCGCAAGCAGCGTGCGGGGGCCATCGTCACTATCGCGTCTAACGCAGCACATGCACCTCGCCTGGGTATGTCGGCTTACGGCGCGTCTAAAGCAGCACTGCGCAGCCTGTGCCTCACCGTTGGGCTGGAAATGGCTCCGCTGGGTGTGCGCTGTAACATCGTCTCACCGGGTTCCACTGACACCGATATGCAACGCAGCTTGTGGCATACCCCGGAAGCGGAACAAGAGATGATCAATGGCTTCCAGGATCAGTATAAGTTGGGGATCCCACTGCGTAAGATCGCTAAGCCACAAGAGATCGTGAACAACGTCCTGTTCCTGGCCTCGGATCTTGCCAGTCACGTTGTGCTGCAGGATATTGTGGTCGACGGTGGCGCAACGCTGGGGTCTTGATATGACAATCTGGAAACGCGCGTTTGATCTTGCAAGCTTAAATAAGATCGGCGAAAACTCACTAGTGGCTCATGTAGGCATCGTCTTCACCGTCGTAGGGGACGATTATCTTGAAGCCACTATGCCGGTAGATGCCCGTACACAACAGCCGTTTGGCCTGTTGCACGGCGGCGCTTCAGTGGTCCTGGCAGAATCGATGGGATCGATTGCGGGTTATCTGAGTGTGGAAGAAGGTAAAAGCGTGGTAGGCATCGAGGTGAGCGCCAGCCACCATCGCGCGGTCAGCAGCGGTGAAGTGCGCGGTATCTGCCGCCCTCTGCACCTTGGCGCACGCAATCAGAGCTGGGAAATTGAGATTCGCAATGGACGCGATCAGCTGTGCTGTACGTCGAGATTAACAGTGGCGGTGCTGGGGTAACCCTCAACGTCTCAATCTCACAAGGGAAGCCCGGCTGCTGAATCTTGCACGGATAAAGCCTTCTCACCTTGATGTCAAAACTGGCACTCAGCAGCCATAAAAAAAGCGGCCAATTGGCCGCTTTCTCTTTTGCGATTAACGCTGGTAAATGATTTCGACGCCTTCGTCGTCCTCTTCATCCCAGTCGTCATCCCAATCGTCATCTTCTTCCACTTCTTGCGCGGTTTCCATGGCTTCACGGTGATAGTCATCCCACATGAAGGCCACTTTCTCCGGTTCTTTCGCTTCTTCTTCGGCTTCTTTCGGGTTCTCAATGATAAAGGTCATCACGTCCCAGCAAAGATCTTTCACGCCATCGTGGCTGGCCGCAGAAATAAGATAGTACTTTTCTTCCCAGCCCAATGCTTCCACAACCGCTTTAGCGCGGCTTTCCGCTTCTTCACGGCTCAGCAGGTCACATTTGTTAAACACCAACCAGCGTGGCTTCTGGAACAGCTTCTCGCTGTATTTTTCCAGTTCACCCAGAATGATGCGGGCGTTCTCTACCGGGTCGGATTCATCGATCGGCGCCAGGTCGATCAGGTGCAACAGTACGCGGCAACGCTCAAGGTGCTTCAGGAAGCGAATACCCAGACCGGCACCATCCGCAGCGCCTTCAATCAGGCCCGGAATATCAGCGACGACAAAGCTCTTTTCGTTGTCCATGCGCACCACGCCAAGGCTTGGCACCAAAGTGGTAAACGGATAATCCGCCACTTTTGGTTTAGCCGCAGACACGGAACGAATGAAGGTCGATTTACCGGCATTCGGCAGGCCAAGCATACCGACATCAGCCAACAGCATCAGCTCAAGCTGCAGGTCGCGTTTCTCGCCCGGCGTGCCCATGGTCTTCTGACGTGGACTGCGGTTAACTGAAGACTTAAAGCGGGTGTTGCCCAGACCGTGCCAGCCGCCTTTGGCGACCATCAATTTCTGCTCGTGGCGCGTCATGTCGCCCAGCGTTTCACCGGTGCCCTGGTCGATAACACGTGTACCCACCGGAACTTTAACAATGATGTCCTTACCGCGTTTACCGGTGCAATCTCGGCTCTGACCATTTTGGCCACGTTCGGCGCGGAAAGATTTCTCGAAGCGATAATCGATCAGGGTATTGAGGTTTTCATCCGCCAGCAGGTAAACGTCACCGCCGTCACCGCCGTCGCCGCCATCCGGGCCACCGCGTGGAATGTATTTTTCGCGGCGGAAGCTTACGCAACCATTACCGCCATCTCCTGCGACCGCAAGGATCGTCGCTTCATCTACAAACTTCATTTTCTTTCTCCGTCACGCTATCGTTCGCGGCTATTAAGCACGGCGAACGGGTCCGCCAGGGTCTTCTGAGCTGACCGGCGGCGGATAATACAAGATTGGCAAAACTATGTGTACATAAATTGTACAGCAAACTGCGCGGTAAGGTCAGAGAGAATCCCGCAACCTGCGGCAGAATGTAAAAAGCCCCGCAAAGCTGCGGGGCCTTCAATTCGTGTGTTCAGACGTTAACCGTCTGCGTCACAACAACCTTACTCAGCAACGATGCTGATGTACTTACGGTTGTTAGGACCTTTAACTTCGAATTGTACTTTGCCGTCTGCGGTAGCAAACAGGGTGTGGTCACGACCACAACCTACGTTGGTACCTGCGTGGAATTTGGTGCCACGCTGACGAACGATGATGCTACCTGCCAGAACAGATTCACCACCGAAACGCTTAACACCCAGACGTTTTGCATTGGAGTCGCGACCGTTACGAGTCGAGCCACCAGCCTTTTTATGTGCCATTTGTCAGATCTCCTCTTACGCGCCGATCACAGTGATTTTCACATCAGTGAACCACTGACGGTGACCAGCTTGCTTACGGTAGTGTTTACGACGACGAAACTTAACGATTTTAACTTTCTCGCCACGACCGTGAGCAACAACTTCTGCCTTGATCACACCGCCTGATACCAGTGGCGCGCCGATTTTCACGTCTTCGCCATTTGCAATCATCAGAACCTGGTCGAACTCAATGGTTTCGCCGGTTGCGATGTCCAGCTTTTCCAAGCGAACGGTCTGACCTTCGCTTACTCGGTGTTGTTTACCACCACTTTGGAAAACCGCGTACATATAAAACTCCGCTTCTGCGCATGCCTTTCTATTCATCAGGCGGCGCGATAAATATTCACAATAGGGCGCGAATTCTACGCAAATCTCCAGGAGAAGACAAGAGCACTTTGCACTCTCTTGCAGAAAAAAAGCGCAGAACGAATGCAAACGTTTCGCAGCCCGATTTTTCAAGTACAATCAGTAACAGATTACCTGAACTCAAGCTGTGTTAAAGCGCTTACCATGCAAAAAACGAGTCAAAGCTGAACAGACGAATGAACTTAGAACAGATTAATGAATTAACCGCTCAGGATATGGCGGCCGTCAACCAGACCATCCTCGACCAGCTGAATTCAGAAGTCTCACTGATCAACCAGTTGGGCTATTACATCATCAGCGGGGGTGGCAAACGCATCCGTCCGATGATCGCTGTGCTCTCAGCACGTGCGCTGAATTATCAAGGATCGCTGCATATCACCAATGCGGCGCTGATCGAATTTATCCACACTGCCACGCTGTTACACGATGATGTGGTGGATGAATCCGATATGCGCCGTGGCAAAGCTACTGCTAACGCTGCGTTCGGTAACGCCGCGAGTGTTCTGGTCGGCGATTTTATTTATACCCGCGCCTTCCAGATGATGACCAGCATGGGATCCTTAAAGATCCTCGCGCTGATGTCTGAAGCGGTGAATGTGATCGCGGAAGGTGAAGTACTGCAGTTGATGAACTGTAACGATCCCGACGTCACCGAAGAGAGTTACATGCGCGTCATCTACAGCAAAACCGCGCGCCTGTTTGAAGCGGCCTCCCAAGCTTCAGCCATTCTTGCGGAAGCCACACCAGCACAGGAAAAAGCGCTACAGGATTATGGTCGCTATCTGGGCACGGCTTTCCAGTTAATTGATGATTTGCTCGATTACAGCGCCGATGGTGAAACGCTCGGAAAGAATACCGGCGATGACCTGAGCGAAGGGAAACCTACGCTTCCACTGCTGCACGCCATGCATAACGGCTCGCCTGAGCAGGCATTGATGATTCGTACAGCGATTGAAGAAGGCAATGGTCGCCATTTGCTGGAGCCGGTATTAGCCGCAATGCAGCAAACAGGTTCACTGGAGTGGACCCGTAAACGTGCTGAAGAAGAGGCAGACAAAGCCATCGCGGCTCTACAGTCTCTGCCAGAATCACCGTGGCGCAGCGCGTTAGAAGCGCTGGCGCATATGTCGGTACAGCGTGACTTCTAAGCGACTCGCAGCGGGGCACTTTCGCCCCGCTTTGCTTCTCTCCTCTCGTTCTTAATTCATCTCTCTCGTTACTTCTGTTGCAGCATATTTGCGAAACACCGCGCAGTTTCACGGTGTGACATAACAATTACTGGAAACTTACGGAAACTATTTGTTATAACAATTTTGTTTTTTCCAGATATCTCTGCAATGGAACCGCAGAATGCGGTAGAGATGAAGCAATAACATGGACATGGAGCAGAACGTTATGAATGCAAGGAAACAGGATTGGCATCCCGCTGATATCATCGCAGCCCTACGTAAAAAAGGCACTTCAATGGCAGAGTTGTCGCGCCATTCAGGGCTAAACTCTTCCACCCTGTCAAATGCGCTATCGCGCCCTTGGCCAAAAGGCGAGTGGCTGATCGCCAATGCGATCGGCGTTCATCCTGCCGAGATCTGGCCAAGTCGCTATTTCGATCCCATCACATCACGTCTGCTGGATCGCAAAAAGCGCATAAGATCGCCAAAGGATCGACAAGTTATTTGAGATCCTCACGGCGAAAAAAACCAGCCACGTAAACGTGACTGGTTCTCTTCAAGCGACTTGGCAGCGTTATTCGCCGCTAACGCGCTCGATATTTGCACCCATCGCTTTCAGCTTATCTTCGATGTGCTCATAGCCACGATCGATATGATAAATACGGTCCACGACGGTCGTGCCCTCTGCAATGCAGCCTGCCAGCACCAGACTCGCTGAAGCGCGAAGATCGGTCGCCATCACTTGCGCACCTGAAAGCGTTTCAACGCCGTGGCAAATCGCAGTGTTGCTCTCGATTTCCGCATGTCCACCCATACGAATCAGCTCAGGAATATGCATGAAACGGTTTTCGAAGATGGTTTCAGTAATCACACCGGTGCCTTCAGCCACCATGTTCAGCAGAGTGAACTGGGCCTGCATGTCAGTCGGGAAGCCAGGGTGTGGCGCAGTTCGGATGTTAACCGCTTTCGGGCGCTTGCCGTGCATGTCGAGGCTGATCCAGTCTTCACCGGTTTCAATTTCTGCACCCGCATCACGCAGTTTTGCCAACACCGCATCCAGCGTATCTGGCTGAGCCTTATGGCACACCACTTTGCCACGAGAAATGGCAGCAGCCACCAGGAAGGTACCGGTTTCGATACGATCTGGCAGAACACGATACACACCGCCACCCAAGCGTTCGACGCCTTCGATGGTGATTTTGTCTGTACCCGCACCGCTGATTTTTGCGCCCAACGTGTTGAGGAAGTTTGCTGTATCAACAATTTCCGGCTCACGTGCCGCGTTTTCAATAATAGTGGTGCCCGTTGCCAGCGTTGCCGCACTCATAATGGTCACGGTCGCACCGACGCTGACCTTGTCCATCACAATGTGCGCGCCTTTCAAACGGCCATTAACGGAAGCTTTGACGTAGCCTTCTTCCAGTTTAATTTCTGCACCCAACTGCTCAAGGCCAGTAATATGCAGATCAACCGGACGCGCGCCTATGGCACAGCCACCTGGTAGAGAAACTTGGCCTTGGCCAAAACGCGCCACCAGCGGACCCAGTGCCCAAATCGAGGCACGCATGGTTTTCACCAGATCATAGGGCGCGCTGAAAACATTAACTTCGCGAGCATCAACGTGAACCGAACCATTGCGCTCAACACGTGCACCCAGCAGATTCAGCAGCTTCATGGTGGTATCGATATCACGCAGCTTTGGCACGTTCTGAATCTCTACCGGCTCTTCTGCCAGCAGCGCAGCAAACAGAATCGGCAACGCAGCATTCTTTGCCCCGGAAATGGTCACTTCACCACTTAAACGAGTGGGGCCTTGCACACGAAATTTGTCCATTAACGGCTCTCAATTATCTATCAACAAAACAGCCCGTAGGACGCTTAAAAACCGTTGAGTTTACGGTCACGCGCCCACTCAGCTGGGGTATAAGTTTTGATGGAAACCGCATGAATACGGTTATCCGCAATGTATTCCATCAGCGGCGCGTAGACAGCCTGCTGCTTTTTCACACGGCTCAGCTCACCGAACATCTCACCTACGGCAATCACCTGAAAATGGCTGCCGTCGTTGCTGAGTACGTGTACTTCTTCTAATGCCAGCGCCTGCATCAGCACGGCCTGAACTTCACTATTTTCCATCGCTCATTGCTTCACTTAATAATAATAAGGCGGATATCTTAGAGGAAAGCGCCTGACTCTTAAATACGCAAAAGCCCCTGGATAAAGCAGGGGCTTTATACATTTAACAGATAATCAGGCGATTTTTTCCGCAGAAACAATAATCTGCTGCAGGTTGTACAGCGTGATTAAAGACTGGAGTTTGTCATTAATGCCGGTGAAAACCGGTGCACTACCCTGCGCTCGCGCAATTTCGCGCAGGTGCACCAACAGTGCCAATCCTGCAGAATCCACACGATCTAATGCGGCAACATCAATGGTGGCAACATCTACCATCGCGGTGTCACGCTCCTGCCACAATGTCAGTAGCGTGTCACGATCGAGCTTGCCGCTTAAGGCCAACGTACTGGCCGTTCTCTGCCAGCGTAACGGTTCGCTCATTATTGCTGTTTATCCAGAGTGATCGGCTGTGCCGCATAGGTTTTCAACTGCGCGGTTAAACCGTCAATGCCCTTGGTACGCAGCAAATCGCCCCACTCATTTTGTTTGGTCGTGATCATGCTGATGCCTTCTGCCACCATGTCATAGGCCTGCCAGTTACCTGTTTGGCTGTTTTTGCGCCATTGGAAATCAAGGCGGACTGGCGGACGTCCGTTCGGATCAAGAATCGAGACACGAATCGCTACGATGTTGGAATCGCCAATCGGCTGCGGCTGCTGAATTTGGTAAGTCTGCCCATGATAAAGCGCCAGCGCCTGGCCGTAAGCCTGCGCCAGATAATCACCAAATGCAGCAAAGTAAGCATCGCGCTGCGCAGGGGTCGCTTCACGGTAATAACGTCCCAGCACCAACGCACCGGCATATTTTATCTGTACATAAGGCAGCAACTCTTGACGTACCACCTCACGCAGATAGTTAGGATCCTGCTTAATTTTTGGTTGTTCATTTTTCAAGCGGGTGAAGGTTTTCGCCGCCGCTTCGTTCATCTGCTTGTAGGGATCGCTTTGATCCGCCGCATTGGCAGCCAAGGGGACGATTGCCAGCATCGCAAGTATCAGTAAACGTTTAAACATCGTGTTTTACCTCTCAGGGTTATTCCGTTGTAGCAGGTGCTGCAGGGGCAGGCGTGCTCTCCGCGCCCTGCTTTTGATTATCGTTTTTATTGTCGCCGCTCTTATAAAGGAACTGGCCGATCAAATCTTCCAGCACCATCGCGGATTTCGTGTCACGCAGCGTGCCACCGTCTTTCAGCATCGACGAACCCAGCTCTGGATCATCGAAACCTAGATTAAGTGCAAGGAACTGCTCACCCAACAAGCCTTGAGTGCGGATTGCCAGCGAGCTGGTATCCGGAATTTTGTCGGTGTATTGATCGCTGATATCCATGGTGACACGCGGTGATAACGTTTTGTCATCGAGGGAAATGTCTGTCACCCGGCCTATCACCACACCGCCGATTTTCACCGGAGAGCTCACTTTTAGGCCGCCGATATTATCGAAGGTGGCATACATCTTCCAAGTCGGCTCCGTCCCCAGCGACTTAAGATCGGCCACTCGTAAACTCAGGAATAACAGCGCCAGCAGTGCCGCGAGCATGAAGACGCCTACCCAGATTTCGTTTTTTTGCTTTGCATTGCATCAATTCCCAAACATCAGTGCTGTCAGCACAAAATCCAAACCGAGCACTGCCAATGAAGCATGCACTACGGTACGCGTTGTCGCCCGACTAATCCCTTCAGAGGTCGGGATGGCGTCATAGCCATTGAACAGCGCAATCCAGGTTACCGTGACGGCAAAGACCGCGCTTTTGATAATGCAGTTGATGACATCGCTGCGGAAATCCACCGCATTTTGCATCGCTGACCAGAAGAAACCAGGATCGATCCCCTTCCAGCTCACGCCCACCAGTGCCCCACCTGCAATGCCTACCGCGGTGAAGATCAATGTCAAAAGCGGCATGCTGATAAATCCCGCCCAAAAGCGTGGTGACACCACGCGGCGCAGCGGGTCAACCGCCATCATCTCCATGCTGGAAAGCTGCTCGGTGGCTTTCATCAGGCCAATTTCAGCCGTCAAGGCTGAGCCAGCGCGCCCGGCAAACAGCAATGCCGTAACCACAGGGCCAAGTTCACGCAGCAGCGACAACGCCACCAGCATGCCGAGACTGGTTTCTGCACTGTAAGTGGTGAGAACCAGATAGCCTTGCAACCCTAGCACCATGCCGATAAACAAGCCGGAAACCACGATAATCAGCAGCGAGAGCACGCCTACGCTATACAACTGTTTCATCAACAATGGTGCATGACGGCGAAATGCCGGTTTGCCCACCAACGCATGAAACAGCATCAAGCCTGCACGGCCAAACGCCGCACAGGTGTTAATTCCCTGTCGTCCAAATGACGCCAGCGCCTTTAGCAACATCAGTCTACGTTCTCCCTACGCGGGTCAGATCGCTGAGGTAATCCCCGGCAGCGAAGCGGAACGGCACGGGGCCATCCGCATGACCTTCAATAAACTGGCGCACGCGCGGATCGGCATTATCCCGTAATTCCGGCGCACTGCCCTGGGCAATAATCTTTTGCCCGGCAACAATATAGGCATGGTCGGCAATGCTCAAGACCTCTGGCACGTCGTGTGAAACCACGATGCAGGTCACGCCTAACGCATGATTCAGTTCGTCGATCAATTTAACCAGCACGCCCATGGTAATCGGGTCCTGGCCAACAAACGGCTCATCGAACATGATCAAATCGGGTTCTAGGGCAATGGACCGCGCCAGTGCCGCACGGCGAGCCATGCCACCTGATAGCTCAGCAGGCATCAGTTTTGCCGCACCGCGCAGGCCCACGGCTTCGAGTTTCATCATCACCGTGCTATGCAGCAATTCTGGCGGCAATTGGGTGTGTTCACGCAGCGGCCAGGCAACGTTATCAAAGACGTTTAGATCGGTGAAAAGTGCCCCTGACTGAAACAACATGCTCATCTTTTTACGCGCTTCATACAATTTAGTGCGCGAAAGTGTGGGGATATTCTGGTCATGGAACCAGATGTCCCCTTTGTCCGGCTGTAACTGCCCACCAATCAGACGCAGCAACGTGGTTTTACCGATGCCGGACGGCCCCATGATGGCAGTGACTTTGCCGGCAGGTACGGTTAGCGAAATATCGTCAAAAATGACACGATCACCGCGCGTGAAACTGACGCCACGAACCTCAACCAGATTCGTTTGCTGCTGGATCATCATTACCTCTTTATGCGGATCGGGCGTTATCAAGGTCGTGGATGGTAGCCTGGTAGGCCACAATGCACGATAGTTTTACAGAAACTTACCCGTAAGGTGTGGCGAAAACGGCCTTAAAATTTACTTTTGCCTCTCAGACAGTCAAAATCAGCGCCTGATTCCGCGCGTGCAATGCTTTTACCTGTCGGACAAGGTTTGCCGGCACACCTATCCATCAAGGATTTTTCATGTTCGTAGCCACTGCCCTGCTGTTTATCGGATTGATTTTACTGGCTTACGGTGCTGACCGTTTGGTATTCAGTGCCGCGATCCTGTGTCGATCCTTTGGCATCCCGCCGTTAATAATCGGCATGACGGTGGTAAGCATTGGCACGTCGTTACCGGAACTGATCGTCTCATTTTCCGCTGCGCAGCATGGTCAGATGGATTTAGCCGTGGGCACCGCTCTCGGATCCAACATCACCAACATCCTCTTAATATTGGGTGGCGCGGCCCTGCTGCACCCATTGACAGTACACTCCAATCTGATTCGGCGCGAACTCCCTTTAATGCTGCTGGTTTCACTGCTTAGCGGCATCATGCTGTTTGATAATCACCTGAGTCGACTCGATGGCGTAGCGCTGCTGCTGATTGCGCTGGGTTATTTGCTGATCGCTATTCGCATTGCCCGTCGTGCTGAGCGCGACAACAACGACACTTTAACGCGCGAACAATTGGCTGAGCTCCCGCGCGATGAATCGGGTAACACCGTGGCATTTCTGTGGCTGGCAGTGGCGCTGATTATTTTGCCGATGTCGACACGTATGGTGATCGACAACGCTACGGCGTTCGCCGACTACTTCGGCGTAAGTGAACTGGTGATGGGCCTGACGTTGATCGCCGTTGGCACCAGCTTGCCAGAATTAGCGACGGTAGTGGCGGGCGCACTAAAAGGTGAAGACGATATCGCCATCGGCAACCTGATTGGCGCTAATATTTTTAATCTGGCGATTGTACTCGGCCTGCCAGCATTGATTCATCCCGGTAGCATTGATGTGCATGCATTCGCACGTGATTATTGGGTGATGTTGGGCGTTAGCGTGCTGTTCGCCCTTCTCTGCCTGCTGCGTAAACGCCGTATTGGCCGCGTGGCGGGCACCTTACTGTTAGGTGGATTTATCGCATGGGTGCTGTGGCTGTGGCTTAGCCCCGCGCTTATCACAAGTTATTAAGGACGGATTGACCATGTCACATCAGCAACCGGATTTTGATTACCAGCAGGCGGGTAAAGCGGTACTGCGCATTGAACGTGAAGGGCTTGAGCAACTCGACCAGTATATTAACGCCGACTTTAGCCGGGCCTGCGAGTTGATCATTGCCTGCCGCGGTAAAGTCGTGGTGATGGGTATGGGCAAATCCGGTCATATCGGTGCCAAAATGGCAGCGACTTTCGCCAGTACCGGGACATCTTCTTTCTTTGTGCATCCCGGCGAAGCCAGCCATGGTGACCTCGGCATGGTCACACCGAATGATGTGGTGATCGCCATCTCCAACAGCGGTGAGTCGAGTGAAATTCTTGCCTTGATTCCGGTATTAAAACGCCAGAAGGTTAAGCTTATTTGCATCACCAGCCGTCCAGAGAGTGCCATGGGCCGCGCTGCGGATGTGCATCTGTGCGTGAAAGTGCCGCAGGAAGCCTGCCCGCTCGGCTTGGCGCCGACCTCCAGTACCACCGCGACGTTAGTGATGGGTGATGCACTGGCCGTGGCGCTGCTGGAAGCACGGGGTTTTACCCAGGAAGATTTTGCGTTGTCACATCCCGGTGGCGCATTAGGTCGCAAGCTACTGCTGCACGTGAGCGATATCATGCACAGCGGGGATGAGATTCCTCACGTTAGCCGCGATGCGTCACTGCGCGATGCGCTGCTGGAAATTACGCGTAAAAATCTTGGTCTGACCGTGATAGTCGATGACCTGATGAAGATTGAAGGCATCTTTACCGATGGTGATTTACGCCGCATCTTTGATATGGGCATCGATTTCCAGTCAGCCAGCATTCAGGATGTGATGACACGTGGGGGCATTCGTGTACGCCCCAATATGTTAGCCGTGGATGCGCTTAATTTGATGCAAAACAAAAACATCACTGCGGTGTTGGTCGCCGATGACGATCGCCTGCTCGGTGTGGTACATATGCATGACATGCTGCGCGCTGGCGTAGTTTGAACAGGAAAAAATAATGAGTGCTGAATCCACAATGGTTGATACCTGCTACGGTCCAGTCAGCGCAGACGTCATGGCGCGTGCGGCGCAGATCCGTTTACTAATTTGTGATGTTGACGGTGTGATGTCTGATGGCGTGATTTTCATGGGCAACAACGGCGAAGAGTTAAAAGCCTTTAACGTCCGCGATGGCTACGGTATTCGCTGTTTGCTGACCTCTGACGTCGAAGTGGCTATTATTACTGGCCGCAAAGCAAAACTGCTGGAAGATCGCTGCCAGACATTGGGGATTACGCATCTTTATCAGGGACAATCTGATAAGCTTTTGGCGTGGCGCGAACTCCTGGATAAACTGTCATTAACTGCCGATCAAGTTGCCTACATCGGCGACGATCTGATCGACTGGCCGGTGATGGCGCAAGCGGGTCTGAGTGTTGCAGTGGCAGATGCCCATCCCGTTTTGTTGCCACGAGCACACTACGTTACGCGGATCGCCGGTGGTCGCGGTGCAGTGCGTGAACTGTGCGATCTCATTTTAATTGCGCAGAACAAATTTGAGGATGCCAAAGGGCAATCAGTATGAGTAAAAGCAGGCGTTGGATGACGCTGATTCTGGCCTTGATCGCACTGATACTGATCGGCTGGAATCTCACCAACCAGGATGACAGCATAGCGCCGGTGGCAACCAATACCCAAGAGCCAACCTACACCAGCGAAAAATCCCATTCTGTGGTGTATAACCCCACGGGAGCGCTGGCATACCGGTTAGTCTCGGATAAAGTGACCTATTTCGCCGACGATGAAATCAGCTGGTTCGAAAATCCAGTCGCAACCACTTATGATGAAAATAAAGTGCCGACCTGGACAATACGTGCTGATAAGGCAAAGTTGACTAAAGATCGTATGCTTTATCTTTACGGCCATGTTGAAGTGAATACGCTGACCCAAGATTCACAGCTTGAGCGCATCATTACCGATACTGCTCAGGTTAATCTGGTCACCCAGGATGTGATGTCTGATGATCAGGTCACCCTATTTGGCCGCAGTTTTAACTCCACTGGTTTGAAGATGCGCGGCAATTTACGAACCAAAAATGCCCAGCTGCTTGAAAAGGTCAAAACTTCCTATGAAATTCAAAATGAACAAAAACAGCCTTAAGCTGCTGCTGGTGAGCGCATTGCTGGCGACCAGTTTGCCAGCGCTGGCTTTAACGGGGGATTCAGACAAGCCCGTCAACATCGATTCTGTCAACCAGTCACTGGATCTGCAGGGCAACGTGGCCACCTTCACCGGCAACGTGATCGTGACGCAAGGTTCGATCAAAATCACCGCCGATAAAGTGGTGGTGACCCGTCCTGGCGGCGACAGCAAAAAAACCATCGTAGATGCCTATGGCACACCTGCTACCTTCTATCAGATGCAGGATAACGGCAAACCCGTTCAGGGACATGCCTCGAAACTGCATTACGAACTGGCGAACGATTTTGTTGAACTGACCGGCAACGCCTTCATTCAGCAGTTGGACAGCAACATCAAAGGCGATCGCATCACCTATCTGGTTAAAGAGCAGAAGATGCAGGCTTACAGCCAGGGTGAGAGCAAGCGCGTCACCACCGTTCTGGTGCCATCGCAGCTGCAGGACAAAAACGGCTCACCTGCGAGCCCCAAAAAGAGTAATTGATCGCTATGGCTACACTAATCGCTGAAAACCTGGCGAAAGCCTACAAAGGCCGCCGCGTGGTAGAAGATGTTAGCCTGCAGGTAAAATCAGGCGAAATTGTCGGCCTGCTTGGTCCGAACGGTGCCGGCAAAACTACCACGTTTTACATGGTGGTCGGTATTGTGCCGCGTGATGCCGGGCGTATCGTGATTGATGATGAAGACATCAGCATTCTGCCGCTGCACGCGCGAGCTCGTCGCGGCATTGGTTATCTGCCGCAGGAAGCCTCGATCTTCCGACGTCTGAGCGTCTTTGACAATCTCATGGCAGTGCTGCAGATACGCGATGACTTAACGGAAGAACAACGTCAGGACCGCGCCAATGAACTGATGGAAGAGTTCCACATCGAACATCTTCGCGACAGCATGGGACAGGCACTCTCCGGTGGTGAACGCCGCCGTGTGGAAATTGCACGTGCGCTGGCTGCCAATCCAAAATTTATCCTGCTGGATGAGCCTTTTGCCGGCGTTGATCCGATATCCGTCATTGATATCAAGAAAATCATCGAACATCTGCGTGATAGCGGCCTCGGCGTGCTCATTACCGACCACAACGTGCGTGAAACCCTCGCCGTGTGCGAACGTGCTTATATCGTTAGCCAGGGCCATCTGATAGCGCATGGAACGCCTGACGAAATTCTTGCAGATGAGCAGGTTAAGCGTGTTTATTTGGGTGAAGAGTTCAGACTCTGATAAGGTGTCTGGATACCCGATAATTGCTCAGGACATTCTAGCCGGATTATGAAGCAAGGTTTGCAACTCAGGTTCAGCCAACAGCTGGCGATGACCCCACAGTTGCAGCAGGCCATTCGTCTGCTGCAACTCTCTACGCTTGAACTCCAGCAGGAACTGCAACTGGCGCTGGAAAGTAATCCGCTGCTTGAGCAAACCGATCTGCATGAAGAAATCGATTCACGTGAGCATCAGGAGAGCGATTCGTTAGATACGCGCGAGGCACTCGAACAGAAAGATATGCCTGAAGAGCTTCCACTCGACGCCACCTGGGATGAAATCTACACCGCTGGCACGCCTTCTGGCACCGGTACCGATTACCAGGATGATGAGCTGCCGGTTTATCAGGGCGAAACCACGCAGTCACTTCAGGACTATCTGATGTGGCAAGTTGAGCTCACGCCGTTTACGGATACCGACCGCGCTATCGCCACCTCGATTGTTGATGCCATCGACGATACCGGTTATCTCACGGTGTCGGTGCAAGACATTTGCGACAGTATTGGTGATGAAGAGCTAACGCTGGAAGAAGTTGAAGCGGTGTTAAAACGCGTGCAGCGTTTCGACCCAGTGGGTGTCGGCGCACGTGACCTGCGCGATTGCTTACTGGTACAGCTTTCTCAATATGCCGCGGATGCACCCATGCTGGCAGAAGCGCGCCTGATCGTCAGTGAACATCTTGATCTGCTGGCCAACCACGATTTCCGCAGTCTGATGCGCGTCACACGTTTGAAAGAAGATGTGCTGAAAGATGCGATGCTGCTGATTCAGTCACTGGATCCCCGCCCGGGCCAGTCGATTAACACCAGTGAACCTGAATATGTCATTCCTGATGTGCTCGTGCGTAAGAATGGCACTCGCTGGACGGTCGAACTCAACTCTGACAGCTTGCCTCGCCTGAAGATCAATCAGCATTATGCCGCGATGGGCGGATCGGCGCGTAACGACAGCGATAGCCAGTTCATTCGCAGCAACTTGCAGGAAGCCAAGTGGCTGATTAAAAGTCTCGAGAGCCGCAATGACACACTGCTTAAAGTGACACGCTGCATTGTTGAACAGCAGCAGGCGTTCTTTGAACAGGGTGAGGAGTATATGCGGCCCATGGTGCTGGCAGATATCGCGCAGGCTGTCGATATGCATGAATCCACTATATCCCGCGTGACCACCCAAAAATATCTACACAGCCCGCGCGGCATTTTTGAACTTAAGTATTTTTTCTCCAGCCACGTCAGCACCGAAGGGGGTGGCGAAGCTTCCTCCACGGCGATTCGTGCGCTGGTGAAAAAATTGATCTCTGCGGAAAACCCCGCAAAACCCTTGAGCGACAGCAAACTCACCACCATGTTATCCGATCAGGGCATTATGGTGGCGCGCCGTACCGTTGCTAAATATCGCGAGTCTTTGTCTATACCGCCATCGAATCAGCGCAAGCAGCTGATTTGACCGAATGAAGAAGGAAGACCTATGCAGCTAAACCTCACCGGACTTAATGTTGAGATAACCGAACCACTGCGTGAATTTGTAAAGAGCAAATTTGCCAAACTGGAACACTACTTTGATCGTATCAATCAGGTTTATATTGTTCTGAAAGTGGAAAAGGTCACGCAGATTGCGGACGCAACACTGCACGTCAACGGCGGGGAGCTGCACGCCACATCGGAAGCGGAAGACATGTACGCGGCCATCGACGGGTTAATCGACAAGCTTTCCCGTCAACTGACCAAACACAAAGACAAATTGAACAAACACTAACCTTCATGCTTGCAGAGTGCCAATCGGTTTGGCACTCAGAGCACAAATGGGGCGGGCTGACCGCCCCGTTTTGTCATCTGCGCAAGCGCCAACGGGGAACTCGCCATGGCAGTACAAATGGCGTTAACCTTGCGGCTATGTGAACTCGCAAGTGAAACGATGATGAACAACGATCTGACACTGGAATTGAGCTCGGTCCTCTCACTGGACTGTACCCGTAGCGGCGTGCACTGCCAGAGTAAAAAACGCGCGCTGGAAATTATCAGCGAGCTGGCAGCAAAGCAGCTCAATCTGCCGCACCAGACGCTTTTCGAAGCTATCCTGACCCGTGAGCGCATGGGCAGTACCGGCATTGGAAACGGCATTGCTATCCCTCATGGCAAGCTGGAGGAGGATACGCTGCGTGCTGTGGGCGTGTTTATCAGCCTCGATCAGCCTATCGCCTTTGATGCAGTGGATAACCAGCCGGTTGACCTGCTGTTTGCGCTACTGGTTCCTGCTGACCAGTGTAAAACCCATTTGCATACGCTGTCGCTGGTGGCTAAACGTTTGGCGGATAAAACCGTCTGTCGCCGTTTACGCGCAGCACAGAGTGATGAAGAGCTCTATGCCATTATCACAGAAGCTCAGGAAGAACACTCTTAAGCGACAGTCACTTTTATCGGTTAAATCGCCGATTTAAAACGGGAGAAATGTGATGGTGCTGATGATCGTTAGCGGTCGGTCAGGCTCAGGAAAGTCAGTCGCGCTGCGTGCCCTGGAAGATATGGGGTTTTACTGTGTCGATAACCTGCCGGTGGTGCTGCTACCGGAGTTGGCGAACACCTTAACCGAACGCAATATCTCGGCGGCTGTCAGCATTGATGTGCGCAACATGCCGGAGTCACCGGAAGTGTTTGAGACTGCATTGAACAATCTGCCCGATTCGTTCTCACCGCAGTTACTGTTCCTGGATGCCGATCGCAATACACTGATCCGCCGGTACAGTGACACACGCCGCCTGCACCCGCTCTCCAGTAAGAATTTGTCGCTGGAAAGTGCCATTGATGAAGAGAACGACCTGCTGGAGCCACTGCGCTCACGTGCCGATCTGATTATCGATACGTCCGAGATGTCGGTTCACGAACTGGCTGAGATGCTGCGCACGCGGCTATTGGGTAAACGCGAACGTGAATTGACCATGGTGTTTGAATCTTTTGGTTTCAAACATGGTATCCCCATTGATGCTGACTACGTTTTCGATGTTCGCTTCCTGCCTAACCCGCATTGGGACCCGAAGCTGCGTCCAATGACCGGTCTGGATAGACCTGTCGCCGCGTTCCTTGATCGCCATACTGAAGTGCATAACTTCATCTATCAAACGCGCAGCTATCTGGAATTGTGGCTGCCGATGTTGGAAACCAATAACCGTAGCTACCTGACCGTCGCGATAGGCTGTACTGGTGGTAAACATCGTTCTGTGTATATCGCAGAACAGCTGGCAGATTACTTTCGCTCGCGTGGCAAAAATGTGCAGTCTCGTCACCGGACTCTGGAAAAACGCAAATCATGACCGTGAAACAAACCGTTGAGATTCGTAATAAGCTGGGAATGCACGCCCGCCCGGCGATGAAGCTATTCGAATTAGTGCAGAGTTTTGATGCAGAAGTCCTGTTGCGTAATGAGGCGGGCACTGAAGCCGAAGCCAGCAGCGTAATAGCACTCCTGATGCTCGACTCAGCGAAAGGCGGTCATATTGAGATTGAAGCCAGCGGCCCGCAGGAAGTGCAGGCGCTGGCAGCCGTCATCGAACTGTTTGAAGCCGGTTTTGACGAAGATTAACATCGCGTCAGTGCAGCTTATAGCGCGCCAGAAAGCTCTCGCCTCCTAACTGCCGCATCTGCCGCATGATCCATTGCTGGCGCATACGGACATAGCCTGAAGGTGCATCCGCGCGGAAGCGGATCGGATTGGGTAAGACCGCCGCCAGCAACGCGGCTTCTGAAATGGACAGACGACTGGCCGGTTTGTGGAAGTAGCGCTGCGAGGCCTCCTCGACGCCAAACACGCCATTGCCGAACTCCGCGACATTGAGATACACCGTCAAAATACGCCGCTTAGTCCAGACAGTTTCAATCCCTACGGTCAGCCCCGCTTCTAAGCCCTTACGAACCCAACTACGGCCATCCCACAAAAACACATTCTTAGCCGTCTGCTGCGAAAGCGTTGACGCACCTCGCATACGTTCAGAGCCATCATTATCCAGAACCTGTTGGATCGCATCCACATCGAAGCCCCAATGCTCCGGGAATTTTTGATCTTCGGAGGCAATCACCGCCAACGCCATCCAGGGTGAGATGTCATCCATGGCGACCCAATCAGAATGGGCCACATAGTCAAAACGGCCGCTTAACCAAGCGCCAAGCTGACGCTCCACCATCACGGCTGAAAATGGTACCGGTATAAAAGCAAAAATAACAATGCCAGCCAACCAGATGCCGAGCCACGCCAGCAGAACTTTAGCCATTAGCACTTTAATGCGCTGCCCCAGTTTCCCTTTACTCTTACTCATGCAATGTTCTCTTACCTGTTCCCCGGATTAATCAATCACTCAGGTCATGAATTCATATATGTGCGATTCAAGCTAAAACTTTATCGCTCATCGCCCATCAGAGGATTAAAAATTCATTGCCTGCGCAATCATCGTTCCTCTATTAGAGCCAATCACATCAAGCACTTCCACTATTAAGGAATCGGTTCCATGGTGAAAAACCCAACATAACCCTTACACAAGGACACTTCACTCAACGTGATACATATCACATTTAAACTTTCATGTTATTTAACAATAAACTTTCACAGCATCTGAAGATGTTCATTAATAAGCGAGGCCATTCTAAAAAATATGGCTAAAATCGCATCACCTGTCCTAGGATCATCCACTTACATGGTAAAGGGTTTCACCACATTTTTGGTTTACATCATCGCGCTAAACCTTGATCTGGAACTTTCTACAGAGGGTTTCCAAAACGTTTTGGATAACCTGCACTCAACACCTTAATTACTCACTAATATCAGCACGTTAAGCTTACTTAACAGCGATTTTTTAGCGGAATCAGATTTTAACCCCTGGCCGCCGACGTTTCCGGCTTCAGCCTGAAGGAAATCCAGGCAAAAAGCAGAACAATTGGTCAAAAATAGTGCAATACGGCAAAGAAATTAATTCCTTACTTGACTGTGTCATCAAATTAATGTTTTCTGTATTTAAACGCTGCTCAACATCACACAATTTAATGAATCTTGTCACAAGCGTTGGCGAATTTGTTAAGGTGATTTTGAAGCGTTAACCAATACCAAACTGTTGCTGGTTCACTCGAACTCAAACGATAGCAGCAGTACCCATTTCCCTGGTGTTGGCGCAGTATTCGCGCACCCCAGTTTCGACTGGGGTCATTTTTTTCTAGCGTCCTACGATTTTTCCCGCTGAGCTACCCATTCGCGTAACACGTTAACTTCATGTTGCCACTCATGTTTTAATTCGTCGATCCACTCCTGCACATTGTCCCACCATGCGGGGAGTTCCGGTGACTGAATCTGTTTCGCCAGCTTCTGCAAATGTAGCAGACCCACAGAGCCCGCTGCGCCTTTGATCTTATGCCCTTCTTCCGCAATGCCTTTCTGATCGCGCGCCATCATGTTGGAATCAAGCACATCAAGATAGCCCGGCATCATCTGCTCAAACATCGTCAGGCTTTGTGTAATCAATCCTGGACCGACCAATTCAATATATTGCTCCAGCATCTCCACATCGAGCAGCGTGCGAGAGTGCTCTGATGAGCTGGGCAGGATGGACTCCGCGGTTTCGCTCTGGTAATCCCAGAATTTTTTGATTATCGCGGTCAGCGCCGGCACTGCCAGTGGTTTACTCAACACATCATCCATGCCTGCATCGAGATACTCTTTTTTATCTTTCAGCACATTGGCAGTCAGCGCCACCAGCGGCGGTAATGTGATACCCGCATGCTGTTGATGTATGGCTCGCGACACATCCAGCCCAGTCATATCCGGCAGTTGGATATCGAGCAGCACCAGGTCAAACTCTTGTGGGTCAAACATGGCCAGCGCCTCACTGCCAGTCATCGCCACTTCCACGCTGCATCCCAGTTTCTCCAGTACGGAACGAGCGACAATGACGTTCAGCTCGATATCTTCGACCAGCAGCACGTGCAGCGCGGGTAACGGCATGTTGTCATCAAGATTCTCATCTTCAACTTCGTCCGCCACACGGGGAGCTTTAATCTCCACGGCGAAACACGAGCCCTGCCCCGGCGCGCTGCTGACGCTGATATCGCCGCCCATCGCTTGCGCTAACCGGCGCGAAACCGCCAAACCAATCCCGGTACCCGTCGCCGGTTTTCCACCCTGCTGATCTTTCACCTGGTAATACATCGCGAAGATCTTATCCTGCTCATCCTTAGGGATACCCATACCCGAATCCTGCACTTCAAAGTGCAGCGTTTCGTCCTCGTGATAAGCAACTCGCACGATGATTTCACCCTGCTGGGTGAATTTCACTGCGTTGCCGATCAGGTTCCATAAAATCTGACGCAAACGAGTCCCATCCGCCGAAATCATATGCGGCAATGGCAGTTCCGGCGCCATCACGAACTTCAGCCCTTTCGGTTGTGCCAGCAGGCCTGACAAATTCTCGAGATCCGCCAGGAAACCGGTGAAATCGAGCGGTTGGTTATCGAGTTGCACTTTGCGACGCTCGATTTTGTCCACTTCAATCACATCATTGAAAATATTGCCCAACGTGATGGCGGAGACATGAATGGTTTTCAGGTATTTCAGCTGTTCTTGATTAAGATCGGTATCCAGCAGAATGCGGCTCAAGCCGACAATGCCATTTAGCGGCGTACGCAGCTCGTGGCTGATAGTTGAGATAAAGGTGGTTTTCTCACGGCTGGCGTTCTCTAGCGCGTCCTGATAGCGCTTACGCTCGGTAATATCGCGTCCAAAGCCCATCAGGCCACTGCGTTTGCCCACGCGGTCGTAATACGGCACTTTGCGGATTTCAAAACAGGCTTTACGCCCGTCGGGGTATTGCAGCCACTGTTCATAAGTCAGCGAGACGTTGTGACGGAACACCTTCTCATCAGTCTCCAGCACTTTAGTCGCGGCATCCTCATCGTAGATATCACGGGGTGTGAGACCAATCAGCTGCTTCTCACTCATGCCGGTCAACAATTCCATGGCGCGGTTACAGCCCGAGAACTGTTTATCGATATTGCGGTAGAAAACCAAATCCGGGGAGGCATCGAGGAAAGAACGCAGGAAGGAAGATTGTTGTTCCAGCTCGATCTGCGCCTGTTCGCGGCGTGCCATCTCTTCGCGCAGCTTATCCATCACCTGTTCGCGCGCCTGTTCCGCTTTTATACGGTCGTTAATCTCTTGATTAAGCTGAGCGATAGTTTCCTTCATCTGTTGGTTGAGCTCGAGGTCGCGGGTACGCATTTCCTCCAGCTTATCCACCAACTTCGACAGCCGCTGACGCGACTCTTCTAATTGATCCACGACCACGGAGAGAAAATAGACCGCCCAAGGGGTAATCAACAGACCGAAAAATATCGAACGTACGACGTCAATGCTTTCTACATGGCCGCGCAACACCATAGTGACCGCCATCTGCACGACCATCGCCAGCACCACCAGTGCCGAGGCCAGCAAAAGCGAAAAACGCACCAGCCCCAGTTTGACCATCAAATCAACGTAGTACTGCGCTAAAAGACGAATCTGCTTCATGTCGAACTCCCTGAACGAAATCTGCCCCATGATAGCGTAATTATCGCCGTACTGCGCCGCTTCACCACGTACAGTCGCGCGGATGTGCCTCATTATGGTGCATCACAAGACTATTTCGCCGACGTTCGCGTCTATATGCCTAAAGCGCTTGACTAATTCTGCCAACTGAATAATCTGGAGGGCCGTGCTTTTGCGGCCCTTTCATGACATCCCGTGCTATTCAGCATTCCGGCAGCCATTTAGCCTAATGGTTGCGTTTCGTTATTGCATATCCATTCAACTTTAGTGATGTTTTAATCACGCAAACCCTGATTAATTTTACTAATAACAGACCTATTTTGATTCAAATATGACGCCATAAGAAAAACAGATACATGCTGTGCATGAAACGGCGTCAACAGAATTTTATGCTGATAGAGTTGAGTTATTCAGCATTGTTTGGATATATGAGGCCCACCTCACAGTGAGACGGCTCACACTTCATAGGGGAATCAGAATCCTCAGATTGACAGTTATTTACGTAATAAATTGTTCATAATCATAGAGTTGAACTGCAAAAAAGCACATTACCCGCAATAAAGCTGGCTATTTGACCTGAGTTCGCTTTCCCGATAAGTTGGAATTCCGCTGGATGCTTTCCAGTCGGGACTGTGTCTCGGCATATCTATGCAGCAAGAAACTCCCTCTGGATGCAAGTTATCTCCCGTAAGAGACCGGAAGTAAGAGCAGCTTATCAAGGACGTGAAATTTATCTCTTGAGAGCCTTTGCTCGGTATTGCGACGTCCGCGTTTAGCGCGGCGAAAACGAATTTGATACAGCACGCAGCCTGTGCTCTGTGCTTGAAATAATGCAGGTAATGTCAAAAGCAGTTTAAGGAGACCCTCAATGTCCACTCAAAAACCTCATCCCTATGGTTTGTATGATCCCTCAGCAGGAAGTGATAGCTGTGGTGTTGGGTTTATTACCCGTAAGGACGGCGAGCAGACCCATGAGATCCTGCAGATGGCGCACAGCGCGTTATGCACAGTACCGCACCGTGGCGGCATGTCTGCTGAGGGCGTGGGCGATGGCGCAGGCGTCAACGTCGACCTTTCTTTAAACTTCTTCCGTAAAGTGACGGGCCAGCCACTGGAAGCCGGCCGCTTTGGCGTGGGTAACTTCTTTGTGCCAAAAGATGCTGAGCTGCGCGCGAACGCAGAGCGTCTGGTGGAGGAAACTCTGGCGGCACATAACTTCCCTGTGTTGATGAAACGCGATATGCCGTTGGACGGCAGCGTGACACGTCCAGCCGCCCTGCAATTCCAACTGCCGATTGTGCAGTGGATCTTCGCCGCACCGCAGGAAGTCACTGAGCAGCTTGAGTTCGAGCGCCACATTTATCGTGCGCTGCTGGATATCGAAGCGCGTGCCTTTACAGAAAGCGAATTCGGCGGTCTTTATCCGCTGTCGCTCTCTTCCCGTACTCAGGTATTCAAAGCACGACTGAACTCCAATGAAGTTATCCCTTACTTCAAAGATTTGACCGATGTGGATCATCAGGTGCGCGGGCTGTTCTTCCATACCCGCTTCTCAACCAACACCGATCCACACACCACCATGGCGCAGCCGTTCCGCCTGATGGCGCACAACGGTGAATTGAACACCGACCGTAAAAACCGCATTGCAGAAGCTGCGCTGATGCTGGCGCGCGGCAAGAAAATCGTGCGTCCAAAAGGACAATCTGACAGCTCGCGTCTTGACCAGAGCATCCATAGCCGCTTAATGGAAGATAACCTCGACCTGATCAATGCCGTGGTTTCCATGATGCCGCCAGCGTGGGAAAACGACACCTCGCTGTCGAATGAAGTGCGCGCCATGCTGGAGTACTTCTCTCTTTATGAAGAGAAGAACGATGGCCCAGCAGCGTTAATCTTTGGCAACGGCGAAGTGATCGGTGCGCGTCTTGACCGCCTGGGTCTGCGTCCGCTGCGTTCCGTAGAAACCGCCGAATATATCGGTGCGATGTCCGAAGCAGGACAGATTGCTTTCCCACCGGAAAGCGTATTGCGTCGTGGTCGTATCGAAGCGGGCGGCATGCTCTACTACGATCACACAGAAAAACGCTCTTACACCACGGTGGAAGCGCTGGAAAAACTGGCAGCAGAGAAAGATTACCTTTCACTGCTGAGCTCGGCCCGTGTTGACCTGCAAGATCTGCCAGAAATTCAGGCAGAGCAACTGGGTTCACCGCTGCGCTATCGTGGCGACCTCAAAACCTATCAGCGTTTTGTGGCGTACTACTATAACCAGGAAAGCTTCAAATTTATGATGGACCCGATGCTGCAAACCGGCGCTGAGAAGATCTCGGCAATGGGTTACGGCAACGCCATCAATGGCCTGTCTGACCACGAAGGCGGCATGGCGCACTACTTCTCACAACGTTTTGCTCAGGTCACCAACCCGCCACTGGATTCCATCCGTGAAGCGGACGGCATGACGCTGCGCGTGGCGCTGGGTGCGAAGCCGCATCTCGGCCGCAGCAAAGGCCAGCAGGTCATCGTGCCGACGCCGATCCTGACGCACCTTGATATGCTGCGTCTGCGCGAGCAAACCGTAGCGCCTTATGCACGTTTCGAGATGCTGTATGTGCCAGTGGTGGGTAAGGACATCGTCAGCCGTGCGGCCAACGCCAAAGCGCTGGAAAACGCCATTGATGATTTGGCTCAGCAGGTCGTGGATTTTGCGCGCCAGCAAGGCGGTATTGCGGTCATCACTGACCGCCACATCTCTTCTACTCACGCTGCCATCCCGATGCTGCTGATGGTTTCAGCGATTAACCAACGTCTGGTGCAGGAAGGTCTGCGTCTGGATGTCTCTTTAGTCGTCGAAAGTGGCCAGAGCATCTCTTCACACCACATTGCTGCCACTCTGGGCTTCGGCGCGTCCGCGGTTTACCCACTGGGCGTGCAGATGCGTGCAGAAGAGAAATTTGGCGAAGGTGAAGAAGGCAACAAAGCCTTTAAGCGCTATGCCAAAGCGGCAGAAAAAGCCTTAATGAAAACCATGGGTAAAGTGGGTCTCTGTACTGTAGAGAGCTATAGCTGTGGTGAGTTCTTCGAACCTAACTTCCTTGATACCGAAGATCCGGTACTGAAGAAGTATTTCCCGAATATCAAAACACCAGTGGGCGGCGCGGGCTTCCCGGCTATCGCTCAGATGGCGGCAGACTGGCATCAGAGCTCGCTGAAAATTCAGGGCGAGGCTGAAGTGCCATTGCTAGGTCTGTTCAAAGAGCGTGCGGAAGGTGCCGGTCACTCTTACGGAACCATTGCCGTACGTACCTTTATCGACATGACCGAGCAGCCGATTCGCTTCGCTGATAAAGCGCGCGAAGAGGACAACTTTATTCGTTTGATGACGCTGGCCAAACTGGATAATGCTTTCAATATCAAAGCGGAAGCTTTTAAAGATAGCAGCTTCGAACGCATCCCGAACGAGGTGATTGATACGCTGGCGATCACGCCGGATTACCGTCAGTTCTCCAGTCTGATGCATGCGGAGCGTAAACGTCGTCCAGCGGCACTGCGCGACATCCTCGCTCTGCCGTGCGATTTGACCCACGTTGATAGCGAAGCTGAATTCGGCCGCAAACTGGGCCGCTACTCGCTGGTCAATAACGGCTTCGCCACCCGCGGTCTGAAGTGTGAAGCCGTGAACGGCAGCCTGAACCAGTTTGAACTGCGCCTGATTGATTCTATCGCAGGCCTGAAGCCAGAGAATGAGCGTCTGGAAGCTTTGGCGCGCGCATTGAAAACCCGTTTCAGCGACGATATCGAAAGCAGCAATGTGGCGGAAGGGGTACTGCATCTCACCGCTTACGGTAAAGCGGCAGACTACCTGTCACTGATCTTTACCGCCCTGCCTTCGCTGCCGCTGGACGAGATTCAACCGGCACACGAAATCACCCGTACCTTCGCTTCGGGTGCGATGAGTCACGGCGCCTTGGTTGCCCCAGCACACGAAGCCGTGGCGCACGGCACCAACATGGTTGGCGGCATGAGTAACTGTGGTGAAGGTGGCGAGCACTATTCCCGTCATGGCACCATCCGTGCCTCACGCATCAAGCAGCTGGCATCCGGTCGTTTCGGCGTCTGGGCGGCTTATCTGGCCGACCCGATGCTGGAAGAGCTGGAAATCAAAATCGGTCAGGGCGCGAAGCCAGGTGAAGGCGGACAATTGCCGGCACCGAAAGTGACCGTTGAGATCGCCGCAGCGCGTGGCGGTACGCCAGGCGTTGAACTGGTATCTCCACCGCCGCACCACGACACTTACTCCATCGAGGATTTGGCGCAGCTAATCCACGACTGTAAAGCCGCACGCGTGCGCGTCATCGTGAAACTGGTGTCTTCTGAAGGCATCGGCACCATCGCAGTTGGCGTAGCAAAAGCCGGTGCAGACGTCATCAACGTGGCAGGTAACACCGGTGGTACCGGTGCAGCTTCCGTCACCAGCTTGAAATACACCGGTCGCGTTGCAGAGATTGGCATCGCTGAAGTACACCAGGCACTGTGTGCCAACGGTCTGCGTGACAAAGTTCAGCTGCGTTGCTCTGGCGCGCAGCAAACCGGTAGCGACGTGATCAAATCCGCCCTGCTCGGTGGCGATAGCTTCGAGTTCGGCACCACCGCGCTGATGATGCTGAAATGCGTGATGGCGAAAAACTGTAACGTTAAATGCCCGGCCGGTTTAACTACCAACGCCGAAGCCTTTGATGGCGATCCGCGTCAGCTGGCGCAGTACTTCGTTAACGTGGCACAAGAAGTGCGTGAATTCCTGGCGCGTCTCGGCCTGCGTTCACTGCGCGAAGCACGTGGCCGTTCTGACCTGCTGCATTTGATGGATCACCCACTGGAAGTCGGCAAGCTGGATCTGCGTGCGATGTTGACCGTAGTACCAGAGCAAAAGATCGCTAAGCCTGTCTATCTGGAGAAAGATTTCGAACTGGATAACGGCTGGGTTGATGAGCTGAAAACGCAGTTGATCAACCAGGCGAGTCGCGATATCGCCCTCGGCGCAGGCATTACCCTGAACAACCGTAACAAGAGCGTGGGCGGCCAATTAGCCATCGACATCGAGCGTATGCTCAACCACGAACTCTCTGCTGAACAACGTGCTGCATTGCCGGCGGTATTTAAAGACGATCGCGGTCGCCATTACCTGGCACCACGCACCGTGAATATCCATACCAGCGGTTCTGCCGGCCAGTCATTCGGTGCCTTCTGTAACGATGGTATGCAGATGAAGCACTACGGCACCTGTAACGACGGTGTGGGCAAAGGTCAATGCGGTGGCGAACTGGTGGTCATGTCACCGGGCGGCGGCGCACAAGACAGCGACGGCAACGTACTGATCGGTAACTTCGCGCTGTTTGGTGCGACCGGTGGCCGTTTGTTTGTACAGGGCCAGGCGGGCGACCGTTTCGCGGTTCGTAACTCCGGCGCAACGGCTGTTGTGGAAGGTGTCGGCGATTTCTGCTGCGAATACATGACTAACGGTGCGATTCTCAACCTCGGTACCTTCGGTAAAGGTTTCGGCAATGGCATGAGCGGTGGTTTCGCTTACCAGTATGACCCGTACGGCGCACTGGCAGGACACGCAGCGGGTGATTCCGTGCTGTTCGGTTCTATCGCCGATGAAGATGAATTGGCGCAGGTTCACAAGCAAGCGGTGTTGAGCATGCTGAACTGGCATCTGGAAGCCACCAACTCGCCGCGTGCAGCCTGGCTGCTGGAGAATTGGGAAACCGAATGCCACCACTTTGTCTACGTGATGCCGCGTTCGCTGCTGCTGTATCAAGACGGCGGCGAGATTCTGAAAGCGAAATCACGCAAGGATTTGCTGGAAGAACTGTCAACATCACTGGCTGCGCATCAGGTTGCCAAATTCAAAGCAGCATGGCGCACCGGCAAAACCATCGCCAATGGTGCAGTACCGGCTTACGGTGCGACAGATACGCTAGAGATGTTCGTTCTGCTGAACAACTACACCGTACTGAGCTTTGCGCAGCAGCTTGCGCTCGGCAAACTGCCAAAAGGCACTGCCGTTGAAGACCCTGCGGTTGAGAAAGCGGTACGCAATTTGCTGATGACGGAAGACTTCGCGCTGGTGAGCAAGCTGCAACGTCATGCCCGCTCAGCGATTGAAAGCTACAGCGATGACGAATTGGCCAGCCTGATCGCGGCAAAACGTATGTCCGATTACAAAGCGGCACTGACGCAACGCAACATTCGCTCGATGGACAGCCTGGCAACCTATGGCTGGATCATTTATCAGGATGCCCGTAACCGCGAGGTGCTCGGCCATCTACCTGATTTCGAAGAGCTGTTTGCGCGTGCTGCATTGCCAGAAATCGCCGCTGCTGTCGGGAAACTTTCCTGATAGCAGCACCAATGAATGTGTGTATATTGACTGAACATCACGAAACGGGTTTGAGTACAGATATCCATGAAGATTCCTTACATTCCTGAAGATGCGCCCTTTAACGGCGAACAGAAATACTGGCTGGCGGGTTTTCTCGCCGGTCTCCACTCGCGCCTGCTGGTATTAGAAGATAAGCAGACGGCACCTGCAGCCGGTGGCAGCACCAATACCCAGCTGCACATTCTGTTCGGTTCACAAACCGGCAACGCAGAAGCGCTGGCACAAACGGCCGCTAAAGCCGCACGTGCCAAAGGTCTGGTGCCAGTGGTTCAGGCATTGGGCGAAGTGGACCTGGACGTGTTCGCGACCATGCGTCATGTGCTGATTGTCACCTCCACCTATGGTGAAGGCGAAATGCCGGACAACGCCCAGCTGTTCTGGCAGGCACTCTCTGCCAGCACCGCACCACGCCTGGAGCAGATGCACTTTGCCATCCTGGCGATTGGCGATACCGGTTACGACGGCTTCTGCCAGGCGGGTAAATTCTTCGATATGCGTCTGGAACAGCTGGGCGCTAAGCGCGTCTTTGACCGTATCGATTGCGACATCGACTTTGAAGAACCTTCCAGTGTCTGGATTGGCGATGCGATGCCACAGTTTGCCGCCAGTGCCGGCAGCAGCGGTACCGTATTAGAGAGCGCGCCAGAAGCCCCTGTCATCCCTGGTAGCAACAAGCAAAACCCTTACGCGGCGGCGTTGGCAACCAATAAACGTCTGTCAGGCGAATCCTCGGCGAAAGATATCCGTCACTTCGAATTCGATTTGACCGACAGCGGCCTAAAGTATGAAGCCGGTGATGCGCTGGGTGTTATCCCAGTGAACGATGCTGAGCTGGTCAGCCTGCTGCTGAGCGAGCTGAAAGCGGACTATGAAACCCCGGTGCCAAGTTTTGATCGTAACCTCGGCGATCTGCTGACCTATCAGTTCGAGATCTCCGAGCCATCGCGCAAGCTGATTGAGTGGGTTGGCCAGCACACTGCCAACCAGGAACTGCTGCACGTGTTGCAACACGACGATAAAGACACCCTGGCTAACTGGCTGTGGGGCAAAGACACACTGGATCTGCTACAGCTTGAGCTGAAGCGCAATCTGTCTGTGCCTGAGTTTGTGGCGATGCTGCGCCCGCTGCAACATCGTGCGTACTCCATCTCCTCCAGCTCCAAAACGCATCCAAATCAGGTGCACCTGACGATTGCTTCCGTGCGCTACCACAGCGGTGGCCGTGAGCGTAAAGGCGTGTGCTCGACCTATCTGGCGGAACGCGTACGACGTGGCGAGAAGCCCGCGATCTTTATTTCTCCGAACAAAGCGTTCCGCGTGCCGGCTAACGGCAATGCTCCGCTAATCATGGTTGGTCCAGGAACCGGTATTGCACCGTTTCGTGCTTTCCTGCAGGAACGTCAGTCAACGGGCGCTGAAGGTAAAAACTGGCTGTTCTTTGGCGATCAGCATCAGGAACATGATTACATCTACGAAGATGAGCTGTCTGGCTGGCAGCAAAGCGGCCTGCTGACGCAGCTTGACCTGGCATTCTCACGTGACCAGGAAGAGAAGATTTATGTGCAGAACCGTATGCTGGAGAAAGGCGCTGAGCTGTATGCATGGCTTCAGGAAGGTGCTTACTTCTACGTCTGTGGTGATGCCTCTCGCATGGCGAAGGATGTCGACTCTGCGCTGTATGAAGTAGTCCGTCAGTTCGGTGGCCTCTCCAGTGAACGTGCAGCAGCTTACATCGACCAGTTGAAGAAAGATAAGCGCTACCTGCGTGACGTCTACTAAGATGCATCCATAAAAAAACGGGCCAATTGGCCCGTTTTTATTACATGCGATTTATTTCACATGCTTTATTTCACCACTCGCAGTGAGGGACGTCCACCACGCGGTGGCGGTTCATCATCTGGCGAGTGATCGTTATCAGCCGCATTGTCCGGACGATCGCCATCAATCACAGACATCATCGTCTCTTCCTGGCCTTCCTGCTCGTCCGTTGCCAACTCGTAAGCCGGTTCCGGTTCGAACATGGTACCTGCGCCGTTTTCACGTGCGTAGATAGCGAGAACCGCAGCCATTGGCACAGAAACCTGGCGTGGCACGCCACCGAAGCGCGCATTAAAACGCACTTCATCGTTGGAGAGGTCAAGATTACCGACAGCGCGTGGCGCAATGTTCAGAACGATCTGTCCATCACGCGCATACTCCAGCGGCACTTGCACACCAGGCAGATTGATGTCGACCACCAGATGCGGCGTTAACTGGTTGTCGAGCAACCAGTCATAAAACGCACGCAGCAGATACGGACGACGAGCCGTTAGTTGCGACATTTCCATACATTAGCCCCGGGCTTGCAGGCGCATTTCACGTTCCGCTTCCGTTAATGAAGCCAGGAAAGAGTCACGTTCAAATACGCGCGTCATATAGCCTTTCAGCTCTTTAGAACCGGCACCAACCAGTTCAACACCCATTTGCGGCAGACGCCACAGCAGCGGTGCCAGGTAGCAATCGACCAGGCTGAACTCTTCGCTCATGAAGAACGGTGTGCGAGCGAACAGTGGAGCAATTGCCAACAGCTCTTCACGCAGTTGCTTGCGTGCAGCGTCTGCTTCAGCATTGTTACCGGTTTCGATAGCACGCATCAGCGTATACCAATCCTGCTCGATGCGATGCATCATCAGGCGGCTTTCACCACGCGCAACCGGATAAACTGGCATCAGCGGTGGGTGTGGAAAACGCTCGTCCAGGTATTCCATGATGATGCGTGATTCATACAGCGTCAGTTCACGGTCAACCAGCGTTGGCACAGTACGATACGGGTTGAGGTCAATCAGATCCTGCGGCAGGTTATCCGTTTCAACCTGCTCGATCTCCACGCTGACGCCCTTTTCAGCCAGTACGATACGTACTTGATGGCTAAAAATGTCAGTCGGACCAGAAAACAGCGTCATTACCGAACGTTTGTTGGCAGCGACAGCCATGAAAACCTCCAAGTTTGTTCACAAAAAGATACTGCGAATAGCCAACCACGCGGCGACTCACCTGCTCATTAGATTCGCACACAGCCAGCGTTCATCACATTATCCGGCCATCCTGACAGGAAAACGCGTATAACAATCCGGCTTGCGGGCGCAAAGTGTCAGTGAGTTTACCAGATTTTAAGCAGCTTGTGGGGCGGGGATACTCTTTTGCGGACAAAATGCGGGTAAAGTTCGCGTTTTTAGCGTTAGAAATCGTGAATACAGAAAAGAAAAAACCCGCCGAAGCGGGTTTTTTGAGCCAAATGTTTCTGCCAAAGGCAGCAACAATTAACGCTTAGAGAACTGCGGACGACGACGTGCTTTACGCAGGCCGACTTTCTTACGTTCAACTTCACGTGCGTCACGGGTAACGAAGCCCGCTTTACGCAGTTCAGGACGCAGAGACTCGTCGTATTCCATCAGAGCGCGTGTGATACCGTGACGGATCGCACCAGCCTGACCAGAAATACCACCACCTTTAACAGTGATGTACAGGTCAAATTTACCAACCATATCAACCAGTTCCAGAGGCTGACGCACGACCATGCGTGCAGTCTCGCGACCGAAGTATTGCTCCAGTGAGCGCTGGTTAATTACGATGTTACCGCTACCCGGCTTGATGAAGACGCGAGCGGCAGAGCTTTTGCGGCGACCAGTGCCGTAGTTTTGAGTTTCAGCCATTGCCTATAATCCCGATTAAATGTCAAGAACTTGCGGTTGCTGCGCCGCGTGAGTGTGCTCGTTGCCTGCGTAAACTTTCAGTTTACGGTACATAGCACGACCCAGTGGGCCTTTCGGCAGCATGCCTTTAACCGCGATTTCAATCACACGCTCAGGACGGCGCTCGATCATCTCTGCAAAGGTCGCTTGCTTGATACCACCGACGAAACCAGTGTGATGATAATAGATCTTGTCTGTACGCTTGTTGCCGGTTACAGCAACTTTTTCTGCGTTCAGAACGATGATGTAATCACCAGTATCAACGTGCGGAGTGTATTCCGCTTTGTGCTTACCACGCAGACGGCGCGCCAGTTCAGTCGCCAGGCGACCCAAGGTTTTGCCAGTTGCGTCAACAACATACCAGTCACGCTGTACGGTTTCTGGTTTAGCTGTAAAAGTTTTCATTGAAAAGCTTACCCAAATAAAAAGTTACACGTTGGTGAAATCCCAAACGCTAAGTAAACGATTGAGGCTCACACGACCATTTTGCCCAGCAAGCCACCCCTTCAAGTGAGTTACCGGATCACATCGAGTTCTTGGGAAAGAAAACCGATGCTGTAACGTGGGGTCGCAAGATTATAGAGAAGTCGAACTCAAAGATCGAACCTTTTTGCATCGAAATCCTGCGTTTTTTGCCCACGTCATCAGGGCAGATGCGGCAGACGCAAATACTCTTCGCTCTGCATCTCCTGCAAACGCGACAAGCAGCGCTGATACTCAAACTTCAGGCGCGTGCCCTGATAAATTTCAAACAGTGAGGTTTCAGCCGCCACCACCAGTTTAACGTGGCGTTCGTAGAACTCATCCACCAATGCCAGGAAGCGGCGTGCCTGATCTTCGGTCTTATAGATCATCACCGGCACATCGTACAGCAACACGCTGTGGAAGCGGCGCGATAATTCAATATAGTCATGCTGGCTACGGCCTGTTCCGCACAGCGTGAGGAAATCAATCGCCAGCACACCTTCATTCACACCCAGCGTGGGCATCTCACGATGGTTAATGTCCAACACTGGGGCATCTTCACGTGGCTTACCCGAGAGCGCGCGGAACATACGCTCCATTTCGGCATGCGTGGCCTCGTTGAGGGGAAAATTCCACAGATGCGCAGAGGTCAGAGTACGGAGGCGATAATCAATACCCGCATCCACGTTCATCACATCACAATGGCGTTTAATCTGCTCAATGGCCGGCAAGAACCGCGGACGCTGCAAGCCGTTACGGTATAAGTCATCCGGCGGGATGTTGGACGTCGCCACCAGTGAGATACCTCGTGCGAACAGCGCCTCCATTAACGTGCCTAGCAGCATCGCGTCAGTGATATCGGAAACAAAGAATTCATCGAAACAAAGAATATCGGTTTCCGCTTTAAAGCGATCGGCCACAATCAGCAACGGATCGCTGTGCCCCTGCAGCTGCGTCAACTCTTCATGGACGCGCAGCATAAAACGGTGGAAATGCAGGCGCATTTTGCGGTCGCCAGGAATAGACTGAAAAAACAAATCCATCACCCAGGTTTTACCGCGCCCGACACCGCCCCACATGTAAAGGCCGCGCACCGGCGTCTCACTGCTGCTTTTCTCTTTGGTCATCAGCTTCGATAAACGGCCAAATAGCCCTTTTGCGGCAGGCTCTGACACTGGCTTACGCGCAATCAATCCTTGCTGGATATCATCTAAGCGGGTAATGGCTTCGCGTTGTACGTCATCCGGGCGAAACTCGCCCTGTGATAGCGCCTGCTCATAGCGGGCAAGCGGAGATGAGGTTTGCATGGTTCTCTCAGAATCCCTGAAAAAAGTCCGATTCACGGGTCGGTTGGCGAAAATTAGGCCGCACTACAGTAAGCGATGCAGCCTGAGAGTTCCACTTCCATTAGATTATTGGGTATAGTGGCTGCTATTGAAGTGGAAACAGAAGCAATGCCCTACGAAGCAACGGAAATTACACGGGAGTCATTATGACCTGGGAATACGGGCTGATTGGATTAGTCATTGGCATTATTGTCGGCGCGGTAGTGATGCGTTTTGGCAACAAGAAACTGCGTGAGCAGCGTAGCATGCAGTATGAACTGGAAAAATCGAAGGCTGAGCTGGCAGATTATCGCGAAGAGCTGACCAACCACTTTGCTCGCAGTGCAGAACTGCTGGACAACATGGCGCATGATTACCGCCAGCTGTATCAGCATATGGCGAAAGGATCGAATGACCTGCTGCCAAATCTGCCAGGCGAGAAAAATCCGTTTGCTTATCAACTGACGGAAGCCGAAGCGGATAACGATCAGGCACCGGTGCAAATCCCGCGTGATTACTCGGACGGTGCATCTGGTCTGCTGCGCGGTAGCGATCGCACGCCGCGTAAATAATCCTTTTGGGGCACAGCTGAGCTGTGCCCTTTTTGTTTTCGAACCGTTACTCCAAACGACTGTCACACTTTTTATCCCCCTTTCGCAGCGAGAGCGTTGGCAATGAAAAAACAAGCAAGACTGTTAAGCGCATTAGCCTTGAGCATTGGAATGAGTTTGGCCGCCGCGCCAGGCGCACTGGCTACGTTGCCCGCACAGGTTCAGGGACAAGCGCTGCCGAGTCTGGCACCGATGCTGGAAAAAGTGCTGCCCGCAGTGGTCAGCGTGCATGTAGAGGGCACCGACAGCGGTCAGCAAGCGCAGGATATTCCTGAGCCACTGAAACGCTTCTTCGGCCAGGCACCGGGACAATCCCAACCGCAGCCGTTTGAAGGTTTGGGCTCAGGCGTGATCATTGATGCCGCCAAAGGCTATGTACTCACTAATAATCATGTGGTGAATGGCGCTGACAAAATTAGCGTTCAGCTCAGTGATGGCAATGAATATGATGCCAAACTGATTGGTCACGATGAGCAAACCGATATCGCCCTGATTCAGGTAGAAGGGGCAAAAAACCTGACGCAGATAAAAATCGCCGATTCTGACTCACTCAAAGTCGGTGATTTTGCCGTTGCAATCGGCAACCCATTTGGTCTGGGCCAAACCGCAACGTCGGGGATTATTTCGGCACTCGGCCGGAGCGGCTTAAATCTGGAAGGTCTGGAAAACTTTATTCAAACCGATGCAGCCATTAACCGCGGAAACTCCGGTGGTGCGTTAGTGAACCTGAACGGTGAGCTGATTGGCATTAACACCGCGATTCTGGCGTCTAGCGGTGGCAACATCGGTATCGGCTTTGCGATTCCTAGCAACATGGCCATCAATCTCGCACAGCAGCTGATTCAGTCTGGTGAAGTGAAACGCGGGCAGCTTGGCATCAAAGGCACGGAAATGACGGCCGACATTGCAAAAGCGTTCAATGTCGACGCGCAGCGCGGGGCCTTTGTTTCTGAAGTACTGCCTAACTCGGCAGCGCAGAAAGCGGGCATTAAAGCGGGTGATATCATCACCTCAATTAACGACAAAGCGATCACCAGCTTTGCTGAGCTGCGCGTGAAAGTCGGCACCACACCGCCGGGTCAGCAGGTTAAAATTGGTCTGCTGCGTGAAGGTAAACCGGTTACCGTCACCGTGACGCTGGAACAGAGCGCGCAGACCACTGCGAGTGCTCAGTTGATGTCACCGGCGTTGCAAGGTGCAACGCTGAGCGATGGCGCGGCTAAGAGCGGCGATAAAGGCGTGAAAGTCGATGCCATCGAAAAAGGCACCCCGGCTGAGCAAGCTGGCTTGCAGAAAGATGATGTGATTGTCGGTGTGAACCGCGATCGCGTAACCTCGCTGGCTGAAATGCGCAAAGCGTTGGAAAGTAAGCCGCCGGTGCTGGCACTGAATGTTATGCGAGGCGACGAGAGCATTTACCTGCTTATGCGATAATCCTCGCAACTGGCGGACAAGCAGGTGTTTGTCCGCCTTTCTCATGTTATTCTGCCCTGCGATCCCACCTTTCCTGAAATAACACCATGTTTCTTAAACTTTTGCGTTCTGTGGTGATGGGCTTGATCGTAGCGGGCTTGCTGCTTGTTGCGATCCCTGCGCTGCGTATGGGCAGTAACGTCACCTTTGATCATGATGACAGCGATAATGAGTCACCCGTGAGTTTCAATCAGGGGGTGCGTCGTGCTGTGCCTGCAGTCGTTAACGTTTATAACCGCAGCGCCCATGGCAACAACAATCGCGGCATCACCACGCTGGGCTCTGGCGTGATCATGAACGTGAAAGGCTACATCCTCACCAATAAGCATGTTATCAACAACGCCGATCAGATTATCGTCGCGTTGCAGGATGGTCGTTTCTTCGAAGCCACTTTAGTGGGTTCAGATGCCATGACAGATCTTGCCGTGCTAAAAATCAGTGCCACCAACCTGCCCGTGATCCCTATCAACGCTAAACGCATCGCCCACATTGGTGATGTCGTGATGGCGATTGGCAACCCTTACAATCTGGGGCAAACCGTTACGCAGGGCATTATCAGCGCCACCGGACGTGTTGGCCTAAGTTCTTCGGGCAGGCAGAACTTCCTGCAAACCGATGCCTCCATCAATCAGGGCAACTCGGGTGGCGCATTGATTAACTCGCTCGGTGAACTCATGGGCATCAACACCCTGACGTTTGATAAAAGCAATGATGGCGAAACGCCAGAAGGGATTGGCTTTGCGATTCCGACCGCGCTGGCAACCAAAATCATGGATAAATTGATTCGTGATGGCCGGGTCATTCGTGGCTATATTGGCATTACCGGGCGTGAGTTGCCGCCACTGCATGGTCAGGGCAGTAATCTTGATCGCGTGCAGGGCATTATTGTTAGTGAGGTTGCATCTGGCGGCCCAGCTGACAAAGCGGGTATTCAGGCAAATGATGTACTGTTGCAGGTGAATGGTAAACCTGCGCTGTCGGCACAAGAAACTATGGACCAAGTGGCAGAAATACGCCCAGGTTCTGTGATTCAGGTACAGGTATTACGTAACGAACAGAAGATGATGTTGCCTGTCACTATCCAGGAATTCCCTGAAGCCCAAGCGGCAGCGCCGACGACATCACAGTAGTCGATTAACGGATAGCGGCGCGATTCACGTCATAAATCGCGCCGCTATCGACTGTTTCGACCGGAGCAATCAGCTGCGATCCACCGGGAAGGCAATCACTTCACTCAATGCATCCGCTTTCAACGCCAGCATAATCAAACGATCAACCCCCAGCGCCACACCTGAACAGGCCGGCATGCCGTGTGACAGCGCATCCAGCAAATAGGTGTCAATCGGGTGCTGTGGCAAGCCACGAGCCGCACGGCGGCGATTATCCTGTTCAAAACGCTGGCGCTGTTCACGGCTATCAGTTAGCTCACGGAACCCATTCGCCAGCTCGACACCTTTGTAATACACCTCAAAGCGCTCAGCAACGCGATGGTCCTCGGTGCTGATCTCCGCCAGCGCCGCCTGGCTTGCTGGGAAGTGATAAACGAAGCACGGCTTATCGTTACCAATCTTCGGTTCTACACCCAGCATAAACAGCAGCTGCAGCAGCGTATCACGGTCTTCTTCACGATTAGCCAGTTCGCTTTCACCCAGTTTGGCGGCAGCCTCACGCAGCTGCGCTTTATCCGCTGACAAAGGGTCCAACTCCAGGTGACGAATAAACGCCTGCTGATACGACAATGACTCTGCACTATCGCACTCCAGCACCTGTTGCATCAGGTCATCGACCTCATTCATCAGACGATACATGTCGTAATGTGGGCGGTACCACTCCAGCATGGTGAATTCAGGGTTATGGTGACGCCCTGCTTCTTCATTGCGGAAGCAACGACTCATTTGGTAGATCGGGCCACTGCCCGCCGCCAACAGGCGCTTCATATGGTATTCCGGGCTGGTCATTAACCATAGATCGCGTCCTTCTGAGGCACCAGGACCAACGAAGCGCGTCTGGAATGGCACCAGATGGATATCCGTGATGGTCGCCTGGCTCATCGCCGGGGTATCGACCTCAAGCACGCCGCGATCGGCAAAGAAACGACGAATTTCCGCTAGAATAGCGGCGCGTTTCAACAAATTGGCAATGGGTGCGCTCGGCTGCCAGCTTGCCGTTTCGCTCATGTTGGTGACTCCGTATACAGATAAGGGGAAGAAGTCTACCCGTATTGGCTACGGCAAACAACGGCGCAACGGGATCGAGGGCGGTGTTGGTGATTTTTCAAATAGAGGTGCGGGGATCACAACAATAAATCCGGTACGAAACCAGGTTTCGCACCGGTTTTTGATCACTGTGCGCTGCGCTGAATCGCTTTGCCGCCCGCCTGAACGTCCTCGCCAACACCACGGGTGGTGTTGCAGGCGGTCAAAACAGAAGAAAGCACCAGTACAGAAAGAATCGCGACAATACTTTTCTTTAACATAGCCATATCCTTGTTGGTTGCAGTAAAAGTACAGCCTTTCAAGCATAGACCTTCTACACAACCCTGCTGGCTAAGCCGCTGAGAAAAGGCGATGTCGTCGCAATTTATTTGTCAGCTGCGCGTGAAATGGCACCGCCCAAATGGGAGACGTCTTCACCAAAGCCGTGAAAGGTGTTGCAGGCACTTAAAGCAGAAGAGACCAGCAACGCAAAAACAGCCAATTTCGCTATCTTTTTCATTATTCTGAACTCAGATAAAAAGGCGCATCGATTGATGCGCCTGATTTGGCAATTATTTTACGCGAGAAACGTATTCGCCAGAGCGGGTGTCAACTTTAACCACTTCGCCAATCTGCACGAACAGTGGCACTTTGATCACTGCGCCAGTAGACAGGGTCGCTGGCTTGCCGCCGGTACCAGCAGTATCACCTTTAAGGCCTGGGTCAGTTTCGGTGACTTCAGCTTCGATAAAGTTCGGTGGCTGAACCGCGATGGCTTTGTCGTTCCACAGGGTAACGATACAGTCCGCGTTATCCTGCAGCCATTTCTGCACTTCGTCCAGCACTTTAGATTCGATCTGATACTGTTCGAAAGACTCTGGGTGCATGAAGTAGAAGAAGTCGCCGTCGTTATAAGAGTACTGCAGCGTCATATCACGAACGTCTGCGCCTTCGGCAGAGTCAGTTGATTTGAAAGTTTTTTCAACGCGAGAACCGGTCAGCAGGCGACGCATTTTAACACGCGCAAATGCCTGGCCTTTACCTGGTTTAACGAACTCACTGGATTCGATGGCATAAGGTTCGCCTTCGAACATGATTTTAAGACCGGGACGGAAATCGTTGCTAGAATAAGTCGCCATGAAGGCCCTCTACGAAAATTGATACTGGTACTAAGCCAAAAAAATGGCAAACATTGTAACCCTAAAAACCCCCATCAGAGAAGATTGGTTGCAGCAACTTGCTGATGTTGTCACCGAACCTGATGAATTACTGCGAATTTTAGCCCTTGAACAGCACGCTGAACTGGCTCAAGGAGCGGATGCACGGCGTCTTTTTGCCCTACGCGTGCCACGTTCTTTCATCGCGCGCATGGTAAAAGGTGATGCATCGGACCCACTTTTGCTGCAAGTGCTCACCAGCCGCCAGGAATTCACCGATGCACCGGGCTACAGCACCGATCCGCTCGATGAACAGAGCAGCGTGGTGCCGGGCCTGCTGCATAAGTATAAAAACCGTGCGCTGCTGTTGGTGAAAGGCGGCTGCGCCGTCAACTGCCGTTACTGCTTCCGTCGCCATTTTCCTTATCAGGATAACCCAGGCAACAAACGCAGCTGGCAAGTCGCGATTGATTACATCGCAGAGCACCCGGAACTGGATGAGATCATCCTCTCCGGTGGCGATCCGCTGATGGCTAAAGATCATGAGTTAGCGTGGCTGGTTAGTGCACTGGAAAAAATCCCACACCTGAAACGCCTGCGTATTCACAGCCGTTTGCCGGTGGTGATCCCGGCACGTATCACTGAAGGCTTATGCCAGATTCTGGCGGAGACGCGCCTGCAAGTGCTGATGGTGAGCCATATTAACCATGCCCAGGAGATCGACGATGAGCTGTGTTACGGCATGCAGATGCTCAAGCGTGCAGGCGTGACCTTACTCAATCAGAGCGTGCTGCTGCGGGGTATCAATGATGATGCTCAAGCGCTGGCCAACCTCAGCAATGCGCTTTTCGACGCGGGTATTCTGCCCTATTACCTGCATGTGCTGGATAAAGTGCAAGGTGCTGCGCATTTCTTTGTTCCCGACGAGGAAGCGCGGGCGCTGGTTCGCCAATTGTTGACCATGGTTTCAGGCTATATGGTGCCGAAATTGGCGCGCGAGATTGGCGGAGAGCCAAGCAAAACGCCGCTGGACTTGCAGCTGCGTCAGGAATAACCACCGCGCGAGAAATTGCGCCCACAAAAAAAGCCGCATCAGCGGCTTTTTTTATATGCACTCAGCGCCATTACGGGCACTTATACACCTGACCTGACATTTTGCTATCAAGCGGTGCGAAAGCCGACAGCAGATTCTGCGTTGGGCTGGTTGCACCGTAAATCACGTTGCCGCCCATGTCTGCCGCACGGTTACGCAGGTCGTTGGCTGCACCACGCAGCGAACTGCCTTCACCGCCTGATCCGCTCATCCAGTTGCTCTGTGAGCCAGTGACATTGCCCAGCAGCTGACATTGGCTTCCAGGCTGCTGGTCAACGAAGGTGACACGCTGTCCGCCAGAACTCAGTTGATTGGAGCTGCTGCAGCCCGCCAGCAGTAAAGTCCCTACCGCCAGTCCGAGCAAGAGGTTAATCCGCATTGTAATCCCCATTTATTATCATCAGTGTCGGGCGGCAGCGTAGCAGAAAAGCGCACTTTTTTTCTGAACATTCATTGCCACCTACCCTAAATAGTTCCAGGTGCAGAAAGGCGGCAAGGGCATGAATCCCCAGGAGCTTACTCCAGTAAGTGACTGGGGTGAATGAACGCAGCCAATGCATCTGCAGCTGGAAATATGACGGGTATAACCCCGCAAAGCCGAAGTATTGCGCTCATACTTATACCTTGTTCGCCACCAAAAGAAAAACCCCCGACCGTTTCCGATCGAGGGTTTTTCAAATGACTTAAGCAGTCAGGGGCAAATTACATCATGCCGCCCATTCCGCCCATGCCACCCATGCCGCCAGCGCCACCTAAATCAGGTGCATCGCCTTTTGGCAGGTCGGTCACCATCGCTTCGGTGGTGATCATCAGGCCCGCGACAGAAGACGCGTACTGCAGAGCAGAACGGGTCACTTTGGTTGGGTCCAGGATACCGAAGTCGATCATGTTGCCGTACTCTTCAGTCTGCGCGTTATAACCGTAGTTACCGTCGCCCGCTTTCACGTTGTTGGTCACAACAGAAGGCTCTTCACCGGCGTTAGCACGATCTGACGCAGTGGCGCTTCCATTGCGCGCAGCGCAACTTTGATACCGACGTTCTGGTCTTCGTTCTGACCTTTCAGGCCTGAAGCAGCAATTTTCGCTGCAACGCGTACCAGTGCAACACCACCACCAGCAACCACGCCTTCTTCTACTGCAGCACGGGTCGCGTGCAGAGCATCTTCAACGCGGGCTTTCTTCTCTTTCATCTCAACTTCAGTGGCTGCGCCCACTTTCAGAACGGCTACGCCGCCTGCCAGTTTCGCTACGCGCTCCTGCAGTTTTTCTTTGTCGTAATCAGAGGTCGCTTCTTCGATCTGCTGACGGATCTGCGTTACGCGGCCCTGAATTGCGCCCTGATCGCCCACGCCATCGATGATGGTAGAGGTATCTTTGTTGATCACAACGCGCTTCGCCTGACCCAGATCTTCCAGGGTGGCTTTTTCCAGGTCCAGACCGATCTCTTCAGAGATTACGGTGCCGCCGGTCAGGATAGCGATATCCTGCAGCATGGCTTTACGACGGTCGCCGAAACCAGGTGCTTTAACCGCAGCCACTTTCACGATACCGCGCATGGTGTTAACCACCAGTGTTGCCAGCGCTTCGCCTTCAACATCTTCAGCGATGATCAGCAGTGGTTTACCGGCTTTCGCAACCGCTTCCAGTACTGGCAGCAGTTCACGGATGTTAGAGATTTTCTTATCGGCTAACAGGATGAACGGAGCATCCAGTTCGATAGCGCCAGTCTCTGGTTTGTTGATGAAGTACGGAGACAGGTAGCCACGGTCGAACTGCATACCTTCAACCACGTCCAGCTCGTCTTGCAGGCCGGTGCCTTCTTCAACGGTGATAACGCCTTCTTTGCCTACTTTCTCCATCGCGTCAGCGATCAGAGCACCAACGGTTTCGTCGGAGTTAGCAGAGATGGTACCTACCTGAGCAATGGCTTTGGTATCCTGGCAAGGAACAGACAGCGCTTTCAGCTCTTCAACCGCAGCGATCACTGCTTTGTCGATGCCGCGCTTCAGATCCATTGGGTTCATGCCTGCAGCCACAGCTTTCAAGCCTTCAGCGATGATCGCCTGAGCCAGAACGGTTGCGGTGGTGGTGCCGTCGCCTGCAGCGTCGTTCGCTTTAGAGGCCACTTCTTTCACCATCTGAGCACCCATGTTCTCGAACTTGTCTTCCAGCTCGATTTCACGCGCTACAGAAACACCATCTTTAGTGATGGTCGTGCACCAAAAGATTTATCCAAGACCACGTTACGGCCTTTCGGGCCCAAGGTAACTTTTACTGCATCTGCCAGGATGTTAACGCCACGCAGCATTTTTACGCGCGCGTCATTACCGAATTTTACGTCTTTAGCTGCCATTTCAAATATCCCTTAAATTCGTTTCGTTCAGTGAATTACGCGTAATTACGCTTCGACAATCGCCAGGATGTCGCTTTCAGAGATGATCAGCACTTCTTCGTTATCGATCTTTTCAGTTTTGGCACCGTAGCCTTCGCTGAAGATAACCAGATCGCCAACTTTCACGTCCAGCGGCTTAACATCGCCGTTTTCCAGGATGCGGCCATTACCCACAGCCAGAACTTCACCGCGGGTTGATTTGCCAGCTGCAGAGCCGGTCAGAACGATACCGCCAGCAGATTTAGCTTCAACTTCTTTACGCTTGACGATAACGCGATCGTGCAACGGACGAATTTTCATTTGGTAGCTCTCCTTTGAGAAGTCCAATCATTCAGTTTTTTGGGTTGAACCGGACTGCATGGCTTCCGGCCTCGTGGAGAGAGAGATAGGGTCAATAAATGGGCTTTCAAGGGCAAAAAAATAAAAAATTTTCGTTTGTGTAACAGTTGGCGAAAAAGGCAGCAAAAAGGGCGACTCTCGCCGCCCTTCTTAGTTTAACTATCTTTATCGTGCCCAATTTTGTCTTGGTCTTTACGCTCGTATTCGCCATCCATGGTGAAGCCGCTGTCAGGACCTGCACCGGGTCCACGCCATACACGCAAGTGCGGCATTAATTTCAGCGTCAGATGCTTTTGTACCGGCGGTAACAGCAGCAGCAGGCCAAGGAAGTCAGTAAAGAACCCCGGCAACAACAGCAGGAATCCAGAGATGATCAGCGAAACGCTTTTAGTCATCTCGGCTGCTGGACTTTCGTTACGCGCCAGCTTCTCCTGCATCAGGCGGAAGTTCTTCATACCCTGATTTTTCACCAGCGATACCCCGATACACGAGGTGAAGATCACCAGCAGCATGGTAAGCAGCACGCCCAAGGCATGCGCAACCTGAATGAAAATTGAGATCTCAATCCAGGCCAGAACAAAAAAAATGACGAACGGTATCCAGCGCACCGATATCTCCTATGTGTAGCGCTGCCTCGCTATTTGCCAGGCAGCAGAAAGGGATGGTCTGTCAGACCGTATTGATAGAGATGGGCATCTGGACGCGTGATTTCAACCGATCCTGCCAAATTTTTCCCACTGACTTAAAATTGCGAACTACATCACATATCGTTATTACCGCTGGGCCAGCAAATGCCCGTAAAGTGATCTGTGCACAAACAATTCTGTAACAACAGAATATGATCGTGCCCGCCAGCCCGAAGATGGATAATATGTCGGTGCGGGTATTCCACGACAATATAATTGCTTCACCTGCACCGTGATTGCCGCCCGACCATCCTGGTCGCCCGGCAGTAACACCGCAGAAATAATAAGAAGGTAATCATGGCGAACAACATTCGTATCGAAGAAGACCTGTTAGGCATGCGCGAAGTTCCGGCAGACGCTTACTACGGTGTTCATACTCTGCGTGCGATTGAAAACTTCTACATTAGTAACAATAAAATCAGTGACATACCGGAATTCGTTCGCGGTATGGTGATGGTGAAAAAAGCAGCCGCGCTCGCCAACAAAGAGCTGCAAACAATCCCTCGCAACATTGCTAACACCATTATTCAGGCCTGTGATGAAGTACTGAATAACGGCAAATGCATGGATCAGTTCCCGGTTGATGTCTATCAAGGCGGCGCGGGTACCTCGGTCAACATGAACACCAACGAAGTGCTGGCGAACATTGGCCTGGAGCTGATGGGCCACCAAAAAGGTGAGTACCAGTACCTCAATCCGAACGATCATGTGAATAAGTGTCAGTCCACCAACGATGCTTATCCAACCGGTTTTCGTATCGCGGTTTACGCCTCCATCCTGAAACTGCTGGACGGCATTAGCCAACTGAGCGAAGGCTTTCAGCGTAAAGCGGTCGAGTTCGAAAACATTTTGAAGATGGGCCGTACTCAGCTGCAGGATGCAGTGCCGATGACGCTGGGCCAGGAATTCCACGCGTTTAACGTGCTGTTAAATGAAGAGACTCGTAGCATTTTGCGCACCGCAGAATTGCTGCTGGAAGTGAACCTCGGCGCCACAGCAATCGGTACGCGTCTCAACACCCCAGATGGCTATCAGCAGCTTGCCGTTCAGCGTCTGGCGGAAGTCAGCAATCTGCCAGTGGTTCCAGCAGAAGACCTGATCGAAGCAACGTCCGACTGCGGCGCCTACGTGATGGTGCACTCCGCGCTAAAACGTCTGGCGGTGAAGCTGTCGAAGATCTGTAACGACCTGCGCCTGCTCTCTTCCGGTCCGCGCTCTGGCCTGAATGAAATCAACCTGCCAGAACTGCAGGCCGGTTCATCGATCATGCCTGCCAAAGTGAACCCGGTGGTGCCTGAAGTGGTGAACCAGGTATGCTTCAAAGTTATTGGTAACGACATCACCGTCACCATGGCGTCAGAAGCCGGTCAGTTGCAATTGAACGTGATGGAGCCAGTAATCGGCCAGGCGCTGTTCGAATCGATCAGTATTCTGACCAACGCCTGCTTCAACTTGCTGGAAAAATGCGTCAACGGCATCACCGCGAACAGAGCAGTGTGTGAAGCTTACGTGTTTAATTCGATTGGTATCGTCACTTACCTCAACCCGTATATCGGCCATCACAACGGCGATATCGTCGGCAAGATTTGTGCTGAAACCGGTAAGAGCGTCCGTGAGGTAGTACTGGAGCGCGGCCTGCTGACCGAAGCAGAACTGGATGATATTTTCTCTATCCAGAACCTGATGCATCCAACCTACAAAGCCAAACGCTACACCGACGAAAACGAACAGTAATCCGTTCCGGATCAAATCGCCAAAAGCACGCTTGTATACAATACGGCGTGCTTTTTTCATTTTGGCGGCTACAACTTTAAGAGTCTGGATTTCCCCCACGGCTCAGGAGTGGAACGAATGGTAGGTGTGGAGTTACTGATTGTCCTGCTGGCAATCTGGCTTGGTGCGCGTTTAGGCGGCATCGGTATTGGATTTGCGGGCGGATTAGGCGTGCTGGTGCTGACGTTGTTCTGTGGTATGAAACCCGGAGCCATTCCCTTTGATGTGATCGAAATTATCATGGCGGTGATAGCCGCGATAGCCGCGATGCAGATCGCCGGTGGGCTCGATTACATGGTGGGCCTTGCCGAAAAGCTACTGCGCCGTCATCCACGTTACGTCACCTTCCTCGCGCCACTCGTCACCTATGTGATGACGCTGCTGGCGGGCACCGGGCACACCGCATTTTCCACACTACCCGTCATCGCTGAAGTGGCCAAAGAGCAAGGTGTACGTCCTTCACGCCCATTGTCGATTGCGGTGGTTGCCTCACAAATCGCCATTACTGCCTCACCGCTCTCCGCGGCCGTGGTGTTCTTTGCCTCGATTCTTGAACCGCGCGGTGTCAGTTATCTGGCACTACTCGCCGTGTCGATCCCCTCCACCATGGCAGCAATTTTCTGCGCCGCGGTGGTGACCAGCTTTTTGGGTAAAGAGTTAAAGGATGACGAGGTTTACCAAGCGCGTCTCGCCAAGGGTGAAGTCACACTGCGAGGTGAACGCGTCTATCAGATTAAACCCGGAGCCAAACGTGCCGTGCTGCTGTTCCTGATCGGCATCGCGGCGGTGGTGTTGTACGCCACGGCCATCAGCGACAGCGTCGGCCTCATCAGCAATCCCGTATTGCCGCGTAACGAAGCCATTGTGGTGTTTATGCTGACGGTTGCCACTCTGATCTGCCTAACGTGCAAAGTCGATACCGGCGAGATCCTTAGCGCCAGCACTTTCAAATCGGGCATGAGCGCCTGTATCTGCGTGATGGGCGTGGCGTGGCTTGGCGACACCTTTGTCAAAGCCCATCTGAACGAAATCCAGACCGCTGCAGGCGACATGCTGCAAAGCTATCCATGGATGCTGGCGTTGGTGCTGTTCTTCGCCGCCACCCTCCTTTACTCGCAGGCGGCGACCACCAAAGCGCTGATGCCTGCCGCCCTGATGTTGGGCGTTTCACCGCTGGCGGCCGTGGCTTCGTTTGCCGCTGTTTCAGCACTGTTTGTGTTGCCGACCTACCCCACCTTATTGGCCGCAGTAGAAATGGATGACACCGGTTCGACCCGAATCGGCAAGTTTGTGTTTAATCACTCCTTTATCATTCCCGGCGTGTTGGCCATTGCCTTCTCCGTGGCGTTTGGCTTCCTGTTTGGTAGCCTGATTCTGTAGCGCCGTTACATCCTGAAAACTCGTGGCAAGACGGTCGTGCTATCATCGCGGCTCATTCGCCACCGGAGCTAATTCATTCGTCATGGCTGCTCGACTTTCCCGCCTGATGGGCTTTTGCCTTGTGCTGCTATTCTGTTTTTCAGCCCAGGCCAATATTTTTTCACCGAATAACAACAGCCGCTTTGTGCCGGTGGATCAAGCGTTTGGCTTTGATTTCAGTCAACAGGGCAACCAACTCACGCTGAACTGGAAGGTGAAGGATGGCTATTACCTTTATCGCCAGCAAATTCACGTAACGCCACAGAAAGCGCAGATGGCACCGCTGGTCATGCCCCAGGGGCAGCCGCACGAGGATGAGTTCTACGGTAAGAGCGAAATCTATCCGCAGGATTTACAGCTGCCAGTAACCTTGCAGCAGGCGGAGTCGGGTGCAACGCTCACCGTAACTTATCAGGGTTGTGCCGCCGCCGGATTCTGCTATCCACCCGAAACCCGTTCTGTGCCGCTCAACCCGGTTACCGCAAATCACGATGCACCCGCCGTTAACGCACAGCCCGTGCAGCAGCGCACGCCATTGCCGTTTTCACCGCTGTGGGCGCTGTTGATTGGCATCGGCGTCGCCTTCACGCCGTGCGTATTGCCGATGTATCCATTGATCTCCAGTATCATTCTCGGCGGCCAACGCCGCTACTCTGCTGGTCGCCTGTTCGCGCTGGCAATGGTGTATGTCCAGGGAATGGCGCTGACCTACACCGTACTCGGCATGGTGGTGGCCGCCGCAGGTTTGCGCTTCCAGGCTGCGTTGCAACATCCGTACGTATTGATCGGCCTGTCAGCACTGTTCATCGTGCTGGCGCTGTCGATGTTTGGCCTGTTCTCCCTGCAACTGCCTTCCGGCCTGCAAACCCGCCTGACGCTGTGGAGCAACCGTCAGCAAGGCGGTTCATTGCCGGGCGTATTTATGATGGGCGCGCTGGCGGGCTTGATCTGCTCACCCTGCACTACCGCGCCGCTGAGTGCCATCTTGCTGTATATCGCGCAGAGCGGAAACCTGTGGGCAGGCGCGGGTACGCTGTGGCTGTATGCCTTTGGTATGGGCCTACCGCTGATTGCGGTCACCCTGTTTGGCAACAAACTACTGCCAAAAAGCGGGCCGTGGATGCAAAGCGTTAAAGAGGGCTTCGGCTTTGTGATTCTGGCGCTGCCGGTCTTCTTGCTGGAACGAGTCGTTGGCGATGTCTGGGGATTACGTCTGTGGAGCCTGCTCGGCGTGGCCTTCTTTGCCTGGGCGTTTAGCCTCAGTCTGCGCGCGCAAGGCAAATGGCGCATCCTGCAAATTGTGATGCTGGCGGCGGCACTGGTAGCAGCACGCCCATTGCAGGATTGGGCTTTTGGCAGCGGCGCCACCGTGCAATCCGTCGCACATTTGCCGTTCAAAACGGTGGTCAGCAGCGAGCAGCTTGATAGCGCATTGCAGCAGGCACAAGGCCGCATTACCATGGTCGATCTTTATGCTGACTGGTGTGTGGCATGCAAAGAATTTGAGAAGTACACCTTTAGCGATGAAGGCGTGCGTGCCGATTTAAGTCAGGTACAGTTACTGCAAGCCAACGTCACCGCAAATAATGCCCAGGACAACGCCCTGTTGCAGCATTTACAGGTATTAGGCTTACCGACCATCCTGTTCTTTGATGCGCAAGGCAAAGAAATCCCTGACTCACGCGTCACCGGTTTTCTCAGCGCCGCCGACTTCCGCACGCATTTGCACAATCTGTCGCGTTAAACGACACTGGTTCCAGGACACTGCCCGTTCGTGCGCGAACGGGCCCGCACTCCAGAGGAGAGTCACTTGCAACGTGAACAGATTCTTGAGCATGCGCTGAATGTGCTTGAGCAAAGCGGCCTTGCCGCCACCACCTCCCTGCAACAATTAGCAGGTGAAACCGGATTAAATCCAGAACATCTTGAGCGTTACTGGCCCGATCGCGACGCCCTGTTGTATGACGCCCTGCGTTATCACGGCCAGCAGATTGACAGCTGGCGCCGCCAGATACAGCTCAATGAACATCTCACTGCCCAACAAAAATTGCTGGCGCGTTACGACGTATTAAGCGAACACGTGAATAAAGGACGTTTTCCTGGCTGCTTGTTTATCGCCGCTTGTAGCTTCTATCCGCAGCCTGACCAACCCGTGCATCAGCTTGCCGAGCAGCAGAAACGCAGCTCATGGCAGTTCACCCATGAGATTCTGGTCGATTTGGCGCTGGATAATCCGACCATGGTGGCCGATCAAATGGAGCTGATTCTCGAAGGCTGTCTGAGCAAACTGCTGGTGAAGCGGAACGTGCAGGACGTGGCTACCGCCCGTCGTCTGGCAGAAGATGTGCTGGGCATCGCGCTGTGTCGGCAAAACGGCGCATTAGCATAAACTGATGGCTATGCCCTTTCAGCCCAGCCGCGTCATTTATGATGCGCAATCCTACGAACATCTTTACCGCCAGCGGGTACGTTGAGATTTTGCACACCCTGTCTGAAAAGCAAGCAGTCAGTCACGATTGCTACGCTTTTTTGACGAAAGCCGTTGACGGCTGAAAGCCATTAAGGTTTAATGCGCCCCGTTGCCCGGATAGCTCAGTCGGTAGAGCAGGGGATTGAAAATCCCCGTGTCCGTGGTTCGATTCCGCGTCCGGGCACCAACATTCTGAAAACCCAGCTTATGGCTGGGTTTTTGCTTTTCTGCGTTTGCCGTCCTTCCACAGCAGTGCACCACTTCAAATTTATACAAAACCTTCTGTCCAATTTTTGGACTTAATCCAAGAAGTGACGCTTTAAGTCCATCATTAAGGACATTGTGCAATCACACACTTAAGACAATTAACCTTACAGTTGTGTCGCTGAAATAAACAAAAACCATCACAGTTAAAGCAGAAATGTTCGTCCATCACCGGTGGGCAGTTCAACATTCAAGCTCAGTTTACCGCCTAATGCCTCAACATACTTTTTCAAGCTTGAGAGTTTTATCTCATCGCCGCGCCCTTCAAATGCTGCTATGGCTGGCTGTGAAACACCCATTCTCTCAGCTAACTGTAGTTGTGAAAGCTCCAACTCTTCTCGTAAGTGTCGTAATTGAACCTCAATAATTTTTTCCGCCACTTTAGCCTGGATTCTCCTCTGTGACTCTGGAGAGCGCTGTGCGATGAGATCTTCAAGTTTAGGCATGATTTATTCCTCTCAAATGCTTGCTGTATTCTTGATCCGCTAGTTTGATCATTGACTGGTAGAATCGCTTCTAGTTGAGACCTGTTTTGTCCCCTGCACACAAAATAATCCCCTTCCTTCTAGGATCGAATGCGAAGAACGCCCGAACAGGTCTACCATTACTTTGAACACGCAGTTCTTTCATGTTGGTATATTGAGAACCGATGACAGTATCTACATCAGGCCTCCCTAAATGCGGGCCGAATATTTTCAACACTTCCAAGCTTGCGAGTACATCCTCAATCATTTCATCATCCTGCGCTTCCAGCCACGCAGCAAAATGTTCTGTTGTATCAACATTCCAGCTGTTCAAAAGCCCCTCACATAAACTGTAGTTTATACTCCTTGAATATAAACCAGAAGTTATATTTTATCGGTTTCAGTTATCAATACCTGATCAGCTAAGTGAGGTGGGAATAATGGTGAACTGAGATACACGGCGGATAAAAAAGTAAACAGCCTGCAACATGCAGGCCGTCAGAGAATGGAAATAAGCTCACAGTCAAAAGCTACAACCGATAATCCTCATCGCTCACCTGCTCCAGCCAGGTCACAGGAATGCCATCCACAGACTCAGCGATGGCGATGTGTGACATCGCGTTGTCCGGCGTTGCGCCATGCCAGTGCTTCACGCCTTCAGGGATCCAAACAATATCACCTTGATTCATCACCTGAATCGCCTCACCTTCGCACTGAATCCAGCCCTGCCCCTGCACCACAATCAGTGTTTGTCCTAGAGGATGGGTATGCCATGCGGTGCGTGCACCCGGTTCGAAGGTCACAGTGGCACCGCCGACACGTGCAGGAGCGTCAGCCTGAAAAGGGGCATCAATCCTTACCGTGCCGGTGAAATAGTCCGATGGGCCTTTACGTGATGGCACTGAGCCATTCTTGATGAATCTCAACATGGGTATGTCCTCTGTTTCATGAATGACATTAGCTTAGCAAAGTGCACTGTGAGCGATTAAGTCAACAATCATGCAAGCGCCTATGAGTGAGATTCATAAGCTCATACCGATTACCTTTACAGTCATTCCCTCGCCGAATATTCGCTTCGGCGGAAAAAATATAATATGCAACACACCCAGTCATACTTTAAATATATTTAGCCATAATAAAATCCAATAAAATTATTAATCAGTAAGTTAAATAGTCTGTCATTTTTATTTCGTGATCCTGATTTCGTTAGCTGTAACAGCGTATTCGTAACACGTTACCCTTCCCGTACACTCTCTTTAATTCAGTGAATTACACATTCGCATCACCATTTATAAGTAAAAAACAATTTACCGGTGATATTCATCGGACATTATTTATCGATTACTCGTTAATAGCCCTGACAGGAGAAATATAATGACCGCAGGAAATCGCATTTATTTACGCCGTCCATCTGATGCCGAGCCGTTACTGGAAGCCTTCCGCTGCTTACCCGCTGCCGTCGTCGCTGATTGCATGAGTCGTCTGCCCGCGCTATCGGCAGAGATCAGCCTGAAAACAGCACCTAAAACACCGATCATGTGTGGCCTGGCGGTGACCGTAAAAGCGCGCTCTGGGGATAACCTGATGCTGCACAAGGCGCTGGATATGGCCGGTCCCAACGATGTGATTATTCTGTCGAATGAGGGCGATCGCAGCCAATCACTGATGGGCGAAGTGATGGCGACCTATGCCAGGCAGCGTGGCATGGAAGGGATTGTACTGGATGGTCCAGTGCGCGACATCGAGGGCTTATCACGTATGGATTTCCCGATTTATGCCGCCGGTCATACACCGGGCGGACCGTTTAAAGATGGCCCGGGTGAAATCAACGTGCCGATTGCCTGCGGCAAAATTCACGTCTCTCCGGGCGACATTGTGCTCGGCGATGCGGATGGCGTGATTGTTATTCCTCGCCAGGATGCGGCAAGGATTCTGGAAGCAGCACAAGCTTACTTAATCGTTGATGAGCACAACTTCGAACTGGCGAAAACCGGCTCACTGGAACGCGGTTGGTTGGCGGAAACGTTGCATAATAAGCAGGTGGAAATTATCGATGATGTCTATCGGTAGCAGCCTGTAAGCCTGTAAGCCTGTAAGCCTGTAAGCCTGTAAGCCTGTAAGCCTGTAAGCCTGTAAGCCTGTAAGCCTGTAAGCCTGTAAGCGCAATATACTCAGGTCGTCCTCCACGGCGACCTCTCATTCAAAGCGTTCGTCATTGAATCAACGGCAATAGCATTGAATCATGGCGTACTACTCACCATCGCCAGTTTGCGCTGACGATTTTCCCGCCATACCGCAAATATCCCAGCGAGCGCCACAATCGATGCACCAAAGAGTGTGGTCATTCCAGGCAGACTATTGAGGAACAGATAGCCAATCAGCATTGACCACACCAACGTGGTGTAATCAAACGGCGCCAGCAGCGAGGCATCAGCATAGCGCAGGCTGAGTGTCACCAGAATCTGTGCCAGGCCGCCAAACAAACCACAACCCACCAGCAGCAGCAACTGCAAGCCGGTGGGCTTAGCCCAACCGAAAAACACGGTGGCAAGCCCAATCAAGGTGGTCATCACCGAAAAATAGAACACAATCGCACCCGGCTTTTCGATGCCATTCAGGAAACGAATCTGCACATTCGACGTAGCCGTACACAGTGCCGCAATCAACGCAAAAGCGACACCCAGGCTAGCCGTGGCGCTATTGGCGACACCTGCCAGCACACCACCGCTGGCCGCGAGGCTGGAAGAAAGCATAATCAGAATGCCCGATAAGCCCACCACCACAGCCACCCAGCGCGATATGTGCACCCGCTCCTTTAACAACATCGCGGCCATCATCACGGTAAACAGCGGTGCGGCATAGCTGAGTGCGGTGGCATCTGCCAGAGAGATATACACCAGCGCCAGATAGTTGAAATACATGCCGCCAGTGCCGGAAAAACCGCGAATGAAATGGCCAAACAGGTTACGGGTTTTCAGGTTCTGCAGTACGTTGCCCTGAAATTTCAGCCAGATAAGCAGCGGAAACAAGGCAATAAAGCTGCGAAAAAAAATCACTTCACCAGTGGGGATGCTGCCATTAAGGCCTTTTACACAGGCCAACATCAAAGTGGCACACAGGGCGGCAAAGATTTTCAGTAACACGCCTAATCGGGGATTCATGCTCTCACTCTTCTCTCTCTACCACGTGCAATCGGCGGGATTGCCGAGAGGACAACGCGGCTTACACTAGGGAGAAAAATGTGCGCTGGATAACACTTTTTCGCTCTAGCTGAATAGAAATAACTTATCGCCTTCAGTCATATTATTTCCCTATTGCACAACACGCTTTCCCTCTTTTTCGGCACAAAACAAAGCCGATATAGTCCAGAAAAGCGAGATTTTGCGCTGCGAGGCCGTAACCACCATTGAGGGAATGCACATGACCATGAAAAGAGTGACCCACATCGGGTTAGCGCTACTGCCATTGCTGGCTGTTTCGGCGGCGCATGCCGATATGATGGCGAACATTAAGTCGAGCGGTGAACTAAAATGCGCCGTTTACTCTGACGTACCGCCTTTCTCTTCACCGGATCCGAAGACCCGCCAACTGGCAGGCATGGATATCGATCTGTGTACCGCCCTGGCGAAGCAGATGAACGTCAAACTCACCTTAGTACCCACCTCCGTTGAAGCGCGTATCGCGGTGATCGCCACCGGTCGCGCTGATGTGTTGATCGCCAACCTTGCCTACACCAAAACCCGTGGCAACCAAATTCAGTTCAGCGATCCCTATTATGTGGCCAAAGAGATGCTGCTGGTGAAAGCGCCGTTGGCTGATAAGTCACTGGACTACTTTAAGGGCAAGCGCATCAGCGCGACTAAAGGCACCACCTCTGAACAATCGATTCATATCAAAGGCGGCAAAGCGGTCACCTTCCAGGATTCCGCTTCTGCGTTTCTGGCGCTGGAGCAGAACAAATCGGTTGGTTTCGTCACCAACACCATGACCGGCATGAAAACCATCGCCCAGGCGAAAAAAGACGGTATCAATCTGGCGATGGTGAAAGAGCCGATGGCGCTGGAACCGATCGGTATCGGCATGAAGAAAGATGAACCGGCCCTGCTGGCCAGCGTCAACAGCGGTTTAAAAGCCATGGACGATGACGGCACCATCGACAAAATCTGGAACACCTGGATTGGTCCAAATACCGAATACAAAATGGTGCGCGAAGAGCGCGTACAGCCGCTCTCCAGTCTGAAATTTGAACCACTGGAATAACCATGCCCGTGATGTCGCAATCGGATCTCCAGCCCGCCAGCGCTTCTGCGCTGGCTTGTTCCTCGACGATTACGCTCTCCACCATCGGCGCTCGCGCGTGGCTGGTGGAAGCACCGGGCGGATTCGATCTCTCCGCTCAGCGCCGCATCTGGTCGCTGGCGCGTTTACTGCAGGCAGATGAGGCGGTAGAAGCCTTGATCCCCGGTGTGACCAATCTGCTGGTGCTGTTCCGCCAGATCCCCAGTGATGACGCCTCAGTTCGCACCAGCCTGCACGCGGCGTGGGAGCAGGCGCAAGCGATCAGCCCGCAGGGAAAACTGATTGAAATTCCCGTTTATTACGGCGGCGAGCACGCTAGCGATCTGGATGCCGTTTGTCGTCACACGGGATTCAGCGCGCGCGAGGTGGTACGCCGCCATCATCAAAGCGAATACACAGTGTTTGCGCTGGGCAGCGCGCCTGGCTTTGGTTACTTACATGGGCTCGATCCGCAATTAGCCACACCGCGTAAGAAAGTGCCGTCACTTAGTATGCTCAAAGGCACGGTCACCATCGGTGGCGCTCAGGCCGGTGTTTCGGCGCTGACCGGCCCTAACGGCTGGAACGCTATCGGTTATGCCGAGTTGGAAGTGTTTGATCCGCTTGCAGAATCCCCGGCGTTAATGGCACCAGGCGACCGCATCCGTTTTCTGCCACAGAGGATAGAACTGTGATTGAGATTGAACAGAGCGGTGCGCTAAACACAGTACAGGATCTGGGCCGTTTCAACTTCCGCCATATGGGCGTCTCCGTCAGCGGCGTAATGGATCCGCTGGCGTTACGCGCCGGTAATCTGCTGCTGGGCAATGAAGAGAGTGCCGCAGCGATTGAAGTGCAGCTGTTCCCGTTTCGCGTCCGCTTTTTGCAGGACAGCAGCATCGCTGTAACCGGCGCTGACTGCCGCGCCACCCTGGATGGTGCGCCATTGCCGCCATGGTGGGGCTGCGGTGTGCGAGCCGGACAGCTGCTGGAACTGCGTTACCCGCGCAGTGGCGCACGCGGTTATCTCTGTATAGCAGGTGGCATTGATGTGCCACTGGTGCTGGGTTCGCGCAGCACCGCACTGCGCGGCGGTTTTGGCGGACTGGAAGGCCGTCCACTGCAGCGCGGCGATCGGCTAACACTGGGTGAAACCGCGGCCCCCCCGCTGCCCACCAGCGGAATCGGCATCGAGCCGCCGGACAGCGCCCTGCGCTCACATTTCCCGCGTAACAGCGCGGGTGAGATTCAGTTGCGTGCCATTCCGTCGGGCGAATATCCGCTGTTCGCTGCCGATGCACCGCGCTTCTGGCAGCAGTCATGGCAGGTCTCCAATCAAAGCAACCGCACCGGTTATCGACTGGCAGGCGATCCGATTTTCCCTTCGCAAACCATCGAGATGCGATCTTACGGATTGATCCCTGGCATTGTGCAGGTGCCACCGGGCGGTGAACCGATCATTCAGCTCAGCGATGCCAACACCGCGGGTGGTTATCCCAAGATCGCCGGGGTGATCGAGCAGGATCTATGGCGACTGGGACAAGTGCTTCCCGGTCAATCGATCCAACTGATCCAGAGCGATACGCGTGAAGCGATCGCCATTGAGCAAGAAGTCACACGCTGGCTTAGTCGTTTGCGGCTCAGTTGCCCCACGCTGCGCAAAGCGTTGACGGCATAACCCTCACAAGGAATCAAACCATGAAGATTGATGTGAACTCCGATATGGGTGAAGGTTTCGGCGTCTATCAACTGTGCGATGACGCCGCACTAATGAAAGTGGTCTCCTCCGCCAATATCGCCTGCGGATTCCACGCCGGCGATCCAGCGATCATGACCAAAATGGTGCGACTGGCAAAAGAACACGGTGTCGGCATTGGTGCGCATCCGGGTCTGCCCGATCGCCAAGGCTTTGGTCGTCGTGAACTGCCGTTCAGTGCTGAGGAGATTTGCCAGCAGGTGGCCTATCAACTCGGCGCGCTGACAGCCATTGCCAAAGCAGAAGGCACCCATGTGTCACACTTTAGTTTCCATGCCGCGATGGGCAATATCGTTAACCGTGACAAGGCGTTGGCGCAGCAAGTGATGCTACTGGTGGCACGCATCAATCCGGATCTGATTGTGTTCGCACAACCGGATACCATCATTGAGCACGCTGCCCAGAAGGCGGACCTGAAAACCCTGACGCTGTTCCTCGCCGACCGCGCCTACGATGCGCAGGGCCGTTTAGTGCCACGCGGCATTGCAGGTTCAGTAATTAAAGAAGAGGCGGCACTGCGTGCCCGCGTGCGGCAGTTCTTGCAACATGGCACGGTTACCACCTTCGAAGGGGAAGTGATTGCCGTACGTGCGAGTTCGATTCTGGTGCACAGCGACACGCCGGGTTCACTGGCTCTCGCCACTATCGTACGGAGCGAAATTGAAGCCAGCGGTCATCAGGTTGCGCCTGCGGCTGAGGTGCTTGCGCAATAACACTTTTGCATCGCCCTAATAAAAAATGGCTGCCCATCGGCAGCCATTTTTTCGTTTTCAGCTTATCGGCAGCCAGTACAGAACGCCGCGATGCGGTCACAACCGGTTTCTAAACGCTCCATGCTCGTGGCGTAGGAAAGGCGGAAGTACGGGCTCATACCATAAGCGGCACCCTGCACCGTCACCACGTGCTGCTCTTCAATTAGCGCCAGTACAAAATCGGCATCATTATTGATTAAACGGCCACCGGCACTGGTCTTGCCAATCAGCCCTTCAATATTCACAAACAGGTAAAACGCACCTTCTGGCTTGTGGCAACGCAGGCCATCAATCGAGGTCAGACGCTCCAGCACGAAATCACGGCGTTCACGGTAGATACGCGCGCGCGCTTGCAACAAATCCTGTGGCCCTTCCAGCACCGCCACTGCCGCCGCTTGCGTCAGGGTACAGACTCCGCCACTGTTCTGGGTGTTCACATTGCTCATCGCTTTAATTAGCGGTGCAGGACCACCGCAGAAGCCCAAACGCCAGCCGGTCATCGAATAGGCTTTTGACACGCCGTTCACCGTCAACACGCGGTCATACAGACGCGGCTCAACCTGTGCCAGAGTATAAAAACGCACATTGTCATAGATCAGATGTTCATAGATATCATCCGTCATGATCCATACCTGCGGATGACGCAGCAGCACTTCGCCCAACGCCAGTAACTCGGCTTTGCTGGCTACCGAACCGGTCGGATTGCTCGGGTAATTTAGTAGCAGCCACTTGGTCTTATCGGTGATCGCCGCATCCAGATCCGCTGGCAGCGGTTTAAAGCCGTTCTCCTGCGAGCACGGCAGCGGCACCGGAACACCACCGGCAAATTTCACGATATCGGCATAGCTGATCCACGATGGCGTGGGGATCACCACTTCGTCACCCGGATTGATGGTCGCAAGGATGGCATTAAAGATGATCTGCTTCGCGCCACCCGCCGTGAGAATCTGGCTCACGTCATACTCCAGCTGGTTATCCCGTTTGAATTTCAGCTGAATCGCTTTGCGCAGTGCAGGCGTGCCGTCGGTGGGTGGGTAGCGCGTGTCGCCCGCGCGTGCAGCGGCGTAGGCGGCTTCAATCGCATGTTCCGGCGTGGGGAAATCCGGCTCACCGGTAGAAAGTGCTACCACATCAACGCCCTGTGCCGCGAGATCACGCGCTTTTTGGGTCATGGCAACGGAGGCGGAAACGGTCACATTCTTTAATCGATCGGCTATCTCGGGCATGGTCAATCCTGGGTTCGGGGGAGGTCAGTTTTCCCTGAGCATAGGATTAGGGCCGAAGCCACGGATAATAGTGCTTTGTTGTGGTGATATAACACAAAGCGATGACTGGACCGACTCCACACTTTTGCCATAAAGGCGGTGAATTGGTACAGAATTGGGCGGCAGGTCACGCCCGCTCAACTGACGACATGTTAATAAAGTGTTACTTTCTTTCCCGAGCCACATCTCGAACCCACGCTTTTCCTTGCCCGCCATTGGCAATGCTGATGGGTCAACTGCACTCAGCTGGTGCAGTGCTGCATTTTTCAACACCCGCCATACCGGCGGCTCACTAGCTCAGCACCTGCCTCAGGAGGCCCGGTAGTCGTACCCTCCTGTCTGAGTTCAATAACGAAAGCTTATCCTGGCATCAACTTTGCTTGAGGAGGATATGCGTTCTGTTTGAGGGAAGTGTCCATGAATCTTCGTCGCCTGAAGTACTTTGTTAAAATTGTTGACGTCGGAAGCCTGACGCAAGCAGCCGATATCCTGCATATCGCCCAACCCGCCTTGAGCCAACAGCTGGCTACGCTGGAAGGTGAGGTGAATCAACAGCTATTGATTCGTACCAAACGCGGCGTCACGCCCACCGAAGCAGGGAAAACACTTTATTCCCATGCGCAGTCTATTTTGCGCCAGTGCGAACAGGCGCAAAGTGCGATTGATCTGGTGGGTGCAGCGCTAAGCGGCAGCGTCTCTGTCGGGTTGGCACCGGGCACGGCGGCGCAAAATTTGGCGCTACCGCTGATGATGGAAGTACAGCAACAGCATCCCGGCATCGTGCTCTATTTTAACGAGAACTTTGGTACCACACTGAGCGAGCTCATCATGAACGGCCGTATGGATATGGCGGTGATTTACGATCATCGCACCATCCATGGCCTGCGCTTTATGCCGCTGATGAAAGAAGACTTATGCTTTGTCTGCCCGTTCAGCCTGGCGAAACCAGTGAAAGAAATCCCGCTGTCACAGGTCGCGCAATATGACCTGTTCCTGCCACGCATCTACAACATCATGCGCAAAGTGCTGGATGATGCCTTCGTGCAGAACAATCTGCAGTACCGCGTGAAGTGCGAAATTGAATCGCAAACCACCCTAAACGCGGCGCTGAGTGCCGGTCTCGGGACCACCATCATGCCGGAATCCGCCGCCCGCGCGATGCTGAAAAATGGTGATACCTGGATGGCGAAGATCATTGAGCCAGATGTTCAGGCCTCACTGTCGTTCTGCATGTCAGACCATCTGCCGCTGTCCCAACCTGCTGAAGCAGTGAAATCGATTCTGCTGTCGCTGATGTCGCGCCGCAACCTGGAGAACCATCCGCTGACCCTCGTGGGATAAGACCCGCTTATCACCGCAAAGCGAAACCCTCTTACTGCCCGTCTGACGAACGCGCTAGATTGATTCGGTCTGTTGCCCGCTCCGGCGGGCGTGTTTCGCTTTGACGGGAACCCCATGGAAAAAACTGCGATACCGCTGCCGACGCTGCGTGCGTTGGCGCGCAAGATGCAACGATCCGGCCTCAATAGTCTGGCGTTAGAAGGCAAACAGTGGTCAGTGCGTCTGACGTTTGCCCCAATGCCACCGCGCCCCGCTGCCGTCTTAACGAAGGAAGATAACTCACCTGTCTCACAGGCTATCGGCGCGCCCCTGCCCGGCACGTTGCTGCGTCGCCATCCGTACAGCCAGCAGGATTTTGTCCAGCCCGGTCAACAGGTGGAACCCCATGACCTACTGGCAATGGTTCAGGTTGGCCCGCTGTATGTCCCGGTGCTCAGCCCTGCTAAAGGCCGCGTGCAACAGCTTTCTCTCTCCTCACACTCTCCGGTTGAATACGACCAAGAAATCCTTATTCTTCAGTTGGATAATTAAATTTAAATCCGGTTATAAGGGGCACTTATCGCCTCACACTTTTTATGTCTTATGCCCTTGCAGCATAACTGCATAAAGTCAAAAAAGACCCATTACGCCTGACACACACCTGGCGAGACGAGGAAACACAAATGCCATTTTCAGATTACAAAACGGCGCTGGTGACCGGCGCATCTGCTGGCATGGGCGAAGCGATTGTTGAGCGCCTGTGCAAAGAGGGGATCACCGTGCACGCGGTAGCACGCCGCAAGGAACAGCTGGCCGCACTGGCCGATCGTACTGGCTGCATTCCCCATGCCGTCGATGTCAGTGACGTCCATGCGCTGACCGCGCTGTGCAAAGACTTGGAAATCGACATTCTGGTCAACAACGCGGGTGTCTCGCATCCTGGTTCGATTCTCGAGGCAGACGAGAACGTGGTGGAGACACAAGTTGATGTCAACCTGCGTGCCGTGCTGCACCTGTGCCGCTTACTGGTGCCGGGCATGATGGCGCGTGACCGTGGCCACGTGTTCAACATCACCTCGATTGCCGCCATCTACAACTTCAACGGTAACTCGGTGTATCACGCCACTAAAGCCGGGGTGCACGCGTTGTCGCGCCAGCTACGTGTGGACTGCTATGGCAAACGTGTGCGCATCACCGAAATCTGTCCAGGGCGTGTTGCTACCGATATCTTCGGCAATGTCTCGGGCGATCACGATGACGCACGCCGCCGTTATATCGACGGATTCGAGCTGCCACAGGCCAAAGATATCGCCGACTGCGTGGCCTTTGCGCTGTCTGCGCCGGTAGCGGTCAATATCGGTAATATCGAAATTACCCCGACGCTGCAGGTGCCGGGCGGTCTTTCCACTATGCGACCGGGCGACCGCACCGCGTAATACCGTACGATGAGGTAACTGTATGGCACTTGATTTCAGCAGTGTGATAACCGGCCACTACGGCCAGATGATCGTTGACGGAACGGTGGTCACCCTCGAACTGGCGTTAGGTGCCTGGCTGCTGGCGATGGCTATCGCCCTGCTACTGGTCGTCATTCGCCTGACGGAAAATCCCATTGCCGTTGGGTTGGTGAAGGCCTATGTCTCTTATCACCGCAATGTGCCAACGTTAATTCAGTTGATGATGTGGTATTTCGCGATCCCGACTCTGCTACCGGAATCGGTGCAGATGGCCATTGTCGATTTCAACGCCGAGTTCCTGTTCTCCCTGATCGCGCTGGGGTTATGTCAGGCCGCTTATTTCTCCGAAGATATCCGCAGCGGCCTGCGCGCCATCCCTGATGGGCAGAATGAGGCCGCGCGCGCGCTCGGCATGAGCTATGTACGCGCCATGCGTTCAGTGATTTTACCGCAGGGTGTGCGCAACGCGTTGCCATCGGTGGTCAATCACACCGTGCTGCTGTTTAAAAACACCAGTCTGGCAATGGTGATCGGCGTGGCCGATCTGACTTACGTCACACGCGACATCGAGAACCAAACCTTCCGTACCTTCGAATCCTACTTAGTGGCAACCGTGGGTTATCTGTTCTTCTCCCTGCTGTTGATGGGCTTGGGCGCGCTGCTGGCCCGCCGCTTCCAGCGCGTTTACGCGAGGTAATGGCGATGTTTGAGATTTTCACCATTTTGCATGACAACGGCATGCTGCTGTTAATGGGTCAGTACCCCAACGGTCCGCTTGGCGGCGTACTCTGTACGCTCTTAATCTCCGTGCTGGCAGTGCTGCTGGCCTTTCCCATCGGCGTATTGCTCGGACTGGCGCGTCTGTCACCCTGGCGTTGGTTGAGCTGGCCTGCCACCTGCTGGGTCTATCTGCTGCGCGGCATCCCGCTGATGATGGTGGTGTTCTGGACTTACTTCTGTGTGCCACTGCTGATTGGACATAACATCAGCGGTTTCGCCACCATGCTGTGTACGCTGGTGATTTATGAAAGTGCCTATATTGCTGAGATCGTGCGGGGCGGCATTCAGGCCCTGCCGCACGGGCAGTATGAGGCATCACGCGCACTGGGCATGAGCCACCTCAAAACCCTGCGTTTAGTGATTCTGCCGCAGGCGCTGTTCAACACCCTGCCGAGCCTGGTGAGCCAGCTGGTATCGATCATCAAAGACTCCACGCTCGGCTACGTGATTAACGTGCCGGAGTTGACCTTTGCCGCTAATCAGGTCAGCAACCAACTGTTGACCAAGCCGTTCCAGGTGTTCGCGATTGTGGCGCTGAGCTACTACCTCATCTGCTTCAGCCTGACCTGGCTCGCCAATAAACTCGAAGCGCATATTGCGCAGAAACGTCGCCAACCGCCGCAGGCTAATCCCAGCGTTGCGCCCGCAGTGATGCTGACTAAGACCTCTTCGCAATAAGGAACCACTATGAGCACGATGATCATGTTTAATCAGGTTAACAAATGGTATGGCGCGTATCAGGCGCTCACCGACCTGAGTGCCGAAATTAATACTGGCGAAGTCGTGGTCGTGTGTGGGCCGTCTGGATCGGGGAAATCAACCTTGATCCGCACGGTTAACCGCCTGGAACCCATTGATAATGGCCAAATAGTATTTGATGGCACCGACATTCACGGTAGCAGCACACGCCTTAATCAACTGCGCACCCGCATTGGATTTGTCTTCCAGAGCTTCAACCTGTTCCCGCACGTCTCCGTGGCCGAAAACATCATGATGTCGCCAATGAAAGTATTAGGCATGAAACGCGCGGAGGCACGACAGCAAGCAGGTGAACTACTTGAACGCGTCGGCTTATCCCATAAAGCCGATGCCTACCCGGCACAGCTCTCCGGCGGTCAGCAACAACGCGTGGCGATTGCGCGCGCGCTGGCAATGAAGCCTCCAGTGATGCTGTTTGATGAACCCACTTCTGCGCTCGATCCGGAGATGGTCGGCGAAGTGCTATCGGTGATGCGCAGTCTGGCGCAGGAAGGGATGACCATGATGTGTGTGACGCACGAAATGAATTTCGCCCGAGAAGTCGCCGACACCATCTGGTTTATGGATCAGGGACAGATTCTGGAGAAATCAACACCCGAGAAGTTCTTCACCCAGCCACAGCACCCACGCGCGCAGCGGTTTCTGAGTGATTTGAGATCACATTGATCTCAGATGCACATTTCCGTAGCGGCCCAATTTATTGCACATCTGACAGCAACGAAGCTGCTTCAGATGCGCGTGATAAATCATGCCGCTACGGTTTAGTACTATGAACTTAACCTTAGCAATCCACCCACACCGCTCCGGCATCCGCTGACTTCACACACTGCTCAACCCAACGCACGCCCATTAAACCGGCATGCACATCCGGGTACCAGAAATCAGCGAGAAACGCGTTATCGCCGCGATCGGTCGCATCCATTGCGAGTGCGAAACGGCGATACAGGTTCGACCACGCTTCGAACAGCCCTTCAGGATGACCACCACCGATACGATCCTCAGCCAATGCACGCTGGTGGAGATAGCCCATTCCGCGCTCCAGAATTTGCACTGGTTCGCCCTGCACTTCATAGCGCAACTGGTTTGGCTGCTCGTCCCACCACTCCAGGCTCGCTTTCTCCCCAATCACACGCACCTTCTGCCCGTGCATCGAGCCGCTGTTCACCGCGGAGGCCCACATGGTGCCGACCGCGCCATTGTCATACTCCATCATCACAAAGGCGTTATCTTCTAACGGCGCGCGCGTTTTCACAAAACTCTGGCGGCTGCACAACAGGCGCTTAACCTGCAGTTTCGGCACCATAGTTTCCGCGATAAACAGCGGATGGGTCGCCAGATCGCCCAACACATAGCTAGGCCCAACAAAGCGCGGATCGACACGCCATTTGGTGCTCTCGCTCTGCAACTCAACCGCTTCGTTATGGAAGCCGTGTGCGAATTGCATATTGATAATACGGATCTCACCCAGCAGACCTTCGGCGATCATCTCGCGCGCCTGGTGAATCAGTTGATGCCCGGCATAACCGTAAGTCACGCCGATGATCTTTTTCTTCTCGGCACAGAGTTTTTCCAGCTCGTCTGCTTCTTCGGTGGTGAAGCACAGGGGCTTCTCACACACCACATGCAGACCGGCATTCAGCGCCGCACGGCAGATGGTGAAGTGGGTATTGTTTGGTGTGGCGATGGAAACGGCTTCGATGCCGTCTACACGAGCCGCTTCCGCCGCAAACATCGTTTCGTAATCCGGATAGCAGCGATCCGCATCGACGCCGAGCGATACGCCAAATGCACGGCCACGTTCAGCGTTAAGATCAAATGCGCCCGCCTGCAACACGAAGTTGCCATCACGCAGTGCCGCAGAACGATGGATATAACCAATCTGGCTAGTACCACCACCGCCCACCATGCCCCAACGCAGTGAACGGTCCAGAGCTTTAATGCCGTTAATCATGATGTTCTCCTCAGAATCCGACCGATTGCAGGTAGTGAAGGCTGGCGGTAACGTCGCGCAGGCTGGTGTCGGCGTTGCGCGGATCGCGCTCCTGCTCGATGGTGATCCAGCCCTGATAATTGCGCTCAGCGAGGAATGCCCGCACCGCCGGATAGTCAATTGCGCCTTTGCCAATCGGGCACATCACCCCTTCGGCGCAAGCAGCAAAGAAGTCCACACCGCGGGCGATGACATCGCGCCAGACCGCGTCATTCACATCTTTGAAGTGCAGGTAATCGATGCGATCCCAGTAACGGCTCAGATATGGGATGGGATCCATGCCGGAGTAGTAGAGATGCCCAGTATCGAGGCACAAACCGGCCACCTCGTGCGGAATGTCCTGCACCAGCTGCTCCAGTTCGTCGGCGAACTCAATACAGCCGCCCGCATGCGGATGAATCACCGCACGCACGCCATATTCATCGCGAGCAATCTGGCTCAGGGTGGTGATGTGCTGCATCATGCGCTGCCACTCTTCGCTGGAGAGTCGCGGCGCTTTGTCAGACTGACCGGCAAATTTGGCACGCTCAGCATTCCCGAAATCAATAATCACCAGATAAGGCGCCGGCAGATTATCAGCGTGGGTTTTCTCAGCAGTAGGGACTTGCGACAGGTTGCGACAGATGTTGTGCGTAAGTTCAACCATCGCCGGGAAGTTAGCCTCACTGACCAGATCGTCGAAGATCGTGCCCGCCACCAGTGAAAGCTGATGCGCTTCCAGTTGGTGTCGCAATTCAGCCGCGTCGGTCGGTAGATAAGTCCAAGGACCCAGCTCTATGCTCTTGTACCCTGCCTGCGCCGCCTCTTTGAGGACTTTCTGCCATGGCGGCAAGAAGGGATTTTTAGGATCGTCCACACCCCAACTGCAGGGGGCATTAGCAATATGAATCGTCATGATCGTTCCTTGCGGTATTGGATAACGCAAGTATCAAATAAAAATTTCACCTTCATCAATCATGAAATTTTCGTTTTTTGATAGCGATCATAATATTTCTCATCATTAATTTGATAGATAAACTATCAAATGTAGCTGCCACGCGACTTGCAGAGAAGGTTAAATCGTCAAGGCGCGATTCATCTCGTATCCTTAAAAAGACAGCTTGGCATCAACATGCCCAATGAATTGCGCCCCTGCGGAAAGCACAGCCATAACGGATGATAATTCACAGATTCTCACGCGTAATGATCTCAAACGGCAGCGTGACTTGAGAAAAATGTTCCGACGGTTCAGCATGATACTGCTGAACCGTTCGGGCCAATTGCCGTGCCATATCCTCGATCTCATGGCGAATCATCACCGTAATGCTGCCATCTATCAGCGCGAGCTCGCCATCTTTAACCGGGCCGTGGCAAATCAATGCCACCTTACGCTGCGGCTGCTGCCGTAGTGCATGAATCACCCCCTCAATGCCACCACAGGGCGCGTAGATGAGGGCTAAATCGGCATGCTCCTCCAGCAATTGGCGCGTGGCATGATATCCGCCATCAATCGATTCATGGGTTTTTAGCGGTTCAAGCACCCTGCGGCGGCTATCCTGCTCACGCAGGTAAGACCGGAAGCTAATCTCACAGCTCTCCTGACAGGTAAAACGATGGTCCCCCACCAGCACGCCCACCGACCCCGGCTGATGCAGCAGATGAGAGGCGACCCAACCGGCGGTACGCCCGGCTTTCTGATTATCCAGGCCAAAATACCCCGCGTGACCACAAGGGGAAAAGTTGGAAAACAGCGCGTACACCCGCACGCCCTGGCGAGAGAGACTTTCAATCGCATGTCGAATCAGCGGATGATCTAGCGCAACTAAGCCAATCACCTCTACCTGCTCTGCCAGCTTGTGTAGCGAAGCCACTACTGCTGCAACATCATCAATATCATGCCAGCAAAACAGCGGCTCACTGCCCGTAGGATGCAGGGGCTGCGTCTCTTGCCGCAGCGCATCAGTGAGGGAATGATAGAATGAGTAAGATTGTGATAGCAGGATAAACCCCATCCGCAGCTTAACCTGTGCAGTCTGTGATTCGCCATGAACGGGCATAGCCGGTGCGAAGCGATAACCCAGACGATTCGCGGCCTCGAGTACTTTCTGCTCGGTAGCGGCGCGTACCGGCATACGCCGATTAAGCACACGATCCACAGTGGCGACGCCCACGCCCGCCGCATCAGCGATGGCATTCATAGTTATTTTTCTCATCGATGTCATCCAATGAATTGATAGTAAATTATCAGAATAATGCCCGAATCGGCTTAAGAGTGCGAACGCATCGCAGCGCAAGTCGTCATCAAATCTCACTATTTGATAGAGAATCTCTCAGTATTTTGATCACCTTCGCAAAAATGGAATGATAAATTTCACCGCAATACCATTTGAAATAAATGTTTGATATTTATTTGCACGGCACCTGTGGTTGAGGTTGATGGATTTGCATCAGTAAAAGATTAGAGGGTGCGGTTGCAGCTTCCTATATTTGAGGGCTGGCTTTCGGTTCATTACGTATCAAATAACCCTGGAGATGATATGTTCCCTGCAACCCTACCCGTCCCGCGTCGCCACCCAGAAAACCAGATTCCCTCGCTGCGCTGGGGCATTGTTGGACCCGGCTGGATAGCCGATCACTTTGCCAATGCGTTGCGTCATCACACTCAGCAACAGCTGGTGGCGGTGTCCTCACGCAGCCTTGAAAAAGCACAAACCTTTGCCAGTAAATGGGATATTCCCCATGCCGTTGAAGGGATTGATGCGCTGCTCAGCCGCAATGATATCGATGTGGTTTATATCGCCACGCCGCACAATCATCACTTTCCCGATGGCCTGCGCACCTTGCAGGCAGGTAAACATGTGTTGATTGAGAAGCCTCTGGCCTTGAATGCACAGCAAGCTTTGCAACTGCAGCAGGAAGCGCGCCAGCAACAACGTCTGTGTGTGGAAGCCATGTGGTGCGACTTCGCGCCCAAATACGACGTCATACGCCAACTGTTAGCCGATGGCGCCTTGGGCGAAATTCATACCTTGATCGCCGATCATGGCGAGCATTTTACGCAAGATCATCGCATTTTTAATCTTGATCTGGCTGGCGGTCCCATGCTGGATCTCGGCAGCTATCTGATTGGCTTGAGCGTGTTCGTAGCCGGTGCGCCCGAGAGCATCGTGGCCAAAGGCCAGCCCGCATCGGGCGGCGTCAATGGCCAGACATCGATGCTGCTGACGCACAGTAACGGCATGCACGCCGTGCTCAACACCACGCTATTCAGCAATACGCCGGGCACAGCCGTGATCGCCGGTCGTGATGCCACGCTTTATCTTGACGGTCAGTTCTATGCCCCCGGCAATTTCCGTCTGACCTCCAGCGACGGCCTAAACACGCTGCGCTGGGAAGAACCGACAAATCGCTATATTCAGCTCAGTCATGAAATCGAACATACCGCCTGGTGTATTCATCAGGGCCTGCTCGACTCGCCCGTTCGTCCGCTTGCCGCCTCACTGGCAACGCTGCACGCCATGGATGACGTCAGGAAGCAGATCGGTGTGGTGTTTAATGAAGAGCGCACCGCTTAACGCTCAGGAGAACAAAATGAAAATCGCTTTTGATGTGGATGTCATCAGAGACCTTGGTATCACGCGTATGGTGCACCAGGTCGCTGAGTGGGGTTATAAGTACATTGAGCAATCGCCCCATCCACAGATCAATCCGTTCTATAAACATCCGAAAGCCAGCCGTGAAATCATGCGCGAGTACAAAAATGCGCTGAATGCCACCGGCGTGGAGATCTCATCGTTCATCACCGTCTATCGCTGGTCGGGTCCAGACGAACTGCGCCGTCAGGCGGCGGTGAAGAACTGGAAGCGTATGATTGAGATCTCGGTCGAGATGGGGGTGCAGGTGATTAACACCGAGCTGTCCGGTAATCCGAACGAGCCGGAAATCTGTGAAGAGATGTTCTATCGTTCCATGGAGGAATTGTTACCGATTTTTGAACGTGAAGGCATTCGCGTCGAAATACAGGCCCATCCGTGGGACTTCTGCGAACAGAGCAATGAAACGGCGGATATCGTGAAGTCATTCCGCAGCGACAACGTCAAATACATCTACAGCGCGCCGCACACCTTCTATTACGACAAAGGCGTGGGCGATGTGAAAAACATGCTGCATTACGCCGGTGACGATCTGTCTCACATGCTGATTGCCGATACCATGAACCACACCAAACACTGTCGCTACATCGTTAATCCACCGGGTGTCGATGCGACGATCCACCAGCACGTGGCGGTGGGTGAAGGTGAAGTGAACTTCGACGCGCTGTTCGAAGCCCTGCGCGAAATGGATTTTGCCAATCGCACCTACAAAGTGGGCGGTGAGTCGATTATCTCTGCGGCACTGTTTGGCTACCCTGAGAAAATGAAATATCAGGCAGTAGAAACGCGAGAGTTGATTGAGCGCGAGCTGCTGAGTCAATAAACCTTATCGCGCGGCCAGTGTGCCGCGCGATACCATCATCAAATATTCACCCACTCCACGTCCACAAACTCACCCCGAGTGAGCGACAGCTGTGCCGCTTCCGCAATCGCCTGCGCGCGCAAACCATCGATCAACCCCGGTAGGCCTTCCACCTTCTCGCCATTGATATGTCGCACAAACGCATCCAGATGCGTGTAGTAAGTCTCTTTTACCCGACTGAACCAGTCAGCATACAGTCCGGGCTGGGTAATCCCTTTGCCCTGATACAGGGTCGCGCCGCGCGCTGATTGGCTCTCAGAGGACAGCATCCCTTCACTGCCCATCACGCTGATGCGTTCATCATAGCCATAAGCCGTACGGCGGGTGTTATCCAGTTGCGCCAAGGCCCCTTGCTGCATACGCATGATCAGCACTGAGGTATCGACATCAAAGTCACGGATCTCTGGCATCGCCAGCGCCGCCCCCATGGCGCCGACCGTCTTGACCTCATCTTCTGTCAGCCAACGCAACAGATCAAAGAAGTGAATCGCCTGATCGCGCATCTGGCCACCCGAGGCTTGCAAATAGCTCAGAGGCGGCAGCTCAGAAGCGCGGCACACCATCTGAATCAGTTCGCTGCGACCTATCACTCCCTGCTTTAACTGGGCTTTAAGCTGCTGATGGCTTTGATCAAAACGGCGATTAAAGCCTACGGTGACGGGCACCTGCACCGGGGAAATCTTTTCCACCACTTCCCGCGCACGCTGGAGTGACAGATCGATGGGTTTTTCGCAATACACCGCTTTGCCCGCGAGCACGGCCTGCTCCAGCAAATCGGCATGGGTTGGCGTGGCGCTGGCGATCAATACCGCATCGATCGCTTTACTGTTCAGTGCCTGTTGCACGCTGGCGGCCCGTGCACCATAGCGCTGTGCCACCGCTTCCGCGCGGGATAAATCAATATCGCACACCATCGCCAATTCGATGCCAGGATGCGCCGCCAAATTCGCAGCATGTACCTGACCAATAAATCCACTGCCAATCAATGCAAAACGTTGCAGAGTCTGCATGTTAACGCTCCTTTTGCTCACACTTCGGAATAGCCGATCTTGTCAAAATAGCGCTTTCTGGCAGGCTATCGGAACGCGGTTTTTGATGGAATTGCCTCATATGAAAGCATTGACGCTGGCGGAGCTGGCGAAGCAAGTTGGAGTCGGTGTTGCCACCGTCGATCGGGTACTCAATGACCGCGGTGGCGTGTCACCGGCCATGACAAAGAAAATCTTGCAGGCGGCACGGGATGCAGGTTTGAAACGTATCTTGCCGGAAGAGCATCGCCACACCTGGCAAGTAGAAGTGCTGCTGAGCGGCAACGGCTCGTTCTTCTTTCAGCAGTTGGCGCAGGACTTTGCCCGGCTGGCCGATGAACTAGGCTATCGCCGCCTGCGTCTGCATCGCACGTTGATTCCGGAAAACGCGCCTGAGAAGCTGGCAGCACATATTGAAGCCAGCAGCAAAAAGAGGGATGCACTGATCGTTTTCGCCCATGAAAACCCCTTAATCTACGATGCCTTAGCCGCCTGTAAAGCGCGCGGTGTACCGGTCATCACCATGGTCACGGATTTGCCCAATGCGGCACGCCTGTGCCATGTCGGTATCGATCAATACAAGGCCGGTCGCACCGCAGGATTGATGCTTGGCAGCATGATCGCCGAAGCGGGTGATGTGGTGCTGATCAGTGGTCGCGCCGATTATTCGGCGCATCGCCAGCGTATTGAGGGGTTCCAGTCAGTGCTGGCGGAACGCTTCCCACTGCTGCGTCTGCGCGAGATTCTCGCCGGGCAGGATGAACGAGAGCGTATCAGTCGTCTACTGGAGAAAACCCTCGCCAGCTCGCAACATATCGTTGGGCTATACAACACCGGTATGGGAAATACTCAGATCCACGAAGCTTTGGCGCGGCATCGTCTCAGCGGCAAAACGGTGTATGTCACGCATGAGCTGTATAGCACCACACGGCAGTTGTTGGAGAAGCGCGTTCTGACACTCACCCTCGATCAAAACACCCTGCGTCACGCGCAGTTGGCACTCACGCTCCTGCTTAAGCATCTTGAAGAGGGTGAGCAGCCTGACACCTATCAGCCCGGCAAAGTAGACTTTATGCTTTTTACGCAAGAGAACTTCGCTTAATCACAGTTTGCTTCTCACCGCCAGCGCGGTTAAATCGCCTTCATCTCTCGCTGCTACACTCAGTAGCAGCAAAAAACGCAATCACAACAAGGCGAAATTACTATGTCGGAAAATCAGTATCAGCCCGCGAAAGTCTGGACCTGGGACCCGGAAGCCAAAGGTAACGGCGCGAAAACCAACCGTCCGTTCGCCGGGCCGACGCACGAGAAAACCCTGCCGGTGGGCAAACACCCGCTTCAGTTGTATTCACTCGGCACACCAAACGGCCAAAAAGTCACCATTTTGCTGGAAGAGTTGCTGGCCGTCGGCGCGAAAGAGGCCGAATACGATGCCTGGTTGATTCGCATCGGAGATGGCGATCAGTTCTCCAGTGGTTTCGTTGACGTTAACCCGAATTCGAAAATCCCCGCCTTGAGCGACCACTCGGTGACGCCTCCGCTGCGCGTATTCGAGTCCGGTAACATCCTGCTGTATCTGGCTGAGAAATTTGGTCACTTCATTCCTGCCGATATTGCCGGTCGTACTGAAACCCTGAACTGGCTGTTCTGGCTGCAAGGCTCAGCGCCCTACCTTGGCGGTGGCTATGGTCACTTCTATTTCTATGCTCCGGAGAAAGTGGAATACGCTATCAACCGTTTCACACTGGAAGCCAAGCGTCAGTTGGACGTGTTGGATCGCCAGTTGGCCGATCATCGCTTCCTCGCGGGGGATGAATACACCATCGCTGATATCGCGACCTGGCCGTGGTACGGCAACCTGGTGCTGAACAATATCTATGGTGGCGGCGAGTTCCTTGATGTGCAGTCGTATAAAAATGTGGTGCGCTGGGCCAAAGAGATTGCCGAGCGACCAGCGGTGATTCGCGGCCGTAAAGTGAACAAAGCTTTCGGTGCCGAACCCCAGGATCAACTGCTGGAACGCCACGATGCCTCTGACTTTGATAACAACACCGAAGACAAACGTCAGGCACGAGGAGAGCAATAATGGGCGCGTATGTGGTCATGATTAAAGACGAAACGCTCGATAAAGATGAGCTGGCGACCTACGCCCAGAAAGCGGGTGAGGCACGTGGTGATCATCAGATCAATCCACTGGCCTTTTATGGCGATCTGCAGGTTCTGGAAGGCCGCGATGCAGAAGGGGTGGTGGTGCTGGAGTTTGCCGATGTGGAAGCCGCCAAGGCCTGGTACTTTAGCCCTGCCTATCAGGAAGCCAAAGCACATCGCCTGAAAGGCGCTAATTACCGCGTGCTGTTAGTGAATGGTGTAGCGTAATCCCCCGGCGGCCCAGCGGGCCGCCAGAACCCTGCGCAGATACAACGTCTGGAGGGTGATAAAGTTGTTGATAATGACACGCAACATTGTTCAACTTTTCTTCATCCTGCTGAGATTTATCCGGGTTTTTATGATAACCCCCACGATTTGATGATTAGCTCACAACGGTTATAACAGCTATAGTATCCTTAACATTGATGCTTTTATAAAAAATTAGCGGATTGATAATAACTATGGCTTCACCTTGTACTATTAGTGTTTTGCTCACAGCACACAATTGTGAAAAATATATTTCAGGTACATTGGAAAGCTTAAACCGTGCTTGCGATGGGGTGCAGGACGATGTTGAAATCATCTTGGTAAATGATGCTTCATCTGACAGCACCAGCCAATATCTTCATGCGTTTTGCGAAGACAACCCACAAGCTAAAGTATTCGATGTGGCATTTCAAAACATCGGTCAGGTACGAAACTTCGGTGTGAGTCAGTGCAGCGGGAAGTACATCACTATGCTGGATGGTGATGATCAATTATTAAGTCACTCTTTCGCAGAAATTGTTACGCATTTAAATAAAGAGCAACCAGATTTATTATTGGCACCTTTAAATGAGGTGTATGAAAATAAGTCTCGCCCAGAGAAATGGCATGGGTTAAAGGTAAGTTCACTGACTCAACATCAGGTCATAGAAAAATTCCTCATCCATCGCGAACTCCAGGCACATTTTATCGGCCAGTTCATTAAGCGAGACATACTTGCGCAGCAAGCTTTCCCTGAATTCAGCTGTTACGAAGATGCATACCTTTTTCCTTCTATATTAATAGCCAGTGACAACATCCACTTTGCTGAACAGAGCCCCTATCTCTATTTCAAGCGAAAATCCAGTCTTTCGACTGCATTGAATGCCGAGAAAATCTCACTACTCATTAAGGCCACAGAGAGAATGGATGAGGTTTTAGGTGAACGTTATCGCAATTTACTTTCATGCCACTGGATTAACATCACCCACAAATACCAACCTTTTATCAATGATGAGCACGAACAGCAAATCGTAAACAATTTCATTCAAAAAATATCATTCTTCTCTTTTCTAGGTGACACAAAAGTCAGAGCCAGCTTCAAGAAGAAATATATAAAAATAAAACTCAACAAAAAACCACTCACTAAAAAAAGGAAGTTCAAAAAAGAACTTCCTTTATAAAGTTACGATTCTTCAACTAATGAAAGCAATGCAACCAGTACACTAAATATAGAAATGAATTCAACCGAGATCATCACTACATCGGTCATTCCATACAGCAATATTGCCATTCCTGCGACTGCGGTGGGAGTCACACAACGATAGCGTCTGAATTCAGCAACAATAAAAGTATAAAAGAAATACAGCAGCACAACGATACCTATAACCCCAAACAACGATGCAAACTGTATAAATTCATTATGCAAATGGACATTTATATAAATTAACGCCCAAGAATCAGATTGATTGTGCTCATTAAGATAAGTGGTAATGAAATTATTACGTTCATATTGTGTCTGACCCAAAGGTGCACGTTCAAACGCCATAACACCTGTTTTCCACATTGTGAAACGCGAACCTAAGGATGTCTTATCATTACCTTGCTCATAGTCATGATATTCGTTCACAGTGCTTTCGAGTCGCCCTTCAATAACTTTATAACTTAGACCAGCAGCGACAAACATTAATATTGCAACACATCCTAAAAACTTCACATTCCGTGTAGTGGAAAATAATCTAAACATCATATACGCTAAAAACAGAGTGTGTATTACCATTGCTGAACGTGTTTGCGTCAGCATAATCACATAAAGCGAGACAATTGACACAAACAAAAAATAGACCTTTTTCAGTCTAGTGTCAGCAGATTTCAGAATCAGCATAATCAATGCCAACGTGACTGCAGAATAAGCGTAGGCCGTCAATGTCGCTCTATTTATACCTAATACAATGCGTTCCGAAGAGGTTATTGATTGATAAATCGCAAAGGAGCTTGATGTGATGAAAGCCAAAGCAAGCGACAAGATACTTAGCTTTATAATCAATGACTTGTTAAAGAATTTCGTGCGGTAAAGGTGAAATATATAGCTGAGGATAATGAAAGCCAGAATGCATCTCTTACCCGCAGTGTAATATTGGTCATCTTGTGTATGAGGATGATACTGTGCATACAGAGACCATCCAACATAAACAATACCCAACATGAGCATTGCCAGTGCTTTTCTATCTGTTAACTGGACTTTGTTTTTTCGCCAAAATTCAACAGCCATTCCAATTAAAGAAAAATAAGCGCAATAATAAAAGAGTACGCGACCACCTTTTTCATAGAGAAATGCAACAGGCAAAATAGCTATCAGTGTTAAAAATGCTAACCAAGGAAAAAAATGAATAATACTTTTTCGATTTAACACGGGTGTTAACATGCTCAAACTCACTTGTTCTCAAAAAACGTCCTAATTAAGATTAGCCCAAGGGGGTTTTTAAGTTTAATCTGAAAAACCTCCCGTTGCTGATCTTACTCATTGTCACCTTTCATCACTCCCTGACAAACCTTTCACACACCCGTTCCGCTGGACAGCCTCAAACTGTGGGCCAATGACGCATTACTAACAAATAACAACGGCAGATATTACCGCCTTACTGCCGATAATGCCGCACTCTCTGATAAACGTCCAGCGGTCGCACTCAATCCAAACTGACACTATTAACATTGCCCTTTCTTAATAAACCCCAGCAACCCTGAAAACACAGATTAATTCACGTTGTGTTCACTTTACGTATATACGGCATTGGATGCATCTGAAGTGAATGACATGGGCTGGCTTAAATTAACAGGCTGGCGGCGGAAGAAATGTAGAGAGGAATAAGAATTTTTGGGATAGGACGGATTATGGCAGATCACGTTTGCAGTGGGCATCGCCAGTGTAAGGGCGCATCACGCCGCCCTTAACGCTCGCCTAGCAACAGCCCTATAACGATGCTCCGCCGCAAATCACCAGTTCCTGCCCGGTGATCGCATCCGCTGCGGACGACAGTACAAACCCCGCCAATGCCGCCACCTCTTCGGGTTTGATGAAGCGCCCCATTGGTGGCAATTTCGGTGGTGAGCTGGCGCGCCCCGGTTGCAGTAACATCGGTGTTTCGGTCGCGCCTGGCGCAATCACATTGACCGTAATGCCCTGCGGTGCGAGTTCTGCTGCCCAACTGCGCGCCATGCCAACCATGGCGGCTTTGGTGCTGACATACTGACTGCGATTGGCGGCACCGCGGGAAGTGCGGCTGCCAATCAGCAAAATACGGTCGCCTTGGGTCATCTGTGGCTGCAATGCATTCGCCATAATCTGCGCCACCTGCACATGCAGATACCATAAGCGTGTACTTTGCTCCTCATCCAGCTCACCCAATGGCGCGGCCGCCATCATACCTGCCGCGTGCACCAGTGCATTTACTCTCGGCAACGCAGCCAACGCCTGTTTCAGCAAACTCGCGTCAAACAGATCCACACTGATCGAGGTAAAAGCAGGATGATCTTTCTTCACCAGCGTACGGCTGAAGCCAGTAACCTGCCAGCCTTGCGCCAGCAGGTGGTCGGCAATCGCCGCACCGATGCCGGAACTGACGCCAGTAACCAGCGCATGTCGGCTCATGCTTATCCCCTCACCCACTCTTCGTCGACGCGCACATACTTAATCGCCTGACGGAAATAGGTATAAGCAATGTGCAATGCCCCATCGGCGCTCTGCTTAATGCTGGGATAGGAGAACTCACGGTTCAGCTTCTGCTGCGAGTTGTTGGTCATGCAGTAACCATCACCTTCATCAAGATTACGCTGCCATGGCCAGCTTTTACCGCCATCAGTGGAGATCGCCAGCGTCATCGGCGCGCGCGGTGCTCCCCAGAATGCCGTGCGTCCGCTGTGTACCACCGGTTCGGTGACGACGGCCACGTCATCATCTTCGTCTTCGATTTCGTCATACAGCGACAGACGGCGCTCGCTCGCATCTTTGGCGCTCATCGCGTTAAACACCAACGCCAGATGGCCGTTGCTGAGGGTGGTGACTTGAATCGATGAGTTGTTATTAGGTAGCTCGGTTGGCACCGGCGCACTCCAGCTTTCTCCCCCATCAGTGGACCGGCTTTGATAAATGAAATCCGCCCAACGGCTGCGATACAGTGCCAATAAGCTGCCATCCATTAACACAGTAATATTCATGTGCACGCAGCCCAGGCTCTCCGGTACCGCCACATCACGCCATGTTTTTCCCTTGTCGCTGGAGATTTTCACTGCGCTGATGTCGTCATTCCCGACCCATTTTACGCCAGGCTGGGTGCGGCAATAGAACACTGGCAACAACCAGTTGCCATTCGGTAACACCACTACGGGCTGGCGAATAAAGGTGCCGGGCTGATCAAGCAGCGTTTCAATTTCGCTCCAGCTGCCGCCAAAATCACGCGACTGTCGAAAACGCACAATCGCAGTGTCCTGGTTGCCAGATTTTTGCGCTGTCCACAGCAACCACAGCACTTGGTCAGGATCGAGGAACAGCACCGGGTTCTGCTCAGAGCGCGTGGAATCATCCGAGAGTTTTTCCGCTTTACTCCACTGCGTGGTGCCTTTTGCCAGGCGCGAGCACCAGACCGAGATATCCGCGATCCCTTCCTGCGTGCCACCAAACCAGACGCACAGCAGTTCGCCATTTGGCAGCGGCAGCAGATTGGCGGCATGGTTCTGCGGACAGACCGAAGGCAGCATCGCCGTGAGCTGCTGCGCATCCTGCGCGTGCGGATGAAGGTTACCGTTACGTTCTACGGTAATCGTTGAATCGGTCATATCAGGCTCCACTATTTTGCATTGACGATTTTGGTGCTTTTTTCACGTGCGTCTGGCGCGAGGGGATCAGGCGGTCAATCACCATAATCACCGCTGGCGTAATCAACGCCACATACATGTTATTGATGCCGAACGGGTCACCGAGCAGATACCACACGGAGGTCACCACACAGGCCGCAATAAGGCCCGCATTGGCACCGCGTGTGCTCTTATAAAACGGCAGGTAGAAGGCAATAATGGCGACGACCGAGATCGACAGGCGAATCGCGCGGGTGAAAAATGACAGCTTCAACACTTCCGGCACGAACAGCACAAAGATCAGCGGCAAGAAACCAATCAGCAGCGACAGCCAGCGCGTCATGCGGAACTCTTGCTCTGGCGAAGGCTTGCGGTAAGGGACGTAGAAATCTTTTACCACCAACGAAACAATCGCCAGTGCCACCGTACTGACGCTAACAAAGATCGACGCCACCAGTGAAGTTGTGACAATCCCCGCCAGCCAAGGGCTCATATCCTGCAGGAACACCGGCAGCGCATAGAGGCTTTTAATGCCAGGATGCAGGAATTTCGCCGCCACACCGATCAGCGCGATGGCGATAGCAATCGGCATACAGAAGAAGAAGGCAACCCACGTCGCACGCTTGGCGGATTCGGCATTTTTCGTCGATGCGATGGCCTGGATGACAAACTGGGTGCAGAAGATAGAACCGATGGTGCCAATCATCCAGGCAAAGATAGTGCTGCCACCCACGTTACCATCCCAGGTCCAGTAGAAGTGCGGCATTTCTTTGATCATTGGGCTGACCCCGCCGGTCATGTGCAGCGCAATGCCCAGGATAATCAGAATGCCCACGTATTTCAGGGCACTGTGCAGCAGCGTGACCCAAGCGATGCCTTTCATGCCGCCAAACATAAAGTAGAAGGTACTGACAATGGCGGTTATAAAGGCCGCGCTGGTGAGGTTAAGGTTCAATACCGTCGAAATCGCTGCCGCCCCGCTGACGTAGTTACCCACGTTCACCAGCAGCAGCGCATAGATCATAATGATGGAGATAATGTTCTTAGTCGAATTGCCATAACGTTCTGCAATCGCACCGGAAATGGTGATTTTACCGGTATTGTAGATGCGTTTGACCAGTAGAAAACCGAAAATCGGAAAACCAATCGCCGCGCCGATCACCGACCAAGAGGCGGCAAAACCATCCTCAAATGCCGCCTGCGCGGTACCGATGGTGGATTTTGCTCCGATGTACTCGGACATTAGCATGACGCCCACGACAAAAGCCGGCATCACGTTAGAACCGGCCATAAAGTCGCCGCTATTTTTACTGCGAAGACGCCAGGTCAGCCAAGTGGTGAACAGGATGTACGCAATGACAATCCCAACAATAATCACCATCCCTTCAGCAGAGAACTCTTTCATTTTAGCCTCATCGATAACGTAGGGTCGTGGCACGCACTGGGCTTTGCGCATGCCGTTAATGAGGTAGCCAATCTTGTTATTTTAGTGTCTTAGCACCAGGGCTACCCAGCTTAAATCATGTGATTTATTTCACTCATACAAGAATAAATTCACGCATAAGCAGGGCAATTTATAGGCTAATGGCGAGTTAATTTGTTTGATCATGCTCACAAACAGTCAATGTTGATTAAAAATAATCAAAAATGATTTTATCGTGAGAGTGAAGACTGAAGGAAATCCACAAAGGCGCTGATACGGGCAGGTAGCTGGCGCTGCGGCCGCCATACGGCAAAGATATCGCCATCTACTGCACTCCATTCTGGTAGAACATGTAGCAGTTCACCGCGCTCAATGCTGTGCTGGGCATCCCACCATGAACGAAGCAAGATACCGTGCCCATCCACCGCGTATTGCATCGCCACTTCACCATCATTGGTGATCAGGCTGCCATGCACCTTTTGGGTCAACTGCTGCTCAGCGTTGCTTAATCGCCATAATGCAAAATCACTCTCGTATTGCCGCAATAAAATGCAGTTATGTTGCGCCAGAGCGGAGATGCTTGCTGGCAAACCACAGCGATCGGCATAGCTTGGCGCGCAGCATAACACGCGCGGATTGGTACGTAGCTTTCGCGCCATGAGCCGCGCATCGGGCGGCTCGCCAATGCGAATATCGATATCAATATGTGCATCAAGGAAGTTCAGTGGCTGGCTGCTGAGCTGTAACGACAGCGACACTTCTGGGTGCAGCGCCGCAAAGCGTGATACGCAGGGCGCAACATGGCGGCGACCAAAGCCGAATGAAGCATTGATGTTGAGCGAGCCACGCAGCACCGCGGTCTGCCCACTGACCGACTCTTCCAGCTCCGCCAACTGATCCAGTAAGGGCCTTGCACCTTCAAGATAGCGCTTACCCTCAGCGGTCAGCTCCAGACGCCGCGTGGTACGTCGCAACAACTGCACACCCAACCGTTGCTCCAACAGGCTGAGCCGCTTGCTGACCGCTGGCAACGAGAGGCCTAGCTCTCGCGCCGCAGCGGTTAAACTCTCCAACGCCGCCACCCGCACGAAAAAGGCGAGGTCATCGGTCGAGGTGCGCGATTCTCTACTTTTATTCAACATTGGCTTGCCGCTCAGGCTAATTATTTCCCAGTAATGCATGGTTATACTGCGTTCAGAACATCAACAGCAACCTGCGAGAGACCCTATGAGCGGCAAAACCTACAAAATCGCCGTCATCCCTGGCGATGGCATTGGCAAAGAAGTGATGCCAGAAGGCATCCGTGTGATGGATGCGGCAGCAAAGAAATTCAATATTTCGCTGGAGTGGCAATGGTTTGACTTCGCTAGCGCGGAATATTGGCAGCAGCACGGCAAGATGTTGCCGGATGATTGGTTCGCCACGTTGAGCCAATTCGATGCCATCTATTTTGGCGCCGTGGGCTGGCCGGATGTCGTGCCGGATCACGTGTCGCTTTGGGGCTCTCTGTTACAGTTCCGCCGCGAGTTCGATCAATACGTCAACCTGCGTCCGGTACGTCTGATGCCAGGCGTCAAAGCACCGCTGGCGAATCGCCAGCCGGGCGATATCGATTTCTATGTGGTGCGCGAGAACACAGAAGGTGAGTATTCATCCGTCGGCGGCACCATGTTCCCCGGCACTGACCGCGAAGTAGTGATTCAGGAAACGGTGATGACGCGGGTCGGTGTGGATCGCATTTTGAAATTTGCCTACGAGTTAGCGCAAAAACGACCGAAAAAACACCTCACCTCTGCCACCAAATCCAATGGCATTGCCATCACCATGCCCTATTGGGATAGCCGCGTAGAAGCGATGTCCCCGAGTTACCCTGAAGTTAAAGTCGATAAATATCATATTGATATTCTTACCGCTAACTTTGTGCTGCATCCTGATTGGTTTGACGTGGTGGTCGCCAGCAACCTGTTTGGTGACATCCTTTCGGATTTGGGTCCCGCCTGTACGGGCACCATCGGTATTGCGCCGTCGGCCAACATTAACCCTGAAGGTAAATTCCCTAGCCTGTTTGAGCCTGTGCACGGCTCTGCACCCGATATTGCCGGTAAAGGCCTGGCGAACCCGATTGGGCAAATCTGGTGTGGTGCGATGATGCTGGAACACCTCGGTTACGCCGAAGCGGGTGCCGCGGTGCTGGATGCGATTGAGCGCACACTGGCAGCCGGAAACAGCCTGACGCGCGACCTAGGCGGCAGCGCTTCAACAGAAGAGTTGGGTGTGGCGATTGCGGCAGCGCTGTAAGCAATAAAAAGTGGCGCGATACATCGCGCCGCTCTCATTGCTTTGTGGGCAGTGAGCCCTGGCGTGCCCGTCATCGCCGCTCCTTGCTAACGCATGGTATGCAACACAGTCGCTACAGCGTTTGTAGCACCGGTAGCAACGCAATTTACTGCGTTTATTAAAGTGAAAATATTTGCACCGTTTCTATACACCATCCCGGCGGCAATGGCTGCGGACGGGCAATCGAGAGATTCAGCAGCTGCAGATTTTCTACACCCTGTGCATACACGCCCGGCAGACCATTTGGATACGCGGCAACACCAAAGGCGAGTCCCGTTACGGCATCTAATTTGTAGGCGTTATCCAGCCCCATACCGGTGGGCGATTGCGGATTACAGGGTGGACGCACATCATAATGCCCCTGCTCAACGCCCTGCGCCTCTGTCTGACGCAGCTGCACATTACTCAGCATCACATCCCTAATCTGCCCATGTTGTTCGGCATGCAGGTTAATCGCACCCTCCATCACACCGGTCACATTGCTGAATTGCAACTGCTCAATGTTTCCCGGCACAACTGCCGGGTCGCGCGTTCTTACTGAGACAAATAACGCATCCGCTTTACCCCAATGACACGGGGGCCCATGACGACAGGCCAGAGTAAGATTGCTGAACATCAGGCGGCGAAACGCGCCTCCATCACGTGACAACAACCCTATCGCGCGATTGGAATCGAATATCGTACAACCTGAGACAGTGACATCTTCAATATCGTCGAAGGTTTCCGTACCGATTTTAAACGCGCAGCTGTAGGAACGTAGCAGGCAGTTGGTAATCATGATTTTCTGTGCAGTCCGGCGAAGATGCTGTGGTTTTTGCGTGGTTTTGATGCAAATAGCGTCATCAGCCGCACTGAAGTAGCTGTTGCTAACGAACACCGCTTCGCAGCTGTCGATATCTAGTGCATCCGTGTTGGGCATGCTCATATTGTTGTCGATGGTCAGGTGATCAATATGCACATGGCAACAGCTCACCAGATGCACGGTCCACATCGGTGCCTGCACAATGGTGAAATCCTGCAGCGTCACCTGCTGGCAATCCTCAAATACGATGATGCGGGGTCGCTGTGGGCGCGGCAGCCGATAGCCCTGCTCATCCTTTTCCACTGCGAACCAGGCCTCGCCCTGACCATCAATCACCCCTTTACCGCTGAGGGTAATATTGCGCTGGCCTACGGCGAACAACAGCACATGCTGCGACAGCTCCGCCTGGCTTTGTGTGAGGTGCTGTTGGTAATCCTCAATGCGGGTACTGGCCAGTAGCGTTGCCCCCGCTTCAAGGTGGAGATGGATGTTTGAACCGAGCACCAGTGTACCCAGATGATAGCGACCCGGTGGCACCGACAGCGTTCCGCCACCCCGTGCAGATAAATGATCCAACGCACGCTGGAAGCAGTAGGTATCGAGTGTTTCGCCATTCGCAACGGGATAGAAATCGGCGAGTGAAATATGCATACGCTTCTCCTTGAATAGCAGCGATGCACCATTGCAGCATGCGCCGCACGACAAATACCTTTCTCTGATTGACACCTTACGCCGCAGCGCAAGCGTGTCCCCCTATTTCACTGCGCCTTCCGTCACACCACTGATAAATTTACGCTGGAACACCAGGAACACCACCACCAGCGGCATAATCACAATCATCGCACCCGCCATAAGCACCGGGATATCAATGGTGTTTTTGTTTTGGAAAAACATCATGCCGATGGGTAAGGTGCGCAGTTCATCTTTGTTCACCAGAATCAGTGGGATGAGAAATTCATTCCACGTCCAGATAAACAGCAAAAGCGCCAGGGTTGAAAGCGTGGGCCAGATAGCAGGCACCAGAATGCCCCATAAAATTTTGCGACGGGATGCGCCATCCATCACCGAGGCTTCCACCAGCTCGCGTGGCACCTGCTGCAGTGCACTCGCAATCATCAGGGTGGTAAACGGCAATGACAGAGCGATTTGTGGCAGGATCAGCGCCAAATAAGTGTTAGTCAGCCCCATCCAGCGCAACTCGTGATATAGCGGGATAATAAAAGCTTCGCTGGGCAGCACCATACCCAGCCCCAACATCGCCGCCACCACTTTTTTGCCAGGAATCTTCAGCCAGGCAAAACCAAATCCCGCCAGAATACCCAGTAAAATGCTGCTGATGACCACTGGAATCACCACGATCACCGAGTTCATAAAGTAGACGTTGAAGTGCCCCTGCTGCCAAGCTGTGATGTAATTTTTAAAGTTCAGCGATGAAGGCAGGGTAAACACCCCCTGAAACAGCTCCATTTGCGTTTTAAACGAGGTCATCAGCGCCATCAAAAATGGCAGGATAGTCATCAGCGCGACAATCCAGATCAGCGCGCGCGAGGCGATAGGCGTGCTACGCATCATCAGTGTCGCTCCCGAATGGCAAAATGAATCACGGTGTTAATCATCAATACAATCAACATACTGAATACTGCCACCGCGGAGGCATAACCGAAGTAGTGCAGGTCAAAGCCCTGCTTATACATAAAGATGTTGGTGACCATGGTTGAGGTGCCGGGGCCGCCCTGTGTCATCACATACACAAGATCGAACGCTTTCAGGCTGGCTATCACCGTCAACAACAGCGCAATACGTAACTCGGGGCGCAGTGAGGGCAAGGTAATACGCATAAATTTCTGACGGCGCGATGATCCATCCAAATCGGCGGCTTCCAGCAGCGAGGGGTCCATGCGCTGCAATCCCGCCATAAACAACACCAGGCAGAAACCAAAGAAATACCAAGTGGCCACAAAGCCCACAGCGGGTAACGCCCAGGTGAAATCCCCCAGCCACGAGAGCGCCAACTGCGGTAAACCTATCGCGCGCAGAAACTGATCGATGGGGCCAAACGCCGGGTTATACAGCCAGCGCCACACCACACCCAGCACCGCCATCGGCATGATATACGGCAGGAAAAACAGAATGCGCAGCACGCTACGCTCTTTGTTATTGCGCGTGTCATACAGAAAACTGCACAGCAGCAAACCCACACCGATCGGCAATAGGGTATAAAACAGCATTAACAATGCGTTGTTGCCGAGCGCCACCCAGAACACCGGATCCTGGAACATACGCAAATAGTTGCTGACACCGGTAAAAATGGGCCAGGAAGTGCCATCCCACTCGGTAAAACTGATTCCGAGTGAGGCCAGCAGCGGCAGGAGTAAAAACACCGCGTAGACCAACACCGCGGGCAATAAATAGAGCGCATTGCGCCAGGCAGATTTGTTCAGCATAACCTTACTCGCTTGCAGGCCTGTTCACGGCCCGGCGCGGTTGCCGGGCCGGACGTCATCAGTGCTTAAGGGTTTTCAGGTAACGTTGGTAGTTGTTGTCAAAGTTAGTGACCATCTGATCTGGCGTCTGTCGACCCGCCAGCAGCAGCTGAACGTTCTGGTTCAGCTCAGCATTCATGGTCGGCGTTGCCCAGTCGAGATAATGACCAAGGCCGTCATGTTCATTGAGGGTGACCCAGACCTGATAGGCTTCGGCCAGTAACGGATTATCGGCGGGGATCTGTGCATTCTTGCTAGTGCCCGCGGGCAGGAAGCCCACTTTCAGCCAGCGGTTAGCCATCTCATCCGAGACGATGTAATCGATAAACTTGGCGGCGGCATCTTGCTGCTCTTTGCTTTTCGCGGTGTTGGTAATCGAGAACGCCAAATCGGTGCCGCCGACCATTAATGCATGTTGCACGCCCTCGCCCATCGGCATCGCAGCGAAGTGCAGATCTTTGTTGTCTTTAAACTGCCCGAGATACCACGTTCCGCTCACCAGGAAAGCCGCCTGACCATTCTGGAACAATGTCGCGGCATCATCATGACCAATCCCTTCAAAGCCTGGGAACAAGTAACCTTTGTCCTTCCAGCTCTTCATCATGCCTGCGGCTTTCACCAGCTTGTCGTCTTTAAAGGTGCCGCCCACGTCATAAATCAGATCGTCGAGTGTTTTACGATCTTTGCTCTCGATCTGTGCTTCCCACAGGGTACTCAGCAGCTGCTGCCCCATGTTGCCATCCAGCAGGCCGAGCATCATCGGTGGTGTGCCTGCGGCTTTCAGTTTCTCCATCGCCGCTTCCAGCTCTGGCAGGGTTTTCGGAACGGCGATGCCCGCTTTATCCAGCAGCGCTTTGTTGTAATACAGCCCAACCATCTCGCCGAGACTTGCCACGCCATACAGTTTTCCGCTGCCAAAGTCTTGCTTATCAGACCAGCGGTTGCGCTTGAGGATTGAATCCGGGAAGCGTGTGGTCCAGCCGTAGGCCTTCGCATAATCGTCGAGCGGCCACAGCAGTTTATCTTTCACCAGCGAGCCCATATCGCCGCCGCCTTGGTTCACCTGCGCGATTTGCGGGCCATCGCCAGCAGTCAGCGCCAGCTTGAGTGGAATACGGGTATCTTCAAAGGAGTGCACCGAGCGTTGAATGGTGATGCCCGGATTCTTTTGCTGGAACGCTTTGACCGCTTCATCCACCGCTTCGGTCTGCTGCGGATAGTTATAAATGTCCCATTCGTTAAGCGTTACCGCCTGTGCCGCCGCCATGGTTACACCGAGCACTATCCCGGCGGAAACCAGACGCGACACGCTGCGCAGTGAACTTTTCATACGGGACGGACGTTTGGTTGAATCACACATCATGCTCGGTTTCTCCAACAGATGACTGGCATCCCTTCATCTCGACACCTGCGTTTCCTGGCAGGTTGATTCAGCTGCAATAACACCGTTAATTCATACTTACTTTATGGACAAAAGAAAGTCAAACACCACCTCTGCTGAATCTTTGCTCTGTGATGCAGTGCAAAAAGTCAGAAGAAAAGCGGTCTGAACAGCAGAGAATCCTGCCTGACAAAGTAATAACCTCGCACTGACCACAGCAGTGCCGCATAGCCCAGCATAAAACACTCGCGGCCGAGATGTTAAATAAGCCACTGATACAGCATATGAAAATCCTATAGTTATAGAGCGACATGGCGACATGTCGGGCCGTCTTAAAGCCAAAATCAGGGACGCAGGCCGGTTGCCTTCGCTATCATTGCCCGGTTCGTCATAACCTAAGGTTAGGGTTAGCGTCAGCTTTGCGAGCCAGCTCAATTATTTCACCTTGAAAACTAAGTCAGCTTTCTTTACCGTAAAATCTGCTCATCTCCTGACCACAGAGGCATCACCATGACGTCTAAAGGTGTTATTCGTCGCGCCAGCGAGGCTGATTTTCCCGCCCTGTCGCGCATTTGCTTAGAAACAGCTAACGCGGGCAGCGACGCCACCGCGCTCTACTCCGATCCCGCCTTACCTGGCCTGCGCTTTGTCATCCCTTACGCGCGCTTTGCGCCTGAATTCGCCTATGTGCTCGAGCAGCAGGGCGAGGTAGTGGGATATGCGGTAGCCGCACCTGATACGCGCGCGTTTGAACAAGTGCTGGCTGCAAAGTGGTGGCCTCGCCTGCAACAGCAATACCGCGACTACACGCCCCGCGCCCCGTTAGACAGCAAAGTGCTGGACGGCATTCTTCAACCCGATGCAGCCGCAGAGCAATTGGTGTCGCAGTGGCCAGCGCATCTGCACATCAACTTACTGCCAGCAGCACAGCAGGGGGGCTGGGGACGCAAACTGATTGAACAACTGCTGCAAGAGTTGCGCGCAGCGGGCGTGCCGGGGGTTTACCTTGGCGTCAGCTTGCAAAACGAAAAGGTGTGCGGTTTTTATCAGCGCCTCGCTTCACGCCGATTCTGCGCAGTAACGCCATCTACATGGGCCAACTACTCTGATTGAGGCATCGCATGACCAGCCTGCACCTGCAAAGCGTTAAGAAGTCTTACGACCATGTGAACGTGATTCACGGCATCGATCTCACCATTAACAGCGGCGAGTTTGTGGTGTTTGTTGGCCCATCCGGTTGCGGCAAATCGACGCTGCTACGCATGATTGCCGGACTGGAGGAGATCAGCGACGGTAAACTGTTGATTGAAGGCGCCGATATGACGCACCAGCCCGCCACCGAGCGCGGTATTGCGATGGTGTTTCAGTCCTACGCGCTCTATCCCAATATGACGGTGCGCGGCAATCTGGCTTACCCGTTGGAGGTGATGAAAAAATCTAAAGCGGAGATAGAGCAAGCGATTAACCAGACGGCCGCGCGTTTGCATCTGACCGAGCTGCTGGATCGCCTGCCACGCGCCCTTTCTGGCGGCCAGCGCCAACGTGTGGCGATTGGCCGCGCCATTATCCGCCATCCGCGCATTTTCCTGTTTGATGAACCCCTGTCTAACCTGGACGCTGAGCTGCGGTTACAGATGCGCATTGAGATCGCGCGTCTGCACAGCTCGCTGGGTAACACCATGATTTATGTCACGCACGATCAGCTGGAAGCCATGACGCTCGCCGACCGTATTGTGGTACTGCGCCAAGGCAAGATTGAGCAAGTCGGTGCACCCATGACGCTGTATCACGATCCCGACAACCTGTTTGTCGCCGGGTTTATCGGTTCGCCCAAAATGAACTTCCTGCCCGCGGAGGTCGCGGCGGTGACGCCGGGTGCCGTTCAGTTGCGGGTTCCGGCATTGGGCATCCACAACCTGAAGATGAACATCAACGCAGCCTGTCGTGAAGGGCAAAAAGTCACGCTCGGCGTGCGACCAGAACATTTTATCCCTGCCAGCAGTGACGCTGAGGCGCTGAGTTTTAGCGCCGATTTGTCGTTCAGTGAAATGCTGGGGCACACCAATTATCTCTATTTGGATATCGGCGAAGAGAAGCTACTGGTGATTGAGGAACGCAACGCAGCGGAGCATAAGATTGGCGAGCGCGTCAGTTATCAGATTGGTGCTGATCGCGGGATGTTGTTTGATGAGCAAGGGTTGCGGCTGCGTTAGTTATACCTGGTGCGCATAATTGCGCACCTTACAAACCATGCCAAGCACTTGTTGGGGCGTCATTTATGGCGTAATGCCGCTCACTTAACCCAATGAGTGCGTATTCAACACGGTGCGCATGAATGCGCACCCTACGAAAACCGCACCGGACAACGCAGGGGCGTCATTTATGACGACCGATTACGGCACCGTTTCGTCATCCGCCTGTGCAGCCAGCAGATCCAGTAATTTATTGACGGCAAACCCGGCTGCGCCTTGTGCCCACATACGATTCGATTCGGTGAGGAATTGCAGCGGAGTCATGTGCGGCGTCAGCTTGAGGCGATAGGTCTGGAAGCTCTGGGTGATGTGATCGAGCAAAATACGCGAGGCCATCTGCGGCTCCATTGCCAGATACACCACATCAGGATCATAAGCCACCGACAGATTCGCCAGCGACATCCCCAGATGCTGCCCTGCTTCCGCTAGCGCACTGAGCACGTCCGGTGTCGGATGCGTGTCCAGATCGCGCAACGTCATGGGAACAGCTTCTTTCAGGGACACCGCCACTCGATGCAAAATCGCCTGCGATGAAGCCACATCTTCCAACAGGCGTTCAGAGCCATCACCCAGCAGCGAAACACCAATCTCGCCTGCCTTGCCATGACGACCACGATACAGCTGACGATCGAGCAAAATCCCGGCACCGATGCCTTTACCAAAGGTGGCGATCACCGCGGACTGAGCATGGCCAAGTTGACCAAACACCAACGCGGCCATCGCTAACGCATTCGCATCGTTTTCAATAAACACCGGCAATGAAAAACGCTCTTCCAGCAGCCGGGCAATCGGCACGTTGTTCCAGTCCAGCGCGCGTGACAGCACGCAAACACCGTTGTCGGCGTCCACCAGGCCAGAGAGCGCCAAGCCAATTGCACCGACCTTTTTCCCTTCAACGCTGCGCAGGAACTTTGCCAGCGCGTCGCCCAGCTGTTTTGGCGTCATGGCACCCGAAGGGATCTGCTGCTCGCCAATAATATTGCCACTGAGATCGGTCAGGACGATCAGGTTACGTTCAGCGTTAAGCTGAATGCCGACCACGCTGGCGTGATCAGGATTGAGGCCGAGCAACGTTTTAGGACGTCCCATCGAGACACGACGCAACCCTAGCTCCTGCACGATGCCACCGGACAACAAGCGATTGGTCGCTTGGGAAACCGTTGACATGCTAAGGCCGCTGCGCACCTTGAGATCGGATTGGCTGATGGGCGCATTTTCGACAATCAGCCGCAAAATGCGGGCGGTTACGTTGGGAGCGCTCATGGGCCTCTTTTTATCTGCATGTTGAAGGAATTAGGCTGGTTGCTGACTAAACTGGCTCGCCAGACGCAATGCGCCACTGAGTGCATCGCCCTGCGGCGACACCAGTTGTGCGGCAATATCGGCAGGTAACCACGGCTGAATCGGCACAGCCAAACCGCCCATTAAGGCCAGCTTGCCATGGCTGCGTGCCAGCAGCGGCTGCACCATTTGCACAATATCTGTAGCAGTTTGCTGCAGCAGGCTCACAGCATGTTCATCGCCCTGCTGTGCAGTCGCGAACACATCAGGCACCACGCGACCCCAATCGGCGGGCGTGGCCTGCTGTGACCAGATGAGCATCTGCTCTGGGCTATGTTGATGGAGAGCCATAATACGTTCAGTCAATGTTGAGGCAGGAACAATGCCCTCATGCGCCAGCAGGGCCAGGCGGCGTGCACGACGTCCAAGAATGGCGCCAGAACCAGCATCAGATAAGGCAAAGCCCCAGCCACCCAACAAGGTAAACTGTGTGCCATCCCATGCGGCGCTTGGCTACCGGTACCGAGAATAAACACCGCGCCCGGCGCACCGGCGTGTGCGCCAGCACAGGCAATTTCAACGTCGGTGAAAAGATAACGCACCTGACAGCGCGGCTGCCAGCTTTGTAGCCGGGCGTGAACCGATGCCACATTCGCACCCGCCAATCCCGCCACCAGCGTGGTGCGATCGCGTGCCTCAATGGGTAAATCGGCTTGCATGAACAGTTCATCGATAACCTGTTCAATGGCCTGAAGTGCCGCGTCAAACTGCGACCAAACATTGGCTGGCCCGCCTGTGGCCTCGGCCAATACGCGCCCAGCGCTGTCAGTGAGGCGTCCGCGACAGTGCGTACCACCGCCATCAATCCCCAGCAAAAGTGATTGCACGCGCTTCCTCCTGCCTGCCGCTCACGGCAAGACGCCTATAGATGTGCGAAAGATAGGGGAAAAAAACTTAAATCGCAATCACAAATAAATACGCATTCCCTATAGTTAATTAAAAACCACATAAAACAAATAAATAATAATTTTTCACAGTTTGCGATGGGGGTTATAGATTGACATTAGTTTTTCTGCCGTAATAAGTTAACGGTCAGATTATCAGCAGCCTGATGGGTCGGGCAGCGAACAAGCAACGGGCTTCAGGGGTACAACATGAAAGTGGGCATTATTGGTCTGGGCTTTCGTCTTTCCCACGTGGTGAAAGAGTTCAACAAAGCCGACACAGAGTTTTCCGTGGTGGGTTACGTCGATCCAGCGCCTGCTGGTTTGCCGAATCTGCACACCTTTGGCATTGATGCGGGCGTGGCGTTCGACAGCGTCGATGCGCTGCTGCAGCATGGCGGCTTTGACCTGCTGCTGGTCGGTTCGCCGAACTTTATGCACCTTGAGCATATTCGTCAGGGTTTGGCGGCAGGTTACACAGTGTTCACTGAGAAGCCGGTGGTGATCAATGAAGAACAGACCATGGCGATGGCGCAGTTGGTGCAGCAATACGGGCGTGACCGTATTTTAGTCGGTTTAGTGCTGCGTTATTCCCCGCTGTATCACGATCTGTTGCGTGCACGTGACGAGCATCGTCTCGGCGAAATCACCTCAATTGAAGCTACCGAGCACATCAAGCCCTATCACGGGGCGTTCTTCCAGCGCGACTGGCGTCGTCTGGAGAAATACGCCGGCCCCTATATTCTGGAAAAATGCTGCCACGATATCGATCTCTATCAGGGATTGGTGGGTGAGCGCCCAGTGCGCGTGGCCAGCTTTGGCGGCCGTAAGAACTTCACACCGCAGCACGCGCCTAAAGGGGCGGTGACGCCGCAATCTGAGGTGTATCACGTTAAACCTAGCGGCTGGTCAAGCACCGATGCGGTGTTTGATGGCGATGCCGATATCGTGGATTACCAAACGGCATTGATCGAATACGCCAACGGCGCAACGCTCGCCTTCCACGCTAACCTCAACGTGCCGGATGAGTTCCGCCGCTTCTGCGTAATGGGCACCGATGGCATGGCAGAGGGTGACTTCGTGCGCAATTACTTCCGCGTACATAACGCCCGTACCGGTGAACGTGAAGTGGATACCACATACAGCGGCAACGCCTACGACGGCCACTATGGCGCGGATGCGCTGATGGCAGAAGAGATCGTGAAACACATTAAACAGGGAACGCCACTGAAAGTCTCAGTGGTGGATGCACTGGAAGCGGGACTCACCGCGATTAAAATCGACGAAGCGCGAAAGTCGAAAACCGTGGTGGACATGACAGACAGCTGGAAACAATTTGACGCCAGCCTGGGGAAAACCACGACCGCTTAAGGTCAATCAGCCAGCCTAAACGTAGCGGCGAAATTTATTGCGCCTGACGCAGCCTTAGTGCTGCTTCAGGTAAGCTCGATAAATCAAGCCGCTACGTTTTTGTGCCGGTGTTAAACCACCGTTTCATTCTCCAGCTTCTGCCGTTTGCGCAGGTGCGGGAAAATCGTCATCCATACTGCCACCACCACCAACGTTCCGATACCGCCAAGGGCCGCTGCGGGCACGGCACCCATCCACGCTGCCAGCATGCCAGACTCAAACTCCCCGAGCTGATTGGATGTATTAATAAAGATGGCATTCACCGCGTTAACTCGGCCGCGCATGTCATCTGGCGTATCCAACTGCACTAGCGCACCGCGAATCACCATACTGACCATATCAAAACCACCGAGTGCCGCCAGCGCCAACAGCGATAACCACAGCTGCGTGGAGAGCGCAAATACCAGTGTTGCGACACCAAAGCCCGCGACAGAGCCGAACATGATCATGCCGACATGCTTTTCCAGCTTATGACGGCTCAGCCACACGCCGACAAGCAGCGCGCCCACGGAAGGTGCACCACGCAGCATGCCCAATCCCCAAGGCCCAGTGTGCAGAATGTCCTGCGCGAAAATCGGTAACAGCGCGGTAGCCCCACCCAGCAGCACCGCGAAGAGATCGAGTGAAATCACGCCGAGCACATCTTTACGCTCACGGATAAAACGCACGCCCGCAAACATGGTGGTGAGATTCATCGGCATACGTACCTGTGGAGGGCGTTCGTAACGTAAGCGGCTGACCAGCACGATGGAGAACAGGTAAAACAGTGCGGAGACGCCGTACACCACATCGGGACCGGCAACATAGAGCAGACCACCTAAGGTTGGGCCCACAATCACCGCGGCCTGACCACCCACTGAACTCGCCGCCATAGCACGCGCGAGGATGGGCGGAGGAACCAGCGCAGGCAGCATAGAGGTGATCGACGGCCACTCCAGCGCTTTTGCAACAGAGATCAGAAAGACCAATCCCCAAATTTCAATTTTATCCGCCCAATGCAGCAACGTCAGCGCGACCAGCCCCAGTAGGGCCAAGCCTTCAATGATCTGCCCCACTAGCACAATACGGCGACGATCATACTGATCTGCCAGATGACCCGCCGGCAGTGCCAACAATACTGAAGGTAAGAACTGCATCAGTCCGATCATACCCAGCGCCATCGCACTGTGAGTGAGCGCATAGATCTGCCAACTGACTGCAACGGAAAACATTTGAAAACCAAACGATGAACAGGTGCGTGCTAGCCAGAAGGCGACAAACGACCTGTGCCGCAGCAGCGAATCATCTGCTGCGGATACCTGTGAACCCATAGTTTTTATCCCATCCTAAATCAACGTTCCGGCGGGTGTCATGGCACCTACCTGGTGAAAAGCCGTTTTCTGGCTCTCTTTATGTTTTACAGTGACAGAGTGCGGTATCTTGCTTAGACAGGCAATGGCTAGCCGTGCGCTTTAAAAACAGTTGCTTATCTTAAATTCCACTAAGCATAGGGTTCTGAATATTAGCAGGCTGATTGTTTTACCCTGAAAATATCCGAATCATTCCAGAAAATCCAATAACAAAATAATTAACACCCTTTACCTGATTGTTATCTCTTTATCATAGACAGCTAAAAGAGGTGATTTTTACAAACAAATCGGTCTATATTGGAAGTGTAAAGAACGCGGCAATCTTGCCTTTCTTATAATAATTAAGACATTCCAGTTAATTAATTTATTCGCAGAGATAAATGGAAAACAGTTCATACCATCCTTATGTTACTGAGCGTATCCGTCGCTTCGACGGCACACTGATTGGTGGGTGTTATTTAGCACCCTTTATGTATTTTGAGCAGGAAAGCACAGCATTACTTAACGGACGCAACATAGTTTCCAACCAAAATCAGTTGTCCGATGCGCTTGAATTAATAATTATCCCTTTGATGGGAAATAGTCTTGCGCGCGTCTTACAGGCACCGGAACATTATTCCAGCCTGCAAATGAAGAATGTGCGTATTGCTATCAACTATGCGAGTTTAGTTATGTATGGCACAGCCTTACGTGAAGCCGCTCAGCATTTCTCTTTCTGGCTTTATGATTTGGCTCCGCCGGGCACCTGCTGGGCGAATATCGCCTCATTTCCCTTTAGTGGAATTGTTCTGACCGATGAATTCTTCCACGATAATTATCTCAAGTTCAGCTTTCCATTTCTGCTTGAATCCTGCCGCGAAAGAGAAGCAGAAGTGATATTACGCACCCAGCAGTTGTCCCTGCCCTTGGTGAAGTATGAAGGTTTGCAACTCTCTGGCTGGCAAGAGCAACGAACCAAGCCTATTCTTATAGAAGTGTAAACGGTTACACAAAACTCTGCACCTCGGCGTTATGGCCCGATCTATTCGGGGATAACGCCCAAATCCCCTCACAAAATGTCGCGCCACTACCATTCCACAAGTGCGAAGCACTAAAAAAATCAAACCCGTTAACGTTTTTAAGATAAAATTTAACGCAAAGGGATCATCTGGCGTCATGGAAGCGCGCCGTTCGAACATCTTATGTCACTTCGTACTCTATGTCGGGAAGCAGCCCAATGCGTTGTTTCCTTTTAAGTTTATGGCAAAGAAAGAGGTTAATATTATGGGGAAAGCTTCCTCATCTTTTGGCGTGATTCGCTTTTTGACAGTGCTGTTCGCACTGCTCACAGGTGCATTTATGCTGGTAGGCGGCGTTTGGTTAGCCGCCATTGGAGGTTCCTGGTACTACGTTATTGGCGGTGTGATTATGTTGATCACCGCTGTCCTGCTGTGGCGCCGTAGCGGCGCAGCGATCATGCTGTATGCCTTGCTGCTGTTGGCAACGCTGGTGTGGGGCGTTTGGGAAGTTGGTTTCGACTTCTGGGCGCTGGCACCACGTACCGATGTGCTGGTGATCTTCGGCATCTGGCTGATTCTGCCGTTTGTGTATCGCGGTCTGAATCATGCCGGTAAAGGGGCATTAGGCCTGATGGCCGTGGCACTGATTGCCAGCGTGCTGGTGTTGGCGTGGGCAGTATTCCACGATCCGCAGGAGCTGAACGGTGAAATCCCGGCAGCAGCGGATAACGCACCGCAAGCGCAGCCACTGAGCAACATCAAAGATGCTGACTGGCCTGCTTACGCACGCGATCAGCAAGGCACTCGCTTCTCGCCTCTGAAGCAAATCAACAGCGGCAACGTGAAAGATTTGCAGGTGGCTTGGCAGTTCCAGACTGGCGATTTGAAAACCCCGAACGATCCCGGTGAAATCACCGACGAAGTGACGCCGATTAAAATCCGCGACACCTTGTACCTGTGCTCGCCGCACCAGATTCTGTTTGCGCTGGATGCAAAAACCGGTAAGCAGAAGTGGAAATTTGATCCGGGCTTAAAACCGAATCCAACCTTCCAGCACGTGACCTGCCGTGGTGTTTCTTATCATGAAATGCCTGCTGCCGCCGATGCCTCTAACACCCAGCCTGCGCTGTGTTCACGTCGCATCTATCTGCCAGTGAATGACGGTCGTCTGTTCGCGCTGGATGCCGAAACCGGTGAACGTTGTGCCGCCTTTGGTAACAACGGTGAACTGGATCTGCAGCACAAACAGCCGGTTCTGACCCCAGGTCAGTATGAGCCGACTTCACCACCGATTATCACGGATACCACTATCGTGATTGCCGGTGCGGTCACCGATAACTACTCTACCCGTGAACCGTCTGGCGCCATTCGTGGCTTTGACGTCAACACCGGTAAACTGCTGTGGGTGTTCGATCCGGGCGCGAAAGATCCTAACGCGATTCCAGACGACGAACACACCTTCACCATGAACTCGCCGAACTCTTGGGCACCAGCGGTATACGATCCGAAACTGGATACCGTATTCCTGCCAATGGGCGTCACCACACCAGACATTTGGGGTGGTAACCGTACGCCTGACCAGGAACGTTTCGCGAGCAGCGTACTGGCCCTGAACGCCACCACCGGCAAGCTGGTGTGGTCGTATCAGACCGTGCACCACGATCTGTGGGATATGGACCTGCCGTCACAACCGACGCTGGCCGATATCACTGACAAAGATGGCAACACCGTACCGGTGATTTATGCACCGGCGAAAACCGGTAATATCTTTGTGTTGGATCGTCGTACCGGTAAGCCAGTTGTTCCAGCACCGGAAACCCCAGTGCCACAGGGCGCGGCCAAAGGTGACCACGTTTCTCCTACTCAGCCGTACTCCGAACTGACCTTCCGTCCGAAGAATAACCTGACGGACAAGGACATGTGGGGCGCGACCATGTTCGACCAACTGGTGTGCCGCGTGATCTTCAAGCGTCTGCGCTATGAAGGTCCGTTCACGCCACCGTCTGAGCAAGGTACGCTGGTGTTCCCAGGCAACCTCGGCATGTTCGAGTGGGGCGGTATCGCGGTGGATCCACATCGTCAGATCGCGATTGCTAACCCAATGGCGCTGCCGTTTGTCTCTAAACTGGTGCCACGCGGTCCGGGTAACCCGATCGAGCCACCGGCCGATGACAAAGGCGGTTCAGGTACCGAAACCGGCATCCAGCCACAGTACGGTGTACCGTACGGCGTGGAGCTGAATCCGTTCCTGTCTCCGTTGGGTCTGCCATGTAAACAACCGGCCTGGGGCTATGTCTCAGCGGTTGACCTGAAAACCAACGAAACCGTGTGGAAAAAACGTATTGGTACCGTTCGCGACAGCGCACCGGTTCCCGTTCCGTTCAAGATGGGTATGCCGATGTTAGGTGGCCCAATCACTACCGCCGGTAACGTGTTCTTCATTGGTGCGACTGCGGATAACTATCTGCGTGGATTTGACACCAACACTGGTGAACTGCTGTGGCAGGCTCGTCTGCCAGCAGGTGGCCAGGCGACACCGATGACTTATGAAGTGGATGGCAAGCAGTACGTTGTCATCGCCGCCGGCGGTCACGGTTCATTTGGTACTAAGCTGGGCGATTACGTCATTGCCTATGCACTGCCAGATGCCAAGTAAGCCTCTGGTTTGAGTGAAAAGGCGGGCTGCGAAGCCCGCCTTTTTTATTGCTTCAACACCTGCCTATCCGCTGGCTGATACGTCATTAATCGCAGCGCTACCGCTTATTCAGCACCCGCGCATTCATCAAAGCACACAGCGCCATAATCACGCAGGTCGCCAGAAACACCGGCTGCATACCGAAGGCGCCACCGACAAATCCACCGAACAGCGGACCCGACACCTGGCCGACATACTGTGCAGAAGTGGAATAACCCAGCATCTTACCCACTTGCCCTTGCGGCACATTATGGCGAATCAGTGCCGTCACGCACGGCATCAAGCCACCCAACGCCATCCCCATGAAGAACCGCAACACCACTAACTGCCAGGCTTCAGTGATAAAGGCCTGTGGAATCAGCAGCACTGCGCAGGCCGCTAAGCCATAAACCAGCACACGCCCATGCCCTACCCGATCCGCCAGGCGGCCCAATCGAGGCGCAGACAGAATGCTGCCCAGTGCGGCAGCGGCCATGACCACACCCGCCGTGACGGTGATTGCGTGCTCGCCCTTTACAAACTGGCCGATATACAACGTGATGATCGGTTCTATCGACATGTTGGCAAAAATCAGCAACATCCCTGATAGCCACATCAATCTCACCACGGGCAAATTCACCGGCTTATCCTGTTCAACATTGCTCTGCACTGTCTTTTTACCCGCCTGACGCGGCACTTCTTTTAATAAAAAGGTAGTGGCCAGGAAAGCGAGAAAAATCACTGCACCGGTCAACCAGAACGTATGGCGAATACCAATCAGCGGTGGCAGCACGCCACCCAACAGCGGCCCCACGACGTTGCCCGCCATAATTCCCGATGACAACATGCCCAGCGCCCAGCCGGTTTGCTCTTTGGGCGTTTGTGCCGCCACTAAAATGGTTGAGCCCGAGGCATAACCGCCCAGCAAACCCGCTAACAAGCGCAACGCCACCAGCTGCCACGGCGCGGTTGCCATACCAATCAATGACATGGCAATCGCCATACCGAGGCTGGCACGAATTAACATCAGCTTACGGCCATAGCGGTCGGCTAGTTTGCCCCACAATGGCGCCGTGAGCGCAGCACTCAGAAAGGTGGCGCCATAAGCAGCACCCGACCAACGCGCAATAGCTGCGGGTTCTTGCACACCAAGCTGCTGCACGTAGATCGGTAAAAACGGTAGCAGCAATGTCATCGCCACGATGGTGCTGAACGAGCCCAGCACGCAGACGAACAAATTACGCTTCCAGTGTTGCTGGTCAGGCGCTAACACAGTTGAAGATGGCGACATAGTGGTTTCCCTGTTTTTGCTTTTTTAGCAGGCTAACAGCGGTTAACCACAGAAAACAGGGTGGGAAGGATATTTGCCTGGCAGCGCAATATTGTTGCCATACTGCAACAATCAGCTTTAGCTTAGCGCATTGATCAACGCGTCACACAGCAAAGTCACGGGTGATGAGGCGTGCGGCTGCTCTTTGAGTAACAGGTAGCTGTGCAGGCGATCCATTTGCCACTCAGGTAGCACCTGTTGGATTTCACCGCGTCCCAGCGCTTCTTGCGTCATGTAGGCAGGCAGATAGGCGATACCGGTGCCCGCCAGTGCAGCATTCAGCAGAGCCATGCTGTTGTTGGCACGAAAGCGGCTATGCACATCCAGCGCCAATCGCTGTTTGTCGCGACGAAACGGCAGCGCCGCGGTGTGTGCTGGGCCATGAAACAGCAGCAGATCGTGGCGAGTCAGGCGTTCAGGATGGTCGATGGACGGATGCGAAGCCAGATAGTCAGGCGTGGCGTACAACCCCCAATCAATCATGCTCAACTCACGGTAATTGGCCACTTCCGGCGCGCGCGCACGAATCACAATCGCCACATCCGCGCTGGGTTGTGGATCGTCGCTGGTGGTTAATTCGAGATCGACATTGATGTGAATATGGCGGCGTATAAAGTCATTAAGAGTGGGCACCACACACTGGCAGCCAAAGGTGATGGGAGCTTGCAGGCGCACGTTGCCCGCGGGAAGTTGATGGACCTGCTGCACAAAGGCATCAGCACGGTGCATTTCTTCCAGCATCCGGGTACAGAATGGATAGTAAGCTTGCCCGAGTTCTGTCAGCACCACCTTACGCGTGGTGCGTTGCAGCAGCTTAATGCCAAGTCGCACTTCCAGCCGGGCTATTTCGCGACTGACATGCGATTTAGATATGCCCAAGGTCCGTGCAGCTTCACTGAAACTTTGCCGCTCAACGACGCGTGCAAACAGCATCATGGCGGTGAGATTATCGCTGTTGTCCATGTTCTCTGGCGAAGTAACAAAGTGAGAACAGCAGCTTAAAAGTAAAACTCGCAATAAGCACCGAATTTCATCCGTGCTCAATATAGCGGCGTGATTTATCGCGCCATCCGTTCGCGATTCACTGCGCAATAAATTGCGCCGCTACATCTCCTGCGCAGTCAATATGAGCATCATAGGTCAGCTGGCCACCGCCAGTGGGAACAGCAAACGTTCCTGTTCAACGCGACGTTGACGACGCAATTGGCCCGGCGTGACGCTGAAATAATTTTTAAAGGTGCGGGTATAAGCCTGTTGAGTATCAAACCCGTAGCTCATCGCCACCTGCAGAATCGCTTCGTCACTGTTAATCAGCGTGAGCGCTGACTCAGTCAACCGGCGCTGGCGGATGTACTCTGCCAGAGAGAAGCCCGTGTGTTGACGGAACAGACGTTGCAGGTGCCAGCGGGAATATCCCGAGCGGCGTGCTACTTCATCCAGGTGTAGATCGTGCCCTAAGTTGTCTTCTATCCAGTCCAGCAAACTACGGATAAATTCGCGCTGATTCATGGGATCCTCCTGCTTCGACAATATGTCCAGTGCAGCTACTGTAGCGCGTTAAATTTATCCCTTAATTAGCAGAAAATTAGCGCAGAATTAGCAACGGGGAAAACGGGTGTAATTCTGGCCTAATTATCTGGCGTTAGACTGCGTCCATGAGTTTGGGAGAACACTATGCGTGTGCTGCTGGTAGAAGATGATGAAATGATTGGCGCCAACTTGCAGCAGGCGCTGGAAGCGGCGGGCTGGTCAGTAGACTGGGTGCGCGATGGCGTGTTTGCCACCAACGCCTGGGCTGAGGGCGGCTATTCCTGCGTATTGCTCGATCTCGGGTTGCCACGTGAAGACGGTATTCATGTATTAAAACGTGCGCGTACGCGCGGCGATATGACACCCGTGCTGGTGTTAACCGCACGTGACACGGTACAGCAACGTATTCAGGGCCTGGACAGCGGTGCCGATGACTATTTGCTCAAACCCTTTGATCTGCAAGAGGTACTGGCGCGCATGCGTGCAATCACCCGACGTCGTCACGGTGCGGCGGATTCCCTGTTAGGTAGCGGCGATGTGCAGCTAGATATGATGACGCGTGAAGTGCTGTACAAAGGCCAGCGCGAGCAGCTCACCGCGCGCGAATATGCTCTACTTTATGCACTACTGGAACGTCCTGGTGCCATCCTGTCACGCGAACAATTAGAAAACCGCATTTACGGCTGGGGTGAAGAAGTCACCAGCAACGCCGTCGATGTGTTGATCCACGGCATGCGCCGCAAGCTCGATAACGAAGTGATTCGTAACGTGCGCGGCTTGGGCTGGCGGGTACCTGCAATATGAAACCCTTCACTTTTATGCGCTCCTTACGTAATAAACTGCTCGTCACCTTGGTGTTGTTGCACCTGGCGATGATTGGCGGTGTGACCTGGTATTTTTATCACTGCTACGGTGACATGATGGGCACCATGAAGGACGATCAGCTCGCCAAGATTGCTGATGCCTGGTCCTCCAGCCAGCGCATGCCCGCGCTGATGCCGATGGTGATGCAGCAAGAGAAACTGAAAAGTACCTATATCGTTCAGCTGTGGGATGATCATAACCATCTGCGCGCCAGTTCATGGCCAGCATTGCAAGCACCACTTCAGTCCAAAAAAGGTTGGTCCGACTTAAAAGTCGGCGATTGTGGTGATGACTGTGAATGGCGTGTTTACACGCGGCCGGGCGAGCTAGGCAGTGAAATCGGCAATATTCAGGTGTTGCACAACATCGGCTATATGAAGAGCTTGATGGTGAAACGGGTCCTCTCCGCCATCATTCCCTTAATGCTGATGATGCCGCTCTCTCTGCTGGTTATTTGGCTGGTGGTGCGGGCCATTACCCGCGATTTGCGCGTGGCGTCGCGTCAGATTGCCGCGCAGGAAACACTGCATCCTCACTCTGTTTCACCGGATAGCCTACCAGATGAAGTTTTGCCGCTGGTCGCGGCTTATAACGCCTTGTTAGATAAGCTGCGTGCGGCTTGGTCATCACAGCGTCAGTTCCTGGAAGATGCCGCGCACGAATTGCGTACACCCGTGACCGCCGTGACCCTGCAACTGGAGAACCTGCGTCAGCATATTCAGCCAGGCGAAGCCAGCCGACAGTTCGATCAGTTAGAAGCCGGAGTGACGCGCACCCGCCATTTGGTGACACAACTGCTCAATATCTCACGTCAGGAAGACCAATCCGTTGTGGCCACCGTGGAAGCGATTGAACTTGATGACCTGCTTAAAGAGAGTATTGAGCAACTGATGGTGGTGGCCGATAAACGCGGTATCGACATCGGCTTCAATGGCACCACCCATTACCGTTTGCACGCCAGTCGTTCAGACTTGCGCAGCCTGTTTGATAATCTGATCGGCAACGCCATGTTGCACACGCCAGAAGGGAGCCTGGTGGATGTGCTGTTGCATCGCGTAGGCAATCACACCGTAGTGGATATTGTTGATAATGGCCCGGGCATGCCGGAATCGTTTATCGAACGTGCATTTGACCGCTTCACGCGCTCGCCAGACGTTCAGGCACAAGGCAGTGGCTTGGGCCTCTCCATTGTGCGCAGCGTGGCGCAGAAACATCAGATGCAGGTTGCCCTCTCGAATTGCCATAATCCGCAAGGTGCGGTTTCGGGCTTGCAGGTGCGTGTGACATTGCCATAACCACTTGTCCGCTACCGTCTTGAATATCAAGCGGTAGCGGCGCAGTGTATCTCGCGTTATTCCACGCTATCCACTTCCACATGCACATGATAAATCGCAGATTTTCACTCTCATCTGTTTCCAAATGCGTGATGAATTGCTGATTTGTCACGGCATCACATTTCAAAAGCGCACGATGAATCGTACTGCTACCTCTTTTTCCTCATCTGACATCTTTGCGACAGTACGCGACAACGTAAACGGTTGCGGGGTTCCGTTCGATACAGCGCATTTATGTGATCATCATCACATTTCAGATGAATCAAAATGCAACACATTTTGACAAACGTGATCAAAATCTATTTCCTATCGCTGTGTTACAGGCACATTACGCACACTTGAAAATTCGGCGATTTAGACCGGTTAAAACAACTCACTGCCCATCCCCTGGGATCGATTTCACCCGATCGCGGCGCATTCGCGGCGATCACTAGCAAGTGGTTAATACAATAATGAAATTTAAAGCATTGATAGCAGGGGCCTTACTGGCCAGCAGCTGGACCGGCGCGGCACAAGCGGCAGACAGCGACCCACAGTATCTTTCAGATTGGTGGCACCAGAGCGTTAACGTGGTTGGCAGCACCCACACTCGCTTCGGACCGCAGTTCAACAACGACGTGTATCTCGAATACGAAGCCTTTGCTAAAAAAGACTGGTTCGATTTCTACGGCTACGCGGATTTGACCAACTTCTTTGGTGTGGGTAACAGCAACGCAAACGGTATTTTCGACCACGGTTCGCCGCTGTTCATGGAAATTGAGCCGCGCTTCTCAATCGATAAACTGACCGGCACCAGCCTGGCATTCGGTCCGTTTAAAGAGTGGTACTTCGCCAACAACTATATCTATGACATGGGTCGTAACGCTTCACAGCGTCAAAACACCTGGTACATGGGTCTGGGTACCGACATTGATACCCATAGCGATATCGGCCTGTCATTAAACGTGTATGCCAAATATCAGTGGCAGAACTACGGTGCGGCGAACGAGAATAGCTGGGATGGTTATCGCTTCAAGGTGAAATACTTTGTGCCGATCACTGACCTGTGGGGCGGCAAGCTGAGCTACATCGGCTTCACCAACTTCGACTGGGGTTCAGATCTTCGCGATGAGACTGGCCCATCACGTACCAGCAACTCGATTGCATCCAGCCACATTCTGTCGCTGAATTACGATCACTGGCACGTTTCCACCGTGGCGCGTTACTTCCATAACGGCGGCCAATGGGCGGATGGTCAGGAGCTGAACTTCGGCAACGGTCCGTTTGAAGTGAAATCGACGGGCTGGGGTTACTACTTGGTCGTGGGTTACAACTTCTAATTTGCACATAACGTAGCGGGGCGATTTATCGCGCATGTCTACAGCGGCAGAGTCGCTGATAGACGCGCAATAAATTGCGCCGCTACGCATTTTGAACCTCAATATTAACTCTGCGGCTTGTCCGCATTTACCATCCATGGCACGCCAAATTTATCCGTGAACATGCCGAAACCGTGTGCCCAGAACGTCGGTTCCCACTTTTTCGTTACCTCTCCACCTGCCGACAGCGCATCAAACCAGCGCTTGCCCTGCGCCTCATCTGGCGTCGATAAACTGATAGAAAAACCCGCATAGTTCGCCTGCGGTGCGCCATCGCTCATCATCAGTTCGCCCTGCCCTATACGCAGATGCGCATGCATGATCTGTTCAGGCGAGAAGCTCACGCCTGAGGGGCAACCTTCATCTTCGACGGTGGTTTCATCGGGCATATCGCCAAAGGTCATTTTAAACAGCAGTTCGCCGTCGGTGGCCGCGAGATAGAAGGCGATCGCCTCTTCACAGCGGCCGTTATAAAACACGTAGGGAGTAATTTGCATGGTCAGTTCTCCAGATAAGATTTTGCTGGATTGTAAGTAAGAAATAACTTCAGTCCTGTACTGCATTTGTCGCTCCTTGCGTTTACAACCGAGTGAAAGTCCATTAAACACTCATTTTCTACCAAGCGGGTGACCCCATGAAGCTTGCACCATCATATAATTTGAAAATTCCAGGATGAAAATTTATTGTTAATATCAATAGATTCATTAATATAAAGCAAAAGCAACCAATAACACACAGTTACTTTGTGGTTTTATGCGGTTTCACACATAATCATTTTCATTCGCTGCGAGCCAGGCCGCACTCTTACCTTTGCTGACAATAGCGGCGGAACAGCTGGGCCATATACGCACTCATTGGCGTGAGCGCCGTGTCTTTTCGCTGGATCAAATAGAAGGTGGCTTTCGGCAAAGGATCGTCAAGATCGAGGGCGATGAGTTGCCCGCCGTGGGTAGGATCTTCAATGACGTCACGCGAGATAATGCTGACAAAATCACTCTTCGCCACCAGGCTGGTGCAGGCCATAAAGGTTTCGCAGGTCACCACAATCTTCGGTGCCATGCCCCGCTCGCCAAACAGATCGTGCAGCAGCCGATAGTAACTGCCCTGCGGCGTCGGCATGGTCCAGTCGCAGTGCTGCAATTCATTAAGTGAGCGAGCATGCGCCATTGGATGGCCTTTGCGCATCACCACTTGATAATCTCGCTGCATAAGTCGTTCAAAAATCAGCTCCTGATCCAGATGATGTTGATCATAGGTGTTGATGGTGAAATCCAGCGCACCTTGCCGCAACTCATGCACCATCGAAACCAGCTGTCCCTCAACAATGCGCACTTTTACCTGCGGATATTCGCGATGAAACTGGGTGATCACCTGCGGCATGATGGTGCGCGCAATACTGCCGCCCACGCCAATATTCACCTTTCCTCCGGCCAACCCCAACCGCTGCTGAATATCTTCCTGCGCCACGCGTAGCTCTTCCAATACCAGGCTGGCATGGCGGAAAAAGTTATCACCAATGTCGGTGAGCGTGACACCTTGCTGGCGTCGTTCGAACAAGCGCGCCCCAAGCGTAAGTTCCAGCTCCTGGATCGCTTTGGTCAGCGCGGGCTGAGAGAGCCCCGATAAGCGACTGGCCGCGCGAATACTGCCTTGGCGCGCTACGTCAACAAAAGCGCGCAGCTGATGAAGTTTAAGGTTGGCAGACATGATTTTTGTGATAACCGTTGTTTATCAGTGACAAGATATTCGCATCTTATGCGCACCAATACCATTGTGTAGATTCGGGTTAATGCATAAAAAACCAACACAAAGGATATGCCGATGAATACCCTCTCCGACCTCGTCAACGCGCGGATTCCACAGATGCAAACCTGGCGTCGCGATCTGCACCATTTTGCCGAATCCGGCTGGCTGGAGTTTCGTACCGCTACGATAGTGGCAGAAGAGCTGCATCGTCTTGGTTATCAACTCAAGCTGGGGCGAGAAGTGATCGATGCCGATGCACGCATGGGTTTGCCTTCGGATGAAGTGCTGGCACAGCAGGAAGCTCGGGCGCTGGAGCAAGGCGCACTGCCACAATGGATCTCGCATTTCTCCGGCGGCTTCTGCGGCGTGGTCGCCACGCTGGAAACTGGCCGTCCCGGTCCGGTGATGGGTTTCCGGGTGGATATGGATGCGCTGGACCAGAACGAAAGCCGCGATGCCAAACATATCCCCACTCGCGAAGGCTTTGCCTCCTGCAATCCTGGCATGATGCACGCTTGCGGCCACGACGGTCATACCACCATCGGGCTGGCGCTGGCGGGCGTTTTAATGGAGATGAAAGATCAGCTTAGCGGCACCATTAAGATCATCTTCCAGCCTGCCGAAGAGGGCGTGCGCGGTGCGAAAGCCATGGTGGCTGCGGGCGTGGTTGATGATGTCGACCTGTTTACCGCCATCCACCTCGGTACAGGCGTGCCTGCAGGCGAAATCGTTTGCGGCAGCGATACCTTCCTCGCCACCACCAAGCTGGACGTTAATTTCACCGGCGTCGGCGCCCATGCGGGCGGCAAACCAGAAGAAGGCCGCAACGCCCTGCTGGCCGCCGCGCAGGCCACATTAGCGTTGCATAACCTACCACAACACAGCGGCGGCGTGGCGCGCGTCAATGTGGGCGTGTTACAGGCGGGATCCGGACGCAACGTGGTGCCAGATTATGCCCTGATGAAAGTGGAAACGCGTGGCGTCAGCAATCAGGTCAACGACGATATCTACCAGCAAGCCCTGCGCGTTATCGCCGGTGCCGCTGCGATGTATGGCGTTGAGTACGACATCAAACTGATGGGCGGCGCGCGTAGCTGTACGCCAAGCCAGCCGTGGGTCGATTTTATCCACCAGCAGGCTGATGCGATGGGCATTTTCTCTTCAGTGATCGATACCAAACAGCAAGCCGCCGGTTCTGAGGACGCCACCTACATGCTGGAGCGCGTACAACAACGCGGCGGCCAGTCTTCGTATGTGATCTTTGGCTGCGACCTAGCGGCGGGTCACCACAACGCTAAATTCGATTTTGACGAAGCCATTATGGCAACGGCGGTGCAAACGCTGGCAACCCTTGCGCTGAACCAGGCACAGTTTGGAGGCCAGCGATGAGCCATCACGACTTTATCGATCATTACATCAACCAGCATCAGCCGCGCTTTACTGCCCTCAGCGATGCGATTTGGGACGTGCCGGAAACGCGTTTTGAAGAGACGCAGTCCTCCGCTATCCTCGCCGATGCGCTTGAGCAGGAAGGCTTTGCCGTGGAACGCGGTGTAGGCAATATCGACACCGCCTTTATCGCCAGCATTGGCAGCGGTAAACCAGTGATTGCCATCCTCGGCGAATTTGATGCGCTGGCCGGGTTGAGCCAGCAGTCAGGCTGCGCCACGCCGCAGCCGCTGGTGGAGAACGGCAACGGCCATGGCTGTGGTCATAATCTGCTGGGCACCGCCGGACTGGCTGCTGCCTTCGCCATCAAGGCTGGTGGGCGGAGAACGGCCAACGCGGCACGCTGCGTTTTTATGGCTGTCCCGGTGAAGAAGGCGGTTCTGGTAAAACCTTTATGGTGCGCGAAGGGCTGTTTGATGATGTCGATGCGGCGGTGACCTGGCATCCAGAAGGTTTCAGCGGCATGTTCAACCTCAGTACCCTTGCCAATATTCAGGCGGCGTTTCACTTCAAAGGCGTGGCCGCGCACGCCGCCAACTCGCCACATCTCGGCCGTAGCGCACTGGATGCCGTGACGCTAATGAACACCGGTGCCAACTTCTTGCGTGAGCACATCGTGCAGGAAGCGCGGTTGCACTACGCCGTGACCAATACCGGCGGCGTCTCCCCCAATGTGGTGCAGGCCGATGCCGAAGTGCTGTACCTCATCCGTGCTCCACAGCTCGATCAGGCACAGGATATTTATCAGCGCGTCATCAACGTCGCCAAAGGCGCGGCCCTGATGACGGACACCACCATGACGGTGCGCTTCGATAAAGCCTGCTCTAATTACGTGCCTAATCGCGCGCTGGAAGCAGTGATGGAGCGTAACTTGCATCAGTTTGGCTTGCCCGAGTACAGCCCGGAGGAGCAGCAGTTCGCCGCTGAAATCCGCGCCACGCTGACCAAGGACGATCTGCGCAATGCACGCTTAAACGCAGCACGCACCGGTGGTGAAGCAGGCATCGCGTGGACCGAGGCATTGGGCGACAAAATTCTGATGGACGAAGTGGCGCCTTACGCCGTGACGCGTGAGCTGTTGTACGGCTCAACCGACGTCGGTGATGTGAGCTGGGTGACACCGACAGCGCAGTGCTTTGCGCCCTGTTTTGCGTTCGGAACGCCGCTGCACACCTGGCAGTTGGTGGCACAAGGTCGCACCTCGCTCGGCCACAAAGGCATGTGCCTGGCCGCCAAGGTGATGGCTGCCACCGCGTTGACCTTGTTGCAGGATGAAGAGGCGCTGGCGCGCTGCCGCGAGGAGTTCCAGCGCGTGCGCCGCGAGCAGCCTTATGTCTGCCCGATTCCGGCTGATGTGACGCCATCGAAGTTATCATCCTGAAATAAACGCGGTGCTCAGATTCGGTGCGCATAAATGCGCACCCTACGGGGCTTGAGCTCGGTTTTAGGGTTTGCCGCAGATGTAGGGATTTACCGCAGATGCAGGGTTTACC
>NZ_MLFR01000008.1 GCF_002095475.1 Pantoea rwandensis
CAGACTGCGTTATCGCCTGTACCGGCCACCACAGAGCGGCACCAGTCTGCGTTATCACCTAATCCTTAGCTGACAGGCATTATATCTTCTGGCTTGGTTTAGCAACGGGCAAAAAAAGCCTGAACTTTCGTTCAGGCTCTTCTTCAAAATATGGCGGTGAGAGAGGGGTTCGAACCCTCGATACGTTGCCGTATACACACTTTCCAGGCGTGCTCCTTCAGCCACTCGGACACCTCACCAAATTTTTTGCTAACCGCACTGGGTCAACGGGGCGCTACTATAGGGAGTTACCTGAAAACGGTCAAGCCCTATTTTCTCCTTTTGTTCTATCCGCTTAAGCTCTGTGCAGCTTGCTGCATCTCTCACCGAACTGCCTGTTCTGTCATCAAATTAACCCCTCCCTGCCACAAAACTGTCACCAGACTGTCGCAGACTTGTCTGCGGAAACATTTGGTTATATTTACTGATAAGGATGCTGATAAATGAAACACATACCTCTTTTCACGGTTTCTCTGCTGGCTTCATTAATTGCAACGTCAGCAGTGGCAGATGATGCCACTTACACGCGTGCCGCGACTGGTGACATCACCGAACACGGTGGAGCACGCCGTTTGAGTAGCGATCAGACTGATGCGCTAAAAGCTTCTTTGATTAATACCACGGCCAAAAACGTTATCTTGTTGATCGGCGACGGCATGGGGGATTCAGAAATCACCGCCGCACGTAATCAGGCAATGGGCGCTGGTGGCTTTTTCCCCGGTCTTGATGCGCTGCCTCTTACCGGTCAGTACACCCACTATTCTCTGGACAAGAAAACCCACAAGCCAAACTACGTAACGGATTCAGCAGCGTCTGCCACCGCATGGGCCACTGGCACCAAATCTTACAACGGTGCGATTGGCGTCGATGTCAACGGCAAAGACCAAGTCACGATACTTGAACTGGCAAAAGCGGCCGGTAAAGCGACAGGCAATGTCTCAACGGCAGAACTGCAAGATGCGACACCTGCCGCATTAATGGCGCATGTCACCTCACGTAAATGCTATGGGCCGGAAAAAACCAGCGAACTTTGCCCAACCAATGCGCTGGAGCAGGGTGGTAAAGGCTCGATCAGCGAGCAGATGCTGAAAACGCGCCCTGATGTGACGTTGGGCGGCGGGGCGAAGTCCTTCGGTGAAAGCGCCAAAGCAGGTGAGTATCAAGGTAAAACCCTGCGCGAGCAGGCTCAGGCGCTGGGCTTCCAGCTGGTCGATAACCTGGATGGTATGAATGCCATCCAACAGGCCGACCAAAGCAAACCGGTATTGGGTCTGTTCTCAGACGGCAATATGCCCGTACGCTGGCAAGGGCCGAAAGCCAGTTATCACGGCAATATCGACAAGCCTGTAGTGACCTGTGAAGTGAATAAGGATCGCCCGGCATCCGCACCGACTTTGGCACAGATGACCAAAAAGGCGCTCGATCTGCTCAGCACCAATGAAAAAGGTTTCTTCTTGCAGGTGGAAGGAGCTTCTATCGACAAACAGGACCATGCGGCCAACCCGTGCGGTCAGATCGGTGAAACCGTGGATTTGGATGAAGCGGTGCAGCAGGCGCTGGCCTTTGCTCGTGAACATGGCGATACCCTGGTCGTCGTCACGGCTGACCACGCCCACAGCAGCCAGATCATTGAGAATGGCAGTAAAGCGCCGGGACTCACTCAGGCAGTGAATACCAAAGATGGTGCCGTGATGACCATCAGCTACGGTAACTCTGAAGATGATTCGCAAGGTCATACCGGCACGCAGATTCGCATTGCAGCTTATGGTCCGCATGCGGCTAATGTTGTTGGCCTGACTGACCAAACCGATCTGTTCTTCACGCTGAAGGACGCTATGGGTATTCAGTAATCAAGTATGAGATACAGCACAGAGCCCGCTATTTATGGTGGGCTCTGTGTCATGTGCATTCAGCGCAGCCAACATTAACGGGAGCGAATGCCGAAATAAATCACGCTACCGCCTACCACTAACCCTGCCGCAGCCAACAACAGCGCCGGTTGCAGGGAACCCAGAAAATGTACGCTCAGCGAGGACATCAAAGGTCCAATCAGCTGCCCGGTCGCATAACCGGAGGTCAGCAGTGCCACGGTTTTAGCCAGATTTCCCTGGCTCACTTCTCGTGCCATTTTCATGGAAAGCTGCATGATCGACAGAAATGCCAACCCGGTGATCACGGTGGAAATCAACAAACCTTGGGCATTCGGCATCAGCACCACTGTCGCGACCCCCAACCCCTGCACCAGTAAGGTCAGTGCAAGGCTGATACGCGTATTCAACCGCGCCGCAAAAGCGATCACCAACAGCACGCCAGCCACAGCTGAAAGTCCAAACAGCGGCCAGAAGAACGCGGCAAGTTGTCCTTGGGCAAAGAGGCTGTGCGCCATCTGTGACAAGAAAGTCGCCGGTAGAATGTAGCCAAATCCTGCCAGGGTGTAGGCAGCCAATAAGCACTTAAGATCGCGACTGACAGGTTCGGATTGTTGGGTTTGCTGACGCGTAGGCAAACTTTGGGGCAACGCTTTCCACACCAGCAGAGCACCAGCGAAGGCGACTAAACCGTAAACTAACCACGCCTGATTGGCATGGAAGTGGGTCTCGGACATCAACCACGCCAGTATGCCGGTCAACGTAATGCCAATGCCGGGGCCGCTAAACACCGCTGCGGACATGCGTGGTGCCTGATGACTGGCTAAGACCATCTGTGTCCAGGAGGTCACAATAATCAGTGCCCATGCGCCGCCAATACCCGCGATAAAGCGGAACAGGCACTGCAGAGCAAAAGCATTGGTGAAGCCAGACAGTAGCGTGACCAGCGCGGTCGCCAGCAAACCGACTTTAAGATAGCGCGCATGCTGTGTACGAATGCGACTCACATGCAGGGCACCAAACAAATAACCGATGTAGTTCATGGCTGCCAGTACGCCCGCACTGGATAAACTCAGGTGTCCATCCGCAATCATCAGCGGAATTTGTGGCGTGAGTGAGAAGCGTCCCATGCCCATGACCACGATGAGGGTGATCATCCCGGTCAGCATGGTGACGACACTGACTTTTTTCTCCCCGGCCACAGGCTGGCCCGGTGCGATCTGTTGCATTGACATACTTTTGCTAATCTCCGATAAGATGCCGTAATCTTGTCGACGATAGTAATCGTCAATCAGTCAGTGAAAAATAGGGTGGTTTATCCTATGACTGTAGGTCATACCCAGGAGCCGCAATGTCGCGCAATCAGGACGTAAAAAATTTCCTCACTCAGCAGCGGGCAAGGGTTGATCCACAACAGCATGGATTCAGTCCTCAGAACCGCAGAGTGCCGGGCTTACGCCGCGAAGAGGTGGCGCAGCTGGCGGCGGTCAGCGTCAGTTGGTATACGTGGCTGGAACAAGGCCGGGAAATCAATATCTCACTGGCGGCTATCCAGCGCATCGGTAAAGTGCTGCAGCTTTCACATACGGAGCAGGCTTACCTTGAAGCATTGATTTTTGGTAATGCGCATAGCGAAGCCAGCCGAGCTGAACTGTCAATGGAAGTGAAGGCGATGGTGGATGCGCTAAACCCCCATCCGGCTTTTGTTCGCCGCGCCAACATGGATATTCTTTACTGGAACCGCGCTGCGCAATCACTGATTGTCGACTGGGCCGCGATGCCGCAGGAGGATCGCAACTCGCTCAAGCTGATGTTCGTTAGCGATGACTATCGCCAGCGTATTCACGGTTGGGAAGAGGCCGCACGTCACACCTTATCCGCCTTCCGTGCTAACTATGCGGCCAGCAATCAGGCGCAAGAATTTGAAGTGGTGGTACAGGATTTGCTGGCGCGCAGTGAGGATTTTCGCAACATGTGGCATGTGCCGGATGTCAGCAAAATGGGCGCAGGCAATAAGACGATTATTGATGTGGACGGTAAGGTGAATAGCTTCACCTACACCTCATTACAGGTGGATAATGCGCCAGGCATCTATCTGATTTTCTACCTGGCGCGTGAAGGCTAACCGATTACAAACCGCGCTGTGCCATCAGGCGAGCTAAATCCACCAGTCGATTAGAGAAGCCCCATTCGTTGTCATACCAGGCAAGAATTTTCACTAAATTACCGCCAATCACCAGGGTAGAAAGCCCATCGATGATCGATGAACGAGGGTCGCCCTGATAATCACTGGAAACCAGTGGTTCATCGCTGTAACCGAGGATGCCTTTCAGCGGGCCTTCTGCTGCGGCGGCTTTAAAGGCGTTATTAACTTCCTCCGCAGTGACATCACGTTTAAGCGTCACGGTTAAATCGACAATCGACACCACCGGCACCGGTACGCGCAGGGAATAGCCGGTCAAACGTCCATCCAACTCAGGGATAACACGTCCCAACGCTTTAGCCGCACCGCTGGAGTAGGGCACAATCGACAGCGCCGCCGCGCGCGCACCGCGCAGATCTTTCTCTGGCTGATCGTGCAGCACTTGGCTGTTAGTGTAGGCATGTGTCGTGTTCATCAGACCATGCTCAATACCAAAGGCCTGATGAAGAACCTGTGCGGCCGGGGCTAAGCCGTTGGTGGTGCAGCTACCGTTGCTCACGACGAAATGCTGTTGAGGGTCGTAGCGCTGATCGTTCACGCCCAACACTATCGTCAGGTCATCATTTTTACCCGGCGCAGAGATAATGACGCGTTTCGCGCCACCGCTGGTGATATGCACCGCTGCTTTGTCACGCTCAGTGAAGAATCCGGTGGCTTCGATGACAATATCGACACCCACCTCGCTCCAGCGAATATTGGCCGGATCTCGTTCGCTGAACACGCGTACGGGCTTGCCATCAATGCGCAGTTCACCTTCACCCGCTTCCACCTCTGCAGGCAGTCGACCAAGCAGAGAGTCGTGTTTCAGCAAATGCGCCAGCGTTTTGCTATCCGTGAGATCGTTGATTGCGACAATTTCAATATCATCGCTGCCTAATGCGGCGCGGAATACGTTACGTCCGATACGGCCAAAACCGTTAATGCCTACCTTGATCATCTTTGACTCCTTATACGAAGTGGTTGCAGTCAATGTAGGCCGATCGCGGTATGGCGTAAACGACAAAAAAGGATCACTTTACGCCATTTTTCGACAGTGAAAGCGCTGGCGATATTCGCCGGGGGTGAGGTGAAGCTGGCGCTCAAAGCTGCGGCGCAGATTAATGCTGCTGCCAAAACCGGTTTCAGCTGCAATACGTTCCAGCGTGTCGCGACTCTGCTCTAACCGCTCACGTGCGGCGGCCAGGCGTGCCTCCGCCACAAAACGCGCGGGCGGTGCACCGGTTTCGCGGGTAAAGACGCGCGTGAAGTTTCTGGGGCTCGATCGCGGCGCGTTCCGCCAACTTCTCAATGGACAAATCTTCGGCAAGGTTGGCGCGGACCCAGCTCTGTAGCGTACTAATAGGGTCAGATGAGGCGGGCGGTAACGGATAGCGACTGAACTGCATCTGACCACCGGGGCGTCGCAGATACATCACCATATCCTGTGCGATATCGCGCGCCACGCTAAAACCAAAATCCTCTTCAACCAATGCCAGCGTGAGGTCAAAGCCCGAGCTGACACCGCCTGATGTCCAAATCGGGCCATCCTGAATGTACAGTGGGCCGCCTTCAACCTGAACGAGCGGGAAGCGTGTTTGCAGCGTATCCAGCAAACGCCAGTGTGAGGTGGCGCGGCGTCCATCCAGCAAGCCAGCTTCAGCCAGCAGGATTGCGGCACCACAAACTGACACCACGCGACGCGCTTGAGGTGCCGCCAGCTTGATGAAATCCACCACCATGTTGCCTTCTTCGACACTGTCACCACGCCCGGTGATCATGATGGTGTCCCAGGCCTGGCGGGGATCGAGCTCGGCGAGCTTGAGGTCGGCCAGCAGGTTCAGTCCTGATTGGCCATGGATAACCTGATGTGACTGGGTAGTGGCGATACTGACGCGATAGCGCGGTTGGTCAATGCCCACCGGCAGGTGCAGATTGGCGTGCATCAGGATATCGGCGATGCCGGCAGCTTCGAACAGCATGCCGCCGTCGGGTACGATGACGAGAAAGTTTTTCATGGCTTAAATAAGACACTTTAACGGATTAAGCCAAAGTGTCTCATGGCGTGGCGGCCTAAGGCGAGGGTTTATTTTTCTGGTGGCGTATCGGCTACTCCAATGCGCCATTGTTCCGGCGGTAAAGTGCCATTCACGGCGAAATCACCGACGATACGATCTTTGTAAATGCGGGGATTATGCGATGAGAGTGTCCGGGCATTGCGCCAGAAACGATCCAGTGCCAGTGGTTTCAACGTAGCGGAAGCCCCTAAAGCATCAAAGAGTGTCGTACTGGCATTGAGCAGTAAGTCAGTGACCACATTGAGTGATTGTGAGACTTCCAACTCCGCTATCGCCACGCTTTGGGTTTTCTGTTGTTCATCATCCTGTTGCTGTGCTTCAAAGGCGCGCTTGAGGGCTTGCGCGGCATGTTGCACAATGGCGCCGCTGGTATAAGCCGCACTGCGCAAGCGTCCGACTACCTGAAGGATTTGCGCATCATCCGCTGCCCGTGTGGCATTACCATTGCTGTAAGTACGGGTGCGCGCAGCTACTAACGCAGCGACTTCACCACTTTGCGCACGGCCGATACCGGCAAGCGTGGCCAAATGGATTAACTGATAAAACGCCGGTGAATAACCAAAATGCGCGTCTTCGCTGATATCGGTGTGCTGAATCTCAACGTTTTCAAATATCGCGGTACCACTGGCGGTCAGTGTTTGCCCAAAACCATTCCAGTCATCCAGTACGGTGACGCCCGGCGCAGTGCGGGACACCGTCACCGATACGCCTTTATGGTTCTCATCGGTTAAACCGATATTGATCCAATCGGAGTAGAGCGAGCCGGTGGTATAAAATTTTTTGCCATCTAACCGCCAGCTATCGCCGCTACGTTTGATTTGGGTAGAAAATACCGACTGGCGCGCCTCGCCGGTTTCACTCCAGGCCGGGCCGACAATTTCACCCCGCGCAATGCGAGTGAACCACTGCTGCTGAAATGCTGGATCGCGGTTGCTCAGCACATTTTCGATAAAGCCGAAATGGCCGCGTAGGGATTGCACCAGATTGGAATCCGCCTCGCCGAGTTCAATTAGCAACGTGAATAACTCAGACAGTGTGGCTCCAGCACCACCGGCACTTTGCGGCAGCCGCAGGGCAGTAAAGCCACTCTGCTTGAGCCATTCAATCTCTTCTAAGGGGGGCTCGCGGCGCAACTCGCGCGCAATGGCACCCGCGCGAATGTTGGCAAACAGGGGGCGAAACTTTTCTGCGAGTTGTTCATATTTTGCTGACGGGGGCGAACCCCATCCTGATTCGATCTGCGACATTGCTTAGCCTCCACTCAAAAAAGACGATGATGTTAAGGCACTATGCATTTTCATCTTGCCGACTTTTAATGTTTATTTCTGCTAAGCATATTTATTGATGATCTAATCATTTGCATTTCCATTATCTGGAACAGGAAATTAATTTTTCATATTAATTGCCATTAATGATATTTGGTTTTGTATTTTTCTGTGTTTTATTCAGATCGATTCCAATAAAGCTATCTATTCAATTTCCAGATAACGTTAAATGTGGCCGAGTTACGCCGCATTAAACTGTTGCACTGGTTTTTTAAGGGAAGTCTTAATTAAATGATGCGAAATTCAGTTCGTCACTTAGTGATTCCCCTGTTCACCGTTTTAACTGGCGTGATGTCGCAATCGGCTGCACAGGCAGCGACACCTGAATACAGTGATGGCACGCTGGTTTATCTTCATGAACAGGAGCCCCCTTGCTTGTGGGGCGGCTGGGTGCAACAGGCTTATTTAGCCCGCCAGGTATTTGATTATCTCGTCAGTTACGATGACGGAAAAATACGCCCGTGGCTGGCCACCAGTTGGAGTGAATCACCCGATCGAAAAACCATTACGTTCCATTTACGTCATGATGTGAAGTTCACTGATGGCGATGTATTTAACGCCGACGCGGTTATTAAAAACTATCCCGCATGGCAAAAAGGCATTGGTTGGCACGGCTTCACTTATATGACCGGGTTCACTAAGGTTGATGAATATACAGTGGCACTGCATTTATCAGAGCCGAACCCGGAAATATATAATGTGTTGGCAAATGGTCATTATGGATTTCAGTCTCCCGACTCGCTGGCGCATAACAGTAGTGAAGAAAAATGTTTGCGCCCCGTAGGTACTGGGCCGTGGAAAGTGGCTCGCTGGGTGAGGGGGGAAGGTATTAGTTTTGTGCGTAATGATGATTATCAATGGGCGCAACCCAATGCACACCATAACGGTCCCGCCTATATCAAACATCTGGAATGGAAATTTGTCCCCGACGCGACGACCCGATGGGGAGCCTTAGTCAGCGGAGGAGCCGATGTTATTTACCAGCCGCCATCAGCGCAGTGGAGAACATTGCAGCGCGACTATCAAACGCTCTCCTATGTCGCCACAGGTCGGCCACAGGCGTTCTCTTTCAATGTACAACGTGCACCCTTCAATGATGTGCGCGTGCGTCAGGCATTTGCCTATGCCCTTGATCGCCAGCAAATCGTCAAAACAGTGTTCAAAGGGGCAGTGCCTTATGAAGGTAATGGCTCACTGAGCAAAACCACGCCGCTCTATTTAAATGTTGACGATCGCTATGTGCTCAATCTCTCTAAAGCAAACCAGTTACTGGATGCAGCAGGATGGACAGGGCGCGATGCGGCGGGTTATCGCACCAAGTCGGGTAAAACGCTGGAAGCGCGTCTGCCCTTTATTCAGGCGATTATCGATCAGGAAGGGGCACTGATGCTGCAAGCGGTGCAGGATCAGGTCAAACGTGTGGGCATCAAGTTAGAGCTCATCCCGCTCACGCAGACGGAAGGCTTTGCGGGTGCGCGCTCCCGCCCAGATGACAAGGAAATTAGCTTTGGTTATTGGGTATGGCCATCGCCCAACATCCTCGACATTGTTTACAACCATTCCCTCAATGGCGCTTTCAACGGCAATAACACCACCTTCTTTAATAACCCTGAGGTCGAAGCACAGATTCTTGATGCGCAGCGTGACCCAGATCCACAACGTCGTCTGCAGAAGTTTGCTGTTTTGCAGAAGTGGTTTGACGACCAAGCGATTGCCATCGGCGGGTACAACTTCACCTATAACGTGGCAATTGCCCATAACGTCCGAGGACTTTGGCAGGACCAAGGCAACGGATTACTCAACTTTAACGATGCTTACTTTGTGCAGGAGAAGCCATGAGTGACGTTATCTCTGCGGATCGCAGGTTGGGAGTGAACCCATCGCGTTCCTTATCGAGACGGGTCTCGGTTCGTTTGGCGGCGGTGTTGTTTGTGCTGTGGGGCACCATCACCGTGACCTTTCTGGTGCTCTCGGTATTGCCCGGCGACCGGGCCACCATTCTACTCAACATTACTTCTGGGCAAGTGATTGAACGCACGCCAGAAGAGCTTGCACCCATTAATGCTCAATACGGTTTTGATCAACCGATAGCGCAACAGTACCTCAATTACTTCTGGCAACTGTTGCAGGGCAAATTGGGCTATTCCTTTGAACTGCAACGGCCTGTGACGCACATCATCGCTGAACAACTGTTGCCGACCTTCACCCTCGCGATTACTGCGTTGCTACTGGCGTGGTTGATTGCCATCCCTTGGACGTTACTCACAGCAGGACGCAGCAATAAGCTTGGAGCACTGGGATCCGCCGTGGAGACTCTCCTGGCGGGCCTACCCCAATATTGGATTGGCATCCTGCTGCTTATCGTGTTTGCCATCGGCCTGCGCTGGTTCCCCGTGGTGGGGGGAGTAACACTGTGGGGCACGGTCTTGCCTGCCATCACTTTAGCGATCCCTTTGGCCGGGTTTATCGGTCATGCCATTCGCGGTGAATTTGAGCGCAGTATGCAGCAGCCTTTTGTGTTATCGGCTCGTGCCCGTGGCATGAGCCTCGCGGGTGTGCGGCTGCGCCATGTATTGCGCCATGCCTTGATTCCAGCCATCACCTTGAGCGGATGGGCGATTGGCAATCTGTTGTCCGGGGCGGTGCTGGTTGAAGCGGTGTTTGCCAGGCCGGGGTTGGGCAATGTGTTAGTCAATGCCGTCAGCAACAAGGATTTTGCCCTGGTGTCTGGCATCGTCATTCTGATCAGTTCCCTGTACATCATTATCAATCTGGTGGTCGATCTGATTTACCTGATCGTCGATCCCCGTCTGCGAGGTCGAGTATGACGACGCATCTTTCCGATTATGCTGGCTTGAAAGCCAGAGGTTCCTTGTGGCACCAGCTGCGATATTTTACCGGCGTGCTGCCAGGGTCCGTTGTGCTGGCGGGCATTGTTGCGCTGTTCTTTATTGTGGCAGCCGTTACTCCCGGGCTGCTTGCCACCCATGACCCGTTTACCACGGATCTCACGCACGCACTGCAAGCACCGTCACTCGCTCACTGGCTCGGCACCGATGATATTGGCCGCGACCTCTACAGCCGAATTATTTGGGGCACACGGCAATCTTTGCTGATTGGTATTGGGGCAATGGCGATCGCGCTGCTCGGCGCGGTGGTGTTGGGCTTTAGCGCTGCGTTGGGGCCACGCTGGTTGGCGGAACCGATAAATCGTCTGCTTGAGATCTTGCTGGCATTCCCCACTTTACTGTTGGCATTGCTGTTCGTGGCGCTGTTAGGACCTTCTGCCAGCAGCCTGCTGCTCTCGGTGGGCATTGGTACCGCACCTGGCTATGCGCGGTTGGTGCGTGCGCAGGCGTTGCAGGTACGCCAGTCAGGATACGTTGAGGCCGCCCACGCGCTGGGACATCCATGGCATCGATTGTTCTTGCAACATATCGCACCAAATGTGTTTCGCCCGCTGTTTTCGCTGGTGGCTTTAGGCATTGGTCAATCTGTGGTGTGGGCATCCGGTCTGTCGTTTCTGGGGCTAGGGGTCGTCCCGCCTTCGCCGGAGTGGGGCGCCTTGCTCGAAGCCGGAAAAATAAACGTCACGGTGGCCTGGTGGCTCGAAGTCCTGCCGGGTATTGCGATAGTGCTGGTAGCGCTCTCCTTTACCCAGTTAGGGCGCTATATCCAGCAGCGAGCAGAGGGAGAGCATCGCGCATGACAAACAACGTGATAGAGGTCAATGGGCTCAATATTTGGGTCGACGGTGATATAACGCCTCCAAGGCATATTGTGAAGAATGTGAGTTTTAGCCTACAGCGTGGGCAGTGTCTGGCTTTGGTGGGTGAATCGGGATCGGGCAAAAGTGTCACCGCACGGGCGTGGTTGGCTTAGCCGGCGAGCGGCTGAAGGTCGAGGCCGATGCAATGGCATTGCAGGGCGAATCCTTGCTGGGGCGCAGCGACGCGTGGTGGCAACAGGTGCGCGGCAGTAAGGTCGGCTTTATTTTGCAAGATGCCTTGGTATCACTCGATCCACTTCGCCCGGTCGGCCAGGAGATCGCTGAAGTATTATCGCTGCATGGTTGGGGCACACCAGCCAGCCGACAGCATAAAGTGCATGCTCTATTAGAAGAGGTTGGTGTACCAAATGCAGCATTTCGCGCCTCTCAGCGGCCAGGTGAACTTTCGGGTGGCTTGCGTCAGCGAGCGTTAATCGCATCGGCTATTGCGATGCATCCAGAGGTGATCATTGCGGATGAGCCGACTACGGCTCTGGATGTCACGGTTCAGGCACAAGTTCTAGACGTGCTCCGTCAGATGCTGGACCGCGGTACCAGCGTGATTCTGATTAGTCATGACCTGGCGGTGGTGGCAAAAATTGCCGATCACATTTTGGTGATGCAGGGCGGCAGCATTGTGGAGTCTGGCGCTGCACGGCAAGTGCTGCAACAGCCGCAACACGCCTATACCCAAGGTTTGATTAACGCCATACCCAGCGAGCACACCAAAGGGCAACGCTTATCCAGCATCGCGCCAGTACAGATTTCACCGACGCGGGTAGTAGAAACTTCGGTTGATGAAGTGCTGCTAGAAGCACGGCACATCACTAAGCGTTTTCGCGGGCAGTCGGCAGTGGCTGACGTGTCATTCCAGCTAAAACGGGGTGAAACACTGGGTATTGTCGGTGAATCGGGTTCGGGCAAGACCACGCTCTCGCGTATTGCACTGGCACTGGAATCACCCGATAGCGGAGAAGTTCTGTATCGCGGCAATGCCTGGAGCCATGCCTCTGCCCAACAACAGAGGAAGGTCCGACGCCAAATCGCGGTGGTGTATCAAGATCCTTTGTCCTCCTTTGACCCGCGCTGGCGCGTGTCTGACATTTTGTTAGATGCTATCGCGCTGGATACCCATCCCGTGACGCAAACCCCGCGAGAACGGGCCATCAGCTTGTTGCAGTCAGTCGGACTGACTGCCGAACATTTGCATCAATGGCCTGCGCGCATGTCAGGCGGGCAGCGCCAGCGCGTGGCGATTGCCCGCGCCATTGCCACGCACCCGCAAATCATTGTGTTGGATGAAGCCGTCTCCGCGTTGGATGTCACCATTCAGGCGCAAATCCTGGACCTACTCAGTGATTTACAGGCGCAGTTGGGCGTGAGTTACCTGTTTATTTCACACGACCTGGGCGTTATCCATCATATGAGCGACCGCGTTTTAGTGATGCAGAACGGCATCGCGGTTGAGCAGGGCAACGCCGATGACGTCTTCTATCGCCCAAGTCACCCCTATACCCAGCAACTACTTGCCTCGCTGCCCCGACTGGGCACAGCGGAAACTGCCTGATCGCTAACGGAGAAAATATGTCACGTGAACTGATTTATAACGGTTTTTTGCATTTAACGCCTAACCATCACAGCCATGGCTACTGGCGTACTCCTGAAGGCCAGGTTCAGTACGGATACAACCAGCTTGATGCTTACGTCAATACGGTGAAAACCCTGGAAAAGGGCTTGTTTGATACGTTGTTTATTGCCGATGTCGTGGGGGTTTACGACATTGAATATGGCGATGGCAAAACCACGATTCGGGCCGGGACGCAATTCCCAGAACCCGATCCCATCACCATCCTTTCCGCGCTGGGCTTGGTGACGGAGCATTTGGGGCTGGTGGTCACCAGCAATGTGATCCAATCGCATCCTTTCTCGTTTGCTCGCCAGATATCTTCACTGGATGAGTTCACACGCGGGCGTATTGGGTGGAACATTGTGACCTCCTATCTCTCGAATGGCTTCCGTAATTATGGTTTTGACGAAATCGTGCCTCATGATGATCGCTATGAATGGGCACAGGAGTATCTGGATGTCGCTTACAAGCTGTGGGAGCTATCCTGGGAAGAGGGCGCGGTGCTGCACGATCCTGCGACTAATCGCTTTTTCGATCCCGACAAGATCCACAAAATTAACCACGTCGGTAAACGCTATCGTGTAGAGGGGCCGCATATCGTGGAACCCTCACCGCAGCGCAGTCCGGTATTCTTCCAGGCCGGAAATTCGGAGGCGGGTCGTCACTTTGCCGCCCGCAATGCGGAAGTGACGTTCTTGCCCTCACAGACACCGGAAACGGCGCGCAAAGATATCGAAATTTTGAATCGGGATGTGGTGGATTATGGCCGTCAGCCGGAAGACCTGAAAAAGTTGGTCATGCTCTCTACGGTGATTGGTTCAACAGAAGAAGAGGCAAAACGTAAGCAGCAATATCTATTCGATAACATCGATATCAATGCATTGCAGGGCTTTTACAGTGGGGGTTCGGGTATAGATCTTGCCAATATCGATCCCGATACACCACTGACAGAACTGAGTCGCCGCGAGGAATTCAGTCAGCATATGCGATCCAAATTCCGTATCGCCGTGGATGCGGATTACGGTCAAGGGCGTGTGTTGACGTGGCGCGAATACCTGATTAAACATGCCTTGCTGCCAGGCCGTTTTGCCGGTACACCGGAGCAGATCGCTGACAGGGTGCAGCAGTTCGCTGATGCGGGCGTCGATGGGTTTAACGTGGTTCCGGTGACGACGTTGGGCTGGTGGGATGAGTGGGTCGAGCACGTCGTGCCGGTGTTGCAGAAGCGTGGCCTGGCGCAGAAATCCTATCAGCAAGGCACGCTGCGCGAGAAAATTTTTGGCAAAGAGAGTCGCTTGCCGGACTCGCATCCACAAAGGAGGTTGCGCCTGAAGTAAATTCGCGCTGAAAACCCACACGATGCGTTGTGGGTTTTTGTTATGCTCAGTGCGAGGATCGTTGTTTTCATGGAGTGAAAAGTGAATAACCGTTTTGATGCATTTCTCATGCATCCTCCAGCCCTAGGCAAACAGGGTTATCAACGTTTTGGCATCGAGTTTCTGTGGTTTGGCATCAAAGAAGCGCGAGCCTGTCTGTTTGCCGGTCTGTTTTTTCTCTCGATCTTTTGCGTACCACGCGCCGGTTTATTCGGTATCGCACGCTATGACCTACTGCTTATTATCGCATTGGCTATCCAGTTCATCATGGTGGCGACCCGGTTGGAAAGTTGGGATGAGCTTAAAGCCATCACGCTGTTTCATGTGCTCGGGTTTGGGCTTGAACTGTTCAAAACCTCATCGACGATTGGATCCTGGCACTACCCGGAGGCTGCATGGAGTAAGGTCGGTGGCGTTCCGCTATTCAGTGGGTTTATGTATGCCACCGTCGGCAGTTACATCATTCAGTGTTGGCGTTTGATGGATCTTAAAATCCGCCATCACCCACCGATCATTTTTGCCGTGCTGCTGTCGTTAGCGCTGTATGCCAACTTCTTTACCCACCATTATATCGGCGACTATCGCTGGTATATCGCAGCAGTCGCACTGGGTCTCTATGCGCGCTCTGAAGTGATATTCACCCCTTATGACCGACCATTTCGCATGCCGCTGCTGGTGGCGTTTGTCCTGATTGGCTTCTTTATCTGGCTGGCAGAGAACATGGGCACTTTCTTTGGCGTGTGGCAGTACCCCAATCAGATGGGTGCCTGGGCTACAGTGCATGTAGGGAAATGGGGCGCATGGTCGCTGCTGGTGATGATGACCTTTACCATTACATTGTTCCTGAAGGATATTAAAAAGCGCGTACATATCGCGCAGTAAAAGGGGCGATACTTTTGTTATAGTCTGGCAGCCCGATTCCACCCATTTTCGACAGGTTACGTATGCCGACTCCTGAGACATTCGCCACATTTCTTTTCGCGTTAGCGCTGCTGGAACTCTCACTTGGCCCGGACATGATGATGGTGATGGCGCGAGGATTAGGGCAGGGGCGCAGAGCAGCCCTCTGTACCATGTCGGGTATGGTGTTTGTGGCGGGGATTATTCAGGTTGGCATGCTGGTGTTGGGGCTGGCGGCACTGATTCACTCTTGGCCGTTGGGATTGGATTTGTTGCGTTGGGCCGGTGCGGCTTACCTCATTTGGTTGGGCATCAAAATGCTGCGATCCAGCGCAACCGCTTCGGCACGTGCGCAGAGTCAATCCTCTATTTCTGACTGGCAAGCCGTCAAGGATGGAGCGATTAACAGTCTGACCAATCCTAAGTCGTTACTGTTTATGTTCGCTTTTCTGCCACAGTTTGTGGATCCCGCTCAGGGGCCGATTTGGCTAAAACTGCTGATTTTGGGCACGATTCAGAAGTTGACAGGCGTGATTTCGTTGGGTGCTGTCGCTATCGCGGCTGGATCGATCGGGCAGTGGATGGCGCGCCATCCGGCGGTGCTGATTTGGCAGGAGAGATTCACTGGTCTGGTGATGATTCTGTTGGGCGCACGACTGTTGCTGGTAGGGGGCAGTACTGGGACGGGAATAAAAGCCTGCTCCTGAGAAAAAAACACGGCAGATCGCAATGCCTGTCAGTTAAGCATTTGGTGATAACGCAGTCTGGTGTCGCTCAGGGGCTGGCTGTCCTCGCGCCGCTGACGCGGTACCTTCACGCCGTTCATCTACCTTTACGGACCGGTGGGGATGGAACATCCCTGTTCCAGCCCCACCTTTCGCCCGCATCCGTGCGGGCTCTCCTGGCAGACTCACTCTGTTCAGCGCTGCGAAATGCCATCCCCTGAGCGTCCCCAGCCTGCTTGCTAATATCCGTTTACGCTGTTGGAAAGGGCGCGATGGCTCAGGCGATAGCGCTTTTAATGCCACAAAGGGCACAATGTCTGAGGCCCGCACCAACATACTCAATCGTGTAATAGAAAAGGCTGCCATTCTAAGAAAATGGCAGCCTCACCGGAACAGAACCTCATCTGAAAAGCATTACGTCAGAGCGTGGTTTTTTCCAAGATTTTTTTCCACGCTAGCATGCTGAAAGCATATTAGAGATAGATAACTTAGGTTACTTTATCCAATCGTTAATGCTACGGCGGCGCACGCGCTTCTCCGGCATGATGATGGGGTGCCCTCGACTAAATATCGATGTGGACAAGCGTATCTTTTTTCCCTGAAAAATACATTTGCACAAGCCAATTATCGATTTATGCAAGGGTGGCTCAAAGTCTGATTCAAGCGGATACCCATCAGGGTAAGCACGGCGCTCGAACCAGTTGGCGACACGAGTAAACAGAAACATAAAAATTGCGAAAGAGCCGAAGGCAAACGGCAAGGAATACCAGCGAGAAATCGAATCGAAATCGTTCATGAAAATGTTTAGGCCATATTCTTTTACAATCAAGGCCCCGGCGACAAAGAATCCCGGGATCATGTTTAGTACAAAAATTAAGACCATCAGCGAAGATAAACGCTCGCTCACACTGGCTTTCACCTCAGTCGCAGTGTGATCGATTGGATGATTTTGCCCGATAATACGTCCACTTAGTTCTACATTGGTGTAGGGGTTGCCTGTGACAAACAACGGGAGTACCAGATAATCCTCGGAGTTGAGGCAATCGAAATGTATTTGAAGTTGCTGATCGGTAATCTGCTGGCAAGAACAGCGCACTTCGTCTTCAACCGTCAGAATACGGCTGCCGACAAATTTTGCATTTTCACTTACCTTCACAGTTAGAGGAGAGGTTGGTAGAAAATCGCTTTCCACCACTGGCAACGCTCCACGATTCCAGATTAATAAGCCAATGACATAGATGCCTTTTTCCTTAGAGCCATCCTCTGCTGCGATATAAAAGGGAATATCTTCGGGTAATTCCGCAACAATGCCTCGGCCAATTAGCCGGGTTTCAAGTTGACGATCCGGGCGTTTTTTTTCTGCCCCAACGTCAGGATAAGTCGTAGAAATGAACTGATCGGGGAAATTATCTCACCTAAAGACATCACCAACCTCCACTGTTGAATACTCCTCAGAGTAAGTTTAGATTTGTGCATTAATGAACTGAAGATGGTTTCAGCTATTTATAATAATTCTCCAATGATTGACCACGCAGCCCGAGCCTTTTGAACCTTGCTCATTTAATTGATTTTGGCGTTAGGTTAGGCAGCAACAGTCTAATCTTCGCTGAAGCTTTGTCCAGATTGCTGGGCAGCAAAGTAAGCTCTCACTCTCTCCACTTGCACGCCATGGTTAATCCTTCCACTCTGATGCCCATTATTCTGGCTTTAATTTTGACGGCCTCGGCGCTTCTAGGAAATTATCTGGGACATCATGCACATAAAAAATCCACGCATTTGCGTGGATTTTTGCGAGCGTAATGAGGTTAGCTAAAACCTCATAAGGCAATTTAGACGTTGAACAAGAAGTTCATCACGTCGCCATCTTTCACGATGTACTCTTTACCTTCTGAACGCATTTTTCCGGCTTCTTTCGCGCCTTGCTCACCTTTGTAAGTCACAAAGTCATCAAACGCGATGGTCTGAGCACGGATAAAGCCTTTCTCGAAGTCGGTGTGGATCTTGCCAGCCGCTTGTGGTGCGGTGGCACCCACTGGGATGGTCCACGCACGCACTTCTTTCACGCCAGCGGTGAAGTAAGTTTGCAGGTTGAGCAGAGTATAACCTGCGCGGATGACACGGTTCAGACCTGGCTCTTCCAGACCTAACTCGGCCATAAACTCGTCACGCTCTTCATCGTCCAACTCGGCGATGTCAGATTCAACTGCAGCACACACCGGCACGACAACCGAACCTTCGGCTTCGGCGATCGCGCGCACTTGATCGAGGTACGGGTTGTTTTCGAAACCGTCTTCACTCACGTTGGCGATATACATGGTCGGTTTCAACGTCAGGAAACTCAGATAGCGGATGGCTGCTTTCTCGTCAGCGTCCAAATTCAATGAACGTAACATGCCCGCTTCCGACAGGTGCGGCAGGCATTTTTCCAATGCAGCCAGCTCGGCTTTCGCATCTTTGTCGCCGCCTTTGGCTTTCTTCTGGCAACGCTGAATGGCGCGTTCACAGGTATCGAGGTCAGACAGCGCCAGCTCGGTGTTGATCACGTCAATATCTTCCGCCGGATTCACTTTGCCGGAAACGTGGATGATGTTGTCGTTTTCAAAGCAGCGCACCACGTGGCCGATAGCTTCGGTCTCACGGATGTTGGTCAGGAATTTGTTGCCCAAGCCTTCACCCTTCGACGCGCCTTCCACCAAACCAGCGATATCGACGAATTCCATGGTGGTAGGGACCACGCGCTGCGGCTTAACAATTTCGCTCAGCTGATCGAGGCGCAGATCGGGCATTGGCACCACACCGGTGTTTGGCTCGATGGTGCAGAACGGAAAGTTGGCTGCTTCGATACCCGCTTTGGTCAGCGCGTTGAACAGGGTGGATTTACCGACGTTCGGCAGGCCCACAATACCGCATTTAAATCCCATGGTCTGATTACCTTTCTCACTGAGTGTGCAGCGCTGGTAAAGAGCGCCGACAGATTCAAAAAATTTCGCGCATTATACACAGAATTGCCTTCTTCAGCGCGGGAATTGGCTTTAACTGGCCTTGAACGCGTGTAGACGATTCATGGCCTTAATTTTATCTTCTTTCAGCCAGACTTCGGTGCAACGCACGGCCTCATCAACGGCATCATCGATCAGCTTCTGCTCACTGGCAGGTGGTTTACCCAAGACAAAACCGGTGACTTTATTGCGGTCACCCGGATGGCCAATGCCAACGCGCAGACGGTGGAAATTATTGTTGTTGCCTAACTTGCTGATGATGTCTTTCAAGCCATTATGGCCGCCGTGTCCGCCGCCCTGTTTAAACTTCGCTACGCCGGGAGGCAAATCCAATTCATCATGTGCCACCAAAATCTCTTCTGGTGTGATGCGGTAAAACGTGGCCATCGCCGCGACAGCTTTGCCGCTTAGATTCATAAAGGTCCCTGGCACCAGCAGGCGCACATCCTCACCCGCCAGCGATAGGCGCGCTGTGTAGCCATAAAATTTCGGCTCTTCTTTCAACGACTGATTGTGCCTATCGGCCAGCAAATCCACATACCAGGCGCCGGCGTTATGGCGGGTAGCGGCGTACTCAGCGCCGGGATTGGCCAGCCCCACAATCAGTTTAATGCTGCTCACGATGTTTATCCTGTCTTGCTGCGGAAAGGGCGATAGTTTACTGCCTGCAAGCGGGGAAGACAAAGGGTGCTGCAGCCAGATGATGTCTCTGCGTGACTAATCAATTTCTATCGAAATCAAGATGCTGGCAGTAAAGAAATGTCAGAGATTGTGAAGGATGTGTGATCGTGCACGCATCTTAACCACAAGCCATTGCCTAAACTTATGACAAGTTAACCATACGTGCTGTTTTCTTTTTTCATAAGGATGGAGGTGAATCATGAAACGTCAAAATTGCCGCTATGTAGGTAATGGCTTGATGTGTCTGGGTTTACTGACGATGGTGCTGGGCGTCGGTTATTCCATTATTAATCAGCTGCCTTCGCTGCATTTACCGCAATTCCTCGCCCATGGCGCCATGTTTAGCATTTTTGTCGGTGCGCTTTTGTGGCTGGTAGGTGCGCGCGTTAGCGGACGTGAAAGGGTTGAAGACCGTTACTTTTGGCTGCGCCGCTATGGCGACAAACGCTGCCGTCGTGATCACACTTCACATTAAGTGAGTGCCGCTTCTTGCAATGGCTGTAGCTGCACCAGATAACGCTCGGTGCGGTTACGGCCACTGGCTTTAGCGCGATACAAGGCTTCATCCGCCAGCCCCAACAGAATCGAAAATGTCTGGTCACGGTGATTGGCGGTCGCAAAGCCAATACTCACCGTATAGCAGACGTCATTTGGCTGCGATAGTTGTGTCGCGAGTCGAATACGCTCGCACACGCGTTGTGCATCTTCGCCATTCCCCGGCAAAATCGCGGCAAACTCCTCTCCTCCCAAACGAGCAAAATGCCCTTCTGAGGGTAACAACGCTTGGACTATGTGACAAAAATCGATTAAAACGCGGTCGCCTTGCTGATGACCGTAACGATCGTTGATGCTTTTAAAATGGTCGAGGTCAAACAGCACCGCGGTGTAGATATACAGCTGAGGATTGCGTGCACTGCGTATAACCAACCTATCCGCTTGTTCGAAGAGGGCGCGACGATTCCAGACGCTGGTAAGTGGGTCATGCAGTGACGCCAGTTTGTGCGCAATCTGAGTGCGCTCGTTGACCATCGCCAAAATGGTAAACGTCAGGCCGATCACAAACAGAATCGATTCGAGGATCACATAGACCGAGAAGCTGGAGCCAGCAATGGCACCGCGAGCGGGCGTGGCAACGGCATCATCCAGAAAAATACGTGCGACGTGGAACAGCAGATGAATCCACAGCAACATCTGCGCGGGCCAAAATGTGACGGTCAACGAGACGCGCGACTGCCACAAAAGGCGGATAAGTGCGGCGGTAAATATGATGCACAGTAAACACAGCACCAACACCCGCTTCGGCTGACTGAGATAGAACTCAGGGAAAACGCAGAGGATTGCCCAAAGCAATGCGCCCGCCAACCAGCTCATTCCCAGTGGCTTATTGCAAAAAATACGGAAAGCATTGAGCAGGTTGCCATAGGCCAGCAGCATCACTATGTTGCCAACGGCAATCGGTAAAAAGTGAAAACCCGCGCTGCGCAGACTGCTGAGAAATACCGCCATTAAGGTCAGAATGAGCGCCAGAGTGGTGAACCCCAGCACGCGGTCATACTGCGCGCCAACCCAGGCGAAAACCAGAATAATGCTCAGAAACCCCAGCACATAGAGCTCGCAAACAAACAGTGTGTAAATGTCGAGAGTCATAGTGGTCGGAGTTCTCAGAAAAAAGTGTGGTGAAAAATACCACTAATCAATGGAGTGCTAAAGCGCAGCGTCACGTGTGGAATGAAAAGAGTGTAAGGCAGGGAGAATAACGGGTTTTAACGGAATTTATCGCGAAAATATCCGCGCCGAAAGCGGCTTAATCCTTAAATAGGGTGAATGACCTTAGAATAAAAAACCGGGCACCAGGCCCGGTTTCATGCAATGTATTAATGTTCGAACATTGCAGAGATGGATTCTTCGTTGCTGATACGACGAATCGCTTCGGCCAGCATGCCAGAGAGCGTCAGAGTACGCACATTTGGCAGCGCCTTCATTTCATCCGAAAGTGGGATGGTATCGCAAACGATGACTTGGTCAATCACTGACTTACGCAGGTTTTCAACCGCGTTGCCAGAGAAAATTGGGTGAGTCGCATAAGCGAATACGCGTTTCGCACCACGCTCTTTCAGCGCTTCAGCCGCTTTGCACAGCGTACCGCCGGTGTCGATCATATCGTCGACCAGTACACAGTCACGACCGGCAACGTCACCGATGATGTGCATGACCTGAGAAACGTTCGCGCGTGGGCGACGTTTGTCAATGATGGCCATGTCCGTATCGTTGAGCAGCTTAGCGATTGCACGCGCGCGGACTACACCACCAATGTCAGGAGAAACCACAATCGGATTTTCCAGGCCAATTTGCAGCATATCTTCCAGCAGGATTGGGCTTCCGAACACGTTATCTACCGGGACATCAAAGAAGCCCTGAATCTGTTCGGCGTGCAGATCAACCGTCAAAACACGGTCAACACCTACACTGGAGAGGAAATCGGCAACGACTTTGGCGGTAATCGGCACACGAGCAGAACGCACGCGGCGGTCCTGACGGGCATAGCCAAAGTAAGGGATTACAGCAGTAATACGACCAGCAGAAGCCCGACGCAACGCGTCGACCATCACAACCAGCTCCATCAGATTATCATTGGTGGGGGCACAGGTGGACTGGATGATGAAAATATCACCACCGCGTACATTTTCGTTGATTTGTACGCTTACTTCACCATCACTGAAACGGCCGACAGCAGCGTCTCCGAGGCTAGTGTAAAGGCGGTTGGCAATACGTTGTGCTAGTTCCGGGGTGGCGTTACCAGCAAAAAGCTTCATATCAGGCACGAGAGGAACCTCAGGCTTGTCGTCCAGAGAATGAACATTTCAAAAGTAACCGGCGAATACTTTTGAAGTCGTTCATACGGGTGTGTTAATGCGTCACGTGCCGTGCCTGGAACAGGGTGGCACGGTCACGTAAACGCTTAGAGCCCGGAAAGGCTACGTTGCAACGGCGAGATATTAAGCCCGCGCGCCACAAATCCGCAAATCCATTTCGGGGCAAGCTCCAGCACCTGACGAGCGTCGGATTCGGTGTTAAATTCAGCAAAAACACAAGATCCGGTCCCTGTCAGGCGCGACGGCGCGTATTCTAGCAGCCAGGAAAGCAGTGCATCAACCTCGCGAAAACGTTTTCTTACCACAGGCTCACAATCATTGTGAAAAGGACGCTGTAACAGCTCATCTAATGTGCGTATCGGCGAATTGCGCGTCAGTTCCGCATCCCTGAAAATATCCGGGGTGGCGATACTCACGCCAGGATGCGCGACCAGGTACCATTTTTCGTCCGGTTCAGCGGGTTGTATCTTCTCGCCAACCCCTTCTGCGAAAGCAGCATGACCACGAACGAACACCGGTACATCGGCACCGAGATGCACGCCGATCGCGGCCAACTCATCAATGCTAAGCTGCGTTTGCCATAAATGATTAAGTGCTACCAGCACCGTTGCCGCATCAGATGAGCCGCCCCCCAAACCTCCGCCCATTGGCAAACGTTTTTCCAGCGCGATTTGCGCTCCGGCATCGAGGGGGAGGGAGCCGCGCGCAGCGGCCGCCTGTTTTAAGGCCTGCGCGGCACGCACGATCAGATTCTCTTCATCCGCGACCCCTGACAACGGTGTTAGTAGCTTTATCTTACCGCTGCTGTCTGGGGTGATCTCCAGCGTATCGCCGAAATCCAAAAACTGAAATAACGTTTGCAGGTTGTGATAGCCGTCAGGACGACGGCCCGTGATATAGAGAAACAGGTTCAGCTTTGCTGGCGCCGGCCATGTGGTGATCATTGTGTCGTCCAGCTATCCATGCGTAATTTGATGCGCTGACCGCCTTCCGTCAGTTCCAGATTAGCCGGCAGCGGCGGATTGACCTTGCTGTCGTAATCGGAGATGGACACTTTCCACTGTTGGCCATTACGGCTGTAGTTCACGCTTTGCAGCTGATAGTTACTGTTCAGCTGGTAATCTGTGGCATCACCCGGCAGACCCATCATCCACTGACGCAGGTTGGCCAATGGGATATCCATCCCCGTGAGCTGTGAAATCATCTTTTCGGCGTCGTTACTGACGTAGCGCTTGCCTTTGTTATCGACGATTTGCACCACAGAGCCTTGCGCATCCAGCTGCAATTCAGTGCTGCCGAGTGGGTTGGTTAACAGCAGACGATAACGGTCAGCGGCGGTTTGCTGCCAGTTAAAGCGCGCATAGACTTTTTGCTTATCAGAGAGATAGGCAAACGCGCCGCGTGTTTGATACTGGGTGATTTTTGTCACAGCCTGTTGATGCTGCTGCCATTGTGGTGAAGTGGTGCTGGGACCCGGACCTTGGGGTTTGTTGATGCTACAAGCAACCAGCAGTACGCTGGCAAAGGGTAAAAGGCGCAACAGCTTGCGCGGGGGCAAATGCATCACGTGGTCGTCTCCTCAGACACGTTTTTAATTCGTAACAGGTAACGCTAACCATCCAATTCTATGCCGTCAATGCCGATGTAAGGATAATTGCGCACGATCAGTTTAATCTTATTACAGACATAGGCTTTGTATGGCTTTTCTTGATCTGTGGCATCTTGTAGAATGCGTCTCACAAAACCCTGACAATTATTGGGATATCCCAACCCCATCACCATGACGCTGCTTGCACTCGGAATCAACCACAAGACCGCACCTGTCGCACTGCGCGAACGCGTTGCGTTTCTGCCCGACACGCTGGACCAGGCACTCAACAGCCTGCTTTCTCAGCCGATGGTGCAGAGCGGTGTGGTGCTCTCAACCTGTAACCGTACTGAACTCTATCTCAGCGTAGAGCAGCAAACGGATTTGCAGGAGAAGCTGGTGCACTGGTTGTGTGAATATCACGATTTGCGTGAAGAGGATGTCAGGGCAAGCCTCTACTGGCATCAAGACAACGCGGCCGTCAGCCATCTGATGCGCGTTGCCAGCGGTCTCGACTCACTGGTGTTGGGTGAACCGCAAATTCTGGGTCAGGTCAAGAAAGCCCACGCTGACTCCTCGCGTGACCATGCGTTGACCAGCGAGTTGGAGCGCATGTTCCAGAAAACCTTCTCGGTTGCCAAACGCGTGCGCACGGAAACTGAAATTGGTGCCAGTGCGGTGTCTGTCGCCTTCGCCGCCTGTTCCCTGGCGCGCCAAATCTTTGAGTCACTCAGCACGGTTAACGTCCTGTTGGTCGGTGCGGGTGAAACCATCGAATTAGTGGCGCGTCATCTGCGCGAACACAAAGTGCAGAAGTTAATGATTGCCAACCGTACGCGCGAACGTGCGCAGTTGCTGGCCGATGAAGTGGGCGCAGAAGTGATTGGTTTAGGCGATATCGAAACGCGTCTGGCGGATGCCGACATCATCATCTCTTCCACTGCCAGCCCGTTGCCTATCATCGGCAAAGGCATGGTGGAGCGCGCGCTGAAGGCGCGTCGTAATCAGCCCATGCTGCTGGTGGACATTGCGGTTCCGCGTGATGTTGAACCCGAAGTGGGCAAGCTGGCAAACGCCTATCTCTATAGCGTCGATGATTTGCAGGCCATCATCGAGCAGAACATGGCGCAACGTAAAGCCGCCGCTGTGCAGGCTGAAAGCATTGTGGTGCAGGAAAGCGGCGAATTTATGGCGTGGCTGCGTGCTCAAAGCGCCGGTGACACCATTCGCGAGTATCGCTCGCAGGCCGATGATGTGCGTGCAGAACTGCAAGAGCGGGCACTGGCCGCACTGCGCCAAGGTGCAGATGCTGAGAAAGTGCTGCAAGAGCTGGCCCATAAGCTCACCAATCGTCTTATTCATGCACCAACCAAATCATTGCAGCAGGCCGCGCGCGACGGCGACAGCGAACGCCTGCAGATCTTACGTGACAGCCTCGGTTTAGAGTAATCTGGTCTGTCACGACCTATCACTGGGATACCCTCTATTACATGAAAAGCTCTATTGTTGCCAAGCTGGAAGCCCTCCAGGAGCGCCACGAAGAAGTGGAAGCGTTACTGGGTGATGCCGGCGTCATTGGCGATCAAGAACGTTTCCGCGCCTTATCACGCGAATATGCGCAGCTGACCGACGTGACTCATTGCTTCCGTGACTGGCAGCAAGTTCAGGAAGATATCGAAACCGCTGAAATGATGCTCGACGATCCTGAAATGCGCGAAATGGCTAACGAAGAATTAAAACTGTCGCGCGAGAAACGAGAAGTGCTGGAGCAGCAGCTACAGGTGCTATTGCTCCCGAAAGATCCTGACGATGAACGTTCTTGCTTTGTTGAAGTGCGCGCCGGTACTGGCGGTGATGAAGCGGCTATCTTCGCGGGCGACCTGTTCCGCATGTACAGCCGTTATGCCGAATCACGTCGCTGGCAGGTGGAAATCATCAGCGCCAACGAAGGTGAGCATGGTGGCTATAAAGAAGTTATTGCGCGCATCAATGGCGACGGCGCCTATGGCCGTTTGAAATTTGAATCAGGCGGTCATCGCGTACAGCGTGTACCGGAAACCGAATCTCAGGGCCGTATTCATACCTCGGCGTGCACCGTCGCGGTGATGCCAGAACTGCCAGAAGCGGACATGCCAGAGATTAACGCGGGCGATCTGAAGATCGATACCTTCCGCTCTTCAGGCGCGGGCGGTCAGCACGTTAACACCACCGACTCCGCGATCCGTATTACCCACTTGCCGACCGGTATTGTGGTGGAGTGTCAGGACGAGCGTTCGCAGCACAAGAACAAAGCCAAAGCGTTGGCGGTGCTCGGTGCACGTATTCATGCCGCCGAAACTGCCAAACGTAATGCGGCTGAAGCTTCAACCCGTCGTAATTTACTCGGCACTGGCGATCGTTCCGACCGTAACCGTACCTACAACTTCCCGCAGGGCCGTGTCACCGATCACCGTATCAACCTGACGCTCTACCGTCTGGATGAAACCATGGAAGGCAAGTTGGATACCTTGATTGAGCCGATTGTGCAGGAATATCAGGCCGATCAGCTGGCGGCGTTGGCTGGACAGGATTGATGATCATTCGTCACTGGCTGCAACAGGCGGTTGCCGCTCTGTTTGGCGGCGATAGCCCGAAGCGTGATGCGGAGATTTTGCTGGGTTTTGTCACCGGTAAATCGCGCAGTTGGCTGGTGGCGTTTGATGATGCCGAGCTGGATGCTGCGCAGTTGAGCCAACTTGAGACACTGTTGGCACGTCGTGTTAAGGGCGAACCGGTTGCCCATCTGGTGGGCGAACGTGAGTTCTGGTCGCTGCCACTGCGCGTCAGTGATGTCACGTTGATTCCCCGTCCCGATACAGAAGTATTGGTCGAGCAGGCGCTGGCACGTGTGCCGACAACGCCGGCAACTCTGCTTGATCTTGGCACCGGCACCGGTGCCATTGCACTGGCGCTGGCCAGTGAACGGCCTGATTGCCAGGTATTGGGGTGCGATCGCATACCCGATGCCGTCGCACTGGCACAAGAGAATGCGCAGCGTTTGCATATCAATAACGCGCATTTTCAGCTCAGTCATTGGTTTAACGATCTTCCCGCCCAACGTTTCGACCTGATTGTCAGCAATCCCCCTTATATTGATGCCGCCGATAAACATCTGCAGCAGGGCGATGTGCGCTTTGAGCCGCTTAGCGCCTTGGTTGCCGATGATGCCGGTCTGGCAGATCTACGTTTTATTATTCAAAGTGCGCCACACTGGTTGCAGCCGGGTGGCTGGCTATTACTGGAGCACGGCTGGCAGCAGGATGAAGCCGTACGCGCGATCATGATGCAGCACGGTTACCAGCAGGTCAGTAGCATTAACGATTATGGCGGCAATCCGCGTGTGACACTTGGGCAATTTTTTGGATTTAAGGAAGCATAATGGCGAGCTGGTATCCGCTGGTTAAACATTTTCACCTGCTGACGGTTGCCCTTACCATCAGCCTGTTTCTGCTGCGATTTTATTGGCTTACGACGGGTTCAGCCATGTTGCAGCGCCGCTGGGTACGTATCGCACCACACATTAACGACACCTTTTTGCTGTTAAGCGGCGTGTGGTTAGTGGTGATCACGCACTTTTATCCGTTCTCACCGCAAGGAAGCTGGCTGACGGAGAAGCTGTTAGGGGTTATTATCTACATCGCCTTAGGTTCCGTGGCATTGAGCCGTCGCCCACGTAAGATGGGGACCCGTTGGATCGCCTGCCTGATTGCAATCGTAGCGCTGCTGTTTGTGATTAAGCTGGCGATGACCAAAATGCCGATATTGGGGATAGCATGACCTCGCCAGAGCAACTCGATTACAGTGAAACACCGTTGAGTGAAGCGGTGATTGGCGCGACCTGCGCCATACGCAATGATTTTTCCGCGCCTTCTGTGCAGCAACAGTTGGCTGCGTTGGTTGAAGAAGCCCGTGAATACGTCAGCAGTGAACAGAATGCTGATTTGCAGCTCGGGAAGCTGCTGGATTTGTTTTACCGCGAGTGGGGATTTGGCGGCGCCAGTGGCGTCTACAATTTATCCGACGCGCTGTGGATCGACAAAGTATTGAAGAGCCGTCAGGGTACCGCAGTGTCACTGGGTGTGATTCTGTTGCACATTGCTGATGAGCTGGAACTGCCGCTGATGCCGGTGATTTTCCCTACGCAACTGATTCTGCGTGCGGATTGGCTGGATGGTGAAATGTGGCTGATAAACCCGTTTAACGGTGAAACGTTGGATACGCATACATTGGAAGTGTGGTTGAAGGGCAATATCAGCCCAACGGCCAAACTCTACAATGACGATCTCGACGAAGCGAAAACGGTTAATGTGATGCGTAAAATGCTCGACACATTGAAAGCGGCTTTGATGGAAGAGAAGCAAATGGAACTGGCATTGAATGTCAGCCAGGTGTTGCTGCAGATTGATCCCGACGATCCTTACGAAATCCGCGATCGTGGTTTAATCTACGCCCAGCTCGAGTGCGAACATATCGCGCTAACGGATTTAACTTACTTCGTTGAGCAGTGTCCTGAAGACCCGGTCAGCGAAATGATTAAAGTGCAGATTCACGCAATTGAACAGAAACAGGTGACGCTGCACTAAGCGTCCCTCGAAAACAAGGAAAAGGCATGACACAGAAAGTAGTGAATATTGGCGATATCAAAGTCGCAAACGATCTGCCATTTGTTCTCTTTGGTGGTATGAACGTGCTGGAATCGCGCGACCTCGCCATGCGTATTTGCGAACACTACGTAAAAGTGACCGATAAGCTCGGCATCCCTTATGTGTTTAAAGCCTCTTTTGATAAAGCGAACCGTTCTTCCATCAAATCTTACCGTGGTCCAGGTCTGGAAGAGGGCATGAAGATTTTCCAGGAGCTGAAGCAGGCGTTCGGCGTGAAAATCATCACTGACGTACATGAAGCTTCTCAGGCGCAGCCAGTGGCAGATGTGGTTGATGTGATTCAGCTGCCAGCATTCCTGGCACGTCAGACCGATCTGGTTGAAGCGATGGCGAAAACCGGCGCAGTGATCAACGTCAAGAAACCTCAGTTCGTTAGCCCAGGCCAAATGGGTAACATTGTCGATAAGTTTGCGGAAGGCGGTAACGACAAGGTTATTCTGTGCGATCGTGGCAGCAACTTCGGTTATGACAACCTGGTTGTGGATATGCTTGGCTTCAACGTGATGAAGAAAGTGACCAACAACAGCCCGGTGATCTTCGACGTGACCCACGCCCTGCAGACGCGCGACCCGTTCGGTGCGGCTTCTGGCGGTCGTCGTGCACAGGTCGGTGAGCTGGCTCGTGCCGGTATGGCGATTGGCATTGCAGGTCTGTTCATTGAGGCCCATCCAGAACCAAACAGCGCGAAGTGCGATGGTCCTTCCGCACTGCCGCTGGATAAGCTGGAGCCATTCCTGGTTCAGATGAAAGCGATTGATGACCTGGTGAAGAGCTTCCCAGACCTGGATACCAGCAAGTAATCCTTGCAGACAGATGTGAAAAAGGCGCCGATGGCGCCTTTTTTGTGGGCAACGTATGGAGACGAAGCTTGATGATCGTGGTGCGATCAATCGCGAAGTCCTCTAGCAATATTGCTAGAATGTCGCGCAATGGATGGTGCCGCTACCTATGCCGCGTTAAAGCATTATCGTCAGCAAATAACCAGCAAACAGTGCCAGATGTGCCGCGCCGTTCAGTACGTTAGTACGACCGGTTGAGAACGAGATGTGGCACAGAATCAATGCCGCACTCATGATCACCATATGTGGCGGTTCCAGACCAAACACCAGCTGTTGGCCGGTCAGGGTGGCGATAATGGTGACGGCTGGCACTGTCAGAGAAATCGTTGCCAGCACTGAGCCAAAGAACAGGTTCATCGCGCGCTGTACCTGGTTCATCAACACCGCTTTGATGGCACCCAAGCCTTCCGGTGAAAGAATCAGTAAAGCGACTAAAAAGCCGGTAAATTGTTCTGGTGCGTTCAGTTCTGTGAGCAGGCTTTCCAGCGTATTTGCGTTCATCTTGGTGACGGCAATGACCGCAATCAGGTGCACAATCAGCCATAGGGTATGCCATTTAGAACTGTGTGCTGACGGTTTGCCGTGGTGTGGATCGCCGTCATCCCCGTCGTCTTCATGCTCGTAAACAAACAGACTCTGATGCGTTTTCATTTGGATCAGTAGAAATACGCCGTACATCGCAGCTGAAATAGCGGCAATCACCAGTGCCTGGGCCGTGGTGAAATTACCGCCCGGTAAGGCATTCGGAAACACCAGCACCAGAATCGCCAGCGGAAAAATAGCGATCATGTACTGTTTTACCCCAGCGAGATTCACGTACTGGGTGGCGAATTTACGGCCGCCCAGCAGCAGCGCAAAGCCCACCAGACCGCCGGTGACAATCATGATGATGGAGTAGAGGGTATCACGCATCAGCGCAGGAGCCGCATCGCCGGTTGCCATCAGCGCGGAGATCAAACTCACTTCTAAAATCACCACGGAGAGGCTTAAAATCAGCGAACCATAAGGCTCGCCTAAACGGTGGGCCAAGACATCGGCGTGACGAACGACGCTAAAAGCACTGCTGAGAATGGCGATAAGCGCCAGCAGGTTGATACCGATAATCGGCATTAAGCTCGTTTGGCCGCCAAAAAAACTCAGCACGGCCAATGCAGCAATGGGTAAAATCAACGAGTACTCGGTATGTCGGGTTTTCTCATGTGTAGCCATTCACCATCCTCTCCGGCAAAAAGAACAAAACAGGCGATCAGTGCCTGATAAATATAATGACGTTTATGACGCAGCGCAGTGTAACTTTTCAACAGTTATGTTTCAGGCTCTTTACGCGTTTTTACTTAATCACTATTTTTATCTTAACACCGTAAAAGTTAGAGTTATCTGTTAATAATCACATTTATTCATGGTGTTGTGATTTTGTGAATTTAAACTATCTACTGAAATTACGATGATAAACCAATCTTAAAGTGAGGCTTATTTGCTTTAATGGATGTAACTTAAAGTTTAGCAACTAAAGTGCATGTTTGCATTTTTCTGCCCGTCTCTCAGACTGACTAAGACACAGTATGTAGGAGGAAATATGCTGTACTCATCCAATCGAGAGTTGCCCGATAGCGTTCGCCACGTGTTGCCTAATCCTGCGCAGACCATTTATCAAAAGGCATTCAACAGTGTCTGGGATCAATATAAAGATGCTGACGACCACCGTGGTGACGAATCCCGGGAGCCGGTGGCTCATAAAGTTGCCTGGGCCGCCGTGAAACAAGATTACGCGAAAGGTAATGATAATTAGTGGCACCCTAAACATTAACCTCAATGTGCGAGCCGTTGTGGTCCGCTTCACCGTTTGACCGGAATCATTTAAGTTCCCCGCCAGGCAGCCGATGCTATTTACAGATAATTTCCCCTTTGTGATCGGGGACAATCTTGAAAGTTTTATGAAAAATGCATTAATGTCTTCTCTTAAGTCGATGCAACGCGAGTTGCCTGTAAGACATCAATTTTGAGGAGCCGAACCGACAGGATGTCAGCGCAGTAGAGGAGGTCGCATTGTTAACCCGGGAATTTCTGTTAAAAGCGGATTGTAAAACATCTTTTGGTGATATTGATGAGGCGTTGCTGTGGAGTTGTGAGCAACGTGCCGCATCGCTGGCCGCTACGCTCGCTTGTCGGCCCGATCAAAGCCCGGTGTGGATCTTTGGCTATGGTTCCCTGATGTGGAACCCGGTATTCGAAGCAGAAGAAGTGGCATCCGGTCTGTTGGACGGCTGGCACCGTGCGTTTTGCTTACGCCTGACGGCGGGACGTGGCACGGTCTCAACGCCCGGTCGCATGCTGGCGTTGAAAGAGGGTGGCACCACCAGTGGATTAGCGTTTCGTTTGCCAGAAGCACGTCTGCACGACGAACTTGAGCTGCTGTGGAAGCGTGAAATGATCACCGGTTGCTATCTGCCGACCTGGTGCGATCTGCAACTGGATGATGCGCGTACGGTGACAGCGCTGGTGTTTATTATGGACCCGCGCCACCCACTGTATGAAGCAGACTCCTGCCGCAGCACGATTGCACCACTGATTGCACAAGCCAGCGGACCGCTGGGTACTAACGCGCAATATCTCTACTCGCTGGAGCAGGAGTTAGGCAAGCGCGGTATGCAGGAAGATGCGTTAACACGGCTGGCGGCAGAGGTGAGGGCGCTGCAGCAATCTGCAGCGCGTTAATCAGGGTGTGCTGGGGTTGATAAGCCAGGTGCCCGGCTTATCAATGGTGATCGATTGGCTCAAGACCTGGCTGCCGCTGTGCACTTCAATGCGATAATTTCCCGCAGCCAGATTCAGTGAGGCGAAGCCGCTGCTGGCGGGTTTAACGTCCTTTGCTTCGCCGTTCAGCACAATATTCTCCCCGGCTTGCAACCGCAGATAGACGGTGGCCATGGCCGGCGCACTTCCGGCTATGTGGTTATCCGCCATCGGGGCTGATGCTGAGGGCGCAGCAGCCACAGGCGGAGCTTCATTATGACGATTGGCTTTCCATACCACGACTACCACCGCCAGAATGGCAATGGCCGCTACCGCGACTAAACCTGGCGACAGTCGACGCACATTACGCGGTGTCACAGGTTCAATTGATGCTGCGGCATGGTTCACTGCCAACACTTGCGGCTCGGGCACGGCGATGGCGATCGGCTCGGGGGTGAAGGCGGCCTCTGTCGTGACCGGAAAGGTGGTCACCAGTGCTTCAACATCGCTGACCGGCAAATCAATCAGGCTGGCAAAGGCATCAATGCTTTGCGGACGATCGGCGGGTTTCATCTCCAGAGCACAGTCGATGGCGTGCAGCAATGGCAGTGAATAGCCCTCAGGCTTACGTTCAACCAGCGGCTGATAGTTATCTTCAATGCAACGCACCACGCTGACTGGAGGAGCATGACCGGTAATCAAATTATGCAGCACGGCACCCAGCGCATAGATGTCGGTCCACGGCCCTTGCTCGACTTCGCCTTCCTCACTGTATTGTTCAATCGGCGCGAATCCAGGCTTCAGCATGATCTCGGTTTCATCGGACAGGTTACCGATCTCTTTCCGCGCTGAGCCAAAATCGAGTAGTACGGGCAGCTGGTTTTCCTGAATCTGAATATTATCCAGCGAAATATCACGATGCAGATAGCCGGCAGCGTGAATGGTATTGATCGCGCCAAACAACGGCGGGAGCAGGCGACGTATCCACGCTTCACTGATGCTTTCTGGGCTGGTGGTCTGCCACTCTTTCAGCGTCATACCGCTGTAATAGAGCGTCCCCATGTAGGCGGTACCATTCTCTTCCCAAAAACGCAGGACATGCAGAAGCCCTGGATGATTGAAACGCGCCAACAGACGCGCTTCCTGAATAAAACTGTTACGCCCGGCACTAAACAGTTTCTGGAAGCGTTCACCGCGCAGTTCTAAAGACAGGTCAGCTGCACGAACGGCCAGCGACACCGGCATATACTCTTTGATGGCGATGGTGCGCTCGAGCTGGTGATCCCAGGCCCGGTAGACGATGCCGAAGCCGCCGCCGCCAATCACTTCCTTGATTTCAAATTCATTAAACCGGTAACCCGCAGGCAGGGCATTCGGTGTGTGGTTTTCGTTTGCCGACATAGTGAACTCTCTGAACACGTCCTGTAGCGCCTGGTCAAGCTGGTTGACGGCAGGCGACGACCGCTAATTAATTAATGTTACGCCAGGCACCAATCGCCGGATCGACAAGATCCGCATGCAGGGTGTCAATCAGTAACACAGTCACTTTTTGCTGTGGCATAAATTGCGACGACCATACGCCGCGTAATGTTTCAACGCGCTTTTTCACCGCATCGCCGTCTTGGCCTGCAGTCTTATCCATTTTAATCAGCAGGTTACCCGTGAAACGCCAGACATGCTGCTGAGGGTCAAATGGCAGTATCAACCAGCTGCCATCGGCGTCTGGGCGGGACACAATCATACGTTGGTTATTTACCGCAACCACCTCCAACGGAGGACCGCTCATTTTCAAATCAGCAATCGGGTAACCCTGATAGAAATTCACTGCCAGACTGCGCGTTTTTCCACCATTCATCAGCATCATGTCGCTGGGGCCTTCAAGCCAGCCGTCAGTAGAACAGTGTTGTTGCGGATTATCTGGGATAAATAAGCCATCACCATTATTGTCATCCCACCAGGTGCGGAAATGGCACCCAGCAGGTAATGAGAAATGCTGTAACGGTGCGCTGTCTGCAGGGCGCGATAAATCCAGTGGCGCAGCATTATCAGCACTGGCGCTGGCGGTTGCGTCGTTAATAACAATCGGACGCCAGTTTTGCAGTTTGGCCGCACTACCATTCGCCAAAACGCTCCCCTCTTTATTGGTCATCTGCCAGGGGATTTCATCCAGGGTGCCACACTGATTGGCCAGCAGCGTTCCCACGCGTGGCAGGAAGCTGGTCAGAATGCTGGAGTCGGTACTTTTGCCAGAGACGATGCGCAACGGAAGTGTCTCTTTACACCAGTCATTTGGCGAATTACTGGCCACGTTATCGATATACACTTCCAACGACAGGCTCGGCGAATAGACCACGCGATAATCATCAGCTTGCGCATTCAGAGCCAGCAACAGGGTCGCTAAACCCGGCAACCACACTTTCATAGGGATCCTTGGAATCAATAACGTGTCGGCAGAAAACGTGCCGCATCAGCCTGGGAATAAAGCAGCGTCGCTTCCTGCGGTTCGCCAATCCAGATTGCCAGAGCGCTGAGATTGTCGCTTTTAACACTGCGGTTTACGGCTTGTTCCATCAAAGTCAGCCACTCTTCGCAGGCATTCACCATACGCAGGGCTTGTTCCATCTCTTGGGTGGTCAAATTGAGCCAAAATCCGTCGGTGCAGACGAGGAAGGCATCACCATCGGTTAATGCTATCACTTCGCTGAAGGTGGCTGGACGTGAGGGCTCAATGCCGAGCGCATTATAGAGTAAATTACTGTTAATGCCGGAATTTTCATAGCCTGCTTCTTGTAGCTGCTGCGCCAGACTGTGGTCACGCGTCACCTGACTTAATACACCGTGACGGAAGTGATAAACCCGGCTGTCACCGGCGTGCGCCCACCATGCACGCTGTGTGAGACGGTCAATAAACAGCGCGGCAAGGGTAGTACTCATACGGGCATATTTCGGATTCTTTCCTTGCGCCTCCAGCAGAACGCGCTGGCACTCTTCAATGGCTGAACGGGTGCTGTCAGGGGTAAATTCCTCACTGTTTTGTAGCTGCGTCAGCAAGGTGTCACGCACAATTTGCGCCGCCATGTCCCCGCCGGGAAGACCGGCGACACCATCACAGACCAGAAAGCAGGCTTTATGTTCGTCGAACTCTGTGCCGGTGCGGTCTTGGTTTTCGTCACGCATTCCCTGTTGGCAGCGACTGGCAAACATCATTTTCATGCGTCATCTGTCCGTGTCTGGGAATCTTTGTACTGGTTAACTTCCATATCATAGGCATGCAAGAACGCTTCGCCGAACAGGGTATGGAAGTCATCCTCAATTTCGCCCGCCGTACGCTGATAATGGCGTGAAAAGTGATCCCACAGCGCGGCTTTCCGCCCAGCGGAAAACGGCAATTTTGGCAGCACACCCTCGTGACGTGCTTCCTCTTCCAGTCGCTGAGGATTAAATGACTGCAGCATTGAGGCAATGATGGCACGGATACCCGCTATCATGCCGAGTTGATGCGCCTGCAAATCGACTAAGGCATCACGCACGGCCGCTTCGGGTGGCATAAATCCAGGCATCTGGCTTTGATAAATTTGCATCAACACGGTTTTGCCTGAGGGCAAAATTTTGAACGGATTGTTGGCCTCATTGAGGATCATCGTCATATCCGCTTTCACGCCGCGTTTGAGGATGGAGCGTGAAGAGAGCAGGGCTACTGTGCCTTGAGAAAACAAGCTCAACATACGACCCGTCACGCGCATTTGCTCCTCGGTAATGGGGGTTTGATGACCGTTGTTTAGCCCCATCCCTTCTAACAGCGCGGCGACCAGTTTGTCCTGATCGACGCCAGCCATCGCGACGGGCAGCGTAGGGGAGTCACTCTGCGGATCGATCCCTAAGCGCGGGTCAGTACGTCTTTCCTGACGGGCCACCGCAGGTTCTACCACGATTTCAGGTTCCTGTTGCATCCCGAGCGGATCGGCTGCGCTATCCGCGAAGAACGCCAGAGGATCGTCTTGTTGCACGTTCTGGCACGCTGGGTCACGGACTTCCAGTCCATACTCACCGATTTGCAGCGCATCACCGTGTTGCAACTGCACTTGTGTCCCACGTTTTAGCGCGATGCCATTCAACACCACCGAGGTGACGCTACCTTGATTAGTCAGACGGCATTCGCCCTCCGGTGACAGATGCACCAAGGCCTGCAAGCGTGAAATTGCGCGTGATTCGTCAGGTAGCACCAGATCGTTATCCTGGCTGCGACCAATAGTTCCCCCTGGCGGTTTAAACGCTACCGTCTTGGCGGGCACATCCGTATTGCACTGCACAATGGTAAATTGCATGAGTCGTCCCATTAACAAGGAAATCGCGACGGTCTATTCAAACATCGGTGGATAGAGTCCGTTGCGTCCCGGCTGAGCACCTGAAGCCGGGTTAAACAATAACGAAAAAAGTTGTGCGGTGAGCGGGCCACTGTGTTTATGCGTAGCGTGGGCAAATCCGTCACTGCGATTACTCCACCAGTAGCTAATGTGCTGCTGAGGATCAAAATTATCGGCGACCTCTCGCCAGCTCAATGTGCAGGGCAAGTCAGCAAAACCAATGATGTCCATAATGTCGCTGCGCTGTTTATCCGGCACCATGAGCGGCGCTAACTGTTGCATCAGCTGTTCCAGCGCATCAGGATTGAGTCGGTCACGCACGCCACGCAGGAGCAGAGTGCCCAGTTCTTGAAACCAATCGCCTGACATCGCCAGTTGCGCGCTATGCCAATGGCTGAGCGGAAAACTGCGTAACGCCAGCAGCGGCCAACTCCGGCCGACCCGATCGCACGAGGGCAACAAGCAGCCCATCTGTATTTGCTGACGCAGTGGCGACAGGGGTAACACAAAGTTCCACACCGGCGCGCGCAAAAACAGCGATGTATTGGCTTCGGGCTGCTGATGCCAGTGCATCAAGCCTTGCTGAAACCAGTGACTCCAGGGTGCTACGGTCGTCTCGCTGAGGCGCTGGCGCAGAAAATCCCCGGTAGCGGGTAATTTTCCGTACCAACCCGGTACGGTATGCGTCGCCATTGTTACCTCACCATTACTCACTGTGTCCGGTCAATCTCTGCGATACTGCCTGCGGCGCAATCGCTAGCGTGTTGCCATTCCCACCGGCGTTTTTCAGATTATCCGCAAGCTTGCGCATCATCAGCGCATTGTCACGCGCATAAGGTGACGACTGAATCTGTTGATCCAACAACTGGCTGAGATGCCAGTCCAACTGTTGTAAATCTCGAGCATTAACATCTGCTGGCAAATTGCGCTGTAGGTTTTGCATCAGCCAGCCTCGTAGAAATTCACCATCATAATTACGCGGTTGATACAGCATTTGATAGGCGCGCAAGGCATTGCGGCTGTACTCATTGTCGTCACCGGGATCGTCACGCAGCAAATTGGTAATCTGCTGGGCAACGCGGGGTAACAGCAGTGACTTAAGCGCATTTTGATAAAGCACCCATGCTGCATCGCTGACCTGGTTGCCACGATACAAGCCCACGCGCATGGTAAGCGGTGGATTGTCGAGAGAAAAACGGTCCGACAGCGGCAGTTTTACCAAGTTATTTAAGAAGGGTAGCAGATCAAAAATATTATCGGCTGGCTGATGTAATACCTGCTGACTTTGCAGCGTGATCGGGCTTATACGCGCGGAAACCTGATTGAGATAGTGCTGGTTCTGGAGGTAGCTGGCGAGCCATAACCCTGACAGCAATAACAAGGCGCCCGTTAGTGCGCCATACCCGATCCAATGAAACAGGCGGTTGCGGTACTCCCAGTGACGATTACTGCCCGCCAGGCCGCTCTCACGAAATACCAGGTCACTAAGCAGATCGCGAATAAAGAAACTCTGGACTTTGTTGCCGGGAATAGGATTGTGACGGGTTACGCTATCCCAAGTGGCGAAACTGTTCTCCCCGGTGTGCGGTAACTGTAGCTTACGATTGAGTTCGCCCATGATACGGTCGAAGGGTAAACCCTCCTGGGTGCCACTGGTAAAGAACAGACCGCGCGCCGACCAGGCAATCTCATCCTCGTGGCGGGAAAACACCACATCAAGATACTCATTTAACAATGGGCGCAGCGAGCTAAACTCCTGAGGGAAGAGAAAACTGTCGGCGCGTTGGGTGAGGTCGCGTTCACTCGACATCACACCCGCGAGCTGCTGCTGTAAACGCTGTTCTAAATGCTGATATTGTTGATTGAAACTGTTGTGCCAGTCGTCCTTACGCGGTTTACCAGGTTCCCATGGGAAGGTGAATCCCCAAATGGCGTCGCGTTGCGGTTTGCTCAAGCCGGCATTGAAGCTCATAAAACCTTTGAGTAAGTCGGTTTTGGTGACCATGACGTACACAGGGAAATGGATGCCCGTTTGCTGGTGCAGTTCCTGCATTCGGGCGCGCAGCGCACTGGCTTGGGCATGACGCGCTTCGGCGGAGTCTGTTAACAGGTCTGCCACGCTGATGGTCATGATGACGCCGTTTATCGGCTGGCGTGTGCGATAGCGCTTCAGCAGATTAATAAAACTCTGCCACTCCGCGCCGTCGCGCACGCGCTGACTCTCCTGCAAGGCATAACGGCCAGCCGTATCGATTAATACTGCGCTATCGGTAAACCACCAGTCGCAGTGGCGCGTGCCGCCCACTCCCCGAATCGCTGCTTTACCCAAACTGTCAGTGAGGGGGAATTCCAGTCCGGCATTGAGTAACGCGGTGGTCTTTCCGGCGCCTGGAGCTCCCATGATCACGTACCACGGAAGCTGATAGAGGTAGTGGCTTTGAAAACGAGCCAGCCAGCTTTGCTGATGGCGACGACCAAATTGGGTGCGTTTCAGACGCAAGGCGGCTTCACTAAAGCGCTGCGCCAGTAACGTATCGGTGGCTTGGCGATCGGATAACTCTTCACTGCTCATCTCCTGCAGACGATTAAGCAGTTTGCTGTTAAACCAGCCTCGCCAGATTGCGGGAATAAACTGGAACAGTACCCAGCAGAAAAGCAGCAAGCCCACGACGATTTGACGCGGAAAAACAGGCTCAAGTGGGCGGGTATCTCCCCAGCTCCACAAAGGCCCCAGCATCCAGAGCACGCAGCTCAGTGCCGTGACGCCAATCAGGCTCCACAGTAAACGATGGGTTAAAAGGTGTTGCAGCGATGCGCGCATCACTGACCTCCCGGATGATTGCCAAGGGTTTCCGGTGCCGCAAACAGGGTGATTTCGACACGCCGATTGCGTGCCCGGTTTTCATTGCTGTCATTGGGCAGCAGGGGATTACTGTCACCACGGCCTTCTGCCTTCACACTGTGTCCCTCGGCAAGTTGTGGATTCAGTAACTGCGTGACGGCACGAGCGCGGGCAAAGGAGAATTCATAGCTGGAGGCAAATCGACCATCGACGGGGCTGTTATCGGTATACACCGAGACTAAAACGGTCCCTTTCACTGTCTTCATCGCGCTGGCAACATGCGCCAACAGCGCACGTCCGACCTGATTGACCACGGTGCCATCGGCAGAAAACAGCTTGTCAGCGGGGATGATCACTTTGCTACCAAATGCGCCGTCGCTCACCTCCAGTTGTCCAGCGGCGATCACATCGTTTAGACGTTGGTGGAGATCGAGCAATGCCTGTGGAGAAGTGGGGCGACGTCCCGGCATGATTTGCGGCAAAGGTGTTTGATAGATGGCGCGCAGCAGTGGTTCAGCCGCATTGCCAAGCCGCCAGTTCAGACCGCTGTAGATCAAGCAGGCGATCAAGGTGGCTAAGGTGGCACAAGCCCACAGCGGCACCATCGGACGCGTCAGGCTGCTCACCAGTGGATGGACTTCTACCAATGGCGTGGCAGGATTAGCGGTGGAAGGCCGCGTTTCCTGAATGAGTTGCGCCAGGCGTTTACGAATGCCTTCACACTGGGCGCGCCCACTCTCACTGCCACGGTAACGGCCTTCATACCCCAGCAGCAGGCAGTAGTGGATGACTTCCAGCAGCCACAGATGTTGTTGTGGGCTTTGTGAAACGCGTGAGAGCAGCTGGAACACCTTTTCACCGCCCCAGCTTTCATTATGAAAGGTCACCAGCATGCCGTTACCGGACCAAACTCCTCGTGTGCCCCATGGTGTCTGGGCGGCAGCCTCATCTAACACACTGCAAAGGCAATAACGGGCACCAATGATCATCTCAAAGGGTAACCCGGCTTGCTTGCAGCGTTGTTCAAATTGGCGAATTTCTTCGATCAACAGCTGGCGCAAACCGGCGGGATCGTCATGCGTGGCAGCCTGCCGTATACGTACAACGGCATTCAGAATAGGTGCAGCGGCATTAAGCAAAAGGTTATCGTTGCCCGCGACAATGCCATCGCGTGCAACAGAATCCTGGGTCATTAAATCTCGATTTTCCTGGCAATAGCGCTATCTGCAGTCCACAGCAAGCGACCTTTCTGCGGACAATCTGCGCCGTATTGCATTCTCAGTCTAGGATCCAGGTCGCGGTGTCATTGGTGCGACAGGCTTTGCTGGCGCCTCCAACGGCCACACAGACCTGTTTGCTGCGGCGGGGGCGTGGACGATCGCTACGCACGGTGGCGTCGTAACGGCTGCTTTCGACCCCGGCTTTCGGCGGAATATAGCCAATCAACTGTCCATTCGGTTCGTCAGCAATAGCGAGCCAGCTGTGCTCCACACGGCCAAGCACTTCAAATGATTTAGCGTTATCGAGATAACGCACGATTTTGCCGCTGTAATCCGGTGTGGTCATCACGGATGCAGCATAGAGTGCGCGAAAATTTTCATTAACCGGCGTGAACTCGCCTGGTGCTGCCACCGCATTGCGGTGAACCAGTTTGACGCCATTAACCTCACTGGTTACCAACGTGTCATCAGTAACGGGCGCTGTTGGCGCTTTACAACCCGCCAACGTTAACACTGCCAGCAGGGTTAGCACGAGACTCTTATTCACCATGAACCTCAAGTTTCATCAGATTAGCTGCAGATTAATAGGTGGCACACGCGATTGAAGCGGGCAGATCAAGCAGCAAGAAAGCCATCAAAAAATAGTCAGATTACAGAAAGATAGTGCTGTGCTCAGTCTACCTAAGACTTTTGAGAATTCAATCCATTGCACTGGGGTAAATCCCGTGCTACCGGGCAAAAATGCAGCGAGAGGGAAGGATAAAAAAAGCGCGCTGGGAGTGATAGATAAGCTGCATTAACTTATTCAGCAGCTGATGAAATCAACTCGGGCGATAAAGCAATTTCCGGCTTAGCCTCGTTCATGAAAATAATAAAATTTATTAATGTATTGTGAGAATCGAAAAAAGATTGCGCGAGTAAACAATTTTATGACTTTCGGATTTTCCGTGAGCTTTACCACCCGTTTAAAACCGAGTTCGGCACGGCTTTTGCTTAATCTTAGCTATTCATTGAATTGATTGCGGGGGAAGCAATGAGCCGAGCTTTGGAATATTTACGCGCAAGTCGCGCCAGCGAGATCGCCAGCCTGCAGAGATTGTTGCACACGGGCGAACAGATTCTTGCACTCAGCGAATTGATTCATGTGTTACAGCGTGAGCGCGGAGCCAGCAACATCTGGTTGTGCTCTGCCGGTCGGTTATTTGGTGATGAACTTGAACTACGCGCGCAGGAGGTCCAGCAACGGCAACAGGCCGCTATCAATATGTTACCGCAGGCAGTGGCGCAACCCGGTTACAGTCGTTTTTGCATGCTGATTGCTGTGGCGTTGCAGGCATTGGAGAGTTTGCCTGCGCTTCGCCAACAGGTGCACGGCCAAAAATGCAGTCACGCTCAGGCAATGGACGCGTTCAATCATATCATCCGTACTTTACTCAACCTGGTGTTTGAAGCGGCCGACACGGCGAGCGAACCGGAAATTTCCCGCGCCCTGATCGCTCTCTTCAGCTTTATGCAGGGGAAAGAGTTAGCTGGGCAGGAGAGAGCCACAGGATCGGCAGGCTTTGCCGCGGGCACATTTACGCCCATGCAGCGCCAGCGTATTCAGGTGTTGATTGCTGCTCAGGAGCAGAGCTTTACGACGTTCAGCCAATTCGCCGATGCCCGCAATCTACAAAGCTGGCAGGCGATGGCGGATGCCGGCAGTCAGATCGAGCGGCTACGACGCATTGCCTGCACCGATGCGCATTGCGGTGAAGATGGTGTACTGCATTGGTTCACTCTGCTGAGCGAACGTCTTGATCATATGAAGCAGATAGAAGATGCGTTGTGCAGCACATTAATGCACTGCTGCGAGCGGGCGATTGCCGCCAGCGAACAAGTGGAACTGCAACAACTGGCGCATCAGGAAGAGGCGAGTTTCTCTCTCTATGTGGCGGGGGCAAGCTGGCTGGATGGGCAGGAAAACACGCTCAGCAGCAGTGGCCTGGCCCCACAGCTGGGTCGCTCGGTGTTATCGATGATTGGTGAGCAGGCCCAGCGCTTGCAAGCGCAGGCCGATGAGCTTGCCACCATGCGTGCCGCGCTGGATGAACGCAAAATTATCGATCAGGCCAAAAGCTGGCTCATGCAGCAGCACGGTTTTAGTGAACAGGATGCATGGCAGGCGCTGCGCAAAAGCGCGATGAATCAAAACAAACGCATGCTGGATATTGCTCAGGCGGTTCTTGCCGTGGCAGCGACTTTAAAGTCATAACCCTAAATAGGTAGTTGCACAAAGCCTGTGCGTATTGTGCGTCAGGGCAGTGCAAATCAGCGTGATATCGACCAGCACAGAAGCCAGCACCCTGAAATAGCGGTGATTTTATTTTGGCACAGGCTTTGCAATACCTTACAGACATTGCGCATTTGTTTCGCCAACGGCGGTGAAGCGAGTGCTTTGGATAAAGGCGTCCGGCCCCATGTTTTAACGACATGCGGGAGGACGCCTTTTTTTATTTCTTTTTTGGGATGCGCATGATGAGCAAAACGCGGTTTTCGGTTTCACGTCGTCAGTTCCTGCTGGGCAGTGCGGTGGTCAGTGGCAGTTATTTGCTGCCGGGATTACGAAACGCGGTGTGGGCAGCCGGTTCTGATGCGCCAGAAAAAAGCAGCGTTCGCGTTGGCTTTATTCCGCTCACAGACTGCGCACCGGTGGTGATGGCGTCAGTGAAAGGCTTTGACAAAAAATACGGACTCACACTGCAACCCAGTAAAGAAGCCAGTTGGGCGGCAGTACGCGACAAACTGACAGCAGGTGAACTGGATGCCGCGCATGCCCTGTACGGCATGATCTACGGCTTACAGTTGGGTGTGGCAGGGCCACAGCACGACATGGCCAACCTGATGACGTTGAATAACAACGGACAGGCCATCACCTTGGCCAATCAGTTAAAAGAACAAAAGGTCACGGACGCGGTTGGCCTGCAAAAGCTGATAGCCAGCCAGGCAAAGGGGACTTACACCTTTGCGCACACTTTTCCCACCAGTACGCATGCCATGTGGCTTTACTACTGGCTGGCAAATGCCGGTATCGACCCGTTTGAGGATGTACGTACCGTTGTGGTGCCGCCACCGCAGATGGTGATGAACATGAAAATGGGCAATATGAGCGGCTTCTGCGTGGGCGAGCCATGGAACCAGCGAGCCATCAGCGACAACATCGGTTTTACCGCCACTACCACTCAGCAGATTTGGCCCGATCATCCAGAGAAAATCCTCGCCACCCGTGCGCAATGGGTGCAAGAGAACCCAAACACCGCGCGGGCAATGACTGCAGCGGTACTGGAAGCCGCACGTTGGATCGATGCTTCCGATGAAAACCGCAAAGAGACGGCCGCCGTATTAGCCGGGCGGGCGTGGATCAACACCAAAGTTGAAACCCTGGAAGGACGTATGCTCGGTCGTTACGAGAATGGATTGGGCCAGAGCTGGCAGGACGCACACGCGATGCGCTTCTACCACGATGGCGAGGTGAGTTTCCCATGGATCTCTGACGGCATGTGGTTCCTGACGCAGATGAAGCGCTGGGGCATGGTGAAAACCGCGCCAGATTACGCCGCCGTCGCCCGCCAGATCAATCGCATCGACATCTATAAAAACGCTGCCAGCGCGGTGGGCGGGGTCTCCATACCCGCCAGCGAAATGCGTAGCAGCACGCTTATCGACGGCAAAGTGTGGGATGGCAGCAACCCCGCCGCGTATGCCGACAGTTTCGCCATCAAACGTAGTTAAGTGAGGTCAGCATGAAATCTGAAGCCCGCACGCTAAAACCTGCGACCGAGTTAGTCGTTCAACCCGCGCAGGTGATTGCGCTCAACGTGCAGCAGAAACACCGTGCTCGCCAGCGCTGGCTGCGGCCGCTGTTGCAGCGGCTGATCCCGGCGAGTTGTGGCGTGATTTTGCTGCTGTTTGTCTGGCAACTGGCCTCGATGTGGAGCAAGGGTTTTCCAACGCCATTTGCCACCTGGCAGGCCGCGATAACGCTGTTCGCCGATCCCTTCTACAACAACGGCCCCAATGACCAAGGCATCGGCTGGAACGTCTTGGCCTCATTGCAGCGTGTGGCCGTGGGCTTTGGGCTGGCAGCTTTAATCGGTATCCCGGCGGGATTCCTAATTGGGCGTTTCACCTTCGTGGCACGCATGTTCAATCCGATCATCGCGTTGTTACGCCCAGTGAGTCCGCTGGCGTGGTTGCCGATTGGTCTGCTGCTGTTTCAACGGGCAGAGCCCGCCTCCAGCTGGACCATCTTTATCTGTTCCATCTGGCCGATGGTGATCAACACCGCCGAAGGCGTGCAGCGCATCCCACAGGATTACCTCAACGTGGCGCGTGTCCTGCGTCTTAACGAATGGACGGTGATGCGCCGCATTCTGTTTCCTGCCGTGCTGCCTGCCGTGCTCACGGGGATGCGCTTGTCGATGGGCATTGCCTGGCTGGTGATTGTCGCCGCCGAGATGCTGACGGGAGGCTTGGGTATTGGCTTCTGGATCTGGAACGAGTGGAACAACCTCAACGTCGAAAACATCCTGATTGCCATCGTGTTGATTGGCGTTATCGGGCTACTGCTGGAGCAGGCACTGATGCTGCTGGCGCGCCGTTTTAGCTGGGATAAATAAGGAGTCCACTATGAACCCGATTATTCGTGTACAGCAGGTCAGCCAGCGCTTTAACACTGCCAGCGGTGAATTTCTGGCACTCGACAACGTTAGTTTTGATATCCACGCCGGTGAGACCCTCAGCCTGATAGGACACTCGGGCTGCGGCAAATCCACCTTGCTCAATCTTATTGCTGGGTTGACCCAACCGAGCAGCGGCGTGCTGCTGTGTGAAAACCGCGAAATCAGCGGACCTGGCCCAGAACGTGCCGTGGTGTTCCAAAATCACTCGTTACTCCCGTGGTTGACCGCTTATCAAAATGTCGAGCTGGCGGTACAGCAGGTGTTTAAAGGGCAGATGACTAAAAGCGAGATGAGTGAGTGGATTGAACACAATCTTCATCGCGTGCAGATGGGCCATGCCATGCACAAACGCCCTTCGGAGATCTCCGGTGGTATGAAACAGCGCGTCGGCATTGCCCGTGCGCTGGCAATGAAGCCACGTGTGCTGTTGCTCGACGAACCCTTTGGTGCCTTAGACGCCTTAACACGTGCACATCTGCAAGACAGTGTGATGCGTATTCAGCAGGAGTTGAAGACCACCATCGTGCTGATCACGCACGATGTCGACGAGGCGGTACTGCTGTCCGATCGCGTACTGATGATGACCAATGGGCCAGCGGCGCAGGTCGGTGAAATCCTGGCTATCGATCTGCCGCGTCCGCGTTCACGCGTGGCACTGGCCGATGAGCCTCGCTACCACCAATTACGCCAGCAGATTCTGCATTTCCTTTACGAAAAACAGACTGCAGTGGCATAGGGGGCGGGCCATGGTGCAGCGACTGGTGGTGATTGGTAATGGCATGGCGGCGATGCGGATGGTGGAAACCTTGCTGCAGCGGGCGCCGGGTCGCTATGCCATCACGGTAATTGGCCGTGAAGCGCAGGGCAATTACAACCGCGTGCTGCTGTCACCGGTGCTGTCAGGTGAGAAGGCCTTTGCTGACACGCTGCTGCATACGCCGGAGTGGTATGTCGCGCACCAGGTGCAACTGCTGATGGGCGAGGAAGCACGTCAGGTGGATCTGAATTCACGCAGCATCAGTACCGATCGACGCACATTGCACTGGGACAAGCTGGTGTTTGCCTGCGGTTCACAACCGCGCATGCCGGAAATGCCGGGCATTGAGCGCCCGCAGGTATTGGGTTTTCGCACGCTGCGCGACGTTGACGCCATGCTGGCGCAGTCTGGCCCGGTGGTGGTGCTGGGAGGTGGGCTGATTGGCGTGGAAGCGGCGGCCGCGCTGCGCTTACGCGGGCGTAACGTCACGCTGCTACACCATCGCCCGTGGTTGCTGGATCGTCAGCTGGATCAACAGGCAGGCGAGTTGCTCACTCAGCATCTTACTCAACGGGGGATTCACTGCCGCTTGGGTGTGTCGCTACAGGCGATACATACCGCTCATGTCACTCTGACGGATGGCACGCTACTGCCCGCGCAACAGGTGGTCATGGCGATCGGTGTGCTGCCGGAGAAGGCGCTGGCACAGCATGCGGGCGTGCCTTGTCAACGCGGCATCTTAGTTAACCGCCAGCTACAAACCCAAGTTGATCACGTCTACGCACTGGGCGAGTGCTGCGAAATCGAAGAGGAAACCTTTGGTCTGGTTGCGCCGTGCCTCGCACAAGCAGAGGTACTGGCGGCACAGCTAGCCGGTGAGCCGATGGCTGATTTCCACTATCAGGAGAGCGGTACGCGGCTGAAAGTCACGGGCATCGAGATGTTCAGCGCCGGAGACATTAGTGAAGGGGATTCCATCACCAGTTTTGACCCCATTGAGGGTCATTACCGCCGCCTTTTTCTGCGCAATGGCGCACTTCGCGGTGTGCTGCTGTTTGGCGATAGCCAGGCAGCCGGCACGCTGCTCACCCAACTTCAGCAGGCTGAACGCGTGGATATCAACGCGCTGTTCGGTCTGGATAACCTCTCAACGCAGCCCTGTGCTGCAGGAAGCAATGTGATGAGCAAACCTCTTCTCGCCGTGGTCGGTCACGGCATGGTCGGTCACCATTTTCTTGAACAACTGGTGAGTCGTGAACTGCACCAGCACTATCACATTGTGGTGTACGGCGACGAACCTCAAATGGCATATGACCGCGTGCATCTCACGGAGTATTTCACTGGGAAAAGTGCTGACGATCTCTCCTTGGTCAGCGAGAACTTCTTTGAACAGCACGGTATTGAATTGCGCAGCGGTTGCGAGGTGGTCGCTATTGATAGCGCTAAGCGCAGCCTGCGCGATGCCAGCGGTGCTGAACTGACATGGGATAAGCTGGTGCTGGCAACAGGTTCTGTGCCTTTTGTGCCGCCCGTGCCAGGGCGCGATAACCCACGTTGCTTTGTTTATCGCACCCTGGCCGATCTGGATGCCATTGCGGCCACGGCGAAGCACGCGACGCGCGGTGTGGTGATCGGTGGGGGCTTATTAGGTCTGGAAGCAGCGAATGCGCTGAAGCAGCTGGGGCTGGAAACGCACGTAGTGGAGTTTGCACCGCGTTTGATGGCGGTGCAATTGGATGACGGCGGTGCACAGATGCTGCGCGGCAAAATCAGTGCGCTGGGAGTACAGGTTCACACCAGTAAACAGACCGAGGCCATCGAAAGTCAGCCAGACGGCGGCGTGCAGCTGCGCTTCGCGGATGGCAGTGTGCTGGAGACCGACTTGATTGTGTTCTCTGCGGGTATTCGACCGCGTGATGCGCTGGCGCGGGAGGCGGGTATTCAGCTCGGCGAGCGGGGTGGCATTACCATCAATGATGCGTGCGAAACCAATGTGGCGGGCGTATATGCTATTGGCGAGTGTGCACTGTGGCAGGGACAAATTTTTGGTCTGGTGGCACCCGGATATCAGATGGCGCGTGTACTGGCGGCCCAACTCGCGCAGGAAGAGCTGGCGTTCAGTGGCGCGGATATGAGTACCAAACTGAAACTGCTGGGCGTGGAAGTGGCATCGTTTGGCGATGCGCATGGCCGAACCAACGACAGCCAAAGTTACCACTGGACTGACAATCCCAAGGGCATCTACAAAAAACTGGTGGTGTGTAAAGACAGTAAAACCCTACTTGGCGGCGTGCTAGTGGGTGATAGCGCTGACTACAGTACGCTATTGCAGATGATGCTCAACAAGATGCCACTGCCGAGCGAGCCGGAGAGTCTCATTCTTCCGCAGCTGGCAGGTTCACCCTCTAAAGCACTTGGGGTCGCGGCGCTGCCAGAGACGGCACAAATCTGCTCCTGTCATAACGTCACTAAAAGCGATATCTGCGTGGCAGTGCAGGGCGGCTGTGGAGATATGGCGTCAATTAAAAGCTGTACCAAAGCGGCAACCGGCTGTGGCGGTTGTAGCGCGCTGGTGAAGCAGGTGATGGAGCTGGAGTTGGCGAACCAGGGCGTGGAGGTGAAAAAAGACATTTGTGAACACTTCGCTTATTCACGTCAGGCGCTTTATCACCTGATCCGCGTCGGCAACATCACCACCTTTGAACAGTTGATCCAGCAGCATGGCCGTGGGCACGGTTGTGAAATCTGCAAGCCGTTGGCCGGTTCGCTGCTAGCCTCGTGTTGGAACGAATATCTTCTTAAGCCACAGCATCTGCCACTGCAAGACACCAACGACCGTTACTTTGCCAACATCCAGAAAGATGGCACCTATTCCGTCGTGCCCCGCGTACCCGCGGGCGAGATCACGCCGCAGGGTCTGATTGCCATTGGTGAAGTAGCCGCGCGCTACGACCTGTACACCAAGATCACTGGTGGGCAGCGTATCGATCTGTTTGGCGCGCGCCTGGAGCAGCTGCCTGATATCTGGGAAACGCTGATTGCGGCGGGCTTCGAAACCGGACATGCCTACGGTAAATCGCTACGTACCGTAAAATCCTGTGTCGGTTCCACCTGGTGTCGCTATGGCGTGCAGGATTCAACTGCCTTCGCCATCGCGTTGGAGAATCGCTACAAAGGGCTGCGTGCCCCGCACAAAATCAAAATGGCAGTCTCAGGCTGCACTCGTGAATGTGCAGAAGCGCAGAGCAAAGATATTGGCGTGATCGCCACCGACAAGGGCTGGAATCTCTATGTGTGCGGCAACGGCGGGATGAAGCCGCGTCACGCGGACCTCTTCGCCAGCGACCTTGATGATGAAACGCTGCTGCGCTACGTCGACCGCATTCTGATGTTCTACGTGCGCACTGCCGACCGCCTGCAACGCACCAGCGTGTGGATGGATAATATGGAAGGTGGGCTGGATTACCTGCGTAGCGTGGTGATTGAGGATGAACTGGGTATCTGCGAGATGCTGGAAAAAGAGATGCAACTGGTGGTCGATCGCTACCAGTGTGAATGGCACAGCACGCTGCAAGATCCTTCACGTCGTGCCCTGTTCAATGCCACGGTTAACAGCGAGGCTGCGGATGAGACCCTGAACTATGTGCGTGTGCGCGACCAGCGCCAGCCGGCAGTCATGGATATCATTCCCATAACAAGTTTACCCGCCGAGCCATGGAGTGCCATTTGTGATGTCACCGCCATTCCTGCCACCGCAGGCATCGGCGCACGATTGGGTGGCCAGCGCGTGGCGCTCTTCCGTTTCGGCGAGGCGATTTACGCGCTGGAAGATATTGAGCCGGGCACCCAAGCCAGCGTGCTGTCACGGGGGATTTTGGGTGACGTGGCTGGCGAACCCGTAGTGATTTCGCCGTTGTACAAACAGCGTATTCGCCTACGTGACGGGCAAAGCCTGGATAATCCTGAACATCAGCTACGCTGCTGGCCGGTACGGGTAGATGCCGGCAAAGTGTGGCTGGGCCATCAGCCGATTCTTGCTCTTGCGGCAGCATCATGAAAACCACCTGTCCGTACTGTGGCGTGGGGTGTGGCGTGGAGGTGAAAGACCTTACCCAGCCCGTCAGCGGTGATCGCTTGCATCCTGCGAATTACGGTCGCCTGTGTGTTAAAGGCTCTGCGCTGGGGGAAACGCTCTCCAGCGAGGGGCGTTTGCTGTGGCCGCAGATTAACGGCTCACGTGTCAGTCTGGCGGCGGCGCTGGATCACGTTGCGGATCGACTGCGTGACATTATCGCGCAACATGGCCCCGAGTCAGTGGCGTTTTACGGCTCCGGGCAATTGCTGACCGAGGATTACTACACGGCAAACAAGCTGATGAAAGGGTTCATCGGCGCGGCCAATATGGATACCAACTCACGGCTGTGCATGGCTTCCGCGGTAGTGGGGTACAAACGGGCTTTCGGCGCAGACGCTGTGCCTTGCTGTTACGAAGATATCGAACAGGCGGATGTTGTGGTGCTGGTGGGCTCTAACGCGGCATGGGCGCATCCGGTGGCGTGGCAGCGGCTGGTGCAGGCCAAAAGCGACCGACCAGACATGAAGTTAGTGGTGATCGATCCCCGTCGTACGGCCAGTTGCGATCTGGCAGACCTGCATCTGGCTTTGAAGCCTGGTTCGGACAGCGCCCTGTTCGCCGGACTGCTTAACTGGTTGAGCGAACAGGATGCGGTTAATGCAGACATGCTGCCGCATCTGATGAACGTGGACGCCACGCTGGAAGCCTGTCGCGCCTGGGATCTGCCTACGGTAGCGGCAACCTGTCAGCTGAGCGAGCAGGAGGTTCTCACTTTCTGGCAGTGGTTCGCGGCGCAGCCACGCGTGTTGACGCTGTGGTGTATGGGCATCAACCAGTCGCAAACCGGGAGTGATAACAACAATGCGATCATCAATGCGCATCTGTTAAGCGGGAAAATAGGCTATGCCGGAGCGGGGCCTTTTTCGTTGACCGGACAACCGAATGCGATGGGCGGACGAGAAGTCGGCGGCTTAGCCAACCAGTTGGCGGCACATATGGGTTTCAGTGATGAAGAGGTGGGTCGACTGAGCCGTTTCTGGGGCAGCTCACGCGTTGCGCGACAGCCGGGTTTAACGGCGGTGAATTTGTTTAATGCCATGGAACGCGGCGAGGTCAAAGCGGTGTGGATCATGGGCACCAATCCTGCCGTGTCGATGCCCGAGGGCAATCGTATCGCTAAGGCATTAGAAAAATGCGAGCTGGTGGTGGTTTCTGAAGTGAGCGCGCGCAGTGATACAGCTGATTTAGCGCATGTGCTGCTGCCCGCGCAAGGTTGGGGCGAGAAGAATGGCACTGTGACTAACTCGGAACGCCGTATTTCACGTCAGCGCAGTTTTATCGAACCCGTCGGTGAAGCGAAACCGGATTGGTGGTTGTTGGCGCAGGTGGCGCAGCGGCTGGGCTTTGCTGACGCCTTTGCGTGGCAGCATCCCTGCGAAATTTTTGCTGAACATGCAGCGCTGTCGGGCTTTGAAAACGCGGGCCGTCGCGCCTTCGATATCAGCGCACTGGCAACTATTACGCGTGAGCAGTATGACCAGCTTGCGCCAGTACAGTGGCCGATCAATGAGCAGGCGCCGAGCGGTACGGCGCGGATGTTTTCCGACCGCCATTTTTTTCATCCAGATGGCAAAGCACGTTTACTCCCGCCCGCGATCCCTGTCTCGGTCCAGGTCAGTGAGCGCTATCCCTTGTTGATGAACACCGGGCGTATTCGTGACCAGTGGCACACCATGACGCGCACTGGCAACGTTCCGCGTCTGATGCAGCACTACGATGAGCCCTTTGTCTCGCTGCATCCGCACGATGCGGAGGCTCATGGCTTACGTCAGGGGGATATTACGCGTGTGCAATCAGCTCTGGGTTGGTGGAGCGGCCGGGTGGTGATCGATACTGGACTCACGCGTGGCCAGCTTTTTATTCCCATGCACTGGACTCGCCAGTTTAGCGCTCAGGCCAATGTCGACGGCCTGGTCTCTGCTCTCTGTTGTCCAGACTCTGGGCAGCCGGCGCTGAAACAGACGGCGGTGCGCCTGCAACCTCTGCGTCCCGCATGGCAAGGGTGGCTGTATTTAACTGACGTCATGCAGCCGCAACAGCTTTTGTACTGGTCCCGTGCACCACAGCAGGGCGCACAACGTTATGTGTTGGCGGGGCAGGCACGGGCTGCCGATTGGCTGATGCAGCAACCGGGCATGCGGGCATTGCAGTGGCAACAGGCGCAAGCGGGGCAGCAGTTACATATGCTGGGCTGGCGCAACGGTAGTCTGATATGTGCGTTTTATGCTGGCCCCGCTTTGCCCGAGATTGATCATCGTTTTGTTGCACAGGCTTTCGCTGATACACCATCTTCACCACAGCAACGCCATGCGCTGTTGGGCGGTCGTCCGGCTCAAGGGGAAAGTCAGGGAAGAACCATTTGTAGCTGCTTCGGCGTGGGTGAGGTGGCAATTCGCCGGGCGATCGAGCAGGGCTGTGATTCACCGGCTTCACTGGGCGCGGCGCTGAAGTGCGGCACCAACTGTGGATCCTGTATCCCGGAGCTTAAAAACTTACTGACAACCCTGCGCGTCGCGCAGTAGTGGAGAACGTGATGACTCAGGCGATTGATAGTCTTGATAAACTGCTTAATCCGCAGGGTGGCGCATCGGCTTCAGGCTGTGTCTGGCTAGTGGGCGCCGGGCCGGGTGATGTTGAGTTGCTAACGTTGAAAGCGCTGCGATTAATCAAATCGGCGGACGTGGTGGTGTATGACCGATTGGTGAGCGATGCCATTATGGCCGAAGTGCCTGGCAGCACACTGGCCATCGATGTGGGTAAAAAACCGGGCAGCCATGGTCTCAAGCAGACACAAATCAATCAGCTGTTGATCGATCTGGCGGCCAGTGGACGCAGGGTGGTGCGTTTAAAGGGTGGCGATCCTTTTATCTTCGGACGTGGCGGTGAAGAGATGGTTTCGCTGCAGCAGGCTGGCATTCTCTGTCAGATAGTCCCGGGTATTACGGCGGCAGCGGGCTGTGCGGCGGCCAGTGGTATTCCGTTAACGCATCGCGACTGCGCCCAGTCTTTGCGTCTTATTACCGGTCATGGCAAAAGCGGTGAGCCACGACTCGACGATGCCAGCCTGGCTGCTGGCAATCAAACGCTGGTGTTTTATATGGGGCTGAAATGGAGCGCGAGTATCAGTGCCCAGCTGCAGGCGCAAGGGCGAGCTAGTGATACGCCAGTCGCCATTATTGAGAACGGCACACGACCCGACCAGCGAGTCATGGTCACCACGCTTGCCGACCTGACGGCAACCATAGCAAGAGAGCAGGCGCAGTCACCGGCATTACTGTTGGTGGGTGAGGTCGTGCGGTTTTATCGAGATGCCCACGCGGTTGTGCCAATGAATAGTATCAATAGTGGAATGTGGGTCAGTTAAGAGGCTGTTTTGGTGGGTTGTATCTTGCCCTCTTTGAAAGAACGCACCGAAGCTAATGAGCAGGCTGGTGCCGCTCTAGGATGGCATTTCGCGGCGCTGAACAAAATGAGGAAGCCAGGAGAGCCAGCATGGATGCTGGCGAAAGGTGCAGCCGGGACAGGGAAAGTCCCGTCTGCACCGGTCCGTCAGGCTGACGAGTGAAGTGAAGGTACCGCGTCAGCGGCGCGAGGACAGCCAGCCCCAGAGCGGAACCAGACTGCGTTATCACTACATGCTTGACTGTCGCAGACTGCGTTATCGCCCCATCGCAACAAACAACCATATACGCACCACGATCCCCACCGCACAGCACCGCAATTTCACTTATGGCTAAATAAACTCGCATTTTCCCCTCTTAATCCACGCTTTAGCCTCGGCGGGTTTTGGCATCCTATGCTCAGAATTCCTGCCAGCTGAGGTATGTCGTGGCTGAAGAGAGCGACGAGGACAAAACAGAATCGCCCACGGCGCACCGACTAGAGAAGGCGCGAGAAGAGGGGCAAATTCCGCGATCGCGCGAGCTGACATCCGTGTTGATGTTGCTGGCGGGGTTGCTGATTCTATGGTTGGGCGGCACCCACATGGCAGAACAACTTGCCAGCATGCTGGCATCGGGGTTTCGCTTTGACCATACCATGGCGACGGATGACAGAATGGTCATTGCCCATATCAGCAACATGATAGGACAAGCGGTGTTAGCGCTGCTGCCGTTGATAGGGGGATTGGTGATCGTGGCAATTGCAGCACCCATGATGCTGGGCGGCATCAACTTTAGTACCAAATCCCTCAAAGTTGACATCATGAAGCTCAATCCATTGAGCGGATTGAAGCGCATGGTATCCGGACAAACCTGGGCTGAGTTACTCAAGGCCATACTCAAAGCCACCTTAGTTGGACTGGTGGCAGGCTGGTACATCTGGTCGCACTGGCAAGAGATGCTGCGTTTGATGAGCGAGTCGCCGGTGAATGCGCTGCACCATGGCCTGTCAATGATGGCTGTCAGCTGTGCATTGATCATGCTCGGTCTCATCCCGATGGTCGGTTTCGACGTGTTCTGGCAGCTCTATAGCCACTTCAAAAAACTGAAAATGTCACGTCAGGAAATCCGCGACGAACATAAGCAAAACGAAGGTGACCCGCATGTTAAAGGGCGCATTCGTCAGGCAATGCGTGCGGCGGCTCGCCGACGCATGATGGCCGATGTGCCGAAGGCGGATGTGATCGTCACCAACCCCACGCACTACTCGGTGGCATTGCAGTATCAGGAAGGCAAGATGAGCGCACCTAAGGTGATCGCGAAAGGTGCAGGTGATATCGCGTTGAAAATTCGTGAGTTAGCGAAAGAACATCGCGTCCCTGTGCTGGAAGCGCCACCTCTGGCGCGTGCGCTCTATCGACACACAGAAATTGGTCAGTTCATCCCTGGCGCACTGTATGGCGCAGTGGCGGAAGTGCTGGCATGGGTATGGCAGGTCCGTCGCTGGAAACGTGAAGGTGGCCTGATCCCAACCAAACCAAAACAGCTGGCGGTGCCGGCAGACATGGACTTTGCAGGAGAGAACAGAAACGATGGCTAATATGGCCGAAAAGCTGCGTTTACCGGGCAACTTTAAAGACACGCAGTGGAAGGTGCTGGCCGGGCCGATACTGATCATGTTGATCTTGTCGATGATGGTGCTGCCGTTGCCAGCGTTCATCCTCGACCTTCTGTTCACCTTTAACATTGCACTGTCGATTATGGTGCTGCTGGTGGCGATGTTTACCCAGCGTACGCTGGAATTCGCCGCCTTCCCTACTATTTTGCTGTTCTCCACCTTACTGCGTCTGGCGCTGAACGTCGCTTCAACCCGTATCATCCTGTTGGACGGTCATACGGGTGCAGATGCCGCAGGCGCGTGGTCGAGGCCTTTGGTCACTTCCTGGTGGGCGGTAATTTCGCCATCGGTATCGTAGTGTTCATTATCCTCGTCATCATCAACTTCATGGTCATCACCAAGGGTGCTGGACGTATCGCCGAAGTCGGCGCGCGTTTCGTGCTGGATGGGATGCCGGGTAAGCAGATGGCGATCGATGCCGATCTTAACGCCGGATTGATAGGTGAAGAGGAAGCCAAACGTCGCCGAACGGAAGTGACGCAAGAGGCGGACTTCTACGGTTCGATGGACGGTGCGAGTAAGTTCGTTCGTGGTGATGCCATCGCCGGTATCTTGATCATGGTGATTAACATCATTGGCGGTCTGTTGGTGGGCGTCGTGCAGCACGGCATGGATCTCGGCCATGCTGGTGAGACCTATACGCTGCTGACCATTGGTGACGGCCTGGTAGCCCAGATTCCTGCGCTGGTGATCTCCACCGCTGCGGGTGTCATTGTCACGCGCGTCAGCACCGACCAGGATGTTGGCGATCAGATGGTAAGCCAGCTGTTCAGCAATCCTCGGGTGTTAATGCTGAGCGGCGGCGTGATTGGCCTGCTCGGTCTGGTGCCGGGTATGCCGAACTTTGTATTTCTGCTGTTTACTGCAGCACTGTTCGGCTTAGCGTGGTGGCTGCGCGGTCGCGAAATGCAGCCGAAGAAAGCCCCCGAAACCACCGGGCTGGCAAAAACGCAGGAAACGCCCGCCACCGTGGAAGCCTCATGGACCGATGTGCAGTTAGAAGACTCGCTGGGTCTGGAAGTGGGTTACCGCCTGATTCCGATGGTCGATCACCTGCAAAATGGCGAACTGCTGGGACGTATCCGCAGCATTCGTAAGAAAGTGGCGCAAGAAGTCGGTTTCCTGCCGCCGGTGGTCCACATCCGTGACAACATGGAGCTGCCGCCTGCGCGTTACCGTATCCTGATGAAGGGTGTCGAGATCGGCAGTGGCGATGCTTACCCAGGGCGCTGGATGGCCATCAACCCTGGCACAGCGGCGGGATCGCTGCCGGGTGAGCCTACCGTCGATCCTGCCTTTGGTCTGGCAGCGATCTGGATTGATAGCGCACTCAAAGAGCAGGCACAGATTCAGGGCTTTACCGTAGTCGAAGCCAGTACCGTCGTCGCCACGCATTTGAACCACCTCATTGGGCAGTATGCCAGCGAGCTATTTGGTCGCCAGGAAGCACAACAGCTACTGGATCGCGTCACTCAGGAAATGCCTAAACTGACCGAGGACCTGGTGCCAGGTGTGATCACGCTGACCACGCTGCACAAAGTGTTGCAGAATCTGTTGATCGAGCGCGTGTCGATCCGCGATATGCGCACCATTATTGAAACGCTGGCAGAGCATGCGCCAGTGCAAACTGACCCGCAGGAACTCACCAGCGTCGTCCGTGTGGCGCTGGGCCGTGCCATTACGCAGCAGTGGTTCCCAGGCAATGGCGAAGTGCAAGTCATTGGTCTCGATGCCACCTTAGAGCGCCTGCTTCTACAGGCGTTGCAGGGCGGTGGCGGTCTGGAGCCAGGTCTGGCTGACCGTTTGCTGGTTCAAGCACAGGGTGCACTGCAACAGCAAGAGATGACGGGTGCGCCGCCAGTGCTGCTGGTGAATCATCCGCTGCGTTCATTGCTGGCTCGCTTCCTGCGCCGTAATTTGCCGCAGTTGGTGGTGCTGTCGAATATGGAGCTGACCGATAATCGTCAAATCCGTATGACTGCCACCATCGGAGGTAAGTAAGTTATGCGTTGCTGGTGTTGGGCATTGATGATGTTGCCCGTGATGGCGCTTCCCTTGAATATCGATGCCGCTACGGGTGCCTGGAGTGACAGCGCCAGTGGGCCGAGCCTGGGTGTGCGCGGTAACTGGCTGATGACGCCGGCGTTGAAGGCGCCGTCTGCTGCGCCGGGCACCATTACGGTGGTGAACTGGCGCTATCAGCTCAGTGTTCCGGCCCCGTCAGGGTTGGTCGTGCGCTTGTGTGCACCACAGCGCTGTGTCGAGATTGAGGGGGGTAATGGTTCGACACGCGAACTCGCCAATATCTCTGCTGATGAGACGCTGCATCTGGCATTTGGTTTTCAGGGCAGAGGTGCATTGCCACCAGGTTTGCGGGTGGTGAGCAGCAGTGTGACGGTCAACTATCAGTAATGCATAAAAAAACCCGCCGAGGCGGGTTTTTTGTTTTACATACGCTCGACGGTTTTAATACCCAGCGTATCCAGTCCTTGCTTCAGCGTTTTGGCTGTCAGCGCAGCCAGTTGCAGTCGGCTATTGCGCACTTGCTCATCCTCTGCGGAGAGGATAGGGCAGTGTTCGTAGAAGCCAGAGAACAGGCCAGCCAGATCGTACAGATAAGCACACATCACGTGTGGCGTACCATCGCGAGCAACCTGAGTGATCACTTCTTCAAACTGCAGCAAGCGGGTGGCCAGTTGCGCCTCACGCTCTTCAGTCAACACGATGTCACCCTTCAGGCTATCGGCATCAAGACCGGCTTTACGGAACACGGAAAGCACACGGGTGTAGGCATACTGCATATAAGGCGCGGTGTTGCCTTCGAACGCCAGCATGTTGTCCCAATCAAAGATGTAATCGGTAGTACGGCTTTTTGACAGGTCAGCGTATTTCACTGCCCCAATGCCGACCACTTCAGCCAGATCTTTCAGCTCTTGCGGGGACATCTCTGGATTTTTCTCACTGACCAACGCAAGTGCACGTTCAACGGCTTCATCCAGCAGATCGGCCAACTTAATGGTGCCGCCGCTGCGAGTTTTAAACGGACGGCCGTCTTTGCCCAGCATCATGCCAAAAGCGTGGTGCTCTAATGGAACAGATTCTGGGACATAACCCGCTTTGCGCACGATAGTCCATGCCTGCTGCAGATGCTGATGCTGACGTGAGTCGATGTAGTACAGCACGCGGTCCGCCTTCAGCGTTTCGTAGCGGTATTTCGCACAGGCGATATCGGTGGTGGTGTAGAGATAGCCGCCATCCTTCTTCTGGATGATCACGCCCATCGCTTCACCTTCCTTGTTTTTAAACTCATCAAGGAATACCACGGTGGCGCCTTCGCTGGTTACAGCCAGACCTTTCTCACGCAGATCGGCCACAATGCCAGGCAGCATGTCGTTATAGAGGCTCTCGCCCATCACATCTTTACGGGTCAAGGTCACGTTCAGGCGATCGTAGACCTCCTGGTTCTGACTCATGGTGATATCGACCAGCTTCTTCCACATCTTGCGGCAATATTCGTCACCGCCTTGCAGCTTCACCACGTAACCGCGTGCGCGTTCCGCAAAGGCTTCATCGGCGTCATAAGTGACTTTTGCTTCGCGATAAAACTCTTCCAGATCCGCCAGCGCGATATCTTCATGATGCTCGTTCTGTTGCTTTTCCAGATACGCGATCAACATACCGAACTGCGTGCCCCAGTCGCCGACGTGGTTTGCGCGGATCACGTTGTGACCGAGAAATTCCAGTGTACGAACCGCAGCGTCACCGATGATGGTGGAACGAACGTGACCCACATGCATCTGCTTCGCCACGTTTGGCGCGGAGTAATCGATCACAATGGTTTGTGGTTCAAGATGACTCACGCCGAGACGTGGCAACTGCAGTGCCTGTGCAGTTTGCGCGGCGAGCCAGTGACGATCGAGGAAAATATTGATGAAGCCGGGACCGGCGATTTCTACTTTGCTGGCGATGCCGTCGAGATCCAGATGCTGAATCACTTGTTCAGCCAACTGGCGGGGTGCCTGACCAAGCTTTTTAGCCACAGCCATGATACCGTTCGCCTGGTAATCACCGAACTGCACCTTAGCAGACTGACGAACCTGGGGTTCGCAATCCGCTGGTGCGCCCGCCGCGACCATTGCCTGACCGACTTTATCGGATAGAAGAGCCTGAATATTCACCGCGTTACCTTCATATGCTGAAAAGGCCCACCACTGGCGGTGAGCCGATGTCGTCATCCCGCAACTAGGCGGCGGGACGGAAAAATAAGAGGGGAAGTATACGTGAAATGTTAAGGTGCGTCAGCTTTTCGCATGCGCAATAAGGGCTGGCAATAGCCCGCGCGCCGATTAACGGCGGCGCGGGTGGCGACGAGGATTTTTAACGCTTTTGTCTTCACGCACCTTCCAGTGGCGGGAAATTGCAAATCCCATCAATGCAATCAGGACCGCGACAACAATGAGCATAGACATAGAGCCATTCCTTGTAGTTGTGAAACACAAATTTATAAGAAAGGGTATCAAGCTGCAATTGTTTGCAACTGAAATAAGAGTTATCTCATTGTATTAATTATCGTTAATATTAACAGTGCTTTAACCCACTTTCATAAAGTAACTTATGGACCTGATTAAGCGATTAATCCTAATTAGATGCCCTGTTTGAACGGTTTTAGGCGCTTTCTGATGCTTAATCGGAGGAATCCGACAATTTTGTCAAGCGCAATGTGCAACGGCCCATCGCTTGAATTGATTAAAATAACTGAACTGAAATAGGCGATTTTGGAGTTTTAAGATGAATTTTCCTTCGGAACTGAGTGATTTAGAACAAGACCTGGCCAGATTTGAGCAGGATTTACAGCAATTTGCTGCACGATTGGGATTGGATTTAGCTGAACATGAAGCCGATCATCTTGCCGTACGTTGCCATCAGTTCACCACGGCGGAGCGGTGGAAAGCGGGATTGCAGCAAATCGGCAACCTGTTTTCGGAAGCGATCATCAACGGTCGTCCTATTTGTTTGTTCAAACTGCATCAGCCACTGCGACTCGCGGGCTGGCAGGTGGATGTGATTGAGTTACCTTGGCCAGGTGAGAAACTGTATCGCCATGAAGGTTGGGAACACGTTGAAATTGTTCTGCGCGGTGAGCCAGAAACCCTGGGAATGCGTGCGATGACGCTGTTATCGGACCATGCGTTGAGCCAGCCTGGCATCTCATTCAAAACCAGCGCGCCAAAAGGGGAGAATGAGCGTTTGCCCAACCCCACGCTGGCGGTGACGGATGGGCAAACCACAATTAAGTTTCATCCATGGCGACTGGAAGAGATTGTCGCCAGCGAGCAACGTTAACGCCGTGCCTTGACCGCGTGATGTAACCGGGCAACTGCCTGCTCTAATAAAGCACGCGTACAGCCAAAGTTGAAACGGACAAAGTGATCATCGCCAAAATCGCGGCCGGGTGAAAAACCGAGGCCGTGTTTCTCGAAATAGAGTGCAGGGCTGGCGACATCCAACTGGCTCGCATCAATCCAGCCGAGATAGGTCGCTTCTGGGCTATTCATACGCAATTCGGGGAAAGCATTTACGTGCGCCACCAGCCAGTCTCGATTGGCGCGCAGATAGCTGATTTGCTCAGTTAGCCATTCGTCCCCTTCACGCCATGCAGCTTCAGCAGCAACCAATGCCAGAATATCAACCCCCGGCACAATGCCCTCACGTACTTGCTTAAAGCGTTTGCGCAATTCCGCATTAGGAATGATCGCCATTGATGCCCCCAGCCCGGCAATGTTGAAGGTTTTTGACGGGGACATGAGGGTAATACTGCGTTGAGCGGCGTCTTCACTTAGCGCGGCGAAAGGAATATGGTGCGCGTCGTGGGAGATCACCAAATCACAGTGAATTTCGTCTGAGCAGACGATGAGATCATGCTGTTGTGCGAACGCTAACTGCGCTTGCAACTCCTCACGACGATATACTGTTCCGCCGGGATTTTGCGGGTTACATAACATCAGGAGCCTTTCGTTTCCTTGCATGGCTTCAGCATTAAGATCCATCACCCAGCGATCGTTATGCAACTGCAGTGGTAGGTTAACCTGCTCGCGTTCGGCCAGCTTTGATGCCGCCCGAAAAGGGGGATAAATTGGCGTTGGGGCGACGGTGCGTTGGCCGGTTTCCGTAAATGCGCGGACCGAAAGATTCAGACCGCAGACTACCCCAGGTAGCATGACGATCCATTCCGGTTGAATATGCCAGTGATAGCGCTGCGCTAAACGCGAAACCGTGATATCAATCAATCCACTGGGTGTGGCGCCATAGCCCAAAATACCGTGATCGGCACGTTTTTTAATGGCCTCAATAATGCACGGTGGGGAGCGAAAATCGGTGTCGGCAACCCATAACGGCAGCACATCGCGATCACCATATTTGTGCCATTTCAAACTATCGCTGTGACGACGGTCTATCCATTGATCAAAATCGAATGCCATAGTGAGGTTTCCACGTAAACTGTCCACTTAAGCAGACTAACTGAAGCCATCCTCCCGAGCCAGAAGTCATGAAAAGGAGTAACGTATGACGAAACTGGAAATTTGTTGCTACGGCATCGACTGTGCAATGACTGCACAGCAGTGCGGTGCCGATCGCGTGGAGCTATGCAGTGCGCCACGCGAAGGCGGGTTGACGCCATCGGCTGGCGTGCTGGAAGCCGCACAACGTGAATTATCGATTCCCGTACACCCCATTGTTCGCCCGCGTGGTGGCGATTTTTGTTACACCGCGCAGGAATTTGAGGTGATGAAATCCGATGTTGCGCTGATGCGTGAGTTGGGTTTTCCTGGTGTCGTCATCGGCATGCTTGATGAAGATGCCCACGTTGATATCGCACGTATGCGGCAAATTATGGCGTTATGCGATGGCATGGCAGTCACCTTCCATCGCGCTTTTGATTTGTGTCATAGCCCAAAAAAATCGCTGGAGGTGCTGGCTGATTTAGGTATCGCGCGCATCTTGACTTCCGGACAGCAGCAAAGTGCCGAAGCAGGAATTGCATTATTGCGGGAACTAAATGAACTGAGTACGGGTCCTATCATTATGGCCGGGGCGGGCGTCCGCTTAAGCAATTTGCAGAAGTTTATTGATAGTGGTCTGCAGGAAGTGCACAGCTCCGCCAGCCGTTTAGTCGCTTCGCCGATGCGCTACCGCAAAGCCGGTGTATCTATGTGCTCCGAAGCGGAAACTGATGAATTCAGTCGAACTTGTGTTGATGGCGATGTGATTGAAGCCATGAAAAGCATGATGGAAATGACCGCAGTCCGCGTCGCCTGAGTTCGCACCCGTTTTGCCGCGCAGCACGCCATACCCAGGACGTGATGTTTGCAAGTACCAAACCCCAGTGAACCTTGCTGGGGTTCTTTTTATCTGTCGATCAGCCGTTGATAGCGCGTTAGGCAAAAAGATGCTTTGATTAGTTTATCGCTGATACGGATAAATCCTCATGAAATCCTTCTCTTGTGCTGTTTTGGTACTGCTGTTGCCTTTATCGGGTAGTGCGCTAGCGGTGAGTACGACCTGTCCGCCGCTGAGTAAAAATATCACCAGCAGTAATAACTGGATCATGCTGGGCGGCGATGCCAAAGGCGCGGTGCGCCAAGTGGTGGCTGGCGAGTTCGGTAAGGATGTCGATTCACAAAAGCGCGTCCTCGGCCAGTTTGACCCCTGTGGCGACTTGATGGTGGCTGATATCACTTATGACAAAAATGAAGGCAACGTGCTGCTCACCATGGAACAGCATATTGCCCGTGTGCAGCATGGCTGGGTGGCAGAGTACGCCTATTTGGTGAAAGTGGTTAAAGAGGGTAAAGAGCAGGTAGTGGATAATCGTCAGGGCACGATCAGCTGGCAAGCGGGGCAACATGGCAACATTGTCAGCGCCTCAGATAAATTTACCAGCATGGGTAAAGACGGTTTCACCGATACCACTTACCGTTATGACAAACATTTTCGTCTGGAAAAAAGTGTGGCTCGCGGCAATGACAACGCCAGCAACGGTGAAAACACCTGGCGCTGGAACCCACAAGGTCTGGTGACCTCTTCGTCCAGTTCGCGCGGGAAAGATAGTTACAGTTACGATAAGCAGTGGCGTGAGATGAGACTCGACGGCTTATCGACCACGCCAGTGAGTACCTTACACTCCGTAGACGAGTGTCAGCTCTGGGATGAAGTGGGTAACTGTACGCTGAGTTATCTGCATGAAACCGAGGTGTTTGCTAAGGGGACTATCGAACGTCACCTGAGTTCTGCTTACAAATACCAGTATTGGGATCGCGCGCCAGCGACGGCAGAGGATGGCGACTGAATATGACGTGATCGGTTTGGGCGTGCCTAGGCACGCCCTTGGATCACATCTTCATTTCACGGTTTTGCTGAATGCATCGACAGCCACTATCGCATTGGCAATATCTTCCGGTGACAGGTTTGGGTTGAGATTTTTCAGGGTATCGCCCTCGCTATTCGCTAACGCCCCTACGCGCACCAGATTCTCCCAGGTTTCATTCTCCAGGTGCAGCTCTTTCAACGTGGTAGGCATATTGATCGAGCGATAGAAGCGAATGTAGCGCGCAATTTCCTCATCTGCGCGCTGTTCCAGCACCATTTGCGTTAACGTACCGTATGCCACTTTTTCACCGTGCGTCAGGTGATGGATATCACCATCTATGGCGGTAAAACCGTTATGAATCGCATGCGCACCCGCCAGACCGGCATTCTCAAAGCCCAGCCCGGAGAGCAGGGTATTGGCTTCCACCACCGCTTCCACCGCAGGCGTCACACGTTTTTCACTCACGGCGGTATAGGCACTGAATCCCCAGGTCAACAGCGTCTCTTCACAGGCGCGCGCAATCGCGGTACCGGCAATGGTTGGATCGCCATTGACCATGGATTTGGCATGAGAACGAAGCACCGCTTGGGCTTCGACCCAGGTTGCCAAGCCATCAGCGATGCCCGATGCAAACAGGCGGGCCGGTGCACTGGCACAGACGGCGGTATCCACTAGCACCAGATCGGGGTTTTTACTGTAGAAACGATAGCTTTCAAACACACCGCTGTCGGAGTAAATAACTGACAATGCGCTGCAGGGGGCATCAGTTGACGCAACGGTGGGTACAATCGCCACGGGCTGTTTAAGCTCATCGGCCACGGCTTTTACGGTATCCAGCGTTTTTCCACCGCCGAGACCGACCACCACGTTGCTGCCTTGAGATTTAGCCAGTTGCGTCAAGCGATTGATCTCATTACTGGAGGCTTCACCCTTAAACGGCTGCCGAATAAACTCCACTCCGGCGGCTTGTAAGGTTTTCTGCGTACGCTCGCCGATCAACTGCCAGACAATGTCATCTGCCACCAGAAACGCATGTTGCCCCAGTTCGGCAACGTAGGTTCCTAGTTCATCTAACACACCTGCACCTTGCACATATTTACGCGGAGAAGAAAAAATGAACTTACTCATAGCGACAACTCCTTGATGTGAGAAAAGCGGTTGCAGCTAAATTGGCATAGAACCATGACGGAGATTTAACCATTGCTGGCAAGTTGAGAATTATTATCAATTACTGACGGAAGGTAATTATCGTCATCATGTTGCGACACGGTTAAGATAAGCGCGAATTCACAGGGAGCTGGCCATGACACTGATATTTTCTTTTCTTTTTGCGATTACCATTCTGACGCTCACCCCCGGTTTTGATACCGCGTTAGTGTTGCGTTCCGCGGCGGCCCAAGGTTGGAAACGGGCTTCCGCCACTGCTTTGGGTGTGACGCTGGGGTGTTTGGTCTGGGGTGTCGCGGTGGGCTTAGGCTTGGGTGCGCTGCTGTTGGCGTCAGAAATGGCCTATAACCTACTGAAGTGGATTGGTGCGGCTTATTTACTCTATCTCGGTGTGAAGCTGCTGCTTAATCCCCGCACTCAAGCGGAAGAGGGGCACAGTGCACAAAGCAAAGAGCAGAGTTATTTTGCCTGTTTCTCTCGCGGGTTGTTTGGCAATCTGCTGAACCCTAAAGTGGGTGTCTTTTATGTCACCTTCCTGCCGCAATTTATTCCTGCGGGTGCTTCTGTGCCGCTGTGGTGTACGTTGATGGCGTTAACCCATATGGCCATTGGTCTGGTATGGAATGCCGTGCTGATTGGTGGCAGCCAGTATTTTGCTGCGCATTTGCGTCGTCCAGCGGTATTGAAAGTGATGGATCGTCTGACGGGGTGCGTGTTTATCGGTTTCGCCGCGAAGCTGGCGCTGTCGCGGCGTTAATCACTAAGGCTTGCGTGCCACCAGCACGGCACGCAGCGGTGCGGGATAACCTTCAATGGTTTTCGTGCTGTCGTTAGGATCCAGGAACTCGGCCAGAGACTCGCTGGTCATCCAACCGGTACGGCGTTGTTCTTCCACCGAGGTGACCGCGTAATCGGTGATACGGACATCCACAAAGCCGCACTTCTCCAGCCAGCTCTTCAATGCCGCAGCGGAGGGGATGAAGTACACGTTGCGCATCTGCGCATAACGTTCACCGGGTACCAGCACGGTGTTTTCATCACCTTCCACCACCAGTGTTTCAAGCACTAACTCCCCGTCGCTCACGAGCTGGTTTTTCAGTTGCAGCAGATGATCAAGCGGGGAACGGCGGTGATACAGCACACCCATTGAAAACACGGTGTCAAATGCCTGCAGTGCGGGCAGTTGTTCGATGCCAAGCGGTAACAGATGCGCGCGGCGATCGTCACCCAGTAGCTTACGCACCGCTTCGAACTGGCACAGGAACAATTGCATCGGGTCGATGCCGACCACCAATTTGGCGCCTGCGCCAATCATGCGCCACATGTGATAGCCGCTGCCGCAGCCAACATCTAACACTGTGCGATGCGTCAGTGGAGAAATGTGCGGCAATACGCGATCCCACTTCCAGTCGGAGCGCCATTCGGTATCAATATGCGTGCCGTATAGCGAGTAAGGACCCTTGCGCCATGGCATCAAGTTGCGTAACAGATTCTCAATGCCAAGACGCTGGCGCTCGGTGAGGTTGTCAGCTTCTGCGCTGACGCTATCTAAAAGATCGAGCTTCTGCGGCGTCAGCAGCGGTAAATAATCAACCGCCTTCTCCCAATCGCGAAACTTGCCGTGCAAGTTCTCGCGTTGCCACTCAGCCACTTGAGCAGGCAATACTTCGAGCCAACTGGCGAGCGGGCCAGTGGCGATTTGCTGATAAAAACGGCCAAAATCAATCATTTCAACGCTACCAAAGAACCAAAATTAAAGCACTGGAACCACAACTCTGCGTGGGCAAACCCGGCCGTTTTCAGGCGCGCTTTGTGCGCTTCTACGCTATCCGTCAACATCACATTTTCCAACATGCTGCGTTTCTGGCTGATCTCGAGTTCGCTGTAGCCGTTAGCGCGCTTGAAGTCGTGGTGCATGTTGAACAGCAGTTCACCGACTTCAGCGTCTTCAAAGCTGAATTTTTCCGATAGCACCAACGCGCCGCCTGGGTTCAGACCCGCAGCGATTTTTTTCAACAACGCTAAACGCGCAGGCGGTTCAAGAAATTGCAGGGTAAAGTTCAGTACCACCATTGAAGCGTTTTCAATATGGATATCTTGAATATCCGCTTCGATCACCTGCACCGGCGTATCGGCACGGAAGGCATCAATGTGGCGGCGGCAGCGTTCTACCATGGCCGGAGAGTTATCCACGGCAATAATCTGGCAGCCCGGCACATGAATGTTGCGGCGCACAGAGAGCGTGGCAGCACCCAGCGAGCAGCCGAGATCGTAAACCTGGCTGTCGGGTTGGACAAAACGTTCTGCCAGCATGCCAATCATCGAGATGATGTTGGAATAGCCCGGCACCGAGCGCTGAATCATATCGGGAAAGACTTCAGCCACGCGCTCGTCAAAGGTCCAGTCACCCAGCTTATCAATGGGCGCGGAAAATAGCGTATCGCGGTCAGACATAATTGAAGGTCCGGAGAGAAAACGGAAAGGGCGCTATTCTGGCAGAAACTGCCTCAAGCTGCACCCGCTTTGCGTTTAGAACAAGCTCGTTTGTTGCGGCCAGTTGGGCAGATTGCGCAGCGTCGGCTCGAGCTGCTGCAGCTGTGGCCATAGCGCTTGCAACAGCGGAAACACCTCGCCCATATCGGGCGTGTGGATAAACAGCATCGGATCGCTCTCGTTCTGCCACTCCGCCAGCTTTTTTTGCCAGGGCGTAAACAGTGGCACGCTCTCTTCCACGCTATCGCTACCGATAAAACGCACCATCGGCTGCGATCCACTGCGCACCGCGTGGGGCGGCACGCGCGGTTTCTTCGCGCGTGCATCCACGGCGGCGGCGGTCTGCGAGGTTGAGGCGTGCACCGGACGGCTATCAAGGATCACGCGGTTAACGCCGCGCTCCAGCAGGCCGCGATTGAGGGTGCGTTCTGCCTCGCCTTTGGCAAAAAACTGCTCGTGGCGCACTTCCACGCCGTAGCTAAAACCGCGTGGCAGGTTATCAAGGAACGCCCACAGGTCTTTGAGTTGTGCCGGTGAAAAAGTGGCGGGCAGTTGCAACCAATACTGCCCCATACGCTGGCTCAGTGGATCGAGTAAGCGGAAGAATTCGTTGAGAAGCTCATCGCAGTGACGCAACGCGGCGGTATGGCTGATGCTCTTCGGGAATTTAAAGCAGAAGCGAAAATCATCGTGTGTCATATCGCGCCAGCGCATCACCACTTCGGGTGAGGGCAAGGCGTACAGCGTGGTATTGCCTTCAACACAGTCAAACAGCTGGGCGTAATCTGCTAATGTCTCCAGACCGAACATTTTCCAGCGCGCATGCTGCCATTGCGGTAACCCAATACGAAGTGTCAAACCTGAGCTCCTAAATGCTTTGCGGACGGGAAAGTGTGGCGTAATGTACCCTGTTTCCACATCGGCAGGAAAAACAGCGGCGATAATCGCCGATCATTTATTCGCTTTGATCTGGCTCTACTTATCCTGCCTGGGTTTTTCCATTATAATAGCCGCCTTTTTTGCGACAGCATCACAGAAGGTTACGCGGCCTGATGTTGTCTTGCAGCAGCGGCGAAGTTAAAAGGATACGTTATGCGTACAGAATATTGCGGACAGCTCAATCTGTCCCACGTGGGTCAGCAAGTCACTCTCTGCGGCTGGGTTAATCGCCGTCGCGATCTGGGTAGCCTGATTTTTATCGATATGCGCGACCGTGAAGGTATCGCTCAGGTATTCTTCGACGCCGATCGTCAGGAAGCATTCCAGCTGGCATCTGAGCTGCGTAACGAATTCTGTATCCAGATCACCGGCACCGTGCGTGCACGTGAAGAGAAAAATCGCAACAGCGACATGGCGACCGGTGATATCGAAGTGTTCGCCCACGAGCTGAACATCATCAACCGTGCTGAACCGCTGCCGCTGGACTCTAACCAAGTCAACAGTGAAGAAGCGCGTTTGACCTATCGCTATCTGGACCTGCGTCGTCCGGAAATGGCTCAGCGCTTGAAGACGCGTGCGAAAATCACCAGCTTCGTGCGCCGCTTTATGGATAACGAGGGCTTCCTCGATATCGAAACCCCGATGCTGACCAAAGCTACGCCAGAAGGTGCGCGTGACTACCTGGTGCCAAGCCGCGTTCATAAAGGCAAGTTTTATGCGCTGCCTCAGTCCCCACAGCTGTTCAAACAGCTGCTGATGATGTCAGGTTTTGACCGCTACTATCAGATCGTGAAGTGCTTCCGTGATGAAGATTTGCGTGCAGACCGTCAGCCAGAGTTTACCCAGATCGACGTTGAAACCTCTTTCATGACTGCCGAGCAGGTGCGTGAAAAGATGGAGCGTCTGATTCGTGAACTGTGGGTCGATGTGAAGGGTGTAGAGCTGGGTGATTTCCCACAGATGACCTTCGCTGAAGCCATGAACCGTTATGGTTCTGACAAGCCCGATCTGCGTAACCCAATGGAGTTGGTGGACGTGGCTGACCTGCTGCAAAGCGTAGAATTCCAGGTGTTCGCCGGCCCGGCTAACGATCCGAAAGGCCGCGTTGCGGCACTGCGTGTGCCAGGCGGTGCTGCACTGACGCGTAAGCAGATTGATGAGTACACCAAGTTTGTAGAGATCTATGGTGCCAAAGGTCTGGCGTGGATGAAGATCAACGAACGTGCGAAAGGCTTCGAGGGTGTACAGAGCCCGGTAGCGAAGTTCCTGACGCCTGAAATCGTTGAAGCGATTCTGAACCGTACCTCTGCACAAGATGGCGACCTGATCTTCTTCGGTGCTGATCGTGCCAAAGTGGTATCGGATGCACTGGGCGCACTGCGTCTGAAAGTGGGCCGCGATCTGCAAATTACCAATGACAAAGCATGGGCACCGCTGTGGGTCGTCGACTTCCCAATGTTCGAAGCGGATGAAGAGGGTGATCTGGCAGCGATGCACCATCCTTTCACCGCACCAAAAGAGCTGACGGCAGAACAGCTTGCTGTCGATCCGACTCAGGCCGTGGCGAATGCTTACGATATGGTGATCAACGGCTACGAAGTGGGTGGCGGTTCCGTACGTATCCACAACGGTAAAATGCAGCAGACCGTGTTCAGCATTTTGGGAATTACCGAAGAAGAGCAGCGCGAGAAGTTTGGCTTCCTGCTGGATGCGCTGAAGTACGGTACCCCACCGCACGCGGGCCTGGCATTTGGTCTGGACCGTCTGACCATGTTGCTGACTGGCACCGACAACATCCGTGATGTTATCGCGTTCCCGAAAACTACCGCAGCAGCGTGCCTGATGACCGAAGCACCGAGTGAAGCCAACCCGGCGGCGCTACTGGACTTAGGTATTCTGGTGGCACCGAAGAAAGAAAAGTCAGAGAACAAGTAATGGGCTATAAACATCCGGTTTCAGTGCTGGTGGTGATATTTGCGCGAGATACTGGCCGGGTGTTAATGCTGCAGCGACGGGATGATGAAAGCTTCTGGCAATCCGTGACCGGCAGCCTCGAAGCGGGTGAGAGCCCGCGTCAGGCAGCACAGCGCGAAGTGTCCGAAGAGCTGGGTATCGACGTTGCGGGTGAACAGCTGGTGCTGGATGATTGCCACAAACGCATTGAGTTTGAAATCTTCCCGCACTTTCGCCATCGCTATGCGCCAGGCACTACGCACAACCGCGAACACTGGTTCCGATTGGCGCTACCGCAAGAACGCGATCCGCTGCTCACCGAGCACCTCGCCGCGCGCTGGCTGGAGCCCGCCGCTGCCGCAGCCCTGACCAAGTCCTGGAGTAATCGCCAGGCAATCGAAGAATTTACCTGAATGGCCTGCCGCCGCGCGTTTTTCCGGCGGCAATTAAGGTAGATTCCACGAATTCGACGAAGCGTATTCCCTTTTCTCTTCGTACTTAAATCCGGTGCCAGACATTCATCTCGCACCGCTAAAATTGAACAGACGGGCGTAATCGGCAAAAATTGCCAGTTCTACCCCGCCCAATATTGAACAGTCAGGCGTTATCGGCGCAGCAAGGTTGTTCACCGTCAGCGCGCAGCAACCGGAGCGTACTCTTGTACGTGAGGATTGCGAGCACTGCCGGGGGACAAGATTGCAAGTGAGATAGCCTGCACCCTGTTAAAGATCGGAGAAACAGTAAAGATGGCTGGACACAGTAAGTGGGCGAATACCAAGCACCGCAAGGCGGCGCAGGACGCTAAGCGCGGTAAAATCTTCACCAAAATCATTCGTGAACTGGTGACCGCAGCGAAACTGGGTGGCGGCGATGCGGCCTCTAACCCGCGTCTGCGCGCAGCAATGGACAAAGCCCTGTCCAACAACATGACTCGCGACACCATGAACCGTGCAATTGCACGCGGCGTGGGCGGCGAAGATGATTCCAACATGGAAACCATCATCTATGAAGGCTACGGTCCTGGCGGCTCAGCAGTGATGATTGAGTGCCTGAGTGATAACCGTAACCGTACCGTGGGCGAAGTGCGTCATGCCTTCACCAAAACCGGTGGCAACCTCGGTACAGATGGTTCGGTTTCATACTTGTTTAGCAAGAAAGGGGTTATCTCTTTCGCGCCGGGCCAGGACGAAGATGCCGTGATGGAAGCTGCGCTGGAAGCAGGTGCGGAAGACGTGATGAGCTACGATGACGGTGCAATTGATGTCTTCACCACGTGGGAAGAACTCGGTGCCGTGCGCGATGCGCTGGAAGCCGGTGGTCTGAAAGCTGACACCGCTGAAGTCTCAATGATTCCATCAACCAAAGCGGAAATGGATGCGGAAACGGCACCGAAACTGCTGCGCTTGATCGATATGCTGGAAGATTGTGACGATGTGCAGGAAGTTTACCATAACGGTGAAATTTCTGATGAGGTAGCGGAAACGCTGTAATGGCGTTTTCTTCCCTGCCATACACCGGAGGTGCGCGATGGCGATAATTCTTGGCATCGACCCAGGTTCGCGCGTTACCGGTTACGGTGTGATTCGTCAGGTTGGCCGCCAGCTCAGCTATCTGGGCAGCGGCTGTATCCGCACCAACGTCACCGATCTGCCTTCTCGCCTCAAATTGATTTACGCCGGAGTGACTGAAATCATCACTCAATTCTCGCCAGACTATTTTGCTATCGAGCAGGTGTTTATGGCGAAGAATGCGGACTCAGCGCTTAAGCTGGGCCAGGCGCGTGGCGCAGCGATTGTGGCGGCGGTGAATCTCGATTTGCCGGTGTTCGAATATGCCGCGCGTCAGGTCAAACAAACGGTGACGGGTACCGGAGGCGCGGAGAAGAGCCAGGTGCAGCATATGGTACGTACCTTGCTGAAACTCCCCGCTAACCCGCAAGCGGATGCCGCCGATGCCTTAGCCATCGCCATTACCCATTGCCATCTCAGCCAGAATACGACGCGCTTAGGCGATACCAAACTGGTGATGACGCGTGGGCGGTTACGGTCAGGCTAGCAAAATCCCAAACATTGAAGGCTGGATATTGATCCAGCCTTTTTTATGTTATAAATACCCGTCATATTTCCACTGACTGAGACATGGGTTGCCCTTTTTCACCCGAATCTGTTACGCAGGTTAGCGCATCGGCGTTCTGTCGATTGTCGCCTTTTTTCAGTGGGAATATTTAGCGTATTGATAGACTTATATAAGGAACTGCTCAGGTGATTGGTCGTCTAAGAGGCAATATTCTGGAAAAACAGCCGCCGCTGGTGTTAATTGAGGCGCACGGTGTCGGTTATGAAGTACATATGCCAATGACCTGCTTTTACGAGCTACCAGAAATCAATCAGGAAGCGATCATCTTCACCCAGTTTGTGGTGCGTGAAGATGCGCAATTGCTGTTTGGTTTTAACAACAAACAAGAGCGAGCATTGTTCCGTGAGCTGGTGAAAGTGAATGGTGTTGGACCCAAGCTGGCATTGGCTATTCTTTCCGGCATGTCCGCACAGCAGTTTGTTACCGCCGTTGAGCGCGAAGAGATTGCGTCACTGATCAAACTGCCAGGCGTAGGCAAAAAAACCGCTGAGCGTCTGGTCGTTGAGATGAAAGATCGCTTCAAAGGTATGCACGGTGATCTGTTTGGCGGGGATTCTACCTTCACACTCACCACACCATCAGAAGCGCCTGAAAGCAACGATGCAGAGGCGGAAGCCGTTGCAGCACTGGTGGCGTTGGGATATAAACCGCAGGAAGCCAGCCGCATGGTCAGCAAAGTCGGCAAACCCGATGCGGACTGCGAAACCCTGATTCGTGAAGCCCTTCGCGCGGCTATTTGAGGTAATGCATGATTGAAGCCGATCGCCTGGTCTCGGGCGGCTCTATTATTGAAGAAGAGAGCCTCGACCGTGCCATTCGTCCTAAGCTCCTGGCGGAATATGTTGGTCAGCCGCAGGTGCGTGAGCAGATGGAGATATTCATCAAAGCAGCGCAACTGCGTGGCGACGCGCTGGATCATCTGCTGATTTTCGGCCCGCCCGGGTTAGGCAAAACGACATTGGCTAACATTGTGGCGAATGAGATGGGCGTGAATTTGCGTACCACCTCTGGCCCGGTGCTGGAGAAGGCGGGTGATCTGGCCGCGATGCTGACCAACCTTGAACCTCACGACGTGTTGTTTATCGATGAAATTCACCGCTTATCACCGGTGGTGGAAGAGGTGCTCTATCCGGCGATGGAAGACTATCAGCTGGATATCATGATTGGCGAAGGTCCAGCAGCGCGCTCAATTAAGCTCGATTTGCCGCCCTTTACTCTGATTGGTGCCACTACCCGCGCGGGTTCACTGACATCGCCGCTACGTGATCGCTTCGGTATTGTGCAACGTCTTGAGTTTTACAACGTACCGGATCTGCAACACATCGTCAGCCGTAGCGCAGCATGCTTAGGCTTGTCGTTGAGTGAAGAGGGTGCGTTAGAAGTGGCGCGCCGTGCGCGTGGTACGCCACGTATCGCCAACCGTTTATTGCGCCGTGTACGCGATTATGCGGAAGTACGCGCTAATGGCGTGATGAGCGGTGAAGTGTCTGCCAGCGCGCTGGATATGCTCAACGTCGATAATCAAGGTTTTGATTATATGGACCGCAAGCTGCTGTTGGCGATTATCGATAAGTTCTCTGGCGGACCGGTAGGATTAGATAACCTGGCAGCAGCGATTGGCGAAGAGCGGGAAACCATCGAAGATGTGATTGAACCTTTCCTGATTCAACAGGGATTCATTCAGCGCACACCGCGCGGCCGCCTGGCTACGCAGCATGCATACAAGCATTTCGGTATTAGCCGCGAAGAGTAAACAGGCTTCCAGCGCACTCATGCGGCCCCTACAGTGGTAGGGGCGTCATTTAGGTCGAATGTTACGCCGCAGGCTTTTTAGCCATACTGATGATGAACAGCACGGCGGCGCAAAGCACTACGGAAGGGCCTGCTGGCGTGTCGTAGGTGGCGGAGAAGGTTAACCCTCCCGTCACGGCCAAAATGCCAATCACAACGGCAAAGCCTGCCATCTGCTCCGGCGAACGCGAGAAACGACGCGCCGTCGCCGCCGGGATGATCAGCAACGAGGTGATGATCAACGCTCCAACAAATTTCATCGCCACGCCTATCGTCAGGGCTGTGACCAGCATGAGCATCAAACGTGTGCGCTGAATATTCACGCCATCAACCTGCGCTAATTCCGGGCTGATCGTCATCGACAACAGTGAGCGCCACTGCCACGCCATGACCGCCAACACGATGGCAACACCAGCCCCCATCATCCACAAATCATCCGGCGTCACCGCCAGCAAATCACCAAACAGGTAAGCCATCAAATCGACACGTACACCCTGCATCAAGCTGACGACGACCAATCCGAGTGATAGTGCGCTGTGTGCCATAATACCCAGCAGGGTATCAATGGCCAGATGCGGGCGACGCTCGAGCCAGACCAAACCCAATGCAAGGCAAACGGTCACTAAAATCACAGCGTAGTAAGGGTTTACATTGAGCAGCAGGCCAAAGGCGACACCGAGTAAAGACGCGTGGGCCAAGGTATCGCCAAAGTAGGACATGCGACGCCAGACGACAAATGAGCCCAACGGACCCGCTGCCAGCGCCAGCAACACACCACCGAGCCAGCCGGGTAATAACAGTTCAATCATGACGGACCATTTCCCTTGCGCAGAACAATACGTCCCTGTAAATCGTGACGATGATTATGGTTATGGCGATAGATAGCCAACTGCTGTGCCCCGCGAGGGCCGAACATGGCGATAAATTCCGGGTGCTGCGAAACGGCTTCCGGCGTACCGGAACAGCAGATGTGGTGGTTAAGGCACAATACTTCGTCAGTTTTTGCCATCACCAGATGCAGATCGTGAGACACCATTAAGACGCCACAGTTAAGCTCGCTACGCAGTTGATCAATTAAATCGTAGAGCGCAACCTGACCGTTAACATCGACACCTTGAGTGGGTTCATCCAGCACCAAGAGTTGAGGTTGGTTGAGCAGGGCGCGTGCCAGCAATACGCGCTGCGTTTCGCCGCCCGAAAGCTTCTGCAACGGAGCATGCAAAAGATGGCCCGCCTGGACACGTTTTAATGCGGGAAGAATGGCATCACGTTTGCTTCCCCGCGTCAGGCGCATGAAGCGTTCCACGGTAATAGGTAGTGTCGGGTCGATGTGCAATTTCTGCGGCACATAACCGATACGCAGACCCGGCGTGCGCTTAACACTGCCGCTGGTCGGCGCGAGTAAGCCGAGCACAGTCCGCACCAGCGTTGATTTACCCGCGCCGTTCGGCCCAAGCAGCGTGAGAATTTTTCCTGGCTCAAGTGACAAGCTGATGCCAGCGAGCACAGGGCGCTGAGAAAATTTCACTGAAATGTTTTCAAGTGTAACAAGTGGCGACATATTATTTACAGGTTGCATTGAATTTCGAATGTTATAATATCACATTCCATCAACGGGTCACGATGGAATGACGCATTATGTTACACATTAAGCAGCGCTTCGCTTTCACTCTTCCTGCTGCAGCAATCGCTGCCGCCTTTGCACTTCCTGCACACTCAGCGGTAGTGACTTCAATCAAACCTATCGGATTTATCGCAGCAGCGATTGCTGATGGCGTTACACCGGTTGAAGTTTTGCTGCCAGATGGTGCTTCAGAACATGATTATGCTTTACGTCCTTCAGACGTAAAACGCATTAAAAACGCGGACTTAGTCGTTTGGGTTGGACCGGAAATGGAAGCGTTTCTGACGAAGTCCGCCGCAGAATTACCGCCTGCTAAGAACCTCGAAATTGCGGCTATGCCCGGGGTTAAATCCTTGTTGATTCGCGGTGGTGAAGAGGAAGAAGAACACGACGACGATCACGGTCATGACCACAATACAGAAAAGTCTGAAGGCGATGAAGCAGCACATGATCATCACCATCATGGCGAGTTTAATATGCATCTGTGGATGTCCCCAGAGATAGCGAGACAATCTGCGGTTGCAATCCATGGAAAATTATTGGAACTTATGCCGCAAAGCAGAGCCAAACTTGACGCGAACTTGCAGCAGTTTGAGGCAGAATTAGCCAGTGCTGATAAGCAAATAGGTGCTCAGCTTGCCCCGGTTAAGAACAAGGGTTATTTCGTTTTTCACGATGCGTATAGCTACTTTGAAAAACACTACGGTTTGTCCCCCGCTGGACATTTTACCGTCAACCCTGAGATCCAACCGGGCGCCCAGCGACTACATCAAATACGAACACAGTTGGTTGAGCAGAAAGCCGTATGCGTTTTTGCTGAACCACAATTCAGGCCGGCCGTCATCGATGCCGTGTCTCGCGGAACTAACGTGCGTAAAGGCACCCTTGATCCGTTGGGCATGGGAATCAGCTTAACCAAAGACAGCTATGTGAAATTCCTCTCACAGTTGTCGAGCCAGTATGCGAGCTGCCTGAATGGAGCATAGAGGAATAGGTAAAAGTGCAGCAGATAGCCCGCTCTGTCGCCCTCGCATTTAATAATTTGCCGCGCCCCCACCGCGTTATGTTGGGTTCATTAACTGTTATTACGTTGGCCGTCGCAGTATGGCGGCCTTACGTTTACCATCCCCATGATGTTGCGCCCATCGTGAAAGATATCACGCTGGACAAAAACGAACTGCGTACGCTGTTACCGGATGCCAGTGAGCCGATCGACCAGACCACTGCAGAACCGGAAGAAGACATCCCCGCTGATGACATCGATAAAGACGTACCGGACAATCCGAACGTTCATGATTACACCATTTCCTCGGGTGATACCCTCGGTAGCGCGCTGAATCAATACGGCATCGATATCGGTGATATCAATGCGCTGGTGAGCAGCGACAAAGACTTCCGTAACCTGCGCGTTGGCCAGCAGCTCAGCTGGACGCTGGATGCCGATGGACAACTACAGGACTTTACCTGGGAAGTGGATCGCCGTGAAACTCGCACCTATGCGCGTCAGCCTAATGGCAGCTTCAAGATGCAGCAAGAGATGCAAAAGGGTGAGTGGCAAAACAGCGTGCTGAAAGGCGAAGTGCGCGGCAGCTTTGGCGCCAGCGCTCAGCGTGCTGGATTGACCAGTGCAGAAACCAGCAGCGTCATTAAAGCGATGCAGTGGCAGATGGACTTCCGCAAACTGCGCGCCGGTGATGATTTCAGCGTGCTAATGTCGCGTGAGATGCTGGATGGAAAGAGTGCCCAGAGCCAACTGCTCGGCGTGCGTTTGCGCAGCGGTGGCAAAGATTATTACGCTTTCCGCGCGGAAGACGGCAAATTCTACGATCGCAACGGTTCCGGCTTGGCGCGTGGTTTCATGCGTTTCCCCACCGTGAAGCAGTATCGCGTCTCCTCTAACTTCAATCCACGCCGCCTGAACCCGGTGACGGGACGTATCGCACCTCATAAAGGTGTCGATTTCGCCCTGCCGATTGGTACACCGGTGCTTGCGGTGGGTGACGGTGAAGTGGTGATGGCAAAAAATGGCGGTGCAGCCGGGAATTACGTCGCTATTCGTCACGGTCGTCAGTATATGACCCGCTATATGCACCTGAGCAAGGCGTTGGTCAAGCCAGGTCAGAAAGTGAAGCGTGGCGACCGTATTGCGTTGTCGGGCAACACCGGTCGTTCTACTGGTCCCCATTTGCATTACGAAGTGTGGATCAACAATCAGGCTGTCAATCCATTGACGGCGAAGCTGCCACGTATGGAAGGTCTGACCGGTAAAGATCGCAGCAATTATCTGGCCGATGTGAAGACGTATCTGCCGCAGTTAGCGCTGAAATAGCCGATTAAGATAGCCAACCTCGAAAAAACCGACGATTTATTCGTCGGTTTTTTGCTATCTGGCGCATGATGATTGCAAAATTAACCACCGTCACTATCATTGTCCCGTCATTGTCAGAGGCGAGTGCATGGAAACCCGAAAGAAAAATAACAGTGAGTTTATTCCCGTTTTTCAACGTTCTTTTTTAAAACCGAAATACTGGGGCAACTGGTTGGCGATTGGTGCGCTGGCCGGTATGGCGATGTTGCCTGCCAGAGTGCGCGATCCGATTCTGGGCGGATTAGGTCGATTTGCCGGCAAGCTGGCAAAAAGTGCGCGCCGCCGTGCGCTGATCAATCTCTACTATTGTTTGCCTGAACTGAGCGAAGCGCAGCGCGAAGAGATTGCTGATCGTATGTTTGCCACCGCGCCGCAGGCGATGGTCATGATGGCTGAGTTGGGGATACGCGATCCTGCGCGGGTCCGTCAGCGTGTGGATTGGCACGGTCGCGAAATCATTGAAGAATTACAGGCTAACAAAGAAAACGTCATTTTCCTCGTGCCGCACGGTTGGGGAGTGGACATCCCGGCGATGTTACTGGCGTCTGAAGGCCAGATGATGGCGGCAATGTTCCACAACCAGAGCGATCCGCTGATGGATTACGTGTGGAATACGGTGCGTCGTCGTTTTGGCGGCCGCATGCATGCGCGTAATGATGGCATCAAGCCGTTCATTGCCTCGGTACGTCAGGGTTATTACGGCTATTATCTGCCCGATCAGGATCACGGCCCGGAGCACAGCGAGTTCGTAGACTTCTTTGCGACCTATAAGGCCACCTTGCCTGCCGTTGGACGATTAATGAAAGTCTGCCGAGCCCGCGTGGTGCCGCTGTTCCCGGTCTATAACAGCGAAACACATCGGTTGGAAATTTATGTGCGACCACCGATGGATGACCTGTTAGATGCCGATGACAACACCCTGGCGCGTCGTATGAATGAAGAGGTCGAGGTGTTTGTTCGCCCGCATCCGGAGCAGTACACCTGGATTTTGAAGTTGTTGAAAACGCGTAAAGAGGGGGATATCGAACCCTACGTGCGCAAAGATCTCTATCCACGTAAATAGTCTTCAGCGCAATGAATGATGCCGCTACAGCATGTACAGTCTGTAGCGGCATCATTCATCTCGCCTCACTCTACCGCTTCAACACGGCTGCGACGCTTACGCTCCCGCAGGAACAACGTGACCAAACCAAACCACAGCACACCTGCTGCGAAATTAATGCCACTAAACCACGGCGTTCCGCCACTGAAGTAGCCGCTTTTCGCCAGCTCAATGCCGATGGCTAACGTCAAAATACTGATCATCCCGAGCATCGCCGCCACGCTGCCTTTACCTTCATCGCTGGAGTACAGTGTCAGACGATACAAACCCGCATTCACCATACCTGCACCAAAGGCATACAGGCTTAATCCCGCGGTCAACAGCAGGTAAGTGTGACTATCAAGCAGGTTAGCCAGCAGTGAGATGCTTAAACCGACCAGAATTGGCCAAGCAGCGAATTTGAGAGGCTGTTCGATCGGGACGCGGCCCGCCAGTTTACCTAATGTCAGGTTACCGGCGATCATCGCCAGGAAAACCGGTAATTGCAGAAGTGCATACTCCATGCGCGATAGCCCTTCATCGTGCATCAGGATCACCGGTGATAAGGCAACCCAAGTTAAAATCGGGATAAACACCAGGCCGATAGCGAATGATCCGTACATCACCTGACGATCGCGGACCAAGCGACCGTACGTGCGTGCCAGATTGGGTAGGGCGATGGAGTGACTGCGGTCACCGGCCGTTTCCGGCATGATGCGCCACAACACCACAAACGCTACCACGCTGCATATTGCGAACAGCCAGAACATACTGCGCCATTCCCCGACCGTTAGCCATGCGGCTCCGGCTAGCGGACCCGCCAGCGGAGCCAGCAGTGCGACGTTAGCCATCAGCGCCATCATGCGTACCGCCAACGCTTCATCAAAAGCTTCCTGCACGGCGGCGTAGCTGACTGCTCCGATAAAGCACAGACTGATACCTTGGATGAAGCGCAACGTCACGAACTGTTGGATGCTGGTTACCCAGGTGGTGAGAATGCATGCTGCCGCGAAGAACAGAATGCCGAACAGGAGTACCGGACGTCGGCCATATTTATCGGAAAGCGGGCCGAGCAGCCACTGGAGGACCACACCGCCCATCAAATAGGCGGTGAGCGAAGTGGAGACCCATTCCGGCCCCACGTTGAATTCAGCGGTCACCAGCAGCATACCGGGCTGAATCATGTCATGGGCGATATAGGTCGCAAACTCAAATAGCACCAGCGCGAGCGGAAACAGCAGCACGCGCCCAGTGAGTTGAGAAATCGGTTGAAAGCGGGCCATCTGGCCTCCTTGTCAGAGAAAAATAAAACGCGACTGCCAGGCAGTCGCGTTTGTCCATGTTGTTACAGCCGCTGTCGGTATTGCGTTAGGGTTTAATCTACACGCAGGACACGGCTGGTATTGGTGGTGCCGGTGGTCGCCATCACGTCGCCCTGAGTGACAATCACCAGGTCGCCAGAGACGAGGAAACCTTTGTCGCGCAGCAGGTTCACGGCATCATGTGCGGCGGCAACACCATCGTTGTTGCTATCGAAATAGACGGGCGTTACACCACGGAACAGTGCCGTCAGATTCAGGGTACGTTCGTGACGTGACATGGCGAAGATCGGCAGACCCGAAGTGATACGCGAAGTCATTAATGCTGTACGGCCAGATTCGGTCATGGTGATGATGGCAGACACACCCTGAAGGTGGTTTGCGGCATACATCGCAGACATGGCAATCGCTTCTTCCACGTTGTCGAACTGCACTTCAAGACGGTGCTTGGAGACGTTAACGCTAGGGATTTTTTCCGCACCAAGGCACACTTTTGCCATCGCTGACACGGTTTCTGCCGGATATTGGCCTGCCGCTGTTTCAGCTGACAGCATCACGGCATCGGTACCATCCAGCACGGCGTTCGCCACGTCCATGACTTCTGCACGGGTTGGCATTGGATTGGTGATCATGGATTCCATCATCTGAGTCGCCGTGATGATAGTACGGTTCAGCTGACGAGCACGTCGGATCAGTGCTTTCTGAATACCCACCAGTTCTGGATCGCCAATTTCTACGCCGAGGTCACCGCGAGCAACCATCACCACGTCAGAGGCCAGGATGATATCATCCATCGCTTCTTGTGACGCAACGGCTTCAGCACGTTCCACTTTTGCGACTAATTGAGCATCACAACCCGCCTCACGCGCCAGACGGCGAGCATAGTTCATGTCTTCGCCATTACGCGGGAACGAAACGGCCAGGTAATCAACGCCAATTTTCGCAGCAGTAACGATATCGACTTTATCTTTTTCGGTTAGCGCTTCTGCAGACAGACCGCCGCCAAGCTTGTTAATGCCTTTATTGTTGGAGAGCGGGCCGCCAACAGTCACTTCGGTGAACACTTTTACGCCCTGTACTTCCAACACTTTCAGCTGCACGCGGCCATCATCCAGCAGCAAGATGTCGCCGGGTACCACGTCTTCTGGCAGGCCTTTGTAATCGATGCCGACTTTTTCTTTATCGCCTTCGCCTTTGCTCATGTCAGCATCCAGCAGGAAGCGATCGCCGACGTTCAGGAATACTTTGCCTTCTTTGAAGGTCGATACACGAATTTTAGGACCCTGCAGGTCACCCAGAATCGCCACATGGCGGCCAAGCTTCGCGGCAATCTCTCGCACTTTATTGGCGCGTAGTTGGTGGTCTTCTGCGGTGCCGTGTGAGAAATTGAGTCGCACAACGTTAGCGCCCGCCGCGATGATTTTTTCGAGGTTATTGTCGCGATCGGTTGCTGGACCGAGGGTGGTAACGATCTTGGTTCTTCTGAGACGTCTTGACATGAAGGACTCCGTTGACAAAGTAACGTGCCACTTTCGTAGGACACGGTGTGGTCATCTATTCTATATGATCGATGGGCTGTGATTCGACTCACATTGTGAATGTGATGTTAATTATTTTCCTGCACCCGCTTTTCCAGGCGCGAATCTCTTAGTGCTTCTTTCACCCGTTTCAGGTTTTCGCGGAAATCCGTGCCACGCTGAAGGGTAAAACCTGTCGCCAAAACATCAACCACGGTGAGTTGTGCCAGGCGGGAAACCATCGGCAGATAAATATCAGTATCTTCAGGGACATCGAGCGTCAGAGCGAGAGAAGCTTCTGCCGCTAAGGGTGAACCCGGAGAGGTGATAGCCAATACTGTGGAAGCGTTTACACGCGCTAAGCGAGCCAGTTCTATCATATTTTTGGTTCGACCAGTATGTGATATGAGAACAAAAACGTCATTTGGTCCACTATTTATGCAACTCATGCGTTGGATCACAATATCCTCTGACCAGATGACCGGCAGATTAAAACGCAGGAATTTGTTGGTCGCATCATGGGCCACCACGGCGGAGGCGCCGAGTCCAAAAAAGGCAATCTTTTTGGCGGCGGTTAATGCCTGGATGGCCTGATCGATAACCTGTAAATCAAGTTGCTGACGCACACGACTCAGGCCAGCTAATGCAGAATCAAAAATCTTATGGCTATAACTCTCAACGCTGTCATTTTCTTCCACATCACGGCTAACCCAGTTTGGCCCTTTAGCCAGGCTTTGTGCTAAACGTAATTTGAAATCGGGAAAGCCTCGCGTACCCATGCGATGGCAAAAACGGTTGACCGTGGGTTCGCTGACGTCGGCAGCACGTGCCAGCGTGGCAATGCTGGAGTGCATGGCCTGTTGCGGAGCGGCAAGGATTTGTTCTGCCACTTTACGTTCTGATTTACTCAGCGCATCAAGTTGCGCCTGAATGTGTTCCAGCATGTCGTTAACCTGATAGTCCTCAATCACTTTCATCAAATGATGAAATCGCTGCCAATTCTCAAGAATATACCGTGTAATACGCCCTCGCACGCAGCAGCGGACAAATGTAAGCCTGATTTTTTTGTCATACTTTGATCGTTGCCGGGTTTTACCCGACAAATATCGAAACAGAAAAAGCGCGTAAAGCGCACACCACAACACACCTTTGTTCGCCATCATGTTCAAAGTAATGGCTAATGCCACACCGCGTCTGGGTTGTTCCGATGCGGGGAAAAAAGTACATTGTGCTGTAAGAAAATTACAATAAGGACCTGGGATGATGAGGACGCTCAAACCGGGTACATCCTGCAACGAGGAGAGGAAAATGGCGGTAACACAAACAGCCCAGGCATGCGATCTGGTTATTTTCGGTGCCAAAGGCGATCTTGCACGCCGGAAACTGTTGCCTTCACTGTATCAACTGGAGAAAGCGGGTCAGATTCACGACACCACACGCATCATTGGTGTGGGCCGTGCAGAGTGGGACAAAGACGCTTACACCAAAGTGGTGCGTGAGGCGCTGGAAACCTTCATGAAAGAGAAGATCGACGAAGCGCTGTGGGACAAACTCAGCAGCCGTCTCGACTTCTGCAACCTCGACGTTAACGACACCTCGCATTTCACCAAGCTGGGCAAGATGCTTGACCAGAAAGAACGTGTCACCATCAACTACTTCGCGATGCCACCCAGCACCTTTGGCGCAATTTGTGACGGTTTAGGTGCGGCCAAACTGAATGCCAAACCCGCGCGTGTGGTGATGGAAAAGCCGTTAGGCACCTCACTTGAGACCTCGCAAGAGATCAATGACAGCGTGGGCAAGTATTTCGAAGAGAACCAGGTATTCCGTATCGACCATTATCTCGGTAAAGAGACGGTACTGAACCTGCTGGCATTGCGTTTCGCCAACTCCATCTTCGTCAATAACTGGGACAACCGCACCATCGACCACGTGCAGATTACGGTGGCTGAAGAAGTGGGTATTGAAGGCCGTTGGGGTTACTTTGACCAAGCCGGCCAGATGCGCGACATGATCCAGAACCACCTTTTGCAGATCCTCACTATGATCGCCATGTCGCCGCCTTCCGATCTCAGTGCGGATGCCATCCGAGATGAGAAAGTGAAAGTGCTGCGTTCACTGCGTCGTATTGATCAAACCAACGTGCGTGACAAAACGGTACGTGGCCAGTACACCGCCGGTTTTGTCCAAGGCAAAAAAGTGCCGGGTTACCTGGAAGAAGAGGGCGCGAACAAGCAGAGCGCCACTGAGAGCTTCGTGGCTATCCGCGTGGATATCGATAACTGGCGTTGGGCGGGCGTGCCTTTCTACCTGCGTACCGGTAAGCGTTTGCCGACCAAGTGCTCTGAAGTGGTGGTTTATTTCAAAAACCCAGAGATGAACCTGTTCAAAGACTCTTACGCCGAGCTGCCACAGAACAAACTGACCATTCGCCTGCAGCCAGATGAAGGGGTCGATATCGAGATCCTGAACAAAGTGCCGGGTCTGGATCACAAGCATAAACTGCAGACCACCAAGCTGGATCTGAGCTACTCAGAAACCTTTAACCAGTCGCATCTGGCGGATGCCTACGAGCGTCTGTTACTGGAAACCATGCGCGGCATTCAGGCGCTGTTTGTGCGCCGTGATGAGGTTGAAGCGGCATGGGGCTGGGTTGATTCCATTATTGATGCGTGGAATGCCGATGCCGATGCACCTAAGCCTTATCAGGCTGGCACATGGGGCCCAGTGGCCTCGGTGGCGATGATCACCCGCGACGGTCGCTCCTGGAATGAGTTTGAGTAAACCGTGACATCAAAGCCCGCTATGTGCGGGCTTTTTTATATCTAAAATTCATTTCTCTTAAAAATGAACCTAGGTTTCAAAAATATTTGATACTCATAGACGTCACTCCAGCCAATCTTGTATGGTAGAGCGAAATTATTGACAGCGTGGCGAAGCCTGGCTGAAGCAACCAAGGAAACGTGATGAAGAACTGGAAAACAAGTGCTGAACAGATCATGACAACGGGCCCCGTTGTACCGGTGATCGTAGTCAACAAACTGGAACATGCGGTGCCGATGGCGAAAGCGCTGGTGGCCGGTGGTGTGCGGGTGCTGGAAGTGACATTGCGTACGCCAGTGGCAATGGATGCACTGCGTGCGATGATCAAAGAAGTGCCGGAAGCGATTGTAGGTGCGGGCACCGTGATTAATACTCAGCAGTTGAAAGAAGTCACCGATGCCGGTGCCCAGTTCGTCATCAGCCCTGGTTTAACAGAACCCTTGTTGAAAGCAGCGGTGGAAGGTCCGGTGCCATTGATTCCCGGTATCAGCACCGTTTCCGAGTTGATGCTGGGTATGGATTATGGCCTGCGCGAATTCAAGTTCTTCCCGGCTGAAGCTAATGGCGGGGTCAAAGCCTTGTCAGCGATTGGCGGCCCGTTCCCGCAGGTGCGTTTTTGCCCAACCGGCGGTATCTCACCAGCCAACTACCGTGACTATCTGGCGCTGAAAAGTGTGCTGTGCATCGGTGGTTCGTGGTTGGTGCCAAACGATGCACTGGAAAGCGGCGACTGGGATCGTATTACACGTCTGGCGCGTGAAGCGGTTGAAGGCGCGAAATAACGGATTTACCAGAGTGCGAAATGTGACGCGTACTATAAGGGCGGCTGGAGCCGCCCTTAAACGCTGTCAGTTACCCTTTACAGGTGAATGGCAGGATTAGCTTTCAACTTTCACTGCTGCGGCACTCGCGACAGCACGCGCGATAGCATCATCAGTATTCTCGCCGGTTGCCAGCGCGACGCCGAGACGACGTTGACCGGCAATTTCAGGCTTACCAAACAGGCGCAGTTGCAGACCGGCACCTAAGGCCGCTTCGATATTTACAAACTGCACGTTTTGGCTATCCAGCTGCGGCAAAATCACCGCCGATGCTGCCGGGCCATATTGACGAATCCCGCCAACAGGCAGGCCAAGGAAGGCGCGCACATGCAGCGCAAACTCTGACATATCCTGAGAGATCAGTGTCACCATGCCGGTATCATGTGGACGCGGTGAGACTTCACTGAACACCACTTCATCACCACACACAAACAGCTCGACACCAAACAGACCATAACCACCCAGCGCTTTGACCACCTTCGCGGCGATATCTTGTGCGCGTTGCAGGGCTAATTCAGTCATCTGTTGTGGCTGCCAGGATTCACGATAATCGCCATCTTCCTGACGGTGACCAATCGGTGCACAGAAGTGAATGCCATCGACCGCGCTAATGGTCAGCAGGGTGATTTCGAAATCAAACTTCACCACGCCTTCCACGATGACGCGACCGGCACCGGCACGACCGCCTTGCTGTGCATAATCCCAGGCTTTATCCAGCTGGCTGGCTTCACGAATGAAACTCTGGCCTTTGCCGGATGAACTCATTACCGGCTTCGCGATGCACGGGAAGCCAATCTCATGTGCGGCAGCGACAAAATTCTCTTTGCTGTCAGCAAACTGATAAGTTGAAGTGGGTAAGGAGAGCTCTTCTGCTGCCAGACGGCGAATACCTTCGCGGTTCATGGTCAGGCGCGCAGCACGGGCGGTTGGCACCACTTTCTGGCCTTGAGCCTCCAGTTCCAGCAATTTTTCGGTGGCGATGGCTTCGATTTCTGGCACCACAAAATGCGGCTTCTCCAGCGCGATTAACGCTGCCAGCGCATCGCCATCCAGCATATTGATCACATGGCTGCGATGGGCAACGTGCATCGCAGGCGCATCGGCATAACGATCCACCGCGATCACTTCCACACCCAGACGCTGACACTCCAGCGCCACTTCTTTGCCCAATTCGCCTGAACCTAACAGCATCACACGCGTTGCGGCAGGACGCAGCGCAGTTCCTAGAGTCGTCATAATTTCACCTTAGCAGTCAAAATGCGCGCGCAGTATAAACGAAAACGTTTGCGTACTCACGCATTCGCCTCAAACAGGTTTGCCATACTTTTCCCGCTCTGACGTTACCTGACACAAGCTGCGGCAGCATGGAATGCGGAAACTTAAACAGGAGTTAAACGATGAATAATTGGCTGCAGCAGATCCAATCCGTGCTGGCGAAAAAAGGTGGGGACGGGAAATCAGGTGGATTGAGCGATATGTTAGCACCCGGTGCGCTTGGCGGTCTGGCAGGATTATTAGTGGCCAGTAAATCTACCCGTAAACTGCTGACCAAATATGGTGGCAAAGCGCTGCTGGTTGGCGGTGGCGCCGCTGCGGGGGCGGTGCTGTGGAACAAGTACAAACAGCGGGTGCGCGAAACCCATCAGGATGAACCCGGTTTTGGTCAATTACAGACGCCGGTTGATCAACGTGCAGAGCGGTTGGTCACGGCATTAGTGTTCGCGGCCAAAAGTGATGGTCACATTGATGAACGCGAGCATGCGGCGATTGGGCAAAACATTCATCAAGCCGGTTATAGCGCCCAGGCAGAAGCCTTGATCCAACAAGCGATGAATCGTCCTCTTGACCCACACTGGTTGGCGGCGGATGTTAAAAACGAAGAGGAAGCCTTAGAACTCTATTTCCTGAGCTGTGCCGCCATCGATGTGGATCACTTTATGGAACGCAGCTATCTTTCCGCGTTGGGTGATGCCTTAAAGATTCCGCAAGACGTGCGCGAGGGGATTCAACGAGATATTGAAAGCGAGAAAGCCGCGTAACCCTGATTGAGAGGCAGGTTATCGCTCTCATTTACACATCATGTGCGCTGATGCTTGGCTTCCCGCGTGATAAGTGCCACGCTTGCTGAATGTTGTTTTTCAGGGACAGGAGCCACAATGCATCAGCCACAAGCGAAAAAAATCCCCCACGTGATGAATCTGCACGGTGAAACGCGCACCGATAACTACTATTGGCTGCGCGATGATGATCGTGAAAATCCCGAGATTCTCGACCACCTGCATGCCGAAAATGCCTACGGCAAGGCGATGATGGCATCACAAGACGATTTACAGCAGCGGGTGCTCAAAGAGATCATTGACCGTATTCCCGCACAGGATCACTCGGTGCCTTATGTGAAGAACGGCTACCGTTACCAAAGTCGTTACGAAGTAGGCAATGAATACCCGATCTATTTCCGTCAATCGGTGGACGCACCTGCTGATGAACCCTGGCAATTGCTGATCGATGGAAACCAGCGAGCATCGCACAGTGATTTCTATACCATGGGCGCACTGGCGATTACCCCCGACAACCAGGTGATGGCGCTGGCAGAAGATTATCTGTCACGTCGTCAATATGGCATCCGCTTCCGCAATTTAGAGAGTGGCAGTTGGTATCCAGAAGTGTTAAGCGATACTTCCTCCAGCGTGGCGTGGGCGAATGATTCCCGCACGCTTTATTACGTACGCAAACATCCAAAAACGTTGCTGGCTTATCAGGTGTGGCGTCATGAGCTGGGCCATCCACAATCTGACGATCAGCTGGTGTATGAAGAGAAAGATGAGAGTTTCCATCTTAGCGTGCATAAAACTACGTCAGAGCACTTCATCTTGATTGCCATGTACAGCACCAACACCAGTGAAATTCAGCTGATCGATGCTGAGTATCCCGATGCGCAGCCACAGGTATTTTGTCCACGCCGGCGCGACCATGAATACAGCATCGATCACTACGATCATCATTTCTATATCCGTTCCAATCGTGAGGGTAAAAACTTCGGCCTGTATCGCAGTGCCTGGCTGGCGGAAAATCGCTGGCAGGCATTGATTCCGGCGCGTGACAATGTGGTACTGGAAGATTTCCAGCTGTTCCGCCATTGGTTGGTGGTGGAAGAGCGCCAGCGTGGCGTTAACACGCTACGCCAGATCAATTGGGAAAGTGGAGAAAGCATAGGGATTGCCTTTGACGATCCCGCTTATGTCACTTGGCTGGCCTACAACCCTTCGCCGGAGAGTGACACGCTGCGCTACGGTTATTCGTCGATGACTACGCCAACCACGCTGTTTGAACTCAACATGGAAACCGGTGATCGCCGAGTACTGAAACAAACGCCAGTGCCGGGTTTCACTTCCGACGACTACAAAAGTGAACACCATTGGATTACGGTTCGTGATGGCACTGAAGTCCCCGTTTCGCTGGTTTATCACCGCAAACACTTTAAGCCAGGCAGCAATCCCTTGCTGGCTTACGGCTACGGTGCGTACGGCAGCAGTATGGATGCCAGTTTCGGCACCAGCCGCATCAGTCTGTTGGAGCGCGGTTTTGTCTACGCGATTATCCACGTGCGCGGCGGCGGGGAGCTAGGGCAGCAGTGGTATGACGATGGTCGCTTAAAACATAAGATGAACAGCTTCACCGACTTCATTGATGTGACGGAAGCGCTGGTAGCGAAAGGCTATGCCAATCCGCAGCAGCTGTATGCGATGGGTGGCAGTGCGGGAGGGCTATTGATGGGCGGTGTGATCAACCTTGCGCCAGAATTGTTCCACGGTGTGGTGGCGCAAGTGCCGTTTGTTGATGTGGTCACCACCATGCTGGATCCGTCAATTCCGCTGACCACCGGCGAATACGATGAATGGGGCAACCCGGAAGAGGCGGAGTACTACCACATCATTCGCCAGTACAGCCCGTATGACAACATCGAAGCCAAAGCCTATCCGCATCTGCTGGTCACCACCGGATTGCACGATTCTCAAGTGCAGTATTGGGAACCGGCGAAGTGGGTAGCAAAACTGCGCGAGTTAAAAACCAATGACACGCTGTTATTGCTCTGTACAGAGATGGATTCTGGGCACGGCGGTAAATCAGGGCGCTTCAAAGCTTATGAAGGGGTCGCTCAGGAATTTACCTTCCTGATTGGTCTGGCGCAGGGCAGTTTGCCAGACCGCATCGATTATTGATCGCTCTTAACATACTTGCGTAGCGCCTGCCGCAATGGCGGGCGCAAATCGCGCACATTTTCCAGCACCCAGCGTAAGTAGCCGGGATCTTTGCGGGCAATGCTGCCAATGATCTGTCCACGATACTTACCAAACGGGAAGACATCGCCGCTGACCTCCGCAGGCTGGCAGCGACTGATCATCTCACTGGTGCTCCAACCTGATGTTTCCATAATGCGAATCAGCAGTGCGGCAGTGACGTAGCAGTCATAGAGTGCACGGTGGGCGTGCAATTCACTCGGTGGCGTGACATCTAGCTTCAAGCTTTGGCGCAGTGCCTGATTTCCGTATTTGATGCCGGGCCACAGCTGGCGTGCCAGTGTCATGGTACAGATCCATTCACCGGGCATGATGGGCAACATCCGACGGTCAAAGCTGGCATTGTGTGCCACGTAATGCGGGCTGCCGTGATAGCGGCCAATCGCTTCTTCAATAGTCGGCTTGTCGGCGACCATCGCTTCCGTGATGCGATGCACGGCCATTGCCTGGCGGCTGATAGGGCGGTCCGGGCAAATCAAATCGCTCATCGGATTGACGATTTGGCCGTCGATCACATCCACTGACGCAACTTCGACCACGCCGCCTTGCAAGCCACAGGTTTCGGTATCGATAACGCGTAACATAGATTAATTACTTCTGTTTGGGTTCATAGGGCAGGCGAGAGAGGCTGAGCGATGCCTGACGATAGCCCATCAAGCGCTGACGGAACCATTCGCGCAGGGCTTCCGGTTGCTCACGCTCGACCATTTCGGCAATCACCGGCATGTTGTAGCGCTCTTTGAAAGCCACTCCGGCGGCGGCCAGATCAACGTTCACTTTGTCTTTCTCTTCCTGCGACAGCAGGGCAAGGTTTTGGCTCATGCATTTCTCCTGATAAACAGGGGCAAAAGTAATGGTTTCCCCTTTACGGATCAAGGAAATTGGATCGCATCGCAAGTCTCGACACGCTTTAACCAGCGGCGTATCCTGCTGCCACGTTGACGGCGCTTGGCCGCATCAAAAAGGGAAGAAGTGATGAAGAAAACTGCGTTAAACCGAGTTGTGGCGCTGTTACTGGCGTCATCTGCGTTAGCATTCAGTCAGTTTGCACTGGCACATGCCCACCTTAAAACTCCGGTCCCTGCGGATAAAGCGGTGGTTGACGGTTCTCCACAAAATTTGACCCTGACCTTTACTGAAGATGTCGAACCGGCCTTCAGCGGTGTGGAAGTGCTGAATGTGCAAAACCAGCCGGTGGCAGTGGAAAAGGCCAAGCTTAATGATAAGCAGCACGATCAACTGATTGTCCCTATCAGCAAGCCATTACCATCCGGCCAATACCAGGTGAACTGGCATGTGCTGTCTGTGGATGGCCATAAAACCAAGGGAAGCTACGCGTTCAGCGTGAAGTAACCAATGGGCTTGAGTACGTTGTGGATTGCGCTGCGCGCCCTGCATTTTCTTGCCGTGCTGTTGCTGGCGGGTAGTGCGTTCTACACGGCTCTGCTGGCACCGCGGCGTTATCGTCCGGTGCTGGCACAACGCTTACATCGAATTTTAGTGACCACAGCGCTACTGAGTCTGATCAGTGCGCTGTTGATGCTGGCGACGCAAACCGGTTTGATGAGCGGCGACTGGCGTAATGTTAGCGATGTCGAAACCTGGCAGGCCGTGTTGAATACCCGCTTCGGTGCCGTCTGGCGCTGGGAGCTGGCCTTCGCACTGGTCAGCATACTGGCATTGCTGTTGCGTGGCATACTGCGTCAACAGATTTTATTGGTCAGTGGGCTACTGCAAATTATTGCGTTAGCCGGAGTAGGGCACGCTGCCATGCGTGACGGCCTGCCGGGTTTGCTGCAGCAGAGTAACCATGCACTCCATTTGATTGCCGCCGCGTTCTGGACCGGTGGCCTGTATCCGCTATTGATACTGATGCGTGAAGCTCGTCAGATCGCTTTCCGCACGGATGCAATTCGTTGCATGATGCGCTTTTCGCGTTATGGACACTTGGCCGTTGCGTTGGCGCTACTGACGGGCGTGATCAATAGCTGGTTGATTGCCGGTTCACCACTGAACTGGCCTGCCACGTTCTGGAGCGCAATGTTAGTAATGAAGGTCATGTTGGTGATGATGATGGTGGGCATTGCGCTCATCAATCGCTACTACCTGGTGCCACGCTTTTACGTTGCTGGCAGCCGGGCACCACAGAATTTTATTCGCCTGACGCAGCTTGAGCTGCTGCTGGCTGTTATTGTTGTCGGACTGGTCAGCGTGTTTGCCACGTTGTCGCCGGCCTGAATTGTGATGAAAGAAAAGATGAGGTCGATATTTTGCTGAAGAAATTGATTCCAGCTTGCGTGCTGATGGCGCTGTGCAGCCAGGCAATGGCCGCGCAGATTATTACCGTCAGTCGTTTTGAGATCGGTAAAGACAAGTGGCCCTTCACGCGTGAAGAAGTGATGCTGACCTGCGAGAAAGACGGTTCACTGTTTGCTATCAACCCGAGCACACTGTTGCAGTATCCACTTAATGATAAAGCCCACGCGCGTGTCGACGCGGGCAAAGGGACACTGCAATCGATTGATACCATCGTGGCAGAAGATAAAGCGCATCCAGGTCAGAAAATGAGCCTGCAGCCGATCGTTGATCGTGCGCAGCAGCTGTGCGGTAAGTAATCACACCAAAATACGGGCGTAGCGCACAATTTTGCCGCTACGCTTGCTTCTCCGATGTGTCAGCACGATCACAGAGTTGGCAGCTTCCTCTTCCTGGCCTCGCGGTTGGCTGGAAAATAATCGTTCCTGAACTACCTTTAAAAGGCAAGGCGAGAAGTCGCCTTCAAAAATGCCAACTTTTAGCGCACGGCTCTCAAAGAGCCATTTCCCTGGACCCGATACAGGAATCGTATTGGGTCTTTTTTTATGCTGATGTTTTATAAGGATTATTTTCAGCAAGTACGAAACTGTCCGAAATTTGTCAGAAATAATTATATCCGAATCAAATCATCACATATTCCTGACCGCGAGAATCCAAGTGCTTTTTGGTCATCGACATACTTTTGCGATCAGTTAATTCTTGTTGACGCGTGTGGTGATAACGCAGTCTGGTGCCGTTTTGAGGCTGGTTGCCCTCGTGCCGCTGACTCGGTACCTTCACGCTATTCGTCTGCATGACGGCCCGGCAGCTGCAGAGGTGCTATGGCCCACACTGATACCAAAGTTCATGACAATAATCACATATCAATATTTAATGCTAAAGCAGTAGTATCCAGGTTCAACCAGGACAATTAACTTCGCAACGAATATCACCGCCTTAACCAACACATCCTTACTCCATTTTTACGTGAATTGCCCGAAATCCAGCCTGTTATTCCCTCAATCGCGTCACGCCTCACATGCTACATTTCCTCGCAGCTAAACGACCAGCCGTACCGGCCTAAACGAGAGTCATAAGATGTTAAAACCTACCAGTCTACTTTTCGCGTTAATGCTTCTTACCGGCTGCGCACTAAAGCAATACCCGCAATCGGCTAAAGTGAGTGATGAAGAGGCGCAAACTTACAGCTGCGCGACGCTTGATCAAGAGATCGCAAAAACCCACAGCGTACAGCAGCAGATTGATAAAACCGGTGAGTTTGATGCGCTGACCGTGATTGGCTTCATCGGCGATTTTGGTATCGGCAACGGTATCGTCAAGGCCAGCGCCAACAAACATGCCGCTGCGCGGTTATCGGAGCTAGAACAGTTAAAAACCGTGCGTTGCCATCACCCAACGGCTTGATGAACCCAAGCCAGCACTGAATATGCGGTCATTTAGTAGCAGTCAGCGTGCTGGAAAAATGGTATAAGAGTGCGCATCGTTTTATTGCCGGTAAATAAGGATTCTTCATGGCAAATGCGCAATATCTTCTCTGGGTAATGATTGGCACCTTAACGCTGCTGTGTATCTTTATTGGTGTGGTGGTTGGTCGGGCGAAAACCCCGCGCGTCGGGTTCGCCACCTTTGCCGGATTGTGGGTGTTTTTCCTGCTGGCTATCTTCTTGCTCTCGCGATAAACAGCCGTCTTTGCCACACGAGTTGTGTGGCAAATCAACAGGCTAGGATGTCGGATGCAGTGCAGCACGATGCTGAGCGATCAGCTGATCGGCCAGATAACGATCCTCTTCATGTTGTGAGATGTAATATTCATAGGGATCGTGCACCCCCAGGCTGTCGATATAATCCAGGTGAGCTTGTTTAACCTCACGATTAATATATTGCACCACCTCCAATCCCAATTCGTCGGCATATACAGGCGCTTTGCTTTTAATCTCCTTAATAAGATCCGCGTTATTACTCATAAACACTTCCAGGTCGATCTTGTAATAGTCTTTCATTCGCTTGCTCCTTTTAAAATCACTTCACTTATAGTTTAGTAAAGCAAAAGGCGAGCAAGTGACTGAAGGTGCGGGAGCAGAGGAGTAGCACAGATTTGAACTTCAACTGTAAGGAAAGTGTAAATAACGCGAATGATAATGATATTTAATATCATTTATCTTGTTCGGAATTGTCTTACTTGGTAAGGTCGTTGCCGTCCCGCACAGAGCTAACGCCTTCACTGAGCGCCGGAGATAAGCGCCGGACGGGACTTTCATCAGGGCTGTAAGGATGCAGCCCTGATGAAAATCTTCCTGCCATCTTATCGAAGCAATTCGCCGTCACCCAACAAACAGCAAATGCACCAAGCGCGCAATCGATTCCAGCAGCAGTAGGCTGCCAAGGAATATAAACACTAACACCCCGATAAATTGTTTACGGCTGCTCATGCTGTTCCCTCCCTTGCCTTCACCTCACCGGACTATACTTTATGCCGGGTTTACTAAACTTCCAGTCAACCGGGAAGGATTACATGTTATACCAAACGCTGAGTGCCAAAACGTGGCGTAACATTTGGGTCGTCGGTGACTTACACGGCTGTCGCGCCCAACTGGATTCGCAACTCATCCTACATGATTTCGATAAAGAGCAGGATTTGCTGCTGTCAGTGGGGGACCTTATCGACCGTGGGCCAGACAGCCCCGGCTGTTTGCAGTTGCTTCAGGAACCGTGGTTCCGCTGCGTACGAGGCAACCATGAGCAGATGGCACTCTCGGCGCTTGAGGGGCAAGACCCTATGCTATGGATGATGAATGGCGGTGATTGGTTCTGGCAGCTGAAAGGTGCAGAGCTGATTGCGGCACGCCACGCGTTGAAGCGCTGCGCCGATTTGCCGTTGATCTTGCACATTGAACTCGCGGATCGGGTTGTGGTGATTGCCCATGCCGACTATCCAGCCAGCCATTATGAGCTGGGTCAGGATGTCGACTGGCATCAGGTGGTGTGGAGTCGAGATCGTCTTGGGCGGCATCATCGTGGTACGTCTGCCAGTATCGAGGGTGCCAGCGATTTCTATTTTGGTCACACGCCGTTGGAACAGCCTTTGAACGTCGCGAACCAGCACTATATCGATACCGGTGCGGTGTTCGGTAATCGCTTAACGCTGGTTCGGCTTCAGTAAAAATTAACGGAACAGACGCCCATCACGCACCAGTTCGCGAGGATAGCTGTTTTTAATGCGGTTGCTGACCTTCTTCGCCAACCCCAGCGGCTGTTGCTGGAACGTGACAATGATTTCATCACGCGTTGGCAGCGCGTCAGGACGTATATCCTGCCCTCGATACCAACTTTCCGCTTCCGCTTCGGTGAGTTCGAAATCTAACGCGCTGCCTGGCTGAGTGAGCGCTACTACCGCTTCATGTTGCCAGCGATAACCTTTTGGGAAGGTTTCAGCCAGCTTCAGTCCAATACGCGAGAAACGCACTCTGCCGAGCCAGCTCTCCAGCGCGGCAGGGAACAGCCACAACTCTTTATCGCGCTCCCACAGCCTGTGATTATCGTCCCACTGTATACCGACTTTGGCTGCGGCTTGCTGCACTTCAGCTGAAAACTTGCGGCTAACAGGCGAGAAGGGCAGTTTACCCACTTTATAGGTTGGCGCAGGCAAGGCAGGGATGCTGGCCGTTTTGCGCAGGCGAGCAACGAAGAAGCCTTCACTGTCGAAGATTTGTGGGAAGACGTGCAGAAAGCCTTCTGGCGTCAACGCTTGCTCAGCACCGACAAACAAGCCATTTAACGGCATAATTTCCACAGCATCTGGGTAGCGTTGCTGCAACCAGGCAATCACCTGCTGATTCTCAATCTGATTCAGCGTACAGGTGGAGTAGATCAAGGTGCCGCCAGGTTGTAATGCATGGAAAGCGCTGTCGATCAGGTCACGTTGGGTCGCGGCGATCTCTTCGGTGCTCGCCAGGGTCCAGTTACGCAGTGCATCGGCGTCTTTGCGCACCACACCTTCGCCGGAGCAAGGCGCATCCAGTAGGATGGCGTCAAACTGTTCTGGCAAAGCAGCGCCGAACACGCGGCCATCAAAGTGGGTTAGCGCGACGTTGCTTACCCCACAACGGCTGATATTGGCATGCAGTACTTTTACCCGACTTGCCGAATACTCATTAGCGAGAATCGCACCTTCATTGCGCATCAGCGCAGCCATTTGCGTGGTTTTAGAACCGGGCGCGGCGGCCACATCCATGACCTGACGTGCGTCTGGTGCAGCGTCAAACAGTGCCGTGACGGGCAGCATTGAGCTGGCTTCCTGAATATAGAACAAACCGCTGAGATGCTCCGCAACGCTGCCCAGTGGCAACGATTCATCGTCACGCTCAATCCAGAATCCTTCTGCACACCAGGGAACCGGCGTCAGACGCCAACCGTAATGCGCCGTGCGTGCCAGAAACGCCTCAACACTGATTTTCAGGGTATTCACGCGCAGGCTGCGTCGCAGCGGTTGTTGGCTGATGGCTAAAAAGCGTTGTAGTTCATCCTCATCAGCGAGGCTGGCGCGCATCAGCGCAAGGAAGTCTTCAGGAAAGCGTTCGGACACGGGCATCTACCGGGTAACAAATTGAGCGCGAAGTGTAACACGTGCAAATAAAACGGGCAGCCCGCAGGCTGCCCGATTGGTTAATTAGGGTCCGGAATGGCCGTTCCCCAACTGCGCCACTCTTTCGGCGCTTCATCCTGCAACAGGAAGTGCTTGTCTGCGCCTGCTTGCGGCGCCAGTGGCACGGTTGGAGGTGTCGCGAACTGAATGCCACCGCGAATGAACTGCTGGAAGGTGCCGGTTTTCACCACGCCACCTATCAGGCCAAAGTCGAGGTTGTATCCAGACGCCAGCCAGAACACCGAGTTATTACGCACCAGATGCTGATATTTCTTGCTGATGCGCAGCGCTATCTGCACGCGGTCGGCCATGTTACCCAGCGACGTGCCGGTGACCGTACCTACTTCTACACCACGGAACAGCACCGGTGTTCCCAGCGACAGCGAACCGGCTTCGGTGGCATCCACGTAGATATTGAGTCCATTAAGGTAACGCGAATCGGTAATGGTGCTTTCCTGCAACTCGAAGGTTCGAGCCTGCGCGCCTTTACCAGGATCCACATTGAGATAAGGCTGCAACAGCGTTTCCAGATGATTGACACCCGCTGGCGAGATTTCCGGCGCGACCACCGAGAAACGGCTGCCGACGCGCGCGAAATCTTGCACATACTCTGGATAAAGTACGGCTTTCGCCACCACCTGATTATTGTCTTTACTCAATGCCAGCGACTCAACTTGACCGACATTGATGCCGAGATAGCGAATGGGCATGCCCGCCGCCAGCTTGCTGGCATCGAAGGTGTGCAGCGTGATCTGGCTACCCACTGCACGTGCGGCGGTTTCTGAAGCATATAGCACGCGCTTCACGCCTTTTGCCGCCTGCGCGCCAGTCAGATTATCAAAGCTGATGGCGCCCTTAAGCGCACGGTTAAGTGGAGAAGCTTGAACCGTCAGGCCGCTGCCGTTCAATTGCACTTTTGCGCCGCCTTCGGCCCAGAACACGCTTTCATTGGTCAGTAACTTGCGATACTGCGGCTCAACATGGACGGAAATCTCAAATGCATCAGCACGTGGGACCACATCTACAACCTCCCCGACCTGGAACTTGCGATACAGCACCACCGAACCCGCCTGTACGTCTGGCAAACTGCTGGCCGTGAGTTTCAATGTTGTTGGTGGCTGATCGCCAATAATACCTTCCTGTGCCCGTTCTGCATCGGCATATAAAGGATAGCGTGTAGAAGGGTTACCTTTGGCACCCGGCACCAGACGAATGCCGCCATCCACCCATTCCCGCGCGCTGGCACCTAATACCTGCATGCCATCAAGACCGAACTTCACGTCAAGACGGCTGTTGACGATGAATTTGCTGTCTGCGTGGACCAGATGGCGATATTCCGGGTTGATCGCCACGGCGAAACTGATGCCGTTTTCATCCAACTGACGGGAGATGATCTGACCAATTTTCATGCCGTAAAGCATCACCGGCTGGCCCGCATCAATGCCATAGGTTTCTGGTGCGCTAAGCTGTACGGTCAGCACATCCGGTTTTTGCAGCAGGGTTTCACTTGCCGGTAACACGGTGAAGTGATCCTGTGCGGGTCCTTCCCCGGGAACCAGTTCAAAGGTGTTGCCGGTCAGCAAGCTGCTGAGATTGGTGTCAGTCAGGCTTAACTTAGGCGCACGCATTTCAATTCGCGTACCGCTGCGCATTAAACCGGTGACGGAAGGATCGACCGTCAGCTCGCCTGTGACTTTCCCGCCCGGTAGCAGGTTAAGTTTGGTCAAGGTACCGACCTCAAGGCCTTGATACATCAAAGGGGTGCTATCGGCTTTCAGGTTATCCCCGCTTGGCAAGTCAAGACCGATCTGCACGCCACGCTGGCTGCGTGCCAGGTCGGGGTAGAGCTGATAGTTTTCGTCACTGTTGGCCTGCTCTCCTTGCTCTGGGGAATCAAAGGCAATCGCGCCATTCACTAACGCAGCCAAACTCTCCAGCTTTACTTTTGCACCGCTTAAGCTGATATCGGCATCCACGCCGGAGACGTTCCAGAAACGACTCTGTTTTTTTACCAGGTTGACGAAACGACGTTCAATCAGCACATCGACGGTCACGCCATCGGTGTTGCTGTTAATGCTGTAGTCATAAACGCGACCCACCGGAATTTTACGGTAATACACCAGCGAACCGGTATTGAGTGAACCCAGATCAGGTGAGTGGAGATGGATCAACAGTTCGCCGGTGTTGACGCGGTATTTAGGCTGAGTATCCAACGCGGTGAAATGCTCACGCGGGTTGCCGCTACCTGGCATCATGCCGATATAGTTACCGCCAACCAACGCATCCAGCCCAGAAACCCCCGCCAGAGAGGCTTTCGGCGTCACTAGCCAGAACTTAGTGTTGTCCTTGAGCGCATCACGCATGTCGCTCTTAATGCTGGCCTTAATTTGGATGCTGTTGTAGTCATCGCTCAGCACGATGCCCTGTACAGTACCGACTTCCACGCCTTGATAACGAATTGGCGTGCGGCCCGGCACAATGCCGTCCGCGGTCTGGAAGTTGATGGTAATGGTGGTACCGCGCTCCTGATAATTGGTCCATAGCAGCCAGCCGGCAATCAGCAGGGCAATAATGGGCAATAACCAGAACGGCGAAATCTTGCGTTTGTTACGCAGATTTGCGCTAGTCGGTGTAGTCGGCGTTTCCTGTTGCATGTGCATCCCAGATCAGGCGGCTATCAAGCCACTCAACAGCCATAATGGTCAGGATGACTGCCGCGCCAAAGTAAAGGGCGGCAGGTCCCATGGTAAAAGCAAAAAGTTGATCGCGATTAACCAGCGACATGGTCATCGCAATCACAAACAGATCCAACATCGACCAGCGCCCCACCCAGGTGACGGCGCGTAACAAGCGGATACGGGTTTTCAGACCTTGTTCACACTTGAAGTGAATGCTGATTAATAATGTCAGCATTACCAACACTTTGGTGAAAGGCACCAAAATACTGGCGATAAATACCACTGCGGCCACGGGAATATTGCCTGAAGCGAGTCCCAAAATACCCGAGAAGATGGTGTCTTCACGGCGCGCACCATTGACGTAAACCACCGAAATCGGCAGCAGGTTAGCGGGGATCAACAACACAATGGAGGCAATCAGCGAGGCCCAGGATTTTTGCAAACTGTGGCGACGCCGGAAATCGAGCGGCGTGTGGCAACGCATGCAGCGCCCGCGCTCATCTGCCACGCCCGTTTGGTGGCAGTTAAGGCACACCTGCCACTCCTCAGGGGGTGAGGTCGGTATTGCCTGCGGATAAAAGTGCTCCCATAGCTGTTCGACGTTGAGGTGGATCAGCGTCAATAAACTCAATACCGTGAGCGCAATATACGCAACCAGACCGTAGCCCACTTCCAGCGCGGCGTAATCCTGCACCTTTATAGAGGCGACCGCCACACCGACCAGATAGATATCCAGCATCACCCACTCTTTCAGTTTTTCCAGCATCAGTAATACCGGACGTAGGTTCATGCCGAGGGCGTGGCCAATCCATAAATAGCAGATGCCAGCAACTAAGGTCACGGGCGCGCCAATGGTACAGAACGCGACCATCGAGGCCGTCAGCACGTTGCCCTGTTGCGCCATCTGGATCACGCCCTCCACCAGGCTGGCGTTGATGCGCATGCCCAGCAGGCGAATATCCACTAATGGCAGACTGAAAGCGAAGGGCATCAGCACGATCATGGTCACGGCCATCACCGTGAGTCGCGTCATTGACCAGTCGCGGCCGCTTTGAATTTTTGCATGGCAGCGCGGGCAGTGAGCCGACTGATGCGATTTCACATCCGGTAAGGAAAAAAGGGTATCGCATTGCGGGCAACGCTGATAACGTGCGTGGGGCAACGTCTGGCTGATAGCGTGAATTTTCATAGGTGACGCAAGTGGCCCATCGTTCGTTACGGTTACCGGCAAGCTGAGCAGAGCAATCTGCCTGCAACATTCTGTGGTCCGAGAAAAATCTTAACCACCGACTGCTAAGGGTATAGTAACTAACACAATGATTCACCTTATGGGGTTGGATTATTAGTGCTTATTTTAACAACTGAGTGACAACAGGGTCACTGCAGTGACGAGTTATGGTTAAACAATGAACAAAAAAGAGTTTTACGAGGATTTGAATCGTGATGTTCGCGCATTATTAGCGGGCGAAACCTCTTTCCTGGCGGCGCTGGGTAATTGCAGTGCGCTGCTATTTGAACGTCTGGAAGGTGTGAACTGGGCAGGATTCTATTTACTGACCGAGCCCAACACGCTGGTGTTGGGTCCGTTCCAGGGCAAAATTGCCTGCGTGCGTATTCCGGTAGGTAAAGGAGTATGTGGCACAGCGATTGCAGAGGATAAAGTCCAGCGCGTTGAAGATGTGCATGCGTTTCCAGGCCATATCGCTTGTGACGCAGCCAGCAACGCGGAAATCGTGATTCCTCTGAAAGTAAACGGCACCTTAGTGGGTGTGTTGGACATTGATAGTACGGTTTATTCTCGCTTCGATAGTGAGGACGAAACGGGGCTGGTGGCCCTTACCGACGGGCTTTGTGAAGTGCTGGCGGGCAGCGACATCGAAAAATTTCTTCAGCTGACGCATAGCTAATCGACTGGATCACATAGCATTTGGCGATGTTGTCATTATAATGTCGCCTGTTCATGCCTGCTCTGGTCGGCAAACCCGTAGTAATCAGGAAATTTCATGGAAAATCAACCTAAGTTGAATAGCAGTAAAGAAGTTATCGCCTTTTTGGCGGAACGTTTTCCGCAATGCTTTAGCGCCGAAGGCGAAGCGCGTCCGCTCAAAGTCGGTATCTTCCAGGATCTGGTCGAGCGCGTTCAGGGTGAAAACAGCCTGAGCAAGACGCAACTGCGTTCGGCCTTGCGTCTTTATACCTCGAGCTGGCGTTACCTTTACGGCATTAAAGCCGGTGCAAATCGTGTCGATCTCGACGGCAACGCCTGTGGCGTGCTGGATGAGCAACATGTAGAGCATGCGCGTAAGCAGTTAGAAGAAGCTAAAGCGCGCGTTCAGGCACAACGTGATCAGCAGAGAGCGAAGAAGCGTGAAGCCGGTGAAGAGACCGCTGAACGTCGCCCGCGTAAACCTGCACCGCGTAAAGCTGCTGAAGGCGAAGCCCCGCGTAAGCCGCGTCCACAGGCTCCGCGTCCAGCTTCTGCTGAACGTAATCCTGCACCGCGCCAGCCGCAAGCGATACCTGTCACTGATACCTCAACTTTGCAGCTCGGCCAGAACATCAAAGTTAAAGCAGGGAAAAGTGCAATGGACGCCACCATTCTTGAAATCACCAAGGATGGCGTTCGGGTGCAACTCGCTTCCGGCATGGCAATGATTGTGCGCGCAGAACACTTGCAGTTCTGAAACGGAGGCTGACCTCGGCATGAACAACATTTTAAAGATCGGTATGATCGCGGGCCTGCTGTTAGCAGGCCCCACCTTTGGCGCAGATAACATTACCCGCGCTGACCAGATTCCACAGTTACATGAAGATCCGCAGCATCCTACCGTTAGTGAGCGCGTCACCTCGCGTTTTACTCGCTCGCATTATCGTCAGTTCGATTTGAATCAGGATTTTTCCGCGAAAATTTTTGATCGCTACCTGAATCTGCTCGATTACAACCATAATGTGTTGCTGGCCTCTGACGTTGCGCAATTCGCTGATAAGAAAACCACTCTTGGCGATGAATTCCGCAGCGGTAAGCTGGATGTCTTTTACGATCTCTATAACCTGGCGCAGAAACGCCGTTTTGAGCGCTATCAATATGCGCTGAGCGTGCTGAACCGCCCAATGAATTTCGCCGGCAATGACACGATTGACATTGACCGCTCAAAATCGCCATGGCCAAAAAGTACCGATGAGTTAAATGCGCTGTGGGATGCCAAAGTTAAATATGATGAGCTGAGCCTTAAACTGGCTGGCAAAGATGACAAAGAAATTCGTGAAACGCTGACCAAGCGTTACAACTTTGCTATCCGCCGCCTGGCACAGAGCAACAGCGAAGATGTGTTCCAGCTGGCGATGACTGCCTTTGCGCATGAAATCGATCCGCACACTAATTACCTGTCGCCTCGCAATACCGAACAATTTAACACCGAGATGAGCCTGTCGCTTGAAGGTATCGGTGCGGTGCTGCAGATGGACGATGACTACACGGTGATCAACTCGATGGTTGCCGGTGGTCCAGCGGCGAAGAGCAAATCCATCAGCGTGGGTGACCGTATTGTCGGTGTCGCCCAGCCAGGCAAGCCAATGGAAGATGTGATTGGCTGGCGTCTGGATGACGTGGTTTCCAAAATCAAGGGACCGAAAGGCAGTAAAGTGCGCCTTGAGATTCTGCCGGCCGGTAAGGGGACCAAAACCCGTATCGTGACGCTGACGCGTGAGAAGATTCGTCTGGAAGACCGTGCGGTTAAAGGCACTGTGCACAACGTCGGTAAAGAAAAGGTTGGCGTGCTGGACATTCCTGGCTTCTACGTGGGCCTGACTGACGATGTGAAAGTGCAGCTGCAAAAACTGCAGAAACAAAACGTCGACAGTATCGTGATCGATCTGCGTACCAACGGTGGTGGCGCACTGACAGAAGCGGTATCCCTTTCTGGCTTGTTTATTCCAAGTGGTCCGGTAGTGCAGGTTCGTGACAACAATGGTCGCGTGCGTCAGGACAGTGATAACGATGGTATCGTTTATTACAAAGGTCCACTGGTAGTGTTGGTCGATCGTTTCAGTGCATCAGCCTCTGAAATTTTTGCTGCTGCCATGCAGGATTATGGCCGTGCATTGATTGTCGGTGAGCCCACCTTCGGTAAAGGCACCGTACAGCAGTATCGTTCGCTTAACCGCATCTACGATCAAATGCTGCGTCCGGAATGGCCTGCACTGGGTTCGGTGCAGTACACGATTCAGAAGTTCTACCGCATCAACGGCGGCAGTACTCAGCGTAAAGGCGTGACGCCTGACCTGCTGATGCCGACAGGTGTGGAAGCGGCTGAAACGGGTGAGAAGTTTGAGGACAACGCGTTGCCATGGGATAGCGTGAACGCGGCGACTTACACCAAAACCGGTGATATTTCAGCCTTGGTTCCACAACTGACCAAAGAGCACGCGGATCGCATCGCGAAAGATCGCGAGTTCCAGTACATCTTGAAAGATATTGCGCGCTTCGATGCGATGAAAGACAAACGCAATATCGTGTCACTCAATCTCGGCCAGCGTGAGAAAGAGAATCATGAAGATGATGCACTGCGTCTGGAGCGTATCAACGCACGCTATCAGGCTGAAGGCAAAGCACCGCTGAAGAGCCTCGACGATCTGCCGAAAGACTATAAAGAGCCAGACCCGTATCTGGACGAAACAGTCAAAATTGCCAATGACATGGCGCAGCTGGAGAAATCCCAACCAGCCGCAGCACAGGCAAAGTAATCGCCTGCTGATTGAAAAGCACCGCTTCGGCGGTGCTTTTTTTTGGAGAGAATCTTTGTTCACGGCGACGAATGAGTGAATTTGCTGGTATCGTTACCAAATGTAAAGTTATGTCTTTTTAGGCACTTAAAGATTAAGGTCGCTTGAAATGCTGCGTAATGAACATAGGATATATATCCGCGCATAAGCGCGAGCACAACTGAGGAAGATTAACGTTTATGATGCGTATTGCGCTTTTCCTGGTCACCAACCTGGCGGTGATGTTGGTATTCGGACTGATTCTGAGTCTGACAGGAATCCAGTCAAGCAGTGTTCAGGGTCTGATGATTATGGCAGGTCTGTTTGGCTTTGGCGGTGCGTTTGTTTCACTGCTGATGTCCAAGTGGATGGCGTTGCGCTCCGTTGGTGGTGAAGTGATAGAACAACCCCGTAACGAGACGGAACGCTGGCTGATGGAAACCATCAGCCGCCAGGCTCAACAGTCCGGCGTTGCGATGCCGCAGGTCGCGATTTACCACGCGCCAGATATTAACGCCTTTGCTACCGGTGCACGTCGTGATGCTTCGTTAGTGGCAGTCTCGACCGGTTTGCTGCAAAACATGAGTCGCGACGAAGCGGAAGCGGTACTGGCTCACGAAATGGCCCACATCGCCAATGGTGACATGATCACCATGACGCTGATCCAGGGTGTGGTGAACACCTTCGTCATCTTTATTTCGCGTATTATTGCGCAAGTAGCCTCTGGCTTCTTGTCTGGTAACCGTGATGGTGAAGAGAGCAGCAACGGCAACCCGATGGTTTACTTTGCGGTCGCGATGGTGCTTGAAATGGTGTTCGGTATTCTCGCCAGCATTATTACCATGTGGTTCTCACGTCACCGTGAATTCCATGCGGATGCGGGTTCTGCCAAATTGGTCGGCCGCGAGAAGATGATTGCCGCGCTGCAACGATTGAAGACCAGCTATGAGCCGCAGGAGCCAAGCAGCATGATGGCATTCTGCATCAATGGTAAAAGCAAATCGCTAAGCGAGCTGTTTATGTCGCACCCACCGTTAGATAAGCGTATCGAAGCGTTGCGTAATGGCGACTATCTGAAGTAATAGGGTAATGAATGAACAAGGGCGCCTGAGGGCGCCCTTGTTGTTTTACGCATCGCTGACCGCGCGTGATTGTGTCATACGTGCCATGCTGACCACGGCGGCGACGGTAGCAAAACTGCCTGCGAGTACCAGCGAAGCGTGAGTGCCACTGTCATTAAACAGGTTGAACATCAGTGCAACCAATGCTGCACCACTGCTTTGTCCTACTAAGCGCGCTGTTCCCAGCATGCCACTGGCGCCGCCACTGCGATTACGCGGTGCAGAAGAAATAATGGTGTGATTGTTAGGCGACTGGAACAAACCGAAACCGGCACCACACAGCATCATGCGCCAGATGATATCCAGATCGGTAGGATGAGTTGGCAGCAGCGCCAGCAGGAACAAACCTGCGGCAAACATCGCCAGCCCCAGTCCACCCAGCAAACCCGCGTGGAACTTCTCAATTAAACGACCGGCAATAGGCGCCAGCACCATAGTAGCCAGTGGCCATGGCGTCAGCAGCAAGCCCGTTGCTACTTCATCCCGACCTAATACGTTTTGTAAGAAGAACGGCAGCGAAACCATTGCCAACATTTGTGCGCAGAAAGAGCAAATTGAGGTGCACAGTGAGAGCGAAAAGATAGGGATACGCAAAAGATCGACGGGCAACAGCGGCACAGGCATCGACAATTGGCGACGGACAAATACTACGCCTACCAGCACTAATGCCACAATTTCACCCAGAATCAACCAGCCATCCTGACCTTGCGAAAAGCCGCTCAATGCGGAAATCAGCAAACCAAAGAACAGTGCGTTCATGACGGCACTCGGTACGTCGAATTTCTGTTGTTTTGATTTCTGCGTGTTATCTGGCAGGAAGCGCAGTGCCAGCCATAGCGCCACGATGCCGAGAGGAATGTTAATCAGAAATAGCCACTTCCAACTGGCGATGGAGAGAATCGCGGCGGCAACAGTGGGGCCCGCAGCACTGGAGACGGCGACGATCAGCGAATTGATCGCCATTCCCCGGCCCAGGAAACGTTGTGGGTAGATAATGCGGATCAGTGCGGTGTTAACGCTCATCAGTGCTGCGCCGCCAAATCCTTGCAGTATGCGCGCCACGGTCAACATATTTAGCGAAGAGGAGAGGGCGCAAAACAGTGATGTGGCGATAAACAGCCCCAGTCCAACTTGGTAGACGCGGCGGTAGCCCAACATATCCCCGATAAAAGAGAGTGTGAGCAGCGAAATAACAATCGCAATCTGGTAGGCGTTGACAATCCAGATAGATTCAGCGGGACTGGCATTGAGTTCACGCGCGATGGTCGGCAGGGCCACGTTAGCAATCGCGCCATCCAGCACCGCCATCATGATACCTAATGCGATAGTAATAATGGCGCCATAACGCTGCGGCACTGGCAAGCCATCCTGAGAAGGTGTAGGGGACATAAAAGGAATAAGTGAAGTAAGTGAATATCATCATGCTAATCAATTTTGTGTTGGAAAGCACCGAATTCATTGACAAAAAATTACGAAGGAATGTGTCCCGAGCACCAGCCGTTGCTGCTACTGGGCTGAAACGCATATACTGGCAATTCTGTTCCGTTTTTTTTGAAACACCGTCAAAAAAGGATATGCGCTATGGCGAGCAGTGATAACGATAAACAGCCAGATTCCGTTTCATCGGTAATGAAAGTGTTTGGCATTTTGCAGGCGCTGGGCGAAGAGCGCGATCACGGTATTACTGAGCTGTCGCAACGTGTGATGATGTCCAAAAGCACGGTGTATCGCTTTCTACAAACCATGAAGTCGCTGGGTTATGTGGCACAGGAAGGGGAAAGTGAAAAATACTCACTGACCCTCAAGCTTTTTGAACTGGGTGCTAAAGCGCTGCAAAACGTCGATCTCATCCGCAGTGCGGATGTCGAAATGCGTGAACTATCGCGACTGACCAAAGAGACCATCCATCTTGGGGCTTTGGAAGAAGATAGCATCGTCTATATTCATAAAATTGACTCACTTTATAACCTACGGATGTACTCGCGCATTGGCCGCCGTAACCCGCTGCATACCACCGCTATTGGTAAAGTGCTGCTGGCGTGGCGCGATCGCAGCGAAGCGGAGGAGATCTTGAGTGAAGTTGAATTCCGCCGCAGCACCGCCAATACGATTGTGACCGCAGAGGCACTGCTCGACGTCCTGCTTCAGGTAAAAGAACAGGGGTTTGGCGAGGACAATGAGGAGCAGGAAGAGGGCTTACGCTGTATCGCAGTGCCGGTGTTTGACCGCTTTGGTGTGGTGATAGCTGGGTTGAGTATTTCCTTCCCCACCATCCGTTTTTCCGAAGAAGCAAAAAACGAATATGTTGCGATGCTGCATCGTGCCGCGCGGAACATTTCCGACCAGATGGGCTACCACCAGTATCCTTTCTGAGACAGTATAACGGGCTGTTGCCAGCCCGTTATATGAATCAATTGTCTACTACTTCGCCACTTTTCTTAAGTAATGGGCAATCGGTTACACCAACGATGCCGCTGTCAGTGTGCAAGTATTGTGCTGTGATCATGCCACGCGCGGTGAGATAGCTACACTGCAATCCCAGTCCTGCTGCATTCTTGTTGCTACCCGTCAACACACCATAGCCCGTAAACAGCATTGCCAACCAGATTACCGCCACTACCATTATCGCTCGAATGAATAGTTTCATTTTTTCTCCTTGTGATACATAACGCAGCTATCCTGAAGTCGCTGCCATTTCTATAGTAGCAGCATGCCGCGTCCTGCCGATTAAATCGATCAGAGATAACTGAAAGCAGTGATGATGCGGGATAATCTGCTTTCCACTGGCAACCATTATCTTTTCCGCACACAACGAGTAGAATCAGCGGCGGTGTAAGTGTTTTATGTTTGACTATAGAGGCAGTTATGAACGAGTTAGCCGCAAATACCAGTCCGCTGTTCAATTATGGCGTTCTGGCCATCATCATTGTTGTGGCCTTTATTGCATGGTTCTTCGTCAACCGTGCCAGCGTGCGAGCCAGTGAACAGATCCATTTGCTGGAAGCGCTGTTAGAAGAGCAGAAAAAACAGAATGCGCTGCTGCGCCGCCTGGCGGATGCACAACAGCCAGCCACAGCACAACAGCAGGAAGAAGAGGATGACGCGGATCAACGTGACTTCATCCGGATGATTCCCGAACGTTAAGTAAAATAGGACGCAGTAATGGCCTGGCAAAATCCCTGGTATGACGCATCACTGGCACATCATACGCCAGAAGGCTTCCGCAACCCGGAAGAGGAGTTGCGTCAGCCTGGGGATTTGCAGCGCTGGCGGCGCGAGCGTAAAGCGGAGAATTTGCCGCGGCCGCCACAGGCCGGATATCCGGCTTTCATTGATAACTGGTGTCAAAGCGCAGATTTAAGTGGCAATGACGATCGCGTTTGGTGGTTGGGTCATGCCGCAATTCTGCTACGCCTTAATCAACGCTACATACTTATTGATCCCGTGCTCTCTTCGCGAGCTTCCCCGTTGCCGTTTGCAGGGCCTGAACGCAAAACACCCGCGCCACTGAGTATCACACAGTTACCTCATCTCGATTTTGTGCTGATTTCGCATAACCATTATGATCATCTCGATCGTCCCACGGTAAAACGCATTGCCCGTCATTTTCCTGCTGCGCAGTTCATCGTGCCGCTGGGGATGGGCGGATGGTGTCGCAAACGCGGTGTGCGCCATGTCAGTGAGTTGGACTGGTGGCAATCTGTCGACGTTTCAGGGTTTACCTTTACGGCAGTCCCTGCCAGACATTGGAGCATGCGCACCTTTTGGGATCGGAATCGCTCACTCTGGTGTGGATGGGTCGTACGCAATATGACGCTGAATTTTTGGTTTTCGGGTGACAGCGGCTACAGCGATAACTTACTTGAGATCGCTAACCGTTTGGGGCCATTTAACCTTGCAGCATTACCCATTGGCGCCTATGCACCAAAATGGTTCATGCGTGGGCAACATATGGACCCGGACCAGGCCATGCGCCTCTGGCAATCAATTGGCCGCCCACTCACTTTGCCGATACATTGGGGAGTGTTTGAATTGGCTGATGATCCGCTGGATGAACCCCCTGCGGCATTGGAGAAAGCGCTGCAGGCAGCGGGAGAGTCCAATAAGGGCTTTATTCCCTGGAGAATAGGGGAGAGCCGTAGCTTGTTGAATATCGACTCAGATTAGTCCTAAGCCTGTTTTGTTAAATCAAGTATCCGGGTGCCGTTTTTTAACATTTAATTGTTGGGTAAATAGTTAAAAATAAGATAACCGCCAAATTGCAGTGCATATATTTGGGGCAAGTGGCGTATTACTTTCCTGATTTTGGTGCAAAATAATTTATGACTTGTACCTAATAAATGGATCTGTACAAGTTTTGCACAATGCACGATTGTTGCATTAGATGTAATTTTTTTGATGGAATATTTTATCTGTGCCATATTAGTGCAATATTTTCTGCGTAATCTAATCTGCTTTAATTGGTATGGTTTTGTCATCCCGCTGCGCTTGACTTGGCGGCCTGATGGCGCTAACTATACTGACTCATAAACGTTTTCGTTTATTGAACCCCGCACTTGTCACTGCACTGTCGGCTAAAATATGTGAGGTTGCAGCCAATAATGTGCGTCGTGTCTATCACCGTTTAAAAATGGCTTGCCATTAATTTGCGGATATGTGATAACGAATCGTGGGTTAAACGAGGTACAGTTCTGTTTATGTATGGCATCTTCAGTAAAGAAGTTACGAGTAAAGACGTTGACGTTGAATTCCGCTTCCTTGCCGAACCTTAAATTAGTGCCTCATTCAGTAATGTCTCTGGTTTCTCTGTAAGACTGCCCTCGGGCAATATAAACACTCTAAGGAATTTGCAAAAATGGCAAAGATTAAAGGTCAGGTTAAGTGGTTCAACGAGTCTAAAGGTTTTGGTTTCATTACTCCTGCTGACGGCAGCAAAGATGTGTTCGTACACTTCTCTGCAATCCAAGGTAATGGCTTCAAAACTCTGGCAGAAGGCCAGGCTGTTGAGTTTGAAATTCAGGACGGCCAGAAAGGCCCAGCAGCAGTAAACGTTACTGCTATCTGATTTCGCTCTCAGACTCGGTGCCATGCACCGCTGACACGAATTGTAAAGCCCTGGTCTATGACCGGGGCTTTTCTTTATCCTTTCTGTTGCCAGATGATCAGGGTAAACTGCGCGCGAATCGCTAACCCGGAGTTATCTATGTCTTTGATTTGCCCTCTTTGCCATCAGTCTTTACAGCTTCAGGCGAACAGTTTTCGCTGTGATGCGGGTCATCAGTTCGATCAGGCTAAAGAAGGGTACGTCAACCTGCTGCCCGTACAGCACAAAGGATCCCGTGAACCTGGTGACAGCGCTGAAATGCTGCTGGCGCGCCGGATGTTTCTCGATGCAGGGCACTATCAGCCGTTGCGTGATGCTGTCGCCCAGATGTTGACGCAGCGGTTGTCCGGCCAAACCACGCAGGTATTGGATATCGGCTGTGGTGAGGGGTATTACACCGCAGCGATGGCAGAAGCACTGCCGCAGGCACAGCTATTTGGGCTTGATGTGGCGAAGGCGGCGATTCGTATGGCGGCTAAGCGCTACCGTGCGGTGAAGTTCTGTGTGGCCTCAAGCCAGCGCTTGCCGTTTGCGGATGCATCACTGGATGGCATTGTGCGTATCTATGCGCCTTGTAATGAGGCCGAACTCAGCCGTGTCATCAAAGTGGGCGGCTATTTACTCACCGTGACACCAGGCCCACATCACCTGCAGCAGTTTAAAGCGCACATTTATCGCGAAGTACAACTGCATGCGGCCGAAGAGAAAGCCTATGAAGGCTTTAGCCAAGTCGAACAACAAAAGCTTCGTTATGAGATGACGTTAAAAGGCGCTGAAGCAGTGAGTCTGTTGCAGATGACGCCGTTTGCCTGGCGTGCGCGTGAAGAGATGTGGCAAGAACTGGCGGCAGCCGATACCTTTAGCTGCGATGCCGATTTTGTCCTGACGCTTTGGCAGCGCGCTTAACGCGCTTCCACCAGGGTGTTATAAATCCGCTCCAAATCGTCAAGCTGTTTCACTGCAATCAGCAGACGACGCTGTTCCAGTTGCATCACTAAAATGCCGTCTTCAGAGAGGTTCATGCTCTGAATGCGGCGATAGTCGATCCATACACATCCAAAAAACAGCCCGTCGTTTTTCATCAGCAGCTTGGGCGTACGCAGCCAGAATAACCAGATAGCCATAAAGCACAGCACCATCAGCAACGTGGTGCTCAGTTGCGGGCCATGGTTACTGACGTTGTTCCAGAGCAAAATCAGCAGTAATACAATAAAAATGCCACTGTCAATTTTGTGTCGACGACGCAACGCCACGCGAAGCTTGGTGGGGCCATTGCGCCGCGGCAAGATGACATCATCGTAGAGTGCGAACAGGGCGAAGGCGATGATGAGCAGCGCGATCAGAGCGTCAGTCAGTGACATGAAATTTTCTTCCTCAAACGAATTTACCTCAACGTTGGCGCTCAGGTAATCCCGCTAAAAACGGCCGGGAGCGAAAGCCCCCGGCGAGCGTATTACAGACCGAGTAGACCGATCCAGTAACCGAAGATACCTAAGGCAAAGAAGCCGACGATAATCCACAGCGCATTGACCTTGCGGCGTAACAGCCACATACAACCAAAGGTCAGCAGCAGCGGGATCAAACCGGGCATCAACTGATCGAGAATTGACTGCACAGTCGTCACCGTGGTTTTGCCGGTGTGATCGGTAATACGCGACACCACAAGCGGCACGTTCACGTGTGTCCACTTGTTGACCAAGGCCCCCATAACAAACAGGCCGAGAATCGACGCCCCCTCCGTGAGTTTCTGCAGGAAGCCGCCGCCCATATCGCTAACAATGTCCACGCCTTTACGATAACCATAAGCCACCCCGTAGTAACGCGTCAGCATACGCACGGCGTTAAACAGGATGAAGAACAGCAGTGGACCCAACAGGCTGCCGCTCATCGCGATACCTGCACCCAGCGCGGCAAACACTGGACGCACCGTACCCCAGAAAATCGGGTCACCTACGCCTGCCAGCGGGCCCATCAGACCCACTTTGATACCGTTGATGGCCGCATCGTCAATGGCTGCACCGTTAGCACGCTGCTCTTCCATCGCCATCGTCACACCGAGAACCGGTGCGGCAACGTATGGATGGGTGTTAAAGAACTCCAGGTGACGTTTAATCGCCTGTTTACGGTCATCGTTATTCTCTGGATAGAGGCGACGAATCACCGGCACCATTGAGAAGCAGAAGCCCAGCGCCTGCATACGTTCAAAGTTCCATGAACCCTGAAACAGGTTAGAGCGTAAGAACACACCACGGACATCGCTCGGGGTGAGTTTCTTTGGAGCGTTAGTTGTATCTACCATGATTTCACCTGTTCCTAGTCGAGTTCGTTGTCGAGGTCATTGTGCGCAGGACCGGCAGCAGCACCTGCCACGCGGTTATATTTCGGTGCCAGTTGGATATACAGCACCGCCATCACCACACCAATTACGCCCAGCGCAACCAGGTTGAAGTTGGTGAAAGCTGCGGTAACGAAGCCCAGATAGAAGAACGGCATCAGGTAGCCAGCACGCATCATGTTGATGACCATCGCGTAACCAACTACGACGATCATACCACCCGCGATGTTCAGACCATTTGTTACCACTTCTGGAATCGAGCCCAACAGTTCCTGTACCACGCTGGTACCCACTGAAATCGCCACGATCAACGCAGGAATTGCGATACGCATCGCTTGTAACACCAAGGCTGAAACGTGAATCCAGCTGATGGCGCTCAGGTTGCCTTTCTCAGCCGCCTTATCGGCAGCATGCTGGAAGGCGACGGTAATGGTACGCACGATGATGGTTAAAACCTGACCGGCCGCAGCCAGCGGGATGGCCAGTGCGATACCCGCACCGACGCTTTGCCCACCGGCGATAACCAGAATGGTAGAGATGATTGAGGCTAAAGCGGCATCGGGTGCCACCGCAGCACCGATGTTCATCCAACCCAGGGCGATCATTTCCAGCGTACCACCGATGATGATACCGGTTTTCATGTCACCCAATACGGCTCCAATCAAGGTACATGCGACCAATGGACGGTGGAACTGGAACTCATCAAGAATCGAACCCATCCCGGCAATACAAGCCACAATAAATATCAGGATGATTTGTAGCGTGGTTATTTCCATTGCTTTTCTCCTCAGCAAGGTCTCAAGTATTCGCCCGCCAGTGCAGGCAAAAGCGAACTACTGATTGACCTTCGCAATCAGGTCCATCATTTTTAATCTCGGGTCGTTTGAAACTTTACGCACTTCCAGTTCAATACCGCGCTCGTTCAATTTGCGGAACGCGGCGATATCTTTCTGATCGACAGAGACCGCGTTGTTGACCTGGGTTTTGCCCTGTTTAAATGCCATACCACCAATGTTGACGGATTTGATGTCGACGCCTTGCTCAACAATACGTTCCACATCGGTTGGGTTGGTGAAGAGCAGCATCACGCGATCGCGGCCATATTTCGGGTTATTCCACACACGGATCATCTTAGCGACATCGACCACATGGGCAGTTACGCCCGGTGGTGCCACCTGCGTGAGCAGCGTCTTACGTACATGATCGTTAGCTACTTCATCACTTACCACGATGATGCGCGTCACGTTGGTCTCTTTTGTCCAGCGGGTCGCCACCTGGCCGTGAATCAAGCGGTCATCGATACGGGCAAGCCCGATCTTCATGTGCTCGCCGGGTGCCAGCGGTTTTTGTGGTTGTGCTGGGGCCTTGGCCGCAACCGGAGCGGCCGCTTCTGGCGTTGGCGTTTCGGTCTTGAGGGCTTTAACTCCTTCACGGCCCGCTTCCACGGCAATGTGAATCAATTCCTCAAAAGATGGATTGTCATCGCGCCCCATTAGGGTTTCCACCAGCATCGGAATATTCACCCCGGCGATGACATCATAATTCGGCTTATCCACGACAATGCGGCTGGCCGCATTGAATGGGCTGCCACCCCAGGTATCGACTAAGAACAACACGCCTTTTGAAGTATCGAGTTCTGTCAGTCGCGCCTGATACTTTTCGATTAGCGTTTCTGCATTTTCGCCGGGTACGAAATCAATCCATCCGACATTTTCCTGTTCACCCAACAACATTTCTGCTGTTTTGAGCAGCTGTTCTGCCGCCCAGCCATGTGTACCAATTACAATAGCAATGGTCACTTGCTACCTCCGTTCGCATGAGAGATTCTCTGGCATTGCCGGGGAATCATTGAGAATTACCGTTGTTGATTCAGGTGGATCGTTTGGGTCTGAGATGAAGAGTCGCATCAATAAATATTCCGAAACTGTCCGCTGCACAGCAGTAAGGTCGCGATTTATTTTAGTGCGCGAAAAAATAATTTATGTGATGTTTGTCAGCTATTTCGAGCGTAACGCTGCAAAATTGCATTTATGTTCGTTATTCCTGCGTTTGTGCAGTTGTTTGTAAATGTAATAAAATTTTTTGACGTTGTTGATGTAACTGATACATTAGCGTTCTGTTTAATATTCAGGAGTATCGGGCTTCAGCTCACCTATATGGACCGTCACCGACGTCGCTCAACATGTTCACCGCGCTCTCTGGCGCACACTACAACGCTCTTCAGCGTGACCTCATTTGCTAACGATCTTTCGTCTCGCTTCACGGCGCAGGCTCAATCTCGTTCGCCCCTCTGTATTGCAAGGAGTCATTGATGGAATTTCTCTTCGACCCCTCAATTTGGGCGGGTTTACTGACGCTGATTGTGTTGGAGATCGTTCTCGGCATCGACAACCTGGTGTTTATCGCCATCCTTGCGGACAAGTTGCCACCGAAACAGCGTGATAAAGCGCGTCTGATCGGTTTGTCACTCGCATTGATCATGCGATTGGGCCTGCTTTCGCTGATTTCCTGGATCGTGACATTGACGCGACCCCTATTCAGCGTAGGCGATTTCAGTTTTTCCGGGCGAGATTTAATTCTGTTGTTCGGTGGTTTGTTCCTGTTATTCAAAGGAACCATGGAACTGCATGAGCGTCTGGAAAGTCGGGGCATGGAGCAGCAGGGCAATAAAGGCTATGCCAGTTTCTGGGCGGTAGTGATCCAGATTGTGGTGTTGGATGCGGTGTTCTCGCTTGATGCGGTCATTACCGCTGTGGGGATGGTGAACCATCTGCCGGTGATGATGACGGCCGTCGTGATCGCCATGGGTGTGATGTTGCTGGCTTCGAAGCCGTTGACCAATTTTGTCAACGCCCATCCGACGGTTGTGGTGCTTTGCTTAAGCTTCCTGCTGATGATCGGTTTGTCATTGGTGGCGGAAGGCTTTGGTTTCCACATTCCTAAAGGCTATCTGTACGCCGCAATTGGCTTCTCGATTGTCATTGAGCTGTTCAACCAGATAGCGCGCCGCAACTTTATTCGTCATCAGGAACATCGCCCGATGCGTGAACGTACCGCCGAGGCGATCTTGCGTCTGATGGGCGGTCGCCAGCGTCATCAGCCAGCGACCACAGAAGACGCTGCACTGACGCAGGCGATGCCACAGGAAGCGTTTAAAGACGAAGAGCGTTATATGATTAACGGTGTGTTGACGCTGTCACAGCGCTCAATCCGCAGCATCATGACGCCACGCGGAAACATTTCATGGGTGGATGCCGAACGTCCGGTGGATGAAATTCGTATTCAGTTGCTGGATACGCCGCACAGCCTGTTCCCGGTGTGTCGTGGTGAGCTGGATGAAATTATCGGTGTGGTGCGAGCAAAAGAACTGCTGGTGGCACTGGAACACGGTATGGATGTCGCGACGTTTGCTGCTAATACGCCAGCCATTGTGGTACCGGAAACGTTGGATCCGATTAACCTGTTGGGCGTATTACGTCGAGCGAAGGGCAGTTTTGTGATCGTGACTAACGAATTCGGTGTGGTGCAAGGTTTGATTACCCCACTGGATGTGCTGGAAGCGATCGCGGGTGAATTCCCGGATGAAGATGAAACGCCAGATGTGATTGCCGATGGCGATGGCTGGTTAGTGAAAGGCGGGACCGATCTTCACTCACTGCAGCAGTTGCTGGACCATCATGAATTGGTTGATCGAGAAGAAGACCACGCGTCTCTGGCTGGCTTGCTGATTGCGCAAAAGGGCCAACTGCCAGTGCCCGGCGATGTGATTGATTTGCCACCGCTGCATTTCCAAATCATCGAGGCAACGGATTACCGCATCGACCTGGTGCGTATAACCAAAGACAAGCCACACGATGACGAAGAGCACGATGCTTAATCGTTAAGAAATATCGTTACGCAAAAGGCCGTCGAAAGACGGCCTTTTTGTTTTTCAGGGCACCGAACTCGGGCCGGATTTTGCCAACCGCACAATGTTTCATAAAGCCGGTAAAGGGGGATGAGGAGTAAAGCGTCCGCCGCAGGGAGGCGGCGGCCGAGGCTACAGGGATGTATTCACGCCGTCTTTACGGAACATCCCCCTTTACTGGCTGAAACGCGCCGATCAGAGGTCTGATTTTAACGCTCAGGTACTCAAATGCGACTGGTGCTGCTCCAGCCACACGGGGAAGTCTTCAATCGGCATTGGACGGGCATAATAATAGCCCTGTAAATGATCGACACCCCGTTCACGCAGATAATTGGCTTGTTCCGCAGTCTCTACCCCTTCAGCCACCAGTGCGATGTTCAAACGCTGCGCCAGAGAGATGACCATATCGGTCACGGTGGCGTTAATGGCATCAGTGCCGATGGCTGCGGTGAAGATCTTGTCGATTTTCAGCACGTCTGGCTTCAAATCTTTAAGGTAGGCCAGAGAGCTGTGGCCGGTGCCAAAATCATCAATCGCCAAACTGACGCCAATCTCGTGCAACTGCGACACCACAGACTGATCAATCACGGGTAGCGCGTCACGCTCCGTTAATTCGACGACCAGTTTTGGCAAAGGATTAGCGGGCCACCAGATTTCCTGCAAATCCTCTACGATAGCCCGATCGTGGAAATGGCTGGCCGCAACATTAATGGCGATATGGAAAGAAGGGCACTGCGGCAGGTTAGGCAATTCATCTACCACTTTGGCGAGCACAAAGCGGGTCAGCGGAGCAATGAGGTTTTGACGCTCAGCCAAGGGAATAAATACATCAGGTGCTATCCACCCTTGGCGAGGGTTGTGCCAACGCAATAGCAGTTCAATACCATCACATTCGCCGCTTTTCGCATTGATCAGCGGCTGGCAATAAACCATGAATTCGTTTGACGTAATGCCGTAACTGATTTGCCAGCTCAGGCTCATGCGGTTCGCGGTAGCCAGCCAGACAATGTAACCCATCAGTAGGCTCAACAGCACGGCAAGCGGTAGCTGGGAAGGTAGCGTGTTCAACGCCAGACGCGCTGGAGAAGGTCCATACAAAGTAATGCTAAACGGATATCGCAACGAGGATTGATCGTAAGCCACTTCATCTTCCGATGGTACGGTGTGCTCAATCAGAGGATTGCCGTATTCAAGACTTTGACCACCCACGTTGAAAATGGCGCGCTCAACCCATGGCAATTGAGGTTCCAGCAAATAATTCGTCATCAACTCAACGTTAATGATCTGTAATAATCCATCGCGGTTATCCAGTGACTTCGGCGTCCACAGCAGCAGTACGGGCGATCCTTTCAACAGATCACCATCGGTTGTTAGCATCATGCGCTGGTTATTGATCGCGAGTTCAGGGTAGGTCTGACTAAATGAGATATCGCGTGGGCCATAAATACTGGAACAGTAAATGCTGTCATCCTGTACCAGTAGCACGGTACGAACGGTTTGCAACGCAGCGATTTTCTCAATGAGCGGGTAGCGTACTTGCGCGCAAGGCACGCCGACCAAGCCAAGAGTGTTATTGGCGGAAACATCAAGCGGGGAGAACATGCGGTCGAACCGTTCAATGGCTCGACTGGCAAAATTTAATGACTGTTGCTCAATACGCGATTTCTCTTCGATATAGCGAAAAGTTAGCGTGAGAATCAGAACCAGCGCAGCGATCACCAACGCAATAAGCAAGCGCTTACGGCGAAATTGACCGACAAATTGCTGGGGAATGAGCATCAGTAACCACCTTGCAAAACAAAGATTGAAGCCAAATTAACGTGAAGGTTATCGGCATAGAGGCGGCCAGGTTTAGCGTGCCGGAATAAAAAAAACGGCACTAAAAAACAGCGCGGCCACTAAGGGCCGCGCGCAAATTAATGTATCTGGTTTACTTACTCTGAGGTAGAGCGGGATGCATAAATAAATTTAAATGGTGATTTTTTAGGCGTGACAAATTAATCACATTGAACTTTTATTGCCAGCCCACCACGAGAAGTCTCGCGGTATTTGGCATTCATGTCTTTGCCGGTTTCGTACATGGTCTCGATGACTTTATCCAGCGATACGCGAGGTTCACTGGTACGGCGCAATGCCATACGCGCGGCATTGATGGCCTTCACCGAGGCGATGGCATTACGTTCAATACAGGGAACTTGCACCTGACCGGCAACGGGGTCACAGGTGAGGCCAAGGTTATGCTCCATACCGATTTCAGCAGCAACGCAAACCTGCTCCGGACTGGCACCCAGCAGCTCGGCCAGACCCGCAGCGGCCATTGAGCAGGCGACACCCACCTCACCCTGGCAACCCACTTCCGCACCGGAAATCGAAGCATTCATTTTATACAGCACGCCAATCGCACCCGACGAGAGGAAGTAGCGGATAAAGATCTCTGGCGTCACCGTCTCGATGAAATGATCGTAATAAGCCAGTACGGCCGGTACGATACCGCAGGCCCCGTTGGTTGGAGCGGTGACAACACGTCCCCCGGCAGCATTCTCTTCATTCACCGCCAAGGCAAACATGTTGATCCAGTCGATCACATTCATAGGATCGTTGGAGTGCTTGGTGGACGAAACCAGCAAACGACGCAGCGATGCGGCACGACGCGGAACGCGCAGTGGACCCGGTAACACGCCTTCCGTGTTAAGACCGCGATCAATACAGGCCTGCATGGTCTGCCAGACATTGCCAAAATAGTGGTGAATGTCTTCGCGGCTGTGCAGAGCCAGTTCATTTTTCATCACTAAACCCGACAGAGACAGCCCGGTTTCATGGCAGTGGCTGAGCAACTCTTTAGCAGAGTTGAACGGGTAAGGGACGGACACTTGATCTAAGACCGACTGGCCAAAGTGTTCTTCATCGACAATGAAGCCGCCACCAATTGAGTAATAGGTTTTTGTCAGGATCAACAAATCACCCGCGAAGGCGTAGACCGTCATGCCATTTTCATGCAATGAGAGATTCTCACTGCGAAATACCATGCCGCCCTCACGTGGGAAGTCGACTTCACGTGCACCCTGAGCCAGTAATAGCCGCTCACGCTGTTCAACGTCTTTAATAAAGGCAGGAATACTATCGATATCCACCGTAGCCGGCTCGAAGCCCGCCAGGCCCATAATAATGGCAATGTCAGTATGGTGACCTTTACCCGTGAGCGACAGTGAGCCATAAACATCCACGCTGACGCGAGTGACGTCCTGCAGTTTGCCCTGTTCGACCAGCAAATCAACGAACTGCTTGCCCGCTTTCATCGGACCCACGGTATGTGAGCTGGATGGGCCAATGCCCACTTTGAACATGTCAAAAACACTAATCACTGGTGACACTCCTCACAGTTCTTTTTTTGTACGGCTGAAGCCGTTTATGCGGCTAATAGTAATCGCCCGCGCGCTGCAATGAGCAGCTTTTCGCATGAAATAAACTAATTATAAACCACAGAAATAGTTATCCCATTCCACTGTTGTGAAGTGGATCGAATTTATCGAGGATGGGAAACCAGAGCGGTAATTTAGGGGAGGGCGATTTGTTGACCCAGCGCGCGGATGATACCTGCGGTCATGCCCCAGATAAAGTAATCCTCATACCATGAGAGCCACACCTGATGCTGACGGTGACCGCGACGCAATGTTAAACCGCTGTAACGGTTGAGGCGCAGCGCTTCTGCCAGTGGCATCGCAAAGGTGCTTTCCACTTCGTCAGGTTGATACTCAGTGGTAATCCAGCCGGAATGATACCGACCACGGGGGTCACGGCGAAACCGGTACTGCTGGTGACGGGCGGAAGCACGCCAACGACGTTAACCTGTTGTGGCTGGATACCCACTTCCTCTTCTGCTTCACGCAGTGCGGTGTGCACCAGGGAATCATCGGTTGTGTCTTGCATGCCGCCGGGAAAGGCCACCTGACCGGCGTGTTTGCGCAGGTGAGAAGCGCGACGCGTCAGCAGCAAACCGGGTTCTGCCACGGCAATCACGGGTACCAACACCGCCGCACGTCGCCCGCTGATGACACTTTTCGGTGTGCTCACAGGTGGCTGCATCATGAAACGACTGAGAAATTGATCCAGTGTCAGGCTCATTTAGACCTCACCGCTCAGGCTGGGCAAAATTCGATTAACTTTATGAAAGGTCTCTTGGTATTCGAGTTCAAGCTCGCTATCGGCAACCAGCCCCCCACCTGCGGCGCAATAAAGCTGTTGGTTTTCTGCAATCAGCGTACGGATGGTGATGCTGGTATCCATACGGCCGCATAAACTCAGGTAGCCGATACTGCCACACCATGCGTTGCGGCGCTGTGGCTCAAGCTCTTCAATGATTTCCATGGCACGGATTTTAGGCGCCCCGGTAATTGACCCGCCAGGGAAGCAGGCGCGTAGCAGGTCAGTCGCAGACAGATGTTGTGGCAAACGGGCGCGCACGGTGCTCACCAAATGATGCACAGCTGGGAAAGGCTCGACAACAAAAAGCTCTGGCACGTGAACACTGCCCGGTTCTGCCACGCGGCCAATGTCATTGCGCAGCAAATCAACGATCATCAGATTCTCAGCACGATCTTTGTCCGCGTTGGCGAGCTTTTCCGCCTGTAATCGGTCGGCCTCAGCATCGGCGAGGCGCGGCAGGGTGCCTTTGATTGGACGGGTTTCAATCTCGTGCTGTTGCAGTGAAAGGAAACGTTCCGGTGACAGGCTCAGTATTGCGCTTCCCGGCAAACGAATAAAGGCACTAAACGGCGCACGGTTATCACGATTCAAACGCAAGAACGCCTGCCATTCATCTCCGCGGTAGCTGGCCTTAAACCGCTGCGCCAGATTCACCTGGTAACAGTCGCCCGCCTGAATGTAGTTTTGTACTGTCTGGAAACGCTCGGCGTACTGCTCGAAGCTGAGATTAGATTGCCAATCGCTGGTCAGCGCAAAAGTTATAGGCTGCGGTACCGCTTGTGCCTGTAGCCATTGCCAGCGTTGTTCGGCATGAGTGAGTGAAATCAGCGTAAGTTTTTGCAGATGGTGGTCGGCAATCAGCGCCCAATCGTAAATCCCCACCGCCATATCCTGCGTTTTGAGATCTTGCTGCGCACGTTGCGGCACGGTCTCAAACCGTCGACCCAGGTCGTAACCAAATAAGCCCAGTGCGCCGCCCTGAAAAGGTAAGTCTGCATTAAACGCCGGCTTTATGCCGAGTAAGTCGCACTGCTGTTGCACCAGCGTCAGTGGGTCTGCGGCAGAAAGTAACACCTTACCATCACTGTCGATCTCGGTGATATCTCCGCGCGTAGTCAGGGTGGCATGCGGGTCGGCGGTCAGTATATCAAAGCGATTATCGGCATGATCGGCATCGCCAGAGGTGAGTAGCATCGCCCATGGACGGTGTGCCAAAGCAGAAAAGCGTTGCAGTAACGTATCAGGCGTATACTTCAGGTTAAGGGTTTGTACGATCATCGGGCTTATTAATCCAGCAAGCAGGCGCGTAGCCTGGCATATTTTTTTGTCGCTGGCACCTGTTTGTTCCGCGTGGAATAATGCGCCCCCTTTAGCATCAGGAGCGAATAATGTTTACAGGTCTTCCGGCTTTATCTCATGAGCAGCAGCAGCAGGCTGTTGAGCGCATTCAGGAATTAATGGCAGGCGGCATGGCGAGTGGTCAGGCGATCGCGCAAGTTGCGCAGGAAATCCGCCAAACCTACAAGGGCGAAGCTATTCGGGCGATGTTCGAAGACGATGAAGAAGAAGACGCCGACGAATAACGCCCGAACGGTTTTACAGCGCGGCGATGATTTTGATTTCGACTTTGTACTTCGGATTCATCAATCCGGCTTGCACGGTGCAACGCACTGGCGCATTGCCGGGTGAAACCCACGCGTCCCATGCGCGGTTCATCGCGGGGAAATCTGCTTTGTCCACCAGGAAAATAGTGGCGTCGAGGATCTTACTTTTATCTGATCCGACGCGGGTTAGAATCGCGTCAATTACCGCTAGAGCGTTAGCCGTTTGCGCTTCCGCATCATCATCAAGATTTTCCGGTACGCTGGTGTAATACACGGTTTGATCATGCACAACAGCTTCGGACATACGGTGTTCAGGATCGATACGTGTAATGGTCATGGTGTTCTCCTTTAATTTCGCTGCGCTAGCCTGCCATATCCCTGGGGGGCTGTCATCTGTTGTGGTCGCCTCATGGGAATCCTGAGATAATGTCAGTGTATTTAAGCAACCGGTGAGGATGTGTGGCAGACGATTTTGCAACTGAAGGCGCGTTGGCGCAGGCGATTCCAGGTTTTAAACCGCGTGCAGCACAGCGCGAGATGGCGCAAGCCGTCACGGAAGCGGTCAACAATGGCGGAGAGCTGGTGGTAGAAGCGGGAACCGGCACCGGAAAAACCTATGCTTATTTGGCGCCAGCCTTGCGCGCAAAAAAGAAGGTCATTGTTTCCACCGGTTCTAAAGCGTTGCAGGATCAGCTCTATAACCGCGATCTACCTACCATTGCGCGTGCGCTGAAATTCAGCGGCAAAACCGCGTTACTTAAAGGACGTTCTAACTATTTATGCCTCGAACGTCTTGAGCAGCAGAACCAAACCGGCGGCGATCTGACCGTGCAAGCGTTGGGCGATTTAATCAATGTGCGTAGTTGGTCGTCCCAAACGGTGGATGGTGACGTCAGTAGCTGTTCCGGCGTGGCTGAAGACAGCCCGATTTGGCCTTTTGTCACCAGCACCAACGATAATTGCCTTGGCAGTGATTGCCCACTGTACAAAGATTGTTTCGTGGTGAAAGCGCGTAAAAAGGCGATGGACGCGGATGTGGTGGTGGTCAACCATCATCTGTTTCTTGCCGATTTGGTGGTGAAAGAGGGCGGATTCGGTGAGCTAATCCCGGAAGCGGATGTAATGATCTTCGATGAAGCCCATCAGTTACCCGATATTGCCAGCCAATATTTTGGTCAGCAGCTTTCAAGTCGCCAACTACAAGACCTCGCCAAAGACATCATCATTGCCTATCGCACCGAAGTGCGTGACGTTCAACAGTTGCAGAAATCCGCTGACCGTCTCGCTCAGTGCGCGCAGGATTTCCGTTTAACACTGGGCGAGCCGGGTTTTCGTGGCAACCTGCGCGACCTGCTGAGTGATAACAACATCATGCGGATGTTTACGCTGTTAGATGATGCGCTTGAGCTGTGTTATGACGTGATCAAGCTGTCGCTCGGACGTTCGGCACTGTTAGATGCGGCATTTGAACGTGCAGCGCTGTATCGCACCCGCTTGAAACGCCTGCGTGCCATTGATGAGCCTGGCTTCAGCTATTGGTATGAATGCACCAGCCGCCATTTCACGCTGGCGCTGACGCCACTGTCTGTCGCAGAACGTTTTCGTGAAGTGATGGACAACCGTAAAGCGGCTTGGGTATTTACCTCCGCCACGCTGGCCGTCAATGAACAGATGAGCCACTTCTCCAGTCGACTCGGTGTTGATAAAGCCACCACGCTTATCCTCGACAGTCCGTTCGATTATGCACAGCAAGCGCTGTTGTGTGTGCCACGCAATATGCCAGAACCTAATCAACCCGGCGGGGCACGTCAGTTAGCGCGCATGATGAAACCGCTGATTGATGCCAATAAAGGACGCTGTTTCTTCCTGTGTACCTCACACAAGATGATGCGCGAGCTGGCGGCTGAATTCCGTGCTTCCATGACGTTACCCGTGTTGTTGCAGGGCGAAACCAGTAAGGGACAGCTGCTGAAGCAATTCCTCGATGCAGGTAATGCGTTGTTGGTTGCTACCAGTAGCTTCTGGGAAGGTGTCGATGTACGCGGTGATGCGCTGTCGTTGGTGATCATCGATAAGCTGCCATTCACTTCGCCAGAAGATCCGCTGCTAAAAGCGCGCATGGAAGATTGCCGCTTACGTGGTGGCGATCCCTTCAATGATGTGCAACTACCTGACGCGGTGATTACCCTGAAACAGGGTGTTGGCCGCTTGATTCGTGATACAGAGGACCGCGGTGTATTAGTGATTTGTGACCAGCGTTTGGTGTCACGACCCTATGGCGGGCTGTTTCTCAACAGTTTACCGCCCACGCCACGTACTCGTGACCTTAACCGCGCGATTGCATTCGTTCGCCAGGTAGAGAATCACTAATTTTGCCTGGCTGTGTTAAGATGCGCGCCATTTTGATTCTCAGAGGTTGTTATGTCTGCCCGAATTTTAGCCTTGGACACGGCGACAGAAGCCTGTTCTGCCGCTCTGCTCAATCAGCAGCAGATCGATGCACGCTTTGAAATTGCGCCACGCGATCATACCCAACGTATATTGCCACTTGTACAGGATCTGTTGCAGGTGCAGCAGCTGGAACTGACCGCGCTGGATGCGCTGGCATTCGGGCGTGGTCCGGGAAGTTTCACAGGCGTACGTATTGGCATTGGTATCGCGCAAGGGCTGGCTCTCGGGGCGAACCTGCCGATGATTGGCGTTTCATCTCTGGCGACCATGGCGCAAGGTGCCTGGCGTCTGACCGGTGCCACTCGCGTGCTGGCGGCGATTGATGCGCGCATGGGTGAAGTTTACTGGGCTGAATATCAGCGCGATGCTAACGGCGAATGGCAGGGTGCGGAAACCGAAGCCGTGTTGAAACCGGAAGCGGCAGAGGCACGAATTGCGCTACTGGCCGGCGAATGGGCAACGGTGGGCACGGGCTGGGAAGCGTATCCCCATCTTCTCAGCTCCGCGAACGCCAAGCTTATTACTACTAACGTGACGCTTCCCGCAGCGGAAGATATGTTGCCGCTGGCACTGAGTGCCTGGCAGCGCGGCGAATACGTTGCGGTGGAAAATGCCGAGCCAGTTTACCTGCGAAATGAGGTGGCCTGGAAAAAGTTGCCTGGCCGTTAAGCACCACGCAACTAATCGCTAACTGCCCAGTCTAACTGAGAAATAACAGGAGAAGTGCTATGCCAATAAGTCGTAAAGGGATGTCTGGCGCTCTGTTAGCCTGCGCGTTGCTACTCAGCGGTTGCGTTTCGGTGCCAGATTCCATTAAAGGAAGCTCTCAACTTCCACAGCAAGATTTATTACGCGTGATGAATGCGCCGCAGCTGTATGTCGGCCAAGAGTCGCGTTTCGGCGGTAAAGTCGTGAAGGTGACTAATCTCAACGGGTTAACCCGCCTTGAGATTGCCACTCAGCCATTAGATGACAGCGCTCGGCCGCGTTTGGGTGCCGCATCAGTGGGGCGCATATTCGCCGACATTCGTGGTTTTGTCGATCCAGTCGACCTGAACAATCAATACATCACCGTGTTGGGTAATATCAAAGGCACCGAAAAGGTGAAATTGGTAAAGCCAGCTACAACTTCGTGGTAGTGGATGTGCGTGGCTATCAACGCTGGCATCTCACGCAGCAGGTAATGACACCGCCACAACCGATCGACCCGTGGATTTGGTACGGTCCATCGCGCCGTCACCCCGGTTATTGGGGACCGAATCCTTATTGGGGGATGAACATGAATACCGGTCCGTCTCAGGTACAAACTATCCTGACTGAGTAACCCATTATTATTCTATTACGGCCCGGCCGCGGCGCTCGCGACCGGGCTTTTTTATTGGATGCGCAACCGATGCGCGAAATTTAGTGATGTGCTTCGCAACCTGAAAATGCTGAGATAAGCAAACTGGTACAATCAGTTAAAATATTGTTAACAGCACTGATTGCAGAGGCAGCGATGGCTATACAACAAGAATATCGGGGTGATTCTTTGAACAAGGCTTGGCTTAAACGCTATCCAGCAGACGTTCCAGCAGAGATTAATGCGGATCGCTATACCTCTTTGGTTGAGCTTTTCGAGCACGCAGCGCTGCAATATGCCGACCAAACAGCCTTCGTTAATATGGGTCAGCCAATGACCTATCGTGAACTGGACAAGCAAAGTCGGGATTTTGCCGCTTGGCTACAGCAAGGCTTGGGGCTAAAACAAGGCGACCGCGTGGCGCTGATGATGCCCAACCTCCTCCAGTATCCGGTGGCGCTCTTTGGCGTATTACGTGCTGGCATGGTGGTGGTTAATGTTAACCCTCTCTACACCCCGCGAGAACTGAAACATCAGCTGAACGACAGTGGTGCCAGCGCCATTGTGATCGTCTCCAACTTTGCTCATACGTTAGAAAAAGTGGTGGCAGAGACGCCAATCAAACACGTGATGTTGACGCGCATGGGAGACCAACTCGCGCCCATTAAGGCCACGCTGGTCAACTTTGTGGTGAAGTACGTCAAGAAGCTGGTACCGAAATATCATCTGCCGGGCGCCGTGCCCTTCCGCAGTGCCTTGCAGCAGGGCGCGCAAATGGCATATCAACGTCCAACTCTCACCAATGATGACCTGGCTTTCTTGCAATACACCGGCGGAACGACGGGCGTTGCCAAAGGCGCGATGCTGACGCACGGCAATATGCAAGCCAATCTGGAGCAGACCAAAGCCACTTACGGTAAACTGCTGCGTGCAGGTAAAGAGCAAGTTGTTACGGCACTGCCGCTGTACCATATTTTTGCCCTGACCGTTAACTGCCTGCTGTTCCTTGATCTGGGCGGCACCAACCTGTTGATCACTAACCCCCGCGATATTCCTGGTTTCGTGAAGGAGCTCAGCAAGTTCCCCTTCACGGCCATCACTGGCGTCAATACCCTGTTCAATGCGCTTCTGAATGATGCGAATTTCAACAAGCTTGATTTCTCTACGCTGCGTTTATCCGCTGGCGGTGGTATGGCGGTGCAGAAAGCGGTGGCTGAGCGCTGGGAAAAATTGACCGGCCACTATCTGCTGGAAGGGTATGGATTAACGGAGTGTTCACCGCTGGTTTCGGTTAACCCCTATGACATCACTTGTCACACCGGCAGCATCGGTCTTCCTGTACCCTCAACGGATGTCCGCATTGTGGACGATGAAGATAAGGATGTTCCGCCTGGCGAGCCAGGTGAACTCTGCATCCGTGGTCCGCAGGTGATGGTCGGTTACTGGCAACGGCCGGAGGCGACGGAAGAAGTATTGAAAAATGGCTGGCTGCACACCGGTGATGTTGTTACCGTTGATGGTGAAGGCTTTATTCGCATCGTCGATCGTAAGAAAGACATGATTCTGGTGTCGGGCTTTAACGTGTATCCTAACGAAATCGAAGATGTGCTGATGCAGCATCCGAAGGTGCGTGAGGCTGCGGCGATCGGCGTGCCAAGCGATCTCTCCGGTGAGGCGGTGAAAGTTTGCATCGTCAAGAAAGATGCTTCACTCACCAAAGAGGAAGTGCTGGATCATTGCCGCCGTCAGCTGACGGGCTATAAAGTGCCAAAGATTATCGAGTTTCGTGACGACCTGCCCAAGACGAATGTGGGCAAAATCTTGCGCCGCGAATTGCGCGATGAGGCGAAGCGAGAAGGGCAGTAACACGCTCTTCCTCTCAGGTTAACGCCGGCTCAGTCCGGCGTTTTTATTGCTTTTAACATGGAGCGCTGCGCGGAGTTTGCCGCAGCGAGAATGAATACGTGAATTACACTTTGATCGACCAAGATAGTCAGCTGGCAGCCGTTTGCGAACTGGCACGCCAGCATGATGCGGTAGCACTGGATACAGAATTCGTGCGCACGCGTACTTACTATCCGCAGTTGGGCTTAATCCAGCTATTTGATGGTAAACAACTGGTTCTGATCGATCCGCTCAATATTAGCGACTGGACGCCGTTTGTGGCGCTGTTACAAGACAAGAAAGTCACCAAATTCCTGCACGCGGGTGGCGAAGATCTGGAAGTGTTCCTGCATCGTTTCAAATGCCTGCCTGACCCGATGGTCGATACGCAGATTCTGGCAGCCTTTGCTGGGCAACCGCTGTCGTGGGGCTTTGCCTCGATGGTGAATCACTTCAATCAGATCGAACTGGACAAGAGTGAATCCCGCACCGATTGGTTAGCACGCCCGCTGACCGAACGTCAGTGCGATTATGCCGCGGCAGATGTGGCGTACTTGCTTCCCATCGCGCATCAGCTGGTGGAACAAACCCAAGCGGCAGGCAACATGGCGGCCGCGCTCAGTGAATGCGATAACCTGTGCCAGCGTCGTCTTGATGTGTTGCAGCCTGATGAGGCGTGGCGCGATATCACCAACGCATGGCAATTGCGTCCACGGCAATTGGCGGCACTGCAGCGTCTGGCAGCTTGGCGTTTAAACCTCGCCCGTCAGAAAGACATGGCCGTGAACTTTGTGGTGCGCGAAGAGAATCTGTGGAAAGTGGCGCGCTTTATGCCGGGTAGCTTGGGCGAATTAGATCATTTGGGATTGAATGGTCACGAAATCCGTTTCCATGGTAAGGCGATGGTGGCGCTGGTGGCAGAAGCACAGGCGCAGGATGAAGCAACGCTGCCGCAACCGCTGCCGAACCTGATTGATCACCCGCACTACAAGCAGGCGTTTAAAGCAATTAAGGCACTGGTATTGCAGGTCAGTGAAGAGACCGGCTTCAGTCAGGAATTGCTGGCTTCGCGTCGCCAGATCAACCAAGTGCTGAGTGTCTATTGGGGCCTAAAGAGCGGCTGTAGGACACCGGAACTGTTAACCGGCTGGCGTGGTGAGTTACTTCAGGCACGCATCGATGAGATCGTGCAAACGCTGTAAGCATGGCATTTTCCCCTGCGCAACATCGCAGGGGAAAATCATGAACCCGCTTCTATCATTTAGGAACGTCTTCCGTCTCCGTCTCCGGCAATGTGACGTTAAGTTCCAGGATGGAGATATCGTCCCCTTTCTGATCCAGCTGAACGGTCACCATATCCGGGTCAATTTTCACGTACTTACAGATCACTTCCAAAATATCGCGCTTTAACTGCGGCAGATAGTGGGGCTCACTGTCGCCCCTTCTGCGTTCGGCCACGATAATCTGCAGCCTTTCCTTGGCTATATTGGCTGTGTTCTTCTTACGGGATAAAAAGAAATCAAGTAATGCCATTGGTTATCCCCCGAACAGGCGTTTCAGGAAACCCTTCTTCTCTTCTTCAATAAAGCGGAAGGGGCGTTCTTCGCCAAGCAGGCGATCTACGGTATCAGCGTAAGCTTTACCGGCGTCAGAATTAGCGTCGAGGATCACTGGCTCACCTTGGTTAGAAGCGCGCAGCACAGACTGATCTTCTGGAATTACACCCACTAATGGAATACGCAGGATTTCCAGCACGTCTTCCATGCTGAGCATATCGCCACGGGTTACACGGCCCGGGTTATAGCGCGTCAGCAGCAGGTGCTCTTTTACTGGATCCTGGCTGTTCTCCGCACGGCGTGATTTCGACGAGATGATGCCAAGAATTCGGTCGGAGTCACGTACAGAAGAGACTTCCGGGTTAGTGGTTATGATCGCTTCATCGGCGAAATACAGCGCCATCAGGGCACCGGTTTCGATACCTGCCGGTGAATCACACACGATGAAATCAAATTCCATGGTGGCCAAATCGTTCAGCACTTTTTCCACGCCTTCACGGGTCAGTGCATCTTTATCGCGCGTTTGTGATGCGGGCAGAATATAGAGCTGCTCAGTACGCTTATCACGAATCAGCGCCTGGTTCAGTGTGGCATCACCCTGAATCACATTGACGAAATCATAGACCACACGGCGTTCACAGCCCATGATCAGGTCGAGGTTACGCAGACCGATATCAAAATCGATCACGACGGTTTTTTTGCCCTTTTGCGCTAACCCTGTGGCGATGGCCGCGCTGGACGTGGTCTTGCCAACGCCCCCTTTACCCGATGTAACTACAATGATGCGTGCCATAAATGTTGATTTCCTTAACGAAAGAAAAGGGGCCTAATTAAGTGTCTGTATGGTGAGCGCGCCTTCTTTGAGACACAGGCGCGCGGCTTTACCAAAGAATTCCGCCGGGATTTGATCCATCATCCAATATTCACCGGCAATAGAAACCAACTCGGCTGCGAGGTTGGTGCAAAAAATCTGACTATCGCGCTGGCCGCCAACGCCGGCCAGTGCACGTCCGCGCATCATGCCGTAAATATGAATGTTGCCATCTGCCACCAATTCGGCACCGGCGCTGACGCTGTTGGTGACGATAAGATCGGCATTGCGCGCGTAGATTTGCTGGCCTGAACGCACCGGTGTATTGATGATGCGAGTTTTACTGGCGGTTTCAGTCACCGGTGCGGCAACAGGAAGCGGGGCTTCAACCACGGGAGCGTCTACGCGTTTACGATTCTCTTTGCCTTCTGACAGCACGGGCAAACCGGCGCGGGCAATCATTTTTTTCAGAGCTTCATCTTTGCAACCACTAACGCCAACAATGCGTAAACCGGTCGCGATGACGGCTTGCTGCATCTGCTTCCAGTTAATGTCGCCGTTGAGCGCCGAGACATTGAGCACCACTGGGGCATTTTGCAAAAACGCAGGCGCTTGGTCGATTTTGTCCTGCAGTGCCTGACGAATCACCTCGGGTTGCGAATGGTGCAGATGAACGACTGACAGGGTAAAACTGCTTCCCTTGAATTCGATTGGCGTTTGCGACATCTGTCCTGACTCAGTCCTGTTTTACGACCCTAAGATGTACAGCGATAAAATCATCATTAACATCAAACGGTCAATATTCGAAGTTCTGCAAGCATGTTATAGTTACTGCTATATTCAGGCAAGTGACGCCATCGGTTAATTCGAGTAAAAAATATGTTTTGTGTGATCTACAGAAGCCCGCAACGCGACCAGACTTATCTTTATGTTGAAAAAAAAGACGATTTCTCTCGCGTACCGGAAGAGCTGCTGCGCGGCTTTGGTAAACCTAAGCTGGCGATGGTGATATCGCTGGACAAACGCGACAAATTGGCTAATGCCGATATCAATAAAGTTAAGCAAGGATTGAGCGATCAAGGCTATTATTTGCAGATCCCACCACCGGTAGAAAGTCTGCTCAACATTCACCTTGAGCAGGGTAAAAAAGATTAATTCGGATTCATCTGTAAATATAGCCTGTAAAAATCCTCAGTGTTATTTGCATTAATTAATTGCCCGCTTAAAAGCTTTATTGCGGGCATTAAATCAAACTCTGCTTTGCACTTTCTTGTGAACGATTAACGACTTTTGACAATTTCCGCCACGTCTGCAGCCATAAACCCGCTAATATAATCCCCCTCAGATCGTCGCGTTCCGGCGCTGAGCCTGACACATCCGCCAGCATACCTGGCGTCAAACACAACTCAAGCAGGGGAATCACATGTATCAGCATCGTAACTGGCAGGGCGCTTTGTTGGATTATCCCGTCAGCAAAGTGGTTTGCGTAGGCAGCAACTATGCGAAGCATATCAAGGAAATGGGTAGCGCAACGCCGACAGAGCCAGTGGTGTTCATCAAACCCGAAACGGCGGTGTGTGATTTGCGCCAGCCGCTCTCTATTCCTTCCGCCTTTGGTGAAGTGCATCATGAAGTCGAACTGGCAGTCTTGATCGGTTCGACATTGAAGCAAGCCAGCGAAGAGCATGTTGCCAAGGCGATTGCCGGGTACGGCGTTGCGCTGGATCTGACACTGCGTGATGTTCAGGCTGGACTGAAAAAAGCCGGCCAGCCTTGGGAAAAATCCAAAGGATTTGATAACTCTTGCCCATTGTCGGGTTTTATCCCGGTTGCGGAGTTCGGTGGTGATCCACAAAATACGGAGCTGAAGTTGGTCGTGAATGGTGAAGTGCGCCAGCATGGCTCTACTGCCGACATGATCCATAAAATCCTGCCACTGATCGCCTATATGAGCCAGTATTTCACTCTGCGCGCGGGGGATGTCATCCTGACCGGGACGCCTGAAGGCGTGGGTCCGATGCGTTCTGGTGACAAACTTGAAATCTCACTGGCCGGTCACGGTATTAGCACGCGCGTGCTGTAAAACTTGCATCACCGCACCTGAACCTTTATAAGGTGCGGTCTTGTTGCTTAACCCGGACCGCCATCATGACTGAACAACCTTTCTGGCAGACTAAACGCCTTGACCAAATGGACGATGCAGAGTGGGAATCGCTGTGCGACGGCTGTGGTCAGTGCTGCCTGAACAAGTTGCAGGATGCGGACACCGACGAAATTTACTTCACTAACGTTGCCTGTAATCAGCTCAACATCAAAACCTGCCAGTGCCGTAACTATGAGCGCCGGTTTGAGTATGAAGAAGATTGCATCAAGCTCACGCGTGAAAACCTCACCACCTTTAACTGGTTGCCGCGCACCTGCGCGTATCGACTGTTAGGCGAGGGGGGCACGTTACCGGCATGGCACCCATTGGTGGCCGGCTCGAAAAAGGCGATGCATGCACAGCGTATTTCGGTGCGATACATTGCGGTGCGGGAAAGTGAAGTGCGAGACTGGGAAGATCACATTATTGATCGACCGGATCGTAACGGTTGAAGCAAAAACAGGCAGCGATGGCTGCCTGTTTTATTTGTACTTAACGGCCGAACAGATCGCGACGTTTAGGCTTGAAAGGTTGGGCAATCAGCACCAGCACACCGACCAGCAGGTAAGCCGCAAAGATCACGATCATCCACTGCGGCATACTCCAGGTGAGGAATGTCCAGCTACGCTCGGCACAATCTCCACTTGCCACAAACACTGACGGCAACCACTTATCCAGAGGCAGCCAGGTGGGGAAGCGGGCGGCAAAATCACAGGTGACAAACGGATTCGGATGCAGCTGAATGTTCGTGTGTTCGATGGAGAGCGCCAAACCTTTGTAAGCGCTGTACAACCAAATGACGATGGCTGCCCAACGCAGCGGCAGGGATTTCGGTGCAATCGCACCCACAATGCCGGCACCCATTACGCCAAACAGCGCGCAACGTTCATAAATGCACATGACGCAGGGTTTAAGTCCCATGGCGTGTTGAAAGAACAGTGCAACAAGTTCAAAAGCCAGTGCTGTTAGAGCCAACAATAACCATGCTCCGCGACCTCGTGAGCATTGATTTAAATATCGCAACATATTGCTTATCCTGTAGCCGTTAATGCTTGGCAGTGTAAACCAAAAGCGCACCCATGCCAGCCAGGTAATGGGAAAAAATCATGTATAAAAATAACTTAAGCCTGATCCAGGCCAAGTTAAGGGCAGTTTTACGGTATCGGGAGGAAGCCGAGCGGTAACCGCAACGCAAACGAGTGCTTTACTATTACTTTCTGACAAAATCCCTGCTGAATTTTGCGCCAGCGCGCGCTTTTAATCCGTTGTCAGGCTATTTCCGCTATAGCCCCTCTGGTATGATGAGTGCCATTACGACAAAGAAAGCAATGAGAAATAAATGCTATGGTGATTAAGGCGCAAAGCCCCGCAGGATTTGCTGAAGAGTATATTATTGAAAGCATCTGGAACAGTCGCTTTCCGCCGGGGTCGATTCTACCTGCCGAACGTGAGCTTTCTGAACTGATTGGCGTGACACGCACCACGTTGCGTGAAGTTTTACAGCGTCTGGCACGTGATGGCTGGCTGACTATTCAGCATGGTAAACCCACCCGTGTAAACGATTTCTGGGAAACCTCAGGGCTGAATATTCTCGAAACACTTGCCCGTCTCGATCACGATAGCGTGCCGCAGTTGATTGATAATCTGCTTTCTGTGCGTACCAATATCGCCTCCATTTTTATCAGCCGTGCGCTGCGCCATCACCCCGATAAGGCGCGTGAAGTGCTGGAAAACGCATTAAGTGAAGAAGACAAGGCTGATGCCTACACTGAACTGGATTACCGCGTGTTCCGTGGCTTAGCCTTTGCGTCCGGTAACCCGATTTATGGTCTTATTCTGAACGGCCTGAAAGGTCTGTATACCCGGGTGGGACGCCACTATTTCTCCAATCCAGAAGCACGTCACCAGGCTCGCAGTTTCTATCGTCAGTTATTGGATCTGTGTAGTGCGACACCCACGCAGGATCAGATCGTAGATTCAGTGCGTGAATATGGACGTCGTAGCGGTGAGATTTGGCACAGTATGCAGAAGAGCATGCCGGACGATTTAGCCAGCAAGCGATAAAAAGAAAACCGGACCTCAGCAGTCCGGTTTTTTTATCACTCTACAACGCAGGGCCACGCGACGGCGAACGGTCAAGCAGCTCGACACTGCCATCCTCATTCTGTTGCTCAAGAATGACATCGAATCCCCATAAGCGATGTACGTGCTTCAACACTTCGCGGCGGCTCTTATCGAGCGGTGCCCGTTGCTGCGGAACATAGCGCAGGGTTAAAGAACGGTCACCACGCAGGTCAACGTTGTACACCTGAATATTCGGCTCCAGATTACTCAGGTTATATTGCGCCGAAAGCTGCTGACGTATCGCCCGGTATCCGGCTTCGTCATGAATCGCGGCAATTTCCAGGAAGTTATTACGATCGTCATCCATTACCGTGAATAACCGGAAGTCACGCATCACTTTCGGTGACAAGAACTGGCTGATAAAACTCTCATCCTTGAACTCACGCATAGCAAAGTGCAGTGTTTTCAACCAATCGGAACCGGCAATGTCCGGGAACCAGTAGCGATCTTCTTCAGTCGGTGACTGACAAATACGCTTGATATCCTGGAACATGGCAAAGCCCAACGCATAAGGATTGATGCCGTTATACCACTGGCTGTTATAAGGCGGCTGGAACACCACATTGGTGTGGCTGTGCAGGAACTCCATCATAAAGCGTTCCGACACTTTTCCCTCGTCATACAGATGATTAAGGATGGTGTAATGCCAGAAAGTTGCCCAACCTTCATTCATCACCTGGGTCTGTTTCTGCGGATAGAAATACTGGCTGACCTTACGCACGATGCGTAGCACCTCACGCTGCCAGGATTCCAGCAGCGGGGCATTCTTTTCCATAAAGTAGAGCAGGTTCTCTTGTGGCTCTGAAGGGTAGCGCGATGCTTCCACATGCACCGACTCCTTCTCTTTACGCGGCAAGGTACGCCACAGGGTGTTAACCTGGCTTTGCAGATACTCTTCCCGACTCTTTTGCCGCGCTTTCTCTTCCTGTAGCGAGATTTTTTGTGGTCGTTTGTAACGGTCCACACCATAGTTCATCAGCGCATGGCAGGAGTCGAGTAGACGTTCCACTTCCTCTACACCATAGCGCTCTTCACAGTCGGAGATATAGTTGCGGGCAAACAGCAGGTAATCAACGATTGAGCTGGCATCTGTCCAACTGCGGAACAGGTAGTTATTTTTAAAGAAAGAGTTGTGGCCATAACAGGCGTGCGCCATCACCAGCGCTTGCATGGTCATGGTGTTCTCTTCCATTAAATAGGCGATACAAGGGTTGGAGTTGATGACGATTTCATACGCCAGGCCTTGCTGGCCATGCTTGTAGCGTTGCTCAGTCTCGATAAATTTTTTACCGAATGACCAGTGCGCATAGTTGATTGGCATACCTACGCTTGAGTAGGCATCCATCATCTGTTCGGAGGTAATTACTTCAATTTGATGCGGGTAGGTATCAAGCCCATAGCTTTTTGCCACGCGGTCAATTTCTGCCAGATAGACATCGAGTAATTCGAATGTCCAGTCCGGCCCATCACTAAGTCGTTTACTGCTCCGGGTTGGCTCGTCAAAGATTGTCGTCATAGCGCACCTCTGTTTTGCAAGCGGCAGGCAACGGATTGCTACCTGTCACGATCGTTAAAGGCTTCATCCTGAGAAAGACGGCCCAATAAAACTGAGCGAACACTTCAATCATAGTCCACTGTCGCCCATCCGAAACCGGAACTCAAACGAATTCTTTTGGCAGAAAATCATTCAAAAACCTTCGCTTAAGGGTTTGCTCATGACAAATGCGGGATATTGCGATCATTGCAGAATAAAACTCTGTTTATAAGCGCATTGTATGACTGTGGCGCATTCTCCTGAAAAAAGATAAAAGCACTGCGTTGCGCATAATAAATTGCTGATTAATGGCTTTTTAGCATAAAAAATCCTGATCTTTGCGCTACCTCATGATTTATGTGTGCAGAAAGGTGAAAAACATGTGAAATGTATCTGCTGAATGTAAGATTAAAACGAATGTCTGGTTATGCTAGCTCAGGCATTATTAATAGTTGATTATGCTTTTGCCGCGACGAGGGGCTTATGCGCGTAGTGATTCTTGGAAGTGGTGTAGTCGGGGTGGCGAGTGCCTGGTATCTGGCGCAGGCTGGACATGAGGTTACCGTGATTGATCGCCAGCCTGCCGCTGCGCTGGAGACCAGTGCCGGTAACGCCGGACAGATCTCACCAGGCTATGCAGCGCCATGGGCAGCACCGGGGGTGCCGCTAAAGGCGGTTAAATGGATGTTCCAGCGCCATGCCCCTTTGGCCGTTCGTCTTGATGGCAGTCAATTCCAGCTGGAATGGATGTGGAATATGCTGCGTAACTGCGACATGCGTCATTATCAGGAAAATAAAGGCCGTATGGTGCGCATCGCAGAATACAGCCGCGATTGCCTCAAAGCCCTGCGCGCTTCTACCGGTATCGCCTATGAAGGCCGGCAGGGGGGGACGCTGCAATTGTTTCGCACTCAACAGCAGTTTGAAAGTGCCAGTAAAGATATTGCCGTGCTGAAAGAAGCGGGTGTGCCTTATGAATTGCTGGAAGCGCATCAGTTACACAGTGTGGAACCCGCGCTGGCGACCACAGCACACAAACTCACGGGCGGTTTGCGTCTGCCTAATGATGAGACGGGCGACTGCCAACTCTTCACCCAACGCCTGGCCGAGATGGCGGCTGCGGCAGGGGTTACTTTCCGCTACAACACCTCGGTTGACCAGCTGCTGCGTGAAGGTAATCGCATTTACGGCGTGAAGTGTGGCGACGAAGTGATCAAAGCGGATGCATACGTAGTCGCCTTTGGCTCCTATTCGACGGCCTTGCTCAAAGATATCGTATCTATCCCGGTCTATCCCCTGAAAGGCTACTCGCTCACCATTCCTATTAAGAATCCTGAAGCTGCGCCGGTTTCAACTATCCTCGATGAAACCTATAAAGTTGCGGTTACGCGCTTTGACGATCGCATTCGAGTAGGCGGCATGGCGGAAATTGTTGGTTTTAACACCAAACTGACGCCCGCACGACGTGAAACGCTGGAGATGGTCGTCAGCGATCTTTATCCTGAAGGTGGTTTTGTAGAACAGGCCACATTCTGGACTGGATTGCGTCCGATGACGCCAGACGGTACACCGATTGTCGGGCGCACGCCGCTCTCCAATCTCTATCTCAACACCGGTCACGGCACGCTGGGATGGACCATGGCCTGTGGTTCCGGTCAGCTTTTGGCCGATTTGATTTCCGGTCAGAAACCGGCGATTGCCGCAGACGATTTATCGGTGCTGCGCTACCTGCCGGGTTTCGAACCCCATTCGTCGCCGCTGCGGAATGCTAACGCGGCACGTTGAGACCTCAGGGAGAGCACAAGCATGTCACGTCCTACTGGCGCCACGATCAATCAACAGGCGCTGCGACATAATCTGGCGATCGTGCGGCAGGCTGCACCGCAGTCACGTGTGTGGTCTGTGGTAAAAGCCAACGCTTACGGGCACGGTGTGGCTCGCGTATGGCAAAGCCTGGCGCAGACCGATGGTTTTGCGCTGTTGAATATGGAAGAGGCGATCCTGTTACGTGAGCAAGGATGGAAGAAACCTATTCTGCTGCTGGAAGGTTTTTTTCATGCGGAAGATTTAGCCTTAATCGATCGTTACCGTCTCACAACCAGCGTACACAGCAACTGGCAGATTCAGGCGTTGGCCAAAGCCACGCTGTCTGCGCCGATTGATATCTATCTCAAGATCAACAGCGGCATGAACCGCCTGGGCTTTCGTCCCGAGTTGGCGCATGCTGCTTGGCAAAAATTGCGTGCTCTGCCTAATGTTGGCGAGATGACACTTATGGCGCACTTTGCCGATGCGGAAAACCCGGAAGGCCTGATCGAGCCCATGAAGCGCGTGGAACTGGCTGCGGAAGGTCTTAACTGCCCACGTTCGCTCTCAAATTCTGCGGCAACGCTGTGGCATCCAGAAGCCCATTTCGACTGGGTTCGTCCCGGCATCATCCTTTATGGGGCATCGCCGAGTGGTGACTGGCAGGATATTGCCAGTACCGGGTTGCAACCCGTGATGACACTGACCAGTGAGATTATTGGTGTGCAACAGCTCAATGACGGCGACGGTGTCGGCTACGGCTACCGCTATCACGCCTCGGGGGCACAACGCATCGGCATCGTTGCCTGTGGTTATGCCGATGGTTACCCGCGCCATGCTCCAACGGGGACGCCAGTCAGTGTCGATGGCATCCGTACACAAACGTTGGGCGCGATTTCGATGGATATGATGATGATTGACCTTGAACCCTGCCCGCAGGCCGGTATTGGCTCGAAAGTCGAGCTATGGGGGGAGCAGGTGAAAATCGATGAGGTCGCGAAAGCGGCCGGCACGGTGGGCTACGAGCTGATGTGTGCGCTCGCGCCCCGCGTGCCGGTTGAGATTATTTAAGCGCGGTCACACTGCCGTGCATTTTCCTACTGCAGCGCCAGGCGATCAGGGCCAGCGCTGCACCCACTAACATCATTAATGCCAGCGCAGATTTTTCTGCTACAGGTAGCGCGACAATCGCCAAGCTACCGCCCGCGCCACACGCCATCTGAATAAAACCCTGCAGTGCCGCTGCAACGCCGGCTTGCTGTTGATACGGCTCCAGCGCGTAACTGGTGGCTGGACCAACGGTAAAAGCCAGGCCTGCTACGGAGATGGCAACCGGGAACATATACAGCGCCCAATGAGTTTGCCACGCAGAAGGCAACAGATACATGCCCGCTACTAGCAGCAGAGCTCCCATCAGCATCGCGAAAAAGCCCATCGACAGACAGAAAGGACGCCCCGCTTTACGGATGGTCTTATTGACAAACGCACTCACCAACATGATCCAGAATCCGTTGGCCCCGAAGGCAAAGGAGAACTGCAGCGGCGTCAGGCCTCCTTCCGTCATGAGTACATGTGGTGCGAGTGAAACGTAGGTCAATACCATGCCCAGTGCACCCGCATTGGCGAATGCAAAGGCGAGAAAGCGAGGTTCACGTGCGATGGCGGCATACTGTGCCAGAGGTAAACCTTTGACACGCAGCGTGTCCGCTGGGCGTGTTTCCGGTAGGAAAAACACCACAATGACGCCAATCACGGCGGCATAGCCACACAGGAACCAGAAGGGGGCACGCCAGCCGTAGGCTTCAGCGAGAATACCGCCAAGCAGTGGTGCTAATGCAGGCACAATATTTAAGGCTCCGTTCAGGAAGCCATAAGCACGCGCAGCTTCGTCACCGCTAAGCCGGTCGCGGACGCCACTGAAGGCAACCACCGCCGTGCAACATACGGCGCAGCCTTGGATTAAGCGTGCGAGGAAAAACACTGGCCACAGGGTGGCTGTTGCCGCCACGGCGCTGCCGATGATATAGAGCCCCAAGCCAATTAACGCGATTGGCTTACGACCATAATTATCGACCAAGGGACCCGTCACCAGTTGACCGATGCCCATCACCAGTAAAAACAGTGGGATTGTGGTCTGGATCACACTCACCGGGCTGTTGAGGCCTTCAGCGATTTGTGGGAGGGTCGGGAGGTAGAGATCGATGCCGAGAGGTGCCAGCAGCACCAAGCTTAAAAGCAGCAGGGTAAATTTTTGCATTACGAACCAGAAACGTCCTGTTAAACAAGCGGGAAGGGTAATGACTTAGCGCGGAAAAGGAAAGGAATAAAAAAGGCGATGTCTGCCGGTCGAGCACAGCATCGCCATGAGAGTATTAGTAAGCGCCGTCGCGACGTAAAACGACACCTGCGGTCTTAAACAGAATGGCGATGTCGGTCCATAAGGCCCAGTTCTTCACATACCAGGAATCAAAGTAAACGCGCGTATCGTAGTCGATATCATTACGACCGCTGACTTGCCACAGCCCGGTCATACCCGGTTTCGCCATCAGGTAATAATCCACATCGCCCGCATAGCGCTCCAACTCGGCTTCAATGACCGGTCGTGGTCCCACCAGACTCATCTCACCGCGAATCACGTTCCATAACTGAGGTAGTTCATCGAGGCTGGTTTTACGCAGGAAATTACCAATTTTGGTGACGCGCGGATCGTTCTTCAGTTTGAAATCACGGTCCCACTCGGCGCGAGCTTCTTCGCTGGTAGCCAGTAATTTTTGCAGCACTTCCTGCGAGTTAGTTACCATGGAGCGGAATTTCAGGCACTTGAATTTCTCGCCATCCTGTCCAACGCGCTCGTGGCCGTAAATGGCATTGCCGCCGTCGCGTTTCACCATGGCACACAGCAGGCCAAACACCGGTGCAAGGAACAGCAGCAGCAGGGATGCCACAACAATATCAAAGGTACGCTTGAGGAAGCGGGAAGAACGTTTTGCCAGATTGTTACTGACCCGCAGAATCATCACTTCATGGCTGAAGATGAACGACATATCTGTGCCATACAAGGGAACACCGCGCAGCGTAGGGATCACGGAAATCGAACGACACTTCATCTTGGACAGGAACTTCAACCACTTGTCACGGACAACCTGCTGCTCAAATTCGGTAGCCACGATAAATTGCGTATTGTCGCGGTCCATGGTTTGCCAGTTAATATCTTTCCAGGTTACCACGGGGACGCCATTCACGTTTTCCGGCTGATGTTCGTCATCCAGTGAAATAAACGCCTGCACGTTATATCCGAGAATTTCTTCACTCTGGAGCGCAGCATAAGCTTCCATCGCGTTCTTACCAGAACCAATGATAATGGTCTCTTTCTGCCATTGACCCGCACGGTTAATGGCACGCTTCACCACGGCACGCATCAGCGGCAGCAGTAGCAGGGCGTAAGTCCAGCTAAATACCCAGACCATGCGTGAGAAGTCCCATTTGGAGAACGCGATCAGCGCCAAATCCAAAAGGGAAAACACGAACAAGGTTTTAACAATCTCTTTTAATTCAAACCAAAACGGCTTGCGGTAAGTGTAATGACGCATGCGCACCCAAAACCAAGCGGTGCAAAGTACAGAAAGGCCAAGCTGCGCAATAAAACGATATTCGATCTGCTGCGGCGGGATAAAAGTGTCCAGTTCTCCCCAAATACCCTGAACGGTTGCGGCAGATAAGAATAACGCCAGATTAAGAGCAATGAGATCGGAGAAACTAAGGGCGACTTTTGCGATGAGATTTTTTCGCAATCCGCTCCATGAACGGGTTGCATCATTCATTACCAATGTACTTGCCATAAAACCTGCTCTCTTTTCTTAAGTAAAAGATGGCCTGACCAGAATCAAGTACGCGCTCAGGAGTAATCCACTAAAAGCAGAAAAAAATGATTATTCAGTGAGATATAAATAAGTGCTGCCATAAGCGCTGCACGGGAAGGACCGTTTAAGACGTGATAAACGTCACAAAAAGCTGCAGCAACGTTTAAGAGTATGCAGGAGTTATTTGACGGAGTTAATATGGAAATAGTCCTAAAAGGAAATAAATGCTTAAAGAAATAATGAGCTAGCGAATTGAATTCTAAGGTTAAAAGTAAAAAATCAGGAGATATAGCGCTTCATTTTAAGCCTGCTTTTAGGAATTACCGCCATACGAAGCGGATGGCGGTGTGGAAATATCAGGCGGGTTTTTTTAATACCCAGCGGTCTTGCTGTTTATCATAATGTCCGATTTGCAGATCCACAGGTTCTCCATCGATCCACGCCGGTACACTGGTTTCATGATCCCAGCCGTCGAGTTGGTAACTCAGGCCGGGGTTGGTATTACAGGGAATGCTGACGGTCTCGAGTTTGTCAGCATTCAACTCTGCATCAATGATCTCGTAACGACCAATCTTCACTACGTGTCCCATTCATCTCTCCCGTTTGAGCTGGGTGTAATAGTGATCATAGTCGTTGATACGCAGTTTTGGTGGTTTGAGGACTCGGATTACTCTTTGTCTTCCATTACACGAACCCCAATTTTGACGATCTGGTTGTCTTCTTTTTCCGCTACCGTCCAGGTCAGTTGGTTCCACTCTACCTGGTCACCCACCACTGGCGTGCTGCCGAGTAAACCCATAACCAGCTGGCCCAGTGACTGCTGATCGTTAGTCGCTTCATCCAGCTCCAGGCCGTAAATTTGGGCGACATCACGCAACCGCGCATCGGCATCAAGAATAAAGTCGCCGAAGAAACGTTGGTCGAGTGCAACGGGCGGTGATTGGCTAAACATTTTGCCAAGTGCGGGTAAATCACGCTCGCGACCAATCACACACAGCACATCGCCCTCTTTAAGCCGCGTGTTGCCATTCGGATGCATCAGCGCATTGTCACGGAACAGGGCAGCGATACGCGTCTCGCGCGGCATTTGCAGGTCTCGCAGTGCAGCACCCACGCACCATTTATCAGCACCGAGTTGATATACGAACTGTTCCCATGGGTTCTCCGGATGGATATCCAGGCCGACGCGGCTGATCGGCGATGCGGTGGGTGGCACCACCACTTTTGCACGTTTGGCGGCATAACCCAGCGACGTGCCTTGCAACATCAGTGAGACTAACACCACGAAGAACGCGATATTGAAATAGAGCTTGGAGTTTTCCAGACCGGCCATCATAGGGAAAACGGCGAGGATAATCGGCACCGCCCCGCGTAAACCTACCCAGCTGATAAAAATGCGCTCGCGACCGGTAAACCCTTTAAACGGCAACAGACCGACCAGAATAGACAGTGGCCGCGCCACCAGAATCAGCCACAGAGACAAAATCATCGCAGGCACCGCGATGTGCCACAAATCAGAAGGCGTGACCAGCAAGCCGAGCACAATAAACATGCCGATTTGGCTGAGCCATGCCATGCCGTCGAAGGTTTGCAAAATACCGTGACGGTTGCGAATCGGGCTGTTGCCGAGCAAGAAGCCGCACAGGTAGACCGCCAGAATACCGCTGCCTTCCATCACCGTGGTGAGTGCAAAGACAATGATGCCACCGCTCACCGCCAGCAGAGGATATAAACCCTGTGCCAGGTTAATACGGTTAATCAGCTGTTGTAATGCCCAGCCGCCGCCCAGCCCTAACACGATGCCGAGGCCAAATTGTTGAACTAAGTGCACCACAAACATCCAGCTTAAGCCCGACTGGCCCTGCTGAATCATGTCGATCAACGTGATGGTCAGAAACACTGCCATGGGGTCGTTGCTACCGGATTCGATCTCCAGCGTGGAGCTCACACGTTCATTCAGGCCTTTATCGCCAAGGAGTGAAAACACGGCTGCGGCATCGGTAGAGCCAATGATCGCGCCAATCAGAAAACCTTGCATTAAATCCAGCTTGAACAGCCAAGCCGCGGCCACACCGGTTAAACCTGCCGTGATCATTACGCCTACGGTGGCTAAGGATAAAGCCGGCCCAAGTGCAACCTTGAACGAGCTGGCTTTGGTGCGCATCCCGCCATCCAGCAAAATGATGGCCAGTGCAAGGTTGGAAACCAGATAGGCAACGGGATAGTTATCAAAGGCGATGCCACCAATACCATCAACACCCGCTAACATGCCCAATGCCAGGAAGATGACCAGGATAGGAATTCCCAGACGTGACGAGAAGGAGCTCAAAAGAATACTTGCTGCAACCAGCACGGAACCAATTATAAAGACACTGTAAATCATGCTGGCATTCAACGGCGTTCTCCTGCAGAAATGAACGAATTTGACGAAGTGCGGGGATTCACACAGACAAGATGAAAAGATAATGCCTTATCAATAGCTTGTCAGCGGTTAATTACACATTTTTTCAATCTACGGAGCACTATCCCATAGATGGCCAAATTAGTGTGAAAAAACAGCGGGTGATTTAGATAAATGAGAGGCGGTGCGGAAAAGAAAAAGCCGGTCATAGACCGGCTTGATAGTCAGGCATCAGCAACCTGTTTGTGGAAAAGTTCCCTAAATACTGGGTAGATGTCTTCAGGCTCGCGGATGTGCTGAATCGCGAAGTTATCAAATATCGCCTGCAGATGCTCATACTCACGCCATAGCGTCTGATGCGCCCGGCGCGTGATTTCGATGTAGCTGTAGTAACGTACTACCGGCAAAATATGTTTCGCCAAGATCTCGTGGCACAGTGGGGAATCGTCAGCCCAGTTGTCGCCATCCGATGCTTGTGCAGCGTAAATATTCCATTGAGCCGGGTCATAGCGCTCTTTTACCACCTCATCCATCAACTTCAGGGCACTGGAGACAATGGTGCCGCCGGTTTCCTGCGAGTAGAAGAACTCCTGCTCATCAACTTCTTTTGCTTGCGTGTGGTGGCGAATGTAAACCACCTCAACATTTTTATACGTTCGGCTCAGGAACAGATAGAGCAGAATATAAAAACGTTTAGCCATGTCTTTGGTGGCTTGGTCCATTGAACCGGATACGTCCATCAGGCAGAACATGACCGCCTGGCTAGAAGGCTCAGGTCGTTTCTCAAAGTTTTTATAGCGCAGGTCAAAAGTATCGATAAACGGCACACGTTCAATACGTGCCCGCAATTCTGCGATCTCTTTACGCAGGCGCTCCTCTTCCAGCAGTTGCGCGGGTTCGCTGTTTTCGACTTCAGTCAGCGTCGCTTCCAGCTCATGAAGCATACGACGCTTACCTGCAGTCATCGCAGTACGACGTGCCAGCGAGTTTTGCAGCGAGCGCACCACACTGATATTGGCCGGCACCCCGTTCGAGGTGAAGCCCGCGCGGTGCGTTTTATATTCATTCAATTGCCGATGCTGATTTTTACGCAAATTAGGCAATGCCAAATCTTCAAACAACAAATCAAGGTATTCGTCTTTCGAGATTTGGAATGAAAATTCGTCCTGACCCTCACCATCCTGGCTAGCGTTGCCTTGGCCGCTGCCACCGCCGCCGCCGCCACCTTGAGGGCGTTCAATGCGATCGTTCTGCACAAAATGGTCGTTTCCAGGATGAACACGATGTCGACTGCCGCCGCGTCCCTGATGGAAACTCGGTTCATTAATGTCATCAATGGGAATCGAGACCGATTCGCCGCTCTCCACGTCGGTGACCGAACGCTTGTTGATGGCCTCGGAGATCGACTGCTTGATTTGCGACTTGTAACGGCGCAAGAAGCGCTGTCGGTTGACCGCACTTTTGTTTTTACCGTTCAGACGCCGATCGATGAAATAGGCCATAAAACTCCCCCAAACTACAGTGCAAGCCAGGCCGGAAAATGCCGGCCTCCTGTTGCGGCGCCGCAGCGCCGCGTAGCTTACAGGTAACGATTATGACGATTTACGCACGCGCAAATACCATTCGCACAGCAGACGTACCTGCTTGCGGGTATAGCCTTTCTCCATCATGCGATCGACAAAATCATCGTGTTTTTTCTGTTCGTCCGTTGAGGTCTTGGTGTTAAACGAAATCACCGGCAGCAACTCTTCGGTATTGGAGAACATTTTCTTCTCGATAACCGTGCGCAGTTTTTCGTAGCTGGTCCAGTTCGGATTGCGCCCACTATTCTGTGCACGGGTACGCAGCACAAAGTTGACGATCTCGTTACGGAAATCTTTCGGGTTACTGATCCCGGCAGGTTTCTCGATTTTTTCCAGCTCGGCGTTCAGTGATTCGCGGTCAAACAGCTGGCCGGTGTCGGGATCGCGATACTCCTGATCCTGAATCCAGAAGTCAGCATAGGTCACATAGCGGTCAAAGATGTTCTGACCATATTCAGAGTAGGATTCCAGATAAGCCGTCTGAATCTCTTTGCCAATAAACTCGGCATACTTCGGAATCAGATAACCCTTCAGATGCTCAAGATATTTTTCAGCCAGATCTTGTGGGAACTGTTCGCGTTCAATTTGTTGCTCCAGTACGTAGAAGAGGTGCACTGGGTTGGCCGCCACTTCGGCATGGTCAAAGTTGAACACGCGCGACAGGATCTTAAAGGCAAAACGGGTTGAAAGGCCATTCATGCCCTCATCCACCCCAGCGTAATCGTGATACTCCTGCCAGGATTTGGCTTTAGGGTCAGTGTCTTTCAGGCTTTCACCGTCATACACGCGCATTTTGGAGTAAATGCTGGAGTTTTCCGGATCTTTCAAACGTGACAAGATCGAGAAGCGAGCCAAGGTTTCCAGCGTGCCTGGGGCGCATGGTGCAGTGGTCAACTCACTGTGATTCAACAGTTTGTCGTAAATCTTGATCTCCTCGGACACGCGCAAGCAGTAAGGCACTTTGACAATGTAAACGCGGTCAAGGAAGGCTTCGTTGTTCTTGTTGTTACGGAATGTCACCCACTCTGATTCATTCGAGTGCGCAAGGATGATGCCGTTAAACGGTAGGGCGGAAATCCCCTCAGTCCCGTTATAGTTACCTTCCTGCGTAGCGGTCAACAGAGGATGCAGCACCTTGATGGGTGCTTTGAACATCTCAACGAATTCCATGATGCCTTGGTTGGCGCGGCACAGTGCACCAGAGTAGCCGTAAGCGTCAGGATCGTTCTGAGCATGGTTTTCCAGTTTACGGATATCCACTTTACCCACCAACGCAGAGATATCCTGGTTGTTCTCATCACCCGGTTCAGTCTTGGCAATTGCAACCTGTTCGAGGATGGAAGGCCAGACCTTCACCACTTTGAAGCGAGTAATATCGCCGCCAAAATCGTGCAGGCGTTTGGCGGCCCACGGCGACATGATGGTGCCCAAGTAACGACGCGGTACGCCATACTCTTTTTCCAAAATATTGGCGTCTTCCTGTGGGTTGAACAGGCAAAGAGGATGGTCGTTCACCGGGCTACGTTCGCCATCGGCACTGAGCACGTAAATAGGTACGCGCTGCATCAGAGCTTTTAGACGTTCGGCAAGGGAAGACTTACCGCCACCGACCGGCCCCAATAAATAGAGAATTTGTTTCTTCTCTTCCAAGCCTTGCGCAGCATGTTTTAGGTAAGAGACGATCTGTTCAATCGCTTCCTCCATACCGTAAAACTCTTCGAAAGCGGGGTAGCGTCCCATGACGCGATTCGAGAAGATTCTGGAAAGGCGTGGCTCCTGCGCCGTGTCAACCATCACCGGCTCACCGATAGCCATCAATAGTCGCTCTGCAGCGTTGGCGTATGCACTGCGATCCTGCTTACAGATAGCGAGGAATTCCTGCAATGAGAACTCTTCATCCTTGGCAGCTTCATAACGCTGACGATAGTGATCGAATATATTCATAGCGATGCCCGTCCTTTCGTTTTTAGCACAGGTAAAGGAGCGAAATTAGATACGTTTGCAGCTCCCGGAAGATATTCTTTATTGAGTACAGCAACCCTTATGCCAACCTGACGTTTTTTTATCGGGATACACAATTCTTATGGTTACTCTGCTCGTACAAAAAGTCTCGTCTTACTTTTAACTGTAGAAGGCATTCAGAAAACCTGCAGCCACATTTCTCCTTATTTAGCGATATATCAATAACAAAGTCTCATAAGCGCTAAGGCAATCCGCCATTGCTGGCTGTGCGAGGAAACACCTGAGACAATTCCGTTGGGCTGATAAACATCCCTGATTTAACGTTAACGCAAAGGCAAAATTTAGTTAGACTCTGCGTGTGATTGTTATATTTATGGACTGAATAAATTGTGAACCATTTCAAACTTAAAGCTGTTGCTCTGATTGTTCCTTGTTATTTTGCGGCGTTCAGCACTCATGCAGAACCCTTATCTCTTGGGGCTTCGGTTATTTATGCCCAGTCGCCGTATCGCGGTGGCCAGGACCGCTATCTGCCGATTCCTGTCATTAACTATGAAGGTGAGAATTTCTGGTTCCGCAGTCTGCAGGGCGGCTACTATCTGTGGAAAGATCCGCAAAATCAGCTGTCGTTGACGGTGCTGGGTTCGCCGCAGCAGTACGATCCTAAGGACAACGATCTCGGTGATATGAAGGCGCTGGATAAGCGACGTATGACGTTGATGGCAGGTGCGAGCTATCGTCACGTTGCAGATTGGGGCATTGTCCGCACCGCGCTACTTGGGGATGTGCTAAATAACAGCAACGGCATCATCTGGGATCTCACCTATTTGTATCGTTTCGATTTTGGCGCATTCAGCCTGACACCGGGCATCGGTGCGATGTGGAACAGCGCCAATCAGAACCGCTATTACTACGGTGTTTCATCGCATGAGAGTGCCAGAACCGGCATCGCGCAGTATCAGCCGGATGACAGCTGGTCTCCTTATGTTGAAATGAATGCCAGCTATCAGATCAGTGATAGCTGGAACGCCAGTCTGTCAGGCCGCTACACTCGATTTGATACTGAGATCAAAGACAGCCCAATGGTAGATAAAAGCGGCCAGTTCACTGTCTGGACCGGGGTCAGCTATAGCTTCTAATGATTTGAAAAAACGCCTCGCAACGAGGCGTTTTTTTTTTTACATTGCACCATTATTACGCCCCGCCATGGCGCAACTGGAGGCGATATGAAAACTATTGCAGCGGCGCGGGTGCGCCGATGAACTTATTTATTGCGTACGCGCAACGTGGTGCCCAAGCGGGCAGGTGATTCACCCGCGCTTTTCATCGGTGTATTGATACGTGCCGTTTCTACGCAAACCATGGTTTTATAGCCTTCATTCGGCATATCCGCCATGCTGCATGACAGCTCCGGGCCGGGATTCCAAGTGACAACGTCACTTTGATAGTGATGATAAACTTCAATCTGGCGTTTGCCGCCTTTGTCGTGGATAACACTGCAATCTTCTGCTGCGGTGTGAATACGGTCCACTCGGTCAGGATAGGTTTGCTTACCATCAGATGAGCTGCCCGTCGCATTCGCATTCACCTTATCGATGAAGCTGTTCCCTAAACCGCTGACTTCAACCTGTGCGATATCTGCAATGTGGAAGTAAGTGTGTAACGCCGCGGTGGCCTCATAATCGCCCCAAGCTTCAAGCTCGATTTCACAATGTTCGGCAATGCGGAAACGGGCGAGCAGGGTGAAATCATGTGGCCACAGTTTTTTTGTCTGCGCATTGCTTTCAAGGGTGAAGGTGAGCATCACAGCGTCTTCGTTTTCATCATGGGCGGTGAGTGTCCATGGCTGATTGCGGGCAAAACCATGAGCCGGCTCACCGGCGGGACCAAACCACGGCCAGCAAATGGGCACGCCTCCACGAATAGCTTTACCGGCAGCAAACGGCGTCTTTTCACTGAGCCATATCACGGGCTGCTGGCCGCTAGGTTGCCATGCCAGCAAATGCGCGCCTTGCAAAGCAATTGCCGCACGCACCTTAGGGTGGCTGATCACCACAATTGGCAGATCGCCCATCTGGCGCTGTGAAAGGTAAGGGGTGATCTGATTGATCACCGGCAAACTATAGAGCGTATCTTGCATCGTCAGACCTTCTTCTTCCAAATGAAAAAAAGGGGCGACCGAAGTCACCCCTTGTCTGTTTAGCCAGTTACTTACTTAGAAGCAACCAGTGCAATCAGATCCAGAACTTTGTGTGAGTAACCGGTTTCGTTGTCGTACCATGAAACCAGTTTCACGAAGTTGTCGTTCAGTGCGATACCTGCTTTAGCATCGAATACTGAAGTCAGAGTTTCGCCGTTGAAGTCGGTAGAAACTACGTCGTCTTCGATGTAACCCAGAACACCTTTCATCTTGCCTTCAGATTCGGCTTTGATGACAGCACAAATTTCTTTGTAAGTTGCTGGTTTTTCCAGACGAACAGTCAGGTCAACAACTGAAACGTTCGGGGTAGGAACGCGGAACGCCATACCAGTCAGTTTACCGTTCAGCTCTGGCAGAACCACGCCCACTGCTTTTGCCGCACCGGTAGAAGAAGGAATGATGTTCTGCGCTGCGCCACGGCCGCCGCGCCAGTCTTTGTGAGACGGGCCATCAACGGTTTTCTGGGTTGCAGTTGTTGCGTGAACGGTGGTCATCAGGCCTTCAACGATACCGAAGTTGTCGTTGATAACTTTAGCCAGTGGAGCCAGACAGTTGGTGGTGCAAGATGCGTTAGAAACGATATCCTGACCTTCGTATTTGTCGAAGTTTGCACCACGAACAAACATTGGGGTGGCATCTTTAGATGGACCGGTCAGAACAACTTTCTTCGCACCTGCCTGAATGTGTTTACGCGCGGTTTCGTCGGTCAGGAAGATACCGGTTGCTTCAGCAACAACGTCAACGCCCACTTCATCCCATTTCAGGTTAGCCGGGTCTTTCTCAGCGGTAACACGGATTTTTTTGCCGTTAACAATCAGCGCGCCGTCTTTAACTTCTACAGTGCCGTCGAAACGACCGTGTGTAGAGTCATACTTCAGCATATAAGCCATGTAATCCGCGTCGAGCAGGTCGTTGATTGCAACGATTTCGATGTCTGAACGCTGCTGTGCAGCACGGAAAACGATGCGACCGATACGGCCAAAACCGTTGATACCTACTTTGATAGTCATATATTCCACCAGCTATTTGTTAGTGAATAAAAGGTTGGCTGTAAAATTACAAAAACCTTACCAGGCGTCAAGCGGAATCGTGTCAATTGTTGCGACAGGTCAATTCCAACGCCAGGAATAATTGGTTGCGCAATCGCTTACGCAGCACCCTTACTGCGCGCCTATGTTACGCCGAATACCGACCGAAAAGGGATGACTTTTGCAAAGGGTGATCGACGTCACAATTTTGCGCTGTGGCAGTCGTGACGAACGGGTTCGCACGAAAAAAGACCATGAAGATGTTGTTCGTTTGTTAGAATACTAGTCGATTTTTACAGAATGACACTTCGGAACTCAAAATGGCTAAAGACACCTCGCCCGAGGAAAAAATCGCGCAGCTCTCTGAGATGCAGCGTTATGTCACACAGCATCGCGGCACGGAACCTCCTTTCAGTGGCGCGCTGTTGCATAACAAGCAAGAAGGCATTTATCACTGCTTAGTGTGCAACTCCCCCCTGTTTCTCTCCGACACTAAATATGATTCAGGCTGCGGCTGGCCAAGCTTCTACCAGCCATACAGTGATGAGGCTATCCGTTATCTGGAAGATGATTCACACGGTATGCACCGCGTTGAAATTCGTTGTGGTAACTGTGATGCGCACCTTGGCCACGTCTTCCCTGACGGCCCACAGCCCGGCGGTGAACGCTACTGCGTTAACTCCGCATCGCTCAGCTTTAGCGATGAGCAGGGTAATCAGCAAGAGGGCTGAGCATGAAACAAGAACTGGAAGCGATGTTGGCGGCAATGACGCCGGAAGTGTATGAGCGCCTGGCGACCGCGGTGGAAATCGGCAAATGGCCTGATGGCGTGGCGTTGACGCAAGAACAGCGCGACAACTGCCTGCAATTGGTGATGCTCTGGCAGGCCCGCCACAACGACGACCCGCAACATATGACCATCGGGAAGGGTGGTGAAATGGTGATGAAGTCGAAAAAGCAGCTGAAAGAAGAGTTTGGCATTGAGCCCGAAGTGACACGCATTAACCTGCATTAACAGGTAAAAGGGCTGGTATTCACCAGCCCTCATTTTCAGATTATTACCGCACCTTGCGCTTCCATCTGCGCGATGGCAATTTCGCTGTCATCAGGATTCAGGTTAACCCCGCGGCAACCCTCTTTGACGACTTCAACGTTATAGCCCAATTCAAGCGCATCCAGCACACTGTATTTGACACAGTAATCGGTCGCGATACCCAGCATCACCAAATCACTAATACCACGCTCGCGCAGCCAACTGTCCAACTCCGTCTTACGGCGATGACCGTTGTCGAAGAATGCGCTGTAGCTGTCCACATCGGCGTCGCCACCTTTATGGAAAACGGCGTCAATTAAGCTGCGGTCCAGTCCTGGGTGGAAATCTGCGCCGACGGAGTCCTCGACACCGTGATCCGGCCACCAGATCTGCGCCAGACCGTTCAATTCGCCCAGAGTGTAGACCGGCTCACCCGAAACAGAAGCAAAACTGCCGTGGTTGGCTGGGTGCCAATCTTGTAATGCCACTACACATTCACCCCGATCGCGGAACTCGCGTGCGTAACGGTTAGCAACAGGTACGATCTGGTCACCTTCTCTCACCGCCATTGGGCCGCCGGGGCAAAAATCGTTTTGAATATCGATGATTATCAATGCCCGCTTCATTACTTCTCGCTCCGTATCAGTCGTCTGTCAGTTCGCCGCGTAAATTCTGTTGCATTTTGGCACGAATTTCCGCAGTGGTGAGGTTTTGACTCAACAAAAAGTGCAGTTTTGTTAAGGTTGCCTCAACAGTGAGATCAAAGCCACTGATCACACCGGCATGTTCCAAAGCATTACCCGTGGCATAACCGCCCATGTTGACTTTGCCAGACATGCACTGCGTTAAATTGACCACCACGATGCCGCGTTCGCTGGCCTGATGTAACTCATCAAGGAACTCGGTATTTTGCGGTGCATTTCCCACGCCATAGGAGCGCAAAATCAGTGCCTTCACGGGTTGACGCAGGAAGTTACGTACCACATCTGCAGAAATACCAGGATAGATGGTGACCACACCGATCGGCTGCGGGGTAATGGGATGCACAATGAACTCGCCTTTGCCCTGCGGTGCAGGCGGCGTATTTAGCTTACGAATGTGTATACCCGCTTCGAGCAGCGGCGCGAGGTTAGGCGAAGCGAAGGCATTAAAACCATCAGCGTGAGCTTTGGTGGTGCGGTTACCGCGAAACAGCGTGTTGTTGAAGAACAGGGCAACTTCACTAATAGGGTAGTTCGCTGCCACATATAGTGAGTTCAACAAATTTTGCTGACCATCGGAGCGCAGCTCAGCCAGTGGGATCTGCGAACCGGTAACGATAACCGGCTTAGCCAGGTTCTCTAACATGAATGACAGCGCAGAAGCGGTAAACGCCATGGTGTCGGTGCCGTGCAGGATCACAAAGCCATCGTACTGATCGTAATTTTGCTTGATGTCGTCAGCAATCGATTGCCAGTCACGCGGCGTCATGTCTGATGAGTCCATCAACGGCTGATATTCGTGGATGGTAAAGCTTGGCATCTCTGGCCGATGGAATTCTGGCATCTTGGCCAGCTGTTGCTGTAGATGGCCGGAAACCGGAATGTAGCCCTGCGCAGAGCGCTGCATACCGATGGTACCGCCCGTGTAGGCTACATAGATATTTTTCTTTTGCATGGAAGAACTCAGACTTGCCGTAAAACGCGCAGTATAAGGGGATTAACAGCGAAAAGCAGCCCGACCAGCGGCCGGGCTGTAAAGATTAACGTACGTTGCCGCAGTTAAGGCAGAATGCGTAACGATTTTGCGGATCGTTAAGATTATTCATCAGGCCTGGCTGATTTTTCACCGCACTCATCACATCCAGCATCGGTGCGGGAAGCCACACTTTCAGTGCTGCAGGCAGCATCGCTTGGGCTGATGCGTTCATCTGACTCAACAACAGGTCAAGCATACCCGGATCATCCTGATACCAGCTCAATTGCGGTTTGGTCACTTTCGCCAATTCAGCGGCTTTTGCCACGGCGTCGTCGAAGTCACCCAGAGCGTCCACCAAGCCATTGGCTTTGGCATCGCTGCCGGTCCAAACATGGCCTTGTGCAATGGCGTTGATTTGCTCTGGCGTTTTATGACGTGATTTCGCTACCAGGCCAACAAAGTTGCGGTAACCATTCTCGATGGTCAACTGCATTAACTGCTGAACTTCTGTTGGCAGCGCTTTGGTGGTCGCCACGTCTGCCAGTGGTGAAGTGGCAACACCGTCTGTATGCACGCCGATGCTGCTCAGGCTGTTTTCAACCGTGTTGATCACGCCAAAAATACCGATCGAGCCGGTCAGCGTACTCGGCGCCGCGACAATATAATCAGCCGGTGTTGAAATCCAATAACCACCGGATGCCGCCATACCGCCCATCGACACCACCACAGGCTTGCCAGCGTCGTGTGCTGCTGCTAACTCTTCGCGGATCGCCTCTGAAGCAGTGACGCTGCCGCCAGGGCTGTTAACGCGCAGGACAATGGCTTTGATTTTCGGATCAAGGCGGGCATCACGAATCTGCGAGGCAGTAGTATCGCCACCTACATTTCCTGCTGTCTCTTCTCCATCCATAATGGCACCGCTGGCAAAGATCACCGCAATATTGCCATCATCACCCTGCGGTGGCTGTTTTACGCTGTAATCATAAATGCTGACGTTACGATAATCGTTATTCGCTTTATCCCAGCCGAAGGTTTTTACCAGCTCCTGGTCTGCGGCTGCTCGGCTATCCAAAACATCAACCAGCTTGTTATTCAGCGCATATTTCGCGGTATCACCGTCTACAGCTTGCAGGCCGCTAATGATGCCAGCTGCGCCAGGGAACAGCTGATCCGGCGTAATCTGACGATTAGCGGACACGGTGTTGAGGTAGTTCTGCCACAGTTGACCAATCCAGCGACCATCGGCGTCACGCGCGTCTGGCGACATATCATCACGCAGGAAAGGTTCAACCGCCGATTTGTAGGTGCCAACACGGAATACATGTGAGCTGACTTTTAACTTATCCAGCAGGGATTTGTAGTAAAGCCCATTGGTCGCGAAACCGTGCAGGTCTACCGTACCTTGCGGTGACAAATAGATCTTGGTCGCATAGCTGGCGATGTAGTACTGCGCCTGGCTGTAGCTATCACCGACCGCATAAATCGGTTTGCCGGCATCGCGGAATTCACGCAGTGCTTTACCGACATATTGCAACGAAGGTTGATCGCCACCGGCGAAGTCGCGCAGATCCAAAACGATACCCGTGATGTTCTTATCAGTTTTTGCCTGACGAATGGCATCCACGACATCGAACAGAGAGTTTTCCTGCAAGCGGTCGTTGCTGGCACCCAAAAGCTGCCGACCGATGCGGCTCAGACGGTTACTGACAGATGGCTTATCAACTAAGACACCGCTCAGATCCACTTTCAGCGCACCTTGCTGCACCGGTTCACTGCTACTGGCACTGGAAAGCTGCAACCAGATGCCAACACCCGCCAGAATCAGCACGATGAGAAATAAATTAAGAATAAATTCTCGAATGAAATTTAATACCCGCCAGCTCCAGCGGAACAGGCCAGCAATAATTCGCCACAATGTGCGCATAAACTCTCCATATTCACGTAACAGGGCAGTCGCCACGCGGTCTGCCCCGATGTCGGGTTCATCCTAATGAGCAGCGTGCGAAATGTCAGCAGGAAATCGCGCCAGACTGTTACAAAAGATCTCGCTGTGCCAGGATTAGCCGACGCTTTTTATTCACGGGAGAATAATGATGGATGCATTGGATTTATTAGTTAACCGCCGTTCAGCATCACGTTTAGCAGAGCCAGCACCAGCAGGGGGAGCATTGCAGAACATTTTGCATGCGGGATTACGCGCGCCGGATCATGGCACGATGCAGCCTTGGCGCTTCATTATTGTGGAAAATGACGGTCGTGAGCGCTTCGCGAAATTGTTAGAGCAAGCGGCGCGAGACAGTCATCAGGATGATAAGGCGATTGAGAAAGCCGCATCTGCACCGTTCCGTGCACCGATGATCATTACGATCGTTGCTCACTGCGAAGAAAATGCCAAAGTGCCGCATTGGGAGCAGTTAGTCTCAGCGGGTTGTGCCGTGATGGCGATGCAAATGGCGGCAGTGGCGCAGGGCTTCAACGGTATTTGGCGCAGCGGCCCCTGGACCGATAATCCGGCAGTGCGTGAAGCCTTTGGTTGCCGCGACCAGGATGCAATTGTGGCTTCCTCTATCTCGGTACGCCTCAGCTAAAAGCGAACACCACCGTGGTGGCGCCGGATACCGCACAGTTTGTCAGTTATTTCTGACAGACAGCGGCGGGTTTCTGCGGCAAGGTGAGCGCTGTTGCAGATATTGCACACCACGTGTGCGAAAGATCGTGGTTAGATCGCGCAACACTTACCAGCGGCTGGCAGCCAGGCTAACATATCGCCTTCTGTACAGCGCATAAGGAACCCGCCATGAGTGAACCGCTTCGCCTGACGCAATACAGCCATGGAGCTGGCTGCGGCTGCAAAATTTCTCCACAGGTACTGGAAACCATTCTTCGCAGCGAACTAACGCCATTCCACGATCCAAAGCTACTGGTGGGCAATGAAACGCGCGATGATGCCGCGGTATACGATTTGGGCAACGGCACTGCGGTGGTCAGCACCACGGACTTCTTTATGCCCATCGTCGATGACCCTCATACCTTTGGCCGTATCGCCGCCACCAATGCCATTAGTGATATTTATGCCATGGGCGGCAAACCCATTATGGCGATCGCGATTCTTGGCTGGCCTGTAAACGTACTCAGCCCCGATGTGGCACAGCAGGTGATTGAGGGTGGCCGAGCGGCGTGCCAGGCGGCGGGCATTGCGCTGGCGGGTGGACACTCGATAGATGCACCTGAACCGATTTTCGGGCTCGCGGTGACCGGTATCGTCGATGTTGCACGCGTGAAAAAGAACAGCGCAGCACAGGCAGGGTGTCAGTTATTCCTGACGAAACCGCTTGGCATTGGCATCCTTACTACCGCCGAGAAGAAAGGTTTGCTTCGCCCTGAACACCAATCATTGGCGGCTGACATCATGTGCCAGCTGAATAAAGCAGGTGCGGAGTTTGCCAAACTGGATGGTGTCAGTGCGATGACGGATGTAACCGGTTTTGGTTTGCTGGGCCATTTAAGTGAGATCTGTCAGGGTTCTGGCTTACGTGCAGAGATCAGGGTAGCCGATGTCCCTAGGTTGCCGGGAGTCGATGACTATATCGCTGCGGGTGCCGTACCGGGCGGAACCCAGCGCAACTTTGCCAGCTATGGCGCGAACATCTCCGCAATGGATGAGGCAACGCGTGCATTGCTGTGCGATCCACAAACTTCAGGCGGGCTGCTTGTTGCTGTGCAACCCAGCGCTGTAGAGGCGTTTCAGCGCTGTGCGGCGTTGGCAGGTGTGCAGGCGACAGCGATCGGCGAACTCTTTGTTGCCGAATCTGGACGCCCGCTGATTACTGTCGTGAACTGACGTTAAAGGAACGACGCCACACATGCGTTTGTTTATTGCTGAAAAACCCAGCCTGGCCCGTGCCATTGCTGATGTCTTACCTAAGCCGCATCGTCGCGGCGATGGCTTTATTGCCTGTGGCAATGACCAGATGGTGACCTGGTGCGTAGGGCACCTGCTTGAACAGGCTCAGCCTGATAGTTATGACAGCCGCTATGCGCGATGGAATCTTGCCGACTTGCCGATCATTCCAGAAAAGTGGCGCCTTCAGCCAAGGCCCTCGGTCGCCAAACAATTAAAGGTGATTGAAGGCTTGCTGCAGCAGGCACACGAGGTGGTGCATGCTGGAGACCCGGATCGTGAAGGGCAGCTGCTGGTCGACGAAGTCTTGGATTATCTACAATTGGCGCCGGAGAAGCGGCACAAGGTTCAACGCTGTCTGATTAACGATCTCAACCCCGCCGCAGTGGAACGCGCTGTCGGGCGTTTGCGCGAAAACCGCGAGTTTATCCCGCTGTGCGTGTCAGCTCTGGCGCGTGCCCGTGCTGACTGGCTTTACGGCATCAATATGACACGTGCCTGGACGCTGCTTGGGCGCAATGCCGGTTACGATGGTGTGTTGTCCGTAGGGCGTGTGCAGACCCCGGTGCTGGGGCTGGTGGTGCGACGGGATGAAGAGATCGAGAATTTCATTTCGAAAGATTACTATGAAGTGAAGGCGCACATCGTGACGCCGCAGGAAGAGCGCTTTATTGCCTCTTGGGTACCCAGTGATGCCTGTGAGCCTTGGCAAGATGACGAAGGGCGTTTACTGCATCGCCCGTTGGCCGACCACGTATTAGAGCGCATCAACGGCAAACCCGCTCTGGTGACCGGCTACAACGATAAGCGTGAATCCGATACTGCACCGCTGCCATTTTCGCTCTCTAGTTTGCAAATTGAAGCGGCGAAGCGTTTTGGCCTGAGCGCGCAAAATGTGCTGGATTGCTGTCAGCGATTGTATGAAACCCACAAGCTGATCACTTATCCGCGTTCTGACAGTCGCTATTTACCGGATGAACATTTTGCCGGGCGCCATGCGGTGCTGAATGCGATTCAGGCACATCAACCCCAACTGACGCCGCCAGTAGACTTTAATCCCGATCAGAAAAACCGCTGCTGGGACGACAAGAAAGTCGATGCACACCATGCAATCATTCCCACTGCACGTGCCAGCAAAGTCAATCTGACGGAAAACGAGGCCAATATTTATGGCCTGGTTGCGCGTCAGTATCTGATGCAGTTTTGTCCGGATGCGGTGTTCCGTAAGTGTGTGATCGATCTCGAGATCGGTGGCGGCAAGTTCATTGCCAAAGCGCGTTTTCTGGCTGAAGCCGGGTGGCGCGCCTTACTCGGTAGCAAAGAGCGCGATGAAGAAAATGATGGTACGCCACTGCCGGTGGTGAAAAAAGGTGATGAACTGTTTTGCGAGCGGGGTGAAGTGTTAGCCAAGCAGACCCAACCGCCGCGACCGTTTACGGATGCCACATTACTCTCTGCGATGACGGGTATTGCGCGTTTTGTTCAGGATAAAGAATTAAAGAAAGTGCTGCGTGCGACCGATGGTTTAGGAACGGAAGCGACGCGTGCGGGCATTATCGAATTATTGTTCCGCCGGACCTTCCTGGTGAAAAAAGGCCGCTATATTCATTCTACAGATGCGGGAAGGGCGCTCATTCACGCGCTTCCTGAAATGGCGGCACGGCCTGATATGACGGCGCAGTGGGAATCAACGTTAACGCGCATCAGTGAAAAATCCTGTCGCTACGATGAGTTTATGCAGCCACTGGTAAGCACATTGATAGGGTTGATTGGCGAAGCGCGCCAGCGGCCCTCATTACAGTCATTCAGAGGTATCGCCGCACCGGCTACACAACGTAAAGCGAAGCCGAAATCGAAATCGACCCGGCGTAAAACCAAGGAGACAGAGTGATGCGTTATGTCCTAATCGCGCTTGGCATAGTGTTGGTGTGCAGTAACAGCGCACAGGCTAATCGCCAGCCGGAAACCAGCCACTTGGGTAATACCGATGTCGTGGTGGATATGCCGCGAGAGGTGTGGACGCAAGGGCAGAATAATCAGCAAAATAACTGCCTACAGTGCTGTACCTACGAAAATCGCAGCTATTCAGAGGGTGCGGTAGTCAAAGCGGAGGGCGTGCTGCTGCAGTGCGGACGCGATGAGAAGGTGATGGGAACCAATCCACTCATCTGGAAAATCATCAAGTAACAGCGTATGGCGTTTCGACGCCATACGCTGCATCAACGCTTACTTATCCAGCGAGAACGTCGACCAGACTGGCGCATGATCTGACGGTTTCTCCATACTGCGGATGTCATAATCGATACCGCTCTCAATGCAGCGAGATGCCAGCGGTTGGCTGGCGAGCAGCAAGTCGATACGCAGACCGCGATTATCATCAAAACCTTTAGAACGATAGTCAAACCAGGAGAAGCGATCGGCTGTCTCTGGGTACTTTGCACGCCAGGTATCAACCAGGCCCCAGTGCATCAAGCGGTCCATCCACTCACGCTCTTCAGGTAAGAATGAACATTTACCGGTCCTCAACCAACGCTTACGGTTGTCTTCACCAATGCCAATATCGAGATCGGTGCTGCTGATGTTCATGTCGCCCATGATTAACACGGGCTTATCCACCGCTAATTGCTGCTCCAGATAATCCTGAAGATCACGATAGAACTTCTCTTTTGCTGGGAACTTGGTGGGATGGTCGCGGCTTTCACCTTGTGGGAAATAGCCGTTAATCACGGTGATATCGCCAATTGGGCTGGGGATTTCAGCCATGATCAAGCGACGCTGAGAATCCTCATCATCACCGGGAAAACCGCGGTGTACTGAAACAGGTTGTGCTTTGGTCAGCAGCGCGACACCGTAATGGCCTTTCTGACCATGATAAAAGACGTGATAGCCCAATTTACTGACGTCTTCGAGCGGGAACATGTCGTCATGAACTTTGGTTTCCTGCAAGCCGATGACATCTGGCTGATGCTGTTCAACCAGCGCTTCGAGTTGATGAGGACGCGCGCGTAAGCCATTGATGTTGAAAGAGACAAATTTCATTTCGCTGCCATTTATATCCGCAAAAGTATGGCGGGATGGTAACGAGTTTTATAGAAAAAGTCATGGTTTGAATCGGTGTAATGAGCGATTGAATCAAAAGGGAAAGCTGAAAGCGAAATACAGGGAATGAGTTAAATCGATGAAAACTGAGAGAAATAGAGGATGGTGGCGGGAGAAGGATTCGAACCTTCGAAGTCGATGACGGCAGATTTACAGTCTGCTCCCTTTGGCCGCTCGGGAATCCCGCCAGGGATATAAAGCTCTTGAAGATTCAGGCGAGGTGTTAATTCAGATGGTGGCGGGAG